>NZ_DBFWLG010000020.1:0-4866 GCF_048465575.1 Alistipes sp.
GTTATCCACTTCACAATTCATTGGTGAACATATTCATGCTATCCGATCAAAGTCCGTAGATGATTATCCTCTTCAAGGGAAGAAAATGAAATTATAGTCAATCACGGAGGTACTAAATATGTATCTCCGTGATTAAAAAAAACAAAAAAACAGGAGATATTTTTGCCTTTTCAAAAAATCATTCGTAGTTTTGCGAACAACAAATAAGAATGAGAATGGAAAATAAGGAATATACCGTAGCCCAAGAACAACTTGCCCGTTTCGCTAAAGCCATGGGGCATCCGGCCCGGATTGCCATACTTCACTTTCTGGCAAAGCAGGATTGTTGTTTTTTCGGGGATATACATGAGGTGTTGCCTATTGCAAAAGCAACCGTATCGCAACATTTGAAGGAATTAAAAGATTCCGGATTAATTCAGGGTTCTATTGAGCCGCCTAAAGTGAGATATTGCATTAACAGGGGAAATTGGCTTATCGCTCAAAAGTTGTTTATCACGCTGTTTGAAAACTGTTGCCCCAAGCAGGACAGTTGTTGCGGATAGGGCTATTTTTTTAGTTATTATGTTCGTAATTCGACGAATCACAAATATTAAAGATATGAAAAAACTCGTTTTTTTACTCTTTGCCCTATCGGTTACAATGGTGTGCGGGGCACAAAGTTATTGGCCGGAACAGTCTGTAAAGGATATGAAAGGGAGGACAAGGAACCTCAAGGATTTTACATCGGAGAAAGGGACTACTTTATTTGTTTTTTGGAAAACGTGTTGCCCGAATAATATTACGATGATAGAGGAATTGTATGAGGTGTGGTCGGAATATGAGAATGAAGAAAAACCGATAACGGTGGTTTTGGTATCTGTGGATGATCAGCGTACAGCCTCCCGTGTAAAGCCTATTGTCAGTACAAATGGATGGGATTGGGAGGTCATTATGGATAAGAATGGAGATTTGGCACGAACCTATAATATAATTATTCCACCTCAATGGATCGCTTTTGACCGAACCGGGAAGGAGATTTTCAGAAGCAAAATAACAAACGGCTCTCTCGATTCCGGGATATTTTTCAGGGAGCTGGTTGATAAAATCAATAAAAACAGTTAAATCAAAAGATTATGAAAAGAGTAATTTTATTATTGACGATTTGTTTGGGATTGTTCGCCTGCGGTAATAGTAATGCGAAAGGGAACAAAACAGCGGAGAAACAAGCAGAAAAAGACCGTGTAGAAGTGCTTTATTTTCACGGTAAGCAGCGTTGCGCAACGTGTATGGCGATAGAAAAGAATGCAAAGGCCGCAATAGAGGCAGCTTTTGCCGATGAATTGAAAAATGGTACGGTAATATTCAGGACGATTGATATTTCTAAAGCTGAAAATGAAGCTATCGCCGATAAGTATGAGGTGACATGGTCGTCGCTTTTTGTCAGCAAATGGAAAGACGGCAAGGAAAGTAAGGAGAATATGACCGAATATTCTTTTGCAAATGCGCGTACCGCTCCCGATACATTCAAGGAGGGATTGGTGAAGAAGGTTAAGGAAATGCTAAAATAATGGCTTATGGAGTGGCTACAATCTTTGTTGGATAGCAGTACAACCCCGGCTCTGACCGCTTTTTTGCTGGGGTTACTAACCGCTGTATCGCCCTGCCCGTTAGCGACCAATATTGCAGCAATCGGGTTTATCGGAAAGGATATTGAGAACCGTCGCCGCATTTTTCGCAATGGATTGTTATATACTTTCGGTCGTGTGATTGCCTATACCTTATTGGGCATTGTGTTAATTCTCGTGTTGAAAGAGGGTTCGAGTTTGTTCGGTATTCAAAAGTTTATCGGCAAATACGGTGAAATGATACTTGGCCCTGCTTTGTTGCTGATCGGTTTGTTTATGTTGTTCGGCCATAAGCTGAAGTTGCCGTCGTTCGGCTTCAAAGGCAACGGAGAGAGTTTGGCGCGACGCGGGGGCTGGGGAGCTTTATTGTTAGGGATGTTGTTTGCTATGGCGTTTTGCCCTACGAGCGGAGTGTTTTATTTCGGGATGCTGATTCCAATGTCTGCAACGGCTCCGGCTGGTTATCTGCTTCCGGTTGTTTTTGCAATAGCAACTGCCCTACCTGTTTTGGTGGTGGCTTGGATATTGGCTTTCAGTGTACAGCATATCAGTAGTTTTTATGGCAAAATGCAAACTATCCAGAAATGGTTGAACCGGATTGTCGGAGGATTATTTACGATGATCGGTTTGTATTATTGCATTCTGATGTATATGTGATTTTCATATAATGTTCGTAATTAAACGAATAACAATTAACAATTAAATAGTTCGGATTATGGAAATTAAAGTTTTAGGAGCTGGTTGCGCCAAGTGTAAGACAACCTATGAAATGATTGAGAAGGTAGTGAACGAGAATAATCTCAATGTGACGCTTACCAAAGTGGAGGATATTATGGAATTGCTCAATTACAATATTATGAGTACCCCGGCGGTGGTTGTGGATGGAGAGGTAAAGATCAAAGGGCACGTTCCGACAGAGAATGAGGTTAAAAAGATGCTCGGTATTTAATTCAATTTTGTATGGATACTAAAAAGGAGTTGAAAATCCTCTTTTGGATTGTCGCCGTTTTTGTGGCTGTCTTTTTTATGCCACTCGGCAATGAGCGGTTTATGACAGCGATAGATGCCACGCTCGATTTGTCGAAATGGTATGCACAGGAACACGTTGTGTTGTGTTTGTTGCCTGCTTTTTTTATTGCAGGTGTGATTGCCGTTTTTGTCAGTCAGGGAGCGGTTCTCAAATATTTCGGAGCCAATGCAAAGAAATGGCTGTCTTATACGGTGGCAGCGGTTTCCGGCGGTATTCTGGCGGTATGCTCGTGTACCATTTTACCGTTATTCACCAGTATTTATAAGCGTGGTGCAGGTTTAGGTCCGGCGATTGCTTTTCTTTATTCAGGCCCGGCGATCAGTATTTTGTCTATTATCCTGACGGCCCGGATTCTGGGTTTCGAGATGGGTGTGGCTCGAATTATCGGAGCAATTTTATTTTCGGTGGTAATCGGTCTTGCTATGTCTTTTATTTTCCGCAAGGAAGAGAAGGCGAAAAAGGAGCAGCAGATGAATATTGTGCCTCCACCCGAAAAACGACCGATGTGGCAAACCTCGTTTCATTTCTTTACGCTGGTGCTGATCCTTGTGTTTGCCAATTGGGGTGCGCCTGCTGCATCGGATACGGGTTTATGGTCTTATATTTTTGCCTATAAATGGTATATAACGGGAGTTTTTGCGCTTTTGATGTGCTGGTCGCTTATCCGGATATTGAAATTGCGTGCCACATGGGTGGTGCTGGGTGCGGCTGTTACCCTGCTTTCAGCATTCCTTGCCGGAGCATTTATCGCTAATGCCAAATTGGTTCCGCTTGTACCGATGATAGTAGGGATCGCAGCATTGTCAGTGATATTGCTTTTTGACAAGCGGGATGACGAAAACCGGGAGTGGGCATTATCTTCGTGGGGATTTGCAAAACAGATTTTACCGTTGCTGGCTATCGGCGTCGTGACTGCCGGGTTTTTGCTGGGTTCAACGCACGATAATACATCTATTGCCGGGGTTATTCCCAATAGCTGGATTGAATGGGCTGTGGGTGGAAATTCGTTGCTATCGAATTTCTTTGCAAGTTTCACGGGGGCATTCATGTATTTTGCCACGCTGACAGAAGTTCCGATTATTCAGGGGTTGCTCGCCTCCGGTATGGGTAAAGGCCCCGCGCTTGCCCTGCTTTTGGCTGGCCCCTCGTTGTCGTTGCCGAATATGCTGGTGATCCGTGGCGTGATGGGAACGAAAAAAACGACGGTGTATGTTGCACTTGTCATTGTTATGGCTACTATTTCGGGATTTGTATTTGGAAACTTTTTTTGAGGATTTAGATGTATTATGAAGAGAACGATTTATAAAGTAGAACGGATGGATTGTCCTTGTGAGGAGAATTTGATTCGTTTTAAATTACAAGATTTACAGAATATCAAGAGCATGGAGTTTAATTTGAGCCAAAGGACAGTGACTATTTTTCATAGCGGCGACCACGATTCTATTGAAAACGTCTTACAGAAATTAGATTTAGGTGTCCGGCTTATTGAAAGCATTGCATCAGACAGAGATTTTCGATCACAGGGGGACAACAAACAGCGACAAACTTTGTGGCTGGTTTTAGCCATCAACTTCGCGTTTTTCCTTGTCGAAATGAGTACGGGGTTCTTTTCCCATTCTATGGGATTGATTGCCGACAGTCTGGATATGCTTGCCGATGCCTTTGTTTATGGTCTTAGCCTGTTGGCGGTGGGAGCTGTCGTGTCAAGAAAGAAACGTATCGCTATGATATGTGGGTACATCCAATTGTTTCTTGCCTGTTTGGGTTTTGCAGAGGTTGTAAGACGTTTTGTCGCAGCAGAAACTATTCCAGATTTTCAAGTGATGATAGGGGTATCATTTCTCGCACTGCTGGCAAATATAGTCTGTTTGTTCTTACTGCAAAAAACGAGAAGCAAGGATGCTCACATTCAAGCCAGTATTATTTTCTCATCCAATGATATTATTATCAATACAGGTGTCATCATTGCAGGCCTTTTGGTGTGGCAATTTGACACAGTACTTCCGGACTTGATTCTTGGTACAATTGTATTCTTGCTGGTTATTAGAGGTGCTTTACGTATATTGAAATTATCAAAGTAAAAAAGATGAAAATATTGATTCTTTGTACAGGCAACAGTTGCCGCAGCCAAATGGCACATGGTTTTTTGCAGTCATTCGATGCCTCTTTAGAGGTACACTCGGCAGGAACGAACCCCGCCCGGCAAGTGAATCCGACGGCGGTTGCTGTTAT
>NZ_DBFWLG010000021.1:0-10559 GCF_048465575.1 Alistipes sp.
GTCTCTGCACTCGCTCGCTGCGTCGGTTCACCTTTAACCCGCCTTTCGGCGGCTTGACTTTGCTCACGCTCGGCAAAACCCGCAAGCGGTCTTTGCCCTCGCTCAATCGCAAAGTTCACTTTTCACCTTTCACCTTTCACCTTTCACCTTGATAAACCTCCTCGCCGCCGACCACCGTCAGCACGGCACGGCCCTCGACCGGCCATCCGGCAAAAGGCGTGGCGCGGCCTTTCGAAAGGAACGTCCCGGGGTCGATCTCGTAGCGGGCCCCGAGGTCGAGGACCGTAAAATCGGCCGCTCCGCCCTCCTCCAGACCGCCCTCCAGCGAGAACAAGCGCCGCGGGTTGAGCGACATCAGTTCGACGAGCCGCTCCAGCCCGATCACCCCTTTCCGAACCAGATAGGTATAGAGCAACGGAAAGGCGCATTCCAGCCCCACGATTCCCATGGCACTGCCCGCCAGTCCGCGCGACTTTTCGACCGCAGTATGGGGCGCATGGTCCGTGGCGACGACCTCGATCGTGCCGTCCGCGATCCCCTCCAACAGCGCCTCACGGTCGGCGCGGCTGCGGATGGGCGGGTTCATCTTCCAACGCCCCTCCTCCTGCAACTGCTCGTCGCACAGCAGCAGGTAGTGCGGCGCCGTCTCGCAGCTTACCCTCAGCCCGCGCGCCTTGGCCCGGCGCACCAGCTCGACGCTTTCGCGCGTCGAAACATGGCAGACGTGGTACTGACAACCCGTCTTTTCGGCCAGCTCGATGTCGCGCTCCACCTGCCGCCATTCGCTCTCCGAAGAGATGCCCTTGTGGCCGTGCTCGCGGCAGTAGGCGCCGTCGTGGATATAGCCGCCCCGCAAAAGCTCGTCCACCTCGCAGTGGGCCACGATCGGCCGGCTGACGGCCGCGGCGCGGCGCATGGCCTCCTCCATCAACGCTGCGGACTGCACGCCGCGGCCGTCGTCCGAGAAGCCCGCGACCTCGGGGGCCAGGGCCTCGAAATCGGCCAGCGAGCCGCAGCCGCGCTGCCCGCGGGTGATGCAGCCGTAGGGAACGACCCGCACCCGGGCATCGCGGCGGATCAGGTCGGTCTGGACCCGCAGCGTCTCCAGGCTGTCGGGCGCCGGTGAGAGGTTGGGCATGGCGCAGACCGTGGTATATCCCCCGCGCGCCGCCGCAGCCGTCCCCGTGGCGATGGTCTCTTTCTCGGAAAATCCGGGTTCACGCAGGTGAACATGCACGTCCACCAACCCCGGCACCAGGTGCAGCCCCTTCAGGTCCACCACCCGGTCTGTCTCCGCTGGCGCCTCCGCCCGGACCACGCGGCCCCGTTCGACGGCGAGCGTTCCCCGTTCGAACCGCCCGTCGCGGTAAATCTGCGCATTCGTATAAAAGGTCTTCATCTTGCGGTGGCGGAGCATAAAAAAATAGGGTAACCGAAACAGTTACCCTAATGAAACAAAAATGCCGAAACCCGTCGCGGAATCGAAACCCGACCAATCATCCTGCTGCCGGAAAACGTGTGCAGACGGTATGTGGGGTTTACAATTCATCGATCTCGGAATCGCTATAATTGTGTGCAAAGATAACGCATTTCGCGTGGTTGTGCAAAACTTTCGGGCAATTTTTTCAACAAACGATCGACATTGCCCGCTCCCGCGCCGTACCCGCATTGCGCAAACCGAATAAAAAACCTACCTTTGAAACCCGATAACCCAACCGATCATCCGATGAAACGCATTCCACTGCTTCTCTGCGCCCTCCTCGCGGCGGGCGCCGCCCTCGGCCAGACCGCCCGCACCGTACTGGGCCCCTACCTGCAGGAGGTTACCTCCGACGGGTTCACCGTCGTGTGGACCACCGACCGCGACGCCGTCGCCTGGGTCGAGGTCGCGCCCGACGACAGCACCCATTTCTACGCCGCCCCGCGCCCGCGCCATTACGATTCGCACCTGGGCCGCCACCGCATTTCGCGCCTCCACCGCGTGCGCGTCGAGGGCTTGCGTCCGGGCCAGCGCTGCCGCTACCGCATCGTCCAGCAGGCGGCGCTCGACGACCGGGGAAAAACCCGTTTGGGCGAGGTCTCGGGGATGGACGTCTATCGCCGGAATCCCTACCCGGCGGCCACGCTCGACCCCTCCCGCCCGCAAACCGATTTCTGGGTGGTGAACGACATCCACGGCCGCGACTCCCTCCTGCGCCTGCTGCTGGGCGATGCGGCCCGCGAGCGGCCCGATTTCATCTGTCTGAACGGCGACATGACCTCCTCGATGGAGTCCGAGGAGCAACTCGCCCGAGGTTACCTCACGACCCTCTCGCGGCTGCTCTCCCCCGCGGGCATTCCCCTCTTCTTCGTGCGCGGCAACCACGAGGCGCGCGGCTCGTTCGCCGACCGTTTCTGCGACTACTTTCCCTCGCCCACCGGCCTGCCCTACTACACGTTCCGCCAGGGTCCGGTCTTCTTCGTGGTGCTCGACGGCGGCGAGGACAAACCCGACGAGGACCTGGCCTACGGGGGTCTGGCCGCCTACGACGCCTACCGACAGCAGCAGGCCGAGTGGCTGCGCGGGGTGATCCGCAGCGATGCATTCCGCACGGCGCCCTACCGCATCGTGCTGATGCACATGCTCCCGGCCGACGGCCGGAGCTGGCACGGCGAGCAGCAGATCGGCCGCCTCTTCGTCCCGCTTTTGAACGGCGCGAACATCGACCTGATGCTCTCGGGCCACTACCACCGCTACGGACTTTATGAACCGGGCACCCGCGGCACCGACTTTCCCGTCCTGGTCAACTCCAACAGCGACAGGCTTTGCGTTTCGGCCGCAGCTGACGGCATCCGGGTCCGCGTCATCGACCCTGCGGGCAAGGCCCTCCACGAGCACCTCTTCGCCCCTCGGAAAGCCGCCCGATAGGCTCCGCCTATGCCGCTATCGGAAAAACAGGGACCTTTCCTACCCGGATTTTGCAACCGATTCACTATCTTTGCCCGCGGTTACCTGCGCTCCGCCCGACGGTTCGTCGCTCGCCTTGCACTATCTTTGCTACGCAAACCATCCGGGCCGCAAGCGCTCCCCCGATAAACGGAAAATAACAATGGAATCGAACTTTCTCATCCCGCTGCTGCTGACCCTCGGCGCCGGCCTGGCCACCGGCATCGGGAGCGCCATCGCCTTTTTCGCCCGGCGCACCAACAAGCGGCTGCTCTCGTTCTCGCTCGGACTGTCGGGCGGGGTGATGGTCTACGTCTCGTTCGTCGAACTGTTCCGCCAGGCCGACCTGGCGCTCACGGCCGAGTGGGGCCCGCGCCTGGGGACGCTCATCACCGTGGGCAGCTTCTTCGCGGGCATCCTGCTGATCGGCATCATCGACCGCCTGGTCCCCTCGTTCGAAAACCCCCACGAGGCCCACATGGTCGAGGAGATGGACACTCCCCAGCCGCACAACCCGCGCCTGATGCGCATGGGCGTCATGACGGCCCTCGCCATCGGCATCCACAACTTTCCCGAGGGCATCGCCACGTTCACCTCCGCCGTGGACAACCCGGCCATCGGCATCGCCATCGCGGTGGCTATCGCCATCCACAACATCCCGGAGGGCATCGCCGTCTCGATCCCGATCTACTACGCCACGGGCAACCGCGGCAAGGCGTTCCGGCTCTCGCTCCTCTCGGGCCTGGCCGAGCCGGTCGGTGCACTGCTGGCGTGGCTGGTGCTCATGCCTTTCATGTCGCACACGCTCATGGGCTGCATCCTGGCGGGCGTGGCGGGCATCATGGTCTTCATCTCCATCGACGAGCTGCTGCCCGCCGCCCGCGAATACGGCGAGCCCCACACCTCGATCTACGGCGTGGTCACCGGCATGGCCGTCATGGCCGTCAGCCTGATCCTGCTGGCATGACCGCCTGCGGCGGCTTGACTTTACTCAGCCTCTGCTCTCGCTTACCCGCAAAGTTCACCTTTCACCTTTCACCTTTCACCTTTTGGAAATCCTGCTTCTCATCCTCGGCCTCGGGCTGATCCTCGCCGGCGCCAATTTCCTCACGGACGGTTCGGCCGCCCTGGCGCAGCGCTTCCGCGTTCCGGAATTCATCATCGGCCTGACGGTGGTGGCCGTCGGCACCTCGACGCCCGAACTGGTGGTCTCGGTGCTCTCGGCCATCGCCCGCAACAGCGACGTGGCCATGGGCAACGTCGTCGGCTCCAACCTCTTCAACGTCTTCGTCATCCTGGGCATCTGCGCCCTCATCCGGCCGCTGGCGCTCACGCAGAGCAACATCCGGCGCGACATCCCGTTCGGGCTGGGCGCCTCGCTGCTGCTGCTCCTCTTCACCTCCGACCGGCTGCTGCACCTGGGTTCGGACCGCATCGGCCGCGCGGACGGCATCGTGATGCTCGTGCTCTATATCGGCCTGATGTGGTACACGATCCGCGCCACGGGGCGGGCCGAAGCCGCGGCGGACGCGAACGCCAAACCCCGCAAGGCCCTTTGGCTTGTAATCCTGATGATCGCCGGCGGACTGGCCGGGCTGGTCTACGGCGGCGAAATGTTCCTCCACAACGCCACGCAGATCGCCCGCAAGCTGGGCATCAGCGAGTCGGTGATCGCCATCACGCTCGTCGCGGGCGGCACGTCGCTTCCCGAGCTGGCCTCTTCGATTGTTTCGATCGCCAAGGGGAAAGCCGAAATGGCGCTGGGCAACGTTCTCGGTTCGAACATCGCCAACATTCTCCTGATTCTGGGCCTGAGCGCCACGATCCATCCCCTGACGATGGGCGGCATCACCCACCTCGACATCGGGATGGTCGTGCTCAGTTCGCTGCTGCTCTTCCTGACGGCTTTCACTTTCCGGCGCAAGAAAGTGGACCGCTGGGAGGGTGCGATCTTCCTGGCGATCTACGTCGCCTACATCTGGTATCTGATTAAATAACGGTCGATCAGCCGCGGCACGGCGTATTCGCCCACGGAAGCCGTATCGACGGCCAGCGCCTCGGCCGCGGGCGACAGTTGCGGGGTTTCGATGCGGTGGAACACCGCGTGGATGGTCTGGTGCGAGAGTTGGTGGCGGAGCATCGCAACGCTGCGGACAAGCCGCGCACCGTCGCCGCACAACTCCCGAAACAGCGGTGTGTGCGCACACACCGCATAATCCGCGGCCCGGTCGGTCTCAATCAAGGGAAATTCGTAGAGCCCCTGCCAAATATCCCGCTCCTCGCGGCGGCGCAGCAACGTCTTCCCGCCGCACGTAACGTGGAGATAGTTGAACCAGCGGTCGCGCACCCGGGTCCGACCCTGCTTTACGGGACGCTCGCCCACGGTCCCGGCCGCCCGCGCCAGGCATTGTCCGCCGAAAGGACACCCCTCGCAGTCGGGCTGCGCGGGGGTGCATTGCAGGGCCCCGAAATCCATGATTGCCTGGTTGTAAAGGCCCGGACGCTTCTCGTCCAGCTGCAACCGGGCCAGCTCCGCAAAGGCGCGCTTCCCCTCGGTCGTGTCGATGGGCACGGCGAGGTCGAAGAGCCGCGCCAGCACGCGGTAGACGTTCCCGTCCACCACGGCGCACGGCAGATCGAACGCCGCCGAACAGATCGCCGCCGCGGTGTATTCGCCCACGCCCCGAAGCGTGCGCACCTCCTCCGCTGTCCGGGGAAAGGCCCCGCCGAACGCTTCGACCACCTGCCGCGCCGCAGCGTGCAGGTTGCGCGCCCGGCTGTAATAGCCCAGCCCCTGCCACAGCTTGAGCACCTCGTCCTCCCCGGCCGCAGCCAGCGACCGTACGTCGGGAAAGCGCTCCGTAAAACGGAAATAGTAGGCCATTCCCTGCGCCACGCGCGTCTGCTGGAGGATGACCTCCGAGAGCCAGATGCGGTAGGGGTCGCGGGTGCGGCGCCAGGGCAGGTCGCGCCCGCGGCGCGCATACCAGTCGAGCAAAAGCGGTGCGATGCGTTCCATTTCGGGTGTAAAAGTAGTGTTTTTTCCCGTTTCGGAACTATATTTGGAGCGCCTGACGGCACAAATCAAGTTGAAAAAGCATGAAAGGAAGACACACGGTGGTGGACAACCACATCGAAGAGCGCTACGAAATGGAGGTCGGCGGCGACAAGGTCTATATCGACTACATCAAGGAGCCGCGCCGCATCCGCCTCACGCACACCTGCGTTCCCGCGCACCTCGCCGGTCGGGGCGTCGGTTCAGAGCTGGTTGCCGGGGCGCTGGAAGATGCCCGCGAAAAGGGGTTGCAGGTCGTCCCCGAGTGCAGTTTCGTCGCCCATTACATCGCCCGCCACCCCGAGTGGGCCCAGATCGTCTGCCGCGAGGCCTGAGCAGGCGGCATCCCGCCGCATCCGGACATTGGATCGTCTGCCGCGCGAAGCCGGGGCAGGCATTCCGACCGTGCGCAACCACTCGCCCCTGCCATCCGGCCGAACCCGTGGTGAACCTCCGCCCTTTTACCGGAAATCGTCCGTGCGGAACGGCACCACGGGCATGTCGCGCGCGTTGGCCAGATTCCCCCGCTGGAAAGAGCGGAAGCAGTAGCGCACGGCCATGGGCCGCCTCACGTCGGGGGCACCGACCACCACGTGCAGCCCCTCGATCCGGGCCCTTGCCGGCCGGAACACGCGGTCCGCGCCGCACACCTCGAAGCCCTCGATACCGGTCAGGCGGTCGAAGCCCTGCTCCGTGTGCGTAAAGGTAAGCCGGATTTCATTCCCCGCGACCTCCATCGACTCGTACTTCGGATAGTCCGACGCCACGCCGTCCATCCCGTATGTCTTGGCGAGCGCATGGTAACCGAGGCGGCGTCCCACGTCGCGCTTGTTGCGGGGATGGATATTGCACCGCTCGTACTCCTCGACCAGATCGTTGGTCACGACGACCGCACAGCCGGGTATCCGCGCGGCGGCCCGCCACTGCGCTTCGCGCAGGAGGGGCGCCTGGTCGTGTCCGTAGTCGAAGGCGCGATTTCCGCCAGGTAGAACGGCAGATCGCCCTGCCCCCACGCCCAGCGCCATAACGCGACCAGATCGGCCAGCCGTCCGCCATAGTCCGCATGGCGCATCACGTTGGACTCCCCCTGATACCACAGAAATCCGCGGATCGTGTACCCCGCCAGCGGATGCACCATCGCGTTGTACATCGTCATGGGCCGCTGCGAATCGGGCAGCGCTTCGAGCGCCGATGGCGAAAGGTCTACATCCGCACAGGTTTCGAGCGTCGTGCGGTCGAGCCAGCTCTCGATGGGGCTGCTGCTCCATGAGCAGTCGATCACGCCCACCGGGACGCCGAGCGCATCGCTCACCAGCTCGGCAAAGAAGAACGCGACCGCGCTGCACCGCACCGCCGTCTCGGGCGTGAATTCGCACCAGCGTCCCGCCGCGTACTCCTGCGGCTCGTAAGCGCCCGCGTGCGCGATCTTCGCATAGCGGATTCTCGGACGCAGCCTCCCGGCCCGGGCGATCGCCTCGTTGGCCCCCTCCACCGGGCAGTGGACGAACCCGCCGAGCGGCATCTCCATGTTGCTCTGCCCGCCGGCGAACCACACCTCGCCGATCAGAACGTTTTCCAGGGTCCGTGTCATCGAGCCGCATCGGAAACGGATGCTCTCGGCCCCGAACCCACCCTCAGGCGTCTGAAGTCGCGCCGTCCAGCGCCCTGCGCTGTCGCTCCGCACCTCGCATTCCGCGCCCCACGAAGCGCTTATCTTCACCTCCGCTCCCGGATCGGCCCGGCCCCACAGCCGGACTTGGGCGTACTGTTGCAGAATCATATGGTCGCCGAGAATCTCGGGCAGCACCAGTTGGGCCCGGGCGACCTGCACCGCGAGCACGACAAGGAGAAAGAGCAGTTTCTTCATTTCAGAAAAGCGGGTTATGTGCGAACAAAGTTACGATTTTTTCCTCCTCTTTATATTATAGGTATCGAAAAAATCCGAAAAAATTCCGGCCTGAAATTTGGTTTATTTCATAAACTACTTTATATTTGCAATAGATTTACAAACCGAAAAAACCGCAACCATGCAAATCCAGCCCGACAACACCCGCAAGCGCCGCTTTTTCGGCCGCTGGTTCGCCCGCCGCGCGACCGCCTGTGTGGTCGTCTGCCCGTTCTTGGCCCTGCTCGACGCCTGCACCTCGCCCCGCTACCGGTGGGTCGCCTGGGTCGCCGCCGGCTGGGGGGGGCTCCAACTCACGCTATCGCTCGTCCGGTACCTCACCGGCTGCGACGACGAACGCAACTACCTCTAAAAACAACGCATATGAAAACATCGATCCTTTGCGCAGCCCTTGTACTGGCTGCGACGGCGGCAACCGCCAAAACGCTCGAAATCACCGTCGAAAACGTCCGCAACGACCGCGGTAACATCCTCGTGATGGCCAACATCCCCGGACAGGAAAAGCCCGTGTTCGGCATGGCCCCGGCCAAGGAGGGCACGGTCACCGTCCGGCTCGATGGCATCGATGGCGACGAGGCCCGGGTCTCGCTTTTCCACGACGAGGACGGCGACTACAAGATGAAGATGGGCGAACAGGGCCCCGAGGAGGGTTACGCGGCCAGCAACTGCCAACTGCCCGCCCCCGAAAACCGCACGACGGCCGAACTGCACTACCCCGCAGCCGACCGCAAAACCGATCCGAAAAATTCGTAACTTTACCCCGAAAAACCGATTCGTTATGGAAGACAGACAACTCGATCCCGCACAAAGCCTGGCCCTTATCGGCAGCATGATCGAAAACACGCGCAGCCGGCTCACCCGCAACGCCGGCCACCCCTTTCTGGCCTGGGGTTACGCCACCATCGCCACCACGCTCCTGGTCTGGGCCGCCGTGGTCGGGACCGAAAATCCGCGGTGGAACCTGCTCTGGATGGTGCTGCCCCTCCTGGGCTGGCTCCTCACGCGCCTCCTGCGCGGCCGGCGGCCGACGCAGGGCGTGCACACGTTCGTCGACCGCGTTCTGGCAAACGTCTGGCTGGTCATGGGGCTTTCGGCCTGGTTCGTCAGCCTGGTGACGCTCTTCACCCCGGTGCGGATTCCGATCCTCTTCCTCATCCTCCTGATGATGGGCATGGGGACCGCCCTCACGGGCCTTGTCATCCGCTTCGCGCCCGCCGTCGCCGGGGGTGCGGCCGCCATCCTCCTCGCCCCCGTGAGCCTCGCGGTCCCCAACCCCTGGGCCCCCGCGGTCTTCGTGGCCGGTTTTCTGGTCATGATGGTCATCCCGGGCCATATTCTCAACTACCGCTCGAACCGTCCCAGAAAAGAGTAACCCCTATGGAACAGAAGCAATTTACCGAAACCGAGGCGCTCGATCTGATCGCCTGCGTCTTCGACCGCAACCTGCGGCGCATGCATTTCGTCCGGGGCGAACTGTTCGTCTTCTGGGGTCTGCTGCTGAGCCTGACGGCGCTGGCCGAATACGGTCTTTACCGCTGGACGGGCGACGCGAGGGTATTGTGGAGCTGGTTCGTGCCGCTTGCCGGGGGTTACATCTGGTCGGCGTACAACCGGCGCCGCCGGGCCCTGGTCCGCACGGGTTTCGACAACCTGCTGATCCTCGTCTGGACCTTTCCGGCCATGCTCTCGGCCGCCTCGATCGTCTATGCCGTCACGGTTCCCGGCAACACGATGAACCCCGTAGGCACGACGCAACTGCTGCTGAGCGTGGCGCTGCTCACGACCGCCGAATTCTTCCGCGGCAAAGGCAGCAACCACTCGGGCCCGTTCGTGGCTCTGCAAATGCTGGCCATTCTGGGAATCGTGCTGGCTTTCAACCTCACCTTCCGCATGCCGTTCGACGCCGCCTCGGGACGGTGGATGCTCCACCTCGGCGCATACGGCATCCTGCTGGTGGCGCTTCCCGGTCTGATCCTGCGACACATCGCCCGCCGCCCATGTTCAAGGAGCTGAATCCCCTGCTGCACTCCGAGCTGCGCCTGGCCGTGGTCTCGATCCTCGTCGGGGTCGAGAGCGCCGATTTCGTCTACCTCCGTCAGCAGACCGGGGCTACGGCCGGCAACCTCTCGGTGCAGCTGGACAAACTCGCCAAGGCGGGCTATGTTTCGATTGAAAAGACGTTCCGCGGCAAAATGCCGTGCACCGTCTGCCGCCTCACGGACGCGGGGAGAGACGCATTCGCGGAGTATGTCGCGGCACTCGAAACCTACATAAAACGCTAATAATCTAAATTGTACAGAAAAGCGTAACCAGAAACGGCACGCTGAAATCCAGCACGCAGCCGTGGAAGATGGCGACCACGGCGTAGGGCCGTCCGGCGGCCCGGGTGATGATGGGGAGCGTGGTGTCGAACGTCGTGGCGCCGCCGATCGACACCGCGGCCAGCGGGCCGAACCAGCCGGCCACGAAAGGGGCGAAAAGCAGCGTGTAAATTTCGCGCAGGACGTTGCACAGCAAGGCCACCGTGGCCAGTTCGGCACCCCGCAGATCGGCGATGAAGACGCTCGAGAGCGAATAGTAGCCGAAACCCGCGCCCACAGCCAGCGAATCGCCGACGCCGACCCCGGCGACCAGCGGCGCGGCGAGGGCGGCGCCCGCGAGCGTCCCGGCGG
>NZ_DBFWLG010000022.1:0-144044 GCF_048465575.1 Alistipes sp.
ATGTTCTTGCTGCGGCGACGGATGAAGCTGTCGCCGATCTTGCGTCCCGCCTCGTCCACCGCGAGCGTTACGATATGCAGGTGGTGGCGGTCGATGTCCTCGTGTTTGAACACGGCATAGGGCTGGTTGCCGTAACCGAGCCGTGCGAGGTACTCCTCGGCAATAGTCGTCAGCTCCGCATCGGTCAGACGGTCGTCGGGATGCGGATTGAGGGATATATGCACCACGGGCTTCGACGTGCGCAGCTGCTCCGGCAGGTAGCGGGTGAAGTCCTCCGCAGCCTGCCTGATGTCGAGCCGTCCCGTCCCCTCGTCGAAGATTTTGTGCGTGGCAAGCAACCGTCCCTGCCCCTCGTTTATCTTCTCGCCGTTGTAAGCCAACGCCCCGTAAAGGGAGTTTCCTACGTTAATTTTGGCAACCATTGCTGCTGAAATTCGTGGGTTAAGTCGAGAATTTGGCGGCTCAAAGCGGCCAATTCTACCGTCGCTTTTTCCAATTTGAAAAGCAAAGCCATCGCCTTTTTCTCCGAAAAGCGGCTTTTCAACTCCTTCACGGTCTGGTTGTAATTCACCCCGACGGCACGGTATTGAGCGTGCAGGGAGGAGAGGCGGGTATAATAATCGACGAGCGTTTTATCGACTTTCAGCACGCGAAATTCGGCTCCGAAGACGCGGGCTTTGATAAAAACCGCTTTCGCATAGACGCCCGACTGCTCGTACATCGTTAGGAACCGGGCGTATTCCTCGTCCGTGAAGCGCACCATCACTTGGTGGCTGGCCTTGTCGGGTTTAGGCGGTTTGCCCCCGACATTTCTTCTTTTTCCGTTCATACATCTGTGGATTTAATGGTTGCGCGACATAAGCCACCACACCCCGACCAACCGCAGGTTCGAGATCTGGGCTGCCCGACTTCGGAGGGACAGCCCCGCCCCCTGCAAGGGCAAGGTTTTCGGGAGTAACCCGAAAAGTATCGAGTTACTCGATACACACCTTGCCATTACTTTGCAGTAATGAAAGAGCAAAGCTCTTCAACGTCAGCAGATCGCATTGTGGCTTGTCGTAATCATTAATATTATTATAAAGTTATATTTGAAAAGTAGCTACGGGGTGAACATAACACCTTGCCAGGTTTACGACCTTCACATAGCATTTGTCCCTGTACGCTACTTTTTCGTTGCACGGAACCAGTTAGGATTTTAGACTTAAGGTCTGTTAATGGCTTTAGCTGCATGCAACTAATTATTAATTAAAAGTTTAAGTAATCATGGTGGTTGAAAATTATGTTGGCATTGATGTTTCAAAGTTGAGTTTTGATGTCTTTGTTAGAGAAATCTACACTCACAAACAGTTTAAGAACGAATCCGTTGGATTTGAGTTATTTGTCAAATGGCTAATAAAACAAGTCGGTCATTCTTTGGATACCGTATTGATTTGTTTTGAACACACTGGTCTTTATTCGTTGCCATTAGCTATGTTCCTTGAAGCACAACAGATTCCCTTTGCTATGGTTCCTGCCTTAGAGATCAAAAGGTCTTTAGGCATTACCAGAGGTAAAAATGACCGCATTGACTCCAAGCGTATTGCCGAGTTTGCTTATCGGTTCAGTGACAAAATATCCACAACAAGGCTTCCTGCTACCGATATCCGTAAAATACATTCTCTATTGACCTTAAGAGATAGGCTAATAACAAATATGAAAGGATACGCTGTGTCTCGAAATGAAATGTTGAGAGTTATGCAGAAGGAAGATTTCCCTGTATTGTTTTCTTCCTATGAAAATGCAATAATTTCTTTACAAGCTGAAATCAACAACATGGAACAAGCAATAAAAGCCATCATTAAAGAAAATGAACAGTTACGGAGGACGTTCGAGCTGATCACAACCATCAAAGGCATTGGGTTTGTCATCGCATCTTTCTTGATTGTATATACCTATAATTTCACTCGTTTTGATAACTGGAGAAAGTTTGCATGTTATTCTGGCATTGCTCCGTTTGAGTTTCAGTCCGGTACGAGCGTATATGGAAAAACACAAGTCAGTTCTATTGCCAACCAGCAAGTTAAAAGGATGTTGCATTTGGCTGCTATGACAGCTATTCACTTTGATACAGAACTGCGTGAATATTATATCAGAAGACAAGCCGATGGAAAATCTAAAATGGCTATTATCAATATAATAAGGAATAAATTGGTTGCTCGTGTTTTTGCTGTAGTAAAACGAGGAACTCCGTTTGTCGATATTAAAAGATACGCCGTTGGGTAACATCACAATATAAAAACTCATCGGCTGGAGAGCAGTGCGGCAAGGGACAAGATCATTCATCCCGACGAGCACAAAGAAAATACAACCTGAACCTTTTCGACAAGAATTAAATCCCTTATTAGGAGATAAGATTATATTGTGTTTGTTATTATTCATTTTTTCTCCATTTTACTTGCATATTAACTTAGGATGCTATGTTCTGACGAACATAAAAATCCGTCCGAAGACGGATTGCGGGGGAACCGATCACACGCCGCAGCTATAAGCCCGTGGTGCGCCCTGTCGCTTGGGGGCAAAGGTAGAGGCTTCGGGGGCTGCTTTTCCGGGGCCGAAAACGCCAAACGCTGCCATTCCGACGCCACAAGCTGCCACCTGCGGCCAAAGCGGTACAAGTGCCGTTTTTTCCTTGTTTATTTGCCGCATGGATTTGAATAACGATAGAATTATGGAACGGAAGAAACAGCGGATTGAAGCACTACGGATTTACCGGAGTGAACCCGTGCCGCCATACCTCACCGACGGTTCGGGTAGTCGATGCGGCAAGGACGCGGTGTCGTACAGATTTACGGATTTGCCGTCGTATCGTCGTGCTGTCGTACTGCTTCCCCGATTCACGGCCATACTTACGTATGCCGTTCAATCGCTGGTGCAACAGGTACGTAAAGCCATGAATCTGCGGGTAAGTAATGAACCGGAAACATACGGATATAATGAATCAATAACTTAAAAAAGTGAAACCATGAGTAAGGAAATCTTTATTGCATTCGCCACCCAGAAAGGCGGCATCGGGAAAACGACGCTTACCGTTCTTACGGCAAGCTACCTCCATTACGTGAAAGGTTACAACGTGGCGGTCGTCGATTGCGACGCTCCGCAGAACAGCATCGCAGACCTGCGGGCGCGGGAAATCAAAGTGATCGGCGAGAGCACCTATTTCAAGGCTCTTGCCTGCGACCATTTCCGGCGGGTGAAGAAAAAAGCCTATCCCGTCATTGCGAGCAATGCCGTGGATGCGCTCGACGACGCCGACAAGATGCTGCGTGAGGAGGCGACAAAACCCGACCTCGTTTTCTTCGACCTGCCGGGGACGCTCAAAAGCGAGGGCGTGGTAAAAACGCTTTCGCAAATGGATTACATTTTCACGCCCATCAGTGCCGACCGCCTCGTGGTCGAAAGCTCCCTGCAATTCGCCGCCCTGTTCCATGAAAACCTGATTACGACGGGTATTGCCAAGACCAAAGGGTTGCATCTGTTCTGGACGATGGTGGACGGGCGCGAAAAGAGCGAATTATACGACCTCTACCGGCAGGTCATCGACGAGATGAATATCCCCATGCTGGAAACGCGACTGCCGGATAGCAAGCGTTTCCGCCGCGACTTGTCGGAGGAGCGCAAAGCCATATTCCGCTCGACGATCTTCCCGATGGACAATGCCCTGATGAAAGGCAGCAACATCAAGGAACTCGCCGAGGAGATTTGTTCCATCATGAAAATCTAATGCCTATGAGCAGTCGCAAAGCAGCTACCGAAGCAATAGACGAAGCCCTGCTGTTGGATTCCATCGGCAGGCGCAAGCAGGACGGCAGCGTACAGTCGCAACCGCAGGAGGCTGCACCCGCCCCGCAAGCGGAGCAGGAACAATCCGCCACCCCAGCGGAACCGCCGAAAGAGAGTGGCCGCCGCAAACGGCAGAATGCCGACTATACGGCGACATTCCTCAAACGCAACGAGATCAAAACGCGCCAATGCGTCTATATCAGCCGGGAAATACACAACCAGATTTCCCGCATCGTGAATATCATTTCCGACAAGGAGATAACCGTCGGCGGATATATAGATACCGTCCTCGCCTGTCATCTGGAACAGCATAAGGACGAGATAAAGGAACTGTATAAAAAACAACTCGAAAATTTGATTTGATGATGGAAACACTATTGGTATGCCTGCTCGCAGGTTATGGCGTATGGCTGGCGGCGTATCTGCTTTGGGAGAAACGGCAGCGGAAACGACCGACGCCGCAGGCGAAAGTTCCGCCGCCGACACGCACGGACGATGTGCCGGATATTGTGGGCAAAAGCAGCTTCCGCATGAAGCCGACAACGCCAAACGATGCCATTCCGACGCCACAAGCTGCCACGGAAAGCGGAAATGAAAAACCGATTGGAAATGTGCCTACATTCGCCCCCGAAACCGGAAAAGAGGCGTCGGCACGTATTCCCGACGACAAGCTGGACGAGGCGTTCGAGCATCTGGAGATTCCCGACGTACCGCTCGAATACGAGGACGACGACGAGCCGGAGGAGGCTATGGACGAGGAGATGCCGCTCGCGGCAGGTCATGCGGGTTACGCCTCCGGCGTGAGCTTCGAGGAGATCGACCGGGCTGTGAAAACCGCCGCCGACACCTCGGCGACCGAAGCGGAGCGCAGACAGGCCGGACAGGTTTTCGGACGAATCGAGGGAACGGAGCTGTTCGACCGCCTCGTGAACAGCTCCACCTCCGTCGGGGAGAAAATAGCGGGGTTAATGGACTACTATTTAAGTCAGCCGCTCTCCAATAGCGGGGATGCGGGGACGGTAGCACTCCAACTCCCAAACGGAACCGATGCGCCGGAGGATGTGGCCGGGTTCGACATTCGGGATTTTGTATAACGATTAAAAACGAACAAGCGATGAAAGAGAAAGAGTACGGGTAGCTGCTCCCGCAGAAAAAGCAGACCACTAAATCCACAAGTAAAAATCAGTATCAACCCGCCGGGCGGCCTATCCAACCGCCCGGCACAATTCAAGAACAATTTATGACGAAGAAACATTTTATTTTGCTGCGCCAAATCAGGCGGCAGCTCGGCAATCGCAAAAACAAGTTTTCGCATTGCTCTCGCTTTGCACTGACTTTTTCCGCAGCCCTCCTTATGGCTGCATCCTCGGCCTTTGCACAGGGCAACGGCCTTTCGGGTATCAACGAAGCTACAAGCATGGTAACCAGCTACTTCGATCCGGCCACGAAGCTGATCTACGCCATCGGCGCGGTCCTGGGATTGATCGGCGGCGTCAAGGTGTACGGCAAGTTCTCGTCGGGCGATCCCGACACGTCGAAGACCGCCGCCTCGTGGTTCGGCGCGTGTATCTTCCTGATCGTGGCGGCAACCATCCTGCGTTCGTTCTTCCTCTAATCGCGGCGAGCTATGGCAGAATACCCTATCAACAAGGGGATCGGCCGCTCGGTTGAGTTCAAGGGATTAAAGGCGCAGTACCTTTTCATTTTCTGCGGAGGTCTGCTCGCCTTGTTCGTCCTGTTCGTCATCCTCTACATGGTTGGTATCAACCAATGGTTCTGTATCGGCTTCGGGGTGGTGTCGGCCTCCATCTTGGTGTGGCAGACATTCGCCCTGAATGCCCGGTACGGCGAACACGGACTGATGAAGCTGGGCGCACAGCGCAGCCGTCCCCGATACCTCCTGAACCGCCGCCGTATCACCCGATTATTCCATAAGTCGGGCTGCACCTCGGAAAAGCAAATAGATTCGCTTTCCGCTCGGTTTGCACCGACTTTTACCCTAAAAAAAGAAGAAGAATGAGAAATACACTTAAAGCCACGACGCTCGAATCGAAATTCCCGCTGCTGGCCGTCGAGGAGGGGTGCATCCTCTCCAAAGACGCGGACATCACGGTGGCGTTCGAGGTGGAGCTGCCGGAGCTGTACACCGTCACCTCCGCCGAGTACGAGGCCATACACGCCGCGTGGTGCAAGGCGATCCGCGTGCTGCCCGATTTCAGCATCGTGCATAAGCAGGATTGGTTCGTGCGCGAGGAGTATAAACCTGAATTGCACAAGGAAGACATGAGTTTTTTAAGCCGTTCGTTCGAGCGGCATTTCAACGAGCGACCGTACCTCGACCATACGTGCTACCTGTTCCTGACGAAGACGACCAAAGAGCGGAGCCGCCGACAGAGCAATTGGAACACGCTCTGCCGGGGGCACATCGTCCCCAAAGAGATACGCGACAAGGACGCTGCGGCGAAATTCATCGAGGCCACGGAGCAGTTCGAGCGCATCATGAACGATTCGGGCTTCATCCGCCTGCGCCGCCTGACCTCGGACGAGATTACCGGAACGGCGACCGAAGCCGGATTGGTGGAGAAATACTTTTCTCTTTCACCGGAAAATACGACCTGCTTGCAGGACATCGCCCTCTCTGCGGACGAGATGCGCGTGGGCGACAACATCCTCTGCCTGCATACGCTTTCCGATGCGGAGGATATGCCCTCCGCCGTGGCGACCGACACCCGCTACGAGAAGCTCTCGACCGACCGGAGCGACTGCCGCCTGTCGTTCGCCTCGCCCGTGGGGTTGCTCCTTTCGTGCAACCATATCTACAACCAATATGTGCTGATCGACAACAGCGAGGAGAATTTGCAGCGGTTCGAGAAAAGTGCCCGCAATATGCAGTCGCTCTCGCGCTACTCGCGTTCCAACCAAATCAACAAGGAGTGGATCGACGAGTACCTGAACGAAGCCCACAGCCTCGGCCTTACCTCCGTCCGTGCCCACTTCAACGTCATGGCGTGGTCGAACGACCGGGAGGAGCTGAAACGCATCAAGAACGACACGGGTTCGCAGCTCGCTGCGATGGAGTGTACCCCGCGCCACAACACGACCGACTGCCCGACGCTCTTTTGGGCGGCCATACCGGGCAACGAGGCCGACTTCCCCGCCGAGGAGAGTTTTTTCACGTTTATCGAGCAGGCGGTATGCCTCTTTACCGAGGAAACCAACTACCGCTCGTCCCTCTCGCCGTTCGGAATCAAGATGGTCGATAGGCTGACGGGGAAGCCGCTGCATCTGGACATCAGCGACCTGCCGATGAAAAAGGGCGTTATCACGAACCGCAACAAGTTCATCTTGGGGCCGAGCGGTTCGGGGAAATCCTTTTTCACCAACCACCTCACGCGGCAGTATTACGAGCAGGGGACGCATATCGTTTTGATCGACACCGGAAACAGCTATCAGGGGTTGTGCGAGATGATCCGCCGCAAGACGGGCGGCGAGGACGGTGTTTACTTTACCTATACCGACGAAACGCCGATAGCCTTTAATCCATTCTATACGGACGACAAGGTGTTCGACATCGAAAAGCGGGAGAGCATCAAAACGCTGCTGCTCACGCTCTGGAAGAAAGACACCGAGCCTGCCACCCGTGCCGAGGAGGTCGCCCTCTCGAATGCCGTCGCGCTCTACATCGAGCGCATCAAGCGGGATACAAGCGTGGAGCCGTCGTTCAACACGTTCTACGAGTTCGTGAAAACCGACTACCGCGCCGTGCTGGAGGAAAAGAAAGTGCGGGAAAAAGACTTCGACCTCGCGGGCTTTCTCAATGTGCTGGAGCCGTACTATCGCGGCGGAGAGTACGACTACCTGCTGAACAGCGACAAACAGTTAGACCTGCTTCAAAAGCGGTTTATCGTCTTCGAGATCGACGCGATTAAGGATCACCCGATTCTCTTTCCGGTGACGACGATTATCATCATGGAGCTGTTTATCAACAAAATGCGCCGTCTAAAAGGCATCCGCAAGATGATACTGATCGAGGAAGCGTGGAAAGCCATCGCCTCGGCGAACATGGCCTCCTACATCAAGTACCTCTACAAGACGGTTCGTAAGTTCTACGGTGAAGCTGTGGTTGTTACTCAGGAGGTGGACGACATCATCGCCTCGCCGATTGTCAAGGAATCCATCATCAACAATTCGGACTGCAAAATCCTGCTCGACCAGCGCAAATACATGAACAAGTTCGACCAGATACAGGCGTTGCTCGGCCTGACGGACAAGGAGAAAGGGCAAATCCTTTCCATCAACATGGCCAACCACCCGTCACGGCTCTACAAGGAGGTGTGGATCGGGCTGGGCGGCACGCAGTCGGCGGTCTATGCCACCGAAGTTAGTGCCGAGGAATATCTGGCGTTCACGACGGAAGAAACCGAAAAGATGGAGGTCTATGCCCTTGCCGAGAAGCTGGGCGGCGACATCGAGGCGGCGATCCGGCAGCTTGCCGAGCGTCGCCGGAGTAAGAATTAATCATCATTAAATCAAGAAAGAATATGAGTATCAATAAACAACGGCTGCTTACGTTGAGCGGCTATCTGGTGGGCGTGGCGGCTCTGATGCTGCAAGCCTGCACCGAGGTAAAGGAAACGGATTGCAGCAAGCTCTGCGGCAATTGGGTGAGCGTACAGGGCAAGCCCGACGTGCTGATCTTCCGCGAGGGCGACGCCTACAAGGTTACGGTGTTCAAGCGCAGCGGCCTCCGCCGCCGTCTGAAGCCCGAAACCTACCTGCTGCGCGAGGAGGAGGGCAACCTCTTTATCCATACGGGCTACCGCATCGACATCGCCTACAACGAGGCGACGGACGTGCTGACCTTTTCGCCGCACGGTGATTACACCCGCGCCAGCGAAAAACAATAACCACCACTAAATCCACAAGAGAATGAAACAAAGAATCCTTATGCTTTTCAGCGCGTGCCTGCTGCTTGCGGGCACGGCGCGGGCGCAGTGGGTTGTCAGCGATCCGGGCAACCTCGCGCAAGGCATTATCAATGCCTCGAAAAACATCATCCACACCTCGAAGACGGCGGCCAACATGGTCAGCAATTTTCAGGAAACGGTGAAAATTTACGAGCAGGGCAAAAAATATTACGATGCCCTCAAATCGGTGAACAACCTCGTCAAAGACGCTATCAAGGTCAGGAACACCATCCTGCTGATCGGGGACATCTCGGACATCTACGTGACGAATTTCCAGCTTATGCTCCGCGACGAGAATTACACGCCCGAAGAATTGTCGGCCATTGCGTTCGGCTATACGAAGCTCTTGGAGGAGAGCAACAACATCCTCAAAGAGATGAAAGACGTGGTGAACATCACCACCCTGCAAATGACCGACAAGGAGCGCATGGACGTGGTGGACAGGTGCTACAACCGGGTGCGGCGATACCGCAATCTGGTGATGTACTACACCAACAAGAACATCTCGGTGAGCTACCTGCGCTCGCGCAAGAAGAACGACATGGACAGGGTGCTGGCTCTCTACGGCAGCCGTAACGAACGCTATTGGTAACCATAACCTGAAACGCTTATGATGTTAATGACCATAGAGTTCGACAACCTGCACGCCATCCTGCGCTCGCTCTATTCCGAGATGATGCCGCTCTGCTCCAACATGGCGGGCGTGGCGAAAGGCATCGCGGGATTGGGTGCGCTGTTCTATGTGGCCGTGCGCGTGTGGCAGTCGCTCGCCCGCGCCGAAGCCATCGACGTGTACCCCCTGCTGCGGCCTTTCGCCGTGGGATTCTGTATTATGTTCTTCCCGACGTTCGTCCTCGGCACGATCAACGGGGTGTTAAGCCCCGTCGTGCAGGGCACGAACCGGATGCTCGAAACGCAGACGATGGATATGAACAAGTACCGCGAGCAGAAAGACAAGCTCGAATACGAGGCGATGATGCGCAACCCCGAAACGGCCTATCTGGTCAGCAACGAGGAGTTCGACCGCCAGTTAGAAGAATTGGGCTGGTCGCCCGGCGACATGATTACGATGGCCGGAATGTATATCGAGCGGGGCATGTACAACATGAAAAAGTCCATACGCGACTTTTTCCGCGAGGTGCTGGAGCTGTTGTTCGCCGCTGCCGCGCTGCTGATCGACACGCTCCGGACGTTCTTTCTGATCGTCCTGTCGATTCTCGGCCCCATAGCGTTCGCCATCTCCGTCTGGGACGGCTTTCACTCCACGCTCACGCAGTGGGTGTGCCGCTACGTGCAAATCTACCTGTGGCTGCCCGTGGCCGACCTGTTCAGTACCATATTGGCGAAGATTCAGGTGTTGATGCTCCAGAGCGATATTTCGGAGTTGCAGAACAACCCGAATTTCTCGCTCGAAGCCTCCAACGGCGTCTATATCGTGTTCCTGATTATCGGCATTATCGGGTATTTCACGATTCCGACCGTCGCGGGCTGGATCATTCAGGCCGGAGGTTCGGGAAGCTACGGACGTGCCGTGACGCAGCTCGCCGGACGGGGAGCCGGTATCGCGGGCGGCGTGGCCGGAGCCGCTGCGGGAAATATGTCCGGACGCGCCGGACGTGCGGGAGTGAATGCGGGTGAGGCCGCATGGAACCATACCGTCGGACGGCTTATCAAACGAAAATAACCTATAAAAAGTAACAAGATGGAATTTAAGTCATTGAAAAATATCGAATCCTCGTTCCGGCAGATTCGTCTGTTCGGAATGGTCTTCCTCGCGCTCTGCGCCCTCGTGGTGGTGTATTCGGTGTGGAGTTCCTACCGCTTTGCCGAGCGGCAGCGCGAGAAGATCTACGTGCTCGACGGCGGCAAGTCGCTGATGCTCGCCCTCTCGCAAGACCTCGCGCAGAACCGTCCCGCCGAAGCCCGCGAGCATGTGCGCCGCTTTCACGAGCTGTTCTTCACCCTCTCGCCCGAAAAGAGTGCCATCGAGCACAACATCAAACGCGCCCTGCTGCTCTCGGACAAGAGTGCCTACAACTACTACTCGGATTTCTCCGAGAAAGGCTATTACAACCGCATCATCGCGGGCAACATCAATCAGGTGTTGCAGGTCGATTCGGTGGTCTGCGATTTCGACCGCTATCCCTACCGCGTGAACACCTATGCCCGGCAGATGATTATCCGCGAGAGCAACGTCACGGAGCGCAGCCTCGTAACATCGTGCCGCCTGCTCAACGCCTCGCGTTCGGACGACAATCCGAACGGGTTTACCATCGAGGGCTTCACGATTCTGGAAAACCGCGACCTGCAAACATTGGAGAGATAAGCCTATGAGAAAGTTAATCAGGCGTATCAACGATTGGACGGACAGGCAGGACGAGCGGCTGCGCGTCCGGCTCGAAGCCCTCCCGCAGCGCACGAAAATCGTCGTCGTGCTGGTGATCTTCACCTTTTTCGCCCTTTGCGCCCTCTTTACGTTCGGGGCGGCACTCTACCAAATCGGCAGGGAGAACGGGCGGCAGATAGAGATCGAGCATATCAGGCAATTCAACCTGCCCCAAAAGCAGGACAGTATCCACCCTTATAAACATTACGATTATGACAGAGAAAGAACAGAACCGCAATCCCACGGCCTCCCCGAAAGAGGGGAAGCCTGAAACGCCGCTCACGGAGGAGCAGCGGCAGCGACGCCGCAAGATGCTCGTGTACCCGCTGATGGGGCTGCTTTTCATCGGCTCCATGTGGCTGATCTTCGCACCCTCCGACAAGGATAAGGACGAGGCGCAGCAGGGCATCGGTTTCAACACCGAAATGCCGCTGCCCGCCCAGTCGGGCATCATCGCCGACAAGCGTACCGCCTACGAGCTGACGCGGCTGGAGGAAAAGCAGAAAGAACGGCGGGCACAGATGAACGACCTCGCCGCCCTGTTTTCGGACAAGGACGACGAAGCCGAAACAAAAACGGAGGATTTCGACCTGCTGAATCCCACGCCGCAGCAACCCGCCCGCTCCTACGGAGGCGGCTCCCCGCGACAGCCGATCCGCTCCTCAGCGGCGGCTTACGAGAACATCAACCGCACGCTGGGCAGCTTTTACGAACCGCCGAAAGACGATCCCGAAAAGGAGGAGCTGCGCGAGCGTATCGAAGAGCTGGAGGCAATCATGGCGCGGCAGGGGGAGCCGTCGGGCTCCACGCTCGACGACCAAGTGGCCTTGCTCGAAAAGTCCTACGAATTGGCGGCGAAATATATGCCTGCCGGACAGGGCGGCACGGCGCAACAGCCGACCGCCGCCGATAAGGAGGAGGACAAAAAGACGGTGCGCAACGGCAAGGCGGTGGCGCAACCCGTCGGGCAGGTCGAGGAACGTGTCGTATCCACGCTCGCGCAGCCGATGGCCGACAGCGAGTTCGTCAGGGCACAGACCGCCGAACGCAATTTCGGATTCCATACGGCTATCGGAAGCGCGGCGGCAGCCGGGCGCAACACCATTCCGGCGTGCGTACACGGCAACCAGACCATCACCGACGGGCAGGCCGTCCGCCTGCGGCTGCTGGAGCCGATGCAGGTGGCCGGAATGCGCATCCCCCGTAATACGGTCGTCGTGGGTGCGGCACGGGTGCAGGGCGAGCGGCTCGGTATCGACATCACCTCGCTGGAGTATCGCGGGACGATTATTCCCGTCGAGCTGACGGTCTTCGACAGCGACGGACAGGAGGGCATCTTCATCCCCAATTCGATGGAGGTGAGTGCGGCCAAAGAGGTCGCGGCCAACATGGGTTCGTCGCTCGGCAGCAGCATCAACATCTCCACCGATGCAGGGGCGCAGCTCGCCTCCGACCTCGGCAAAGGGTTGATTCAGGGCACGAGCCAGTATATCGCAAAGAAGATGCGCACCGTCAAGGTGCATCTGAAAGCCGGGTATAAGGTCATGCTTTACCAACCGGAAGATTAGAAGAAGCAGCAACAAGTAACCATTTATTTATTCACAAATCGGGGTTCTTAACCCCGCCACTAAATCCACAGTAAAATGAAAAAGTATTTTGTAATGATGTTCGCCCTCACGCTGGGCATGGGCGCGGTAAACGCGCAGGAAGTAACGAACGAACAGAACGCCGCGCAGGTGCAGACCGTCGAGGCGGCGGAGCAGCCGCAGGACGTGTCCCTCTGCAAAGAGGTCTATCCGCAGGCGGAGCAGGACGGCGACCTCTTTCACGGCCTCACGCGCAAGCTCTCGTTCGACCGCATGATCCCTCCGCACGGGCTGGAGGTAACCTACGACAAGACCGTACACGTCATCTTTCCGGCGGCAGTGCGCTACGTCGATCTGGGTTCCCCGAACCTGATCGCGGGCAAGGCCGACGGCGCGGAGAACGTCATCCGCGTAAAGGCTACCGTGCGCGATTTCCGGGCGGAAACCAATATGTCGGTCATTACCGAGGACGGCTCGTTCTACACGTTCAACGTCCGTTATGCCACGGAGCCGCTGTTGCTCAACGTCGAGATGCACGATTTCATCCATGACGGCAGCACGGTGAACCGCCCGAATAACGCAATGGAGGTGTACCTGACGGAGCTGGGAAGCGAATCGCCGCTGCTCGTGCGTCTGATTATGAAGTCCATCCACAAGCAGGACAAGCGCGAGGTCAAGCACATCGGCTGCAAGCGGTTCGGCGTGCAGTATCTTCTCAAAGGCATCTACACCCACAACGGGCTGCTCTATTTCCACACGCAGATCAAGAACGGCTCCAACGTGCCGTTCGACGTCGATTTCGTCACGTTCAAAATCGTCGATAAAAAAGTCGCCAAGCGTACCGCCATGCAGGAGCAGGTGATCTTCCCCCTGCGTGCCTACAACTATGCTACGCGCGTGGCCGGAAAGAAAGACGAGCGCACGGTGTTCACGATGGAGAAATTCACCATTCCCGACGATAAGTGCCTCGTCGTGGAGCTGAACGAAAAGAACGGAGGCCGCCATCAGTCGTTCACCATCGAGAACGAAGACCTCGTGCGTGCCAACGTCATCAATGAACTCAAAGTGCAGTAACCATGAAGCGGTTTTTGTTTCTTCTCGTCGCGTCGCTTGCCCTGTTTACGGGGCAGGCCGACGCGCAACGATGCCTCCCCAAGATGCGGGGCATCGAGCTTCGGGGCGGCATGGCCGACGGGTTCTATTCGCACGCCAACCGCAACGATGCGGGCTACTACGTCGGAGCGGCGTTGGCGTCCTATACCAAAGGCGGCAACAAGTGGGTGTTCGGCGGTGAGTACCTGCAACGCTACAACCCCTACAAGGGCACACGGATTCCGACGGCGCAGTTTACGGCGGAGGGCGGGTTCTACTACAACTTCCTCTCCGACGCCCGCAAGATTTTCTTTCTCTACCTCGGCGGCTCCGCACTCGCGGGGTACGAAACGGTGAATTGGGGCGACAAGGTGCTGTTCGACGGCTCGCGCCTCACGGATAAGGATGCGTTCATCTACGGCGGGGCGGTGTCGCTCGAAGCGGAAGCCTACCTCGCAGACCGCATCGCCCTTGTGGTGAACGTGCGCGAGCGGTGCTTGTGGGGCGGCTCGACGGGACGGTTCCATACGCAATACGGCATAGGGCTGAAATTCATCATCAACTGACGGCCTGATATGACCATAGAGGAAATGCGTCGGTTGCCGTTGAGCGTCTTTCTTCAACGGCTGGGGTGCAATCCGGTGTGGCAGAAAAGAAACGACTTGTGGTACAATGCCCCTTACCGCGAGGAAAAGACGCCCTCGTTCAAAGTGAATACCGACAGGAATATATGGTTCGATTTCGGTCTGGGACGCGGCGGCGACATCTTCACCCTTGCCGGAGAGCTGATCCGCAGCACGGATTTTCTTGCGCAGACGCGCTATATCTCGGACACGGCGGCGGGGGTGTCCGTTCCGGTCGGCCTGCCGCCACCTGTCCGGGAAAAGGTGTCGGAGCCTGCATTCCAGCAGGTCGAGGAAAAGGCTTTGGCCTACGACGTACTGAAAGGCTATCTTTCCGAGCGGGGCATACCGCCCGATGTGGCCGTCCGGCATTGTCGGGAAGTCAGCTACCGCGTGCATGGGAAACCGTATTTCGCTATCGGCTTCCCGAACGTGGCCGGAGGATGGGAGCTGCGAAGCAGGCAGTTCAAGGGGTGCATACCGCCGAAAGACATCTCCCTTGTGTCGCGGCAGCAAAGCCCGACGGGAGCCTGCGACGTGTTCGAGGGCTTCTTCGACTTCCTTTCCGCCGCGACGCTCGGCCTCTCCAAAGGAAACGATGCGGTGGTGCTTAATTCGGTCGGCAACCTTGCCAGAGCGTTCCGCCATCTGGACGGATACGGGAAAATAAACTGCTATCTGGACAACGACGAGGCCGGACGGAGGACGTTTGAAGCCCTGCGTGCCCGGTACAAGGAAAGAGCAGTAGATTGTTCGGGTGTATATGCCGGAAGCAAAGACCTGAACGAGCATCTACAAATGAAATTGAGTGAAAAAGTAACGAACAACAAATCAGTAAAAAACAGATTATGACGAAAAGTATCAGCTTTATAAGAACGGGATTTTTTCTTTTCATCGGCATGGTAACCTGTTTGCTCTCCTCCTGCGACAACGAGGTGGACATTCAGCAGGCATATCCGTTCACGGTGGAAACGATGCCCGTGCAGGAGAGAATCGTGCGGGGCGAAACCGCCGAGATACGGTGCGAACTCAAACGCGCAGGCCGCTACGACGAGGCGCGGTACACGATCCGCTACTTCCAACCCGACGGCAAAGGTGAGCTGCGCATGGACGACGGCACGGTGTTCCTGCCCAACGACCGCTACACGCTCGAACGGGAGGTGTTCAGGCTCTACTACACCTCCGCCTCGTCGGATCAGCAGACCATCGACATCTACGTCGAGGACAACTTCGGGCAATGCACCGAACTGTCTTTCAGCTTCAACAACGAGAACGAAGAAAAAGAGGAGGTTCTGAAATGATTTATGCCGGATACAAGAAACGTCCGCAGGGCGACGAGCAGTACACACCGCATCATGCGGTGCTGCCGATCATCAAATACCTGCCCCGGAACGCCGTTGTCTGGTGTCCGTTCGATACCGAAAACAGCGAGTTTGTCCTCGCCTTGAAAGAGGCGGGTTACAAGGTCGAGTATTCGCATATCTTCACGGGGCAGGACTTCTTCGAGTATGAGCCGCAGCGGTGGGACATCATCGTGTCCAACCCGCCGTTCAGCCGCAAACAGGAGGTCGTGGAACGCTGTCTTACGCTGGGAAAGCCGTTCGCCCTCCTGCTGTCGAATCTATGGCTGAACAGCAACGCTCCCTGCCGTTTGTTCAAGCAGCGGGAAATGCAGATGCTTCTGTTCGACAAGCGCATCCACTACTCCGACAAGAACGCCGTTTTCTTCGGTTCGAGCTACTTTTGCCACAAGGTGCTGCCCAAGCAAATCATCTTTGAAAACCTTGCGACGGTCAAAGGGGAAAAGAGCCGCATGTGGCGGGATATGGAAAAGTTACGCCCGATTTAATCCGGCTTGCAAACAGAAATGAGAAAGCCCTCCGACAGCTTCGAGCCGCCGGAGGGCTTCGTTTAATCAAGGGGTTCAGGCGCAATCGAACAGGGATAGCTGTTTCGGCTCCAGATAGTGCCGCTTAACCTCTTTGAGTTTGGCCGTAAGTTGCCGGATTTTCCGGGCGTTGTAGTTACAACTGTCGGAAATATGTTCCCACGCATAGGCATATCGTTTTTCCAATTCAGCAATGCCTCGTTTTACCGCTTCCTTGTAATCGGCTATCGGCTCGTCCCACACCGACGGATGACTGCCACCGCCTGCGCCGCCCGTACTCCAATCGACCGTAACGGCATACGTTCCGTCTATCGACTGCCCGATATGGATTGTGTTAAGTATATCCAACTCGATGCGCTCCACAATAGGGAGCATACCCCGAATCCAACCGTACTTGTCGAACCGTTTGGCAGTATAGCCGAACAGCAGGCCGCGTTCGTATGTCCGCACGTTCAGGATGATTTTGTGCACGCTGTCGCCGAAGCCCTCGAAATAGGCAATCTCCTCGGCGTTGTCCCTGCGGACGGCCAAGAGGTAACGCAAAACTGCGTTACGCTCTGTCCGGCACGGATTGTATTCCAATATGGCCGCTATTTTCTCTTGTTTGGTATATTCCTGTATAGGTTTCATGGCTTCCGAATTTATGGGGTTAATATTGGGGATTAAGCTGAAACAAGACTGCCAATAGGCATATAACGTTCGAGCCACTCTCTCACGCAGTCCATGTTGTATTCGGAGGTAATGACTGCCGTCCGGTCGTCCGTCGGCGTGAAACGGGTACTTTCATAGCTGTCGATCCATTCTTTGAGCGAAGCCGCGCCCCACGCTTCTGCGTCGTCGAAAATGTAATCCAATGAGCGGATCGGCTCTGTGAAAGTTACTATCAATGTTTCGTAATTTGCTGTTGTCGTTTTCATAAGTCATTCTATTTATTGTTTCTATTATTCAGCCATCTATCTCGTTTATTGCGGCACTCCTCCAATGTGGGTGCGACGCAGGAGAACAGTTCGCTGTCCGTATGGCGGTAGTCGTATTGGCAAAGTTGCTTCCTCGTCCTGCGGGCAAAAGCAGGGGTGAAATACTCGTGTCTTTCTTCTCCTGTCGGGCAAACCGACACGCCGTTTACTGTCATCTTCGTTTTCATTGTCCTGTCTGTTTGAGGGGTTAAAATTCCGCTTTCATTAGTCTGCACTCAAAATACTTTGTCCGGTCGCTGGCCTTGCGCTGGTGTACCCATAGATGATGAGCACCGAAGCCGTACACGAAATAATCGTCGAGCGGGATTTGGGTTTTCAGATGTTCGATACCTCGTCGCAATCCGTCTTCATCGACGGCGAAAAGGATGGTATTTATCAGTCGGAAGTAAGCCTCCGTAACCTCTGCGCTATAAGAGCAGAAAAAGGATTCAATCGTTACGTTCATAATGCTGTTATTTTGATTGTTAATACTCTTGTTTTTGGAGTGTTTTATCGCACGGTCGCCACGATAATCTCTTGCAGGTATTGAGGATGAACCTCGCTAAAAGCGTATTGTATAAAATCCCGCTTCGCTTCCCCGCATAATTCTTTATAGAGTGCCTTAAACGTGCTGATATTGCCGTTCAGATAGGTTTCCACCATATACTCGAAGATGTTTCCCACTTTGTAATACTTGCATTGCTGTGCTACTGTCTTTCCATATCGTTTCATATTCTATCTTATTAAAGCGTTAATATCCAAACAAAAACTCCGATGATGCACACGAGGGAAAAACCGAACAGGACGATGCCCCACACAATCTGCAACACGCCGCTTATCAGGGCTTCAAACATTCCGACGGTGAAATACACCACCCAAAGAAAAATGGCACACGGAACGGCTACAAGGGCGCGTAATACTGTTTTGATAATCTTAATTGGTTTCATAACTATTGTTGTTTTTGAATCTAATGCGGATTTGAGAGTGGAGGGAGTGAGTTTCTTATCCTAATCTGCCGCTCGTTTATCCGACATTTTTTTTATGCGTCTTTCGGTCGTATCGGTCGTTTCGTTTCAGGGGCTTTTCGGTGTAGAGGTTAGGACGTACAAGGTTTTGACGAAAAATACCTCGCAACCGCAGGGCGCAGGGAAGATTTTTTGCCAAACCGCAAGGCTCGACCTTGTACGTCCGTGAAGACCTCGTAAACACCTTTGCACCTGCAACGTAACGACGTCACGATACGATGGGAAGACAGCAAAAATGGAGGTAAACGAATTATTAGGCAGATTCGAGAAAGTAAGAATAGTGCCTGCACTATTCGCAGCTATGGATCGGGGAATCCCGACCTGAAAAAAAGAAAAGCTCTCCGTTTCTAAATGAAGCAGGGAGCCTTAATATGGTTATACCGTTGTTGGGGAAAAGACGAAAGGACGATAAAAATAAAAGCAGGTTTTAAGCCTGCTTTCTATCGTTGGTTATAATCTTCTTGGTCGCTATTTCATATTTAGCTAACTTTCCGTTGGTATTCTCCAGATGGACATATTTACGCCCTACCATAGACAATTGTTCATTCGGCTGGCTAAATATATAACCATTCCTCTCACAATATTTGGCGTAAGCCTTTACAGCGTCTTCAAAAATCGAGGTTCCCATAATAAAAGAGTATTGTTGTCCACAAATATATGGAAATCTTTTGCCATATCCGATATTTGATGTATATTTGCATAGAGTTGTTTGACGAGATGCAAAGCGCAGCAGTTCAGCGCAGTTACATGGTCGCTAAATCGTTACCAACAACTTTCTTTCTCACTACTCAACGCTGTCATTCAGACAGATACGCAAAAATTTCTTATCCGAGACAAAGATAGGAAAATGCGGCCGATTTCAAGGCGACACCCTACTGCTCGATGTAAATATTGCGACCTTTCCATAGCAGACGCCTTTTCCGTTTGCGGACGGAGGCGTTCACAACGATCCGCCACAGGACGAGTTGTTGCGGAATCAGCAGCAGCACATTCATCCGGGCGGACTGGCGGCTTGCAAGGCTCACGAAGATGCGGATCAAAACGATTACGATAAGGTAGATCAGGCCGGGAAGCGTCCCCAAAAAGAGAAAAACAAGAAAGGGAGCCGCCGTGGTGGCGACTACGAAGAGGTAGCAGAGCCATTCGCTGCCGCCGAAAAAACTGAAAAAGTTTTTTGAAAACCCGGCCACCGCATCCCCGAGGCTCGTATACATGGTACACTCGACATCGCCGCACCCGAGCAGCACGGCGACCGGATGGCCGCAGCGTTTGTATTCGCGGGCAATGGCCATGTCTTCCACGGGCGCCGCCCGGAATTTCCGATGAGGCTGCACGGTGCGGTAGAGGGCCGCTTCGAAAAAGAGAAACTGCCCGTTGGCCGCACAGAGCGCCTCCTGCGGTGCCCGGCGAACAGCGTCGAGCGGCAAGAGGCTCAGCAAGATCCAGTTCATCAGCGGGACGGCCATCCGCGTCCCGGGATCGGGCATCAGCTGGTGCGGGAAAACGGACAGCAGCTCGACACCCGTCCGCTGCACGTACTCCAACGCACGCGCAACCGCCTGTCCGCGGATGCGGACATCCGCATCGAGAAAAAGCAGGTAACGCCCCGCAGCCTCGCGGGAGAGGCAGTGGCAGGCGTGGTTCTTTCCCAGCCAGCCGGCCGGCAGGGGCTCGGCAGGGAGCAGCCGCACCAGCGGGTTCTTCCGGGCGAAGCGCCGGACAATGGACGCGGTTGCATCGGTCGAATGGTCGTCGTAGACGAGGATTTCACGGATCGCGGCGCGCTCCCGGCCGAGGTCTTGCAGCAGATGACCGATATTGAGCTCCTCGTTGCGGGCCGGTATCAGCACCGACACCTCCGATTGCGGCGCGAACAGCTCCCTGCTCCGGGGCAGGTAGGGTCTGCTCGCCCAGTTTACGAAACCGACCGCGAGGCGCACCAGCCCGAAAGCGAAGAAAATCCAGCCCAGGACGATCATAGGGCCTCCGTCCGACGCTTTTTACAATCGGCGTAGAAGCGCTCCCACTCCCCACGGAGTGCATGTCCGTCGCCGGCCGACGGGCCGTCGAGTATCCGCAGGTAGCAGTAGAGCGTCGGTTTGCGCTCAGAACCGTAGTCGGGGAGATTGACGTTCAGAAGAATGGCATAGTCGCATCCGATACGCTCCCGCAGGTAATCGATCCCGCTCCCGAAACCGGGCGTTGCGAGGTGGATGCTCTCGATCTTCCCCTGGGGAAAGAGCAGCAGCATGTTTTCTGCCGAGCGCATCAGATCAGCCGCATAGTCGAGCGACGTGAGGATGCTGCGGCTGCTCCTGCGGACCGAGAAACAGCCGCAGCGGGCCAGAATCCGGTGCTGCCGCAGTTGCTCTTCCAGCATCATGGCGAATATTTTGCGCCGAAAGAGCATCCGGTCGATCCGGTACTGGATAAAACCGTCCCACCAGCTGAAATGGTTGGCGAGCATCAGAACGGGCAAACCGGGGTCCTCGACCAGGTCCTGAATGCGCACCTCGCGGAACGCACGGTCGAGCAGCGGACCTGCGCAGACACCGGCGACAAGCCGGCCGAAAGGGGTATGACGGGCGGGAATCACAGCGGAAAGAGTTGCGAAAGAAGACCGATTAAGACAAAGAAAGCGATTTGCAAACAGAACAGGATGCGGGCCGGGCGGTTGTCGCTTTCAAGAGCCAGCGCTTCGGAGCCGCTCTGGTAAACGAGCGCCACCGCGAACCATACGACGAAATTGCGCAGCGGCGCGTAGTCCGTATCGAATCGCCACATGCGCATGGCCGGGGCCGCCCACTCCATCGCCAGGTCGTAGCCGACCATGAAGAGGCTGCCCGCCACGATCCGTAAAACCAGCCCGCTCGCCACGCGGGCCGCCAGATCGTGCGAAGCATAGACGAGCCACAGCCAGTTCAGCCCGATAATCAGGGGTGTCCCATCCACCATCGGCGCAAGCCCGGGTCCGTAGGCGTAACGACCGAAAAGGCGCTCGTCATGCACGCCCGCCCACTCAAGCATGAACGCCGAGATTACGATAAAAGCAAACCAAACGACGGTCCGCCCGTTCCAGCGACGGTGGAAAACGAACGCGGTGGCGACGGTCAGCAGCAGCGACGGCGAGGTGATCGCCACGAACAGGGGGCGCGTCGGCGGCAGCAGCCAGAGCAGCAGTCCCACGGCATAGAAGCGGGCGAAAATCCCGGCCATTCGGGGTTCCAGTGTCCGTATGTGTTCGGCACAGGTCATCTTCCGGCTGCAATTTCGTCGCACACGATCTTCGCACTGGCCAGCGACAGCGGAATGCCGCCTCCGGGATGGACGCTGCCGCCCGCGAAATAGAGCCCGCGGATGGATGGGAGCGAGTTGGGATGGCGCAGGAACGCCGCCAGCGGCGAATTGGACGAGGTGCCGTAGAGGGCCCCGCAGGCGCTCATCGTCTGTGCGGCTATATCGGGCGGCGTGCAAATCTTCTCGGTCACGATCGCGTCTTCGACAGGCGTATGGAGCATCTTGCCGATCTTTTGCAGTACCCGTTCGCGCGTGCGTGCGACGATCCGGGCCCAGTCCTGCCCGCGGTCGGCCGGAGCGTTGACCATCGCGTACCAGTTCTCGCACCCCGCGGGAGCATCCCCTGCCACGACCTTGGAGCTGATGAACAGGTAGACGGTCGGATCGTAGGCGATGTCGCCGGCACGGAACAGGTGCCGGAATTCGGCCCGGTAGTCGGCCGAAAAGAGGACGTTGTGCAGCCCTAACTGCGGGAACCGCCGCGCCATACCCCAGTAAAAGATCAGGGCCGAAGAGGAGGGTTCGGCCCGATGCAGCCGTTTTCGCAGGGGATGCTCCGGAAGAAGCCGCTCGGAGAGGCCGCGGACATCGACATCCGAAACGATCCGGTCGTAGCCGAGCGTTTCGCCGCCGACCACCAAACCGACGGCCCGGCCCTGCTTCACGACGATCCGCTCGACGGGCGACGAAAAGCGGAACAGCACCCCCTGCCGTCGGGCGAGCGCACAGAGCTCTTCGGCGATGGAATAAATGCCGTTGTCGGGAAACCAGGCGCCGAGGTTGTGCTCCAAATGCGCGATCATGTTCAGCGTGGCCGGAGCGCGGTAGGGACTCGAACCGTTGTAGGTCGCGTAACGGTCGAAGAGTTGGACGAGGCGCGGATCGTCGAAATCGCGCCGGTCGGCACCGTGCATGGTCCTCAGAAAATCGAGGCGGCCCAATTTCGAAGCGATCGCCCGATAGGGCGGCGTATTGAAATTCGAAAGCCGGTGGAAATTGCTGAAGAGAAATACCGGAGCGCTCAGACGGTAGGTCTCGCGGGCCGCTTCGAGCCGCTTGGCGATAGCCGGAAAGCCGTCGATCCCCTGCCGCGCGAGCTCGTGCGACAGGCGTTGCGGGTCGTCGTAGAATACGAATCCACTCCCGTCGGGGAAAAAGTAGCGGCACGAAGCGTCGAGCCTGCGCACGGGCAGGCGATCTTCCATCCGCTCGCCGCAGCGCGCGAAAAGCTCGCCGACCAGTTCGGGCAAGGTGAACAGCGAGGGCCCCGTATCGAAGCGGTAGGGTCCCAGGCGCAACTCCCCCATTTTCCCGCCCGGCACGGGGTTCTGCTCCCAGACGGTCACCTCGTCCCCTGCGGCGGCCAGGCGGATGGCCGCTGCCAGTCCGCCGATTCCGGCTCCTATGATTGCCGTTCTCATCGCTCCCCGTGTTCGTAACCGCACAGCATGATCCGAAACCAAACCGCATAAAGCTCGGGATGCAGCCGCATATCCTCGCAAACGCAAGGCAAGGAGACATAGCGCCAGTCGGAAATTTCGGCCGGATCGGGCGCGGGAACCCGGTCGCTCCGTCCCACGAAAACATGATCCAGTTCGTGCTCCACCATCCCCCGGTCGAGCCGGGCCCGGTAAATGAACGTCCGCAGGTGGTGAAGCCGGGCCGAAATGCCCAGTTCTTCCCGCAGGCGCCGCTCGGCGGCCCGGGCGACCGGCTCCCCTACCGCCGGATGGCTGCAACAGGAGTTGGCCCACAGACCGCCCGAATGGTATTTCGAGGCGGCACGGCGCTGGATCAGCAGTTCGTCCCGGCTGTTGAACAGCAGGACCGAGACGGCCCGGTGCAGCAGGCCCCGCCGGTGCGCGTCGATCTTGGACGCCGTTCCTATGGGATTGTCCTCTGTATCGACCAGTATCACCATGCGCGCAGGGATTTACGGGTGACGTAGGCCCGGCCGAACAGCAGCGCCTTACGCAGATTCGAGACGCGGATTCGCGTGTCCAGCAACCGTTCGGAGGGGGTTGCGGCAATGGTCTGGGCAAGCGAAAGATAGTAGAGGTAAGCGGTATAGACCCCCAGCCGCGCACACTCCGGCAAGCGGCGAATGCCCTCCTGGGCATGCGCGAAATCGCGGTAAATGTCGTCGAGGATCAGTTGCTTGGTCCGCTCGGTCAGCGGTCCGTCTTTCAGATGGGGGAAATAGTGGCGGTGCAGTTCCAGGCTGTCGCTTCGCAGATCGCGCAGGAAATTGACTTTCTGGAAAGCAGCACCCAGACTGCGGGCGTGGGGCTCGAGTTCGCGGTACAGGTTTCCATCGCCCTGCACGAAAATCCGCAGGCAGATCAGCCCGACGACCTCGGCAGAACCGTAGATATACCGCCCGAGTTCTTCCTCCGAGTAGCGCGACTGATGCAGATCGCAACGCATGCTGCGGAGAAAAGCCCGTACCAGTTCGTCGTCGATTGCGTAACGTGTCACGACCCGGCAGAAAGCATGGATTACCGGATTGGTGCTCACGCCCCGTCGGAGGGCACGGTAATATTCGGCTTCGAATTCGTCCAGCAGCCGCTCCCGGTCCTGGTCGAGAAACGTATCGACGATCTCGTCGGCCAGGCGGACGAAACCGTAAACCCCGTAGACGGCATCCCGTATCTCGGGTCCCAGGCAGCGCACGCCCACCGAAAACGAGGTGCTGTAATGGCGGGTCACGAGGCGGCTCGCGGCGAAACAGACCTTATCGTAGAGTGGATCCATAATCGTATGTTTCATGTGGACAGGGAATTGCTATTCGTGACAGCGCACACCCGGCGGCCAGCTTGCCCGAGACGAGGGCCGTCGGAACGCCCGCGCCCGGAACGGTCAGCTGGCCGGTATAAAAGAGGTTCGGCAGTTTGCGGTTGCGGATTTTGGGCCGCATGAAAGCGGTCTGCGTGAGGATATTGGCCAGGCCGTAGGCATTGCCCTTGGCGGCATGGTAGTCGCGCACGAAATCCGATGCGGCATAGGACTCGCGGAAAAGGACGTGTCCGCGCAGTTTCTGACGGGTCAGCGCCTCCATCCGGTCCATCACCTGATGGTAGTAGCGTTCGCGCACGGCGGGCGTATCCGGCAGCCCGGCAGCCGTCGGAATCAGGATAATGGCCATTTCACAACCGGCCGGGCAGAGGGTCGGATCGCTCTGCGAGGGAAAACTGGCGTAAAAGAGCGGCTTGTCGGGCCATCCGGGCGAGTCGTATATCTTGGCGGCATGCTCCTCGAAGGAGGTGTCGAAAAAGAGCGTATGGTGGCTGACCCGTTCGAGGCGCCGGCCGAAACCGATGTAATAGATCAGAGCCGACGGCGCGAAAACGCGATGCTGCCAGTACATTTCCGAATAGTTGCGGCAAGCCGACGGCAGCAGCCGCTCGGTATGGCGGTAATCGGCGCTCGAAATGACGGTATCCGCTTCGAAGAACGCCTGCGGGGTCCGCACGCCGACGGCCCGATCCGCCGCAACGACGATCTCGCGGGCAGGTTGTTCGGTCAGAATGCGCGCCCCCAGGCTCTCGGCCAGTTGTTTCAGCGCTTCGACCAGCCGCACCATGCCGCCTGCGATGTGCCACGTGCCCAACCCCATGTCCGCATGATTCATGAATCGGTAGAACGAGGGCGTATTATCCGGCCGGGCACCCAGAAAGAGCGCCGGAAACTCCAGTATCCGCCTCAGGCGTTCGTCTTTCACCCCGCGGCGGACGGTATGCCGGAGACTGAGGAGAAATTGCGGCACCCGCGCAAGCGTCTCGGGCATGAGCAGCTCCAGCGCCGAGTCCCCCGGTTTATGGATCACCTTGTCGACGGCCACGCGGTAGTTGTAGCGGGCCGAGCGGAGAAAGTCCGAAAGAAAGCGCCCGCTGCCCGGTTCGATCCGCTCGAACAGCTCCCCGACGGCACGCGGCCCGGCAGGCAGCGCCAGCCGGTCGTCCGGACCGAAGACGATTTCATAGGAGGGATCGAGCCGCAGGAGCTCGTAATAGTCTTTGGGGGTTTTCCCGAAATCGGCAAAGAACGCCTCGATCAGGTCGGGCATCCAGTAGAAAGTCGGTCCCATGTCGAACCGGAAGCCGTCGCGGACCAGCTGGCGCGCCCGGCCACCGGGTGCGGCGTTCTTCTCCAGCAGGACGACCTCGTGCCCTGCGCGTGCCATGTAGCAGGCGGCCGAAAGTCCCGAAAAGCCCGCCCCGATGATAACAGTTTTCAATGTCGGTCGATTTGCCTCGATCCGCAACAAAAACCGGGCCTGAGAACATCCCCCAACGAGTTGCGTATCAAAGAGTCGCCCGGGCAGCCGCTCCGGGAGGCGAAAAATTCAGCCTGCATCGCGCCCGTTTTTGGCAAATCATTTGCACGTTCCGACCGTGTTTGCGGTCTTTTGGAACAGGCACGTTTCCACGCAGACGGAGACCATAATTTCGAATGGAATGAATAAGTATTATTTAATGCTGGCGCTGCTGCTGGCCTCCATAAACTCGTCGCATGCCCAGAAATGGGCTGTCAAGAGCAACCTGCTCTACGATGCAACGGCTACGATCAACCTGGGCGTCGAAGCCGGGTTGGGACCCCGCGTAACGCTCGACGTTTCGGGAAACTACAACCCGTGGAAATTCGGCGATGCGCGGTGGAAGCACTGGTTGATCCAGCCCGAGGTGCGCTACTGGCTCTGCGAGCGGTTCAACGGCCATTTCTTCGGCCTGCACGCCCACTATGCCGAATACAATGTGGGCGGAATCAATTTCAACTCCAATTTCCACCACAACCGCTACCAGGGACACCTCTACGGGGCCGGCCTTTCGTACGGTTATCAATGGCTGATCGGCAGACGCTGGAACCTCGAAGCGACCATCGGCGTGGGGTATGCCCGCCTTTGGGACCGCAAGTATCCCATCGCCGCATGCGGCGAGGCGATCCGGACCCGTTCGCGCAACTATTTCGGCCCGACAAAGATAGGACTGAGCCTTATTTTCATAATCAAATAAGCATATGAAACACACTGCAAAATACCGCATTCCGGGCTTACTGGCCGCATGGCTGCTCATCTCCGTGACAGCCTACGGCCAGGAGGGAAAACCGGCCGTCTTCCGGGAGGGCGATCGCCTGCACGTAGCGTTCACGGTGGGAGCCGACGCGCCCCAGCTGACAGCCAACGAGCAGCTGGTGCTGACGCCCGTGGTGATGAACGGCGAGAATCGGGTGCAGCTCGCTCCGGTGGTTTTCACGGGCCGTATCCGTCAGAAAGTCAACGAGCGCCGCGAGCGGCTCTACGGAACGCCGGCCGTGCCCGACGGTGCTTTCGGCAATGTCGTCGTGCGTCACAAACGCAAAAGTCCGGCAGAAAATACGCTCCGCTACACGGGACACATTCCCTTTGAATCGTGGATGGCGGGCGGGAAACTGGTCCTCTACCGCGATCTGCTGGGATGCGCCGGACACGAATGGAGCCTTTCGCCGCTGGTTCTCGACCGGATCGCCGCACCCGTACAACCGCAGTTGTCGTTTCTGGTGCCCGCTCCCGGGCCGGCGAAGCGCCGGGGCGAACAGATCACCGCCGTCGTGCACTTTCCGCAGGGTCGTTCGGTGCTGCTGCGCGGATTCGCCGACAACCGCCGCCAGCTCCAACGCATCGACAGCCTGACGACGGGCGTCCTGCACAACGATACGCTTTCGGTCGACAACGTCTTTTTGAAAGGCTATGCCTCGCCCGAAGATACCTACGCATTCAACACGCGTCTTGCGGCCAACCGCGTCCGTTCGATCCAGAGCTACCTCAAGGAGCAGTTCGGCCTCACGGATGCCGATTTCACCACCGCGACCGTACCCGAGGACTGGGACAGCCTGCGCCGCTGGGTGGTCGTCTCCGAACTGCCTGCCCGCGACGACGTGCTGGCCGTGATCGACACGGTGGCCGACCCCGATGCCCGGGATGCGTTCATCCGCCGGATCGACAACGGCAAAACCTACAACAAGCTGCTGCGCGAGGTCTATCCGCAGTTGCGCAGAGTGGACTACCGGATCGACTACACGCTGCCCGATTTCACCGTGGAGCAGTGCCGGGAGCTGATCCGTTCGCACCCCGAGTGGCTGAGCATCGGCGAGATGTGCCGGCTGGCGGCCTCCTATCCGGTGGATTCGCCCGAGCGGGCCTATGTCTGCGCCGTGGCGCTGGAGTACTACCCCGACGATCCGTGCGCCTGCAACAACATGGCCACGCTTGCCTTTCGGCGGGGCGACGTGCAGACGGCACGTCAGTGTCTGAGCCGCTGTGCCGACGATCCGCGCTCGCTGAACAACCTGGGCGTACTCTATCTGATCGACGGAGACCGCGAAAAAGCGGAGTACTGCTTCATGCTGGCGTCGGAAAACGGCTCGGCGGACGCCGCCTGGAACCTGGCCTGGTTCGACGACCTGAGTTTCGACTGGTAAACCTTTATTAACTTATTATAGATCAAAAAAATCATGAAAAAACTTTACAACCTCTTTGTCTTTACTGCTTTTGCCGCTGCTGCGGCCTGCTCCAACGACGGTGCGGAACCGGAATTCGCCGCGCCGGAAACCGCCGGAAACGTGCAGTTCGCACTCCGCGCACCGCAGAGTGCCCGCGGCCCGGTCTATTCGGCTGACGAATTCCGCATTCTCGCATTCAAGAACAACGGTACGGATTACGTCTACGTGCAGGACATTCCGGTCGGCGGCATGCAATACGACGGCAAGTCGCTTTCGGGAAGCGTCCAGCTGCCTGCCGGCGACTACAAGTTTCTGCCCTCCTACGGACTGGTGACGGCCGGTAACTACACGTGGCCGGAGTTTGCCGGTGCCGTACTCTCCGATGGCCTCTACGTGACGCATACGGGCGGGAGCTTCCCGGCGGCGTTCATGCTCAACAAGGCCCTCGATGCGGTTGCTCCCTACACCATATCGCTCGACGGTCCGAAGCAGACCGTAAGCGCCACGCTTCGCCGCGCCGTATCGCGCGTCGACATACTCTTCGTGCGGGCCGACAAGGATGCCGCTACGGGTGCCTATGACGAGAAGCCCGGCGACGATGTATTCGGTCCCGAAAAACTGGCCAAGGTCAAATTCGCCTACACCGATGCCAACCATTTCCTGGGTCTCTCGGGCGAGAAAGCGGCGGGCGTATTCGATTCGGAGCACACGATCGCCGCTCCGGCAGACGCTCTGACGATGGGTACCGGAACGAAAACGCGCGTAGGCGATCCGGAATACGATTTCGAGAACGTACAACCCACCGACGTGATCGCGGGTTCGGCGCACCTCAAGGGCACCTACCTGATCCCAAATGCCGACGATACCGCCTCGACGGGTCTGGCGATCGAGCTTACCTCGGGCGAAGGCAACGTGCGCCATATCGCGCTTCAGAACAAGATTCCCGTGGAACGCAACAAGGCCACGCTGATACGTGTTTACGTGCTGGGCGAGAACGTCTTTACGACGGGTGTCGAATTCGACGTGGAGGTCGATACCGTTTGGGACGGCTCGAATTACGTAAACGAAGAGATAGACTGACAATTACAGAAAACGACCTGCCATGAATAACCGGATACTCACCACTATCTTCCTGACGGCAGCCGCTCTGGCGGCCTGCACGGATACGGAACCAGCGCCGGACAGTGTTTCCGCTGCGGGGAAGACGCGTGTCGTATTGAAACAGGAGCAGGAGCAAGCGCGGCCTATTGCGGTCTACGCATTCCGCCAGCAGGGCGAAGATTTCCTTTTCGATACGCTTTTCCGCGATGGCTGGACTCCCCGGGGCACGCTCTCGGTACGGATGCCCAACGGTCGCTACAAGTTTCTCTTCGCAAGCGGATCGGGCGAAATTCTTACCCTCGAACCTGCGCCGCTCACCCCCGGGACAAATTGGGATGAGGTCGCTTTCGAAATGCATCCAAAACCGGAGGACCCGTCCATGTGGGGTTCGGCCGACGAGTTGTTCCTGCAATACCCGGCTTCGGACGCCAATCGGGTCTACATCCTCGGCGGCAGCGATCAGACGGTTCCGGCCCGTCTGACGCGCGCCGTCTCGCGGATCGACATCCACCTCAAGCGGGGCTACCACGACGGTGTGCAATACGTCGAGGTGCCTTACACCGCCCCGCACTCCATTCTCGAAGAGATCGAGCGGGTCGAGCTGCGGGCCGAAAATGCGGGGTTGCGCGTTACGCCAGACGCTGTAAGTGGTTCGGCCGCCGTGGAGGCAACGCTTGCGGCAGCGGATTATGTTCAACTGACCGAGACGGGCTTCGCCACGCTCGAAGGCCCCCTGATCCTCCCGCCTGCCGGCGGTGCCGATCTCGACCTGACAGTGGAGGTCGTACCGGTGGAGGGCGCGGGTCTGCAACCGGTCCGACTGGACCTTTGGGAGAAAGTCGAACGCAACGAGATATTGGATGTGACGCTTTGGATCACGGCGGGTTATCCCGTCGTAGGGGTCGAAATCGGATACGCTCCGATCGATCGGAAGCAGGACGGAGATTCGGGAATTTGGGAATAACAGATCAATCGAAATGAAACGACGCAACATATATCGGATTTTCGCACCGCTCTGTCTGCTGTTGACGACAGCCTGCACGCAGGAGGGACAAGAGGAGTGCGTTCCCTGCAAAGAGGTCCGTTCCGTGGACGTGCGGCTTGCCAAGACACCCGTCTCGGGGCTTGCAACGCCGCTCTACATCTTCCGGCGCAGCGCAGGCACTCAGGATGAATACCGCTACGATCGCAGCTTTGAATCGGTGGCCGACGGACAGATGCTCAAGCTGCCGCTCGCGGAGATGAAGGCATCTGATTACCGGTTTCTGATGATCGCCCAGCCCGAAGGCACCCCGTGGCTCGGGATGCAGACGGCCGCGGGAACGGCTTTCGCTGCCGGAGACGGATGGAACGACCTGCGGTTGGCGTGCGCTACGGGCGAAGCGGCCTCGGACGGCTATTGCGGCTATATCGACATGGGCGGCGAGGAGCTCTTGCAGCAGGGCCGTATCCAGTTGACGCTTACGCGCGTCGCCGGGCAGGTGGTTTTCGACATCTTCCGCATGGCGGGTTCGCTGTCGCAGCCCCAAAGCGTGGTCTCGGCCGACGTCGAGTCGGTGATCGACCGGGTTTCGAAGATCGTCATCGAGTACGACAACCCAACCACCGTGCTGCGTTTCGGCGCCGACGGCGTGCTGACGGCGGATGGCTACGCCTCCGAACCGTTCACGCAGACGATCGAGCCCGAAGCGGTCGATTTCAAGGTCTCGCTGCCGCAGGCCGACAAGGGGCTGCAAGTCTATCGGACCGATCTGCGCGGCAGTCTGCGCATCGAGGGTGCTTTTCTGCTCCCCTCCGATTCGCAGCTCCAAATTCGGATGACTTTCGACTATTACGACACCACGCCGATCTGCGGCAACGACCATACTGGGGATCATGTCGCCTCCTGCTTTACACCGAAGCAGCTGCAACTCTTCCTTCCGGCCTCGACGGCCGGTGCGGGGCTTCCGGTGGCTGCGGACTGCTTTACGGTCAACCGGGCCGGCCTGCGCTGCGACCGGATCATCGACGTGCCGGTAAACAGCAGTATCGAAGCAGAGTTCGGCTGGCTGACAAATTAAAAACGCATGGCTATGAAAAAACTCATCCTACTCTTCGCCTGTTCGCTGCTCGCACTGGGCGGCTGTTCGGAGCCGGAAGCAGAAACAGCACCGGCGGCTGAGAAGCCTACGGTCGGAGTCCGCTTCAGCCTGAAAGCCCGCATCGACACCGACACCTCGCTCGAACCGATGACGCGCGTAACCGAATACCGGAACGTGATCTTCAACCAGGGACTCGCCCTGCTTCTCAAGAAACAGGACGGACGCTGGATCGTGGACTGCGCCGACACCATCTACCTGGACGGCAAACCTTCGAGGTGGGGCAATGACATGTATCTTACGGAAAACAGTCTCTCTCCCGTCGATTTCAGCGTTGAATTGCGACCGGGCGAATACCGGATCGTCGCCTTGCTCAACTGGAGATCGGCCACGACGAACAAGGCGCTGATTCCCGGGACGGTGGTCGCCGACGAGAACGATCCCACGCTGCGGACCCCGCCCTTTATCACCTACACGGTCATAACCGGCGAATACATCAACGCGGGTTATCGTATGCTGAATCGGGAGGTTTACGTTGCCGTGGCCGACTTTCTGGTTCCCAAAAGTTCGGACCTCCACGACTCCGCCATGCCGTCCGTGCCGTTGCAGGCCGAAAGGCGCGTGGGAAAGCTCCGGACGATGGTCAAGGAACACACCTCTCCGGACGGGTTCCTGTTCGCTCCGACGCCGCATACATTCGAATTGACACTTACCCCGCTCGACGGACCCTTTGCCGAGGGGATCGATGCGATGGGAAACATGTATTACTCCGAAGAGGGGCTTTGGGTGCTGCCGTGGTGTACGACCACTGTGGATTTCCATGATCTGAATGGCGAACGTTACCAGCTATGCCAGAGTAATTCGACGGCCTTTTCGCCTTTTTTGTTCGTCGATCCGGCCAGGGAGCAGCGATTCGAAATATCCGACATCCGCGTCTCCGGCGCCAGCGGCGGCTACAACTACAAGACCGATCAGGTGATCTCCCGCACGCTGGCAGCGAGTCGCATGACGGGTATCGTCTTCCAGACCACCGACGAACACGATTTACCGGCAAAGCCCTTTCTCATCCATTTGGTGGAGGCGACCGATGCGAACGGGAATTGGATCGATGCAGCCGATTTGTTCGACCCGTTCTTCGAATGGAATGCAGCGTCCGAAGATTAATTACGAAGCCATGAAAAGTTTGAATTACATACCATTTGCGTTACTGGGCCTGCTGGCCGGCGTGTCGTGCATCGAGGAGGACCTCGACGCCTGTCCGCCCGAAGGAGGCGGGGTTGCGATCACGGTGCGGGTCGAAAAGTTCCGGACCCGGCCGCCCTACGATCCGGAGGAGCTGGAGCCGAGTTTCAACAGTCGCATCCATTCGCTTCGCTACCTGCTCTACGACGAGCGGCAGCTTATCGAGGAGGGCGAGCTGATTCAGGCGCGGACAGCGGACGACGGCAGTTACCTCTTCCGCCACGATCCGCTGCCGTTCGGAGCCTACCGGCTGGCATTGGTGGCGAACACCGAGCCCAAAACGATGACCGGCACGACGGACGCACCCGAATCCCGGTTTATCGTCTATCGGGACGGTGGAGACGACCATTTCCGCTCGTACCTGCCGTTCGAGGTGACCTGTCCGTGCAGCAACGAGTTCGAAACCGTTTTGCAACGGGTACACGGCGTGACGCGCTTCCGGTTCGAGAACCTGCCGCCGGAGATTTCGGCCGTCGAGGTGTCGCTCGACAACGTGGGAGCACGCATTCCCCTGAACGGAGAACCCGATCAGCCGCGCGAGGTGGTCCGGCGTGTCCGTACCGCAGACCTCGGGACGCGCAGCGAGGGAGCGTTTACGTTGGGGACTTTCTCCACGCTGCCGGGGCTGAAGAGTTCGTGGCGGCTGAAACTCTTTGCCGAAGACCAGACGACCCCAGTTTACGAGCGACTGGTCACCGACACCCTGCGCATCGAGCGCAACCAACTGCTCGAGTTGACGGCGCGGTTCAACGATTTGCAGATCGAATTCGAGGTGGATGTGGATTCGTCCTGGGACGGCTCGAACGACGGAGGCGACGGAGAGGCGCAATAGCGCTTCGCTTGCTTGCAAAGCGGCTCTCGGCCCCGGGTCGAAAGCCGCTTTATTTGGTGCGATACTGAGTGAGAATAGCGGTTCTTTCCGCCGCGTCCGCCTTTCGGAGCGAGTCGATCAGCGCAACCAGCCGCATGGAATTGATCTCCAGCCCGCTCGTGCGGATGTAGAGGGCCTTGACGCCCTCGCGGGCATAGATCCGGTCGAAGCGCCAGAACCAGGTCGGCGTGATGATTCCGGCCTTGTACCGGCGGTCGAGGAGCAGGCGGACGACGTACTGACCCCGGTAGTAGAAATCGTCGGCATGTTCGATCGCCTCCCACTCGATCTCCTCGCGGATCGAGAACGGTTCGGTAATGCCCCGTTCGGTGAGGATCAGGTAGGGCCTGCGGTCGAACAGCGAACCGAAACCGTAGATCAGCACGAAGACGGCCGTGATGACAAAGCACCACCCCAGGACGTCGTTGTCCATATATTGCAGCCACAGGCCGCCGCCCGCGCCGATCACAAAACCGAGGACGGTCACGACAACGGCTTTACGCCTGGATTTATGGAATAGCAAGCGGGTCATACTTATCGCATTTTATATAGGGAATTGCTGCAAATTCCAATCCAAGCCGGTGCAAGACCTCTGTTAGGGGACATCCGCACACGGTCATGCGCGTCCGGGCGGTGCGATACAGTGAAAAAGGTAGTAACAACCGGAATCGGGATAGCGGATTTTGCCGCCGACAGCGTACCTTTGCAGCAGTCAACTCCGAAAAAATGAGAAAAAAGATACGCCGTATGCTCTTGATCGTTTCGTGCATCTTCCTCGCGCTGGCACTGGCCGGTGCGTTAATCGTAAACCATCCGGTCTTCGGGCGCGCCCCACGCGGTGAACGCTTGGAACGCATCCGGCGCTCTCCGAATTTCCGCGACGGAAAGTTTCAAAACCTCCAACCGACCCCGCGCATCGTCTCCCGAAAAGGATTCGTCGGGACCATGCTGGACTTTCTGTTCAACAAACCGCCCCGGCTCTACCCCCGAACGGCTCTTCCGGCCGAGAAAGTCGATCTGCACGGGCTGGACCGCGACCAAGAGGTGCTGGTCTGGTTCGGGCACTCCTCCTGCTTCATCCAGAGCGGCGGCAAGCGGCTGCTGGTCGACCCGGTGCTCCGCAGCGGACTACCCATGTCGCTGCTCTTCAAACCGTTCCGGGGAATGGACAGCTATACGCCCGAGGCGATTCCGGCCATCGACTACCTCCTCATCACCCACGACCACATGGACCACCTCGACTACCGGACGGTGCGCGAGTTGCGGGAGCGCATCGCGCGGGTCGTTTGCCCGCTCGGTGTAGGCGAACACCTCGAACGCTGGGGCTATGATCCCGCGTGCATTACCGAGATGGACTGGGACGAGACGCTCGACGCGGGCGACGGGCTCACGATCCACTGCCTGCCGGCGCGGCACTTTTCGGGCCGGGGGCTGCATCCCAACTCGACCCTCTGGGCCTCGTTCCTGCTCGAAACCCCCACGCGGCGTATCTTCCTGGCCGGAGACGGCGGGTACGACACCCATTTCGCCCGGATCGGCCGCCGGTTCGCCCCCATCGACCTGGCCATCCTGGAAAACGGGCAGTACAATCCCGACTGGCGCACCATCCACCTGCTGCCCGGGCAGCAGGCGCAGGTCATCCGGGACCTCGCGCCCGGACGGGTCCTGACCGTACACCATTCGAAATACGCCCTGAGCAAGCACCCCTGGGACGAACCGCTGAAGAAGATCGCCGAGGCGGCCCGAAGCGAGGGCTTCCGGCTCGTAACCCCCAGGCCGGGCGAACGGGTCCATTTGGCCGATACGACGCAGCGGTTCGCCGCCTGGTGGGAAAATATCGAATAGGCTGCCTTGCCGGGCAGATGGTCCGGTCCATCGAGAGCGCATAACAGGCCACGGGGCGCAGCATTCGACGAGAACGACCGCGGGAACGGTTTTTGCGGCATTCGGGTCGCACTCTCTAAACCGACACCGCATGAGCCGTTTATCCATTCGCACCCCGCAGCCCGGTTCCAAGCCCCGAAATAATTTCGGGGCCGAAGCCCGATTATCCGGAATATTTTTGCAATTTTGTAACGTTGGGCCGTCATCATGGGCAAGCGGGAGATACGCCTGAGGTTTATCCGGCCCGACGCCGAATCGCACGTGGAGGTCCCGGTGGCTTCGAGCGGCGTCTCCGCGGGGTTTCCCTCGCCGGCGGACGACCACCTCGAACCGCCGCTCGACCTGAACCGTTCGCTCGTGCGTCATCCGGCCTCGACGTTCTTCGCGCGCGTGGACGGCGATTCGATGAAAGACGACTGCATCACGGACGGCGACCTGGTGGTGGTGGACAAGTCCGTGGAGCCCTACGACGGCTGCGTGGCGGTCTGCTTCCTCGACGGGGAGTTCACCCTCAAGCGCGTGCGGATGGAGGCGGACCGGATCGTCCTCATGCCGGCGAACAAACGTTACAAACCGATAGAAATCAGTAAGGACGACGACTTTTCGATCTGGGGCGTCGCCACCTATGCGATCAAAAAGATCTGACCCGCCAAGCGTGCAGGCGGGCCGGGAGAGAGTTCAAAAAACATGTACGGGCTCTGCGACTGCAACAACTTTTACGCCTCTTGCGAGCGCGTATTCCGCCCCGAACTGAACGGGCGGCCCGTCGTCGTGCTGTCGAACAACGACGGCTGCGTCATCGCGCGCTCGAACGAGGCCAAGGCCCTGGGGATCGCAATGGGCGCCCCCTACTTTCAGATTCAACGGCTGTGCGAGCAGAACGGAGTTCACGTATTTTCGAGTAATTTCGCGCTCTACGGCGACATGTCCAGCCGCGTGATCCGGACCCTGCAAGGCATGGTGCCCGCCGCCGAGGTCTACTCCATCGACGAGGCGTTCCTCGATCTGCGGGGAATCGACCTCGCGGAGCTGGACAGCCTGGGGCACCGCATCAGCCGCACGGTGCGCCGCAATACGGGCATCCCCGTGAGCATCGGCATCGCCCCCACCAAGACGCTGGCCAAGATCGCTTCGAAACTCTGCAAGCAGTACCCCAAGCTCCGGGGTGCATGCGTGATGCACCGCCCGGAGGACATCGAAAAGGTTTTGCGGCGATTTCCGGTCGAAGATGTCTGGGGCGTAGGCCGCAATTTCCGCCGCCTCTTGCACGGAGCGGGCGTTCGCTCCGCGTGGGATTTCACGCAGATGAACGACGTATGGGTTCGCGCGAAGATGGGTGTCGTGGGGCTGAGGACCTGGAAAGAGTTGCAGGGCGTGGCGTGCATCGATTTCGAAAATGCGCCGCAGCCCCGGCAGCATATCTGCGTCTCGCGCAGCTTCGCGCACGAGCTGACCGCATTCGACGAGGTCCATGCCTCGGTGGCGACGTTCACCTCGATGTGCGCCGGGAAGCTCCGCCGCCAGCAGAGTCTCTGCGCCGAGATGACGGTCTTCATCCTCACGAACCGCCACCGGGAGGAGTTGCCCCAGTATTTCGAGAGCGCGATCGTCCGGCCCGCGGTGCCCACCGACGACACGCTGGAGCTCGTGCCCCTGGCCTCGCAGGCGCTCCGGCGCATCTTCCGCCCGGGGTACGGCTACAAGAAAGCCGGGGTGATCTTCTCCGAGCTCTCTTCGCGCAGCGGCAGGCAGACCGATCTGTTCGATACGGTGGACCGCACGCGGCATGCCCGGCTGATGAGCGCCGTGGATGCGACCAACAAGGCCTACGGACGCAACAAGGTCGTGGTGGCCTCGCAGGGATTCCAGCCGCTGAAGATGAACCGGCAGCACCTGTCGCCCAACTATACCACCGACTGGCGGGATATTATCACCGTAAAAGCAACCTGAACGACATGAACCCGAAAATCTACCCCCGAACCAACGACCGGCAGACCGTCTATCTCGGCGCGGTCGTCGACAATCCGCTGATCGAGGTCGGAGACTACACCATCTACAACGATTTCGTCAACGACCCCACGCAGTTCGAAAGGAACAACGTGCTCTACCACTACCCCATCAACGGCGACCGGCTGGTGTTCGGCCGGTTCTGCTCCATCGCCTGCGGGGCCAAGTTTCTGTTCAACAGCGCCAACCACACGCTCCGGTCCCTTGCGAACTACACCTTTCCGCTCTTTTTCGAGGAGTGGGGCCTGCCGAAAGCCGAGGTCGCGTCGGCCTGGGACAACAAGGGCGACATCGTCGTGGGAAACGACGTGTGGATCGGCTACGAGGCGGTCATACTGGCGGGCGTGAGGATCGGCGACGGCGCCGTGATCGGTGCGCGGGCGGTCGTCACGCGCGACGTTCCGCCCTACACCATCGTCGGCGGGGTTCCGGCCCGGACGATCCGCCCGCGCTTCGACGAGCGGACCGCAGCGCGGCTACTCGAACTGCAATGGTGGAACTGGCCCGAGGAGCGGATATGCCGCAACCTGCGCGCCATCATCGAGGGCCGCGTGGACGAGCTGTCGGAATAGAAACCGGACCTCTCGGCAGGGGTCCGGTTTTGCGTTCAGAATCGCTTGGTATAGCTGTGGCAGTAGGGCTGCGTCCCCTTGCGCTGGTAGTAGTCCTGGTGATACCCCTCGGCGGGCCAGAACCGCGTGGCGGGCGTCAGGCGCGTCACCACGTCGTACCCCTTGGCCCGCAATTCGGCGATCAGCCGCTCGGCCACGGCCTGCTGCCCGGGCGAATTGTAGAAGATTTCGGAGCGGTACTGGTCGCCGATGTCGGGGCCCTGCCCGTCGGTCTGGGTCGGGTCGTGGATTTCGAAGAAGAGGCGCGCCAGCGTTTCATAGGAGACCTTCGCGGGATCGAACACCACGCGCACGGCCTCGGCATGCCCCGTGCGGTGGCTGCAAACCTGCTCGTAGGTGGGATTTTCCGTCCGCCCGCCCGTGTAGCCCGACTGCACGTCCAGCACCCCCGGAACCTGCGCGAGCATGTGCTCCACGCCCCAGAAACAGCCGCCGGCGAAGATCGCCGTGTCGGCCTTTTCCATCTTCGCGCCGGCAGGTTCGAAATCCAGCGACAGGGAGTTGACGCAGTGGCGCGTATTCTTGGGCGTGAAACCCTCGCCTGTAAAGACGTGGCCCAGATGGCCGCCGCACTCGGCGCAGGTGATCTCGGTACGCCGCCCGTCGGCGTCCGGCGTGCGCCGCACGGCGCCCGGAATTTCGTCGTCGAAACTGGGCCATCCGCAACCCGATTCGAATTTATCGGACGAACGGTACAACGGCGCACCGCACTGGCGGCAGCGGTAGGTGCCCGCCTCCTTGTGTTCGTAATAGCGTCCAGTGAACGGAGCTTCGGTGCCCTTGTCCACGATTACGTGCTTTTCTTCCGGTGTCAACGGTTTCATATTCTGTGCATTGAGGGCCATGCTTACGAGCAGGGCCGTACATATAACAATCAGTCGCATATGTCGGCTGCCTGGACAAAAACTACGCCACGACCTCCTCGCCCGCGAGGAAAATGCGCCGGATAAGCGGCGTCTGGTAGGCATACGAAAAGAACTCGACCGAGGGCATCGGCCGCGTGAGAAAGAAATTGGCCACCTTGCCCGCGGTGATCGAACCGTAGTCGCGCGCCAATCCCATCGCATAAGCGCCGTTGAGCGTGGCGGCGTTGATCGCCTCCGCCGGAGTCATCCGCATCCGGATCGACGCCAGTGATACCACCATGCGCATATTGCCCGAGGGCGACGAGCCCGGGTTGTAGTCCGACGCCAGCGCCACGCCCAGCCCGCGGCGGATCATCTCGCGGGCCGGAGGATAGTCCATACCGAGGAAGAATGCCGCACCGGGCAGCAGTGTCGGCATGGTCGCCGAGCCGCGCAGCGCCTCGATCTCCTCGGCACCCATCCGTTCGAGGTGGTCGACCGAAAGGGCCTCCTCCTCGACCCCGACCTGCACGCCGCCCGAGACGGCCAGTTCGTTGGCATGAATCTTCGGTTGCAGACCCAGCCGGCGGGCCGCCTTGAGGATGCGGCGGGTTTCGCTGACGCGGAAGAACCCGCGGTCGCAGAATACATCGACGAAATCGGCCAGGCCCTCGGCTGCCACCGCAGGCAGCATCTCGTCGATAATCAGATTTACATACTCCCCCTGGCGGCCGATATAGTCGCGGGCCACGGCGTGTGCGCCCAGAAAGGTGGCACGCACGGCCAGCGGCGCCGTCTGCCGAATGCGGCGGATGACCCGCAGCATCTTCAGTTCGTCGGCAGTTGTCAGGCCGTAGCCGCTCTTGATCTCCACGCAGCCCGTGCCCATGCCGATGATCTCGCGGACACGCTCCATCGCCTGTTCGTACAACTCCTCCTCGGAGGTGTTGTGCAAGAGGTCCGCCGAGTTGAGAATACCCCCTCCGCGGCGGGCGATCTCCTCATAGGAGAGACCGTTGATCTTGTCCAGAAATTCCTGCTCGCGGCTGCCGGCATAGACCAGGTGGGTATGCGAGTCGCAGAACGAGGGAAAGAGCATCCCGCCGCCCGCATCCACCGTGCGGTCCACGGCCATCTCGCCGCAGTCGTCCATGCGGCCGAACGCCGCAATGCGGTCGCCCTCGGTCAGCAGCCACGCATCGTCCAGCGTGCCGAGCGCGGCCATCTCCCCGCCGCACAGCCGCAGCCGGCCCGAGGTCTCGATGCCGACAATCTTGCCGATGTTCCTAACGAGCGTTCTCATGGCGCAGGAATTGAACCGAGGATTCGATATGGGGGTACATGACCTCGTCGTTGCGGATAAAGGGTACATGGTGCCGGTAGTCGGCGAGCAACTGCTCGATCGGCTCCGACGAGCGGGCCGGGCGGCGGAATTCGAGTGCCTGGGCGGCGTTGAAGAGCTCGATGGCCAGCACGCGCTCGGTGTTGCCGACCACGCGGTAGAGTTTGGTGGCGGCGTTCGATCCCATGCTCACATGGTCCTCCTGCCCCTGCGACGAGGGAATCGAGTCGACCGAAGCGGGCATCGAGAGCCCCTTGGACTGGCTGACGATCGACGCCGCGGTGTACTGCGGGATCATGAAGCCGCTGTTCAGCCCCGGTTCGGCCACCAGAAAAGCCGGAAGCCCCCGCGTCCCGGAGATCAGCTTGTAGGTGCGCCGCTCGGAGATATTGCCCAGTTCGGCCAGCGCAATGGCCAGAAAATCCATCGCAAGGGCGATGGGCTGTCCGTGGAAATTTCCCGCCGAGACGACCAGGTCCTCCTCGGGAAAGACCGTCGGATTGTCCGTCGTGCTGTTGATCTCGGTCGTGAGCACGCTTTCGGCGTAATCGATCGTGTCTTTCGAGGCCCCGTGGACCTGCGGAATGCAACGGAACGAATAGGGGTCCTGCACATGCTGCTTGGGCCGGGCGATCAGCTCGCTGCCCGCTAACAGCCGGCGGATGTTGCGCGCCGTCGCAAGCTGGCCCCGGTGCGGCCTGATCCGATGCACCTCGTCCGCGAAAGGTTCGATGCGGCCGTCGAACGCATCGAGCGACAAGGCGCCGATCGTATCGGCCCATGCACTCAGGCGGAGGGCCTGAATGAGCGACCAGACACCGTAGGCGCTCATGAACTGCGTGCCGTTCAAAAGGGCCAGTCCCTCCTTGGATTGCAGCTCCAGCGGCTGCCATCCCAGTTCGGAGAGCACCTCCCCGGCCGGACGCACCTGGCCCTTGTACTCCACCTCACCCAGGCCCAGGAGCGGCAGGCTCATATGGGCCAGCGGCGCCAGGTCGCCCGAAGCGCCGAGCGACCCCTGCTGGTAGACTACGGGCAAAATATCGCGGTTGAAAAACTCCACGAGCCGCTCGACCGTGGCCAGCTGCACGCCCGAGTGGCCGTAGGAGAGCGATTGAATTTTAAGCAGCAGGATGAGTTTGACGATCTCCGACGGGACGCGCTCGCCCGTGCCGCAGGCGTGGGACATGACCAGATTTTTCTGCAACTGCGCCAGCCGGTCGCGGTCGACGGAGATATTGCACAACGAGCCGAAGCCGGTGGTGATGCCGTAGATGGGCCGCTCGGGATTCTCCATCTTGCGGTCGAGGTACTCGCGGCAGCGAACGATGCGCTCGCGGGCGTCTTCGCTCAAAACAAGCGACAGTCGGCGTTCGAGGATTTCGCGGACACGGTCTATCGAAAGGTGGTCCGCCGTGATATGGTGAGGTTCCATACAATTCACAATTCAAATTTCATAATTAACAATTATAGCTACTCTTCGAGGGCTTTCCTGACAATTTCGTCGTCTGCCGCGTTGGGCAGCGTGACCCGCAGGCCGGGCGTGCGTTCCATTTCGCGCCGAATGGCCGACAAGGCGCCCTCGTTGCGGGCCCAGCTGCGGCGGGCAATGCCGTTGTTGACGTCCCAGAACAACATGTCGCGGATGCGGCGGTCGGAATCCCCGGAGCCGTCGATCATCATGCCGAAGCCGCCGTTGATGACCTCGCCCCAGCCCACGCCGCCGCCGTTGTGGATCGAAACCCACGTCGCACCGCGGAACGCATCGCCGATGACGTTCTGAATGGCCATGTCGGCCGTCCGGGAAGAACCGTCGTAGATGTTCGACGTTTCGCGGTAGGGCGAATCGGTGCCCGACACGTCGTGGTGGTCGCGCCCCAGCACCACGGGCGCCGAGATGCGGCCGTCGGCGATGGCACGGTTGAAAGCCTGCGCGATCTTCGTGCGTCCCTCGGCGTCGGCATAGAGAATGCGGGCCTGCGAGCCGACGACGAGGCGGTTGCGGCCCGCTTCGCGTATCCAGTGGATGTTGTCGTCCAGCTGTCCCCGGATTTCGTCGGGAGCGGTTCGGCGAATCTCCTCCAGCGCTTCGGCGGCCAGGCGGTCGGTGGTTTCGAGGTCCTCCGCACGGCCCGAGGTGCAGACCCAGCGGAACGGCCCGAAGCCGTAATCGAAGAACATGGGGCCCATGATGTCCTGCACGTAAGAGGGATAGCGGAAACGTCCGCCCTCGCCCATCACGGCGGCCCCAGCGCGCGAGGCCTCCAGAAGGAACGCATTGCCGTAATCGAAGAAATACATGCCCGCGGCGGTCAATTTGTTGATGGCGTCCACCTGGCGGCGCAGCGACTCCTGCACGCACTCGCGGAAACGCACCGGCTCCTCGGCCATCATCTTGTTCGAAGCCTCGTAACTCAAGCCGACGGGATAGTAGCCGCCCGCCCAGGGGTTGTGCAGCGAGGTCTGGTCGGAACCCAAATCCACTGGAATCTGCTCAGCGGCCAGCCGCTCCCAGAGGTCCACGACATTGCCCACATAGGCCAGCGAGACGACCTCCTTGTCCGCTACGGCCCGGCGGATGCGCGGAATGAGTTCGTCGAGCGACTCGTGCAGTTCGTCGACCCACCCCTGCTCGTAACGTTTCCGAGCTGCCTTGGGATTGATCTCGGCCGTAACTGAAACTACACCCGAGATATTTCCGGCCTTGGGCTGCGCTCCGGACATGCCGCCCAGACCCGAGGTGACGAACAACATGCCGCGCGGATCGGTGCGGCCGTCGGTGAAGCGTTTGCGCGCAGCGTTCATCACCGTGATGGTCGTGCCGTGGACGATGCCCTGCGGACCGATATACATGTAGGACCCGGCGGTCATCTGCCCATACTGCGACACCCCCAGGGCGTTCAGGCGCTCCCAGTCGTCCGGCTTCGAATAGTTCGGGATCACCATGCCGTTGGTAACCACCACGCGCGGCGCGTCGGGATGCGAAGGGAACAGTCCCAGCGGATGACCCGAATACATGGCAAGGGTCTGTTGGTCGGTCATCTCCGACAGGTATTGCATGGTCAGTCGATACTGCGCCCAGTTCTGGAACACGGCGCCGTTGCCCCCGTATGTAATCAGTTCGTGCGGATGCTGCGCCACTTTCGGGTCGAGGTTATTCTGGATCATCAACATGATGGCCGCAGCCTGACGGCACCGGGCCGGATAGTGGTCGATGGGCCGGGCGTACATGTCGTAATCGGGACGCAGGCGGTACATGTAGATGCGCCCGTACTTGCGCAGCTCCTCGGCAAACTCCCGGGCCAGCACGGCGTGATGTTTGGCGGGAAAGTAACGCAGGGCGTTTCGCAGCGCCAGCGCCCGCTCCTCGTCCGAAAGGACGCTCTTGCGTTTGGGAGCATGGTTGATCTGTTTGTCGTAGGCTTTGGCGGCAGGCAGCCGATCGGGAATACCTGCGCGGATGTCGTTCTGAAATTCGGTCAGTGTCATATCTATCCTATTTTTTGTTCGACGATCTCCAGCACCTCCCGTTCGAGCCGCACGGCGTCCTCCGCAAGGGCATTCGCCTCGGCAACAAGCGCTTCCGCTTTGGCACGGTCTTTCAGCCCGGCGGCATTGATCTTCACGTTCAGCAAAGCCCCCAGCACGGCGCTGCGGGCCGCCAAAGCGCCCACTCCTGCATCCGACACCGAATTTGGGTTACCCTCCGAGGCCATTGTCCGCACGATTTCAAATACTTTCGAAGCGGCCTTCATCGTCCGCAGCGGCACCTCGGTGGCATAGAGGGTGGCCGCTTCGAGAGCCGCACCGCGGGCGGCTTTCTCCTCGTCGGTGGTTTTGGGCATGGCGAATACGGCCATGATGCGGTTGAAAGCCTCCGTGTCCTCATCCACCAGATGCAGCAGTTCCGCAAGCAGCCTCTGGCCCTTTTCGGCCCAGTCCGAGAACTCCTCCCAGCGGTCGTCCCAGCCGGCCTTGTGCGCCGAAAGGTTGGCGACCATCGCACCCAAAGCCGCGCCCAGAGCCCCCATGTAGGCCGCGATCGAGCCGCCGCCGGGGGCGGGCGATTCGCTGGCCGTCTCTGCGGCAAAATCCTTGCAGGTCATGTCGATAAGCCGCTTCCTTCGATCTTCCGCTTCCAGCAGGTATTCGATCACCTTCTCCTCGGGTTTGAACGGTTTCAGATCGTCGAGCCCCATCGACTTGACGGCGATGCGGACGATCTCCTCCTCGGCGATACCCGTCGAGCGGTGCTGCTTCCCCAGAAAATAGCGTCCCGCATCGAGCAGCGCCCGTTTGGGAACAAGCCCCACGATCTCGGTGCCCGTGACCCGAACGCCGCGGGCGTCGGCCTTGCGGCACACCTCGTCGAAAGCCGCGTGCAGCGGTGTAGTGGCAATGTCGGTGATATTCATCGAGACCTGGGCGATGCCGTACTCCTCGATAAACCAGCCGATGGCTTTTGTAGCTTTGAGCGTCCCGGGCTGCATGACCGGATTTCCGGAGACATCCTTGACGATCTTCCCCGTTACGGGATTGCCTTCGCGGACCGGACGCCCCTTTTCGCGCACGTCGAACGCAATGGCGTTGGCCCGGCGCGTAGAGGTGGTGTTGAGGTTGAAATTGACAGCGATCAGAAAGTCCCTGGCGCCGACGGTCGTGGCACCCGTACGGGCCACGCCCTCGTCGAAGGGCCGCGCACCGAAATCGGGAGCCGACTCCCGGTGCGCCAGCTTTTCGGGCAGCGCCTCATACTCGCCCGCCCGGCAGACGGCCAGGTTGCGCCGCTGGGGCGTAAACGCGGCGGCTTCGTAGCAGTAGGTCGGGATGCGCAACTCGTCTGCAATGCGTTGGGCCAGTGTACGGGCCAGGGCGGCACACTCCTCGAGCGTGATGCCTGCAATGGGAATCAGCGGCAGCACATCGGTGGCGCCCATGCGGGGATGCGCCCCCTTGTGGCTGCGCATGTCGATCAGCTCGGCGGCCCGCTTTACGCCCTGAAAAGCGGCCTCCACAACCGCTTCGGGCTCGCCGACGAACGTAACGACAGTACGGTTGGTAGCCTCGCCGGGATCCACGTCGAGCAGCTTCACGCCGCCCGAAGTCTCGATGGCGTCAGTGATCTGCCGGATGACGTTCCGGTCGCGCCCCTCGCTGAAATTGGGCACGCATTCTACGATTCTTTTCTCCATATGGGTTATCTATTGGATTCTTATGCTTCAAATATAGCGATTTTTTCTCAGATCAGCGATAAATCGTAACGGGAAAACCGCCCTAATAAAAAAAACAGAAAGCCCGCCGCAGGTTATGCAGCGGGCCGAATGCAGCCGGATAAAAGTTTTACCTGCCGATGGTCAACGTGACGCCTGCGACGACCCAGGCACCCGGCAGGCGGATACCGCCCAGGTCGCAGTAGCTGGTGTCGGTGATGTTCGTGGCATCGACATAGAGACGGCAGATGCCCTTCTCCCACGCAAGGCGTCCGTCGAGCAACAGGTAAGGTGCATAATCGCGCACCTCGCTCACGGACGAATCGCCCGACACGGGATAGTGCGTGTAACTGCCGTTGCGGTCCGAGACCGACCCGGTGAGCGCGAGCGACATGCGCCTGAGGAAGCGGAACTCCACGGCAAGGGCGGCCTTGTGCCGCATGAAATCCATGGCACTGCGGGCAATCACCTCCTCGTTGCGGCTGGTGGTAACATAGGCATACGAGAGCGTCAGGCGCCGCAGGAATCCCGCGCCAGAAGAGTAGCCGCCAGTCAGCTCCAGGCCGTAAGTGTTGAGCCGGCTGGACTGCTCGGAGTGCCATTTGCCCTCCATATCCTCGCGCAAAACCCAGTCGATCACGTCGCGCCCGGCCCGGTAGTAGGTCAACAGCGAGACATTCCAGCGGTTTTTTGCATACGCGGCTCCGAGACGCCCCGTAATGGCCCGCTCGGGTCCAAGATCGAGGTTATTGATCTGCGCCGGGGAGGTGTAATAGAGGTCCGTGAAGGTCGGAAGGCGCATCGACTGCGACACGCCGGCTTCCAGATGCAGCCCGTCGACGGGTGTGTATTCGCCCGCCAGGTTCCACAGGACCGAACTGCCATAGGAGGTAAGGCTCAGGCCCCCGGACGCCGTCACGGACAACCTTCCCCAGCGCTTGACGTGCCGCAGCCAGAGGTTGCCCGTATGGCGGGAGGTGGCGTGGGTGTAGCGGCCATGCGGATGCGGGAGCGGTTCGCCGAGGTTGGTGCTGAAAATGTGATTGAACGCATAATCACCGCCAAGGGTGGTCACGCCGCCCGTCCAGTCGCAGTCGGCCCATGCCCGGACACCCGCGTTGTCCGTGACATGTCGGTTCATGGCTTCACCGCGCGTCCAGTCGTAGCGGTCGAAGTTCTTGCGGTAGCTCGCCGAAGCTCCGAACGAGAAGCGCCCCGCCCCGCCCTGCCAGCGCAGCGATGCGAGGGCCGTGGAGGTACGCTCCCATTGGTCGGGGTTGTAGGCGGCATAGAATCCGTTGGAGCCGAATGCGCGGTCCTGATACCCGGCCTGAAAGTCGAAATAGCCGGCCCGAACGGTCTCGTACGAGGCGCGGACGAAAGCGTTGTACGTGGTAAAATCGGTGTTGTGCATGTAGCCGTCGCTGCGGCGGTACGAAGCCGCGGCAAGCACCGAAAGGCGCTCCGTCGTAACGGCACCCGAGAGGTTCGCATAGGCGTAGCCGTGCTGGCCGCCGGCGCCCTCGAAGCGCAGGTAACGCGGCCGCAGCGGCGCCGTGCGGATATTCACCGCCCCCGCGTAAGCGCCCACGCCCGGCACGCCGTCGAGCAATTCGACGCCCGAGATGCAGTCCAGATCAACGGGCAGCGAGTGGGACTGGTGCCCCGTGCGGGCATCCGTGAAGTCGATGCCGTTCAATAGAATCATGGTTTGGTCGAAAGAGCCTCCCCGAATGGAGATGTCCGCCTGTGTGCCCTTGCTCCCGCGCTCCCGCAGATCGACCTGAGGTGCCAGACGCAGAGCGGCTTCCAGTGTCTGGACGGGCTCCGCAGTCTGTGCTTTCCGGTCGAAAAGCGGGGTGTGCGACAAGGCGTTCTGCGACGGGGAGGTTTGAGTCCCCGAAACGCCGACTTCGTCGATACGCAGCGTCCTGAGGACGGCCGCGGTGTCGGAAGCCTGCGCCGATGCGCCTTGCGTCGTGAGCAAGAGAATGGACATCGTGAACGGGAGGACTCCGATCATCACGCAGCGGTGCAGACTCGCAAAGGCTGCCCAGCCCTTGCGGCACCACCGGCGAAAACAGGGAATCCGGTTTGTTCTGATGCTTTTCATCTTGTCTTGAATAATTAATTAATAAAAAAGCGGTTTGGAGAGGTCCGGCTGCATGCCTTCTTCCAAACCGCTGCAAAGATAGTAAATTCGGACTATTTGCCGCTTTTTTTCTCGACTTTACGCAACCATGAGGGATACTTTTTCAGCACCTTGTTGCCCCAGCCGCCATACCAGGCGTAGCCGGTGCGCCGTTCGGCCGGGACCTCGCAGAGGTTGTAGACGATCTTGCCCTCGCGCGTGGACATGAACGGGCGGTTGGTCTCCAGCTCGTAGAAGCGCGCCCAGATGGGCGCAGCCTCCGCATCATCGACCAGCAGGCGGTCGCGCTTGATGCTGCGGTCCTCCTCCAGCCCCTCGGGTACGGAGACCGTTACGATCTTCTTGCCCGTGATCTTTGATCGTTCGAACCACGCGACGGCGGATTTAACGGCTTCGACCACCTCGGGCGACGGATTCTCGATCCGCATGAGCAGCATCACCAATCCGGCGCTTTCGCCCGCCGACAGAGACGGAAATTCGTACGATCGGGCCTTGCAGGGCTGAAGCGTCTCATGGTCGCTCTGCTGCGGCCAGACAGTCTTGACGCCATACTGAACATACTGGCATTTAAGCACGGTTTCGATGCCGCGATCGAACGAGGTCCGGATACGGGCCTTCAGCACATCGTCCACCCACGCATAGATCGGGTTGCCCTCCAGCACGTCGAGCCACGTGTCGAGCACACCCTCCATCACTCCGTCGTTGAACGTCACGGCATCCACGTCCCAGCCGCGCCAGCCGCCGTTGGGGTACTGCGTCGAGAGCATGTATTCGAAAGCGCGGCGCGCCGAGCCGCTGTACGTCGTGTCCCGGGTAAGGGACCAGACGTTCGAGAGAAATTCGGCCTGCGTGTAGACGTTCGAATTGTCGAGCGTGCTCTTGCGGCGGAACGGCGCGAGCGCCTGCTTGACGGAGTCGGGGTCGAGCTTGGCAAGCATGTCGATATTCTTCGGCCAGCCTCCGTCGGCATTCTGGTAGGCAACGATGTTGTCGGCGATCTCGCGGAACTGGTCGGGCCGGTAGCGCTCGTAGCTTCCCTTGTCGTGGTCCATGCGAAAATGGTTGACCGCATCGGCAAACCGATGGGTCGGAAGCTCCTGCGAGTTTCCTGCTGCGGCCGCGAACGACGCAGCCAGCAAGATCAGAATCTTTTTCATAAGCCCTTGTATTTGAAGGATCAGTTAAACAGTGCTTCGACCTTAGCCACCACGTCGTCCACATCGGGTTCGAGCGGAAAGACGTGGCTCGGCTTGAGGTACCACAGCTCCTTTCCCTCCTTGAAATGCTCCTCGCCGCCGCCCGTGATGTTGAGCATGACGGTGGCGTCTTTCCCGACCCGTCCGTCGGTCACGGCCTTGATCAGCGAAGCGGTGGCAATGCCCGCGGCCGAGTAAATATCGACCCCCTCCAACTCGTGAAAGAGTTTGCGGGCCTTGCGGGCCTGGGCGTTCGTGGCGGCGAAGACCTCTCCATCGGTAGCTTTCAAGGCGTCGTACAACCCGCCGGCGAGTCCATACGGAGGACGGCGGTTCGAGAGTACCTTGGCGTCGATGATCTCGGCGTCGCGGCGGGCCTTGTCGTCGTCGTAAGGGAGCATCTTGCGCGAATTGGCACGCCAGGCGTCGAACATGGGAACGAACGGCGCGTTCTGCGAGACCATCAGTTTCATGGTGTTCGTACCGAAACGCCCGTCTTCGATCAATCGCATGTTGGCCTCCCAGGCTGCGATGGCGCCCGTGCCGCTGCCGACGGCCTGGAAATAGTAGTCGGGAATGCGGCCGATGGTCGTCACGGCCGAGAGGGCCGTCGTGGCCATGCCGTCGCGGCGGGCGACATTCTTCGCTCCGCCCTCGGCATAGAATCCCGGACCCTTCAGGGCGATGTTCGAAAGGTGAATCGCGTCGAAATAGTCTCCCCCCTTTTCGCACGAAATCAGCTTCACGCAGGGGTTGAGCGGCTGGTCGAACCACAGCGCCTCGATGTTGTCGTAAGGCACCGAGAGCAGCAGGCGGATGTGGTTGTCGGAGCAGACCTTGGCGAATGCGCGGGCCGTGTTGCCGGCCGAAGCCACCACCAGCACGCGCTCTTCGTCCGCCGCAGCGCGTGCGCAGACCGAATAGGCCTCGGTCTCCTTGAACGAGCAGGTGGTCATCGTGGCACCGATGGCCGGATAGTAGCCGTTGAACGTGATCCAGAGGTTCTCCAGTCCCAGGTGTTTGCCCAGCCCCTTGCTGCGGTAGGTGACCGGTGCGGACGAGCCCGTGAGCATCCGCCGCACGGGTAACCAGTCCGCAAAGCGGTAGAGTCCGTATTCAGCCGGCTTTACGTCGAGTTGTTTCTTCGCATAACGGGTCCGGACGAGCGAGGGGGTTTTGCACATGCGGTCTTCGAGGGTCCAGCCTTCGTCGGCGAACTCGCGCCCCGTGGCGACGCATTCGAGAGTGTAGGCTGAGGGTGTAAAATCTTTCATCTATCTGTGTTTGAGTGTAATAGTCTATGACATGCGGTTGCGGAAATCCTCGTAGCCGAATTCGCGGATGAGGTCGATGCGCCCGTCACGGCGCACGATGACGATCGCGGGGTGCTGCACGCCGTTGAACATCGTGGTTTTGACCATCGTGTAGTGGATCATGTCCTCGAATACGATGCGCTCCCCCACCCGCAGTTCGTGGTCGAAAGCCCAGTCACCACAGTAGTCGCCCGCCAGGCAGCTCGTGCCGCCCATGCGCCAGCGCTTCTCGCCCGGGGCGGGTTCGTGCGCACCCACGATGGCGGGTTTGTAGGGCATCTCGAGGCAGTCGGGCATGTGACAGGCGAACGAAACGTCGAGCATCGCCGTATGCACCCCGCCGTTCTCCACGATGTCTTCGACGGTCGAGACCAGGTAACCCGTCCGCCAGGTAAAGGCGCTGCCGGGTTCGAGGATGAGCCGCAGGTGCGGATGCCGCGCGCGGAACTCCCGCAATACGGCGATAAGCGCGTCGCAGTCGTAATCGGCATGGGTCATCAGGTGGCCGCCGCCCATATTGAGCCATTCGATGCGGTCGAGGTACTTTCCGAAACGGCGCTCGACGGCTTCCAGCGCCAGCCGCAGATGCTCGGGCCGCGATTCGCACAGTACGTGGAAATGCAGCCCCTCGATGCCTGCGGGCAGTTCACCCAACTGCTCCGCGGTGATTCCCAAACGAGAACCGGCGACGCAGGGGTTGTAGAGGTCGGTTTCGACGGGTGAATAGCCGGGGTTGATTCGCAGACCGCACGAGATGCCGTTGATAAGGGCCTTTTGTCCGAAACGTTCGAACTGCGCCAGGGAGTTGAACGTGATGTGGTCGCTGCACCGCACGATCTCGTCGATATTGCGGTCGGTATAGACGGGGGCATAGGTGTGGGCCGGGCGGCCGAACTCCTCCAGCACGAGGCGGGCCTCGGCGGCGGAAGAGGCCGTAGCACCGTCGGAGTGGCGGGCCAATTCGGGGAAGATGCTCCACATGGCGCAGGCTTTCAGCGCCACGATGATCTCGGCCCCCGACTCGCGGCGCACGCGGTCGATCGTCTCCAGATTCCGGTCGAGCAACGCCTCGTCGAGCACATAGCACGGGGAGGGCAGTCTGCCAAGTATTTCAGCTTTCAAAGTTCAGTCGTTCAAATTGGCTGCGGCAAGCGGAACGGTCGCCGAAGCGGATGGAGTTCAAAACGTTGCAAAATTAACAAAATCATTGCTAAAACCGCCTTGCCGCAGGCGGGATTTCGCAGAAATAGGTATTTATACTTACCCCGACAGCGATTGCCCGACCGCATGTTTTGGATTGACAGACTAATTTGCTATCTTTGCCGTGCAATCCGCAGGAGCGGGTTGACTTGACCGTGCTGGAATCTGGTAAATTGTTGACTCGGTCGAGCGCATATCCTGCCTTTGCGGCGCAGCTCGCGCCGGATGGCACAGGGTGTGTATCTCCTACGTCATTACGGCGCGGGCTATATGTGCTTGTTTTTAGCGGGGCCTTACCAGAGCCTTTTGTAGAATGAGTAACATTAGTCCGCGTTCGTATTTTATGAATCGTCCCAAATATTTGTTTACCATCAGCGAGAGTTACGAAACCGCTGCGGCCCGTCTTTCGTTCGTCATGCGTGCCGCGGGTCTCGGCCCCGTAGCACTGGCACGCCGCCTGGGTCTTCCCGATTCAGGGGAACTTTACCGGGTTGCACGGAGCAACGATCCCATCCCCTTGGAACTGGCTCGGCTTATTCACGAACACTATCCCCAGATCGACTTGGAATGGCTGCGATCCGGAAAGATCTACGGAAAATTCGTAGATCCGATTCTTTAATGATGGGGCCGCAAAAAAAGCGGACCGCTCTTAACGGTCCGCAGCATTGCGTGCGAGGAAAAACTACACCTCCAGGTCGATGTCGAACTCTTCGACCCACGGCAGTCCCTGCTTGCCCAATTCCGCCAGGAACGGATCGGGGTCGAACTCCTCGACGTTGAAGACCCCGGCGCCGCGCCACAGCCCCTTGGCCCACATGGAAGCCCCTAAAGCCGCCGGAACGCCCGTCGTGAAGCTGACGGCCTGCGTGCCGGTCTGGCGGAAAGCCTCTTCGTGGTCGCAGTTGTTATAAATATAATAGGTGCGCTCCCTGCCGTCCTTGATGCCGCGGATGCGGCAGCCGATCGAGGTTTGACCGTGGTAGTTGGCGCCCAGCGACTTGGGATCGGGCAGCACGGCCTTGAGGAATTGAATGGGCACGATCTCGACCCCGTTGTAGATGATCGGGTCGATGCGCGCCATGCCGATGTTCTGGATCACGCGCAGGTGCGTAAGGTACTCCTGGCCGAAGGTCATCCAGAAGCGGGCACGCTTGATCGTCGGGTAATTCTTCACCAGCGATTCGAGCTCCTCGTGGTAGATCACATACGACTCGCGCTCGCCGATGCAGGGATAGTTGAGGGGCTTGTGAATCTCGTGCGGCTCGGTGACCACCCAGCGGCCGTCCTCGTAGTAGCGCCCTTTCTGCGTCACCTCGCGGATGTTGATCTCGGGGTTGAAATTGGTGGCGAAAGCCATGCCGTGGTTGCCGGCGTTGCAGTCGACGATGTCGAGGTAGTGAATTTCGTCGAAATGGTGCTTCGCGGCATAGGCCGTGAAGATCGCCGTGACGCCGGGATCGAAGCCGCAGCCGAGAATGGCCGTCAGCCCGGCCGCCTGGAAGCGGTCCTGGTAGGCCCACTGCCACGAATATTCGAAATGCGCCTCGTCCTTGGGTTCGTAGTTGGCCGTATCGAGGTAGTTGCAGCCGCACTCCAGGCAGGCGTCCATGATCGTGAGGTCCTGGTAAGGGAGAGCCACGTTGACCACGATGTCGGGTCGGAACGCGCTGAACAGTTCGCACAATTCAGCCACATTGTCGGCATCGACCTCGGCGATCTTCACGCGGTTGCCTCCGATTGCAGCGGCTACGGCGTCGCATTTGGATTTGGTGCGGCTGGCCAGCATCACGTCCGTGAAGACGGGATCGGCGGCGATCTTCTGGGTTACCACCGTTCCGACACCTCCGGCACCGATAATTAATGCTTTCATATCGTTTTGAAATTTGATTCGTTTGGGATACAAAATTAGACATTATTTCGGCAATCCCAAATCATCCTTTATCGGACTTTCGATTAGAGACTGCGAACCTTGCTTTCCAGCGAGCGGACTTTATCCTCCAGACTGCGGAGATTCGATCCGAGCGACGATGTTTCGTTCACCTTGCGCTCCAGCTGTTCGACCCTCCGCGAGAGGTCGGAAAGGCTGGGCGTACCATACGAACTGCCCGAAAGGCTTTCGACCTTGCGTCTCAATTCGTCGTACTTTTTCGAGAGGTCCGAAAGGCTGCCCGTGCCGTAGGAGGAGTAGGAACTGCCCGAAAACCGGTCGAGTTTGGTTTGCAGCTCGTCAGTCTTTTTCGCCAAGTCGTCGACGCTGGTTTGATAATAGGGATTATACGGGCCTGCGTCACGCCCTCTCAAGGATTCGAATTTGGTTTCCAGACTTTCGATTTTACTGGCCAGCTGGTCGAGGGTCGCGGTGGACTGGGCAGTTACGGTGCCAATGAAGAGTATAAAGGCGATCGAAAGAGCTAACGTACGCATGGTCGGATCGGTTTAGGGAAAATTCGCTGAGTAAAATTAGCAATAAAATCCCGCAACTGCAAATTCAACCGCGGAAGCACCCGAATCGTTTGGCAGGACCCTGGCCGCAAAAAATCGGCGGATGGGTTAAAAATTCCGGTCCGGATGTTGGAAATTAAAATATAATCCGTACATTTGCACCACCAAAACGGAGAAATTCCGATTGGTACACGGAGAATCCGTAGCTCAGCAGGTAGAGCACAACACTTTTAATGTTGGGGTCCTGGGTTCGAGCCCCAGCGGGTTCACGAAAAACAGAGGCAATCGGTCGATTACCTCTGTTTTTTATTGCCACTCGACCACGGGTTTCAAGGCCGGGGCGACACGTCCACGTTCTTCCACTCGAAATTGCGGACGTAATCGCGGCGGCAGGTCGTGTCACGGGCACGAATCGTCAGGTTTTCGAACCGAAAATCGGACAGCAGGTACTGATCTTCGGCCCGGCGGACGTTGAAGAACGTCTCGCAATCGAGGTCGATGTTGCGCATCGTCACGTGCGAGGAGTAGGACATGGGCCTGTCCGGGCGGCCTTTAAGGTCGAAGAACTGCGACCAGGGCTTCACGAACAGAAACGAACCGACGTTTCCGGTAATATCCTCGACCAGGATATATTCGTAATTCTGCGGCGTATCCGGGCGCATCTTGAGCCACAGCAGGCGGTTGGCGCCGTCTACCGTGCAGCGGCGCAGCACGATGTTGCGGTTGTGCACCGACTCGCTGCCGCAGGTCAGCGCACTGTGGCACTTGCCGTAGGTGCAATCTTCGATGACGATGTTGTAATTGCCCCCGTTCCCGGGTTCGGTGTCCGCCCAGGGACCTTTGCCCCCTTTGAGCGCCACGGCGTCGTCGTTCACCGAGAGGTAGCACCCCCTGATGTGGACATTGGAGCAAACGTCCAGGTCGATGGCATCGGAACTGGGCGCCTTGACCGGTTCGAACGGCGCGAGAATCCGCAGCCCCGACAGCCGCACGAACTCCGAACGGTAGATGTGCGTGGTCCAGAACGGCGAATTGCGAAGCGTCACGCCCTCCAGATGCACGTTCCGTGAATTGGAAATGTAAACCAGCCGGGGCCGCAATTCGTCCATGTTGGTGCATTTGGGGATGACTTTGCGGCGCAGCCAGAACGAACGCCAGTAACGTTCGCCATTGCCGTCGATCGCACCTGCGCCCGAAATGGTGAAGCCGTCCACGCTGTCCGCATTGATCAGGGCGGCAAAGTATTTGAGCGACTGGCCCTCGATGCGGGTGTCGACGATCGGGAAGTTCGAGATTTCGTCGCTGCCTTTCAAGACGCCGCCCTCGAGCACGCGCAGGTGGGTTCCCGGTTTGAAGAAGAGCGACCCGGTGAGGTAGACGCCCTCGGGAATCACGACTACCCCACCCCGTTCGGCCGCGCGGTCGATCACGGCCTGCAAGGCTCGGGTCTGGATAAGCGTACTGTCGCGCACCACGCCATAATCCGTTACGACGAATTGTTCGCCCAACGCCGCGGGATCGATCTTCACGCATGCGTCGAACCAGGGATCGACGGCCGTGCCGTCGGGAAATGTCTGTCCGGCCCGTGCCGCGAGGGCTGCGGCAGCCAAGAAAAGAGTCAGCAGGTATTTCATCTTTTACATAAGTATTGGTTTCCCAACAAAGATAGGTACAATGTAGGAATTCCGGGCAAGGTAAACCGTGCGAAAAACTGCGGCAAATGATTTTTTGTATGCGTGCGGCAGCACCCTCCGTCCGGTTGCAACAGTTGAAAGGACCGGTTCTTACACGATTCGGACCGTTCCGGCGAGGGCGGCATTCGGAAAATGATCGTTACGGTCGATAAAAAGAGACGAAATCTCCCTTTTCGTTTTTATTTTTGAAATAAATAGCTATCTTTGTACTGCAAACGGGAGAAAGCACCCTTGGTGCAATTCCATGCAAACAAGACATAAAGAGGCGCAAAAGAGACATTGTCAGCCCTTTTTATGTCCTTTTTTGTTTACACCCCGGACGTTTTGGAGTAGAGTCCGAATGGCGGAGCCGAAGGCTGCTTCGGAATTTTTACTACCTTTGCGTGCGATAGAAGAGGGTGCGCAGGCCCTATCGTAGGGATGCGCGTGAGATGGATTCACATACGATTTCAACAATATCGACTGCCGCTCTTTAGCGGCGGTGTCCCCAGGGAATGTCCATAATAGAACGATCCGACAAGAGCCAGGCGTGGTTTGCCATCCGTGTAACGTACAGCCGGGAAATGCTGGTAAAGAGCTATCTGGACGGCATCGGCATCGAGAATTACATCCCGATGCATACGGCCGTACGGACTTACAACGGCACCTCGCGCAAAGTGTGGGAACCGCTGGTACACAACCTGATCTTCGTGCGCACATCGGCCGGGGAACTGAAACGCATCAAAAGCGAATCGGCGCTGCCGATCCGCTACATCATGAACCGCGAGACCAACACCCCTACCGTGATTCCCGAGCGCGAGATGCAGGACTTTATCGCCGTCGTAGCCACGCTGAACGAGCATGTCGAAATCGTACCGCCCGAAGCGGTCGACCTGAGCAGCGGCGACCGCGTGCGGATTACGGACGGCCCTTTCAGGGGAATCGAGGGGGTCTATATCCGCCACAAGGGCCACAGCAAGGTCGCCGTGGCGATCCGCGACATAGCCACTGCACTGACGGCCTATGTACCTGCGAAATTCATCGAAAAACTCATGACCGAATAGATCGGAGAAAGTCCGTCGTTTGCTGCAAAGACGTTAGCCTATGGAATTTTTAGACTATTTCGAACTCATCGTACTGCCGTTCCTCATCTCGCTGACCGCCGTGTGGATCATCCATCCGCACCTGGTCAAGATCGCCAAGATCAAGGATCTGGTCGACAATCCGAATGCACGGAAGCTCCAGAAAGAGCCCGTCCCCATCCTGGGCGGTGTGGCGGTCTTTTTCGGTATCTTCATGAGCCTCTCGATCGCAGGCATTCTGGCCGAGTGTTCGGAACTGTTCGTGCTCCTGACCTCCATGCTGCTCATGCTCTACCTGGGTACGATGGACGACATTCTCGACCTGAGGGCCGTCACCCGGCTGGCCGTGCAGATCGGGGCAGCGCTGGTACTGATCTATATGGGTGCAGGCTACAAGATGAACAACCTGCTCGGTTTGTGGGGCATCACGACCATTCCCGACTGGATCGCCGTGCCCCTGACGGTTTTCGCCGCCGTGGGAATCATCAACGCCACCAACCTGATCGACGGCGTGGACGGCCTTTCGTCGGGATTCGGCGTCATGGCCAGCATCGTATGCTCGGTGGCGTTCTATTTCGTGGGCGACTACCCCATGGTCATCCTCTGCGCCTCGACGGTAGGCGCCATGACGCTCTTCTTCCTGCACAACGTCTTCGGCAAGGAGTCGAAAATGTTTATCGGCGACGGCGGGACACTCGTGCTGGGGATCGTGTTGGCCGCCTATGTCACGCGGCTGATAAACTCCACGCACCTGCTGGCTCCGGAGCTGCTGGTCAACAGTTCGGCTTCGGTCATTCCTTTCACGCTGGCCGTGCTCTCCATTCCGGTTTTCGACACCCTGCGGGTCATGAGCACCCGGATTCTGAGCGGCAAGTCGCCTTTCCATCCCGACAAGACGCATCTGCACCACATGTTCATCGATCTGGGATTCTCGCACGTCATTACGACCGTCACCATATTATCGCTCAATACGTTGGTTATTGCGATCTGGGCTTTCGCCTACCTGCACGGGGTGTCGGCCGACATGCAGACGCTCATCGTCGTACTGACAAGCGTGACGGCCACGTTCGGTCTCTATTTCTGCGTGCAGCGCTTCAAATACGGCAACCCGGACCGCTATGCCCGCCTGGCCGCATTCATCCGCGCCCGGCAGCCCCAGCGGGACGGCTGGTTCCTGGTCGTGCAGAAAATCATCGACAGAATCTAATTCAAACTCATAAATTCCCATGTCAAAAGTTGCTTTAATTACCGGCATCACGGGTCAGGACGGTTCGTTCCTGGCTGAATTCCTGCTCGAAAAAGGATACGAGGTCCACGGCATCATCCGCCGTTCCTCCTCGTTCAACACCGCGCGCATCGAACACCTCTACCTCGACGAATGGGTGCGCGACATGAAGCAGAAACGGCTGGTCGACCTCCACTACGGAGACATGACCGACTCGAGTTCCCTGATCCAGATACTGCAAAAGGTGCGTCCCGACGAGATATACAACCTCGCGGCCCAGTCGCACGTCAAAGTTTCGTTCGACGTTCCCGAATACACCGCCGATGCGGATGCCGTCGGTACGCTCCGTCTGCTGGAGGCCGTGCGGATTCTCGGGCTCGAAAAAAAGTGCCGCATCTACCAGGCTTCGACCTCGGAACTCTTCGGCAAGGTGCAGGAGATTCCCCAAAAGGAGACCACTCCGTTCTATCCCCGCTCCCCGTACGGCGTGGCCAAGCAGTACGGATTCTGGATCACCAAGAACTACCGCGAGTCGTACGGCATGTTCGCCGTGAACGGGATTCTGTTCAACCACGAATCGGAGCGCCGGGGCGAGACGTTCGTCACGCGCAAGATCACGCTCGCCGCAGCCCGCATCGCACAAGGCTTCCAGGACAAGCTCTACCTGGGCAATCTCAATTCGCTGCGCGACTGGGGCTACGCCAAGGATTACGTGGAGTGCATGTGGCTGATCCTGCAACACGAGACGCCCGAAGATTTCGTCATTGCAACGGGCGAATACCACTCGGTACGCGAATTCACTACGCTTGCGTTCCGCGAGGTGGGTATCGAATTGACATGGGGGGGGGAAGGCGTCGACGAAAAGGGCGTCGACGCGGCCACCGGCCGTGTGCTGGTCGAGGTCGATCCCAAGTATTTCCGTCCGTCCGAAGTCGAGCAACTGCTGGGCGATCCGACCAAGGCTCGCACGCTGCTGGGATGGAATCCCCGCAAGACCTCGTTCCCCGAATTGGTGAAAATCATGGTCGAACATGATATGAAATTCGTCAAAAAACTCTATCTTCGCTCGAAAATAGAGGCGTAACGATGGAAAAAACTGCGAAAATATACGTCGCCGGCCACCGCGGGTTGGTCGGCTCGGCCATCTGGAACAACCTGCAATCGAAAGGTTACACCGACCTGGTCGGACGTTCGCACAAGGAGTTGGACCTGCTCGACGGCGCTGCGGTCAAACGATTTTTCGATCTCGAACAGCCCGAGTATGTGATCCTCGCCGCGGCCCATGTCGGGGGCATTCTGGCCAACAACACCTACCGGGCCGATTTCATCTACGAGAATCTGCAAATCCAGCAGAACGTGATCGGCGAGGCGTTCCGCCACGGTGTCAAAAAGCTGCTGGCGCTGGGTTCGACCTGCATCTACCCGCGAAATTGCCCCCAGCCAATCAAGGAGGAGTACCTGCTCACGGGCGAACTGGAATACACCAACGAACCCTATGCCCTTTCGAAGATCGTCGGACTGAAAATGTGCGAGAGCTTCAACCTCCAGTACGGCACCAACTACATCGCCGTCATGCCCACGAACCTTTACGGGCCCAACGACAATTTCCACCTCGAGAACTCGCACGTCATGCCCGCCATGATCCGCAAGGTGTTCCTCGCGCACTGCATGCGCACCGGAGCGTTGGAGGCCGTTCGCGCAGACATGAATCTGCGTCCGGTGGAGGGTGTGGACGGCTCGGCGACACAGCAGGAGATCGCTTCCGTACTGGCCAAATACGGTATCTCGGCCGACTGCGTGACCCTTTGGGGAACGGGCGCACCGCTGCGCGAGTTCCTCTGGTCGGAGGAGATGGCCGACGCCAGCGTCTTCGTCATGGAACACGTCGATTTCGAGGACGTGCGCGGAACGGGCCCGGAAGTGCGCAACTGCCACATCAACATCGGCACGGGCGAGGAGATTACGATCGGCGACCTGGCGCGGCTGATCGTCAAGACGGTCGGCTACACCGGCGAATTGCATTTCGACGCCTCGAAACCCGACGGCACGCCGCGCAAACTGTGCGACGTCACGAAGCTCCACAACCTCGGCTGGCACCACCGGATCGGGATCGAGGAGGGAGTCGAAAAACTCTATGACTGGTACCGGCAGAGCATCAACGCATAATAGTTATCTGGCATGAAAGGCATTGTTCTGGCCGGAGGTTCCGGCACACGTTTGTACCCGATTACGAAAGGAGTGAGCAAGCAGCTTCTCCCGATCTACGACAAACCGATGGTCTATTACCCGATCTCGGCCCTTATGCTGGCGGGAATCCGGGATATTCTGATTATCTCGACCCCCCAGGACCTGCCGGGTTTCCGGCGTCTGCTGGGCGACGGTTCGGATTACGGGGTCCGGTTCGCGTACGCCGAGCAGCCGTCGCCGGACGGTCTGGCGCAGGCGTTTTTGATCGGCGAAGAGTTCATCGGACGGGATTCGGTCTGCTTGGTGCTGGGCGACAACATCTTCCACGGCTCGGGCTTTACGGGGATGCTCCGCGAGGCTGTTCGGAATGCCGATCAGGAGGCCAGGGCCACGGTCTTCGGCTACCGCGTGGAGGACCCGCAGCGCTACGGGGTCGCGGAATTCGACGGGGCCGGCAACTGCCTTTCGATCGAAGAGAAACCGGAATATCCCAAATCCAACTACGCAGTGGTGGGTCTCTATTTCTATCCCAACAAGGTCGTGGAGGTGGCCAAAGGGATCAAACCCTCGGCCCGGGGCGAACTGGAGATCACCACGGTGAACCAGGAGTTTCTGCGCTCGGGGGAGTTGCGGGTCCAGCCGCTTCCGCGCGGCTTCGCCTGGCTCGACACGGGCACGCACGACTCGCTGGCCGAGGCGTCGATCTTCGTGGAGGTGATCGAGAAGCGGCAGGGTCTCAAGGTCGCGTGTCTGGAGGGAATCGCCTACCGCAACGGCTGGATCACCGAAGAGACGATGCGGGCGCTGGCGCAGCCGATGCTTAAAAACCAGTACGGTCGATACCTGCTGAAAGTCCTCGAAGAAACCACCCATACACTATGAAAGTCATCGAAACGGCGATACCAGGGATCGTGATCCTGGAACCCGACGTCTTCGGGGATGCCCGCGGTTATTTTCTGGAGAGCTATTCGCAAAAGCGGTTCGACGAGCTGGTCCGTCCGGTCCGGTTCGTCCAGGACAACGAATCGAAATCCCGGTTCGGCGTGCTGCGGGGTCTGCATTTCCAGAAAGGACGGTGGGCGCAGTCGAAACTGGTCCGCGTAGTCCGCGGCCGGGTGTTGGACGTGGCGGTGGACATTCGCCGGGGCTCACCCACTTTCGGACGACACGTAGCGGTGGAACTTACGGAAGAGAACCACCGACAGTTCTTCATCCCCCGGGGCTTTGCCCACGGCTTCTCGGTACTGAGCGAGGAGGCGGTTTTCCAATACAAGTGCGACAACCCCTATGCGCCCGATCGGGAGGGTGCCGTCGCCTGGAACGACCCGGCCATCGGCATCGACTGGCGCCTGCGCCCCGAAGAGGTGGTGCTGTCGCCCAAGGACAGCGCCCATCCGCTGCTGGCCGATGCTCCGGAACTGTTCGATTATAACGTCGACTATTATGCTTAATATCCTGATAACCGGTGCGAACGGACAGCTGGGCAGCGAGATGCGCCGGCTGGGAGCCGTCTCGCCCCACCATTACGTTTTCACGGACGTCGCGGAGCTGGACATCACCGACGCCGACGCCGTGCTCGAAACGATGCGCCGCGAGCGGATCGACGTGGCGGTCAACTGCGCGGCCTATACCAATGTGGAACGGGCCGAGGAGGATGCGGCGACGGCCGAACAGCTGAACTGCCGTGCCGCCGAGAACCTGGCCCGGGCCGCGGCCGCAACGGGCGCAACGCTCTTTCATATCTCCACGGACTATGTCTTCGACGGGCAGGCGCACCTGCCCTATACGGAGGAGGACGCCACGTCGCCCTTGGGGGTCTACGGACGTACGAAACTGGCCGGCGAGCAGGCCGTCGCCGCTTCGGGCTGCAAATACCTGATTTTCCGCACGGCGTGGCTCTACTCCCAATTCGGGAACAACTTTCTGAAGACCATGCTGCGGCTGACCGCCGAACGCGAGGAGCTGAAAGTGGTCTTCGACCAGGTTGGCACGCCGACCTATGCCGGGGACCTGGCGCTGGCGCTCTTCTCGATCATCGAGGGCGACCGCTACGCCGGGAACGAGGGCATCTACCACTTTTCGGACGAGGGCGTCGCCTCGTGGTACGATTTCGCCGTGGAGATCGCCTCGGCGGCCGGACACGACGGCTGCCGGATCCTCCCCTGCCGCACGGCGGAGTTCCCGACCAAGGCCGCACGCCCGGCCTATTCGGTGCTCGACAAGAGCAAAGTCAAAAGCATGTTCGCCATCGAGATACCCCACTGGCGGGAGTCGATGCTCTACTGCCTGCAAAAACTCGAAAACGACTGATCCCATGAAACGAACAATTCTGATTACCGGCGGCGCCGGCTTCATCGGCTCGCACGTGGTGCGGCTTTTCGTTACCAAATACCCCGACTACCGGATCGTCAACCTGGACAAACTGACCTATGCGGGCAACCTGGCCAACCTCAGGGACATCGAGGAGCGCCCCAATTATACGTTCGTGCGGGGCGACATCTGCGACCTGGAGGCGATGAGGGAGCTCTTCAGGCGATACGACATCGACGGAGTGATCCACCTGGCGGCCGAGAGCCACGTCGACCGTTCGATCAAGGACCCGTTTACGTTCGCACGTACCAACGTGCTGGGCACCCTGTCGCTGCTGCAAGCGGCCCGGGAGCACTGGAACGGCGACTGGGAGGGCAAGCGCTTCTACCACATCTCCACCGACGAGGTATACGGTGCGCTGGAGATGGACGGAGGTTTCTTCACCGAAACGACGCGCTACGATCCCCACAGCCCCTATTCGGCCTCGAAAGCGTCGAGCGACCATTTCGTGCGGGCTTTCCACGACACGTACGGACTCCCCGTCGTGGTGACGAACTGCTCGAACAATTACGGGCCCTACCAGTTCCCGGAAAAGTTGATTCCGCTGTTTATCAACAACATCCGGCACCGAAAGCCGCTGCCCGTCTATGGCAAGGGCGAGAATGTCCGCGACTGGCTCTACGTCGAGGACCACGCCCGGGCCATCGACCTGATCTTCCACAAAGGTAAAACCGCCGAGACCTACAACATAGGCGGCTTCAACGAGTGGCGTAACATCGACCTGGTGCGCGTGATCGTCCGCACGGTCGACCGGCTGCTGGGCAACCCCGAAGGCACCTCCGAAAAGCTGATAACTTTCGTCACGGACCGTGCCGGCCACGACCTGCGATACGCCATCGACTCATCGAAGCTCAAGAACGAGCTGGGCTGGGAACCCTCGCTGCAATTCGAAGAAGGCATCGAAAAAACCGTCCGCTGGTATCTGGATAACCAGCCGTGGATGGACAGCATCACCTCCGGCGAGTACGAAGATTATTACCGAAAAATGTACGAGTTCCTTTGATATTTCTGCAATAGGGAAGCGTCGAAACAAGGTTAAATATGTTCTATTAGTATATAATCAGCATCCTTTGCTATGATCCAAAATATCGGAATCAAGCAAATCGCAACACGCAATGTCATCCTATAAAAGCGTAATAAAGAACGTGGGGCTGCTTAGTAGCGCAAAGATCATTTTCTTGGCGTTAAGCGTCATACGCAACAAATTCACAGCCGTATGGCTCGGTGCGGACGGTATGGGTATCATGAGTATGTTCAATGCGATACTTTCTCCCGCGACAACGCTTGCGGACATGGGGGTCTCGACATCTGCAGTACGAAATATCGCTTCATCTAAAGACGATTATGAAACAGCGCGTCAAGTCAAAGCAATCCAGACATTCTATGTATTATCTCTGCTATTGACCATTTCAATAATGGTGCTGCTTGCGGGATTTCTCAAAAGAAGAATGCTCACCGATTCTCTTGGCACATGGACCGTATACGCACTTGCCTTTGTCGCTGCTTTTTCCGTACTAAGCAATTTCTTCAACTCCGTACTGCAGGCAAAAGGGAAAATTGCAAAATTAGTTACAGCTCAATTATACAGCACAATCATAGGAAGTGTATTTACACTTGTCATTATTTACTTTTTCCGCATTGACGGAATAGTATGGGGATTGTTGGTCGGAGCTATGATTGGATTGCCGATCGGTTGGTATTTTTTCAACAAGTTACATATTCCGAAAGTTGAGATATCGGCCAAAGACAGTATTTCAATTATCAAGGACCTGCTGCTTACCGGAGGACTTGTTACACTGGCAGGATTCTCGGCTACTATGTGCATTGTATTTGCTAAAGTATTTCTTCTAAATCATCTGGGGCTTAAAGTGGTTGGTTTTTATGAAGTAAGCGTAGCCTTTTCTAATATATATATTGGCATGATTTTACAAAGTATGGGAACCGATTTTTTCCCCAGATTATGCCAAGTCGTTGGCCAGCCAAGGCAAATGTACCAATTGGTCAATGAACAGATGGAAATCGGATTATTGTTTGCTACGATAGGTGTAGATATCTGTCTTATTATTGCACCCACACTTTTGATAACATTATATAATTCGGAATTTATTGCAGCAACAGATATGCTACGTTGGCAATGTGTCGGGGTCGGATTGCGTGTACTTGGTTATCCGCTCGGCTACTTATTGATGGCCCAAAGAAGAAATATTGCCTATTTTTGTCTTCAACTGTCATTTTGGTGCAGTTACTACCTGGCTATCACAGGAGGTGTTCGTTTTTTTGGGATGAAATTTATCGGCATCGACTATATTTTCGCATACGCAATTTACCTATGTTTCGGATACATTTTGGCATATAAAACAGGGCTACGCCCGACTCCACTGCTGAAAAAAGTCTTCATTTTTTCCCTTTCTTCCCAATTTATTCTGTTGCTTTCCGTCTTTCTGTTGCCGCCCCCCTACTCTTATTTAGTTGCGTCGATATTCTATATTTACGTATTGTGGAAAGCGGACCAAATACTGAAGCTTCATTTCGAGATCAATCTTATGGCAAATCTAAGGATTATGCTTTCACGAATACGCCTACGAATATTCAAACATGATAATTCGGAATAATACATGAAAATCGGAATCATTACATTCCATTGGGCAGCCAATTACGGTGCTGTATTACAAACTTTCGCTTTACAACACTATTTACATGATCTGGGACACAAAGTGGAGGTTATTGATTATCGTCCTCAATGGGCTAAAGATGTAAAGAAGATACCTTGTCCATCTACACTCGGATCCGCAATTTCATTCGTAGACGAGTTGTACAAAAGACACATTTTCGCAAAATTTATAAAACGATATATCAATTTGTCCTCAAGCACATCAACGACCCCAACAGATTTGCCATATATTGCCGCACAATTCGACCTCATACTAACTGGTAGTGACCAGGTATTTAACCCGGACATAATTGCTCAAAACGGAGAGCCTGATAAGGTTTATTTACTCGACTTTTCGAAGGTACATACAAAAAAAGCAGCCTATGCAGCCAGTTTCGGAAATTCATTTTTGGCAGCACGCTATCACGATTACTATCAACAATTATTTCAGAGTTTCGATAAAATAGGCATACGAGAAAAATCCGGGCTTGAGATTGTTAAGAAAATGAATATCAGCGATGTATTTTGGACCCCAGATCCGACATTTCTTTTGAAAAATTATGATTTTTTATTGGATAAAAATCGTTCTCATAAAAAATATATATTTAAACTATTGTTTCAAGAAACACCGCAAGCTTTGAAATATTTGGATCGAATTATTGAAATTCATCGTGGTCTCCCCATAAAGCAACTTTCTGATTTCAAATCTCGGATATTAGGAAAAAATGGCTCGATCCATCCATCCCCTCAAAAATGGGTGGAACTGATTAGGAACGCCGAATTAATCATAACCGACTCTTTTCATTGTACTGTTTTTTGTATTATTTTCCACCGTCCATTTATCGCGTTAGCATTAACGGGTTGGGGAACCGATTGGTCTGAACGCATCAAATCACTGTTAAATCGGCTCGGGTTATTTGAGCGTTTTCTGGATTCTAATGACCCATCCAAACTGGACGCTTTAATTAACAAACAGATTGACTGGGACCTCGTGGATAATAATCTCAATGAATGGAGAAATGAAGGCGTACAGTTCCTGAAAGAACTATTGGCGTGAAACACATCGAAATTATCTCCACAAAAAATTGTTGTGGCTGTGGTAGTTGCGGCGTACAATGCCCGGTAAACGCTATTACCTTTATTCGGGATTCGACTGGATTTGCCTATCCTCAAGTGAATGATGCCACCTGTATAAACTGCGGATTATGCATACAATCCTGTCCTATGCTCAATCCTCCTCAGTCAGGAGGGGAGCCATCATTTTATGGCGGATACAATCTCGATTCAGAAATACGTAAGGCAAGTTCTTCAGGGGGCTGTTTTTCTGCGCTTGCGGAATTGATTATTCAAGATAAGGGAATCGTAGTAGGAGCAGCATTTTTCCCTTCAGGAACAAAGCACATTTGTATAGAAAACAGCCGGAATCTGGAAAGATTGAGGGGCTCAAAATATGTCGAAAGCAATGTTATTGATATTTGGCCAGAAATTATAAATCACCTTAAATCTGGCAAAAAACTCCTATTTTCTGGCACACCTTGTCAAGTTGCAGCTGCCCGGAAAATACTCAGCAAATGGTATACACGGATTATTTTTATCGAAACAATCTGTTTAGGTACTCCTTCGCCGCTTCTATTTCAGCGCTACTTGTCATGGAAAGAATGCAAGGTTTCAGCCCACACCATAGATTTTAGATTCAGATATAAAGATCAAGCGGGAAATACCTCCAAATTAAAACATCAGACCACAAAAGGAACATTCTGTTACGACATCAAACAGGATCCATATATGCAGGCGTTTTACCGCGGGATCTCCCTGAAACCGAGTTGCTATGCCTGTCACTTCAAAGGATTCCCAAGAACAGCCGACATAACGCTCGGAGATTTCTGGGGTGTCGAGAATGTCTTCCCTGAATACGATTCCAATAAAGGTATTTCATTGGTCATCTGCAACACTCAGAAAGGACACGAACTTTTATCCAGAATTAGTCTCTCTTTCATATTGAAACAGACGACTCAGGCATTGGCTGAAAGAGAAAATCCCATGCTTGCCATGTCTGCCAAAGAACCACAAGAACGGGATCAATTTTGGCGAGATTTCAATGTCATGCAAACCTCTAAATTATTTGTAAAATACCGGCTGATGCGCACTCAAAGGGAAAAGTTGCGCGATTTACTTCACTACGCAGCTTCTTCTATATGGCACATGATTAAAAAATGACAACAAACGTACAACCTCTAATTTCAATCATCATACCCGTCTACAATGTTGGGCATTATCTAAATTACACGCTGGATTGCGTCTCAAATCAAGATTACCCGAATCTGGAAATTCTGATAATAGATGACGGATCGACCGATGACTCGTTGTCTCTATGTCGGAAATATGCATTGCGGGATCCTCGATTCAAAGTGTTCCATCAGCCAAATCAGGGCGTGTCACAAGCTCGGAATAAAGGCTTGGAACTTGCAAGCGGCACATATATCGGTTTTGTAGATTCAGACGACATGCCGGCTCCAAATATGTTTTCTTCTCTGTATGCCGATTTAATTGCTTCGCGAGCCGATTTGGCAATTTGCGACACCGCGTTCATTGGGGAAAACACCACTGAGATCGTATCGACACCCATCCGTCAAAAGACGACTCAAGTTTATAAAATCAATGGTAACTGGCAAAAATTTCTCTGGGGAAAAGAGGAACGCAAATTTTATTGCATTTGGGATAAACTTTTTAAGAGAGAAATATTACAAGAATACGGAATTCTTTTCGATAGGGAATTGAGTATCGGGGAAGATACTCTATTTACTGTTTCCTATTTTTTATGTTGCAATACTATCGCTATCAACTATAATACCTTTTACAATCATCGCATCCGGCAGGGCTCGTTGATGCGTTCGCCAATTCCGGATCTGGCCAAACAACAAATTCATCGCATCGACAAACTCGAAACATTTGTTCAAAAAAAATTAAATGATAAAGAAATTGCTGGCGAATTAATTCGATCATTCAAGGCAAGGATGCTTATTACCTTTTTGACATCCAAGCAACTGAATAAATACGAATTCATAAAGAGCATCCATGTAATCAGCACTCGAAAAGACATTTTGAATGCCTTTTATCATAAAGCAAAATCGGGAAGCAAGCGAGAAAAATTAACTGCTTTCATCTTTCGATATATCCCACTGCAACTCGCAACACACACACTCTATTTTATACGTTGAAAGGTATGACCGTCGCTTTCTTTTTCGAATCGGATATCAACCCGATAAAAGGTGGGACCGAAAGGGTCACCTGGTCTGTCGCCGAATATCTGATTAAGCAAGGTACCATCGTTTATTTTATTGCACACCAGCAGCGCCCTGACTATGACAAGTCGCTAATTTCTCGACACATTTTTCTACCGGATCCGATCGGTTTTGAAACTATAGAGAATATTTCATTTCTTAAACGGATGCTACACGAAAAACAAATCGATGTTTTAATTAATCAAGGAGCATTTAGTGACGAAATCCGCATATGCAATACAATGGTGCTGGGAGACACGACAAAAATTATCTCTGTCATACATTATAATCTTCCCGGAGACGCTTATCATTTCAACGAAACGCTGCATCCCTGTTTTTCGGGGACGGATTTGAAAGAAAAAATAAAAAGTACTCTCCAGCAACTCCGAAAACCTGTTTTAAAACGACGCGCACTCCGCAATAAACGCAAGGAACTCATTTCGATATGCAACTACTCGGATGCCATCGTTCTTTTATCCGAAAGATATAAAACCGATTTTCTCAAATTAACCGGTGGAAAAGGAAAAGGCAAACTGCATGCCATACCCAATCCAAATACCTACCCTACGATCAGTTCGATATTTGAAAAAGAAAAACTTGTATTATACGTTGGCAGACTGTGCTATGAGCAAAAAAGGGTGGATTTCTTGATTCGCATCTGGAAAATGATCGAAAAAGAGATTCCCGGATGGGAATTGGTAATAGTGGGCGACGGACCTGAAAAAAGTCGATTATTTGCACAGGCAAAAGGTCTCGAAAGAATCCGATTCGCTGGGTATCAGGATCCGACATCATTTTACGAAAAAGCCCAGATTGTATGCTTAACTTCTCCTTATGAAGGTTTTGGCATGGTGTTGACAGAAGGGATGCAATACGGTGCCGTTCCGATAGCTTTTGACAGTTATCAGGCCATCCACGACATCATTGATCACGAAAAAAACGGCTTGCTTATAAAACCATTCGACTTATCGGATTATGCCTTGAATTTGAAAGAATTAATACTGAACGACGCGAAACGGGCTGTGTTAGCCAACAACGCCAGGCAGAAGACCGACGATTTCGAGCCACAAAAAATCGGAGCACAGTGGATTTCACTGCTTACAAAATTGACACTCAATTCATAAGTTTATGCCCATCCTATCTGTTATAGTTCCTGTTTACAATATACCTGAAAACTTGTTAGCAAATTGCATTAGCTCCCTGTTGGCCCAAACGCTTCAGGACATCGAGTTTTTCATCGTTAACGACCATTCGCCCAATCCACATAATGCATTGCAGATTAAGGAATTTGCCGCGAAAGACAACCGCATCCGATTTATTGACTTACCGGTAAACTCAGGTGTTTCCCAGGCAAGAAACGTGGCTTTAAAAATGGCTCGGGGCAAATACATAGGTTTTGTCGATGCCGACGATTATGTTGCCTCGGATATGTATGAACGCTTGGTCCAGTTTGCCGAAGAGAACGACCTGCAATGTGTCAAATGCAATTCCAGAACCTATTTAAATTCATCCCGCTCGACATTCATCGATTCATCCACGCCAGAACAAATACAAGAAATATCTGAAAATGATATAGATTACATTCGTGTGTTTCAGATTTACGCTTATGGGGCATGCGATAAAATTTATAGACGCGAATTGATTGGCGACATGCTATTCATTCCAGGACTGACTAATTATGAAGACTACATATTCAACTGGGAAATATTTTCACGATGCAAGAAAGTTGGATCGATCGAAAAAATCGGCTATTACAATGTCTGCCGGAATAATTCGGCATCGAGATCGAAGATCGACATCGAAAAGTACGAACGCATATATAATTCACTTATCCGTTTATTCGAAATAGCCAACGGTTTTTTTGATCGTCATCCGGACTTGTCTCGCTATCTTTTAATCTATCTTCTGAATCTCGGATTGGTCAATCGGGAAATAACAAAAAACCTACCTCCAAATGATGGACCACAAGCTCGACGGATCGCACACCGGCACTTTCAACAGTACGCATCGCTGAACAAACGAATCCCCGGTTGCATACGGTTCCTTTTAGAAAAACGCATGCAGCATCCAAAAAATTTTACTGTCTATCCAATCTGTCTCTATTACATGCTGAAAATATGCATGAAATATCACACCCGTATTCTCGTAAACAGAGCTAAATGAAACCAAAAATTATATTTATTGATGCCGCACTGAATCCCGGTGGCGCGGAAAGGATCTTATGCACCTTGATACGTAATGCCGATTTTGAAAAATACGAAATTGAAGTTGTAATTACAGGACAGCCTGGTGAAATGTGTGCTCTGTTGCCATCGGCTATTCAGGTTACTTATTTAAACATAAAAAGAAGTCGCTATGCTTGGTTTGCTCTCGCAAAATATTTTCGCGTCCACAAACCCGATGCGGTATTTGCTGTTTCTTATACTTCGGCCTATGCGGCGCTCTTGGCACGAATCTTCACCAGAAAGAAGTTCAGAATTTCGGTTCGTCACTGCCTAATGCCTCGACAAATGATTCAGGAAGGCTTTATCAAGCCGACAAAAGTCAGATTCAAAATCGACAACTGGCTTATGAAGCGGCTCGATTGCATCATTGCAGAACATCAATACATGGAAAATGAATTACATGAAATTTTGCATATTCCCCGTAACCGTCTCACTTACGTATTGAATCCATTGGATGAACCGCTGATAAAAAAACAAATTTCTGAATCATTCGAATTACCAACCGATCAGATCAATGTGGTTGCCGCAGGACGGATCAATCGGGAAAAGGGATTTGATTTTCTTGTCGAAGCATTTGGGAAAGTCGTTAAGCGAGATGCTCGTTTCCATCTATATATTATAGGTAAGAATATTGACAATAATCAATCGGAACTGAAAGCCATAGCCAAAGATTATCTGGATCATATCCATTTCGAAGGGTTCCAATCCAATCCTTATAAGTATTTTAAAGCCGCTGACTTGTATGTATTAAGTTCCCGATGGGAAGCCTCTCCGAATGTTGTGTTTGAAAATCTCTATCTGGGTAAGCGCATTGTAGCGACAGCATGCAGTCCTATATTGAATGACATTTTAGGCTCGAACGGAATTCTTGTCCCTTTTGGTGATACCGAAACCATGGCTCAGGCAATTCTAAACTTTTTGAATTATTCGAGAATTGCCTCAAAATTCTATTCTCTTGATGAGTTTTATGATGCCATTATGGGAAAAACAAATAAAATCGATGAGAACTTGGATTAACTACTTGAATGGGATCGTTTTTCGAATGCTGCCCGAAACAAAATGTTTCGCTTTCAAAGCAGCTCTGCTTCGTGTGGCCGGGGCACGAATCGGAACTGATGTCCGGATCTGCTCTTCCGCAATGATAGTCGGAAATGGCGAACTGATAATCGGTAGTGGAACCTGGATCGGACATCAAGTGCTTTTATCCGTCACCTCGAAAATTGAAATAGGTGCATGCGTGGATATTGCTCCGCAAGTTTACATCGGTACAGGATCGCACGAACTTGATCGAATGGGGGCACACTCTGCCGGTAAAGGAATTTCTAAGGACATATCAATCGGCAATGGAGCATGGCTCTGCACTGGAAGCAAAATTCTCCCTGGTGTGCATATCGGAGAGAAAACCGTTGTCGCAGCCGGAGCCATCGTACTCGATTCATGTTCTTCGAATATTTTGATAGGCGGCATTCCGGCCAAGAAAATAAAGGATATGTAACATGTCACGCAGACTAAAATACCTAAGTCTTCTGGTAGCACTTATTGCAATAAACAATATTATTGCCTTTTCTATAAATTTAGGTGCTCTATATTATGCAATAATGGGGATGGTATTTTTCATTGCGCTTTGTCAGAATTCGAGAATTTCGATAAATATTGGGGTTGCAAGTCTAATTATTGCCGCAATTCTCAGCATTGTAGGAAATGATATTCCCGTATATTTCCATCCTTGGGCACGTCTGGCAACTTTCGTATTGATGACAGTACTGTTGTCCCCCCTCATCCAATCATCCTTTCTAAATCGTTTGCGAATAAGGGTTTTTCAATACGTGCAATGGGGTATGGAACCGATTGTAATACTTTCCCTGCTTGCCTATTTTGCAGGTTTAACATTTGGGAGACGGGATTTTGCAGGTATCACCACCCAATCCATGCTGATAGCGCCGATTTCAGCCAATGTTATCATCACATCAACTTATTTTCTTACAAACAATTCCCTACTTACACGAAAAAAAAAATATTATCATCTATTATTGATGATTAGTGCATTCATAACTTTACTACTGGCTGCATCTCGCACAGCAATAATCGGTGCCGCGGCTGGATTGCTGGTCTATTTTTACATAATGAATCGGGCGAATTTATTTAAGTTTTTAAAAAAAACACTTTATCTTGTTCTTCTGTTATGTGTCACATTCCCTCTTTGGTCATCCTATGTTGAGAATCTAAACCGAAAAAATAAAAGTTCCATAGCAGAAGGCAGCATCCTTAGTTCTCGAGAGATTCATTGGCAGACAAGAATCAGGGAATTCACATCCAGCCCCCTGCTCGGCATCGGTTTCGCCTCGGTATCCACAGGACTCGATGAAGGCAGTACGATGGATATAGAATCAGGGCAAGTGGAAACAGGTAGCTCCTGGCTAAGCTTATTATCCATGACCGGGATTCTTGGGTTTATGGCATTCCTGCTTATTTTCCTCAACAGTTTTATTTCTTTATTTCGCATGGGACGTATCAACATACGGTTTGCATCCTACTTATCAGCACTTATGATTTTTTGGGCTTTCCATATGATGGCGGAGGGATACATTCATGGAGCTGGGGGCTTTCTGTTCTTTAATCTATGGCTTTTGATTGGATCCATTTCCGCTTTTACTCAAAATAAAGTATTAACACTCGAACCATATTAATCCATCGTGTCAATCCTACATAGCTATATCAGTCGTGATGAATCCACCGCGGTTAAAGGCGTATTAATTTTTTTAATCGTACTCGGGCACAATATCCTGTTCACAAAATATGTGGAACCTGTACAAGGAATGGGATATCTCTATTGCTTTCACATTCAGGCTTTCTTCCTTTTGCCATTCCTTTACGGATCGGAACCATTGACGAAAAAAAGAGCACTCTGCTATTTTATCCGTTTGTATTGGCCATTTCTGCTCCTCAGCGGTTTATTATCGATCGGCTTCTATAATTTGTACCTACATAATAATTTCAATCTTTGGGCCCTCTTTCATACGTGGCTTACAGGTGACGTCAATCTGATCCGCAGATACTGCGGAATCCAACTTTTGTGGTTTCTCCCAGCCATGTTCGCCATGTCCTTATTTAAAGATCTTTATTATCATTCCCACCCTGCGATTCGTCTCATTCTTCTGTTTCTATCAATAGTAGCTAATTTCATAATCTTTTTAGCTATTGTCGATCCTGAATATTATTCGCTGCAATCTAAAATAGGCTCCATTATTCCTCTGGGTATGTTCCCCGGCATTTCTTATCTGATATTTGGCGTCGCCACACGAAAAATCATAGCACAGATCAAAATAAACAGAGGGGGGGGGCGTAAAGGATTTATTTTCTTATTTAGCTTCTTAATCTGCAGCATTACATATTTCGCCAATACCTTGTATTGGAATAAAGGCTTGGTTTTAATCGCACTAAAAGTAATGATGCCCATTATTTTTATCATATTGTTGTGGTATTATTCGAAAAATTTGTCCTATTATCGCATGTGGAAGGAACTAGGCGAACGAACTTTTTTGATCTACCTGATCCATCCTTTTATCGGTTACATATTGTACGGTCTTGTTATATGGAGACATTATCCCGATTCCCTCGTATTGGCAGCCATCGCACAGTTAATAATGCTCATTGCAAGCTATTATTTTTCCACATTAATTTCATGCACACGTCGACTAAAAAACATCATTCAGCCTCGGTCTGCTGAAGGCATGTGTTCCGTATTTCGAAAATAAGATGAAAATGAAGAAACATTACGATTTGGTCTATTTGACCAACACGCCTTCTTTTTATAAAATCAATCTATGTAAAGAGATTGCGCGCCACCGGACATTATTGTTGGTTCTCTATGGATACGGCAGCGAAGCCGTCAATAAAATACTTGATAATGATTGCGGATTCGACTATATTTTTCTCCATAACGGTAATGCCAACCAACGCAGTTCGGTATTAACCTCCGTTCGGCTTCTCAAACTTATGCGGAACGTCGTCTGCAAAAAAATTCTCTTCTCGGGATGGATGGCTCCGGAATACAATTTTTACGCTTTCTTATCGCCTAAGCGTAAAAATTGCATCCTGTGCGAATCATCGATTCTGGAGTCGCATTTCAACGGCATAAAAGGTCTGATAAAAAAACGAATCATCAACCGGATGTCCTGCGCCATGCCTTCCGGCGAGTTACAGAAAAAGCTTTTCACCCAAATTAATTACACCGGAGAAATCCGCATGACTGGTGGAGTGGGGATTTTCCACAAGGCGAAACGGCCTGTGGTTACCAAATCCGCATCGGATAATAAAAAATATTTATACGTCGGTCGTCTGATCGCATGCAAGAATCTGGAATTTCTGATAGATGTATTCAACAAAAACGGCAAATTTCTTACTATTGTGGGAAAGGGCGAATTGGAAAATGCGCTTAAACGACGCGCAAAAGACAATATTCATTTCATCGGATTCATCGAGAACGATGCACTGGGCGAGATTTACCGCAGCCACGACATATTTATTCTTCCTTCCCGGACAGAGCCATGGGGTTTGGTCGTAGAAGAGGCTATCTACTGGGGTTTGCCAGTCATTGTGAGCGACCGTGTAGGTTCCTACAAAGACATGGTCGAATACCCCAAAACTGGCATTGTATTCAAGCTAAATAGTGTTTCCTCCATGAACAGTGCAATGATGGAGATTGAAGTCAATTACGCGTATTACAAAGAACATGTCGAAAGGTTCGATTTCAACAAACGAGATGAGAAGCAAATAAAAGCATATACAGAATTGATCGCGGAATGAAAATTTTACATACCATCTCAGGTCTCAATGTTAACAGTGGAGGGCCTACCTCGTGCACTTACAATCTCATCAAAGAGTTGCGACGCAATGGAGTCGAAGCCGACGTGCTAACAATAAAACCACGAGCTGGCACTGGAAAGATCGTAGGCACGGACCATTTCATCAAAGCTGTCGAAAATGATGCTCGAACACCATACGAATATAGCAAGAATTTCAAATTGCATCTCGAATCCAATACAAATTACGAATTGTATCACGGTAATGGACTTTGGACATATCCTACCCATATTACGGCCAAAATAGCTCGCAAATTCGGCAAACCCTGCATCATCGCTCCACATGGAATGCTCTATCCACAAGGATTGGCAGTCTCTCCTTTTAAAAAGAAATTAGCATTGACGTTATTTCAACGACATGATTTGGAGACGGCTGTCTGCCTGCAAGCGACTTGTTTAGACGAGTTGCAGCATATCCGTGCATGCAATTTAAAAACACCCGTGGCAATAATACCGAATGGCCTGCCAGTAAGTACAGACCTAATTCCTCGGCTCAAAACCAACAATACTCGGCGTTTTGCATTTGTGGGTCGTATAAACCGCATCAAAAATATCGATCGCCTGCTCGTCGCCTGGCAAAAACTCGGAAATAAGACACGGGATTGCGAACTGCTGATCATTGGCGAAGGAGATGAAATCTACAAAAATGAGCTGCTCGCCTACGTCGCAACACATCACTTGGAGAACGTACATTTTACAGGCTTCATCTCGGGTGACGCGCTTTCTCGAACAGTACGCACTCTCGATTATCAGGTATTGCCCAGTAAGTCCGAAAATTTCGGAATGGTTGTTCCCGAAGCACTCATTCTAGGAGTTCCGGTGATTGCTTCGACAGGCACTCCATGGAAAGAACTCGACACATATCGCTGCGGATGGTGGATCGCTAATGATCCCGACACGCTTGCCGATGCACTGCATGCCGCTATTCATACCTCGGAAACGGAACGACTCGCCATGGGAGAACGTGGCCGGACATTGGTGATGGAGAAATATTCCATCGAATCAGTCTCCCACAACATGATCGCTTTGTACAAGTGGATTCTGGAAGGAGGCTCTATGCCTGAATTTATTTCATTATAAGCTATAACTTTTAAATTATGCAACAACAGTCACTTCTCGACATCGAAAAGTATGAAAACTGGCTCGGTTGGAAAAACAAGGTAGCCCGGTTATCTTGGAACATAGCTTATTTCATATTTTTTCGACCTTTCGCCACGACGATTTTTAATCCCTGGAGGCTTTTCTTGTTGCGGCTTTTCGGAGCTCGATTGCATATTCGTGCCCATGTGCACGCATCGGTTAGAATATGGGCCCCCTGGAATTTGACAATGGGCGCATATGCCTGTCTGGGCCCTCATGTCAATTGCTACAATGTGGGACCTATTCATATTGGTGACTACACAACGATCTCGCAGGGCGTTTATCTCTGTCCCGGATCCCATGATCTTTCGGACCCCAAATTTCCGATGATTCCTTCAAAAATACACATAGAGGATCAAGTATGGATCGCCACCGACGCTTTCATCGGCCCCAAAGTACACATCGGTCAAGGTGCTGTAATAGGAGCACGCGCTGCCGTTTTTCGCAATGTCGAGCCATGGGCCGTAGTTGGCGGCAATCCCGCAACATTTATAAAAACACGAGTAATAAAACAATAGGATGTTGGATATAACCGTCGTCATTTTGACCTATAATGAGCAGCTTCATATTAGCCGCTGCCTGGAAAATATCCAGTTGCTTGCAAAGAAAATATATGTGATCGATTGTTACTCAACAGATGATACGGCGACGATAGCACGTCAATACGGGGCTGAGGTTTTTCTCCATGCCTGGCCCGGTAATCAGGCCGATCAACTTAACTGGGCTTTAGATACATTGCCTTTCGAGACCTCATGGGTTCTACGAATGGATGCTGATGAGTACCTTACGCAAGATCTGATTGCAGAAATAGAACAGAAAGTTCCCGAATTGAATCAGGATATTTCAGCCATCGTACTGCCCTTGAAACGTGTATTTATGGGACGCCATATCAAACATGGAACAGGTGCCATCTCAATGATCCGGCTTTTTAGACACGGCACTACACGCTGCGAACGTCGTTGGATGGATGAACACATGCTGGTCGAATTTGGTTGCACAATAACATTCGAGAATCCGTTCGTAGACGATAATCTGAACACAATTGGGTATTTCACAGCCAAACACAACGGTTATTCCATTCGGGAAGCTGTCGAACTTTTGGACATAGAGTTGAATATTCTGCCTAAAAATCAAAAGATGGGTGCACTATGTCCTGAAGTTACGGAAAAACGAGCAAAGAAGGCCAAATATGCTAAAATGCCCCTTTTTTGGAGACCATTTGTGTATTTCGGATTAAGGTATTTCGTTCGTGGTGGTTTTCTCGACGGTAAAGAAGGATTTCTCTGGCACTTTCTTCAGGGATGGTGGTATCGGACACTGGTCGATGCTAAAATCTATGAAATAAAGAAAGCATGCGGCAAAGATAGGGAAGCCATCAAGCGCTATTTGAAAGAAAAATATCAAATCGTTCTTTGAATAAAGCACTGTAAGAAACCTACCTGCATCAATTTTCACACAGAATATTTTCTGCATTTTGAGACCCCGGCTACATGGTTGAACATCGCCCAACCGACCAAGGAGAGGAAAAAATAAAACCCAGACTACACAGTATTTTCGTATGCTAAAATCCCTTTATGAGAGTATCTATCGTAACATGTACTTACAACAGTGCCGCCACGGTAGCCGACACCATTGACTCCGTTAATCGACAAACGTACCCGAACATCGAACACATCATCATAGACGGTCTTTCGAAAGATGCAACCATTGCCATCGTCAAGGAGAAAGCAGGACCAAGACAACGCATTTTCGAAGGCAAGGACAAGGGCATTTATGACGCTTTCAATAAGGGTATTCAGGCTGCAACGGGCGAAATTGTGGGTGTACTTAACTCGGATGATTTTTTTACGAACGATCATGTTGTTTCACAAATCGTCGAAGCATTCGAGCAGGGCGGAAACGAACTCGACGCCATATATGGCGATCTGCACTATGTCTCCCCTACGGACCTGTCACATTCTGTTCGATATTACTCTTCCGCTATCTTCCGTCCATATCTAATGCGTCTGGGATTCATGCCGGCTCATCCGACCTGTTACATACGAAAAAGGTGCTATGATCGATACGGACTCTATAATATCGATTATAAAATAGCTGCTGATTTCGAATTATTGTTAAGATATATACTCATCAATCGAATCCGTATTGCCTATATTTCTATGGATTTTGTGACGATGCGCACGGGAGGCGCCAGCACACAATCGTTCGCCAGCCGCAAATTGATTATGAGAGAGCAACTCAAGGCCTGTCGTGATAACGGCATTTACACCAATATAGGCTTGCTATGCCTACGTTATCCCCATAAAATAATGGAATTGCTTCGGTCTAAAATCAGCAACAGATAATCTGTTCATCATGAATAAATTACCTTTATTAATGACAGCCTCGATCAGTACACGAGGAATGAATGGTGCATGTTTTACGAATCAGGAACGTGAACGGATGTACATGGGAGCATTACAATATTATAGCTCCGTTCTACCGAAGAAAGACGGCTTTAAAATCGTTTTTGCAGAAAATTCCGGCTGGGATTTGACTTCCATTAAAAATATTTTGAGAAAGACAGAAAACGCCGATATAGAATTTATTTCACTATCGCCCGCCTGTTTCGATATCAGCAAAGGGAAAGGCTACAATGAACTTCTTTTGATAAATCATGCCATCGAACTCTCGACTTGCATACGCAACAGCATCGGATTCATGAAAGTTACCGGTCGCTATCCGATATACAATATCCGCTATTTTCTGGATCAAGCATGCAATTTCATTCTTGAGGGGGGGGGATTTATTCATCGACCTGAAAGACCATCGTCTTTACGAGCGCTTAGGACTGAACTGGTGCGGTCATTCCGCTGATACGCGTCTTTTTGCAACCACAAACAATTTTTATCGCACCTACATAGCTCCCAAATACGTAGAACTGAATGATTATAACGGATTTCTACTGGAAGGGCTGATGTACGACATCGCCATTACACATAAGAGAGACAATCGCTTTATATGCCGCTTCAAACGAGAGCCACATCTGGGAGGTATGGAAGGCAGCAATGTTCGGGCCATTTCTTTTTCCAAAAAACAAGATTCGATTAAAGGTAAAATAAAACGTCTAACAGGAAATATTATCCGCATCTTTCTTCCAAATTTCTGGTTTTGATAATTCAGAATCACATCATCTAACAAGTGCAAAAAACTCAAATTGATTATTACGCTACTTTCTTCCCAATCTTGCGTTCCGCATTGTGGTGCAACGGAACGGACGAAATATCCGTGCCGGACATCCCCGGAATAGTGTGGACTGAAATGTGGCTTACGGCGCAACAGCAGACCATACCAGGTTTGTTTTTCGACGGAATGGCATCACTTCCGGCTTCCCTGAAACCCGAGCGGAAAGTCGTGCTGCAAATGTCCGCCCAGACGGCTGCAATCGAAAGTCGGAACAAACGGATCGATCAGGTTTTGGTCGAGGTTGCTAAAATCTACGACTCATTGCAACTCCCCTACCTGCTGTTGAAAGGCCCTGCCGTGGCGGCCGCCTATCGTAACCCGCTCCATCGAACGGGCGGCGATCTGGATTTTTTCCTGGCGCCCGACGACTGCCGCAAAGCGCAGGAGACTTTGTTCGGCGATACGACGCTCGCCTCGAGCACAGCGCGTCATTACAGCGGCAAACTGCACGGAGTCCACATCGAAAACCATTTCCGGTTGGCGCACAGCAGCCTCAAACGATACCGGGATTTCGAACGGGAGCTGTTGTCCGACCGAATCCGGCTACCGCTTCACGAACTGGACATGGATGGTTATCCGGTGAAATGCCCCTCGCCGACGTTTCAGGCACTCTTCATGCTCGAACACATGGCCTTTCATCTGCCCACCGGACTCGGACTGCGGCAGTTGTGCGACTGGGCTCGTTATCTCAGTTTCTATTCCGACCGAATCGACCGGACCGAAGCGGCAGGCATCATCCACAAATACGGATTCGAACGCATAGCAATCCTCTTTACCATCCTGTGCATCGATTACCTCGGAATGGCACCCGGACACGCTCTGCTTTCGGTGGAGCGCGACAAGGGCACGGAAAGGGACATTGCCTACGTGCTCGGGTTGATTCTCCACGGCGGCAATTTCGGACGGAACTACGACGCGCTGCACTCCAGCCGCAAGCACCAGCGCCTGCCCACCTTGCTGCGTAAACCGATCACTTTCGCGGTTTTGCTGCGCAACCGCCGCAAATACGATCTTATCGCCCCCGACCTGTGGCGCAAGACCGTTTGGGACTCCATTGTCCGACATCTTTAAACCGGCAAACGAAAACCGCCCCGGACTGACCGACAGTCGGGGCGGTTTTCTTGTGGGAAAGGTTTAGCGCTCGCTCAACTCCAGCCAGCGCATCGTTTTTGCATCGATCAGTCCGATCAGTTCGGCAATGCGCCGGGACTGGGCGGTCAACGCTTCGACGGCAAGCGTTCCCGATGAAAGCGAAGCCTCCAAAGCCGCCTTTTCGGCCTCCAGCTGCGGAATCTCCTTTTCAAGCGCGTCCAGTTCGCGTTTTTCGCCAAAGGTGAGTTTGCGTGGGGACGCATCCTGCGTGCGAGGCGCCTGGGGCTTCGGTTTTTCCTCCGCCGCTTCCTCCCGGCGGGTCGCTTCGAAAGCCCGCTTCCACGCGACATATTCCGAATAGGTCCCCGCAAAATCGCGGATCTCCCCCTCGCCGCAGAACACCAGCAGGTGATCGGCTACCTTGTCCACGAAATAACGGTCGTGCGACACGACGATCACGCACCCGCGGAATGCGCTCAGATACTCTTCCAATATCCCGAGTGTAACGATGTCCAGATCGTTGGTCGGCTCGTCGAGCACCAGAAAGTTGGGGTTGCGCATCAGTACCGTGCAGAGGTAGAGCCTCCGCCGCTCGCCGCCGCTCAGCCGCGCCACGAAATTGTGCTGGGTCTCGGGGGTGAATAAAAAATGCTGCAAAAACTGCGAAGCGCTCAGTGTACGGCCGTCGCCGAGCGAGACCTCCTCGGCAATGTCGCTTACCGCGTCGATCACCTTTTTCGTATCGTCGAATTCGATCCCCTGCTGGCTGTAATAACCGAACCGGACCGTCTCGCCGATCTCGATCGTCCCGCTGTCGGGTTTTTCGATCCCCATCAACAGTTTCAGAAACGTCGTTTTTCCGCAGCCGTTGTCGCCCACGATCCCCAGTTTTTCGTAACGTGTAAACGTATAATCGAACCCGTCGAGAATCTTCCGGTCGCCGAAACTTTTTGACAGACCCCGCGCTTCGAATATCTTGGTTCCGATGCGGGAAGCCTTGACATCCAACCGGACCTCCGAACGGTTGCGGGTGGTTTGCAGGCGCTCCTCCAGATTCCGGAATGCGTCGATGCGGGCCTGCGCCTTGGTAGCCCGGGCCTGCGGCTGGCGGCGCATCCACTCCAGTTCGCGGCGGTAGAGGTTCGTCTCGCTGGCACGCAGGGCGGAGGCCGCCTCCTCGCGTTCCTGTTTCTTTTCGAGATAGAAAGAGTAGTTTCCGGCGTAGTGGTAAACCCGCCGGTCTTCCAGTTCGAGAATGTCGCTGCACACGCTGTCCAAGAAATAGCGGTCGTGCGTCACCATCAGAAGCCCCGCGCTGCTCGCTGCAAGGTACTCCTCCAGCCACTCCGTCATGTCGGTGTCGAGGTGGTTGGTCGGCTCATCGAGGATCAGCAGGTCCGACTCGCTGATGAGCACGTTGGCCAGCGCGGCCCGTTTGAGCTGCCCGCCCGACAAAGTTTCGACATGCTGCCCGAAATCCCGGATTTTAAGCCGGGTGAGAATCCGCTTGGCCCTTTGCTCGTAGTCCCACGCTTCGAGAGCATCCATCCGCTCCATCGCCTCCTGCAATCCGGCGCCCGCAGGATCGGAGATCGCCCGTTCGTAGTCGGCAATGGCCTTGAGTGCGGGATTTTCCGAATGGAAACACGCTTCGAGCACCGTCATCCCAGCCGGAAAGGCGGGGCTCTGCTCCAGATAGGCCACCCGCAGGTCGCGGCGCGGCACGATCCGGCCCGCATCGGCGCTCTCGCGCCCGGCGATGATGTTCAGCAGCGTGGTTTTGCCGGTCCCGTTTTTGGCCACGAGCGCAACGCGGCGGCCGTCGTCAACGGCAAACGAAATGTTTTCGAAGAGCACGAGGTCTCCGAACGATTTGGTAAGGTTTTCTATCTGGAGGCAGCAGGCCATGTATTCTTGTATTAGAGTGAATTTGCTTCCCGGCTGATGTCGGCCACAATCGCACCGACGAATCGAATGAGGTCCGGCGGGGCGAGTTTGAGTTGCAGGCCGCGGACTCCGGCGCTGACATAGATGAACGGATGATCGGCCGCCGTGGTATGGACATAGGTCGGAAACGCTTTCTTCATACCGATGGGTGAACAGCCGCCGCGGACGTACCCCGTCGTGGGGAGCAGCTCTTTCATCGGAATCAGCTCCGCCTTTTTGTTTCCCGAAATTTTCGCCGCCGCCTTGAGGTCCACCTCGTGATTCCCCGGAACGACGCAGACGAAATACCCCGTGCGGTCGCCGCGCAGGACCAGGGTTTTGAATACGCATTCGATCGCTTCACCCAACTGCTCGGCCACATGGGTAGCCGCCAGGTGCTCTTCGTCGACCCGGTAAGGCACCGTTTCGTATGCGATTTTGGCACGGTCCAGCAGCCGCGCCGCATTCGTTTTTTCGACTTTGGAGTGAGCCATGTTGTTCTAAATCTCGTCTTCTTTCGTGCAAAGGTAATGGAATAAAATCGTTTCGGCACGATTTCGTTAACTTTGTACGATATGTCGGCATGGAAGACCATACTCACCCTGCTCGGGATCGTCTGGGTCGCGGGAGCCGCTGCACAGAGTACGCGCCTGCGCGGCCGGGTAACGGACGCCGCCAGCGGAGCGCCCCTGCAATTCGTCAGCGTCGTCTTTGCAGGTACCACGACCGGCATTACCACCGACCGCGAGGGCATCTATTCGCTCGAAACGCGCGACACGGTAAGCCGCGTGCAGGCTTCGATGGTCGGCTACGCCACCCAGACAAAATCATTCACGCCCAGAACTTTCTCGCAGGTGGATTTCGCGCTCGAAGCCGTCGAGTTCGGCATCGGACAGGTCGTCGTCACCCCCGGGGCCAACCCGGCGCATCCGATCCTCGACAGCGTGATCCGCCACAAGCCGCGGAACAATCCGGACGAATACGCAAGTTACTGCTGCGCCACCTACACCAAGATGGAGCTGGACCTTACGAATATCAAACCCCGGTTCCGCAGCAAACGCATGCAGCGCCATTTCGGGTTCGTCTTCGACTACGTGGACACCTCGGCCCTCACGGGCCAGGCCTACCTCCCGGCCATGATCTCCGAAACGACGGCCGACTACTACCACAGCCGCCGTCCCGCCCTGACGCGCGAGGTGATCCGCGCCAACCGGGTCTCGGGCGTCGAGGACAGCTTCGCCATCGCCCAGTTCACGGGCCACCTGCACGGAGACGTCAATTTCTACGACAACTACATCGACATCTTCAACGTGCGCTTCGCCAGTCCCCTGGCGGACGGCGGGCGCTCCTACTACGACTATTTTCTGGTCGACAGCACGAAGGTCGCAGGCCGCAAGACCTACAAGATCCGGTTCCACCCCAAACGCATGTCCACGCCCGTACTGGACGGCGAGGTCAATATCGACTCGGCAACCTATGCTCTGCAATCGGCCTCGGCGCGCATGCCCAAAGAGGTCAACGTCAACTGGATCAAGCACCTCTTGCTGGAAAACGAAAACCGGTTGGTGGACCGCGCTGCCTGGTTCCGCAGCCGCGACCGCGTATCGGCCGAGTTTTCGATCTCGGAGGCCGACTCCTCGAAACTGACCTCGTTCATCGGCACGCGCGAGGTCGTTTACAGCGACGTGCAGATCGGCGTGCCCATTCCCGCAGACATTGCCCGGATGGACAACAACGTGGTGCTCGCCGCAGAAGAGATCACGCGCAAGGACGACGCCTATTGGGAGCGCGTGCGTCCCTACCGCCTCAGCGAAAAGGAAAAAGGGATCTATGCGATGGTCGATTCCGTACAGCAGACGCCGCTCTACCGGAACATCTATACAATCATCAACACCCTGATCGTCGGCTACTGGAATACAAAATATTTCGGCATCGGCCCCTACTACAAGCTGGCCAGTTTCAACCGGCTCGAAGGCTTCCGCATGCAGCTGGGCGGTCGCACGACAACTGCCGTCAGCCGCCGCATCCGCCTTTCGGGCTACGTAGCCTACGGTACGCGCGACGAAAGGGTAAAAGGGGGCGGCAGCGTCGAACTGGCTTTCAACCGGCAGCTCACGCGCAAGCTGACCATTTCGGGCAAGCACGACGTCTTGCAGTTGGGGGCCGGACAGAATGCCCTTACCGAGAGCAACATCCTCTCCTCGATCCTTTCGCGCGGCGACCAGCGGCTCTCGATGGTCAACCGCGGCGACGCCGGCTACGAGCACGAATGGCGGCACGGAATCGGCAACACGGTCGGCGCCCGCATCCAGCGCATCTACGGCAATCGGTACGTACCGCTCGTCCACCCGGACGGCACGCGCGTCAACTCGGTCTCGGACCTCGCGCTGCATGTGGGTATGCGCATCTCCAAGAACGAAAGCATCTACCGTATGCCTTTCGACAAGCAGTACATGGGCTCGGTCTACCCCGTGCTAACGCTCGGATTCACAGCCGGCATACCCGGCGTGCTGTCGGGCAGCAGCGAGTATTATCGGCTCGAGGGCAGCCTCCGCTACAAACCCGAGCTGCCGCCTGTCGGCTATTCGGACATCACGATCGAGGGAGGCCGCATCTTCGGACGGGTCCCCTACCCGCTGCTCAAACTCCACGAGGGAAACGGAACCTACTTTTACGACCCGTATGCCTTTTCGTGCATGAACTATTACGAATTCGCTTCGGACGCCTGGGTGGCGTGGTTCTTCGAACACCATTTCAACGGGGCGCTGCTGGGCCGCATTCCGCTTCTGAAAAGGCTCAAATTGCGCGAGGTGCTGGTGTTCAAAGGTGTCTGGGGCATGCTTTCCAAAGAAAATAACGGTTCGCTGGCGAACACAAGAGCCAAACTGCTCTTTCCCGTGGGCATGACCTCGGTCAGAGACCCCTACCTCGAAATGGGCTTCGGTGTGGAAAATATCTTCCGCCTCTTCCGCGTGGACTTCATCTGGCGTCTCACCCACCGCCGGCCGATGCCCGGTCAGGAGGTGCAGAATTTCGCCGTCAATCTGAGCCTGCGGCTCAAATTCTGAGGGTGCATCTGTTCGGGAATCGGAAAATTCATTACCTTTGGGCCGTCTAAAACCAAATCGATGATGAAAGGCGCCCTATTCGACATGGACGGCACGCTGGTGGACAACACGCCGGCACACATGCGATCTTTCGAGCTGTTCTGCAACCGCTACGGCGTGCGCGACTGGCGCGAGAAATTGAGCTCGGCTTTCGGTATGGGCAACGAGGACATCATGCGGCTGATTATGCCCGAGGAGGTTCTCCGCGAGAAAGGTTTTCAGGCGCTGGCAGAGGAGAAAGAGGCCATCTACCGCGAAATCTACGCCCCGGAAATCGAGCCGGTCGCAGGATTGGTCCGTCTGCTCGAACGGTTGCGCGAAGCCGGTATTCGCTGCGCCGTCGGTTCGTCGGGCTGCAAGGCCAACGTCGATTTCGTCCTGGAAAAGTGCGGTATCGGGGAGTTCTTCGACACACGCATCTCGGGCGATATGGTATCACGTTGCAAACCCGATCCGGAAATCTACCTCGCAGCCGCAGCCGCACTGGGGCTGCACCCGGATGAATGTATCGTTTTCGAAGACGCCCCGGCCGGTATCGAATCGGCCCGGCGGGCTGGCGCCGGTCGGATCGTGGCGCTGGCCACGACTCTGGGTATCGACGATCTGAACGCCGTTCCCGGCTTCGACCTCGCGGCTCCCGACTACCGCTGGCTGCTGGGTGAAAAGGTATTCGCTAACCTCATCAACGGGTAACGCCATGTGGAGAGGAGCGCTCACCGTCGGTCTGCTGGTCATCTCTAACACGTTCATGACGCTGGCGTGGTACGGTCACATTGCGTTCAAATCGAGGACCGAGCGGTTGGGAATGATGGCCATCGTACTGGTTAGCTGGAGCATCGCACTGATGGAATACTGCTTCATGGTTCCGGCCAACCGGATCGGCAGCGCCCAGTTCAACGGTCCGTTCTCGATCTGGGAGCTGCGCGTCATTCAGGAGGTCGTCTCGCTCTCGGTCTTCACGCTCTTCGTGCTGGTCTTCATGAAGACCGATTCGCTCCGGTGGAACCACCTGGCCGGCTTCCTCTGCATGATCCTGGCCGTCTATTTCATCTTCCGCAAATAAAGCCGGACCCACGTAAGATATTCGATTAACTGTCCGGAGTAGTTTTTGCAGGATCGTCGTCTAAAAACCTTGCATGGACTATGCCTACAATATTGATCGTGGCGACGGGAACCGGAACCTTTGCCAACGGCACTTTACCTACCGGATTATGGCTCAGTGAATTGACCCACATCTATCACCGCGCGAAAGAGCATGGTTACAATATAACGGTAACCAGTCCGAAAGGCGGTGAGATACCGGTCGATCCCGAGAGTTTGAGGCCGCTCACTCTCGACAAGATTTCCAAAGCGTATTGGAACGATCCGAAATTTCGGGAGGTGCTGCGCCATGCCCAAAGTCTCGATCATGTTAGGGAACAACTTTATGACTGCGTTTATCTGGCCGGAGGGCATGGAAGCATGTATGATTTCCCGGATAATGTGGTTCTGCAAACAATCCTCAAAACGCATTTTGTGAGCGGCAAGCTCGTCTCGGCGATCTGTCACGGCGTGTGCGGACTGTTGAACGTCAAACTGTCCGACGGGCGGTTTCTGGTAGCCGATAAAAAGATTACCGGATTCAGCTGGTTCGAAGAATCCCTGGCCCGGCGCAAAAAAGTCGTTCCGTTCGACCTCGAAGCGACACTCAAAGAGCGAGGCGCCGTGTACCGGAAAGCATGGATTCCGATGACCTCGAAAGTAGTCGTCGACGGCAATCTGATCACAGGCCAGAATCCTTTCAGCTCCAAAAAGATGGCAGAAACCGTATTGAATCACCTGTCGAAAATGGAGACACGATGAAAATGAACAGGTTAATGATCTACGGGGCCTACGGTTATGCCGGGGAGCTGATGGTGCGCAAGGCTGTGACGCAGGGGCTCCGACCCGTTATAGCCGGGCGGGATGCCGAAAAGCTGAAGCCGCTCGCCACGGAACTGGGGCTGGAATACCGGGCTTTCGATGTACGGAATACCGGTAGCAACTTACAGGATATAAGCGTAATGCTCAACTGCGCCGGGCCGTTTTCCGCCACGGCGGAGCCGCTGGTCGAAGCATGCCTTGCGCAGCATACACACTACCTGGATATTACGGGCGAGATCGACATCTTCCGACAATGCCATGCGCAGGATGAAGCGGCACGGCGGCAAAACGTGATCGTCATGCCGGGTGTGGGAACAGACATTGTGCCTACCGACTGTCTGGCGGCGATGCTCAAGGAAAAACTGCCTGCCGCCAGGCGCATCGACCTGGCGCTTTCATTCGGCACAAGCCCGAGCATAGGAACGGTCAACACGATGATCGAAAGCATCGGCAAAGGCGGTCTGATCAGGGAGAACGGAGAGTTGAAAGTTGTTTCGAATGCATATCGGATACGGAGAATCCCGTTTCAAAACAAGCCCCAATGGGCCATGACGATCCCCTGGGGCGATGTTTACACCTCGGGAATATCTACCTCGGTTCCGAACGGTTCAGTCTATTTGGCCATGCCCAGAATAAGCATTTATACGGTGCGGCTGACCAACCCGGTCAAGGGCCTCCTGAACACCCGTCTCGGCCAAAAAATAGCCAGACAACTGGCAGGTTGGCTGATGAAGAAAGGACCCGACGACAAAGCGCTGGAGAGCGAGCGGGGCCAATTCTGGGGCGAAGCCGAAGCGCCGGGCGGCCAGCGCGTGCAGATGACGATGTCGACGCCGAACGTCTATGCGCTTACTGCAACAGCGGGCATTCGAATCGCCCGATACTGCCTGGCCTATAACGGCCCGGGCGGATATTACACGCCCTCGATGTTGTTGGGCAGCGGGTTCATCGAGTCGATACCTGGCATCGAAATTCGCATGCTTGATCAAGATGGTGATTGAACAGATAGCAATCTATTCAGCGCTTCCTCGCTTCTCCCTGTCCTTTTTCCATATCTGGTACGAGTTCACAAAGTTCTGCCACACGATATAGGCCGTGGGGGCGATCGAGGAGATCGGGTCGAGGAACGATTGGGCCATCCAGACGGCCAGGACCGTGTTTTTTTGCCCGAGCGACTGCCCGCCTGCGGCCGGATCACCGTAGCGGCGCCCGAGCATGCGTCCCACCTTAAACTGGATGAGACAGATCACCAGCGCAGCCCCGGCCAGCCACAGTTCGGTCGCAACGGAGGCGTCGCGCAGGTCGAGGATGAATGCCGTCGTGCGGCCGATAATCACCACGAGCGACGCGAGCCACATGTAGAACGAAATCTGGCTGTGGTCGCCGATCCACAGCGCTCCCCGTGGAAAGACGAACCGGCAGAACTGCGCGGCGGCAAAAGGCATGATCAACAGCGGCGCGATGCGCGACAATATCTGTGTGAAAGTACATGCTCCCGTTCCCGCAAAAGTCAAAATCACCGGAGCCACGAGGGCGATAGCCATGTTGCACACCAGGCTGTATGTGGCCATCGTGGCGACGTTCGCACCGAGCATCCCGCCGATCACCACCGCGGCCATCGCCACCGGAGCCAGCACGCAGACCATGGCCCCCTGCGCCACCACCGGATCGAAAGGCAGCAGCGCGAAATAGACGCCCACGCAGACCGCGGCCTGAAACACGAGCAACCACAGATGCAGCATCGAGAGGTGCATCTGGCTGGGTTTCACACGGCAAAACGTCACGAAGAGCATCAAAAAAATCAGCGTCGGGGTAATCATCTGCCCTGTCCACGCTTCGAGGGCCGAGATCGGGCGGCACAAAAGCGCCCCGACCACCATGACCATCGGCATGGCGACGGTCTTGACGTTGCGGTGGAGGTGTTCCAGCAGGTGCATTCTTACGAGAGCAGCTCGCGGACCTTGGCCGAAATGTCCTTGCCGTCGGCACGGCCGGCAAGCCGTTTCGAAGCGACGCCCATCACCCGTCCCATCTCTTTGAGCGACGTGGCGCCTACCTCGGCGATCACGGCCCGGACCTCGGCGGTCAGCTCCTCCGACGCGAGCTGCTTGGGCAGAAACTCCTGAAATACGGACACCTGTGCCAGCTCCTCGGCGGCCAGGTCGGGGCGGTTCTGCTCCGTAAAGATCGCGGCGGAATCCGCACCCTGCTTGGCCAGTTTGGCGATGATCCGAAGCACATCTGCGTCGGGCAGCTCGGCGATCCCCGGCCCCGCGGTTTTGGCTTCGATGATGTATTTCTTTGCATTGCGCAGCGCCGCAAGCCGCACGGTGTCCTTGGCTTTCATGGCCTCCATGATTCCTTTCGAAATCTGCTGTTCCAACGACATAATCTCTATAATTTACTGTTAAACATTTCAGGTTCTCCGCTGCCGATAGTCCGATCGAAGCGTCCTATTCCTGCTTATCGTTTTTATTGCCGCTCAAAAATTCCAGCACGTCGCGCATCAGCCGGTCGCGCTGGTTCTGCGAAAGGATCGCCTCGAACGGGAAACCCATCACGAACGTGCGTCCGTCGCCCTCCCTGGCCACACCCGCAGCCCGGTTGTTCTCCACGTAGCGCATCACCGCAAACGCACCGCCTGCGGGTCGGAGCGCATCGGGGGCCTCCACCTTGTAGCGGAACGGGGTAAATTCGTTGTTGAAGCGGTATTCTTCGCGCGCGAAACCCGCATGGGAAGTTACAACGCGCACCCGTCCGCGACGTGCCGCCTGCCCGCCGTCGTAGGTGTAATGGAGCACCCGCTCGGCGAAAGCGCGGCCCGCGGCCGTAGCTCCGTCGCCCGTCCAGAGATCGGTGGCCACATAGCTGCCCGAAACATAGAGCGCACCGCCCTGCTCAAGATACTCCTCCAACTTTTCCTGCAAGGCGGGCGGGAAAGTCCGGAACCGGGGATCGCCCACCAACCCCCGTCCGATCCGCGAAGCGCGCTGTTTGCCCAGAATGAGGTCCACGGCCTCATATCCGTTCAACGGGATGGCACCCTCTTCCACGGCACGAACCGAGGCCGAGCAGAACGAGTAGCCGGCCGCTGCGACCGAGCGGCCGTGCAGCGAGGGGTAATCGAACGTGTTTCCGCCCACGACCTCCGTCTCATAATCGTTGTAACAGGCGCCCAAAGCGCGGCTGTCGTTGTCGCAGCGGGCCATCGAAAGGTCATAGACACGCTGCTCGCCGACGAACGACAGGTCGTGCCGATCGGGGACGCCGCCGTCGATACCCATGTAGAATCCGGCGGTCGAGTCGCGGCGCATGCTATGCGGGGCGCTTATGCGGTCGAAGCCGTTGACGATCATCACGCAGCCCTTTGCGTCGGGCATGCGGCAGGCCGAGAGGGTCTCGCCCGGAAAACTCTCGCCGCCGGCATTGATGGCCGTCACCCGGTAGCTGTAAATCCGGCCCGGCTCCTGCTCGGTCATGAAATAGGGTTTGTCGACATACTGCCCGTTGTCGAAGCCGCCGTCGTCCACGCGGGTGTAGACCACGAACCCATCGGGCACGGCCGAGGTTTCGAGCGAATCCGCCACGGGTTCCCAGGAGATGACGGTGTTGCCGCTTTCGGTAAACTCCACGGCCATTTGCTCCACCGGGAGCGGCTGGACCGAATAAGGCACTCCGTATTGCGAACTGAGGTAGCGCAGGATGCCCTTGTATACGGCCCGGCTCACCACGAACTTGAAGCGCGGGTCGCTGCCGTAACGCATGTCGGCGAAATTCTGGTGCGAAAGCAGTTCCAGCAGCATCGTCGGCACTCCCGGCACGCGGGCTTCGTAGTAGGAACGGTTCCAAAGTCCGCGGCGCTTCCAATCGGGCTCCCACGTGCGGCGTATGTCCTCGACGATCTGCGTCTGCACGATGTCGGTCAGGTCGCGCGAACGGTAGCGGTCGGCTCCGCCGTCGAAGCGGCCCTTTTGGTCGCGCGTGAAGAAGATGCCCAGCGTACCGACGATGCCGTCGCCGTCCCTTACGCCCGCATCGGAGTGGAACGCGAGGGCCATATCGACCGGGATGCGCAGCCCCGCGGAGTCGGGCAGCCGCTCCGAGCCGCCCGCGAGGGCGTTGACCCAATGGGCGCGCGACATGTAGTCGTCCTTGTAATCGTCCTTGCCCTTTTTGGGCGTATAGACTTTTTCATCGAACCCGGCCCATTGCAGCCAGTAGCGCGCTCCCTCGCAGAAACGGGGGTAACCGCTGGTCTCCTCCGTGTACTCCAGCCCCGGTTTGCGCAACGAATCGCAGACCGTGCGCGCCACGTTCCCGTAGCCGCCGCCGATCTTCACGGCATCGGCCGAGACGATCCGTCCGGCACGCCGCGAACGGTTCGAAAGTGTTACGACCTCCTGCTCGCCCTCGTCGAGCAGGAAACGCCCGAGGTAGATCCAGGTTCCGCCGCCCAGGGTCTGATTGACCGCAAAGCGGCTCTCGCCCCCGAGGTGACGGACCGTATAGAGCGCGTCGTCTGCGCTTTCGGGCGTCGATTCGTAACATATATAGACAGCGTATTCGCCCCGTTCGGGAATCGTCGCGCTCCATACGGCGCGGGACGGCTCGCCTTGCGTAACCGTGCGTGCAAGCCGCGTCGTACCGTGGCGGAACGGATTTTCACCCGTGCGGTAGACCTGCTGCCGGTGGGCGAAACCGCTGCCGCCCACCATCCATCCGCCGCCCTCTTCGCGGTACTGTCCCGGGGCGTCGTTGTCGGCTGTCACCTCGTGCTTCTGCACGTCCCGCTCACGGGGCAGCAGCACGTTCGCCCCGGCATTTTCGAGCATCGGGACCAGGTAGGGCACCACATAGCTCTGGGTATAGAGGTCCTCGCAGGTCTGCCAGAGCTGCGACCGCTGCCAGCGCCAGAGGTTCTCTTTCTGGTCGAAATAGCGTCCGTGGCTCTGCCAAAGCGCGATATGACGCCCGGCAAGTCCACGCGAGGGCTTTGCAGGCCGGTCCAGCGGCTCGACCAGGGGGCGTTCGGAGCGATTGGTGAACGGAACGATGCGGCGCTTCTTCAGCTCGCGGGCCAGTTGCGCCGGTTCGCGGAAAGCCATCGGAATCAGCTCGGCGACCTCGCGTCCGTCGGTATAGAGTTCGATACGGGCTTTTGAAAACTCCCGCGGCAGCGCCGCCCGCACCGAATCGCGCAAGGCGCGCACGTTCTCTTCCCGAAACGGATAGTAGGAAAGCCCGATCGAGGCATAGATACGCACACGCCCCCGCGACGCTTTCACTCCCTGCACTTTCACATACCCTCCGTCCACCTCGCGCGCTACGATGCGCGTGAGGGTTCGGCCCACCTCCTGCCGGGCCGCGACACCGACCTCCGCGGCGCGGACGCCACCGCAAGGGAAAAGCAAAACGAAAAGCCAGAATATGCTATTTTTCATGTCGTTCAACCAGTATGAACATGCCGAGCACGGTGAATGCGGCATTGTAGATCAACAGTTCGAATCCGATCTGGTAGCCCCAGACCTCGCGGGCCGCATACTGTACCAGCGCACTGAGCACGGGCGCAAGCAGGGCCACCAGCGGCACCCAGCGGTCGCGGACCCTGCGGTGCGAGCACAATCCGAATGCGAACATGCCCAGGATGGGTCCGTAGGTATAGCTCGCCACCTTGTAGACCAGGTTGATGACGCTGTCGCTGGCAAGGTACCCGAAAGCCAGAATCACGGCCGCCATCGCCACGGCCATCCCCGCATGCACGCTCCGGCGGACGCGCGTCAGCCGCCGGTCGTCGTAGCGGCGCGTCCCGTCGAGAATGTCGACCGTGAACGAGGTCGTCAGGGCCGTCAGGGCCGAACCGGCAGCCGAATAGGTACTCGATATGAGACCGATAACAAACAGCACGCCAACCGCCGCGGGCAGTCCTCCGTTCACCGCGACCAGTGAAAAAACCTGATCGCTCTTCGCGGGCATCGCAAGACCCGTGCGGTCCATATAAATATAGAGCAGTACGCCCAGCACCAGAAACAGAAAGATAACGACGATCTGGCTGGCGGCCGTCAGCAGGATATTCTTCTGCGAATCCCGCGGCGTGGGGCATGAGAGGTTGCGCTGCATCATGTCCTGGTCCAGCCCCGTCATGGCTACGAGCAGCACCGCGCCCGCAGCAAACATCTTCCAGAAATAGCGACCCGACCGGGGATCGTCGAAGAAGAAGATGCGCGACATGGGCGACGCGGCGACCTCCTGCGCCATTGCTGCAAGCGACAAATCCAGCGCCCGCATGATGAAGAGAATCGACAGCACGAGGCTCGCAACCAGACACACCGTTTTGAGCGTATCGGTCCAAATCAGCGATTTGACGCCTCCCTGCTGCGTATAGAGCCACACGAATCCCATCGTCACAAGCGCATTGAGCCACAACGGCAGCCCGTAGTGGCTGAAGACCAGCAGCTGCATCACGGCGCAGACCACATAGACCCGCAGCGCGGCGCCCAGCATCTTCGAGATGAAGAAGAACCAGGCACCCGTGCGGTGCGACGATACGCCGAAACGGTCGTCGAGGTATTGGTAGAGCGAAACCACGCGCAAGCGGTAGAACGCCGGAACGAGCGCGAACGCCACGACCAGCTGCCCCACCGTGAAGCCCGCCACCATCTGCATGTAGGAGAACGCATCCGCTGCGACCGAACCGGGCACCGAGATGAACGTCACGCCCGACATGGCGGCGCCGATCATCGCCAGCGCGGCCATGTACCACGGCGTGCGGCGGTTGCCGGTGAAAAAGCCGGCGTTATCGGCACGGCGGCCCGAGACCCAGGCAACGGCGAACAGGAGTGCGATGTAGCCCAGGACGGTGGCGATGACGGCTGCGGGTGACATTTGTTCGAAAGTCGGATTGTGCCCCGAAACAGGCGGTGTGTGCGCACACACTCCGTCCCAAGGGGCTTTGTTCGGGCAAATATACGAATTATCGGAAAGGCCCGGAACGATTTTTTGAAAAAAGAGGGCAAAAAAGTTGGAAGTTCGCGCTTGTTTCGTATCTTTGTTATTCGAATAACAATAAAAGGCAAGAACCCTTTAAATCCTATAACAATGGCGAGAAATCTCAAAATCAGAGACCTTACGTTGCGCGACGGCCAGCAGTCGTCGTTCGCAACCCGCATGAACCAGGCGCAGATCGACCGCTGCCTGCCTTACTACAAGGACGCGAATTTCTATGCGATGGAGGTTTGGGGCGGCGCCGTACCCGACTCGGTCATGCGCTACCTGAACGAGAACCCTTGGACGCGGCTGGAGACGATCCACAAGGCCGTGGGCAACGTGTCGAAACTGACGGCCCTCTCGCGCGGCCGCAACCTGTTCGGCTACTCGCCCTACACGGACGAGATCATCGACGGCTTCTGCCGCAACGCCATCGAGAGCGGGCTTGGGATCATGCGCATCTTCGACTGCCTGAACGACGTGGACAACGTGAAATCGACGATCAAGTACGTCAAGAAATACGGCGGCATCGCCGACTGCTCGGTCTGCTACACCGTGGACCCGAAATACCCCGAGCCCGGCTTCATGGCCCGTCTGATGGGCAAGAAAACCCCGAAGCCGGTCTTTACGGACGAATATTTCCTCGACAAAGCCAGGCAAATGGCCGACCTGGGCGCCGACATGATTACAATCAAAGACATGTCGGGTCTGATTCCGCCGCGCCGCGTGGCCACGCTCGTGCGGCTGCTGAAGAAAAATCTCTCGATTCCGGTCGATTTCCACACCCATTGCACCCCCGGCTACGGCCTGGCCTCGGTGCTGTCGGCCATCATCGCCGGAGCGGACATCGTGGACACCAACTGCTGGTATTTCGCCGAGGGCACCGGAGCCCCGGCCATCGAGCTGATCCACGTATTCTGCCAGAAACTCGGCATCGACACGGGTGTCAACATGGAGGCCGTGGCCAAGATCAACACCCAGTTGCGCGAAATCCGCAAGGAGCTCAACCAGTCGGTCTTCAACACCGAGAAACCCGAGCCCAAGCCGTTCAACCCCCTGACCGACACGCTGCCCGCCGAAATCGACGCCCTCTTCGACGAAGCCATCCGCGCCGCGCAGAACGACGACGAGGAGGCCACGATCGCCGCCTGCCGCCGCATCGAGGCCTATTTCGGTTTCCCGGCCCCGAACGAACTGGTTCAGAAAGCCGAAATCCCCGGCGGCATGTATTCGAATATGGTCGCCCAGCTCAAGCAGCTCAAGGCCGAGGAGATTCTGCCGCGGGCCATGGAGCTCATCCCGTCGGTGCGTCTGGCGGCCGGGCTGCCGCCGCTGGTGACTCCTACCTCGCAGATCGTGGGAGCCCAGGCCGTCAACTGCGCACTGGACGAAAAGGCCGGACGCCCGATGTACTCCAACAAGTCGTCGCAGTTCGTGGGGCTGGTCAAGGGCGAATACGGCAAGACGCCCGTCAAGATCGACCCCGAGTTCCGGTTCAAGATTTGCGGCGTGCGGGAGGAGACCCCCTACGACACCTCGAAATACCAGATGCAGCCCAACCCCGAACTCCCCGAGGCGGGAGGCGCGAAACTGGCCGCCAACGAGAAAGAGGTGCTGCTGCTCGAACTGTTCCCCCTGGTGGCCAAGACGTTCCTCACGGAGCAGAAAGTCAAGGCCTACCAGGCCCAGAAACCCGCCGAACCCAAGGCCGAAGAAAATAAGGCCGAGACGGCGCAGGCTGCTGCCATCACGGGCAACACGGTCAATGCGCCGCTGCCGGGCCGCGTGATCGAGGTCAAAGTCAACGTCGGCGACACGGTGAAAGCCGGGCAGGAGGTCGTGATCCTCGAAGCCATGAAGATGGAGAACGCCATCACGACGGACTATGCCGGCAAGGTGAAGCAGATTCTCGTCCAACCGGGCGAAACGGTCGCCACCGACGCCGTGCTGCTCGAGATCGAATAGTCACCCGCCGCTCCACGAAAGACGGTCCGCGCTATTTTACGGGCCGTCTTTTTTTGCGGGATTGAGAAAATTTTGCGTACTTTTGCGGCAGTCAAATCATTAAACCCGAAACGAATATGGCATTTTTCAAGGAATTCAAGGAGTTCGCGCTCAAGGGCAACGTCATGGACATGGCCGTGGGCGTCATCATCGGCGGTGCGTTCGGCAAGATCGTCTCGTCGCTCGTCAACGACATCCTCATGCCGCCCATCGGCGCCCTCTTGGGCAACACCGATTTCTCGCAGCTCCGCCTGGATATTTCGAAAGTGCGCGACATCACCTCGGAGGCCGTGCATTCGGTCGGCGATGCGGTACACGCCGGCGGCAAGGTCCTCACGGATCCAGCCGCTGCCGAGCCGATCTACTGGAACTACGGCGCATTCATCCAGCAGTGCGTCGATTTCACCATCCTTGCATTGTGCGTCTTTCTGATGGTCAAATTGATGAACCGCCTCATCAAGAAGAAAGAGCAGGCGCCCGCCCCCGCGGCCCCCACGCTCTCGACTCAGGAGAAGCTCCTCACGGAAATCCGCGACCTCTTGAAAGCGCAGGAGGAGAAGAAATAACGGTCCGCAGCGTTCGGTTCGGAGCGTCCGGCGTCAGTCGTCGGACGCTTTTTTGTGGGTGTACTCCTGCAGAACGTAGGTGGTGAAGATCGGGAAGAACATCATGCCCAGCGACGGCAGCATCACGCAGAAGACCTTGCCGATGGCCGTGACGGGGAAGATTTCGGCCCCGACGGTCGTGACGTTCATCCAGGCCCACCACAGGGCGTTGCCGAAGCCGTGGAGCTTGGGGTTGACCAGCACCTCGTAGTCGTAGAAGACCAGGGCGGAGATGTAGGTGAAGACGACCACCGTGAAGATGTAGGCTGCGAACAGCCGCCGCATCCGGTTGGCGCTGACCATCCAGCGCACGACGATCACCATCGCCAGCAAAGCCCGCAAAAGCGGCAGCAGCGAGACGACGATGCCCCAGTCGTGGGTCGTGTCGGCGCCGCTCCAGACCGTAATGTTGACCCACGGAATCGAGAGCAGCAGGAAGAGGATGTTGTGCCAGAAGAAGCGACCCCGGCGCTCGGCCGCGGCCAGACGGACGAAAAAGTCGCAGAGAAAGACGATGCAGACGACGAACTGAACCGTGAGGTAGGTGCGCGAGAGATGGATGTGGTCGCCGCCGATGACCTCCCACGACACGGCCACCAGCAGGACGATGCCGGCGATGAGTTTCAGTATTTCGAACGTATTGACGATCCCGGGACGGGTTGTTGCGGTGGTTGCGGTTGGAGCCATGGTATCGGACGTTTTTCGCTCGGGAGGTTCAAAATCGGTGCCACGGCCCGGAACGGATGATTTTTCGGCGATTTTTTGCCCGAAGATTTTGCAAGGATGAAAAATTCTATTACCTTTGCACTCGCTTTCGAAGCAATGGCGGGTTAGCTCAGCTGGTTAGAGCGCATGATTCATAATCATGAGGTCCCGAGTTCAAGTCTCGGACCCGCTACTGAAAGAGAAACGGAGATCGAACGGTCTCCGTTTTTCTTTTTGCGGTTGCAACACAAAACGGCCCGCAACCCGAACAGGCTGCGGGCCGGAAAAAGATCGGGAAAGGGAGGTTACCAGTCTTTCAGACCGTTACCGTAACCATTACCGTCAAACCAATAAGTATCATTTGCTTCCGACATTTGCACTCCATCCGAAGCCCAGCCGCCTTTAGTTGACATATCGCTTTCATGAAGAGGAATTTTACCAAAAAATATTGAAATCATTATTCCATAATTGTTTTCAGCGAATCCCTGAGTACGGGCTGTCAGCCCCAAATCGACGATAACTCCAAACTGCCCCTCATCATAGAGTTTTTGCGCTTCGATGAGTGCAAGGCTCTGATAAGTAATGGGGTCTACATTGTCCCTGACAGCATTGTATTCGGGCGTATCGACCACTTCAATCGCCATGGGGCAGAAACTGCCTTTATCCAATCCGGCAATGGGTTTGATGGCAGCATCGGCAGAGTAAGGAACGCATAACGTGTTAGCAATGCCCCACCAGGCAAAATCGATGAAATCGCCCGCCCGAATTCCGTCATGCTCGGTGTAAAGTGCCGCATTTTCATCGGCCCGGTAGCTCAGGAGAATCAGCTTCTCTTCGCCCAGTGCGGCGCGCAGATCACGGAGGAATTTGGTATAGGATGCCTTGTCCACGGCAGGCGAATTATCGGCCGTGTAAGTGGCTCCGTAATCGTTGAGCGAAACGCCGTCGAGCTTGTATTTGCGGACGAATTCCGCGATCTGCCATACCAGCGAGGAGCGCGCCTCGTCACCCAAGTTACATAGTCCTTGTGGCGAACGGGGTGCGATTTCTACCGAGACGCAGAATTTCATTCTCCGATTACGCTGCGGGTCCATGTAGCGCCCCTGATGTGTCAGCACGAACAACAGATCGGGATCGGCCGTAAGCACCGGGAGCAAGGTCTCTTCATCGTAAGAAACAAGTGCCGGACGCAGGCATTCGATGTCGTAGAACGGGTAGTATGATTCGCTGCCCATGATCTCGCTGGCAGAGCCCCAGCCGCCTAAATCCATGTATTCGTATTCGGAACGCTTGTAAAGATAATAGTTTGCATAGAAAGGATTGTAGGTGCGACAATCGCAAAAAACGATTCCGGTGAATTTCTCCGGTCGTTCTTCGAGCGCCCTGATCTCGATGGGCGAACCCCACAACTCTTCCACAAACCGATTTGCCGGCCGGACACCGATACCGAAACTCGGACCAGCAGCGCCCGGAAACACCGTTCCATCGACCACTTGCGTGCGCAACGGCAGCATCAGCGGATTGCCCATGAACTTACCTGCTGCGCCATAGCCGGGTGCGTTGAGCAGTTTCTCGTCGAAGATCAACCCGATTTTCATTGGAGCCGATTCGGTTTTGCCCTTGGGAACGGTGAGTGTCATGGTTTCGGGCAAGATATAATTAGTCTCAGGTAACATCTGGTAACGATGTAGATAGCCATGGTTACCTGTTTTGTCTTCCAACCCGTTGGCGTCGTTGTAGACGTCGATGTCCTCCTGCGTGCCGACCGAGACGGTGACGGTAATCTCTTCCGGGGCCGGGAAATTGAGCCGGTAGACCACCTCGATCTCGGTATCGTCGTCGATCGAAAAATCCTGGACATCGGTAGCGAAAGAGCCTGCGGCATAAAGCGCTCCGGTCGGTATGCCGTCGGGGGTGCCCGGCAGCTGCCCCGCGGTGCGCGCGAACTCTTCGTCGTCACAGGCCGCAAACAGCGCGAACGAGAGCGCCGCAAGAGCCAGCATGCGCATTTTATACAATAAATTATTATATGTTTTCATATTTGTAATATTATTGGTTCAGCATCGGAATTTCGATCGAGGTGTTCCATTTGAGTTTGCCCTCCTCGCGGCCGCCGTTTTCGAAACTGTTGCTGCCGTCGAGGCAGTAGGCGTCGTTGTGGTACTGCGAGTAATCGGTAGCGACATTCCCGGTGCCCTCGTTAAATTTCCAGTAGGCGCGCAGTTCGGGTTTCGACTCGGGCTCCTCGATGTTGTACATGTCGCGGAAAATCTCCTCCTGCGTCCGGGCCACGGACCACACGCGCGCTTCGGAGATCATGCCGTTGAGCATTCGTTCCGTGTTGTAAGAGTAACCGAACAGGAAACGGTAGGCCTTGTCCTCGGTGCCGCCCGTGGTGACGCGCCCCAGGTCGATGGTCTCCGAATCCCACGGAATCGTTCCCTTGCTGCGAAGCTCGCCGTTGATGTAGAGAGAGGCTTCGGTGGTGGCGATGTCCCACGTGAATGCGATGTGGTACCACTCGCCCGCCGAGAGTGTCGGCCCCGCATTGGCGGCAGGGAACTTGGTGCCGCCGACCTGCAACTGCAACTGTTCGCGCGGATAACCCGCGTCGCCGATACGCAGCAGGCAGTGCTGCTCAACGCCCATGATCGACGAAATCTGAATCATGGCCGAAGCGCCCTCGGTCTTGAACTCGTTGATGTTGACTATTGCTTCGTAGGTCAGTGCCGACAACCCCTTGATGGGCGCCTGCCCCGCCTCGGTCTCGAACGACGGAACCCACATGTAGCAGTCCGAGAGGTCGGCCGCCGTGGTGATGGCCGACGAGCGGCGCACGAGGTAATAGACCGTTTCGGAGCCTTTCAGAAGACCGATGCCCGCCGAGGTTCCCGTCAGGCTGACAGGCAGCAGGTGCGTGACATCCATGTCGAGCCCGTCCAGCCCCTTGAAGCGGATCGTGACGGGCTGGGAGACCGATTTGCCGGCTTCGATGACCGCTTTCGAGGCCAGGAATTCGTAGTGGGAGGCGGGCAGCAGCTCGTAGTCGGTCGCATGGCGGCGGTTGTACCGGGCCACGGCGGCCTGGTCGACGGCGAATGCCGCTTCCATATCGGCCTGAGCCGGGGATACGAGCACCACGGAGAAATCGCGGTCGAGGGTGGTGACGATCTTCTTGAACGTGACGCGCGATTCGGGCGCAACCTCCGCCGCGTCGATATAGGCGGCGTTCGACAGCGGCGTTTTGCCGTCCTCGTAAGCGTCGCTCTTGCAACCCGTGGCAAGCACCGTAAGGCCGGCCAGGGCAAGTGATATTCTTTGCATCTGTTTCATGGCTTGCATTATTTGACGGGATTCAACTGGGTGATGACGGAGCGGGTGCGGAGGTAGTTGCCTGCGTTGTTGTAGTAATCCTCGGCCAAATCGTAGACGGCCAGCCCCGCCAGCGGACCATAGCCCATCACGCATTCAGTAATCAGGCCGAACGCAGCCTGCTCGCGGCCCGAGGTGTCGTTGAGCGTCCCCTCGGGAGAAGCTGCAAGCAGGAGTTTCGACGCCGGAATTTGCAGGTAGCCCATGGCGTAATCCACGTTGTTCTGCAACTCGTAGACGTTCTCCAGGGCGGTGGCGTCGAGCACATAAAGGTCGTATGCATCGCCGGCCAGCGCGAGGTTGCCCTCGAAGAGGAAAGTCTTGCCGCTGTAGGCCGCCAGCTTGGCGGCGACGGCCGCAGCGGCGGTTTTCGCCGCTTCGGTAGCCGGGCCGCGGAACGCGACGGTCACGCCGTCCAGAGACGAGGCCGTCATGCGCGCCAGGGCAGCCTCCGCGGCCTCGACGGCCGTGGCGGGATCGGAGCAGTCGGCCGTAGTCAGCACGCGCGTACCCTTGCGCTGCACGGCGGGCAGGTCCTCCAGGTCGAAGCGCGAAAGCGGGCGGGCGAGGGCCACCAGATCGAGGGAATCGGGCAGTGCACGCATAAAATCGCCGGGCGAGGTCGAAACCTCGGGGGCGTTGTCCAGGCGGGCATAGGTCACGAAATGGGCCGACGCCTTGTACTCGTTGAGCGTTCTAAGGTAGGCGGCATACTCAGCCGGGTTCTGCTGCTCGGGGCCTAGGGTGCGGCGGTCGATGGGCTCGATGTCGTTGTCGCAGGCCGCAAAGAGCAGCGCGGCGGCCGTACCGAGAACTGTCAAAAGGTATTGTTTCATAGGTCGGTTCAGTTTAAGGGTTTAACGTCCCACCAGACACGCGATCCGGCGTTGTCGCCCCCGGTGAGCGTGGCGGCGGCCGCTTCGACGTGGGTGCGGTTCTCGGCATACTCCTGGGCGGGGTACTGGATGCGGCGGGCGCCCCACTTGGCGACGACCGTGCCGCCCGACTTGTTGCCGCTGTCGGGTACGGGCATCAGCCGCGGATAACCCGTGCGGCGGTACTCGGCCCAGGCCTCGTTGCCCAGGGGGAAGATGGCGATCCATTTTTGAGTGATGATGCGCTCGAGGGCGGTCTCCGCGTCGTCGGCGTCGTTCCACACCGGGGTGATGGTGCTCCGGGCGGCGAATCCGTGTCCGGCATTCAGGGGATCGACAAAGGCCGCGGGCTTGCGGGTCGCGTCGGCGAGGTAGGCGTCGGCCTTGCCGGCTCCGCGCTCCTCGAACGAGAGGGCCACGCCTTTCTTGTAGAGCGCTCCGGCTTCGGCCATCGTTCCCCAGCGCAACTGGTATTCGGCCATGAGGAACGCCACCTCGGCCGCATTGATCCACAGGAACGGGCTCTTCTCGTCGATCACGGGGAACGAGCAGTTCTCCTTGGCGGTTTTGGCGCTGGCCGGGGTGACGCCGACCCGCAGGCCCTGGTAGACCTGGCGGGGAACCTCGACCGTCTGGCCCGACTCCGGGTCGCGGACGCTCTCGATAACCGTGACGGAGGTGAACATTTTCTCCCGCCGCGGATCGTCGTAACCGTTCATGTAGGCGATGATGTCGGCCGCGACGACGTGGTCCTGCCAGTCGTTCCAGATCATCGCCGAGCGGTTGAGCGTGGGCTTGAACTGCGCGTTGTCGGCATTCGACGTGATGACGCCGCCGTCGATGGCCTCCCGGGCGCGGGCCTTGGCGGTCGTCTGGTCGACATACGACAGCCGCATGGCCATGCGCAGCTTGAGCGAGTTGACGAAGCGTATCCACTTGGGGATGCTGCCGCCGTAGACCAGATCGTAGTCAGCCAGGGCTTCGGTCGAGAGGGCCGCATTGGCCTCGAGGGCCGCGAGCGCTTCGTCCAGTTCACGGAACATCTGGGTGTAGACCTCCTGCTGCGAATCGTAGGCGACGGTCAGCTGCTCCTTTTTGTTCTCCACGATTTTGGTGTAGGGAATGGGCCCGTACTGGTCCGTCACGCGGTGCATGATCGCCACGCGCAACACCTTGGCCAGGGCCAGCAGCACCTCGTCGTCGGTGCGGCTGACGATGCCGCGGTAGTAGGGATAGGTCTCGGTGATGACGTCGACGAACGGCGCCTTGAGCCATTCGACCGAGGGGTTGAACGTCGAGAATTTGGTCTCCCAGCTGTCGACGGTCGATTCGGCGTAGCCGGCATAGCCGTCGCCGGCCAGAATCTCGACGAACTGGTTGAGGTGCTCCTCGGTGGGGATGACCATGTTTTGCAGGGCCGTGAGCTTCGAGCCTACGAGGTAGTTGTCGCGTTCGAGTTCGGCATCGGTCGTCTCGTTGGGATTGCGGTTGTACTCTTCGAAATTCCCCGTACAGCCCGCCGTCACGAGCACGACGGCGGCCGAAAGCAGCAGGCCGCGCACGATGCGGATATGTGTTCTGTTCATAGCGGTCAGAATTTAATGTTTACGTTGAAACCGATGTTGCGCATCGCGGGCATCATGAAGTAGTCCACCCCCTGGTAGAAATTCTCGGTCGAAGCCACCGCTTCGGGATCGAACGGAGCCTTGCAGTACATCAGCCAGAGGTTGCGGCCTACCAGCGAGACGGTGATGTCGCACACCCGGAGCCACTTGCGGGGAATGGTATAGTCCAGCGACAACTCCTGCAACCGGACGTTGGTCGCCGAGTAGGTGTAGAACTGCGGCAGACCCGACTGGGCGCCGACGATCGTGTACCACATTTCGGGATCGACCATCGTCCGTCCGTTGACCAATACCCCGCCGGCGTCGCGCGCGGCGGCCGAAGCCTCCGAAACGCCGTACATGTCCATGTTGGCCTGCGTGGCCGAGTAGGCTATGCCGCCGATGCGGGCCGAGACGAGAAAGCTCAGATTCAGCCCCTTGTAGTTGAGGTTGTTGCGCCACGAGAGGTTGTATTTGGGGAAGACCGAGCCCAGCTTCATCTCCGGCAGGTTGTCCTCGACCGTGACGTTGCCCGCCTGGTCGATCTCGATGTCGCCCTGGGCGTTGCGCCGCAGGTCGGAGGTGGTGTAGAGGTCGCCCATCGAGCCGCCCTCCTTGAGGATGTACTTGGCGCGTCCCAGCCCCTTGATTTCGAGTTTGTTCTTGCTGAAAGTCTCCCCCGTTTCGGGGTCGGTCCAGTTGTGCATCAGCTCGATGATCTTGTTGCGGTTCCAGCTGAACGTGAAATCCGAGTCCCAGGCGAAATCGCGCCAGGTGTGCTCGTAGCTCAACCGCGCCTCGACACCCGTGTTGCGGACGTGGCCCGTCTGGACGTACATGTCGGCCCAGCCCGAAGACGCCGAGATGTCGGGGTTGAACGTCTGGTTGTAGGTATCGGCGCGATACCACGAGGCCGTGAGCATGAAACCGTTGAGGAACCGGGCGTCGAAGCCCACCTCCCAGGTCTTCGTCCGCTCGGGATAGAGCTTGCCGATGGGACGGTTGGTCTTGTCGTCCCAGTCGGGCCGGGAGTGGTCGTAGGGGTGCGTGGCATAGGTCAGCTCGCGCGGAAAGGGCGAACCCACCGAGGCCCACGAGGCGCGCAGTTTGAGGTAGGGGAACAGCTCGGGAAAGTCGAACGTCTCGCTCGGCAGCCACGAAAGTCCGACCGAGGGGTAGAAGAACGACGACTGGGGCGACCCGGCCAGCTGCGAAGCCCAGTCGTTGCGGCCCGTGACGGTGGCAAAGAGCTGCGACCGCCACCCCACCTCGATCGAGGCGAAGAGGGACTGCGTCTGCTCGTGCCACCCGGTGCGCTCGACCTTGCGTTTGGTCGATTCGATCGCCTCGGGGTGAAAGACGTTCGAGGGTTTGGCCAGCGGACCCGAGAGCGTCAGTCCCTGCACGCGGGTGTCGTTGATCGAAGCGCCTGCGTGGGCCGCCAGCGTAAAGGACTCGCCGAAACGCTTGTTGACGTTCACGAGCACGTCGCCGTAGGTCTGGCGCGTGTTTTCGTCCTGCTGGGTATAGTAGCCGTACTTGCTGCCCTCCAGAAGCGTCGGATTGGAGGTGGCATAGAGTTTCTGCGTATAGAACAGGTCGGTGTTGTCGACCTTGATACGTCCGGCCACGTCGAGCCAGTCGGTGATCTTGTAGGAGGCCGATCCGGTGAGCATGTAGCGCTTGCGGCTGCTCTCGCGCGGATTGCGCCAGGCGATCCAGTAGGGATTCTGCATCCTGAGCTCGCCGCCCTCGCCCTGGGGCCAGTACTGTTGGTAGATTTTGCGCGCGGGGTTCCACCGCTCGAAAGATTTCACCAGCCCGAAATCGTCTCCCCGCGGAAAGAGGTAGGCCGCCACCAGCGGGTTGCTGTACACGCCCTGGTTGGTCATGTTGCGGTCGTCCTGGATGACGTAGCTGGCCGAAGCGTCGAGCGTCAGCCGGTCGTCAAGAAAGTGGGAGGTGTTGCGGAACGTGAAATTGTAGCGGTTGTACTCGTTGTTGGGGGTCATGCCGTCGGAGTTGACCGCGGCGGCCGAGAAATAGGTCTGGTTGCGGTCCGAACCGCCCTGCAGCGTCAAGGAGTTGGTGTAGACGTGTCCGGTATCGAGAAAATCATCGGCCGGGGAGTAGCCGTAGCGGGCTGCCGGCAGCAGTTCGGCGCCCCAGCTGTGGATCGTCGAACCCGTGTTTTTGCCCTTGCGACCCGTGCCGTAGCGGTTCTGGAACTCGGGCATGCGAAGCGGATCGAGGAACTCCACGTTGGTCGAAACCGAAACGCGCAGCTTGCCCGCGCTACCCTTTTTGGTGGTGATGAGCACCGCGCCGTTGGCCGCTTCCGAACCGTAGAGCGCGGCGGCAGCGGCACCCGTCATCACCGACATGGAAGCGATGTCGTCGGGGTTCAGATCGGCGATGGACTCGGTGGCGCCGCGCGAGTTGAACTCCATGCCCCCTTTCGAGGTGCTGTTGAACATGGGGATACCGTCCACGACATAGAGCGCGTTGGAGGATTGCATGATCGATTTCATACCACGCATGATCACTTTCGACACGCCGCCCACGCCCGAGGAGGACTGGTTGATGACGGCACCCGCAATCTTGCCCGAGAGGGCGTTGATGAAGTTGGCGTCCTTGACCCGCGTGACGTCTTCGGCGGCGACCTGCGCGACGGTATAGGCCAGGGCTTTCTCCGAGCGCTTGATGCCCAGGGCCGTAACGACGACCGACTCGATTTCGGAGGCCGACTCACTGAGCACCACGTCGAAGCGCGTGCGCGAACCGACGGGCAGCGTCCGGGGTTCGTAGCCCAGGTAGCTGATCTCCAGTTCGGCGGTCGAGGGTGAAGCGACGCTCAGGGCAAACCGGCCCTCTCCATCGGTCGAGACGCCGTTCTGCGTCCCTTTGACCATCACCGTGGCACCCACGATTCCCCCCCCCTTGGTATCCCGTACGATACCCTCGATCCGGACCGATGATTCGGCCGGGCGCTTCGAAAGGAGAATCGTCGTGGTCGATTCCAGAAAGGAGTAGGTGTAGGGAGAGTCTGCGAAGAGCTCCTCGAGAATGTCGTCGATCGACGCGGAACGGGTTGCGATCGTTACCCGGTAGTCGGGGTCCACCTCCGGGCTGGGCACGAAGCGGTAGGAGGATTGGCGTTCGATCTGGTCGAGCGCCTGCTTCAGGGGCGCGTCTTTCAGATCGAGGATGATCTGCCGTGTCTGCGCCCCGCCCGAGAGCGGCGTGCAAAGCAGCAATGCGGCGAGAAAAAACGCGGCAAGCGTTTTGATTTGCGCATACGCATTTTTATTCATACATTTGTCGATTAAGGTTTAAGTAGTGGTGAAATTCATGCTTGAACCCCCGCCTGCAAGCGTGTTGGAGCACCTTGCAGGCTTTTTCTTTCGGTTCAGGCAAAAAAAGTCGGTTGGCGTGGATCAGGGTTTTATCATAGGCATCGAGGATTTTATTTGCTGAAAATGGTAACCGTGCGTTTCTCGGGGTCGAACTCGTAGCGGAACGGGTAGGCCACCTGAAGCGCCTTGAAAGCGTTGTCCACCCCGTCCTGAATACAGATCTTACCCCACCAGAATTTCGTGTCGGGCATCTCGAACCCCTCGGTACGGACCTCTACATCGAAAGTCTTCTCGTAGCGGGCGATCAACTCGGCGAATGAGTGGCCGCCGAGGTTGATGATTCCCTCCGTCCAGAGGTAGTCGTCCGCATTGGCGATCTTTCCGACTTGCAGACGCTCGCCGTTCAGGTGTACCACCTCGTCGGGCTCGAGCACCACGCGGTCGCCCGGCACCAGCCGGCTCGATACGGCCACGCGGCCCCGGAAGAGCGCCGCCGAGAAAGTGTTTTCGGCCCGGTCCGCCACGACGTTGAACTCGGTGCCCAGCACCTCGACGTCGCAGGCGAAAGTCTCGACCACGAACGGATGCTTCGCATCGTGAACCACCTCGAAACGTGCTTCGCCCGCGAGCCTCACGCGCCGCTCCTTGCCGTCGAAAAGCAGCGGGTATTCCAGCGTCGTGCCGGCATTGAGCCAGACGCGGGTGCCGTCAGCGAGCTTCATGCCGATATGCTGTCCGTTGGGAACCGTCATCTCGACATACTCGCCCACCTGCCGTGCATAGCGGTCGGCCACCCGGTAGTAGTGCATACCCAGGGCCAGCAGCACGAGTGCGGCGGCGCTCATGCCCCAGCGCTGCGCCAGACGCAGCATCCGGCGGCTGCGGCTGCGGTCCCGTTCGTAGACGGTGTTGACCAGCGGTGCGGAAAGCGCCGCCGCATCGTGCAGGCACTGCATCCGGTTCAGTTCGCGTTCGCGGACCGGATCGGCCGCCAGCCAGTCGAGTACGGCCTGCTCCTCTTCGGCGGAGAGCCGGCAAGCGACATATCGGTAGAGGGTTTCTTCGTCCATTTTTGCGTGCTTGTTTCTCTTTATACACACAACGGGAAGCGATTTGCGAAGAAAATCGGCAAATTGCGCAAATAAATATTTTTAAAAAGGATTCCCGGGCGGAAGAGCTACCGCAGCAGGTGGCCCGCGAAGAGCAGCACGGCGGGCAGATAATCTTTCAGCGCGATTTTCAGCTCCTCCTTGGCCGTGCGGAGCTCGTAGATGATCTGCCCTTCGGTGAGCCCGTACAGTGCGGCGATCTCCTGGTAGGACATGTTTTCGTAGCGGTGCGCGACGAAGATGCGGCGCCGGCGCTCGGGCATCCGGTCCAGCTCACGCTCGATGATCGCCAGCGCTTCGGCCATCAGAAGGCTCTGCGGATCGGTGGCTTCGAGCCGCGAGATGCGCTCCAGCAGCACGCGCTGCCCGCTTCGGTGCAGCTGCTGCTGCGCGCGCAGGTGGATGCTCCGGTCCCGCAGCCAGTTCAGACAGCGGCTGCGCAGGACCGTATAGAGGTGTGCCGGGAACCGGTCGGAGCCGATGTTCTCCCGGTTTTCCCACACCTTGACGAACGAATCCGTCACCAGGTCCTCGGCAGCCATCCGGTCGCGGACATAGGACACGGCGATCCGGACAAAGTACGGGCGGTACTTTGCAAACAACTCCTCGAAGCTGCTCGAAGAGACCCCGGACAGACGTTCGCTTGTCATCATTTCGCGTCGGTAAAGATAGCAACTTTTTTTACCATTCAAGCGCCTCGGGGAGGAATACGATAAAAGAACGGGCTGCGATCGGCTCGCAACCCTTTTTTAACTCAGGTCCCCATCTAAGGTCAGGAATCCCCCATCGGCACTACCTTGCCCGCATAGCGTTCTCTTCCGATCGAGAAAATCGCAGAGTCGGAGTACAAGATCAGCGTACACTCCGTGTCGAGGGGCGGATCGCACCGGAACCGGAAAACGATTTCGCCGCCGGGGGCGGTTTTCCGGCAGATCAAACGCCCCGCGGCCCGCTGTCCGCGGGCGCAAACGGATACGCGGCCGTCTCCGGTCGTGCAGAGACGCGGATCCATCGGGCTGCCGCTCCCGTCGAGGCGGCTTTGCGCCTCGAACACCCTGCCCGTCCCGTCCGCCGCCGCACGAATTTCGAGGTCCCGCGGCGAGTCTTGTCGCGCACATGCCGCGGTACGGCGAGCGAGTCGAATAGGCCGGTCCGCTCGGGGATTGCGGGCGTAGATCGTTATCACGAGCAGCGATACGACCGCCAGCAAAATCGCCGAACTGACCGTATGCAAAGAGAGGTGTTTCATGCGGGTTACATTGGATTAGCAAGATCAAATATAACCGAATTTTTCGGAAACACCAAATACCCGGCCGCTTTGCCGTCCGGTGACGGTTCAGGAATCGGAAAGGCTGCGGGGGACGAAGAGCTGGTGGTCGGGCGTACCGTCGAGGTATTTCTTTTTGAAGATATTGACGCAGAAGACGAAGAGTTCGAGCATCAGGGGCCCGAAGATCACGCCCATGAAGCCGAAGAGCGACAGACCGACGAAGACGCCGAAAATCGTGACCAGCGGGTGCGTATCGGCCATTTTCTTCTGCATGACGAAGCGCACGACGTTGTCCACATGCGTCACGACGAGCATTCCGTAGAGCGCCAGTCCAATCCCCGCCCCCCAGTTTCCCTCGAGCGCCATGTACCCGGCCAGCGGCAGCCAGACGAGCGCCGTACCGAAGATGGGGATGATCGTGGCGAAACAGGTGATTACGCCCCAGAACAGGGCGCCGGGCACGCCGAAAGCGAGGTAACCCAGAAAGGCCACGATACCCTGCACCACGGCCAGCAGCGGGATGCCGATGGCGTTCGAGCGCACGATCATGTGGACCTCGCGCATGACGCTGCGCCCGACGGAGTGGTTGAAAGGAAGTATCTCCCGACCGTACTCCTCCATGCGGCAGCCGCCGATGAGCATGAAATAGAGCACGAACAGCAGCACGACGATGTTGATGGCGAAACTCATGATGCCCTTGATGATCCACTGCCCCATGCGCGGCAGGTAGGCGATCATCGACGAGAGGTTGCTCTCCTGCCAGATGTCGTAGCCGGTTCGGGCGCGAATGAGGTCGGCGACGTGTCTAAGCGGCTCGATGATCGACTGCGGGTCGAGCGCCGCGTGCTGGATTTTGTCTACGATCATCCAGACGATCAGGCTGATGGGAATCAGAAAGAAGAACACAGCCTCGGCAAGCAGCAGCGACGCGGCCAGGCTGCGCCGCCACTTGCGCCGCTCGGTCAGATACCACATTTGCCGGCGCAGCAGCACGTAGATGGTCGCGGCGCCCAGCAGTCCTCCCAGAAAGGGGGTCAGCTCCCAGAAGATCGCAACCCCCAGTCCGAGGATAATCACGAAAAGCGAGTAGCGCCAGTATTGTTCACGGATAGTCGGCATACCTCGCCCGGTGCGCAAGGAGCGTGCCGGAACCGGGCATGCGGAATGTTGACATTTTGTTCATCGTTTTTTCGGGGTATTCTGTTGCGGCTCAGAAATATTTGATTTATCTTTGTGTTGTACTTAGTATGGCTGATTCTTTCCACATATCGGTTCCGCAGCGCTCCCGGCGTGGATACGCGGGGGGGGGTCTGCACGTCCGAAAGCACCTGACAGAGAGCTATCGTAACCGCAAAAAAGGCAAAACGACGAGGGATATTCCGGCACGGAGTGTCCCTCGCCGCATTTTTACAATTACGTGAAGATTCGGTTACACGGGGTTTTTGCTCCGAAAAGCCGGTTATATTTGCAGCGAGAAAACACACACAGTCAACCCAATTTATCCATCAAATTTTCAGCTTATGAAGAAACTTATCCTGTTCATGCTCTCGATTTTCGCCTGCGGCGCCGTCATGGCCCAGGTGACCACGTCGAGTATCAACGGTACGGTCGTCGACAGCGAACGCAAGCCGATCGTCGGCGCGACCGTCGTTGCGACCCACACCCCCACCGGTACCGTCTACGCTGCGGCCACCAACCGCAACGGCGTCTACAACATCGGCGGCATGCGTGTAGGCGGTCCCTACACCATCGAGTTCAGCTACATCGGCTGCAACAACGAGAAGATCGAGGGCGTCTACCTAACCATCGGCGAGGACGCCCAGTTCAACGTCACGCTCAACGAGGAGTCCACGGCCATCGGCGAGGTGGTCGTAATGGGCCAGGCCAACCCGGTTTTCAACTCGAACCGCACGGGTGCGCAGGAGGTCATTACGCGCACGATGATGGACAAACTGCCCACTCTGGACCGTTCGCTCGACGAATTCGTCAAGCTGACCCCCATGGCCAGCAACAAGAATTTCGCCGGCACCTCCTACCGCTTCAACAATGTAACGGTCGACGGCGCTTCGTTCAACAATTCGTTCGGACTTTCGTCGTCGCTGGGCGCTGCTGGCATCGAACCCATTTCGCTCGAATCCATCGAGCAGGTGCAGGTGATGATCGCTCCGTTCGACGTCCGCAACGGCGGTTTCACGGGCGGCGCCATCAACTCCGTCACCAAATCGGGTACCAACGATTTCATCGGATCGGCCTATTTCTACCACAAGGGAGCATCGCTGCGCGGCTGGCGGCAGAAAGATCTGGTCAAAACGGTCAACGAAGCCGTCACCAACCAGTATGGTTTCAGTCTTGGCGGACCAATTCTCAAAAACAAGTTCTTCTTCTTCGTTAATGCCGAGTTCGACCGGATCAACGAGCCCGTGACCCATACGACCAAAACGAACAACTCTCGCGTCGATGCCGCAGACCTCGATAAACTCAAGACGTTCCTGATAGATAAATTCAACTACAATCCAGGCTTTTACGACGTTACGGAGGTTCCCACCGAGGCCAACCGCGTTACGGCCCGCCTGGACTGGAATATCAACAAGAAGAATACGCTGAGTCTGAAATACTATTTCCTCGATTCGTACGCTACCAATTCGCCGTCAACCTCGGGTGCACCCAAAAACGGACGCGGCCCCAACGAATGGGCCATCCCGTTCTCCTCGCAGTACTACCGCGGTAACAACGATTTTCACATTGTCATGGCCGACCTAAATACGACCATCAACAACCGGATGTCGAATACGTTGAAAGTCGGATACTCCCGGCTGCGCGATTTCCGCGACATGGACGGCGGCTTCTTCCCTCATGTAGATATTCTCAACGGAGACGGCGAAGCCTACACCTCTTTCGGTACCGAGACCAATTCATACGGGAACAAACTCGACACGGACATTTTCCAGATTCAGGACAACTTTACGATTAACGCCGGCAAGCATCAGATCGTGATCGGTACCCAGTCCGATTACCGTTCGTTCGTTAACGGCTACGCTTACAGTTTCGCAGGCGTGTGGCGCTTCAACAGTTTCGACGATTTCTACAAGGATGCCAGTGCCTACCTCGATTGGAAAGCAGCAGGAGCGGATCCGAAAACTCGTCCGGAAACACTCGCATCAAAATTCTCGCAGAAATACGCAATCGGCGGCGGGTTCCCCGAAGCCGAGGTTAAGGTGCTGCAACTCGGGTTTTATCTCCAGGATCGCTGGTCCATCCGCGACAATTTCAAACTGACGTACGGACTCCGTATCGACGTACCCATCTTCCTGAACGATCTGGATCGCAATACCGAGGTGGAGGGAATGACGTTCCAGGGAGGAATCAAACACGTCGACATGTCGAAACTCCCCAAAACCAAGCCTATGTTCTCGCCCCGCATCGGTTTCAACTGGGACGTTACGGAGAACCACAATTTGCAGGTTCGCGGTGGTACGGGTCTCTTCACTGGAACGCCTCCTTACGTTTGGATCAGCAATCAGGCGGGCAACAATGGTCTGATGTTCGGTGATCTTCAGAAAGGTCGTCCTTTCGACGGAATTGCAGAATACCAGCCTTCGGCATCGGATGTGCAGGAATCGCGGCTCGATTTGGCCTATACGGAAAAAGATTTCAAATATCCCCAGTTGTGGAAGACGAATCTGGCTGTCGATTACAAATTCGGCAACGGCTGGATTCTAACCGGAGAATTGCTCTATACCAAAGATGTCAATGCCATCTATCACGCCAATGTAGGCCTGAACGATCCGGTTGGCTACGTAAACGACGGTGACGGCAAGACCCGTCCCTATTTTTCGAAAGGCTCCGGCTACTACGACATGTACATCAACGACCGTAACGCAAACGTGATCGAGATGCGCAATACAAGCAAGGGCTACTCAATCTTCGGAACCATTCAGTTGCAGAAGCAGTTTATGCAGGGCGCACTGCGCGGTCTCTACCTGAACGCCTCCTATACGATGGGTAAAGCCATGAGCGTAACCGACGGATCGTCGTCGGTAGCTTCATCGGCCTGGAAATACCGTCCCGCCATCAACCCCAACAAGCCGGAGTTGAGCTACGGTGCAGGTTCGTTCGATGGACGCCTGCTTATCTCCGCCTCCTATACGGCCAACTGGAGTAAGAACGCCGCCACCAATTTCGGACTTATCTATGAAATGTATCGTCCCTGGCGTTATAGCTTTACCTACAAGGGGGATGTAAACGGTGACGGACAGGATATGAACGATTTGGTCTTTATCCCGGCCACACAGAGCGACATCAATCTGAAAGCAGGTAAATTTGAATCCGTAGACGAGGCATGGAAAGCTCTCGACGCCTTTATCGAACAGGACGACTACCTCTCGAAGCATCGCGGCGAGTATGCCGAGCGCAACGGCGGCGTACTGCCTTTCGAGCACCAGCTTGATCTGAGCATATCGCACGATATCAAAATCTGGTGCTGCAAGGGAACCAAGTGCAACACCCTGCGCTTCAGTTTCGATATTTCGAATTTCCTGAACCTGCTGAACAAGGATTGGGGTGTCAAAACCACCACCATGTTAGGCAAGTCTAATTCGCCGCAGTTCCAGTTCCTCAGCATGGAAGATGAACCCACAGCTTCGAATAACTACACCCCGTCGTTCACGTTCCAAAAAGACCTGGTCAAGTCGTACAAGGATTGGGACACGAGCTCTTCGCGCTGGGCGATTATGTTCGGTATCAAGTACATGTTCAACTGATCCGCTTTCGGATCGCATAAAGAAACGGCCGCCCGAAAAGGCGGCCGTTTTGTGTTTGCAGGATTCAGAGCAACTGCCGGCGCAGCGCGTCGCATGTGGCCGCGGGGTTGTGGTAGTCGAACAGGTGGCCCCGGATTCCCAGGCGTTCGGCAGCGTCGATATTCGCCTGTCGGTCGTCCACGAAGAGCGTCTCGGCCGGATCGAGCCGGTAGCGTTCGAGCAGTATTTCGTAGATGCGCGGCTCGGGCTTCACGGTCCCGACCTCGCACGAAACCACCTCGCCGTCGAAAAGTCCGTATACCGGAAAGCGGCGCAGGAATGCGATGAACTCGCGCGACATGTTCGAAAGCACGTACAACTTGTACCCTGCCGCTTTCAGCTCGCGGACCAGCTGTTCGGTCGGTTTCACGGGTTCCTGCAAGTCGATGGAGCGCTGCAAATAGTGGCGGCACCTTTCCGGCGGACAGTCGTTGATGCGGCAGAGCGTGCGGATGACCTCCTCCATCGTCGAGGTTCCGCGGTCGTACTCCTCCCAGAAGCGGGGCATCTCCTCCGCACGCACGAAAGCGAAAAAGTCGCCGAACTCCTCGGCGCACCGGGTTTTATCGCGGGCGAAGAGCACGCCGCCCAAATCGAAAACGATATTTTTCATGGCCGCAAAGATACGACAAATACCGGAATTCTCCGCTTGGTTCGGGATTTGCAGGAGCAGCTAAAAACTCTTACGACTATGAATCACGGCATAAGCATTCTCTTTCGCGCCATTCCGCTGGCAATGGCCGCTTTCTGTTTCGCCTACGGCGCTTTCATCTTCGCCGCGGGCGACGATCCGTCACGGCTGACGGCCGGTCCGGTGGTCTTTTTTCTGGGTTCGATCTGCGTGGCGCTCTACTGCACGGCGGCCACCATCATCCGCCAGATCATCCACACCTATTCGGCTGCGGCCAAGTACATCTTCCCGGCTATCGGTTACTCGTTCGCGCTGATTACGATCATCTGCGGGATTATTCTGCTCACCTCCAACATGCCCGGTTCGGTCGTGACAGGACACGTCGTCTGCGGGCTGGGGCTGATTACGACGTGCGTGGCCACGGCCGCCACGTCGTCCACGCGCTTCACGCTCATCTCGCAGAATTCGGCCGACTCGTCGTTCTCCGTCAATTCGCGCGGATTCACCCGCGGGCAGGTATCCACGCTGATCGGGACCGCGGCACTGGTGGCCGCGGTGGCCTGGGTATGGTGCATCATCCTCTTCGTTCGGGGGACGCTTCCGGCGCACCTGGTGGCCGGAGCCGTCATGTTCGGCATCGCCTGCGTCTGCACCTCGTTGATCGCACTTGTGGCCAGCATCGCGCGGCAGACGCGCGGCAGCTACACCGTCCGCGAGCGCGGCAAGTGGATGGGGCTCGTGCTGGCGATGGGCGGACTGGCGTTCGCGCTTGGGCTGGTGATGATCTTCGCATTCTGGGGCGAGCGGATCGATTTCGTGGGATTCGTGCTGATCGGTCTTGCGCTGATCTGTTGGAGCATATCGAGCAAGGTGATCCTGCTGGCCAAAATCTGGCACGCCGACTTTCCGCTGGCGCGCCGCATCCCGATCATTCCGGTGCTGACCTGCCTCGTGTGTCTCTTTCTGGCGGCGTTCCTCTACGAGGAGGCGCTCTTTGCGGCCAAGTATTTCGTTCCGGCCCGCGTGCTGATGGGCTTCGGCGCCATCTGCTTCACGCTCTTCTCGATCGTCTCGATCCTCGAAAGCGGCACGGCGAAGAAATAGGCTGAATGCACACGGCAAGAAAGCTGCATCCGCCGTCGGATGCAGCCTTCTTTTCATCAAGAAGCGATTTAATTCGTAAAGTAAATAATATTCCCGAACCACACGTCCCAGGCCGAATAATCGGCGCCTCGTGGGACAAATAGATTTCGACCGACCCTAATATCCGAATCGAAGGTCGACGATGCAGTTGTAGGGGGTGTGGTACTCCGGCAGGTTACCGCCAGCAGTTTGGGGCATGGCCGGAAAGCAGAGTCGCCCAGCGAAACGACATTGGCGGGCAAGTACACCGAGATCAACGAGATACATTGCGAAAATGCAAGGTCGCCGATAGATTGCAATCCCTGGGGCAATGTCACATTCACCAACTGGCTGCAACCTGAAAACATCATATAAGGAATGGTCGTCGTCGCGCAATCAGTCATATCTACCCCGGTCAGTCCCTTGCATCCGATGAACACTTCGGAACCCAGCGTATTCAACGAAGCAGGCAATCTGACAGCGGCCGTACCGGCGTTCGGACCCAGATTCGAACAGTAGGCAAAGGCCCGCTCGCCTATTTCGGTAATGTTGTCATGAAACTCAACGAAACGCAGGCTCAAGCAGGATTCGAAAGAATTGGCGGGCAATACAGTGACACTTGCAGGAACCTTGAACTGTCCGAGCATCTGACAGTTGTGGAACGCACTCTCTCCAATGGAGGTTATTTGATCGTGGAGCGTGATGCGTTCGAGCCGGGTGCAGTCCTCGAACGTCCACTTCGGAATCTCCGTCACGGTCGTGGGGATGCGGATCGAAACAATACCGCAACCGTAGAAAGTGCTCATCGAAAGGTTTTGTAACCCCTCGTGCAGCATAACGGTCTCCAACGCTCCGCACCTCTGGAAGATCCAGCGGCCCAGCGTGCGGACGCTTGCGGGGATGTCGATCGACACCAGCGACGTGCAATCCATAAAGGCCGAGTTGTCGATCGTCTCCAGTTCGTCGCCCAGACGCACCTCTCGAAGCGCATGACATTTCTCGAAAGCCCATCGTCCGATCTGCCGTGCGGTTCCGGTGTCAATCGTCTCGAGTGCGCGGCAATTAGCGAATGCGGCCTCCTCGATGGCTGTTAGATCTTCGGGCAGCACCACGCGACGCAGGGTCGTGTTGGGCGCATCGTTGTATGCCAGGCCGCGGTCGGGCATCACAGTCAGATCGGTCATCGAGAGGTCGAGCACCTCCAGCGCGGTCAGGCTCTGACGGATAAATGCAAAGTCCGTCTTGTCGATGCTTCCCTCGATGGCCAGCTTCTTCACCGCCGGATCGGTCACCGCTGTGCTCAGTCCGCCCGCTTCGCTGCGAACGATCACTCCGTCGAACCACTTGACGGGGCGCGTCACGGCCTGCTCCTGCCCGTTGGCCGCCGTGATCGCAACCCGCAGCAGAGCCGTCTCCGAGAGGCGTACGCCGGCCGGCGGCGTCAACTCCACACGGGCGCTTCCGGCAACGGGGCTTCCGTTCGCAAAGGTCGGTTTAGTCACCTTTACGCCCCATTTCTCACCCGCCGAGCGGGTCGCCACGTCGGCCGAGACACCGTTTTCGCCCGTTACGGTCGCCGTGATGGCCGTGTAATCCCCCTCCTTGAGTGTTGCGGGCAGGACAAGAGTAATTCGGTTGTTCGACGGCGAGCCGTAGAACAGTTCGTAGCTGTCGAAACCGACCGTAACGGTGGCAGCGCGCGGCAAGGTGATCTTCGTAACCCCATCGGCGAGGGTGAATGTGACGCGCTCGGGATCGGAGGTGTCTACTCCGTCCTTGGCAAAAACCGCATCGCCCTGCGACCCGGTGGCGGGCACCTTTTGTCCATTGTGAAGCAGCCAGTTGTCGTCGACTTTCCAGTAGAGCACGCCCTCGAACTCCCCGATGCTGATCTTGGGGGTATCCCCTTTGGGGCCTTGGGGGCCGGCGGGACCGGCTGGGCCTTGAGGACCGGCAGGACCTTCGGCGCCCTGCTCTCCCGGATCGCCCTTTTCGCCAGTCGCGGGAATCTTGTTGCCCGCATCATCCACGAGATAAACCGGATCGTTTCCACCGATCTGAACCGTCCAATAGTACTTGCCGTCGGTGAATTTCCTGACGCCGATCACCGGTGTGACTCCGTCCTCTCCATCCTTGCCGTGGAGGATGGTGACCGGTCCGCTTTTGGAAAAGGTGATCGTGTAGCCGACGGTTTTGTTACCCTCTACAAGGGGTGTCACGTTCGTAACGTAGTCGTTCTCTTCGAGGGCCGACACCAGGCCCTGCAAGGCTCCGATCTGACCGTTGACCGTGCCGCACCACGCTTCGAGCTGCTCGACCCGTCCGCGCAGCTCCTCGACCTCCTCGCGCAGGCCGGTGTCGTAATAGTCGTTGTGGTCGCAACCCGCCGTGGCCCCAATCGCAAGGGCCAGCAGCGCATAGAGTCTCAATCCTTTCATTTTTCAGTTTTTTAGGTTCATATATGTGAAAACACAAAAAGCCCCGCAAGAGGGTATCGACCGTCTTGCAGGGCATATCAATACAGAATATTCCGGCTAAATCTTCGGGGGGGGGAATTTCCCGCTCGCGGCAGGATAAGACGTCCCGCCCGAACCGTATTTATTTCCCAATTCGCTCATGTGGACAAATATAGGGATAAAATCCGGTTTATCCAAATCAGAAGAGGTGGAAAACCACGGTCAGTCCGGCCATGACGATCGAGACCATCGACATGAGCTTGATCAGGATGTTGAGCGACGGCCCCGAGGTATCCTTGAACGGATCGCCCACCGTGTCGCCCACGATGGTGGCCTTGTGGCAGTCGGAGCCTTTGCCGCCGTAGTGTCCCTCCTCGACCATCTTCTTGGCATTGTCCCATGCGCCGCCCGCATTGGCCATGAAGACGGCCAGCACGAAGCCCGAACCCAGTCCGCCCACAAGCAGCCCAAGCACGCCCGCCACGCCGAACACCAGCCCCATGACTACCGGAACGGCTATGGCCAGCAGGCTCGGCAGCAGCATCTCCCGCTGCGCTCCGCGCGTCGAAATCTCGACGCAGCGCGCATAGTCGGGCGTCCCCTCGCCCGTAAGGATGCCCTTGATCTCGCGGAACTGCCGGCGCACCTCCTCGACCATGCTTTGGGCCGCGCGGCCTACGGCATTCATCGTCAGGCCGCAAAAGAGGAACGACATCATCGCGCCGACGAAGATGCCGACGAGCACCACGGGGTTCATCAGCGAAATGCGGTAATACTCCATGAAATCGAGGATCGAGGCGCTCTGGACCAGCTGCGACGTACCGTCCGGCATGACGAGCGTCGTGATACCGCTGTGGAGCAGACCGATCCGGATCTCCTCGATATAGGAGGCCAAGAGCGCCAGCGCCGTCAGCGCCGCCGATCCGATGGCAAAGCCCTTGCCCGTGGCCGCGGTGGTGTTGCCCAGCGCGTCGAGCGCGTCGGTGCGGCGGCGCACCTCGGCCCCCAGACCGCTCATCTCGGCATTGCCGCCTGCATTGTCGGCGATGGGTCCGTAGGCGTCCGTCGCCAGCGTGATGCCCAGCGTCGAGAGCATTCCCACGGCGGCGATGCCGATGCCGTAGAGCCCCAGCGACATGTTCTGCGGGGTCATCATCTGCCGCATGTCGAAACCGATGGCGCAGAGATAGGCCAGGATGATGGCCACGCCGATGGTCACGACCGGAATGGCCGTCGAGATCATCCCCGACCCGACGCCTGCGATGATGACCGTCGCGGGCCCCGTCTGGGCGCTGCCGGCGATCTTCTGCGTGGGTTTGTAGGAGTGCGAGGTGTAGTACTCGGTGGCCTGGCCGATAATGATGCCGGCCACCAGGCCCGTTATGACCGAGAACGAAAGCCCGAGCCAGTTTTCGACGCCCAGCAAGTACAAGATGCCGAACGTTGCCCCGGCGATCAGGAGCGAGCTGAAATTGACGCCTACGCCCAGCGAGCGCAGCAGTTCGCGCATCGAAGCGCCCTCTTTGGTCCTCACCAGGAAGATGCCGATGATCGAGAGCACGATGCCCACGGCGGCGATCAGCATCGGAGCCAGCACGGCGCGCGTCTGCATCGCCTCGCTGCCCGCGGCCGAAAATGCCGCGGCGCCCAGCGCGGCCGTGGCGAGCACCGAGCCGCAGTAGCTCTCGTAGAGGTCGGCGCCCATGCCGGCCACGTCGCCCACGTTGTCGCCCACGTTATCGGCGATGGTCGCGGGGTTGCGCGGGTCGTCCTCGGGAATGCCCGCCTCGACCTTGCCCACCAGGTCGGCCCCCACGTCGGCGGCCTTGGTGTAGATGCCGCCGCCCACGCGGGCGAAGAGGGCCTGGGTCGAAGCGCCCATGCCGAACGTGAGCATCGTCGTGGTGATGATGACCAGCTTCTGCGGCCCCGCCACATCGACGAACGCCTGCAGGATGACATACCAGAACGATATGTCGAGCAGCCCCAGCCCCACGACGACCAGCCCCATCACGGCGCCGCTGCGGAACGCCACCCGCAGGCCGCGGTCCAGCGACTGCCTGGCGGCGTTGGCCGTGCGGGCCGAGGCGTAGGTGGCGGTCTTCATGCCGAAATAGCCGGCCAGACCCGAGAAGAAGCCGCCCGTCAGAAAGGCGAACGGAACCCACGGATTCTGCACGCCGGCGCCGTACGCCAGGTAGGCGAAAAAGAGGGCCAGCACGACGAAGACGATGGCCACGACTTTGTACTGCTGCCTGAGGTAGGCCATGGCGCCCTTGCGCACATGGGCCGCGATCTCGCGCATGCGGGGCGTCCCCTCGTCCTCGCGCTTCATGGCGCGGTAGAAAGCCCACGCCACGGCCAGCGCGACGATGGAAGCCGCGGGCACGATCCAGAAAATGAGCGGAATGTTCATATCATAGGTGTGTTTATGGTTGTCCGTTCACAAATATAAAAAAAAATCGGAACCCGTTGTCCCGATCTGTCCGGTTTTTACGACAAGAGAGACTGAATAAAACGAATTTTCGCCCCATCGACCCGTGCTGGCAGAAATTTCATCGAAACACAATGTTCCCGGCATAAAAATCGTTATATTTGCAAAAGGATAAAATCGCTTCGAGTTATGACAACGGTACACATTGAGGACAACACGCCGGAGGGACGCTTTCTGATCGACCTGATCAAGAACCACAAAAGCGTGACGATCGTGCCGGACGAAGAGAAGCCGCAGCAGGCCGGAGCATGGGACAAGGCTGTTGCGGATGGCGCAGTATCGTTGAGCGAATTCAACGCACGCTTCGAGAATCAAATCCGGGAAACATACGGACAATGACACGCAACATCATCGTCTCGGCCATCGTACTGGACAAATTGTCCGATCTGGTAAGCTACCTCAAGAATGAAATCAAACTCTCAGAAGATGCCGCACAAGCCTACCGAGGCCGGTTTATCCGATATATTCAAACATTCGGTGCCGAGGTAGATCATCCCCTCTGCCGCTTCAAACGCTGGTGCACCCCTCGGCTATCGCTGCGCTGTATTCGAGAAACATTGGATTCTCGCCTACGAAATCACCGACGAGGGCGTGATCGTACAGGATATGTCCCATACGGCCGTTCTCGATGATGTTTCGGACTAAGCGCCTCGGATAAAATCCTCCCCCATGTACGCTCGATGAAAGCCAATGTGCAAAGTAAGCGGGCTGAAATCCCAAATGAATTGGATTTCAGCCCGCTTACTTTTAACAGCGTATTACGACTCTTTGCCCTTACTTAAGAGCCGAAATTGTCATAGAGAATATTCTCCTGCGCGACGCCCAGGTTGTCGAGCATCTTCACCACCGAAGCGATCATCATCGGGGGGCCACACATGAGGTAGATGCAGTCCTCGGGAGCCTGGTGGTTCTTCAGGTAGTTCTCGTAGAGCACGTTGTGGACGAAGCCCGGGGTGTACTGAACGCCTGCGGCGTCGGCCTCCGGATCGGGACGGTCGAGGGCGAGGTTGAACTTGAAATTGGGAAAGTCTTTCTCGATCTGGTGGAACTCGTCCAGATAGGGAACCTCTTTCAGGGCCCGCGCACCGTACCAGAACGACACCGGACGCCGGGTCTTCTCGGTCTTGAACAGGTGCATGATGTGGCTGCGCATGGGTGCCATGCCCGCGCCGCCGCCGATGAAGATCAGCTCCTGCGTGTCGGGCAGGTTGTCCGGCAGGAAGAACTCGCCGTAGGGACCCGAGATGGTCACCTTGTCGCCTGGCTTGCGCGAGAAGATGTAGGAGGAGCAGATACCCGGGTTGACTTTCATGAAGCCGCCCGTGGCCTTGTCGAACGGAGGCGTGGCGATGCGGATGTTGAGCATGATGATGTTGCCCTCGGCCGGGTGGTTGGCCATCGAGTAGGCGCGGAACGTCGGCTCGGGGTTGGTCGTCACCAGGTCCCTCATCTTGAACTTGTCCCAGTCGCCGCGGTAGCGCTCGTCGACCTCCATGTCGGTGAACTTGATGGCGTCGTACTTGGGAATGTCGATCTGGATGTAGCCGCCGCTGCGGAACTTGAGGTTCTCGCCCGCGGGCAGCTTGACGACGAACTCCTTGAGGAACGTCGAGATATTGCGGTTCGAGACCACCTCGCACTCCCATTTCTTGACGCCTAACACCGCCTCGGGAACCTTGATCTTGAGGTTTTCCTTGACCTTGACCTGGCAGCCCAAGCGCCAGTGTTCCTTGGCCATCCGCCGCGAGATGAAGCCCGTCTCGGTGGGCAGGATGTCGCCGCCGCCCTCGAGCACCTGGCACTTGCACATGCCGCACGAACCGCCTCCGCCGCATGCCGAGGGGAGGAATACCTTGTTATTGGCCAACGTCGAAAGCAGCGTCGAACCGCTTTCGGTGGTAATGATCTTCTCGCCGCCGTTGATGTCGATCACGACCTCGCCCGAGGAGGTCAGCTTCGCCTTGGCGAAGAGAAGCAGTCCCACCAGCGCGAGCGTTACCACCAGGAAAGCGATGATTGCAACTATAATAGTCAATTCCATTTTTGCGAATCTCTTTTTATGGTTAGAACTGAATGCCCGAGAAGATCATGAAAGCGATGCCCATCAGCCCGGTGATGATGAAAGCGATACCGGGCCCCTTGAGCGCTGCGGGGATGTGCGAATAGGTCGTCTTTTCGCGGATGGCGGCCATCATCACAATCGCCAGCCACCAGCCCAGGCCCGACCCCAGGCCGTAGACGATCGACTGCCACAGCGATTGCAGCTCGCCGCCGTCCACTTTCTGCTGCATGAAGAGCGAGCCGCCCAGGATGGCGCAGTTCACGGCGATCAGCGGCAGGAAGATACCCAGCTGGCTGTAAAGCGTGGGCGAGTATTTCTCGACGACCATCTCCACCAGCTGCACGAATGCCGCGATGGTGGCGATGAAGACGATGAACGTCAGGAAGCTGAGGTTGACCTCCGGAATGCCGGCCCAGGCCAGCGCGCCGTCCTTGAGGACGAACTCATAGAGGAGGTAGTTGAGCGGCACGGTCATGACCATCACGAACGTAACGGCCGCACCCAGGCCGAGGGCCGTCTTGACGCTCTTCGATACGGCGATGTAGGAGCACATGCCGAAGAAGAACGCGAAGACCATGTTGTCGATAAAGATCGACCGGATAAAAATATTCAACGATTCCATACGCTATTCTTCTATTTTTCCTGTAAATCCTTGTTGCGCGAACGGTGCACCCAGATGATGCAGCCCACGATGATCAGGGCCATGGGCGGGAAGAGCATCAGGCCGTTGTTGTAGTACCAGCCGCCCTCCAGCGCGTACCAGCTCTCGGGGATGATGCGCAGGCCCAGCAGCGTGCCCGAACCGAAGAGTTCGCGGAAGAAAGCCACGATAACCAGAATCAGGCCGTAACCCAGGCCGTTGCCGATACCGTCCAGAAACGAGGCCCAGGGCCGGTTGGCCAGCGCGAAAGCCTCGATGCGGCCCATGACGATGCAGTTGGTGATAATCAGACCCACATAGACCGAGAGCTGCTTCGAAACCTCGTAGACATAGGCCTTGAGCACCTGGTCCACCAGGATCACCAGCGCGGCGATGACGACCAGCTGGACGATGATGCGGATGCGGGCCGGAACGCCGTTCCTGAGCAGCGACATCACGAGGTTGGAGAACGCCGTCACCACGGTCACGGACAAAGCCATGACGATGGCCGGTTTGAGCTGCACGGTGACGGCCAGCGCCGAGCAGATACCGAGGATCTGCACGATGACCGGGTTGTTCGCCGAGAACGGTCCCGTGAGGTATTTCATGTTTTTAGCCGAAAACAAGGGCTCTTTTTCCATCTTACTCATTTTCACCTGCGTTTTGATCGTTAGACACCTGTTCCGCGGCCGAGGTTTCGGCACCCGGAGCGGCTGCGTGTACACCGGCGGCTGCGGCCGGCGCTTCCATGCCGGTCGCGGTCTCGACCGGAGGTTCGAGCGTCCCGACAGGTTCGGTGACCGCCTGTCCGCGCCGCGATTCGATCAGCGGCAGGTAGTGGCCCAGGCTGTTGTAGAGCATGGCCGTCACGCCGTCCGAGGTCTTCGTGCCGCCCGAGATGGCGTCCACCTCGTGTTCGGGGTTCCGGGCGCCGCCCTTGCGGAGCACGACCGAGACGAACTTGTCGCCGTCGAAGATCTTTTTACCGACGAAACGGGCCTGGTACTTGGGCGTGGCGATCTCGGCGCCCAGACCGGGCGTCTCGCCCTTGTGGGCCATGATGATGCCCGCCACGGTGTTCATGTCCTTTTCCAAAGCCACGTAACCCCAGATCGGACCCCAGAGACCCGAACCGGTCACGGGAATCACCACGCGGCCGTCGGCGGCCTGGAAGATCGGGAACTTGCCCGCGGCGAATGCGCCCGGCAGGTCGTTCAAGAGGGCGAAGACGTCGCCCTCGCCCGTGGGTTGTCCCTGGGCGTCGAGGACCTCGGCTTCGATGAATTCGTCGTAATTTTTGTCCCCTGCCGAGAGCGACAAGAGGATCGACTGCTTCTTCTCGTTCAGCTCGTTGGCATACTGCCGCTTCTGAAGCGCCATCGCGGCCACCGCCAGGATGGCTGCCACCAACACGACCATCACGGTCGAGTAAACGATGATATAGGCATTGCTGTTGGTGTCGCTCATAAAGCCCTTTTTCTTCAGCTCGGTGAACTCCGACGCGGGAGCCGAGCAGACGGGGCAGGTTTCGGGTGCGGCCGCTCCCTCGTGGATGTAGCCGCAGACATTGCATCTGAATTTTTTTGTTGCCATATCGCTCGCTTATTTAGCCAGTTTAACACGTTTGCGGCGGCGCGAGACGTTGGCCTCGACCACGTAGTAATCGACCAGCGGCGCCAGGGCGTTCATGAAGAGGATCGCCAGCATCATGCCCTCCGGGTAGGCCGGGTTGACCACGCGGATCAGCACGGCCAGCGCGCCGGTCATGAAGCCCACGATGTACTTGCCCGTGTCGGTCTGGGCCGAGGTGACGGGGTCGGTGGCCATGAAGACCGCACCGAACGCGAAGCCGCCGATGATCAGGTGCCACCAGGCCGGGTAGGTCGTCACGCCCGTCCACTGGAACAGGTAACCGATGGCCAGACCGCCGACGAAGCACGAGATCATCGAGCGCCACGAGGCGACGCCCGTGAAGAGCAGGATGACGGCTCCGATGAGAATGGCCACCGTCGAGGTTTCGCCGATCGAACCGGGGATGAAGCCCAGGAAAGCGTCCATCGCCGAGTAGCCGAGCGTGCTGTCCGTGGCCAGGTGCTCCAGCGCCGTAGCGCCCGAGAAGCCGTCCACCACGCCCTCGCCCGAGGTAAGTCCGGCGATCCACACCGTAGCGCCCGAAATCGAGGGCGTGTAGGCGAAGAAGACGAACGCGCGGGCCAGCAGCGCGGGGTTGAAGACGTTCATGCCCGTGCCGCCGAAGACCTCCTTGCCGAAGACCACCGAGAATGCGGTCGCCAGGGCGACCATCCACAGCGGAATGTCGATGGGCATGATCATCGGGATGAGCATGCCCGTGACGAGGAATCCCTCGTTGACCTCGTGGCCGCGCGCCTGGGCGAATCCGAACTCGATACCGAGGCCCACCGCATACGAAACGACGATGATGGGCAGCACCCTGAGGAAACCGAACCAGAACGAAGACCAGAATTCGGGTTGCAATCCCTGCGAGAGGTAGTGCTGGTACCCGGTGTTATACATGCCGAACAAGAGGGCCGGCATCAGCGCCACGACCACGACGATCATCGTGCGTTTCATGTCGTTGGCGTCGCGGATATGCGCGCCGCGGACCGTGGTGGTGTTCGGAACGAAGAGGAAAGTCTCGAACGCATCGAACGTCGAACTGAGGAAACTCAGTTTCCCGCCCGGGGAAAACGTGGGTTTCAACTTATCCATGAAATTGCGTAAAGCGCTCATCGTTATGCCTCCTTAATCATTAAGTTAATACCGTCGCGGATGATCTGCTGAATCTCGATCTTCGAGGGATCGACGAACTCGCACAGGGCGAAATCCTCCTCGACGACCTCGTAGATTCCCAGGTTCTCCATCTTCTCGATGTCGCCCGCCAGACACGCCTTCAAGAGGTAGACCGGGTAGATGTCCATCGGCAGATAGCGCTCGTAGAGCCCCGTAACGACGAACGGACGCTCGCCGCCGTTGAGATTGGTATCGAGGTTGTAGGCCTTGCGGGGGAAGAGCCACGAGAAATAGGAGCGCGACACGGAGAACTTGTCCAGGCGCGGCATGGCCCAGCCCAGCAGTTCGTACTTGTCGCCCTCGGGAATCGCGGTGAGCTGGTTGGCGTAGAAGCCCATGTAGCCCTCCGGCGCGGTTTTAGTGCCCGTGAGCACGTTGCCCGAGATGAAGCGGATGCGGCTGCCCTCCGGCTGCTTCTTCACGTTACCGGAGACCACAGAGTCGACCCGGGCACCGGCGATGATGCGGCGGTAGGCGGGTTTCTCGATCTCGGAACCCGTGACGGCGATGACCCGGTGCATGTCCACACGGCCCTCGCGCATCAGGCGGCCGATGATGGCCACGTCCTGGATGTTGACCGTCCAGACCGTCTCGCCCCGGTTGATGGGATCGATGTGGTGGATCTGCACGCCGACATTCCCCACGGGGTGCTTGCCCGCAAAGGTGTGTATTTCGGCATTCGGGAGCGTTGCCAGGGGACTCTGCGAACCGGCGCGCACCGAGAGGTGGACCTTGCCGGAGGTGAGTTTGCGGAGCGCTTCGATACCCGCCTGGAGGTTCTCCTCCTGGCCGCGAAGCGCGAAATCGTAGTCGGGGGCCAGCGGCGCCGAGTCGAATGCGGAGATGAAGACCGCCTTGGGCGTGTCCGACGGATCGGCGATGATGCCGTAGGGGCGCTGCACGATCAGGGGCCAGAGGCCCGAGCGGAGCAGCAGCGAGACAATCTGGTCGCGCGAAGCCGCCTTGAGGTCGGGCTTCTCGAATTCCTCGCAGGTCTGCGCGGCGTCGGGGGTTACCGTTACGGAGAGCACCTTGCGCTTTTCGCCGCGGTTGATGGCTGCCACCACGCCGCTGACGGGCGAGGTGAAGAGCACCCGCTCGTCGTACTTGTTGAAGAACAACGGCGTGCCGGCTTTCACGCGGTCACCCTCCTTGACCAGCAGTTTGGGAATCACCCCCTCGAAATCGAGGGGTGAAAGGGCGTACTCCGAAGCCGCGGGCGCATCGCTGACCGCAGGCTGTGGTTTGCCCTCCAGATTGATGTCGAGACCCTTGCGTAGAGTAATGATTTTCGACATGATTGATGTGTTTGGTTTTATGTTTGGATTTTCGGGTCGGTTGTTAGCGTGCTAACAGTTTAATTCGCGTGCGAAAGTACAAAATTTTTCCGGAAAAACCCGCATGTTTCTTAAATTTACTTAAAATTTATACTTTTGTCATCGTGACAATACCTTATGTAAACATACACACCCACCGTCCCGCGGATCGGGAGATCGTACTGCGTACGGCGGGCATTCATCCGTGGGATGCAGACAAAGAGGAGGTTGCATCCATTCTGCCGCAGCTCGACCGCGTGCAGGCCGTGGGTGAAATCGGACTTGACAGGGTACGCGGGGCCGCGTGGGAGCGGCAGCTCTTGCTCTTCCGCGAGCAGTTGCGCCTGGCGCGCGAGCATCGGCTGCCCGTGGTGTTGCACTGCGTGAAGACTTTCGAGGCTGTGATGCGCGAGTTGGCCCTGTGCGAACCGCGTGCGGCGATCTTCCACGGCTTCATCGGCTCGCCCGAGCAGGCCCGCGAGGCCCTCGCCAGGGGGTACTACCTCTCGTTCGGCGAACGCACGTTCGCCTCGCCCAAGACCGTCGAGGCGCTCCGTGCGACGCCGCCGACGCAGCTCTTTCTGGAGACCGACGACAGCCCGGTGCCCATCGGGACCATCTACGCCCGTGCGGAGGAGGTCCGGGGCGAAACCGTCCGGGAGTTGCAACAGGCGACCCTGAAAAATTACGAACACCTATTCGGAAAATACAATGGCTAACTGGCTGGAAAGAACCGAACTGCTGCTGGGCAGCGAAAAACTCGGCATCCTGCGCCGCGCGCACGTGCTGGTTGTGGGGCTGGGCGGCGTGGGCGCCTATGCCGCCGAGATGATCGCCCGCGCGGGCGTGGGCCGCATGACGATCGCGGACGCCGACGCGGTAACCCCCTCGAACATCAACCGGCAGCTGGTGGCCCTGCATTCGACCCTGGGGCAGCAGAAGGCCGACGTACTGGCTGCGCGGCTCCGCGACATCAATCCCGAGCTGGAATTGACGGTTGTCAACCGCTATATCCGCGACGAGGAGACCTACGCCCTGCTCGACGCTGCACCTTACGATTATGTCGTCGACGCCATCGACACCCTCTCGCCCAAGCTGGCGCTGATACTGGCGGCGCTCGAGCGGGGGATGCGCCTGGTCAGTTCGATGGGGGCCGGGGCCAAGACGGACCCCACGAAGCTGGAGATCGCCGACATTTCGAAGACCCACCACTGCCCTCTGGCCCACATGTTGCGCAAACGCCTGCACAAGGCGGGTGTCCGCCGGGGTTTCCGGGCGGTCTTCTCGCCCGAGCCGATGCGCGAGGGGGCGCTGATCCTCTGCGAGGAGCAGAACAAGAAATCGAACGTCGGGACGATCAGTTACATTCCGGCGCTGTTCGGAATCGGGTGCGCCTCGGTGGTTATCCGCGACTTGATCGGAGAGATGGAAAATTAAAAAAAGAAAATTATGTCCTTGAACATCGTATTTCTGGATGAATACAGTCTGGGCGGAGCCGACCTCTCGGTCATCCGCGACCTGGGAAATTACACGGGTTACGAAACGACGGCCCGCGAAGAGGTCGTCGACCGCTGCCGCGAGGCCGACGTGGTCATCACCAACAAAGTGGTCTTCAAGCGCGAGACGATGGAAGCGCTGCCGCGGCTGCGGTTGATCTGCGTGGCCGCAACGGGCATGAACCACATCGACCTCGAAGCGGCCGCCGCGCGGGGCATCGAGGTCCGCAACGCCCGCGGCTACTCGACCCACTCGGTCGCCGAAACCACCCTCGGGGCGGCCATCGCGCTGAGGCGCCACGCCGTCTATTACGACCGCTACGTCAAGAGCGGCGACTACTCCGCCTCGGGCCGGCAGTACCATTTCAGCTACCCCAACCACCAGCTCTACGGCTCCCGCTGGGGCATCGTCGGACTGGGAGCCATCGGACACGAGGTGGCGCGGCTGGCCACGGCGTTCGGCTGCGAGGTGCGCTATACCTCCACCTCGGGGGTCGCACGCGAGGAGCCCTACCCCGCTCTGCCGCTCGACGAGCTGCTCGCATGGGCCGACGTGGTGTCGGTGCACAGCCCCCTCACGCCCGCTACCCGCGGACTGATCGGCGCCGGACAACTTGCCGCGATGAAGCCGTCCGCACTGATTATCAACGTCGCCCGCGGCGGGATCGTGGACGAAACGGCCCTGGCCGCAGCCCTCGATGCCAAACGGATCGCCGGAGCCGCCCTCGACGTCTTCACCCGCGAACCGCCCGCGGCGGACAATCCCTTGCTGCACTTGAAAGAGCCCGACCGGCTGCTGCTCTCGCCCCACAACGCCTGGTCTCCAGTCGAAGCGATCCGGGTGCTGGTCCGCCTGATCGCCGACAATATCGAAACGTTCCGCGACAAGGCATGAAACCGCTCATCACGGTCGCCGTTCCGGTCAACAATACCGTCCGGGACCTGCCGACGTGTATCAACAGCCTGCTGACCCAGACTCATACCGATTTCGAACTGCTGCTGTTGGACGACGGTTCGACCGACGGATCGGATGCCCTGTGCCGAGAATATCTCCGGCGGGACAGCCGCATCCGGTTCGTCCCGCTGCGGCACAAAGGGGTCTCCGCCACCCGCAACCGCGCCCTCGAAACGGCCCGGGGCGAATACATCGCTTTCGTCGATGCGGACGATTGGGTCGAACCGGATTACCTGGCCCGGCTGTCGTCGGCTCCCTTTCCGTCGGGCGACGCGCTGGTTGTCTGCGGGATGACGATCGACCATGCCGATGGCCGCAGCGAGCCTTTCCTCTCCTATCCGGACCGAACCATTTCCCGGGGGGGGGAGTATTGCAGCGACGAGTTTATCCGGCACCAGCTCCTGCGCAACGGCTACGCAACCTCGAAACTCTTTTCGCTGCGGACGATCCGCGAACACGGCCTGCGATTCTGCGAAGAGCTCGCACTGATGGAAGATCAACTCTTCCTGCTCCATTACCTGCCCCATGCCCGCACCATCGTCCTGCGCAGCGGCACGCCCTACCACTACGTGCGGTGCGGCTGCGAGACGCTCGTCACGCGCAAGCAGGCTCCCACCAACATGGCTCGGCTCGGGGCATTGCTGCTGCAATACCTCCAGCCGGCCGCGGAGAGCTGGGGTGCGACCGATCCGCACTACCTCGAACCGCTGCACCGGGAACTGGGGTTGGACAGGCTCCTTGCAGCCGTCAGCCTGGCCGACCGGACATCGTACCGGAAGGTCTATGCGGCTGCGGCCCGCGTGCGCCGGGTGATCGAAACCCGGTGCGGGCGGCAGCCGCTCCGCCATCCGATCGTGGGGCGCAAACTGCTGCGGCTGATAGGGTGTCTGCCCGCCTCTCTCTACGGTCTGCCCTATGCAATCATCCGCCTGAGGCACTGCATTCGCCGTGCGAAAGGGCGCCCCGTAAACTATTGACCGCATGGAACGACGACAACGTGTTTTCGACTTTCTGGATGCAAACGCCATCCGGTATAGCTGGTATGAACACCCCGAAGCCCCGACGATCGAACTGGCCCGCCGATACTGGCGCGACGACGGCTCGAAGCACTGCAAGAACCTCTTTTTTCCGCAACCACAAGGGAGACAGGCACTACCTGGTCTCGTTCGACGCCGGGCAGTCGCTGGCCATACGCGACCTGGAACAGCGGCTCAAACAGGGCAAACTGACGTTCGCTTCGCCCGAGCGCATGGAGCGGTGGCTGGGTCTGAAGCCCGGCTCGGTGTCGCCGTTCGGGCTGATAAACGATCCCGAGCGTCACGTGCATCTGTTCCTCGACGCCAACCTCCGCCGCTGGCCGTCCTACTCGTTCCACCCCAACGACAACCGCGCCACGGTAGTTATCGCGCAGGAGGAGTTTCTGCGCTACCTTGCGGCCGTGGGGAACGGCTACGAATTCATCGAATTGTATTGAGCCTGCATTTTCAAAAAAACTGCGGACGCATGCCCGCAGTTTTTCGAATTACACCGATTCTGAATTTTTAATTCTTAATTTTTCATTTCAATCAGCGCCTCGCCCGTCATTTCGGCTGGCTGAGGCAGCCCCATGAGTTTCAGTACCGTGGGGGCCACGTCGGCCAGAATACCGTTGCGAACCGAACGCACGCGTTCCGAAACCACGACGATGGGCACCGGATTGAGCGAGTGTGCCGTGTTGGGCGTCCCGTCTGTGTTGACGGCGTTGTCGGCATTCCCGTGGTCGGCGATCATCACCACCTCGTAGCCGTTGCGCTTGGCTGCTTCGACCACCTTTTCGACGCATTTGTCGACGGCCTCGACGGCCTTGACAATAGCTTCGTATACGCCCGTATGCCCCACCATGTCGCCGTTGGCGAAATTCAGGCAGATGAAATCGAACTTTTGCTCGTCGAGCGCTGCGGCCAGGCGGTCGGCCACCTCGGGGGCCGACATTTCGGGTTGCAGGTCGTAGGTGGCCACCTTGGGCGACGCCACCAGAATCCGCTCCTCGCCCTCGAACTCCGCTTCGCGGCCGCCGTTGAGGAAGAACGTCACGTGGGCGTATTTCTCCGTCTCGGCGATGCGCAGCTGCCGGAGCCCCTGCGCCGAGACATACTCCCCGATGGTGTTCTGCACGTTCTCCTTGTCGAAGAGGATGTGCAGCCCCGTGAACTTGGCGTCGTAGGGGGTCATGCAGCAATAGTAGAGCGGCAGGGTGTGCATCCCTTCGGCGGGCATGTCCTCCTGCGTCAGCACGATGGTCAGCTCCTTGGCCCGGTCGTTTCGGTAATTGAAGAAGATCACCAAGTCGTCGGGCGCGATGCGGCCGACGGGGTGTCCCAGTTCGTCGATGCGCACGTAGGGCTTGATGAATTCGTCGGTCGTCCCCTCGTCGTAAGATTTCTGGACCGCTTCGACCATGTCCGACGACCGCTCGCCGCAGCCGTTGACCAGCGCGTCGTAAGCCACCTTGACACGCTCCCAGCGCTTGTCGCGGTCCATGGCGTAGTAGCGGCCGATGACGGTCGCCACCTTGCCCGTCGAGGCGGCCATGTGTTTTTCCAGATCGGCGATGAATCCCTTGCCGCTGTGCGGATCGGTATCGCGGCCGTCCATGAAGCAGTGTACGAACGTATTTTCGATCCGGTACTCCGCAGCGATGTCACACAGTTTGAAGAGGTGCTCGAGCGAGGAGTGCACGCCGCCGTCCGAAACGAGGCCCATGAAATGGACGTTCACCCCGTTGGTCTTGGCGTATTCGAACGCCTTGACCACCTCGGGATTCTTCAAAATCGAGTTGTCGCGGCAGGCGCGGTTGATCTTCACCAGGTCCTGGTAGACGACTCGGCCCGCGCCGATATTGAGGTGCCCGACCTCGGAGTTGCCCATCTGACCGGCGGGCAGCCCGACGTTCTCGCCGTCGGTGCGCAGCTCGGCATGGGGGTATTTTTCGGTCATGGCCGAAACATAGGGGGGATGGACCGTCGAAATGACATCCGCCCGGTCGTGACGGCCGTTGCCCCAGCCGTCGAGGATCATGAGAAGAACCTTGTTGCTCATTATCTGATATTTTTAATTCTTAATTCTTATTTTTAATTGAGCTGTTCGCAGATCAGCTCCACGGCCCGGTCGATGGCAGCCTGCAACCCCTCGGGGTTCTTGCCGCCCGCCGTGGCGAAGAACGGCTGTCCGCCGCCGCCGCCCTGAATCAGTTTGGCCGCTTCGCGCACCACGGCACCCGCGTTCACACCCTGCGCGGCGATCTCCTCGCCGAGCATGACCGTCAGCGTGGGTTTGCCGTCCGAGACCGTTCCCAGGACGAACACCAGCCTGGGAGCACGCTGGCGCAGGTTGTAGGCCAGGTCCTTGACGAACTCGGGCCGACGGTCCGACTGCGTGGCGATCAGCTGCATGCCGTCGCGCTCGGGCGTTTCCGAAAGAATTTTCGCGGCCCACTGAGCCACCTGCTCGCGGCGCATCTGCTCTACCTCGCGCGAGAGGGTCTCGTTGCTCTCGAACATCTTTTTCACGGCCTGCAACACCTGCGGGTTATTGAGGTAGTCGGCCACATTGCGCAGCGTGTCCTCGGCCGCATATACCACTTTTTCGGCCTGCTCGCCCGTGACGGCCTCGATGCGGCGCACGCCGGCCGAAATGGCGCTTTCGGAGAGAATCTTGAACAGTCCGATGGTACCCGTGGCCCGCGTGTGCGTGCCGCCGCACAGCTCGACGGACTCACCGAAGCGCACCATGCGGACCCGGTCGCCGTATTTCTCGCCGAAGAGCATCATCGCGCCGGCGGCCTCGGCCTCCTCGCGCGTGGCGTCGCGCTTCTCCTCGAGCGGATGGTCGGCCCGCACGGCGCGGTTCACCAGCCGTTCGACCTCGCGCAGCTCCTCGGGCGTCACTTTCTGGAAATGCGAAAAGTCGAAGCGCAGCATCTCGGGCGTCACCAGCGAACCTTTCTGCTCGACATGACTGCCGAGCACCTTGCGCAGCGCTTCGTGCATGAGGTGTGTGGCCGTGTGGTTGTTGGCCGCCGACTGGCGTTTGTCGGCATCCACCACGGCGCGGAACTCCGCCTGCGGGTTCTCGGGCAGCTCGCGGACGATGTGGATAATCAGCCCGTTCTCTTTCTCGGTGGCGACGACCGGGATGCGTTCGTTGGCGCTCTCGATCGAGCCGATGTCGCCGAGCTGACCGCCCGAATTGCCGTAGAACGGCGTGCGGTCGAAGACCAGCTGGTAGGAGGTCTTGCCCTTGGATGTTACCCGGCGGTAACGTGCGATGCGCACCTGTTCGGTCAGCGTGTCGTACCCCGTAAAGACGCTCTCGCGGATGGGGAACAGCTCCACCCAGTCGTCGGTATCGACCGCGGCGGCGTTGCGCGAACGCGCTTTCTGCGCCTGCAACTCCCGCTCGAACGCTTCGAGGTCCACACCGACGCCCTGTTCGCGGGCGATCAGCTCCGTCAGGTCGATCGGGAATCCGAACGTATCGTACAACTCGAACGCCTCGCGGCCGGCGATCCGCTCGCGGCCCTCCCGCTTCGTGCGCTCGATCACCCCGTCCAGCAACGTGATGCCCGTGGCGAGGGTCCTGAGGAACGCGGCCTCCTCCTCCTCGATCACACGCTCGATAAGCGTCTGCTGGGCTTTCAACTCGGGGAACTGACCGCCCATCTGCCCGACCAGCCCGGCGACCAGTTTGCAGAGCGTCGGCTCGGTGAAACCCAGGTAGGTGTAGCCGTAACGCACGGCACGGCGCAGGATGCGGCGGATGACGTAACCCGCCTTGACGTTCGAGGGCAGCTGCCCGTCGGCGATCGAAAAGGCGATGGCGCGCAAGTGGTCGGCCATCACGCGCATGGCCACGTCGGCTTTGGGATCGGCGCCGTACTCCTTGCCCGAAAGTTCGGCGATGCGCCGGATCGTGGGCTGGAACACGTCGGTGTCGTAGTTCGATTTCTTGCCCTGGAGAATCATGCAGAGCCGTTCGAAGCCCATGCCCGTATCGACGTTGCGCGCCGGCAGCTCCTCGAGCGTGCCGTTGGCCTTGCGGTTGAACTGCATGAACACGAGGTTCCAGATTTCGATCACCTGCGGGTGGCTCTCGTTGACCAGTTCGCGGCCCGGTTTGAGGGCGATCTCCGCCTCGTCGCGCAGGTCGAAATGGATCTCCGAGCAGGGGCCGCAGGGACCCGTCTCGCCCATCTCCCAGAAATTGTCGTGCCGGTTGCCGCGGATGATGTGGTCCTCGGGCAAAAACCGTTTCCAGTAGTCGTAAGCCTCCCGGTCGAAAGGCACGCCGTCCTCGGCGGAACCCTCGTACACGGTGGCGTACATGCGCTCGGCGGGCAGACCGTACACGTCGTGCAACAGCTCCCAGGCCCACTCGATCGCCTCTTTCTTGAAATAGTCGCCGTAGGACCAGTTGCCCAGCATCTCGAACATGGTGTGGTGGTAGGTGTCGTGTCCGACCTCCTCCAGGTCGTTGTGCTTGCCCGAGACGCGCAGGCATTTCTGCGTGTCGGCGGCACGGGGCCACTTGCGGGGCGCATTGCCCAGGAAAATGTCCTTGAACTGGTTCATGCCGGCGTTGGTGAACATCAGCGTCGGATCCCCCTTGACGACCATCGGCGCCGAGGGTACGATCTGATGGCCCTTGCTCTGGAAGAAATCCAGAAAAGCCTGACGAATTTTCGGTGATTCCATATATACTGTTTTACGCTATTTTCGCGTTATTCGATTCGGGTTGCAAAATTACACATTTTAACCTAAATTTGCACCTATTATCCGGAGTTTTTTCGGGCATGACGCAAAATGGGCAGACATACTCTACCGCGACCCGCACGCACGCGGCGCAGGCGCTGACGCGCGAGGTCGTCGGGGCCACGTTCCGGCTGCGGACCTACCGCCTGCTGCGCAAGATTCTGGTGGGTTTCATCCTCGTGTCGATCGCCAACGTCCTCTTCTCCTATTTCTTCTACACGCCCAAAATGTACCGCATCAACCGCGACAACCGCGAGCTGGTGATCAAATACCGCATCCTTCAGGACCGCATCCGCACGGCCCAGCGGCGCGTGGACGAAATCCGCCACCGCGACAATTACGTCTACCGCTCGCTCTTTTCGACCGACACGCTCTCCGTGCCGGGCGTCTGGCAGCCCTACCCCGATACCAAGTACGCTTCGATGGCTCAGGACGACTACTCCTCGCTGATGGTTCCGACCTGGCGGCAGCTCGACGCCCTGGCGCGCACGATCTACCTCGAGTCGGTGTCGCTGGACGAGTTGCAGCTCCTTTCGAAGAACAAGGAGAAGCTCTCGGCGGCCGTGCCGGCCATCTGGCCCATCGACCGTTCGGCCCTGCATAACAACTACATCGGCGCATTCAACCCGCGCCGCATGCACCCCATCTACCACCGCATCATCGCCCACAAGGGCATCGACCTGGGCTGCGACCGCGGCACGGAGGTTTATGCCACGGGCGACGCCACAGTCCTGAAGACCGATATGGGGCAGGCGCGCAGGGGGTACGGGCAGCAGATTCTGCTCGACCACGAGTTCGGCTACCAGACCCGCTACGCCCACCTGAGCCGCATCCTGGTCCAGCCGGGCGAAAAGGTCGTGCGCGGGCAGGTGATCGGCCTGACGGGCAATACGGGCGGTTCGACGGCCCCGCACCTCCACTACGAGGTGATCCACAAGGGCACGCCCGTGAACCCCGTGCACTATTTCAACCGCAACATGTCGGCCGAGGAGTACGACAAGCTGATGGAGGAGATGCGCGAAACCAATTTCGAAACGCTCTGAGATGGCAACGAAAAAAGACCTCGAACGCCTGCGCCGCCGCAAACGCCGCCGACAGCGGATCATCCGCCTGACGGTCCATTTCTTCGTCTGGGCGGGTGTGGCGGTGCTCTACTACCTCGGGTTTTCGCTCTTCTTCGACACCCCCGTGGAGTACGGCATGAAGCACTCGACCGACCGTCTGCGCCGCGAATACGAAGCGCTCACGGAGCGTTACGACTCGCTCACGGTGGTGCTCGAAAACCTCTCGGAGAGGGACCGCAACGTCTTCCGCATCCTGTTCGAGTCGGACCCCTACGATTTCGATTCGGAGTTCGAACGCCGCAAGGGCGCCACCTACGAAGCGGTCGTGGGCCGTTCGACGCGCCAGCTCAAACGCGAGCTGCGCGAGCGGGTCATCCGGCTCGAGGACCGGCTTGCGACGCTGAACGACACCTACCTCGCTCTCCAGGCGCGCATCGACTCCGCGGGCCGCGCGTGCGACAACATCCCCGCCATCCAGCCCGTCATCAACAAGCAGCTCACGCTGCTCACGGCCTCCTACGGCATGCGCATCCACCCATTTTATAAGACGCTCCAGTCGCACCAGGGCGTCGACTACACCATCCCCGAGGGTTCGCGCGTCTTCGCCACGGCCGACGGCACGGTGCGCGACGTCTCGCTGCGAAACTCGACACACGGCCAGACCGTCGTGATCGACCACGGCAACGGCTACGAGACACAATACAGCCACCTCGGAAAGATCGGAGTCCGCCGGGGGCAGCGCGTGCGGCGCGGAGACATCATCGCGCTGTCGGGCGACACGGGGCTTTCGCTGGCGCCCCACCTCCACTACGAGGTGCGCATGAACGGCATCCGCGTCGACCCCGTACATTACTTTTTCATGGAGCTCTCGCCTACCGAGTACCAGCGGCTGATGCGCATCGCCCAGTCGGGCATGCAGTCGTTCGACTGACACAGGGCCATCGAAAATGAACGATACCCGCATACGCCTTTTGCTGCTCGATTTCGACGGTACGCTCTGCGACACGCGGCGCGCCAACACGCTCGCCTACGTGGCGGCGCTGGCCGAGGCGGGTTGCACGCTCTCGGAGGAGGAGTATGCGTCCCGCTATTTCGGCATGCGCTGCGACGAGTTCCTCACGCGTTTCGGGATTGCCGATCCTGTGGAGCGCGAACGGCTGCGGCTGCGCAAGATCGCGCTCTACCCCGCGTTTTTCGACACCGTGCGGCTCAACCGGCCGCTCTGGGAGTTCTGCCGGCAGTTCCGCTCGGGCGGCGGTCGCGTGTGGATCGTCTCGACGGGCAGCCAGGCCAATATCGATAACGTGATGCGCCACCTGGGTCTCGGCGGCCCGGGCGAGGAGACGGCTGCGGAGGGGTGCGTGGACGGCATCCTCTCGGGCGCCGACATCGAGCGTCCCAAACCGGCTCCCGACTGTTTCCGGGAGGTCATGCGCCGCGAGGGCTGTTCGCCGTGCGAAACGCTGATCTTCGAAGATTCCGCGATCGGACTCGAAGCCGCCCGCCGCAGCGGAGCGCCCTATATCGCCGTGAAATTATAGCTTTCGCAGAATCCGGCAGGGATTGCCCGCAGCCACAACGCCCGCGGGAAGCGAGCGCGTTACGACGCTGCCGGCTCCGACGGTCGTGCCGTCGCCGATCGTAACGCCGGGCAGGACGACGCTCCGCCCGCCGATCCAGACGTTGCGGCCGATCGTCACGGGCGCCGTCTGCGACCGCCACATGGCCCCGCCTGAAAGCCTCGCCGCCGGGTCGGTCGGATGGAAAACGGTGTAGATATGGACCCCCGGGCCGATGCCCGAATGATCGCCGACGGTGATGCGGTTGCAGTCGAGGAACACGCAGTCCATGTTGATCTCGACGCAGCGGCCCAGGTGGATGTTCTCGCCGTAATCGACGAAGAACGGGGCGGCGATCCACACCCCGTCGCCGCGCGCCCCGAGCAGGCGGTCGAGCAGCTCCGCCAGGCGGGCCCCATCGGTCGAGGGCGCAGCGTTGTAGGCGGCCTGCAACCGCTTGGCCTCGTGCCAGCGCGCCAGCAATTCGGGGTCCGTACAGTCGTAGGGCTCCCCCGCGAGCATCTTCTCTTTTTCCGAACGTATCATCGCTTGCATATCGCATTGAAATCGCAAAACTTGCAGGTGTCCGCATCCGCGCACTGCCTGAAAGGGGTCGCCGGATCGTAGATTTCGGCCAGCGTCTCGCGCAGGAGCTCCTCGAACTGCCCGGCATAGCGCGTGTAGGGCGCACCGCGCAGGCCCAGCTGCTTGTCGTCCAAGAGGGGCGAATAGTCGTCGCGGTGCATCTGGCGCACGTAGTAGAGCGCCGGCTGCACGTCGCAGCCGCGCGTATGGTGGAGCATCATCGCATAGAGGAGCGTTTGCAGGATATTCGAAAGCCGCTGCCGGCCCTCCCCCCTAAAGAGGCTCTCCACCCCGTCGAACTCCAGATGCGGCGCGCCCGTCTTGTAGTCCACCACCCGCAACGTACCCTCTTCCAGCGCGTCGATGCGGTCGGCAATGCCCGCGAATTTCATCCGCAGCTCCCGCTCCCCGGCCCGGAATGCGAACGGATAGGCCACCTCGGCTTCCAGCCCGCGGACGACGAAATCGTCGTGCGCGGCGTCGTAGGGCATCACGCCTCCCCGCAGGTAGCGGATCACAATATCTTTGACCAGCAGCAGGTTACCCGTGTAATCCGCCACAGTAGCTTTGGCGTCGCGCAGGTAGTGGGCATTGATGGCCTCCTCGACCGCCGCCGCGACCTCGCCCGTGCGGATCATCGCGCGCAGGGTTTCGCCCGGCCGCTGCTCGTCCCGGATGCGGGCGTAGAGCGTCTGCACGGCGGCGTGCAGAATCGTACCGAACATGGGAGCGTCGACCTCCTCGGCAATTTCATCGTCCACCGCCAAGCGTGCCACGGAGTGAAAGTAGAAGCGCAGCGGGCAGGCCACATACCGGAAAAAAGCCGTCGGCGAGAGGGTTGCCTTCGATTCGGGATCGGTGAAACGCCCAAGCCGCCGCATGATCGCCGTGTCCTTCGGTACGGCGATCGGGGCCGTGCGGGCCAGGTTGACGTCCACACCCACCTCTACCTTGCGGACGGGGATGCCACTCTCGTAATCGAGCTGGTAGATGTAGCGGCTCGGCTCGCCTGTCGTCTTTTCGTCTGCATGCGAGCAGTAGAGCATGTGCACGGTCCGCGCACGCTGAAGGAGCCGGTAGAAATAGTAGGCGTAGACCCCCTCGTGGTGCTCGGGCGTGGGCAGCGCATAGGCCGCGCGCAGGTTGTAGGGGATGAACGACGCGCCGGCCATGTGGTTGCCGGGAAAGTTGTCGTCGTTCATCGAGAGGAGGAGGACGTGCTCGAAATCGAGGTTGCGCGTTTCGAGGATACCCATGATCTGAATCCCCTCCAGCGGCTCGCCCTCGAACGGGATGCGGAGCGTTTGCAGGTGGCGTCTCAAGAGCGACGCGTAGACCTCCGTCGTAAGCTCCAGATCGCACTCGTCGAGCGAGTTGCGCAGTTTGTTGACATGCTCGGCCACCACCGCCAGAAACTCCACCCGCTGCCGGGCATCGTCCCCTTCGCAGGGCTGGCGGGCCACCGCCGAAACCACATCCAGAAGCCAGTCCGACAGGTCGCGCCACTCCCCTGCCGCAGTGAATATCTTTTGCAACAACGTATTGCGCCCAAGCCACGCGGCATCGACCGAGATGCGCCGCTCGCGGACGATCTCCTCGTGCATTCCGCGCGTCAGCTCCTCGTCGCACTCGGCAACGTAGGGGTGGGACAGAATGCCCGTCGCATCGGCGTGGTAAAACGTATATCCAGCGCCCCTGGTACGGCGGTGGGCCTGCAACTCCAGGAGTCGCTCGACGAAGGTGTAGGCCAGGCTGGCCCGCAGCGGGAACCCCATCGTCACGTTCACCCGACCGATCTCGGGCGGCAGGGCGTAGAGAAGCGGCAGCAGCAGGTTCTCGTCCGTGAGCACCACTGCGGTCTCCTTGCCAAGCACGGCCAGCGGATCGCCCGTTTCGCGCCGGCGCGCTTCGAGCAGTTCCGAGAGAATCCGGGCGGCATACTTGCACTGGACGGCATTCGACACCGCGGCCACCGACGTGAGTTCCTTGGGCCGGGCCATGTTGTCCACCGAAAGTGCGGCACGAGGCGGGAACTCCGCCACGTTGGTCCGCACGAACATGCCCGCCTCCTGCTCCGGGGAGTCCTTATAGTAGGTGTCGTAATCCCAGTAGAAATCGGTCTCTGCGGCGGTCGAGAGGAACCGGAACAGACGCTTCTCGCACTCCGACAGAGCGTTGAAGCCCGCCACGACGAACCGGCGGGGTCGCTCGAACGCAAATCCGCCCGCGCGGATGCGCTCGGCGGCGGCGCGCTGCACCATGCCGTTGTAGGCGATGCCGAGCCCGGCCAGCCGCTCGCGGAACTTGCGGTAGACGGGCCCCAGGGTTCGCCAGATGGCCAGAAAGCGCCGCTTCTCCTCCGACAGGTCGGCTTCGGCGCCCAGCGACGACCAGAACGCCAGGATTTGCAGCTGGGCGGGCGTGAGGTAGGATATGTCGGCCTCGATCTCCTTGATCTGCTCGATGTTGCGGAACAACTGCGAGGCGTCGATCAGGTATTTGTCGATGGTATCGAAATCCGTGAGGAGCATTTCGCCCCAGAAATAGAACTTGTCGAACGGCTCGGCGTGGTACTCGGAGTAGACTTTGTAGAGTTCGGTGATGAGCCGCACGCGGTCGCCGACCCTTAGGCCCGAAATCTCGGTCATCAGCTCGTCGATGGTCCGCCATTCGGGCTGCCACATGGGGCGCCCGGCGATGCGCGTCAGGGCGTCGGTGAAGAAGAGCCGCGCACGGCGCGAGGCGAAGAGCACCTCCCGACGGGAGAGCTGCTCGCCGTAGCGGTCGTACAGGTCGCGGGCGACCTCTTCCAGAAATCCGATCATACAGGGCAGGCAGGGGTGCTGTGCAGGTTACTCAAGCGGTTTGACATCTCCTGCCATGAAGCGCTCCTCGATGCGCAGGATCGGCGGATTGCCCTTGTAGCGGATCGTGCCGCCTGTGGTGGTGCGGGCCTCCAGCCGGTCGGTTACGTCGAGCAGGGCCTCGCCCTTGCTCTGGGCATAGACGCGGGCCGACAGGCACTCGGCACCCACGGCGTCGAAGCGGCCCGAGGAGAGCGTGAGTGTCAGGTAGCGCACCGTGCCCGTGATGGTTACCACGCTTTGATCCGAAACCACGGCCCGCAGGTCCGGCACGTTCATCGCGGCGGTGAACTTGCCGCCGTCGCTTACGGTCAGGTCGAGCATGGGCATGTCGAGCACACCCTCGAACGTGGCCGCAGCGCGCATTATGTCAATGTTTTTCAAATCGTTGTAGCGTACCGTGACGCTCGTGCGCTCGGGGCGGCGCGCGTCGGGCCGCTCGCGGATCACGAGCACCTTGTCCCGCACCTCGGCGCGGAATTTGGTGGTGTAGGAGCCTTTGGTGTCGTATACGATCTTGGGAGCCTCCGTATCGGGGACCCGGACAAAGGTAATGTCCAGCGGTCCGTCCACTTTCACCGCCGTGAACGACGGCAGCCACTCGCTCTTGGGCGCTGCGGCTGGCTCCCCGGCGCGTCCGAGTGCGGCCAGGGCCACCATCACGACGCTCAGAATCATTTTCTTCATGCTGCTTCGGTTTGTTTGTGCGTGGCTAAATTACAAAATTATTGCGAATCGAACCTTGTCGTTCCCGATTTGTTTTGTACTTTTATCCCGATAAAGACCAAAAGAACAGTGCGGGCGAAGATTCTCAATGCGAGTGCCGGATCGGGCAAGACCTACCAGTTGGCGTACAAATACGTGCGCGACGTGGTGGAGCAGCCCGCCATCTACCGCAACATCCTGGCCGTGACCTTTACGAACAAGGCCACCGAGGAGATGAAATCGCGCATTCTGCGGGAGATCCATCTCCTGGCCTCGGGAGCCGAAAGCTCCTACCTTGCCAACCTTTGCCGCGAACTTGCGCTCGACGCCCCGACCGTCCGCAAGCGGGCGCGGGAGGTGCGCTCGAAGATTCTGCACGACTATTCGCGCTTCACGGTGCTCACGATCGACACCTTTTTCCAGCGCATCCTGCGGGCTTTCATCAAGGAGCTGGGCATCGACCTCGACTACAACGTCGAGATCGAGACCGCCTCGGTGCTCGCCAGGAGCGCCGACTCGCTGATCGAACAGATCACCACCGACCGCGACCTGCTGCGCTGGCTCACGGAGTTCGTCGAGGAGCGCATCGACGAGGGCCGCAAGTGGGACGTGCGGGAGGGCATCCTCTCGCTCGGGGGCGAACTCTTCAAGGAGAAGAACCGGCAGACACTCTCCCTCGGCCGCTCGCGCGAGGAGCTCAAGCGCATCGTCGGCCGCGCGGCGGCCCATGCGCAGGCCACGAAGCAGGAGCTGCGCGACACGGCCGCGCGGGCCGTTGGGATTCTCGCCGAAGCGGGCGTCACGCCGGCCGATTTCACGGGCAAGAGCCGCAGTTTCGCCAACTATTTCCTCTCCATCGCCGCCGGCGAGGTGAAACCCTACGGCGCCACGGTGGCCAAAATGAGCCTTACGACCGAGGGATGGTGCCCCAAGGGATCGCCCGCCGGAAAGCTCGTCGCCGAACTGCAACCCCTGCTGCGGAAGATGTGCGACCTCTACGACCGCAACGTCCGCCACTGGAACACGTGCGACCTGATGCGCGAAAACTACCGCAGTTTCGCCCTGCTGACCGACCTTTACGCCAAGGTGCAGGAGTTGTGCGACGCGCAGAACACGATGCTGCTCTCCGAAACCAAATACATCCTCTCGGAGTTCATCGGCCACAACGACGCGCCGTTCATCTACGAGAAGGTCGGCAACCGCTTCGAGCGCTTCATGATCGACGAGTTCCAGG
>NZ_DBFWLG010000023.1:0-41894 GCF_048465575.1 Alistipes sp.
GTCTCTGCACTCGCTCGCTGCGTCGGTTCACCTTTAACCCGCCTTTCGGCGGCTTGACTTTGCTCACGCTCGGCAAAACCCGCAAGCGGTCTTTGCCCTCGCTCAATCGCAAAGTTCACCTTTCACTTTTCACTCGCCCTCCCCGAACACGCGAACGAACGAACAGAGCCCACCCCTTGTTCGTTCGTTCGCGTGTTCGGTCGGGCGTGTCCCCCTCTGCGAACGCCGAACGAACAACACAGGCCCACCCCTTGTTCGTTCGTTCGCCCGTTCGCCGGACCTGAAAGGTCCGTTTTATGTGCGGCAGCCGGTCCAGTCGCTTTCGAGCCCGTTCTACGCTCCCCGGACCCAAGAGGTCCGTTCTGAGGGCGGCAGCCGGTTCCGACGCCTCCGGGGCGGAGAGAGCGCAACCGTCCCGGAGGCCCCTCCGGCCCCGTCACCACGGTATCGACACCTCGCGGCCGTCCTCCGAGAGGCTCAGCCGCCCCGCCCGGATGGCCCGCGTGATGCGCATGCGCACGGCGTCGACCGAGCAGTCCATCTGCTGCGAGAGGCGCGTGGTGAGCAGCGCCCGCTGTGCCATGCCCCCCAATTCGTCGCGCAGCAGCGTGACGCACGGGTCCTCGCCGGCCGGACCGGTCTGCGGCAGATCGCACTCGACGGGCAGCCCCTCGCGGTCGATGCGGAAAGCGAAGCGGTCGAACGGCTCGTTGCGGCAGAACTGCGGCTCGACCACCGTCACCTCCCCCGCACGGCGGACGTAAAGCACCGTCTCGGCCTTGCGCTGGAGCGATGAACCGGTGTGTCCGCGCGCCTTGTCCGAGTTGGGGTTGGTGTGGAGCACCGAGAGGATGTGACACGACAGCTGCGAGGAGATACGCATCAGGTCGCAGACGATCCGCTCGCTCTCTTCGAGGTCGTTGGTGTTGTTCTGCAAGTCGCCGATGCCGTCGACGACCACCAGCCGCGGACGCAGCTGCTCGATGGCTGCAAAAGCTACCTCGGTACGGTCGCGGGGCGCCAGTTCGCGCAGCGCAAGCGTCCAGAAACGGTCCTCGTTGACCTTGAGGTCGAATCCCGCCATGCGGTGCACGCGCTGCATGACCCGCAGCACGTGGGTATCGGCCTGTTCGGTATCGATCCAAAGCACCCGGCCGGGCTGGGCGCCGAAACCCATGTAGTCCGAGGCGGAGAGCACACCCCCGGCCACGGCCGAGGCGAGAAAGGTCTTTTTGGACTTGGCTTCGCCGACCACGGCCGAGAGGTTGCCCTCCGAGCCGACGATCATGCCGTTCCACCGCACCACGGGGACGGGTTCCGCGATCCGGCGGCTAAGGTCCATCACATAGGGTTCGTAGTCGCAGGCGGGCGCCTGCCTCCCCTGGTAGGGGTTATACAAGGCCGTTGAAACGGCGCGCAATTCTTCTTCGAGCATAGTCGTCGTGTCCGTAAAAAAGGGTGAAATCGAGGTCGAAATAGTGGTTGAAGAGCGGCTCCTGGCGCAGGTGCAGCTTGAAGCCGTCGATCCAGGGGTTGAGCCGTGCGGCTTCGAGCCAAAGGGCCGTACATTGCAGGTAGGCCAAATAGGGGTCGTTGCCGGGGTCTACAACTCCGGCCAGCGGTAAATCTTTCATAATCAATAATATTAATGCGTTTTTAGAGTACAGTCGCCCCAAGCGATATTCTACGGGAACGGGATACCACAGGTGGTATTCTACGGGAACAGGATACCACAAGCGGGATTCTACGGGAACGGGATACCACGGATGGGATTCGGCAAGTGGGTACTACTTGTATACTATACAACCAGTGGGTACTACGAGTATTGGATTACCCGCGGATAGAGATGTGCACGATACAAATATACAACATGAAGAGCCCCTTTGTCAAGAGGTAAACGCATTTTTTTTCGATTTTTTTTGCGGCATGCGGCGCGAACACGCGAACGAACGAACAAGGGGTGGGCCTGTGTTCGTTCGTTCGCGTGTTCGGGGAGGGCGGGGCTGGGCAGGGCGGGGAAAGGTGAAAGGTGAAAAGTGAAAAGTGAATTTTGCGGGTAAGCGAGCGCAGAGACCGCTCCGCGGGCTATACCGAGCGGTGAGTCCAAGCCGTCCAAGCGGGACACGTCCAGCCGAACGCGCGAACGAACGAACGAACAAGGGGTGGCCTCTGTGCGTTCGTTCGGCGTTCGCAGAGGGGGACACGCCCGACCGAACAACCGAACGAACGAACAAGGGGGTGGGCCTGTGTTCGTTCGTTCGGTTGTTCGGGGAGGGCGAGTGAAAGGTGAAAGGTGAAATGTCATTCCGAGCGGATGCGAGGAATCTTCCGCAGACTAACCTCCGGGGAGCGCGGAACCGGCTCGAAAGCGACCGGACAGCCTGTCGCCCATAGAACGGGCGTCTTACGCCCGCCGCTGGCTGCGAACCGCAAAACCGGGGAGCGCAAAATCGACGCGAAAGTCCTCAAACGAGCGTCTGCCGCCCGGGTTGGCTGCGGACTGAGCTGCCCGAGGCGAACTCTTTGCGAACCCTGCAACCCCTTGACTGGCTCTGGGATCGAGAGCACCTTTCACCTTTAACCCGCCTAACGGCGGCTTGACTTTGCTCACGCTCGGCATAGCCTGCAAGCAGCCACTGCACTCGCTTAATCGCAAAGTTCACTTTTCACCTTTCACCTTTCACCTTTCACCTTTCACTTTTCACCTTTCACCTGGACTTACTCCGGCAGTCCGTGCTCGGCAATGTAACGCAGAATCTCTTCGCGCCGGGCGCGCGGGGTGACGTTCTGCCGCAGCACCAGCAGGTAGGAGTTGCGGATTTGCTGGCGGATGAATGCGTCGGGCAGGTCGCCGTCGGTGCGGATGCCGTTCCAGTGGCGCTTGTCGAAATGGCGGGCGCCGTCGATCTCGGGGTAGCGCTCCCTCAGGGCGACGGCCTCGTCGGGGTCGCACTTGACAGCCACCACCTCGAACGCCGCCATGTCGGTGCAGGCGTACATCTTGCCCCCGACCTTGTAGACCAGCGTGGTCTGGTCGAAAGGGGTCGACTCCTCGGTCAGGGGGAGCGAGAGGCAGTAGTTGCGCAGCGCGATGAGGTCCATGCGGCAAATGTAGTGAAAATTTTTGGCACACGGATTGCGGGCCCCACCCAAGTAAACCAAAATCAAGGTAAACAATGAAAAAAATTCTCCTCTGCGTGCCCCTCTTCTGCCTCCTCGCGGCGGGCTTCACGGGTTGTTCCCAGAAACGCCAATGGAACGACGAGCAGCGCAAAACCATGCGCGAATCGCTCAAAAGCTACCGCCAGATGGTCTACCTGGACGACCTGACCGACCAGGAGTTCGTCGTCTTCACGGACGACGTGGCCGGCCAGCTGGAGGGCTCCTACCCGGTCTACACGGCTTTCGTCCAGATGCCCGGCGCCACCGACACGGTGGACGTGGTGGTCGTGGAAACGATCGTCGACGAGCTGAATGCCGACGCACGCAACATGCGCCACATCTACCCCTACTCCTACCTGGTGGCCCAGGGCGTGCTGCCCGAGGGGCTCGACCACGAAGAGCAGCGCCAGTTCTACAACTGTTTCGCCTACAAGGTCAACACGGCCTACCAGACGATGACGCAGTTCTTCAACGCCGTGGTGGCCGACACCACCGACCGGTCGCAGATCCGCCGCATGGAGCGCGAGTGCGCCGGCGACCTCTTCGACTGGACGGTCACGGAGGTGGATATGGTCGAGAGCGTCGACTGACCGCTGCCGCCGAACGAACGAACGAACGAACGAACCGGGACGGCCTGTTATAAAACAGGTATCCCGGTTTTTTCGTGCCCGGCAGGCTCGTCGAGGGCCCGGTTCTCCGCGGCGATGCGCACGCGCAGCATCCAGGCGTCGAGCAGCGTGAAGACGACGGCCGTCGCATAGAGGTGGAAGATCATCGGAATGAGGAAAATCTCGCCCGCGACCGCCAGGTAGTTGGGGTGCCTGAGGAAGCGATAGGGACCCTTGCAGACCAGCTTCGCGCCCGGGATGCGGTAGATGCGCGTGTTCCAGTAGTGCCCCAGCGACAGGACGGCCCACGCCTTGAACGCCAGTAGACCGAGGTAGAGCATGAGCAGCGGCACGCTGCACCCTCTCACCGGCGCGGAGAGGTACTCCGCGACGAGCCAGAGGAAGAAGAGCGTATGCAGCGCCACCATCTGCGGGTAGTGCCCGCGGCCGTATTCGACGGCGCCGTGCTGCCGCAGCCAGCGGCCGTTGCGGCGCGCGAGGAGCAGTTCGCCCAGCCGGAGCAGGAGCACGAAGAGGAGAAAAAGGGCGAAACACATCGCGTCAGGGGTTCAGGTCCAACAGGAGCATCTCGCTCGAAAAGCCGGGCCCCATGGCCATCATCAGCCCGCAGCCCGCCGCACGGCGGTCGAGGAAGCGCTCGAGGACGTACAACACCGTCGTGCTCGACATGTTGCCGTAGTCCCGGAGCACGCCGCGCGTGGTTTGCAGGGCGTCGGGGGCGAGCTCCAGCGCCTCCTCGTAGGCGGCCAGCACCTTGCGGCCGCCGGGGTGGAAGATGCAGTGGTCGAGGTCGGACAACGCCCGCCCGTGCCGGGCCAGAAACGCCGTCACGTCGTCCCGCACATGGGCCCGCACCAGCGCCGGAATGCCCGGCGAGAAGCGCACCTTGAACCCCCGGTCGGTGAAATCCCAGCCCATCACCTCCTGCGTATCGTAGTAGAGCCGGCTCCCCGCCGCCACGAAGCGCGCGCCGTGCGGCCCGGCCCGGCGGCTTGCGTCGCCCGTTACGAGGCACGCGGCCGCCCCGTCGGCGAAGAGGCACGAACCGACGAAATTGCTCTTGCCCGGATCGCTTCTGAGGAACGTGAGCGAGCAGAGCTCGACGGCCACTAAGAGCACCACGGCCTCGGGATCGGCCGCAGCCAGCGCGCACGCCTTGGCCACGCCCGACACGCCGCCCGCGCAGCCCGGGCCGAAGAGGGCCATGCGCCGGGTATAGGGGCTGAGCCGCATGCGGTCGATCACCAGCGCGTCGAGGCTCGGGGTGGCCAGTCCGGTCGTCGAGACGAAGACCAGGTCGGTAACCGCCTCTTTCGGGACCCCGGCCGCCGCGAGGCACTTTTCGGCCGCCTCGACGGCGTAGTCGAGCGCCAGGCGGATGTATTCGTTGTTCTGTTCCTCAAAGGTGTGGGGCTGCATATACCAGTCGAGCGGCTTGCAGAGGTTGCGCCTCTCGATCCCGGCATGGTCGAAGACCCCCAGGAGGCGGTCGATGTCCGGGAATGCGGGGGCGAAGAGTTTTCGGGCGAACTCCCGAACCGCCTGCTGGGAGGTTCGGTTCGGGAGTTCGACGGTCGAAACGGCGGCGACGGTGGGCATGGCGATCCTGTTTTTCCGGCACCGGCAGCAAGAACCATGCACTTTTTTTTGCGGCCCCGCGGGGACGGGAAAGGTGAAAAGTGAAAGGTGAAAGGTGAACTTTGCGGTTGAGCGAGTGCAGAGGCTGCTTGCAGGCTATGCCGAGCGTGAGCAAAGTCAAGCCGCCGTTAGGCGGGTTAAAGGTGAAAGGTGAAAGGTGAACCGACGCAGCGAGCGAGTGCAGAGGCTGCCCAGCAGGCTATGCCGAGCCGCAAGGAGGAGAAGACTGCGCAGCAGGCTTAACTGCGGGTAAGCGAGTGCAGAGACCGCTCCGCGGGCTGAGGCGTGGTCGCGGGAATCACAAAGAACTCGCCGCTGCAAGCGGCGGCAGTCCGCAGCCCCCGGATGCGGAGGACTGCACGCAGCCTGTCGGCTTCGAGCACTCCTCCGCTGGCTGCGGACCGCAAAAGCGGAAGCATAGAATCTCTGAAGAGCGCAGAAACCGAACCCGATAGCATCCGCCCCGCCACCCTCCAAACGGCCGTTTTACGCCGGCCGAAGGCCCGAACAACCGAACGAACGAACAAGGGGTGGCCTTTGTTCGTTCGTTCGGTTGGGCGCTTCTCGCTTTCAGCCGCTTGACTTTGCCCCGCCCGGCATAGCCTGCAAAGCAGTCCAGCGCTCGCTTAGCCGCAAAGATCACCTTTAACCCGCCTAACGGCGGCTTGACTTTGCTCACGCTCGGCATAGCCTGCAAGCAGCCTCTGCGCTCGCTTACCCGCAAAGTTCACCTTTCACCTTTCACCTTATCATCGTAGTACCCCGCCAGCGCATACAGGTTGGCGTGGAGAAGCCTGAGGCTGCCGAGGAACTCGGTGTAGGGGACGTATTCGACCGAGACCAGCCCCTTGTTCGAGGCCGTCTGGCCGCCGTAGCTGTCGCAGTACTCGAAATGCATCCACCCCGCGCAACAGCGCGTTTCGAGGAGACGCAGGCAGAAATTCTCGTAGAACGCCCCGCGGTCGCGCTGCGTGCGGACGAGCCAGCCGCCGCCGTCGAGGTTCGCATAGGGCTTGCCCCGGTACGTGGCGTCGTCGCCCTTGACGTAGAACTCCGAGACGATGAAGGGGCGCTCGCCGCACCACGCCGCGAGGTTGGCCATGTAGTCGGGCTCGGGCTGCCAGCGGGCGTAGTAGTTGACGGACACCGCGTCGCAGTAGCGGGCGCACGCCTCGACCACCCCCTGCGTGTACTTGCTCCAGTCGTGCAGGCGCGAGCCGAGGATGAGGTGCTCGGGGTCGGCCTTGCGCACGGCGCGGGTCGTCACCTCGTAGTAGCGCTCGGCCACGGCCGTGCGGAACGCCGTGCGGTCGGCCGCCGTGATCGCTTCGGCCGAAGCGATGCCCCGCTCGCGCAGGAACGCCCCGGCGAACTCCCGGGCGCCCCGGTAGCGGTCGGGCAGCGCGAGGAAATGCGCCAGTTCGACGCCCCGGACCGGGTCGTTGTTCTCGTAGGCGACGAACGGCAGCTCGTTATCGAGGTAGTACCCCACGAAATGGCGGTCGCCGGCGAACAGGGCGCACTTTTCGCGCGCCAGGTCGGTGACGTACTGCTCGAACGTGGGTTCGAACACCAGCACCAGCCGGTTGTAGGTCCCGTCCTCGAACGCATAACCCAGGTTCTGCCGCATGTCCCACATGAACGTGCGCAGCAGGTAGAGGTTCTCGCCGTAGGCGATCTTCCGGCCGCCGGGCGAGAGGAGGTTTTCGCGCACCTCCGCGGGGAACGGCTCGATGCGCTTGGCGCCCCACGAGATGTAGTTGATGCCCTCAGCGGCAAGCAGCGCGCCCGTCTCGGCGCTCCACTTTTCGAGGCTCCCGAAGCGGCTGTTGAACGCCGCCTTGTGCTCGTCCGACTCGCCGGGAGTCACGTGCTGCGTGCCGCGCAGAATCACCGCCCCGCCGTCGGGGTCGAGGAAATACCACCGCCCGTCGGCCCGGGCCACGCGGAAGAAGCCCGCGGCGCCCCGCACCGCCTCGGGCGCGCCGTAGTCGAGCCGCCCGCCCCACGGGGTCTCGACGTGGAAATCGACGGGCGAAAACCAGTTCATGCCCGCCACGGTGCGGGTCTCGGCAGCATCGGCCGTGGTCCAGGGTTTGAATCCCGAGCTCTGCCACTTGCGGTACTCGACGGCCGAATAGCTGTATTCGGGTTTGTCGCACGGTCCGGCGGGCTGTTCGGCCGGGGTTTCGTCGGTGCAGGCCGCCGCCAGGCAGCAGGCCAGTAAAAAGGTCGATTTTTTCATTATCTGCATATTAGTGTTTATCCTGATGGAGCAGCCGGAGCATCGCTTCGGCGTAGCGGCGGCCCAGCTCGCGCTGGCTCGCCGCCGAGAAATGGGGGTCGCTCTCGTCCCTGAGGGGCTCCAGCCCCTCGGACGAAACGCATACCGCCTGCGGAATCGCAACCGCGCGCAGCATCGTGTTGAACGGTTCGGTCCCCTCGGCGCGGCCCGTCCAGTTCCAGCGGGCGATTTCCCCGAAAACGACCGGAAGCGCCGGATCGCCTATATCGGCGCGCAGGCGCTCGACCAGTGTGCGAAAACGAGCCTCGTAGCGCTCCGGATGGCGCACGTCGGCCTCGCCCTGGTGCCACAGCACCCCCGCCACATCGCCCCACGCAAGGGCCGCGCGGATGCGCCGCAGGGCCTGGTCGTAATAGCCCGCTTCGGCCCCGGGAAGCCATCGCTCGATCGACGTGTCGCCCCGGGCGTTGACCACCAACCCCACCGGCGCGCCCGTCCGGGCGGCATAGCTGGCGGCGAAGCTCCCCGCCGGGCCCACCCCCTGCATCCCGAGCTCCTTGCGGATGGTCGAATAGCGGTTGAGCGGCTCCGCGGCCCGCTCGAACCGCCCCGCGTCGTTGAGCAGAAAGACCTCCGGCAGCGTCCCGCGCGCCGCACTGTCCAACCTCCCCCGCCCCGCCATGTTCGACTGGCCGATGCAGAGGAAGAGCACTAAACGCGGGAGGCGCACGAAGCAGACCCCGCCCCGGAGGAGCGTATCACGGCGCATGCGGCGCGGTTCGAGGCGCACGCAGCGCCCGTCGTCCCCCGTGCATTCGACGGGCGGCGTGTAGCGGGCCGAGTAAGGGACGTAAACCGTATCGGTCTGGGCTGCCGTCCGCAGCGTCCCAGCCAGCACCGAGAGCAACAAGAGGATGCGTCTCATGGCGTCAGCGGTTGCGGTAGATGCGGATGGCGTTCAACACCGCCTCGCCCTCGCGGGGCCTGAAATCGATGCGGATGCCCTCGCCGTCCTCGACCGGCACCTCCACCTTGCGGACGAGCGCCCGCGAGAACCCGACCTCCGAGGCGATCGAGAAATCTTCCAGCACGCGCACGCCGTTGACCTCCACGTCGAAGCGGCGGCCGCGGTAGGCGCTGCCCGTATCGTCCGCCCCGAGGTTGTAGGCCAGCTTCTCCCGCTCGGCGGGGGCATCCAGTTCGGCCCAGTAGAGGTAGACGGAGTAGTGCCCGTCGGGCACATCGGCGCGGAACGCCTCGATCCCTACGCGCTGCGTCTGGAAGAGGGGGTTATCGTCGGTGCCCAGTATGTCGGCCGCCGACCCCAAGTAACCCGTACCCGCACGGCGCAGCACGCGCCCGCCGACATAGCCCCAGCCGCCCGGCGCGTAGGGCTGCTCGGGAATCCACGCCAGCCCTTCGGTGCGGTCGTCGTAATAGCGGGGCGAGCCGAGCATGACGTTAAGCTCCGTAAACTCCCGCGGCGACGCCTTGGCCAGCCGGAAATCGACCGTCAGCGCGTCCGTCAGCGCGCCGGCGGTGGCCACCAACCGGTTTTCGCCCGCAACGAACGGAACCGCGAACAGGGCCACCCCCTGTTCGGTTCGTTCGGTTGCGACCTTGCGTCCGTTGACCCGCAGCGTCACCGACGGCTGGTTCGAGAAGACCGGCACGGACTGCACCGAGCGGCCGTCGCCCCGGTCCGCGCCGCCGCGGTTGCGCCACATGCGGTTGCCGATCGCCAGCTGCGGCGCAGGATCGAGCAGCGTCTTGTAGAAGAGGTAGGTATCCTTTTGCTCGCGGTCGAGGCCCGTAATTCCCTTGTTGTTGACGTGGGGCACGGCGTCGACGCGCGGTTCGGAGTAGAAATCGTTGAGGTTCCAGAGCGACGACCCGGCCACAAAGGGCCGCCGGAGCATCTCCCGGAGGTAGTGGCGGTGGTAGACGAGGCCGTACTCCTGCGAAAAGTCGAACTGCTCGGGGGCGTACGAATGCAGGCGCGGATCGACCCCGGGGCCGTATTCGGTCACCAGCAGCGACTGGCCGGGGTACTCGGCGTGCAGGCGGTCGAGGATGCGTTCGAACTCGGTTATATCACGTTCGTACCACCCCTGGTAGAGGTTCCAGCCCTGGATCATCGGGATGCGCGTCAGCCCCGCCGCCGCATAGCGGTCCGGAGCGTTGTGGAACGCCATCATCGTGTAGCGCGCGGGGTCCTCCTCGCGGCAGGCGGCCTCCAGCGCCCGGGCCACGCGCTCGACGGCCTTGTAATACGCCGCAAGGCGCTCTTCGTCCTTGTAGGGCTCGCGCAGCAGCACCTCGTTCATGTAGGCCCAGATCACCACCGAGGGGTGGTTCCGGTCCTGACGGATCATCTCGCGGACCATGCCCACGGCCGTGTCGAGGAACTCGGGCGTCTCGGTCACGGCGTTGACCACCGGAATCTCGACCGACGCCACGATCCCCAGCCGGTCGCACAGCTCCAGCACCACGGGGTCCTGCGGGTAGTGCGACACGCGCAGGAAATTCCCGCCCATCGCTTTCAAGAGGCGCAGGTCCCGCTCGTGCATGGCGTCGGTCAGCGCCCAGCCACGGCCCAGATAGTCCTGGTGGCGGCAGGTGCCGATCAGCTTGCGGGGCCGCCCGTTGAGCGAGAAACCCTTGTCCGGATCGAATTCGAACCACCTGAAGCCGAGCGGATTGGATACCTCGTCGAGCACCTCGCCCGCTTCGGTGAGGATGCGCGTCGAGACGCGGTACAAGTTCGGCGAGTCGATGTCCCACAGGTGCGGCCTTGCGATCCGGATGGGGCGGCTCAGCTGCTCGGCGACCTCCCCCGCGGCCACCTCCACGGTCTGCGTCACGCGGGCCGCCTCGCGGCCGTCGGGCCCCGCGATGCGGTGCTCGACACGCACCCGGGCGGGCTCCGCACGGCGGTTGGCCACGAGCGTGCGCACCTCGACGGTCGCCTCGTCGGCCGAGACCGCAGGAGTCGTGAGGTAGACGCCCGACGAAGCCAGGTCGGTGGGGGCCACGTGCACCTTGTCGGTCACCAGCAGGCTCACGTCGCGGTAGATGCCCCCGAAAAAGGTGTAGTCGGCCGACAGGGGCGGGATGTTCGGATCGTGGGCATTGGTCACCTCCAGCGCCACGAGGTTCTCGCCTCCGGGCACGACCCAGCGCGTGATGTCGATGACGAAGCGCGTGTAGCCGCCCCGGTGTTCCCCGGCGTAGTGGCCGTTGACCCAGGCGCGCGTCACCTGGTTGGCCCCCTCGAAAGCGAGGTAGACCTGCTTGCCGGCAGCCGAGGCGGGCAGCGTCAGGTGTTTGCGGTACCACGCCGGACCGCGGTAGAAGCCCGGTGTGTCGTCGTCGGCATCCGCAGCGTTCCACGTGTGGGGGATGTCGACCACCTCCCAGGCCGAGTCGTCGGCCGCGGGCAGGTGGGCGTTCCAGGGCGACCCCTTGGCGAAGCGCCACGCATCGTTGACGGTGTATTGCACGCGGGAGGCCGAGGCCGTGGCTGCAACGAGCAGCAGGGCCAAAGAGAGAGCGGTTCGAAAGAGTTTCATATCGTCGGTTGCTTAAAATTTCACGTCGAGCGGCTCTCCCGTGTAGCGCACCCGTTTCCCGACGGGTTCGACGCCGGGCCGGTAGAGCCGCAGGGTCAGTTCCTGCACCGCGGCCATGCCCTCCCAGGACCCCTCGCGGGCCGAAAGGTGCAGCGTCGAGTCGGCTTCGGACCAGTCGAGGGTGCATTTCGCGCACTCCCCGGCAAGGTAGCCGAAGCCGTCCCCGGCATCGTCGTAGAGCGTAAAGCGGGCGTCCGCGCCTGCATAGATGCGGATTTCCAGCTCGCGGTCGGGACCCTCCCCGACCGACTGTTTCACCGCGCCCAGCGGGAGGATCGACCCGCCGCGGGCGTAGAGGGGCAGCTCCGTCAGGTCGCACGCCTTTTCCGCCACGCAGCCCCCGGCGAGCGCCTCGCCGGTTTCGAAATCGTACCACCACGTCCCCGCGTGCTGCGGCAGCCGGGTTGCGACCCGCTGCCGGCCGGCTCCCGCGGGCAGCGGCTCGAAGACCGGCCGCACCAGCAGCGACGGCCCGAAGAGGTAGGCGTCGTCGGCCGCCCGCACCCCGCGGTCCGCGGGAAAAGCCATGCCGAGGGCTTCGAGGAACGACTCGCCGCGCATGGCCACGCCGTAGGCCGTGGAGTAGATGTAGGGCATCAGACGGTAACGCAGATCGATGTATTTGAGCTGGTTGCGGTACCACACCGAGCGCTCGCCGCCCATCTGCCACACCTCACGCGGCACATCGGTACCGTGGGCCCGGAAGATCGGGACGAGCGCCCCGAACTGGAACCAGCGGGCATAGAGGTTGCGGTAGTCGGGGTCTGCGAGACCGCGGGGGTATTGTCCGCCGTTCGACGAGACGAAGAAGCCCCCGATGTCGAACGTCCACCACGGAAAGCCCGACGCCGCGAGGTTGACGCCCCCGGCCAGCTGGCGCTTCATCGCCTCCCACGAGGCCACTACGTCGCCCGACCAGACCGCCGTCGCGTAGCGCTGCTGCCCGGCGAAAGCCGAACGCGTGAAGAGGAACGGCCGTCGCTCGGGCTGCGCCGCCCACAGGCGGGCGTACAGGTCGCCCATCCACACCAGCGAGTAGGTGTTCAGGTAGCGGTGGAACGCACCCCAGTGGGTCCGCCCGGCCGATTTGGTGCGCGCCTCCTGCCGCCGCTGGGTGAAGCCCTCGCGGAACGAGGGTTCGGTGGCGTCCATCCACCAGCCGTCGACGCCCGTCGGGAGCAGCCCCCGCTCGAAATGGCGCCAGAAGATGTCGCGCGCCGCGGGATCGTAGGCGTCGAAAACCTTGTAGCCGGCCCAGGTCCGCTCGTCGAAGAGCGCCCCGGCCTCGTCCAGCTCGCGGTAGACGGCCGTCTCGGGCCCGAAGCCCGGCCAGACGGAGAGCATCAGCCGCACGCCGTACCGCTCGTGCAGCCGCGCGATCCGCGCCGCAGGGTCGGGAAAGCGCGCGGGGTCCCACGTAAGCGAGTTCCAGTGCGGCTTGTCGCCCCAGTACTCCCAGTCCTGCACGATCACGTCTAACGGAATGCGCCGCCGGCGGTATTCGCGCACGACGGCCTCCAGCTCGTCGAACGACTTGTAGCGCTCCCGCGACTGCCAGAACCCGAAAACCCACTTGGGGAGCATCGACGCAGCCCCGGTCAACGCACGGTAGCCCGCCACGCACCCCGCCGGATCGCCGCCCGCCACGACCCAGTAGTCGACGGCATCGGCCACCTCCGACCGGAATTCGAACCGGTCGCCCCGGTCGCGGAACTCCGAGGCGGAGTAGTTGTCCCACAGGAGGCCGAAGCCGCGCGTGGAGACCAGGTAGGGGTTGACGATCTCCTTGTTGGCTTGCAGGAGCAGCACCGTGTCGCGCTTGCAGTCCACCGTGCCCGTCTGGTACTGGCCCAGGCCGTACAACGATTCGTCCTCCTCGCCCGCGAACTGCTGCACCACGGCGTAGCACGCCTCGCCGCCCACGGTGTCGGCCGCGAAGCGCCGGGCTGTTTCGGCCAGCAGCAGCTCCCCGCTCCGGGCATCGCAAAACGAGAAGAGACCCGTCCGGCGGTCGAAGCGCACCTCTAACTGCGCCGTGGCGAACGTCCGACAGCCGTTCGACGACGCACAGCGCACAGCGACGGGTGCCGCAGCCGCCGTATCGACCGCCAGCCGCCGCGTGACCAGCCGCGCCGTGTCGGGATGCACGAGAATACGCACCGTATGCTCCCCGCGGAACTCGACGCCATACGTCATTCCGCCCTCGCGGAACCGAAAGGCATTGCCCTCGCGCACGGGGCCTCCGCAGGCGCACAGCAGCGTCGCAAGCGTCGGAAAAAGGAAGCGCCTCATCGCACAAGGGTATAGTGGACGCGCACGTCGCGCAACCGGAGTTTTCCCTTGAAGAGCAGCGTAAAGCCCGGCGTAGTGGCGTAGAGCACATTCTCCGGGGCCAGTTCGACCCGCACGCGCCGCCATGCGCCCGTGCCGCACGTCTTGAATTTGGCCACCGTGGCGAAGAGCTCTTTGGGCTGCCGCTCGGTGCGCGAGTAGATGTAGACATACTCGTCGGTCGGCTCCTCGTCGAAATACTCGAACTCGACGTAACCCCGGTGCGTGCGGGCGGCGATCAGTTCGCGCGTGGCGGCCTCCGGGAGGTAGACTTTCAGTTCGGGATCGGCCGACCACACCCCGTGGCGCGCCTCGCTGCTCAGGCGCAGCTCCCCAGAGGGAATGTCGAGCGTGCGGATTTTGAGCGTCCGCTCCAGCGCCGCCAAAGCCTCATCGGCCCCGGCGAGCGTCTCGGAAGCCCCGCCATAATCGCCCCGCGCAACGGCCGCCGCCGCTTCGTCCAGCAGGGCGTCGGCCGCCGCGGTCTTGCGCCTCGCCGCCGCGAGCCACGCACTGCGCTTGCGCATCCCGAAGAGGCGGCCGGGCAGTGTCAGGCCCGTCGTGTCGGCGGCGATCTCTTTGAACTGCGCGGCATACCGCAGCGTCGTACGCAGCTCGCGGTCGCCGTTTTCGAGGGTCGGTTCGATCTCGTGTCCCTCGGTGTAGTCGCTCCACGAGGCGATGAAGACCAGGTCGAGGCTGTCGCGCGAAGCCAGCGTGTACTCCCACATGCGTTCGTAGGTGCGGCCCCCATCGCGCGGAATGAGGTAGTAGTGCTGTCCGCCCCACCCGGCGCAGCCGCTGTTGTCCATGCCGGGCGTGACGAAGCCCGCCTTGAGCGTGTAGGTCGGGTCGGCGCTCCGCCACACCGAGTCGCGGAACGGTTCGAGGAACCGGATCGCATCGTCCGGCTCGGCGTAGTGGTCCCAATGGGGGTGCGCGGCGTCCATCTCCCGCACGCGGGCCGGCAGCCAGGGCGTGGGGATCATCCCCAGCGCTTTCCACTGCCCGATCTCATCGCTCCATCGCACCGGCTCGTAGCGGCCGCTCGGGTCGAGCTTGCCCCACTCGGCCCAGCGGCGCAGCACGGCGGGCCGGGGCATGCCCTCCGGCAGCCGCACTTTCGCCGCCGCCGACGCATACTCGGCGGGCGTGGCGCCCGGACCGAAGAGGTAGAAGAGCGGACGGCCGTGGACCGTCGGCGCCGCGGGACCCGTCAGCACCCGATCCACCAGATACTGGTAGCAGCGGGCGTAATGTTCGGTCTTGGCCTCGCGGGTCGAGATTTCGGGGTGGAGGCGCGTGATCCAGTCGTAGTAGAGCCAGCCGTCGCACCAGTTGACGCCGATCTCGAAGCCGTAGCGCGCCGCCACCGTCTGCATGGCCCGGAGAAGCACGTCGTTCTCGTGCTCCATGAAGCCCCACTCGATCAGAAAGCCGTCGATTCCGGCCGTCTTGGCCGCGAGAATCTGGTATTCGATGTAGTCGGGGTCGAGGTTCGACTGCATGCCCACCGCCGGGTAGGCCACCGCAGCGATGTCGTGGCGACCCGTCGAGTCCTGAAAATCGGCGTTGTAGCAGAGCCGCTCGCGGCCGGTCGCCGAGCGGCGCGTGTCGCCGTGCATCTCCCAGCGGCCCAGCTTGCCGTCGTGGGCGCGGGTGTAGCGCACGCCGTGGTAGTCGGCGTAGACCTTTTTGCCGTTCTGCGCCCCGGCCCCGGAGGCGACGAGCGCGAAAAGGGCCAGAAAAATCATTCCATGCGGTTTCATATCGGGTTCAGCGGGTTGAAAAACCGGAAATTCTCCGGGCACCGTTGGCCCGGAGAACTCCCGAAAGAGATGATTGGACTATTTTTTGGGAAATTTCACCGAGATCGTGACGGTCGAGAGCGAGGTGTTCTTGTTGCGCTCGTAAGCCTCGATCTTGATCAGTCCCACACGGTTGCCGCCGGCCGACGACTTGCCGCCCGTCTTGAACGCGATCACGTCGCCCGCCTGGAGGGCGGTCAGTTCGGCCGTCGTCACCTGCCCGGCAATGACCTTTTCGGTGATCTCGGCCGCCGTGGCGTTCTCGAAATCGAGGTCGTTGCGCAGCTGGTAGCGCGTCTGCACCTGCGGCAGGTCCTTGGAGGTGCCGCCGCTCCACGTATACTCGTTGGCCTTGTTTCCGCCGGGGAAATAGATGCGCACGTTGCCGTTCATGTCGTAGAAGAGGAAATCGGCGTCGACGCTCGTATCGGTCTTCTGGGCAAAAATCTCCGACAGGGCGAGGCCCTGCATGTAGCGCAGCGAGAAGAACGAAAAGATACCCGGAGCCGAGGCGTTGCCGTCGGCGTAGCCCTTGGCACCCATCACAACGTTCTCGGCCAGCTCCATCCCCACCACGGCCCGCATCGTCACGCTTGTCGAGCGGCCCACGTTGTCGGTCACCACGGCGCGGATACCCGAAATGTCGTCGGTGAACGCAACCGTCTCGGCGAACGAGAGCGTCTTGAGCTTGTCGTAGTTCTTCGTCATGAGCGGCTCCGCGTCGAACGTCTTGCCGCGCTGTGCGAACAGTTCGACTTTCACCACGCCGGCCAGCGACTCGATCTCCAGCGCCACGGCTTTCGCCTCGTCCTTATCGGCCCAAAGGGTCTCGCTCGCGGGCACGACGGTCGGCGGCGGCACGGTCTTGTATTTCACCGGCAGCGAGACGATGCGCACCTGGTCGTAGGAGTCGGTGGCCTTGACCTTGAAGCTGCGGTCGGTTTCGCCGAAGCGGATCAGCTCGTCGAACTCGTAGCGCACCCACGGGTCGGTGTCGCCGCCCGTGACCGTGCCGCCGTACTGCATCTGGCCCTCCTGCGTGACGCGGAACATCTCGATGCTCTTGAGCGCCACGGCGCTCGTGACGACGAAATGCGTGTTCTCCATCTCGCCGCCCACGGTCTCGTCGTAGGACCAGCTCTCGGGCGTGAAAACGATCAACGGGGGCTCCACCACGTCGATGATCTCGATGGGCAGCTTCGTCTCGACCCGGCGGCCCAGCAGGTCCTCGGCCTCGACCACGGCCTCCATGTAGTCGGGTTTGTAGTTGACCCGCTCCGAGAGGCTGTAACTGTGGCGGTTGAAGAACTCGGTCTCGGTGACCACGGGCACCTCGTCGCCGCCGTGGGTGCGGATGGTGAGCGACACGCTCCGCAGACCCGCCGCCGACTTGACGACGGCCACAACGGGCAGGTTGTCGGCCATGTTCAGGTCGGCCACCAGTTTGTCATAGGGGTAAGTGACGGTCGGCTCGGCCGACGAGGGGTCGATCCCCTCCTCGTCGCTGCACGCGGTGAACGCCACGGCGCACAGTCCGGCCAGCACGAGCATCCATATTCTCTTGTTCATGGCAATCGTTTTATTTCTTGTAGTAACAATAGGATTCGAAAACGTGGATCACGCCGTTGGTGGGCATGATGTTCGAGCTGACGGCAAGCCGCATCGGGGACGATCCGTTGCTTCCGGTGTTGTTCACCACCACCTTGCCGGCGTCGGCCATCCAGGGGTTCTTGCGCGTGAGGAGCGTCATCAGCCCCTCTTCGCCGCGCAGCAACGTCAGCACGAAGATCGGTTCGACGGGCAGTTCGCCGTAGCCGCTGTAAAAGCCGTCGACGATGTGGTAGCGCAAGAGATCGCGCACCCCCTCGACGGGGCATTCGGTGATCTGGCTGAACCCCAGACTGCTGACGTAGGAGCCGATGGCCGCATCGGTCAGCGCCAGAAAGGTGTACTGGCGTTCGGTCTGCGTGTAGTACTCTTTCATGCCGGCGTACTCGACGGCCGCCATGAACTGGCCGAAAATATCTTCGCGCGTCTCGAAATACTCCCACGCCGTCATCGGAATATGGGGATCGAGCACCGAGCCGTCGTAATCGGCGTCGGTCTGGAGCGCCATGTCGCCGCAGCCGGCGGTCAGGAGGACCGCAGCCGCGAGGCAGAGTTTTCTCAATATATGCTTGAACATGGTTGTCGGTGTTTTAGTTGGTTTGCGTGTAGTAGGGATTCTGGGTCAGCTTGCGGTTCTGGTCCAGGTGGGAGAAATGGATCGGGAAGAGCTCGTTGCCCTCTTCGGACATGCCGTTGACGGGCTGCATGACCGTCTTCCAGCGTCCCGTGCGCACCAGGTCGAACCAGCGGCGCCCCTCGCCCACCAGTTCGCGCTGGCGCTCGTCGAGGATGAAATCCACCAGCTCCTCCTCGGTGCCGAAATCGGCCGCCTCGGGGGTCGTCAGTCCGGCGCGCGTGCGGATCATCTTCACCAGGTCGAGGGCCTCCTCCCACTTGCTCAGGCGGGCCAGCGCCTCGGCCTGCAAGAGGAGCATGTCCGAATAGCGGTAGATCGGGTAGGCCACCTGGCACGTCTTGTTGAGCGTCGAGGAGATGTCGCCCGGGATGTACTTGCGCAGCTCCCAGCCCGCCTGGTACTCCTTGGTCACGAGCGGGAAGCGCAGGTCGCCCTCCTCGTATTTGTCGCGCAGCCTCTGGGAGACCACCGCCGCACGGTTGCCCGACCCGGTGAACCACTGGTACATGTAGCTGAAGCCGTTGGTCCCCACCTCGTCCATGTTGAAATGGACGACGAAAATGAACTCCCTGGTCGAGTAGTCGTCGTTCTCGGGAGTGTTGTCGCTGGCCTTGCCGTTCAACTCCTCGGTGAACATCTTTTTCCAGGTGTCGATGCCGGGCTCGAACGCCATGAACATCGGGTCGGCCTTCATCTTCTCGATGGTCTGGTCCGCGAGGTTGTACTCCCCGAGCCACATGTAGGCGTCGGCCAGCACGGCCCATGCGCCGTAGACCGAGATGCGCTTGCGCTCCTTGTTCTTGGTGCGGTCGATGAGCGACTCGGCCTTTTTGGCGTCCTCGACGATCACCTCGCGCAGGATGTACTCCCGGTCGGTGCGCTCGCGGTAAATGGCGTCGCTGTACTTTTCGTTGGGGTCGGTGAAGAGCGGCACGTCGCCCCACACGCGCACGGCGTAGAGGTAGGCCAGGGCGCGCATGCCGTAGGCCTGGCCCAGCAGGTCGTTGCGCTCGGCTACCGACGGGGTGTCGATCCCGCCGATGTACTTGATGCAGAGGTTGGCCTGGTTGATGACCTTGTAGAGGTCGGTCCACTTGGTGCAGCGGTGGTCGGTCGTGAGCTGGTTGTCGATCACGCGCTGCTGGTCGGCGGCCGACGAGGCGCCGTGCTCGAAATCGTCGGAGCGGAACTCGCCCCAGTAGAAATAGTTTTCGCGCATGGCCGTACGGAAATAGCCGTAGATCTGGTTGACGCCGGCCTTGGCGTCGCGCGAGGTCTGCCACATCTCATCCGCGGGAACCTCGCTCACGGGCTGTTCGTCGAGGAACCCCTCGCAAGCCGTGAGGCTCAGCGTGAGAAGCGCGGCGGCAAATATCTGAAAGCTGTTTTTCATGGTCGTTTAGAATTTGAGGTTCGCGCCCAGACCGAACTCCCGCTTGTGGGGATAGCGGTAGGAGTCCTTGCCGATGCGCAGCGGGTTCTGAGAGGAGAATTCGGGGTCGTAGCCGCTGTATGCGGTCCATGTGAGCGGGTTGTTGGCGTAGACGTAGACCTGAAGGCCTTTCAGGCGGAGCTTCTCCAGCCACCGCTCCGGGAGGTCGTACGAGAGGCGCACGTTTTGCAGGCGGATGAAATCGCCCTTTTCGAGGTAGAACGAGTTGGCGTAGCGGGCGTTGTTGTACTCGTCGTTGTAGGGACGCGGGTAGAGCGCCCGATCGCCCTGGTTGACCCAAATGTTATTGATGACGTGGGGCGATGGGGTCGTCGAAGAGTACTTGAACATGTTGCGCTGGTGCTCGGCGTCGTTGTAGATCTTGGCCCCGAACGAGTAGTAGAACGAGACGAAGAGGCTCAGATTCTTATAGGTCAGCGTCGTCGAGAGGCCGCCCGTGTAGGTGGGCAGGGCGTTACCCAGCACCATGCGGTCGTTCTCGTCGATCACCCCGTCGCGGGCCCCCGGCGCCTCGTCCCAGTTGACATCGCCGCCGCGGAACGGCTTGCCGTTGGGCAGTTTCTTCTGCATCACGTCGCCCTGATAGGGCGCCCCGTCGAGCTGATAGCCGCGGAACGCGCCGCCCTCGAAGACGGGCGTGAGCTGGCGCCAGTCGCCGGGCGTAAAGGCGTTCGACTCGTCGTAGCGGAAGATGTCGATCTGGCGGTAGCCGTAGAAATCGCCGATCGAACCGCCCTCCTGCATCCACCACAGGTCGCCCTCCAGATAGGGCTCACCGCCCGAGAGCTTCTCGATGGTGTTCCAGTTGCGCGAGATGTTGAACGAGGCATTCCACCGGAAATTCCTGGTGCGCACCAGGTCGCCGGCCACCGTCAGCTCGAAACCGCGGTTGCGGACCTCGCCCACGTTGGTGCGCATGGTTCCGAAGCCCGACTCTTTCGGCAGTTCGAGGTTGGCCAACAGGCCGTCGGTGTACTTGTCGTAGTAGTCGGCCGTCGCGGTCAGGCGGTTGCCGAAGAGACTCAGGTCGAGACCCACGTCCATCTGGCGCGTCTCCTCCCAGCGCAGGTCGTCCACGGCCAGGCGCGCCGGGTAGACGCCGCCGATGCCGTCGTAGATGTCGCCCGTGGCGTAAGAGTAGAGGTAGTCGTAGTTGCCGATCTGCTCGTTACCCGTGATGCCCCAGCTCACGCGCACCTTGGCGTCGTCCAGGACGCGGCGCGAGAAATTCATGAAGCGCTCGTCCGAGAGGCGCCACGCGGCCGACACGGAGGGGAAATTGCCCCAGCGGTTCGATTTGGAGAAGCGCGAGGAGCCGTCCCGGCGCACGGTGGCCTGGATGAGGTACCTGGACTCGTAGTCGTAGTTCACGCGGGCGAACATCGAGGCCATCGAGTGGTTCTGCTGCCACGCGCCCGTCTCGCTCAGAATGAGGTTGGCGGCAAAGGCGTTCATCGTCACCAGGTAGTCCGACGAGGAGTTGATGCCCGACAGCACGTTGCGGTCGGTGCGCCACTGCTGCTCCGTAAAGCCGACCGTGGCCGCGAAATTGTGGCCGCCCCACTTGTTCTTGTACGTGAGGACGTTCTCGTTGAGCCAGTTCCAGTTGAGGTTGTCGACCGAGTAGCCCGTGTTGCTCTTCTGCCACTCGTCGGTAATCAGGCTCGGGTAGATGCGGTTGCGCTTGTCGAGGTAGAGGTTGGCGTTGATGCTGGTCTGGAACGTGAGCCCCTTGGCCAGCTTGATCTCGAAACCCTGGTAGAAATTGGCCTTGTAGTACTCGGTGCGGTCGGTGGTGTACTTGACCTGCGCCAGCGGGCTCTTCTGCCCCTGGAACACGCCCGCCAGCGAACCGTCGGGATAGTAGAGGTTGAAATAGGGGCGGCGCGAGAGCATGGCCGTCATGAGCTGGCCCTCGTTGATGCCGTTCTTCTGCGAGTAGCCCAGCGAGATGCGGCTGTGGAGCGTGAGCCAGTCGGTGGCCGTGTAGTCGGCGTTGATGCGGGCCGTCAGGCGCTGGAACCCGGTGTTGGGCACGATACCGCGCTCGTTGTAGTAGCCCGTCGAGCCGTAGTATTTCATCTTCTTCGTGCCGCCCGAGACGCTCAGGTCGACCTGGTCTTTCTGGCCCCACTGGAAGAGGATGTCCTGGTAGTCGTTGTCGACGTTGAACGCCGCGTTGAGCGAGTCCTGGATGATCATCCAGCTCTCGTCGGGCGTGCCGAGCTTGTTCTGGAGGAAATAGGCGCGGCGCTTCAGGTCGTACGTGCGGCGGTCGGCGCGCGTGGCCTGCGGGAGCTTGTGCGAGAGCTGGCTCCACGAGTGGTAGTATTTCAGATCGACTCGCGGCGCCCCCTCCTGCCCGCCCTTGGTGGTGATCAGGAAGACGCCGTTGGCCGAACGCGAACCGTACATGGCGGCCGAAGCGGCGTCCTTGAGGACCTCGACCGAGAGGATGTCCGAGTTGTTGATGCCGTCGATGTCCTCCATCGGGATGCCGTCCACGACGTAGAGGGGCCGCACGCCCTCGGCCGAAAAGGTCGAGATACCGCGCACGTTGACCGTGGCCGACTCGCCCGGCTGGCCCGAACCGGCGGTGATGTGTACGCCGGCCACCTGGCCCTGCATGGCCTCGAAAACGTTGGCCGCCATTTTGCGCTCCAGCGCGTCCGACGAGAGCGACGCCACGGCGCCCGTGATGTCGCGTTTCTTCATCGTGCCGTAGGCCACGACCATCACCTCGTCGATCTGCTGGGCGTCGGCCTTGAGGTCGATCTTCCGCGCATCGGCGTTGGCCGTGAGCGTCTGGGTCACATAGCCGATGAACGAGACCTGCACCTCGGCCCCCCTTTTGGAGACCTTGAGCGTGAACCGTCCGTCCGCGTCGGTGACCGTGCCGTTCGAGGTGCCGGGCTCGGTTACCGTCGCACCGACCAGCGGCTGCCCGTCACCGGTTACGGTGCCGGAAAAGGTAAAATTCCCCCCCCCGGCGTTTTGGGCGACGGCAAGTCCCGCATGCAGCAGTGCCGCCGTCAGGGCGAGGGCGCACAGCCGTTGAACTTTCGTCAAGAGTTTTTTCATAATTGGGTTTTTGATTAGGTATGGTGGTTGGTTACTTGTCCGCAAAGAGCGACCGCGCGATGCCCAGCTCCAGCCCGCGCAGCTCGGCCAGACCCCGCAGACGCCCCAGGCACGAATAGCCCGGATTGGTCTTTTTCCTCAGGTCGTCGATCATCTGGTGCCCGTGGTCGGGACGCAGGGGGATCGACTCGCCCCGCTGCTGCTGGATCACCAGGAGGTTCTTCATCACCTCGAACATCGGCACGTCGCCCTCGAGGTGGTTGGCTTCGTGGAAATTGCCCTCGGCGTCGCGCTGCGTGGAGCGCAGGTGGACGAAATAGACCCTTTCGCCCAGCCGGAGCATCATCCCCGGCAGGTCGTTCGAGGCCACGACGCCCAGCGACCCGGTGCAGAGGCACAGGCCATTGGACTTGCACGGCACGGCTCGAACAAGCGCGTTGAAATCGGCTTCGGAGGACAGGATGCGGGGCAGCCCCAGAATCGGGAACGGCGGATCGTCGGGGTGGATGGCCAGCACGGCGCCGACCTGGTCGGCCACGGGGGCGATCTCGCGGAGGAACGCGATCAGATTCGCGCGCAGCTTCTCGGGCGTGATCCCCTTGTAGCGATCCAGCTCCCGCTGGAACTGCTCCAGGGTGAAGCTCTCCTCCGAGCCGGGAAGCCCCGCGATCATGTTGCGGGTGATGAGCGCCTTTTCGGCCTCGTCCATCCGCTCGTAGCGGGCGCGGGCCGCAGCGCGCTCGGCTTCGGAGTACTCCTGCTCCGCTCCGGGACGCCGGAGGATGAAGAGGTCGAACGCCACGAACGCCGCGCGCTCGAAACGCAGGGCGCGCGAGCCGTCGGGCATTTCGTAGCTCAGGTCGGTGCGCGTCCAGTCCAGTACGGGCATGAAATTGTAGGTGATGATGCGGATGCCGCACGCCGCGAGGTTGCGGATCGACTGCTTGTAGTTGTCGATGTAACGCTCGAACTCGCCCGTGCGGGTCTTGATGTGCTCGTGGACCGGGACGCTCTCGACGACCGACCACACGAGGCCCGCCTCGGCGACGATGCGCTGCCGCTCGCGGATCTCCTCGACGGGCCACACCTCGCCGTTGGGAATGTGGTGCAGGGCCGTGACGATGCCGGTAGCTCCGGCCTGGCGAATATCCTGTAACGAGACGGGGTCCTGCGGCCCGTACCACCGCCAGGTTTGTTGTGAAAGGTGCATGACTTGAAAAGTGAAAGGTGAAAGGTGAAAGGTGAAAGGTAATAGCTTTAGCGGATTTGGCAATAATTTTATTCGCCGCTGCAAGCGGCGGCAGCCCGCAGCCCCCGGATGCGGAGGGCTACTCTTTCGCCTATCGGCTACGAGCTCCCTCCGCCGGCTGCGGCCCGCAAATTGTGAATTCTTAATTTTTAATTCTCAATTATGCCTTATTATGCCTTTTCGATCCTCAGATCGAAAAGGCATCGAACCCGCCGTCCACCACGGCCAGTGCGCCCGTGACGAACGACGAAGCGTCGCTGATGAGGTAGTGGATCGTGCCCAGCAGCTCCTCGGGCTCGGCGAAGCGGCCTGCGGGGGTGTGGGCGATGATCGTCCGGGCGCGGTCGGTGTACGACCCGTCGGGGTTGGTCAGGAGCGTGCGGTTCTGGTTCGTGAGCAGAAAACCCGGGACGATGGCATTCACGCGCATCTCGGGGCTGAACTTGGTAGCCAGCTCGGCGGCCATGTAGCGGGTGTAGTTGGCGATGGCAGCCTTGGCGGCGCCGTAGCCCACCACGCGCGTCAGGGGACGCAGCGCCGACTCGGAGCAGAAATTGACGATGACCCCTTTGCGGCGCGCCGTCATGGCCTCGCCGAAGACGGTCGTGGGGAGCACCGTGCCGAACAGGTTGAGGTCCACGACCTTGCGGAATGCGTCGATCTCCAGGTCGAGGAACGACTTGTCGGGCGGGATCGTCGCGCCCCCCATGTTGCCGCCCGCGGCGTTGAGCAGCACGTCGATCGAGCCCCAGGCCGAGAGAATCTCCTCGCGGTTCTCGACCAGCACCTCGCGGTTCAGCACGTCGGTTTCGAGGAAGAGCGCCTCGCCGCCCGCGGCGCGGATCGCGCGGACGAGCTCGTCGCCCGCCTCGCGGTCGCGGTCGAGCACCGCCACGCGGGCGCCCTCGCGGGCGAGGTAGTCGGTGATCGTGCGTCCCAGAATGCCGGCGCCGCCCGTCACGACGACGACCTTACCCCGGATGTCGAATAGATTTTTCATGGCTAAATGATGTTGTTGTTATAGTATCGTATGTTCTCTTTCAAAAGGATGTCGATGGGCATGTTGTTCACCCGCGGCACCCGGCGTCCTCCGACCAGGTGCTCGCACAGGGCCATGACGCCATGATACCCCTGCGCCTCGGGCCGCTGGGCGATGAGCGCCGTCACGGTGCCGGCGAGCAGCATGTCGCGGTTGCGGCCGATGATGTCGTAGCCCACCAGTTTCACCCCCTCGCGCCCCGAGCGCTGGAGATACCCGGCCAGGATGTAGCAGGTCGAGTTGAACGTCACGGCGCCGGCGATGCGGGGATTGGCGTCGAAAAGGGCGTCCAGCACGCGGTTGTTGTAGAGGTCGTCGTCCAGGCGCAGCGAAGCCCGGTGGACCGTGCCCCGGAAGCCGACCCGCCGCAGGTAGTCGCTGAACCCCTCTTCGCGGTTGCGGCACTGGTTCGAACCGCCCGTCCCCCGGTGGATGATCGACGCCACGACCAGGTCGGCCTGCCGGTCCATGCCTTCGGTCAGGAGCCGTGCAGCCACCACGCCCGCGTCGAACGACGAGGTGCCGAAATAGGCCAGGCGCTTGCTGCCGAAGATGTCGGAATCGACGAAGACGTAGGGAATTTGCTGCTCGTCCAGTTCGCGGGTGAACTCGACGACCATTTCGGCGAAGAGCGTGGCGATCACCACACCGTCGAAATGCTCGTCGCGCACCCGGGTGAGCGTGCGTTCGAACGAGGTGCGGTCGTACTGGTCGAACGAGAATTTGCGCACGCGCACGTTGAAGCGTCCGGCTTCGGCGGCGGCCCGCTCGATGCCCCGGTCGACGTCGGCCCAGTATTCGCCCTCGCGGAACGCGGGGATGATGACCGCAAGGGTCTGCTCGCGCGCCGAGGCCAGCGAGCGGGCGACCAGATTGGGGTGGTAGTCGACCCGATCGAGCACCTCGCGTATGCGGCGCAGGTTCCGTTCGGAGACTTTGCCCCGGTTGTGAATTACGCGATCTACCGTGGCTACGGAGACACCGGCCATGCGGGCTACGTCCACGATCCGGATGTGTTCTTCGGATTTGTCGGTCATGGGTTCAGTCGGGTTGGTTCGCATTTCAGGTTCGGTGTGGCAAAACTATGCAATTTTTCACAAATCATCAAGTGTGTGCGCACACACTAACGATTTTTGCGTAAATTTTAACCCGCAAGCCTCCTCTTCGGGCGCGCCTCGGAGCCGTCGGAAACCGACCCGCGGGAGGCGGCCCGGAGCTTGTCAGAGAGCAGCCCGGCGACCCGGCAAAAGAAACGACCGTCCGGAAAAACCGCAGTTTTCCGGACGATCATTTTGTGCAAAAAATACGCTAACTACTCTTTCGTGCAGCAACCGCTCCCCGCGTCCTCCTGGCGGCGGAAGAAATCGCCCCCGACGACGATGCGGATGGCTCGGTGGAGGATCGAGAATTCGAGCGGCGTTTCGCCCAGCAGCTCGCCGTCGACCTCGACCGAAACCTCGGGCGAGGATTCGATGCGGATGCGGCTGCCCCGCTCCTGGAGAATGTGGCGAATGCGGTAGATGCCGCCGTTGAAGAGGTAGTGGAAGCGGAACAGCAAGTGCCAGAAATGGACGGGACGCACGAGCGAGAGATCGAGCATGCCGTCGTCGGCGACCGCTTCGGGCAACTGCTGGATGCCGCCGCCGTTGTACTTGCAGATGCCGATGGCCAGCGACAGCAGCAGGTTGTTGTAGACCAGCCGGTCGTCGACCCACACCTTGACGCCCGTCGATTTGTAGCGGAAGAACGACCGCACCAAGCACCACGTGTAGCGCCAGCGGCTCTTGCGCCCTTTCTTCTTGAGGTGCGAGAGCCGCCGGATGACGTAGGCGTCGAATCCGACGCCCGCGACGTTGGCGATGTAGCGGCACTGGCGGTAGTGCGACTCCTCGTACGACACCACGCCCACGTCCTGCAAAAAGGAGTAGCCCTCGCTGATGGCCCGCACGGCGTCGCGGTAGCGGTTCGAGATGCCGAACGTGCGGACCCAGTCGTTGCCCGTGCCCACGGCGATCACGGCCAGCAGCACCTCGTCGGGCCGTACCTCCTGCTGGATGAAGAGCCCATTGACCACCTCGTGCAGCGTGCCGTCGCCGCCCACTACGATGATGCGCCGGTAGCCGTCCCTCACGGCCGAGACGGTCAGCTCCGTCGCATGGAACTTATGCTCCGTAAAGACCGGTTCGCAGAGGATGTGGGCATCGCGCAGGTGCTTGGAGATCTGCGGAAAATGGTCGAGCCCGCGGCCGCCTCCGGCCACGGGATTGACGATGACGAACCATTTGGTCTTGTCGCCCTCCACCTTGCGCGTTACTTTTTAGGTATGTTCCCGAGCGTCCGGATGAGAAAATCGTAGAATTTGGCGACCGAAGCGATCTCGACTTTCTCGTCGGGCGAGTGGGGGTAGCAGATCGTCGGGCCGAACGAGATCATGTCCAGCGCGGGGTAGTTGCTGCCGATGATGCCGCACTCCAGGCCGGCGTGGATAGCCGTCACGGCGGGTTTCACGCCGTACAACTGCTCGTAGGAGGCGGTCATGGCGGCCAGGATGGGAGACTGCATGTCGGGATTCCAGCCGTTGTAGCTGCCCGAAAGTTCGGTGCGGGCCCCGGCCAGCGAGAAGAGGGCGGCGATGGCCTCGCCGAGCGCCTCCTTTTCGGAGTTGACCGAGCTGCGCAGCAGGCTCTGGAGCTTGACGCTGCTGCCGTCGGAGACCACCCTCGCCAGGTTGGTCGAGGTCTGGACGAGGCCGGGCATCGCAACCGACATTTTCTGCACCCCGTCGGGGCAGGCGGCCACGGCTTTCACGAGGCGGCCGGCCACCTCCGCGGGGAGCATTTCCGTGGGGCGGTCGCACCGCTCGACGGTGATAGAGATCGAATCCTCGACCTCGGCGTACTCCGCCCGGATGGTCCGCTCGTAGGCTTCGAGGGCTGCGGCCAATTTTTCGTAGTCGCCCGTGGCCACCAGCACGACGGCCTGGGCTTCGCGCGGAATGGCGTTGCGCAGCCCGCCCCCATCGACCGAGGCGAGGAGCAGATCGCACGGCGCAGTGTTCAGGAAGCGGAACAGCACCTTGTTGGCGTTGGCCCGCTGGCAGACGATCTGGATGCCCGAGTGGCCGCCCTTGAGCCCCTTGACAGCGATCCGGGCGGCGGTCCAATCACCCGCCGGAACGGGCTGTGCGGCGTAGTCGAACGTCGTGTTCGCATCGAGCCCGCCTGCGCAGCCCACGTAGAGTTCGCCCTCGGTCTCGGAGTCGAGGTTCAGGAGGATGTCCCCTTTGAGCAGCCCCTTTTCCAGCCCGAACGCCCCGTCCATGCCGGTCTCTTCGGTAGCCGTAAAGAGCGCTTCGAGCGGTCCGTGGACCAGCGTGTCGTCCTCGAGCACGGCCAGGATCGCTGCGGCGCCGATGCCGTTGTCGGCCCCGAGCGTCGTGCCGTCGGCCGTCACCCAGGCGCCGTCGATGCAGGCGTCGATGGGGTCTTTCTCGAAATCGAACACCTTGTCGTTGTTCTTCTGCGGCACCATGTCGAGGTGGGCCTGGAGAACGACCCCCTTGCGGTCCTCCATCCCCGCCGAGGCGGGTTTGCGGACGTAGATGTTGTGCGCCGCATCCTCGCGGCACTCGAGCCCTTTCGAGCGGGCGAAATCGAGGACGTAGGCGCGGATTTGCTCCTCGTGCGACGAGGGGCGCGGGATGCGCACGATCCGTGCGAAATGTTTCCAAACGAGCGACGGCTTCAAAGCCGCTAAATTTCTGTCCATGTTTTATTCGGTTTTAGGGTTGTTCGTTTCGTATGGGGTAGCAGGGCTCTCTGCGGCATAGCGGTCGAACGCCTCGACGATGTGTTTGACCAGCCGGTGGCGCACAATGTCGCGCTTGTCGAACTCCACCGCGCCGATGCCTTTCACGCCGTGCAGAATCTCCATCGCCCGCACCAGGCCGCTGTCCGACTTGCGCGGCAGGTCGATCTGCGTCACGTCGCCCGTGACGATGAAGCGCGCGTTGCGGCCCATGCGCGTGAGGAACATCTTGATCTGCGAGAGGGTGGTGTTCTGCGCCTCATCCAGGATGACGAACGCATTGTCCAATGTGCGGCCGCGCATGTAGGCCAGCGGCGCGATCTGCACGGTGCCCTCCTCGAGGTATTTCTGCAACTTGGCAGGCGGGATCATGTCGTTCAGGGCGTCGTAGAGAGGTTGCAGGTAGGGGTCGAGCTTCTCCTTCATGTCGCCGGGCAGGAAACCCAGCTTCTCGCCCGCCTCGACGGCCGGGCGCGTGAGGATGATGCGGCGCACCTGCTTCTCCTTCAGAGCCCGCACGGCCAGAGCGATGGCCGTATAGGTCTTGCCCGTCCCGGCGGGCCCTACGGCGAACAGCAGGTCGTTCGTGTCGTAAAACTCGACCAGCCGCTGCTGGTTGACCGTGCGGGCGCGGATGATGTTGCCGCCGTTGCCGTAGACGATCACGTCCTTGTCCACGGGTGCCTCCTGCGGCGCATCGGCCCCGGCGAACGACTGGTCGACGACCTCCGCGGAGATGTGTCCGTATTTGAGGTAGTAGGCCACCAGCCCCGCGAGGCGCTTTTCGAAGCGCGCCACGCCCGCCTCCGATCCGAGCACCTTGAGCGAAGAGCCGCGGGCGATGATCTTCAAATGGGGGTTGAGCGACTTGATCCTTTCGAGCCAGGCGTTCTGCGGCCCGTACAGCTCGCGGGGGTCGACGCCCTCGACCGGCAGCTCCTTTCCGACTTCCTCCGTCATACGCTAAAAGAGGTAGCCGAAGCTGAGCGCCACGTTGTACGAACGGAGTTTGTCGAGCCGCGAGCCGTCGGGCAGCACCACGTCGTGCTTCGAGCGGAACTGGCCGTTGTAGCGCAGGTCGATCAAGAGGTGCCGCATGAGCACCACGCCGGCGCCCACGGTGTAGGACATGGTGGGGCGCACGCGGCCGAAATCCAGCAGATCGCCGCCCGATTTCTGCTTGCTGTCGTTCATCACCGTGAAGACCGGGCCGGCGTAGATGCGCACCGGGCGCAGCAGCCTCAGCGACACGAGCACCGGCACGTCGATCGAGTTGGATTTGAGGTTGATCTCCTTTTGGCCCTCGGGACGGATGCGCAGGCCCTGCCGCACGTAGAGAATCTGCGGCTCGAGGGCGAAAGCGCCGAAATCGACGGCTGTCAGGATGCCCGCCTGCCAGCCGAGCTTGTTCTTCACGTCGGCGCTTTTCATGTTGGTCGTGTAGTCGGGGACGTTGATACCGCCCACGACGCCCCACTCCACCCGGGTGCGGGGACGCTGCGCGAAAGAGGCGCTCACCGAAGCCGCCAGCAGCAAGGTCAGAATAATTTTTCGCATATTTTTCGATTCAAAATTCATCATCATCATTTTTCAAGGCCGCGGGCGTAAGACGCCCGTTTATGGGCGGTAGCCGGTCGAGACGCTTTCAACCCGGTTCTGCGCTCCCAGATTTTCGCAGGCCGCAACCAGCGGAGGCTGCCTGAGCCGTAGGGCGAAAGTGCAGTCCTCCGCCCGGGGTGGCTGCGGACTGCCGCCGCCCGAGGCGGCGCAATACAGTCAGCGGAAGATTCCCCGCATCCGTTCGGAATGACATTTCACCTTAACACCATTAACCCGCCTAAAGGCGGCTTGACTTTGCTCCCGCTCGGCAGAGCCCGCAAGCGGTCTCTGCTACTCGCTTACCCGCAAAGTTCACCTTTCACCTAAGCGGAAGCTCGCCCACAGCATATACCCCACCAACACGGCCACGTAGAGCATCCCCAGGTGCGGATTGCCCGTCGCGCGGATGATCGCCCCGCAGACCGGGCCCGAGAGGGCGCCGGCCGAGATGGCCATGATCATCAGCCCGGCCACGCCGTTGGCCCGCTCGGGTTCGGCCTTGGTCGCCACGGCGTAGAAAGTCGCAAAGACGCAGGCCATGGCGAAACCCAACAGCCCGATGGCGGCATAGATCGCCCACTCGCTTCGGATGAAGAGCAGCGCGACGGTCAGCACCAGCGCCCCGGCCATGTTCCAGCCGAGGTATTTGAGGTCGGAGTAGCGCGCCAGCACCCAGGCCCCGACGAGCGTGCCGACGATCCGGCAGGCATAGAACCCCGTGGTGGTGAGGATCGACGAGGGGTTGTCGATCAGCCGCACCGAGAGAAAGCCCACGCCCACGTCGGCGGCGATGAACGCGGCCACGCCCAGCGTCGAGAGCAGCACCGCGCGGTTGCCCAGCAGCCGGAAACAGTCCAGCGCCCCCGCGGCGCGTTCGGTTCGTTCGGGTTCGGCCACCTCCGTCAGCTGCAACCACACTCCGCCCGCAACAGTAAGCCCCGCATAGATCGGCAGCAGCAGCCGCCACGAGCCGGTCCAGGCCACCAGCAGGGTGACCAGCGGGGCCACGAGAAGCAGCGAGCAGTTGCGGAAAATCTGCCCCACCGTCAGGTAGCTGGTCATCCGCTCCGCGGGAACGATCGTGGCCAGCAGCGGGTTGACGGCCACCTGCACGACGGTGTTGCCGATACCGAGCAGTCCGAAGCCCGCGAAATACCACCCCAGCGAGCACCCCCGGCCCGCGGCGAACGGGACCAGCAGGCCGACCACCGTGAACGCATAGCCCAACAGGGCGGTGCGCTTGCGGCCCCAGCGGTTCATCAGCGCCGCCACGGGGGTCGAAAGCACCAGAAACCACAGGAAGACCATCGTCGGCAGAAAGCTCACGGCCGCCTGCCGTGCGGGTCCGAATTCCGCGGCGATGCGGCCCGAGATCGGCGCCACCATGTCGCAGAAACCCATGATGAAGAACCCCGCAAGGACGGGCGCCAAAAGGCGTTTATCGACTTTTTGAACGTTCATTGCACGCATATATCCGGTCAAAGTTACATTTTTTTGCGGGAATCCCCGCAGGCGGGCCGAAAAATTTTAACCTCCGCCGCGCGGGGCGACGCGCCCGGTCCGCAACGCCCGCCCGGCGGCCCTAACGGATCATTTCGCCGTTTTCACCCGCCGGGACACGCGCGGTTCCGCAATTTTTTCCTATTTTTGCAGTCACAAACCCCCGTGCATGACTCAGCTTCTCGCCCACATCCCCGTCACCCTGCCGCTCGAAGACCCCATCCTCAAATTCATGCTCATCATGGCTATCGTGCTGGGCGCCCCGCTCCTCCTGAACCGGCTCAAGATACCCTACCTCCTGGGGCTGATCATCGCCGGAGCGGTGATCGGACCCCACGGGCTGAATCTGGTGCTGCGCGACAGCAGCATCATCCTCTCGGGAACGGCCGGCCTGCTGTACATCATGTTCCTCTCGGGGCTGGAGATGGACATGGCCGATTTCAAGCGCAACGGGTGGCGCAGCCTCGTATTCGGGCTCTACACGTTCTCCGTGCCGATGCTCTTCGGCATGCTGGCCGGGTACTACATCCTGGGCTACTCCATCTACTCCTCGATCCTGCTGGCCGGGCTCTTCGCCTCGCAGACCCTGATCGCCTACCCCATCGTCAGCCGCCTGGGAATCACGCGCGACAAGGCCGTCACCATCGCCGTGGGCGGCACGATCATCACGGACATTCTGGCGCTGATGGTGCTCACCGTGATCGTCGGACTCTCGACCGGCAGCGCCGACAGCGCGTTCTGGTACCGGCTCGGCATTTCGGTCGCGGTGTGCGTCGGGGTCATCCTCTTTCTCTTCCCCGTGGTCGGCCACTGGTTCTTCAAGCGCTCGTCGGACAGCGTCTCGCAGTACGTCTTCGTCCTGGTGATGGTCTTCCTGGGGGCCTACCTCGCCCAGCTGGCCGGGCTGGAGCCGATCATCGGCGCGTTCCTCGCGGGGCTGGCCATGAACCGGCTCATTCCCCGCACCTCGCCCCTGATGAACCGCATCGAGTTCGTCGGCAACGCCATCTTCATTCCGTTCTTTCTGATCGGCGTGGGCATGCTCATCGACTACCGGGCGTTCTTCAAGAACTGGGAGACGGTCGAGGTCAGCGCCGTGATGATCGTGCTGGTCACGGCGGCCAAGTACATCGCCGCGGTGCTTACGCAAAAGACGTTCCGTCTTTCGCGCGACCAGCGTACGGTGATCTTCGGACTGAGCTCGGCGCACGTGGCCGCCACGCTGGCCGCCGTAATGGTCGGATATAACGTCGTCCTGGGCCACACCCCCGAGGGCGAGCCGATCCGCCTTTTGGACGAGGCGATCCTCAACGGCACGATCCTGATGATCCTGGCCACCTGCACCGTCTCCACGTTCGCCACGCAGCGGGGCGCCCACAACATCGCCCTGCGGGGCGCGCAGCACGACCCGGAGCCCGGCACGGGCGAGCACGTGCTCGTCCCCGTCTCGCAAATGGGCACCATCGCCGACACGGTGGCGCTGGGCATCGCCCTAACCAAACAGAAGCACCGCAGCGTCTACGCCCTAAACGCCATCGACAACCGGCTCGACGATCCGGAGGTGAAAAAACACGCGCAGAAGCTCCTCGACACGGCCTGCTCGGCAGCCGCCGCAGCGGACATCCACCTGCACCGGCTGCTGCGCTACGACGTGAACATCGTCAACGCCATTCTCAGCGTGGTGCGCGAACGCAACATCACCGACCTGGTGCTCGAACTCCACGAGGAGCGGGCCTCCTCGCCCCTGAACGCCGCACTGCCGGGCGTGCTGGGCACCGGCACGATTCCGGCACTGGGCAAGAACATCCCGTCCGTGGTGGCCCAGTGCAACGTCACCACATTCGTCTACCGCCCCGCGCAGCCGCTTCCCACCGTCAAGCGCCACCTAGTCGCCGTGCCCCGCAAGGCCGAGCTGGAGGCGGGGTTCCAGGCGTGGCTGCTGCGCATCCGCCACCTGGCGCACGATACCGGAGCCAGGCTGATCTTCTATGCCACCGAACAGACCGTCGGTCACCTCAAAAGCAAGCGCCGCCGCGCCGACATCGCAGAATACGTCGCCTGGGAAAAGGGCTGGGAGCGCCTGCCCGAACTGCTCGGCGAAATCCGCCCCGACGACTGCATCTGGATCGTCATGAGCCGGCGCGACCGCATCTCCTACCACCCCGCGATGAGCCGCATCCCGGCCTATCTGGCCGAACATTTCCCCGCCAACAGCTACGTGCTGGTCTTCCCCGTACAGGCGGGCGATACCGAGAAGATGTATTTCGGATAGCGGCATGCGCCCCGCTTGGCGCACGCAGGCGGGACGGCTCCACGTGCGCTACGACCGTCGTAAATCGGGCACCCGAAGCGCGTCGGTTTTTTATTTCGGGGAATTTGCGCTATATTTGTCCTCAAAACAGCATCGAATATGAGTCTGGTAGCAATCGTGGGCCGTCCGAACGTCGGCAAAAGCACCCTTTTCAACCGCCTGGTAGGCCAGCGCAAAGCCATCGTGGATGCGACGGCCGGTACTACCCGCGACCGCCATTACGGCAAGACCGACTGGAACGGCAAGGAGTTCTCGGTGATCGACACGGGCGGATACACCGTCAATTCGGAGGACATCTTCGAAGATGAAATCCGCCGCCAGGTGTTGCTGGCCATCGACGAGGCCGACGTGATTCTCTTTCTGGTGGAGGTCCGGACCGGCATCACCGACCTGGACATGCTCATGGCCGACATCCTGCGCCGCACCTCGAAAAAGGTCATCCTCGTCTGCAACAAGGTCGACAACAACGACCAGATTTACTCTTCGCACGAGTTCTACGCCCTCGGGCTGGGCGACCCCTACTGCATCTCGTCCATGTCCGGCAGCGGCACGGGCGACCTGATGGACGCCATCCTCGAGGCACTGCCCGCCGAAACGCTCGCCGAGGAGGACGAAAACCTGCCCCACATCACCATCGTCGGTCGGCCCAATGTCGGCAAGTCGTCGATGACAAATGCCCTTTTGGGTGAGGAGCGCAACATCGTCACCTCGATTGCCGGGACCACACGCGACTCGATCCACACGCGCTACAACAAGTTCGGCATGGATTTCTACCTCGTCGACACGGCCGGCATGCGCAAGAAGGGCAAGACCATGGAGGACTTGGAGTTCTACTCGGTGATGCGCTCGATCCGCGCCATCGAGAATTCGGACGTCTGCATCCTGATGCTCGACGCGCAGCAGGGGCTCGAATCGCAGGACCTGAACATCCACAACCTGATCGTCCGCAACCGCAAGGGGTGCGTGATCGTGGTCAACAAGTGGGATTTGATCGAGAAAGAGAGCAATACGATGAAGGAGTGGACCGAATTTCTCAAAAAGAAGCTGGCGCCGTTCAACGACATTCCAATCATCTTCACCTCGGTCGTGACCAAACAGCGCATCTTCGAGGTGCTGCAAACGGCCATCCGCGTCTTCGAGGCGCGCAAACGCCGCATCCCCACCTCCGAATTGAACGATTTCCTGCTGCCCCTGATCGAGAATTACCCGCCCCCGGCCACCAAGGGCAAATACATCAAGATCAAATACGTGACCCAGCTGCCCACGCCCACGCCGCAGTTCGCGTTCTTCGTCAACCTGCCCCAGTACGTCCGCGAGCCCTACCGCCGTTTTCTGGAGAACAACATCCGCGGCCACTGGGATTTTTCGGGCGTGCCGATGCAGATCTATTTCCGGCAGAAATAAGTCTAAGGCCCGTCGTCACACCTCTTCCAGTCGTGCGGCCCGAAAAATCCGGTGCAGACAATCCCCCTGAATCCCCCTTTGAAAAGGGGGACTTACTTGGAACGGGCGTACCGATGCAAATCTATTTCCGGCAGAAATAAGTCTAAGGCCCGTCGTCACACCTCTTCCAGTCGTGCGGCCCGAAAAATCCGGTGCAGACAATCCCCTTGAATCCCCCTTTGAAAAGGGGGACTTGCCAGAACGGGAGTGCCCATGCAAATCTATCTATTTCCGGCAGAAATAAGGTTTTCGGGCCACGAAACAAGCGGAATAAACTGCAAGCAACTCACGCAATCCCTCGGGTTCTTTTTTCCGGCAGGCCTTAATGACAGCCCCTTTTCGAAGTCCAAACATGCCGCCGGCATCGGTTTCGGGCAAAAAACCGCACCGGAAAGTCCGCAGGCAGGGGACAATTCCACTTTTTTTTACTATATTTGTTTTTATTCGAATACCGTTTAAAACGAACATACCATGAAAATCGCACCCGCTTATACGGTTCCCGTGCTACGATCGACCGAGAGCACGACCCGCATGGAGACCTACGAGCAGAGCATCGAACGCTACAACGAGGGCCGACAACTCGAAGCGTTCCACCTTTTGCTGGACCACCTCAACCCGGAGTTCCGCACCCGCTACGGCAATGCCGACGGCACCGAGTTCCACATCCCCCACGGTTCGATCCTGGTCAACATCCTCATCCGCGACGGGCGGATCGAGTTCAGCGCCGATTTCCTCGAAATTCCCGCCAAAGGCCGCGTAGCGATGCTGCGCCAGGTCGCCGACCTGAACCTCAACCGCCTGATGCTGCCCCGCTTCCGCAAGGAGGGCGACCGGCTCAGGATGGAGTACGCATGCGCCCTGTCGCAGAGCCACCCCCACAAACTCTATTACGTCCTGCGCAACATCTGCCACGTGGGCGACCGCTACGACGACGAGTTCTGCACCAAGTTCGGTGCTGCGCGCTGCTACGAGCCCCGCATCAGGCCCTACCCCGCCGAGGAGGCCGAACGCATCTTCGGGGCCGTGCAGGCGACCTGCCGCGAGACGCTCGAGGCGACACGCGAATACGAAGCCGAACGCAAATACGGCTACGCCTGGAACGTGGTCGACACGGCCTTTTACAAAATAGCCTATTTCGCCCACCCGCAGGGCCAGCTGATGAACGACCTCGAAAAGGCCGTGGACGACATGGACCGGGAGCTGCCCACGGCCGAACTGGTCGCCAAGGGCAAGGCCTTTCTCGAACGCCTCGCGTCGATGCCGCGCGAGCAGATGCTCCGCGACCTCTATTACGTCGATACGCTCGTCTCGACCAAACAGCGCTCGTCGCTGGGCAATGTGCAGGAAAATTTCAAGGAGGTCTATCAGGAGGCTACCGAAGCCATCCAGGTCAACAATTTCGAGCGCAGTGCCGTGCGCATTCTCTACAAGTTCTACGAGATGTATTTCTACAACGACGTGCAGGACGACCTGAACGCCGTCGTGGCACGGGCGCTGGAGCGTTCGGCCGGGAAACCGATGGAAGAGGCCTCGGGGATTCTCTACGAGGCGCTCGGCAACATCATGGACGGCGACCTGGACACAGACGACGACCCGACGGAGCTCCTGTCGTCGGAAGCGGGCCAGGAGGCCGTACGGCAGGCGCAGGAGGCCGCCTCGGCGCTGGCGGGAGAGGTGGCCGACATGCAGACCCGGATGCAGGAGGCGATGGCGCGGGGCGACATGGCCGAATACATGCGGCTGGCCACCGAGTTCCAGCAGAAGATGATGGAGCAGGTCATGAAACAAAACCGATAACGGAACGTAATAAAGCGGATAAAATGGAACAGAACAACCTGTACCGGCTGGTATTCAAGGTCACGCATACGGGCGGCTCCGGCAGCTGCTTCTACCTGAAGCAGTACGACCTTTTCGTCACGAACTACCATGTGGTCGAGGGCTTCCGCACGGTGGCCGTACACGACAACGACCGCAACCCCTACGAGGCGCGCGTGGTGGTGGTCAACCCCGAGTCGGACCTGGCGCTGCTGGCCGTCGATGGGGACTTTTCGGCGCTGCCCGAACTGGAGATCGCGGCCGACGATTCGCTCGAGATCGGCCGCAAGATCTACGTGGCGGGCTACCCCTATGGCATGCCTTTCACCGTCACCGAAGGGTCGGTATCGGCACCCCGGCAGCTGTTGAACGGCAAGTACTATATTCAGACCGACGCCGCGGTCAACCCCGGCAATTCGGGCGGCCCGATGCTCGATGAGGCGGGCCGCGTGGTCGGCGTGACGGTCAGCAAGATCACGCAGGCCGACAACATGGGATTCGGCATCCGCGTCGAGACGCTGCGCAAGCTGCTGGAGTCGGCCGCGGAGTTGGACCGCACGCTTTTTCAAGTGCAGTGCGGCAGCTGCGACTCGCTGATCGCCGAGGAGGAGGAGGAGTTCTGCCCCTCGTGCGGAGACAAACTGCCCGAGGGGGTGTTCGATGAACGGGAGCAGTCGCCGCTGGGAGCCTTTGTCGAGAGCGCGATCCGGCAGATGGGCATCAACCCCGTACTGGCGCGCGACGGCTACGACGCCTGGCTGTTCCACAAGGGCAGCTCCGAAATACGCATCTTCGTTTACGACGGCAACTACCTCTTCGCAACCTCGCCGATCAACCTGCTGCCCAAAAAGGAGGTCGAGCCTGTGCTCGACTACATGCTCTCGGAGGATTTCGGCCCCTACAAACTGGGGATCGAGGGGCGGCAGATCTACATCGCCTACCGCATCCACCTCTCGGACATCACCGACGAGTCGGAGGACGAAATCCGGCAGCATATCGTCGGCCTGGCCCTGCGCGCCGACGAGATGGACAACATGCTGGTGGAGCGTTTCGGCTGCGAATTCTCGGAGTACTCCAAAGCCGGGGCCTGAGCCGGAGGGTTACCCCGAAAAGGGAGGCGCTATTTTTCGACGCTTCCGTCCTTTACGGAACGGTTAGACACCCCGGACCACGATTTGTTGAACTTGTAGGCGATATTGAAAGTGAAATAGCGACCGAAAGAGCGGGTCCACGTATTCTGGACATAGTCCGAATACATGGCCGTTTTATACCCCGAATTGCGGTTCAGCAGATCGTAGGCCGTGAAACTCAGGTCGCCCCTGCGTTTGAAGAACTTGCACCCGACGGCCAGGTTGAGAATCTGGTTGTCGAGGTCGTAACCGTTGCTGCCGTAACGCCTGTGATACGAGAGGCTGTAAGTGGCATCGACATAGAAATATTTGCAGATATCGATCAGTCGGGTATTCGCCCAGGCCCCCTGCTGGAAATAGCGGTCGTCCTGCCCGACGGTGTTGCGGGAGTAGATGTACGAACTCCTCGCACCCACCGTCAGACGAAAAGTGCGCGACGCGTCGACGCGCAGGTTCAGTTTGAGCTCGGGAGCGTAATTTCGGGTGCGGTTCAGGGCTTCGTCCACGAAAGAGGGGGTGTCGTTGTAAACGAAGAGGACATCGACCCCCAACTGCGACCGGAGTTTGCGCAGCGGCAGCACCAGCCGGACGCTGCCGTCGATCTGCCACAGACCGTTCACGTTTTCGTAGGTGGTGAGCGTACTCTGTGCCGGAGCGAGGTAATTCCACTCCGGCAGCAGGGTCTTTGCGGTGAAAAACCGGCGCTTGACGGCGATCAGACGATCCGTTTCCCGGATATTCAAAAGGATACTCAGACTGTTGTTGGCTTTCCCGAACAGGGTGGTGAACTGCCCGATGATCGCGTGCGTGTAGCTCTGTCTGAGCCGTTGATTCCCGCCCACGAGCATGTAGGGATTCGCATCGTTCAACCGGGGACGCAGCTGCTCGACGGAGGGCAGTCGCGTCGAGGTCATGTAGGTAAGAACGAACAGACCGGTCAATCTGTTCAGGCTGAAATAGACGCTCGGCAGAAAAGCGTCGAACCGTTTGTCGTAGCGCCCGTCTTCGGGAAACCGCTCGTCGCGGTTGATCCCCGTGGTCGAGAAATCGGATTTCACGCCCAGGTTTCCGCCGATATTCGGGAAACAGAGATTCAATTCGACGGTTGCCTTGTGCGTCGTATAGTCGTTGGTGAAATCGTAGGTGTTGGTCGTGTCGATCAGGGCATGCTGCGCATCGGAGAGATCGAGCCAGGTCTGCTTGCGGCGGCTCTTGTCCCAGACGAACGAATAGCCGATATTAAGTTTCGAGGCTTTCTCCTGCGAGAGGTTTATTCCGGTCGAAACATCGACCGTCGCCTTGCGGCTCAGTCCGTCGGATGAGGATCGGAGCTCGCGCCGCGTAGCCGTCGAGGTAAGCGTGTCGGTACGGAAGCCCCGGCCGTCGCTGTTGGAAGCATCGAAAGTCGCAGCAACATTAAAATTCCTGTGCCGGATCGACAACTTGTCGGAAATATCATAGGGGGTGCTCCGTTTGTCGAAATGGCGCGTCCGGCCTCCGACGGGCGCTCCGCCGTCGACGATACTGGCGTAGGAACGGCTGCCGTCGCTCCATTCGTCCGCAAAGCGCATCCGGTGATCGAAAAGGAACAGTCTGCTCGAAGAGAACCCGACCGTCGCCGCATGGTAGCGGGTGGTCCGGTCGTTGCGCACGGTGTCGCCATAGAGCCGGGAATCGTACTCCGCCGAGGGGAAATAGGTTTGCTGCGTCCGGTTTTCCGAACGGGAGTAATCATCGCCGTAGGTGTAAGAGGCCTTGAGCGTGGTTTCCGCCCCTTCGTAGCGTACGTTTTTCCAGTTCTTTTCCGCTCCGGCATTCGCGTATGTCGTCCTATCGTAGGAGGACTTGGGGCTCTGAACGGCAATGATGTCCGCAATTTTATTGGACTTGCGATTGAGGTTGTTGAAGAAGACGTTGGTCGAAAGCAACAGATTTTCGGAAAAGAAATTGGCCGTGGCCCCGATCCCGTAACGGTCCCGTCCGCCCCGGTTCATGTCCGCCCCGTAACTGGCCAGGAAATGGCCGGTCGCGGCCTGAATCGGTTTGCGGCGGGTCTCGATATTGAAGACCCGCCGGGTCTGATCTCCTTTTCTGCGTTTGTGTTCGGGATCCTGCTCCACATACTCGTCGTACACCCGGATTTTCACCACGTCGTCGGCCAGCAGGTTTTGCAACGCCGCCATCGGGTCGCTGCCGAAAACGAGTTTGCCGTCGATATAGGTGCGGGCGATGTCCACCCCCATGACGCTTACGGCCTGCGTCGAGACCTGCATGCCCGGCAACTGCCCGATGATCGCCATCGTTTCGTCCCCTTCGAGCGTCCGCACGGCCGCGGGGTTATAGACCAGCGTATCCCCCTTGACCGTCAGCACCGGAATCTCCCCCTTGACCGACACTGCCTCCATTTCGTTCGAGGCTTCGTGCATCGTCACGTACGCTTGGGTCGTCTGACCGGGCACGATCTCGACCTCCCGGACAACGTCGTTGTAGGAGACGTGCGAAAAGTGGAGGGTGACACGCCCCGCGGCGATCCGGCGGAACAGAAAAGCACCCCTTACCGTCGTTGTATAGAGCGTGTCCCGCACCGTCCGGGCCTCGACCACCGCACCTTCGACGGATGTCATCGTTCCGTCCACACTCATCGGCGTCGACACGCTTCCGGCGAGCGTACCGTATTTCGGTTGGGCCGACAAGACCAGCGTATCGGCCAGGCAAGCCGACAAGAGCAGACCGTATTTGACCAAATTGTTCAAGCAGCAGTTTCAAGGCAATTCCGGCATCCGGATGATCGGACAAGGGACTTTGATTCCAGTTAAGGGAGAAACGGACATGCTGTTCGTTTCTCCCGATCGATTACGACGCGGTAATCCAGGGGAAAATACCGGCAGGTTAGAAAATTTCATCGATGGATTGTGTATCCGGGACCAAAACACCCTCTATCGAGCCTCCCCGAACCACGATTTCCAATGGCTTGTAACCGATAAATGTAAAAACGAGAATATCTCCCACATTACAGTAAATTGTAAAATTACCATCTGCATCCGTTACCGTTCCTACTGTTGAACCCTTTATCCGAATATTTACTCCGGGAATCCCATCTCCGTTCGAATCCGTTACCCGTCCTGTAACTTTAATTTGCTGGCTCACGCTGGCAGAAATTTCCGTTCCACGCATCTGCTGCGCATCTACGGTGTTGGAGAGGGCTGCCATTCCGAGGATAATTGCCAGCACAATCAATAGCGTCTTTTTCATAAAACCAAAATTTTGGATTAATAAATCATGTTTCCGAATGAATCGACTTGCGGTAGGAACTTGCGATAAAGATAAGCAAAAAACAAGAAATCTTACGTATCGCTTTGATTTTTTGATAGAAAATCGTTAGGAGGCCTTTCCAACGAGTTGCAGCCGGCCTCGGAATGTCTTACGCAACAGGGCCCCGTCCAAAAGGACGGGGCCCTGCGAAATGCTTCTCAGATCGGTTAATTGCCGGACGACTGCGGAGTTTCGCTGCCCGTAGCGCCACCGTCGTTGCCACCCTGCGGCTTCGGCCGGCGGTTGCGGCCGCCGCGATGACGGCGGCGGTCGCGCGTGCCGCGATTGCCCTCGCCCCGGCCCGAGGCGTGGTCGTTGTCGGGTACTGATGGCGTCGTTTCAGGCGCTGCGGATGCGGCAGAGGCTGCGGAGTCGTTGCGCCCGTCGCGGCCCCCACGGTTGCGGTCGCGGCCGCCTCGTCCCGAACCCCCACGGCCGGATGCACCCCGGCCCGAGCCGCCCGAA
>NZ_DBFWLG010000024.1:0-89328 GCF_048465575.1 Alistipes sp.
AGTGGAGGTCTGCTCGAAGCCGAAGAGCTGAGTGCAGTCCTCCGCCCGGGGTGGCTGCAGACTGCTGCCGCGGAACGCGGCGTGATAAGCGGAAGATTCCTCGCATGCGCTCGCAATGACAACGATTGACCGACGACCCCTCGACGGAGCTCGGGGGTCGAGGAGGGATCGTTTTTCGCCTGCGCTATACTTTTCACCTTTGTCTTTTTAACCCGCCTGCGGCGGCTTGACTTTGCTCACGCTCGGCAGAGCCCGCAAGCGGACTCTGCTCTTGCTTAACCGCAAAGTTCCCCTTTCACTTTGTCAAGCCGTCGTTGGCGGATGAAAAATGATCGATGTCGATAGCCAATTTCGAATTACTCCGCGATCACGCCCGAGCCGATGAGTTCGTCGCCGTCGTACCAGGCCGCGAACTGTCCGGGCGTGATGCCGCGCTGGGGGCGGTCGAAGAGGAGGTAGCCGCCCGAGGCACGGACGAAGAGCCGGGCCGCCTGCAACGGCTGGCGGTAGCGGATGCGGACCTCGAAACGCCGGCTTTCGCCCGCGGCGAGGGCCCGTGCGGGGTTGACCCAGTGAATATCCCCGGGTGCGATATGCAGCGCCGGCCGCCACAGCCCGGGATGTGCATCGCCCTCGCCCACGTAGATCGCATTCGCCGCAACGTCCGTAGCCAGAATGAAGAGCGACTCCCTGCGGCCGCCGATGCCCAGCCCCTTGCGCTGGCCGACGGTGTAGAAATGGGCTCCGTTGTGCTCGCCGATCTTCTTGCCGTCGCGCACCGTATAGCGCCACGGCGCCGCCAGGGCGGCCAACTCGGCGTCTGTCGGGTTGGCCCGGTCGCAGGGAACCGCCCGTTGGCCGAACTTGGGCCACGCGGGCAGGATTTCGTGTACATTGCCCCGCTTGGCCGCCAGCTGCTGTTGCAGAAAGACCGGAAGGTCGACCTTGCCTACGAAGCAAATGCCCTGCGAATCCTTGCGGCGCGCCGTGGCCAGCCCCTGCTCGGCGGCGATGCGCCGCACCTCGGGTTTGAGGAGTCCGCCCACGGGAAAGAGGGCCCGGCGCAGCTGCTCCTGCGAGAGCTGGCAGAGAAAGTAGCTCTGGTCCTTGTTGGGGTCGCTGCCGGCGAGCAGCCGGTAGACGGTCCGTCCGTCCGAGAGCACCTGCTCCGCCTTACGGCAGTAGTGGCCCGTGGCGACGAAATCGGCGCCCAGGCGCAGGGCTTCGGCGAGGAAGACGTCGAACTTGATCTCGCGGTTGCACAGCACGTCGGGGTTGGGCGTGCGGCCCCGCGCGTACTCCGCGAACATGTAATCCACGACCCGTTTGCGGTACTCGGCCGAGAGGTCCACGACGTGCAGCTCGATGTCCAGTTTGCGGGCTACCAGTTCGGCGAAAACGCGGTCGTCGTGCCACGGACAGTCGCCCTCGAGCGTGCCCGTGGTGTCGTGCCAGTTGATCATTAAGAGGCCCACCACCTCGTGTCCCTGCTGCTTGAGCAGCCAGGCCGCCACCGACGAATCGACGCCGCCCGAGAGTCCGATAACTACGCGTGCCATTTTTCGAGAATCATTTTGCGATGCGGAATGCCCGCTTCGAGGTAAACATCCGATACCGCCTCGAAGCCCAACTGCCGGTAGAACGGTACGAGGTGCGACTGGGCCGAGATGCACACGGGGGTGCCCCAGGTACGGCCGATGTAATCGAGCGCCGCGCGCATCATCGCCCGTGCCACGCCCCGGCGGCGGTGCTGGGACGCTACGGCTACCCGGCCGATGGATGCCTCGGCGCGGATGACGCCCGGCGGCACGATCCGCAGCACGCCGATCGTTTCGCCGTTGCCGACAGCCCTCAGAAAGAGGCAATGGGGATCGAGGTCGTCCAGGTCTTCGCAATCGACCCGTTGTTCGAGGTAGAAAACGGCCTGTCGCAGCCGGGCTGCGGCGTGCAGCTCGGCGGGGGTCATGCGGTCGAACGGTTGTATGCGAAACTCCATGGGGCGGTTACAGATCAGTCAGTCCCTCGGGCAGCACCAGGTGGATCGTGCGCTGCTCGAAATCGATGCGGGCGATGAACTCCTCGACGGCCGGAACCAGTACCTCGCGCCCCTCCAGGCGGAGTTCGAAGAGGGGGTTGGCCTCGCTGTCGTAATAGTCCGTGATCGTGCCGTGCAGTCGCCCGGTCTTTCCGCCCTCGCGGGCCTCGACCCGGAAGCCGATCAAATCCTCCGGATAGAACTCGTCGTCAGGCTCTTCTGCGGATGCTTCGAGGGTAAACTCCAGTCCCACGAGCTCCTGCGCCCGGCGCGCGGTGTCCAGATCTGCGAATGCCGCCACGGCGCCCGAAGCGCCCCGGCGTTCGAAGCGGTCGCACCAGAGCGGCACCTCCAGCGAATCGATGGTGACCGTAAGGGGCGTCGTCCGGGGATCGAAATCGGCGGGAAACGAGGCGTAGAGCGTGAGCGCCACGCCGCCGTCGGTGCCGAAAAGGCGGTTGATCCGGCCTCGGGGAGAGTTCATAAGCGGTTGAATTCAGGGTGTAAAATTACAAAAAAACGGCAAACCCGAGAGTTCGCCGTTCTTTATCCGAGCGTGCTGCTGCTTACTCTGCGGCCGGCGTTTCGGCCTCTGCGGCGGGTGCTTCCGTCTCGGGGGCGGCAGCGGCTTCCGCTTCGCGGGCTGCGGCTTCGGCTTCGGCTTTCTTCTCTTCGAGGGCCTTGATGCGCTCCTCCTTGATCTTGGCTTCGGCGGCCAGACGGGCTTTCTCGGCCGACTTGGCGTCGGTGGCCAGCTTGTTGGTCTTGGCCTCGATCTTGCCCTCCTTTTCGGTCATCCACTTGTTGAAGCGGGCTTCGGCTTCGCTCTCGGTGAAAGCGCCCTTGGCTACGCCACCCAGCAGGTGCTTCTTGTACATGACACCCTTGTAGGAGAGGATCGCCCGACAGGTATCGGTGGGTTGTGCGCCTTTGAGTAACCAATCCAGGGCTTTCTCGAAGCTCAGATCGATCGTAGCAGGATTCGTGTTGGGGTTGTAGGTACCCAACTTTTCGATGAATTTACCATCACGTGGCGCTCTGCTATCTGCGGCAACGATGTGGTAGAAAGCGAAACCTTTCTTACCGTGGCGTGCCAGACGAATTTTAACAGCCATTTGCTATAAAATTTTGATATAAGGTTAATAAAACGCTCACCCATTCGGGCTTTTAAGCCTGCAAATGTAGACAAAATATTCTGCACGGCAAAATAAATCGCGTCAAAATCTCGGTTCTCGGGCCACTTGCCGGCGGGACGACAAAGTACGTGAACAAAAAAGCCTGCCGAAGCAGGCTTGCAGGTGGTGATTCCGGCGCGGCTCGAACGCGCGACCGGCAGATTAGAAATCTGCTGCTCTATCCAACTGAGCTACGGAACCATCGCAGGATTGCGAGGCAAAAGTATGAATTTTGCGAGCATCTGCAAAATCTTTTCCGACAATTAGCCTCAAAACGGCAGCCCATTTTTCGATTCCGGCCCTTTCGGCCCGTGCGGGCATACATTTTGCAGTATGGCCCCGAAAAGATCGTACCATGAAAAAGGCTTGGGCTTACATTCTCCCCACATTGCTGGCGTTCGTCGTGGGCGGCATCGCAGGCTGGTTGCAGCAGGACGCGATCGAAAACTGGTATCCGCTGCTGGACAAACCGGCGCTGACGCCTCCCTGGTGGATTTTTCCCATCGCGTGGAGCATTATCTACCTCTGCATGGGCATATCGGCCGGGCTGGTGCTCAACTCCCACTCGGAAGTGCGGCGCAAGGTGACGACCCTGTGGTTCGTACAACTGGGATTCAACTTTCTGTGGAGCATCCTCTTCTTCGTCTGCCGTAGTCCGCTGCTGGGGATGATCGACATCGTGGTGCTCGACGCCCTTGTCATCCTCTATATCGCCTGGAGCGCGCCGGTGCGTCGCGCCGCCGCGTGGCTGTTCGTTCCCTATCTGTGCTGGATTCTCTTCGCAACCTACCTCAATGCGTGGATTCTGGCCGCGAACGGTCCCGGAATTTAGAGCCGTGCTGCATGGCCGATCAAAACGGAATACCTTTTGCAAGGAGAGCTATATCGATTTTTAACTAAATTTTCAAAACCATGAAAAAATTTTTACTTTTTATCGTCGCTGCGGCAGTCGGCTTCTCGGTCGACGCAGCTCCGCAGAAAGTCGATTTCGACAAACTGCCGAACAACTCGCAGGAGTTCATCCAGAAGAACTTTACCCGTGAAAAGGTGAAGGACGTGCAGATGGACCGCGAGGCGTCGTGGGACAAGTATACCGTGACGTTCAACAGCGGCACGCAGGTGTCGTTCGAGGGCGGCAGCGGCGACTGGTCGAAGATCGTCATGAAGGACGGCTACGTGCCCATGACCGTCATTCCGGTGAAGATTAAGTCGTACACGGGCGCCAACTATCCCCGCCTGGGCGTGGTGATGATCGAGACCACGGCCGACGGGTACAAGGTCAAGTTGCAGAACGGCACGTTCCTCGATTTCGACAAGGACGGCAACTACGTCAAGGCCACGAAATAATCCGCGTCGGCTTACGGAACCGGATCCGGCGTCCCGACCGATACTCGGGATCGGCAACCGGTGAAGCAGTATTTGAAAGAATACTGCTTTTTTCGTGTCCGGACCCGAGGGCCTGGTGTTGTGAGGGCGGCGTGTGATTTTCGGGCTGGGCGGCCAGGTTGCCGGTCCCGAGGTGCCTGCGGTTATCGCTCCTGCCGGGCGGCGTCGGGGCGCCGGGGCAGCGTCACCTCGATGCGCGTACCGTCCGTGCAGGCCGGGTCGATGCGGATCGTACCGCCCAGGTGGCCGACGATCAGGCGGCAGAGGTGCAGCCCCAGGCCGTTGCCCGGGCGGAACGTGTCGAGTTTGGTGAAGCGTTCGAAAACGTATTCGTACCGATCGGGCGGAATGCCGCAGCCGCTGTCCGTGACGGCGATCAGCACGCGGTCATCGCCCTCGCGGCGGCATTCGAGCCGCACGAAACCCCGTTCGGTAAACTTGCAGGCGTTGTCGAGCAGTGCCGACAACAGCAGGCCGATGTATTTCTCGTTGGTTATCATCCCGATCGGCTCGGCGGGAATGCGGTCCTCGTACCTCAGGTCCGGTTTGGGACAGCGCACCCGCATCGCCCGCAGCCGGGCACGGCACAGCGCGCAAATATCCGTATAGCGGCAGGGCAGCGGCTCGCTCAGATTCTCCAGACTGGCCGTTTCGAGCAGGTCGTCGAAAATGTAGCGCAGCTGGCGGCGGTTGTCGTGGATGATCTCGCAGTATTGGTTGTAGGCTTCGGGCGAGATGTCGTCGTCGCAGAGCAGCTCCGAGAATCCGGTGATGCAGTTGAGCGGCGTGCGGACCTCGTGGCACATGGAGTTGATGAAAGCCCGCTTCTTCTCCTCGCTCTGGCGGGCGTGTTCCATTTGCAGCAGCAGTTCGCGCTGGAGGCGTTTGGTGCGGCGGTAGCCGGCTCCGATGAATGCGACCGCGCCGCCTGCCAGCAGCAGCAGCGCCAGTACCCGGTGGAAAGCCCGTTTGTTGTGGCGGGCTCTGAGCAGCGTTTCGTCGAGCGCCAGGCGGTCCAGTTCGTAGGAGGCCTGCATCTCGCGGAGCTGCTCGCTCTGTTCAAGCCGCATGAGCGAGTCCCGGACTTTCACGGCCCGGGCGTAGGCGGCGGCCGCTTCGGCCTTGCGGTTGAGGGCCCTGAGCGCAAGGGCGCGGTTCTCGTAGCAGCGGATGAAACGGATTCCGCGCAGGCGGCGGTTCTCGGCGATGCGGATCAGCGAGTCGCAGCAGGCGGTCGCCTGCGTGTAGCGGCCGCGGTTGACGGCGTGGCGGTAGGCTGTGCGGTAGTAGCGTGCCCGGGCCATCAGCAGGTGCTGCTCGTTGACGGAGACGATGAATTCCGAGGGCCGGAAAGCGTACGGTTCGATCTGCTCCGAGCCCGCATGCGGGTCGTAGCGCAGGGGTTGCGCCGCCACCGATAGGGGCAGCAGCAGTGAGAGCAGGGCGATATGACGTAGGGTGCGCATCACTTGTCGAGCGGAATGGTGAAGAGGAAGCGGGCGCCCGCGGTATAGGTCGTATCCAGCCGGATCGTGCCGCCCAGGCGGTCGACGATGATGCGCGAGAGCGAGAGGCTCAGACCGGCCGAAGCCACTGTCCCGGCGGTGAAGGGGCGGAACAACTCCTCGCGGCGCGACGGCTCGATACCGCATCCCGTGTCGGTCACCTCGATGCGCAGCTCGCCGCGCACGGGGTCGAGGCGGTAGCAGAGCACGACGCTCCCCGCAGCGGTATATTTGCCGGCATTGTCCAGCAGCGCGCGGACGACGAACCGGAAGTACTTTTCGTGCGTCGGAATCCGGCATGCGGTGCCGGGTACGTCGATCCGGAAATCGATCGGTTTGTCGCGGTAGAGCCGCGCCGCGGAGAGCAATTCGGCGCGGCACGCCTCGTCGATGTCGGTCTCGTGGAGGCGCAGCGGTTCGCTCAGGCTGTCCAGGTTGGCCGCTTCGAGCATATTGTCGAGGGCCGAGAGCAGCACCTCGGTATTGCGCCGGATGGCGCGGAGGCTGTCCAGGCGGTCGGGCGAGCGCATCCCGGCCACGATCAGTTGCAGGGTCGAGGATTCGATCGCCTTGTAGGGCGGACCGATGCCCCGGCAGATCGAATTGATGAAATTCGATTTCATGCGTTCGCTCTCCTGCGCCTTAAGGCTGTGGCGGCGTATGTCGGCCTGGAGCCGCCTGTTGCGCCTGAGGGCCCGGTAGAGATAGGCCGCGGTCAGAAGCAGCACCGCGCCCACGGCCACCATCGACGCGGTCGCAACGGCCCGGTTGCGGATCGCCCGGCGCGTCTGGTCGAGCTTGCGGCGGTCCATCTCGTGCCGCAGGCGCAGCGTCCGGGCCCGCTCGCGGCGCTCGGCCGAGAGCAGCGAGTCCTGCACGCGGGTGGTGAGGGCATAGGCGTCGAACGCCTCGTCGTAGCGGCCGGCCAGTTCGAGGATGCGGCTGCGGTCGCGGTAGACCTGGTAGACTTTCGATGACTGGGGCAGGAAATAGCTCTTGCCCTCGCGGATGAGCCTCACGAGCGAATCGCAGTAAGCCAGGCTGCGGTCGTATTCGCGTTCGTTGGCGAGCCAGAGGTAGCCCAGTTCGTAGAGGTAGCTCTTGTTGCGTTGCAGGTCGCGGCCGCCGGCGTTCATCATCCGGCGGCGGAAAGCCTCGAAATGGCGCTCGGCATACTCCCTGCGGCCGATGTTCATGGCCCCCTGCAAGAGCTGCCGGTAGGGGTTGACGTAGCTGTTGTCCTTGTAGAGGTAGGGGCGGCGCCCCAGCTGTGCTTCTCGGGCGTAGTAGGCGTCCATCACGCCGATATAATCGCGGGTGAGCGCCTCCAGCTCCTCGTATTTCCGCGCCTGGTTGTAGGCCCCGCTCAGCACGTAGTAGATGATGTTGCATAAATTCTTGCGCACGAGGATGTTCGGCATGCGGTGCGTGAGGGCGTAGGCCTCCTCCCAGCAGGCCGTCTGGCAGACCATCGGACGCCGGATGCCCTGTTTGTGGTAGAGGAGGTTGACCCGCGCATACCCCTCGACCAACAGCCGGCGGGCCTTTTCGTAGACCGTCTCGTCGCCCTGCGCCTCCTCGCGGCTCCGCTCCACCACCCGGTGCGAGAGAGCGAGCGTCTCGTTGCGGTCGTATCCGCGGCTGAGGCGGTAGTACTCCACGGCCATCCGGGCATAGCTGTCCGCGCCCTCTTCGGGGGTGCCGGGCGTCAGTTCGCGCAGCTTCCGGATGCAGTATTCGAGCGAATCGGCCTTTTCGGGATAGAGGGCGTAGCGGGCGATGATCGGCACCACGGCGTTGGTCATGGCGTAGGTGTCGCCGGTCACCACGGCTTTCTGGAACAGGCGGATCGAATAGGAGAGGTTGAGCGGCGTGTCCTCGTTCAGGTCTTTCAGGTCGAGCAGCAGGCGGACCTGCCGCGCGGGGTCGGCCGTATGGGCCAGCACGTGCTGGAGACTGTCCGTGAGGGGCTGCTGCGCACGGGCGACGACCGTGCAGAAGAGCAAACAGAGTATCTGTACGGTTTGTCTGAGCGGGTGCATAAGGGATCGTTGCGGAATTTGTGCGCTAAAGTAGTGAAAAAAACGGACCGGGCAATGATTCCGGTCCGTTTTATCGTCTCGATGGCCCTGTCGGACTTATTTGAGGTACTTGTCGAGGTACATTTTCAACTCGCGCGGCATGACGGGTTTGGTGATGAAACCGTTGCAGCCGGCCTCTTCGGCCGTGCGGCGGTCGGTATCGAACGCATAGGCCGTCTGCATGATGACGGGCAGGTCGGTCGTGTGGCGGCGAATCTCCTTGAGGGCTTCGATTCCGTCCATGATGGGCATCTTTATATCCATCAGTACGGCGTCGGGGTGGCGCTCCAGGGCGTAGTCTACGGCTTCGCGGCCGTTCTTGGCCCAGAGCAGATCGTACTCCTTGCGGAGGATTATCTCCAGCAGCTTGTAGTTGCTTTCGACATCTTCTGCTATCAGAATCAGTGGTTTGCGGTCATTCTTGGGTGTGTCGGTCATGGCTTGGCGCATTGCTCTTGCGGCAAAGGTAATCAATTTTTCGAAATACGAGAGGCCGATCAGCGGTAAAATGTTCCCTCCCACACGGCGGTATTGCCCGCTGTGTCGCTTACCGAGAGCCGTGCGCGGTGGCTGCCGTGCGTCGGCGGCGTGTCGAACCTATGGACCAGCGTGCCCTGCATCGGAAAGCGGTCCGCGGGAACCCACCGGCCGTCGATGAGCAGCGTCCAGCGGGCTACGCCCGCGAAATTGTCCGCCACTCGGAAGCGCAAGGCGACCGCTCCGGAAAGTGAGGCTCCGGGCTTGAAAAGGGGAGTGATCCGCGGGGGCAGGGTGTCGGCCACCACCGTCAGGACGTCGGTCGAGCGGGTCCGTGCCGTGACGCGGCCCGCCGCATAGCTCCCGCCGACCGGGATGGCCCGGCCCTTGCGGTCGCGGGCCGCCATGAGGGTGCGCAGTTGCAGGGCGTGCGGCACCTCGGCGCGCACAGAGACCTCTATGGGGTGCGCCAGCGGTGTGTCGAAGCTGAAAATGCGGTAGGCGGGCGAGAGCACCACTACGCCCGAATCGAGTTGCGGGACCTCGCACGCTTCGGGACGGCAGTATAGCGTTTCGTAAACCGCTCCGGCCGGGATGCGGGCCGTGAGGCCGAAACCGAGGCTTACGGCGCTCTCGCGGTCGGGCCGCACGACCGCGGCAGCGCTGTCGGCCACGGCGCGGAACCCGCCCTCGCGGCCGCGGATGTCGAACTCCAGCAGCGACACGTTGCCCGAATCGTCCTCGGCCTCGATCCCCAGGCGGCGTACCTCACCCGGGGCCGTGCGCACCAGCCCGCGCTCGCGCAGGATGGGGTAGAAACACTCCGGTGCAGCTTCGAGCCGGGCCAGGCGGATGACCTCGTTGCGCGAGCCGAGTTGCAGGGGGTAGCAGCTCACCGCGTCGGAACTGCGCGCCAGGTCGTGCGTGAAGCCGTCCTGCCGGTATTCGAAACAGGGTTCCCCGTCGAGCAGTGCCGTGACGCGCCACAGGCCGAACGAGTTGTGGACGCCGTTGCGGCGGTCGGTCGCCTCGACGACGAAATAGCCCTTGCGGCCCGTCTCGACCGGCCGGTCGTGCGTCAGGCGGTAGCGCCCCTCGGCGGTGCGGACCACGGCATAGCTGCGGGGTGCGGTGTGTGCGCACACACCGTCGATTCCGACCGTGTCGACCTCTATGTAGTGGATGCGCAGGATGCGCGGCGGCAGGTCGTCCTGCGGCCGGAGAATCCCCTCGCGCACGAGGTTCCGGAGCCGCTGCGTGGGGGTGTCGCGCAGTTCGTAGTGGAGGTGGGGCCCCAGCGAGCCGCCGCTGTTGCCCGCATATCCGATCAGCTCGCCCTGCCTGACGGGCCATTGCCCGGGGCCGAAATGCAAATCGACCGTGTTGGCCCGGCGGCGGTAGCGCTCCGTGCGCACGTGCTCCTCCAGGTCGTCGCGGAAGCGCTGGAGGTGGCCGTAGACAGCCGTCGTGCCGTTGCGCAGGGTGAGGTAGATTGCGCGGCCGTAACCGCCCGGCGCAACGGTCACGCGCGAGACGTAGCCGTCGGCCGCGGCCACCAGCTCTTTGCCCTCCACGCCGTCGGTCTTGATGTCCACCCCGGCGTGGAAGTGGCCGGGGCGCAGTTCGCCGAAATTGGCCGAGTAGAGCCCCGCGACCCCGCGCACGGGGAAAACAAAGTCGGCGGGGTCGAGCCGCTGGGCCTGCGCCCCGCCGCAGAGAAAGAGCGATAGAAAGATCAGAATTCGTCGCATGAATCGTCGGTGTCGGTCGCCAGCGCCGCAGCCGCTTCGAGCACGGCGTCGTACTCGTAGCCGAGCGAAAGTCCGTAGCGTATCAGTTTGGTTTTCAATTCGTAAGGAGTGCCGTAGCGCACCGTCCGGGCCTTGCGTTGCAGTTGCTGCCGAAGCCGTTCGGCCATGTCGGGGCGCTCGGCGGCGGCCAGCGCCTCGTCGATCAGCTCTTTCGGGATCTCCTTGCGCCGGAGGGCCGTGCGGATCTTGTATTCGCCCCAGCCGCTCAGCCGCAGTTTTTCGCGCACGAAAGCGGCGGCGTAGCGGCCGTCGTCGATGAAGCGCTCGGCGACCAGCCGCGCCAGCACCCGCTCGGCCTCGGCGGCCGGAAGCCCCCAGCCGCGCATCAGCCGCCGGGCGTCGCTCTCCGCCTTTTCGGCCCGCGCCGCGAGCCGCCGCAGGGCCGCAAGGGCCTCCTCGGGCGTCTTGGCCCGCTTCTTCACGCCATCCGGCTGCATACCATGCGGGGTTTTCCGAAGAGGTCCTCTCGCACCTCGGTCGCGGTGTAGCCCTCCGAGGCGAGCATCCGGCGCATGTAGTCGGCATAGAGGTGGTAGATTTCGAAATAGAGCCGGCCTCCGGGGCGCAGCATCCGCCGCCCGGCCCGCGCAATGGCGCGGTAGAACAGCAGCGGGTCGTCGTCGGGGACGAAGAGCGCCCGGTGGGGTTCGTGGTCGCGGACGTTGGTGTGCATCGTCGCAAGGTCGCGCTGCGGCACGTAGGGCGGGTTGGAGACCAGGGCGTCCATCGGTTCGGGGAAAACCTCCGCCAAATTCGTCAGAGCATCGGCCCGGCGGAGGGTCACGGCGGCCCCCAGCGTGCGGAAATTTTCGGCGGCCACGGCGAGCGCCTCCTCCGAGAGGTCGGCGGCGAAGACACGCGCGTCGGGCAAGGCGAGGGCCAGCGTGGCAGCGATGCAGCCGCTGCCGGTACCCACGTCGAGCAGCGCGCGGCTGTCGTGCTCCGCATCGAGGACCCAGGCCGTGAGCTCTTCGGTCTCGGGCCTTGGGATCAGCACCCCCTCGCGCACGGCGAAGCGGCGGCCGCAGAACCAGGCGCCGCCTACGACGTATTGCAAGGGGCACCCGGCGCTCAGGCGGGCCGTGACGGCCTCCAGCTCCCCGCTTCGGACCGGAGCCGCGGGGTCGGCGAGCAGCGCCGGCAGGGGGACGCCCTCCAGCTCGGCGAGGACCGTCCGGGCGATGGTGCGGGCTTCGCGTGCGTCGTAAAGCGGTGCGAGGGCCTCGGCCATGCGGCCGACGGCCTCGTGCCGGGTGAGTCCGGCAGCCGCGAAAGCGCCCTCCATCAGCGGATGAAATTGGCCAGGGCGATGGCCACGGCGGCTTCGACGACCACCGCGCCGCGCAGGGCGACGCAGACGTCGTGGCGGCCGCGGATCGTCAGCGGTTCGACCCGGTTGGTGGCCAGGTTGTAGGTCATCTGCTCGCGGCCGATGCTCGGCGTGGGCTTGATGGCCGCGCGGACGATGAGCTCGTTGCCGTTCGTCACGCCGCCGTTGATGCCTCCGGCGTTGTTCGTAAAGGTCGTGCCCTCGAAATCGGCGATGGCGTCGTTGTTCTGGGAACCGCGCAGCCGGGCTGCGGCGAATCCGTTGCCGAACTCGACCCCCTTGACGGCCGGGATCGAGAACACGAGGTGGGCGATCATGCTCTCGGTCGAGTCGAAGAAAGGCTGACCCAGCCCCACGGGCACGCCCGCGACGCGGCACTCGACGATGCCGCCCACGGAGTCCTTTTCGGCCGCCGCCGTGCGGAGCACCTCCTCGAAGCGGGCCGGGTCGGTGCATCCGCCGATCTCCGTGAGACGGGTCGTGAAGCACATGCTCGCCGGCAGTATCTTCTTGGCGACCACTCCGGCGGCCACGAGCGCCACCGTCAGGCGGGCCGAGAAATGGCCGCCGCCGCGCGGGTCGTTGAAGCCGTTGAACTTGTGGTAGGCTACCTGATCGGAGTGCGAGGGGCGGTAGTGGCGCGTCACGGTATCGTAGTCCTGCGAATGGACGTCGCGGTTGGCGAACTCGATCGTCAGGGGCGCCCCGGTGGTGTGGCCGTTGTAGATGCCCGTGACCAGCTGCGGAATGTCCGGTTCGCGGCGCGTCGTCGTGCCGCTGGCGCCGCTGCGGCGGCGTGCGAGGTCCTGCTCGAAATCCTCGGGTGCGAGCGGAATGCCTGCGGGAATGCCGTCGATCGTCACACCGATCTGCGGTCCGTGCGACTCGCCCCAGATGGCGAGCCGGAAATTTTGTCCGAATTGATTCATGCCATGCTGATTTTGATTCGTTCCATATCTTCGAAGAAGCCCGGATAGCTCTTCGATACGCATTCGGCCCCGCGGATGGTGACGGGACCCTCGGCGCGGAGGGCCGCCACCGCGAGCGACATGGCCATGCGGTGATCGCCGTGGCTGGAGACCGTAGCCGGGCGGATCGAGCCGCCGCGGATGCGCATCACGTCCGGCTCGGAGGTGTCGACCTCGATACCCAGGCGGCCGTACTCCGAGCGGATGGCTTCGGCGCGGTCGCACTCCTTGAGCGGGAGGCGCGACGTGCCCCGGAGGGTGCTCACGCCCTCGGCCGCAGCGGCCAGAGCGGCCAGCGCCGGAAAGAGGTCGGGGCAATGGGTGGCGTCGAATTCAAACGCGTGCAGGGGCCGCCGGGACGCCGTGACCCGCTCCGCTTCGTGAATTACGGCTGCGCCCGCGCGCACGAGGGCCGTCGTGACGGCCGTGTCGGCCTGCCGCGAAAGCGTCGAGAGGTTGCCAACGGTTACCTCGCCCGCAATCGCGCCGGCCGCCAGCAGCATCGCTGCGGCGCTCCAGTCCCCCTCGATGTCGAACGAGGCGGCGCGGTAGCGCTGGCCGCCGGGAATGTAGAACTCCGAGTAGTCGTTGTGGCAAATTTCGACCCCGAAGCGCGCGGCGGTGTCAATCGTCATATCTAAATAAGGTGTAGAGACCGCATCGTGCACCCGCAGCGTGGTATCCATCTCGGCGCAGGGCAGCGCCAGCAACAGCCCCGTGACGAACTGCGACGAGACGGAGCCGTCCACCGTCACCTCTCCGCCGCGGAGCGGGCCGCACACCCCCAGCGGGAGGAAGCCGTCGTTGTCGCGCACCCGGACGCCCAGCTGCCGGAGCGGCTCGGTCATCATCCCCATCGGACGTTGCAGCAGCGAGCCCTCGCCCTCGATACGGAGGGGCTTTGCGCACAGCGCGGCGATGGGGGTGAAGAGCCGCGCGGCCAGCCCCGATTCGCCCACCCGCAGCACGTCGGCGGCGGGGGCGAGGCCTCCTTCGATCGTGAGTTCGTCCTCTTCGGTGCGGCTGACGCGGGCGCCGAGCGTCTCGATGCACCGCAGGGCCGAGCGCGTATCGGAGCAGTACTCCACGTTGCGCAGCACCGACACCTCGTTCGACAGCAGCGCGGCGGCCAGGGCACGTTGTGCGTAGCTTTTCGAACAGGGCGGCGTCAGCGTGCCTCGGACGCGGCCCGGGTATATGGTTTTATCCATCCTGTTTTCGCAACTTGTCAGCCGGTCGCCCGGCCTTAGATCGCTGTTCGGGCGGAGGCTGTCATCGACCGCCCCTCCCGATTCTTAATTCTTAATTTTTAATTTTTAATTCTTAATTCTTAATTCTTGGCCCCCCGGTTCTTCATCTCCTGCGTGAGCTGGTGGCTCTTTTTCAGTTCGAAATGCTGTCCGAGGTAGACCTTGCGGACCATCGGGTCGGCGGCCAGCTCTTCGGCAGAACCCGTTTTGAGAATCTTGCCCTCGTAGAGCAGGTAGGTGCGGTCGGTAATGGCCAGCGTCTCGTCGACGTTGTGGTCGGTGATGATGACGCCGATGTTCTTGTGCTTCAGGGTGGCCACGATCGACTGGATGTCCTCCACGGCGATGGGGTCCACGCCCGCGAAAGGCTCGTCCAGCAGGATGAAAGCCGGGTTGATGGCCACCGCGCGGGCGATTTCCGTGCGCCGCCGCTCGCCGCCCGAGAGCTGGATGCCCAGGCTCTTGCGCACCTTTTCGAGGCGGAACTCCTCGATCAGCGCCTCGACCCGCTCGGCCTGGTACTCTTTCGAAAAATCGGTCATCTCCAGCACGGCCCGGATATTGTCCTCAACCGAGAGGTGGCGGAAGACCGAAGCCTCCTGCGCCAGATAACCCACGCCCATCTGCGCCCGCCGGTAGACGGGCATGTCCGTCAGCTCGGAGACCTCGCCCCGGTCGTTTTCCAGGAAGATGCGTCCCTCGTTGGGTTTGATGAGCCCCACGATCATGTAGAACGTGGTGGTCTTGCCGGCTCCGTTGGGACCCAAGAGGCCGACGATCTCACCCTGGTTGACATCGATGGTGACGTGGTTGACCACGGTGCGGGATTTGTATTTTTTGACGAGTTCGCTGGTGTAAAGACGCATGCGGTTGGGGGAATAAATTTTTCACAAAGTTATGCTTTTTTCCCAAAATTTTTTTATCTTTACGTTGAATTTTCTGATTTAAAGCATACAAACGGCGAAATGAAACAAAACGATTCATCCCTGTTGCACGCGAAACTGAAAGCGTATTTCGGTTTCTCATCGTTCAAAGGGAACCAGGAAGCAGTGATCCGCAATGTGTTGGAGGGGAAAGATACGTTCGTGCTTATGCCGACCGGGGGCGGGAAATCACTCTGCTACCAGCTGCCGGCGCTCTTGATGGAGGGTGTGGCGATCGTCATCTCGCCGCTGATCGCCCTGATGAAAAACCAGGTCGACGCCATGCGCACCTTTTCGGCCGAGTCGGGCATCGCCCATTTTCTCAACTCATCGCTCAACAAGACCGCCGTGGCGCAGGTGCGCGAGGACGTGCTCTCGGGCAAGACCAAACTCCTCTATTTCGCCCCCGAGTCGCTCACCAAGGAGGACAACGTGGCCTTTCTGAGGCGGATCAAGGTGTCGTTCTACGCCATCGACGAGGCGCACTGCATCTCGGAGTGGGGCCACGACTTCCGCCCCGAGTACCGCCGCATCCGCCCGATCATCAACGAGATCGGGTCGGCGCCGCTGATCGCCCTCACGGCCACGGCCACCCCCAAGGTGCAGCTCGACATCCAGAAGAACCTCGGCATGTCCGACGCCGCGGTGTTCCGCTCGTCGTTCAACCGCCCCAACCTCTACTACGAAATACGGCCCAAGCACAACGTCGACCACGACATCATCCGCTTCATCCGCCAGATGGAGGGCAAGAGCGGCATCATCTACTGCCTGAGCCGCAAGAAAGTCGAGGAGCTGACCGAACTGCTCGTGGCCAACGACATCAAGGCCCGCGCCTACCATGCGGGCATGGACGCCTCGACCAGGGCCGCCAACCAGGACGACTTTCTGATGGAGCGCGTCGACGTGATCGTGGCCACGATCGCTTTCGGCATGGGTATCGACAAGCCCGACGTGCGCTATGTGATCCATTACGACATCCCCAAGTCGCTCGAGGGATACTACCAGGAGACGGGCCGCGCGGGGCGCGACGGCGGCGAGGGATACTGCCTGACGTTTTACAGCTACAAGGATATTCAGAAGCTCGAAAAGTTCATGCAGGGCAAGCCCATCGCCGAGCAGGAGATCGGCAAGCTGCTCCTCTTGGAGACGGTCTCCTATGCCGAGAGCTCCATGTGCCGCCGCAAGACGCTGCTGCACTATTTCGGCGAAGACTACACCGAGGAGAACTGCGGCTGCTGCGACAACTGCCGCAACCCCAAGCCCCGCATCGACGCCAAGGCCGCACTCAGGATGGCCCTCGAAGCCCTCCGCGAGATCGGCGACAAGTTCAAGGCCGACTACCTCATCAACGTACTGGTCGGGAAGACGACGGCCCTGATCAAGAGCTACGGACACAACAAATCCAAATGGTTCGGCGCGGGCGCCGGGCACGACGCCCGGTTCTGGGGCGCGGTGATGCGCCAGGCGCTCATCCTGGGGCTGATCGACAAGAACATCGAGAACTACGGCCTGGTCTCGGTCAACAAGCGGGGCGAGGGCTTCATCGCCATGCCGTTCCCGGTGACCGTCACGCTCGATCACGACTACGACCAGGAGGAGGCGCAGGCCGAAACCGTGGCCCCGATGGGAAAGGGCGGGGCGGCCGACGAAGAGCTCTTCTCGATGCTCAAGGACCTGCGGAAAAAGGTGGCCAAGAAGCACGACCTGCCGCCTTTTGTCATCTTCCAGGACCCCTCGCTCGAGGACATGGCCGTGCAGTACCCCGTCACCCTCGAAGAGATGCAGAACATCACGGGCGTCGGAGCCGGCAAGGCCCGCAAGTTCGGCGAGGAGTTCGTGCGCCTGATAAAGGCCTATGTCGAGGAAAAGGAGATTATCCGCCCGCAGGACATGGTCGTCAAGTCGGTGGGTACCAAGTCGGGAAACAAGATATTCATCATCCAGGCCATCGACCGCAAGATGGATTTCGAGGACATCGCCCGCGCCAAGGACCTCGATTTCGACGAACTGCTCAACGAGATCGAGGGCATCGTCAACTCGGGTACGAAGCTCGACATCTCCTACTACCTCAAGGAGTTCATGGACGAGGAGAAAGTCGAGGACATCTACCTCTATTTCAAGGAGGACGCCGAGAGCGACTCGTTGGACGCCGCCATCGGGGAGCTGGGGGCCGACTACACCGAGGAGGAGATCCGGCTGGTGCGGATCAAGTTCATGTGCGAGCAGGGGAACTGAGGCAATTAAAAGTTAAAAATTTAGAATTAAAAATTAAAAATAAAGGTTTGGGAGGCGTGTTTTCGAAATTCGCATCCGCCCGGCGGCAGAGCCGGAACAGAGCCCTGTCATTCGCCCGTCGCGGGCAGGCCGATCCTCTCCAGGGGTTTCTTTCCGGAAATCCATTTCGGTAAGCCGTCCGTCGCCGGAAGCGATTGCGACCGGGCCGCCGGCAGCAAACCGCCCGGAGAAAGTGAACCACCGTAAACCGAACATAACCTAAATTTCGAGTGCCTATGAACAAGAAGACTTTTACTTTGGCGTTGCTGTTTCTGCTGCTTGCGCTCGCCTGGTTCGGTGTTTCGATCTATTGGGCCGTGACGCGGGCCAACTGTGTCGGAACGTTCGATCTGGTCGTGGGCGCCATCTTCGTGGCGGCGGGTGCCGCCATGGTTTACAACGAGTTCTGCAAGAAGAAGCGCAAGCACCTCGACGAGGTCAACAGGTACAAAATTCCGTAGCCGGGAGCGTGCCTGGTGTTCGCTCGGCGCGTGAGGCGCGCTTGAATTGAGTTTTAGGCCGGAGGGGTTTTTCGGCCGCGAGCCGCGGGGTGGTACGCTTCGGGGCGGGAGCCGGTCTGGCCGGCTGCCGGATGGGCGCGCTGCCGGGAGAATAATGTGTTTCTAATAGACGAGTAATATGAGAATCAACTGGATGCAGATCGTACGGCTGGTGATGATGGTGCTGGCGATTGCGGGTATTATCTACGCCATCGAATACATGGAGCGCGGCATCGCGGTGTGGTTCTGGGTCGCACTGCTGGGCATCGGGTTCGTGGGACTGCTCTACACGTTCCGCCTCACGCAGCGCCGTACAATTGCCGCACGCCGCGAGCAGGCCCGGCGGGAGAAAAAACGCGGGCGCAAATCCCGTCGCTGAACCGCTCGGAGCCCAAAGACGGTTCCGGTCGCAGTTTCCGGCTTACGCTTGCCTTTCGTGCGATTCCGCTTCTCGGCCAATGTCTTTGCCGTTCTTTCTATTTGCGTAATTATTCGTATCTTCACGCCCTAAACAAGAGGCAATGACGGAGGTAAGGGCTAAAAAGTCGCTGGGACAGCATTTTCTCACGGACCTGAATATCGCGCGCAAGATTTGCGACGCCCTGTCGGGCGGCAGCGCCGGGGATCCCGCTCCGGTGCTGGAGGTCGGCTGCGGCATGGGCGTATTGACGCAGTTCCTGTTGCGGCGTTCGGACATCGTGACCTGGGGCGCCGAGATCGACCCCGAAAGCGTCGCCTATTTGCAGATGCACTATCCCGCGTTCACCCCGCGGCTCGTGGCGTGTGATTTCTTGCAGATGGACCTTGCGGAGCGCTTCCCGGACGGGGTGCGGATCATCGGCAATTTCCCTTACAACATCTCGTCGCAAATCTTCTTCAAGGTCCTCGAAAACCGCGACCGGGTGCCCGAATGCGTGGGCATGATCCAGAAAGAGGTCGCCGTGCGCCTGGCCGAGCCGCCCGGTTCGAAAGAGTACGGCATTCTGTCGGTGCTGTTGCAGGCGTGGTACGACATCGAGTACCTCTTTACCGTCAACGAAACGGTCTTTTCCCCGCCGCCCAAGGTCAAGAGTGCCGTCGTGCGGCTGCGGCGCAACTCTACGGAGCGTCTCGACTGCGACGAGCGGCTGTTCGTCCTGGTCGTGAAAGCCGCTTTCGGCCAGCGCCGCAAGATGATCCGCAACTCCCTGCGTGCCGCGTTCGGCGATTTCCGCGGCGCCGAGCATCCGTTCTTTACGCGCCGTGCCGAGCAACTCTCGGTCGGCGAGTTCGTGGAGCTGACCCGCTGGGTCGCGGACAAGTTGAAAAGTGAAAAGTGAAAGGTGAAAGGTGAAAGGTGAAAGGTGAAAGGTGAAAGGTGAACTTTTCACCTTTCACCTTTCACATCCCCTGCGACGACGGTCACCAGCTCTTCCGGGGCGAGGTAGCGCGCGGCCAGGCGCTGCACGTCGGCGGGGGTCATGCGGCGGATGCGGTCGATATTCTCGTCGATGACCGCGTTCGAGCGGCCGCAGAGGATGTTCTCGATCGTCACGTCGGCGATGCCGAACGGGCCGTCGAGGATGCGCATCATCTCGCCCACCATGATGTTGCGGACCAGCGACAACTCCTCGTCGCGCATCGGTTCCCGGCGGAGCCGCTCGATCTCTGCGTAAATCTGCGCAAGGGCATTCGCGGTCACCTCCGATCCGACCTGCGTGGCGACGGCCAGATACCCCGTCTTTTCGAAATTGACCATCGCTGCGACCACCCCGTAGGTGTAGCCGTGCGTCTCGCGCAGGTTCTGCATCAGCCGCGAACCGAAATACCCGCCCAGCGCCGTGGCCACGACCTGCATCCCCAGAAAATCGGGGTGCTGGCGTCCGAAGAGCAGCCGCCCAATGCGGATCGACGACTGCACGGCGCCCGGATGGTCGACCTGCGACCGGTGCTGCGTGCAGGGTTCCGGAAAGACGGTCTCGGGCGGCATGCCGCCGGGAAACTGCCCGGCCAGCGCCTCGATGGCCTGCCGCTCGGCCTCGCCGATGCGGCCGCTGCACACCACGAAGCCGTTCGAGGCGGTGTAGAACCGGCGGTAAAAGGTTTCGAGGTCGGCGCGCGCGAGGGTGTCGTATGCCTTTTCGTCGGTGCTCAGACCGTAGGGGTGATCGGGACCGAACAGGGCCGCAGCGAACGCTTCGCGCGCCTGGACATCGACTTTCGTGCGCTCGATCGCCAGTCGCTGCTTGCGCTTCGAGCAGTAGGTGCGCAGCTCCTCCTCGGGGAATGTGGGGTGGAGCAGGACCTCTTCTGCCACGGCGAGCGTCTGCGGAACGAACTTGGAGAGCATGGCGAAACTGATGTAGGCGCAGTCGCGGTCGACGTTCACGTCGAACCACGAGCCGTAGTAGTCGAGCTGCTCGGCGATCTGCTGCGCCGTCAGGCTGCGCGTGCCCTCCGAAAGCAGCCCGGCCGTGGCAGAGGCCGAGAAAGGGACCTGCTGGCGGGACGACCCGGCGCGGAATACGAACGAAAGGCGCAGCACCTCGAAATCGTCCGAGGGGAGCGTGTAGAGTTCCATGCCGTTCGCAAGCGTCGTGCGCTGTGCCTGCTGGATGGCGATCTTGTCGGGAATGGTGAGGGGCGGCTGTGTCATTTGGCTCGGTAAATCAGGGTGGATGCGTTCTCGTCGCGGAACGTGCGGCGGCAGAAAGCCGCGATGTCGTCGTAGCCGACACCCCGGTAGAGGTCGATCTCGCGGTTGACGAGTTCCAGGTCGCCGAGCATTTCGTAGTAGCCCAGGTTCATGGCCTTGTTCATCACGTTCAACTCGCCGAAGAGCGTGTTGGCTTCGAACTTGTTTTTCACCTTTTCGGTCTCGTAAGGCGTGGGCGGCTCGGTGCAGAGCGCGCGTATTTCGGCGCGGAACGCCTCCTCGACCGCGGCGGGTTCGACGCCCGGCAGCAGCTGGCCCGTGAAGACGAACAAGCCCGGATCGACATCGCCCGAGACGTAGGCGTTGACCGACGAGAGCAGCTTGCGCCCCTGGACCAGGCTGCGGTAGAGCCGCGCCGAATCGCCGCCCGAGAGGAGGTCCGAAACCAGGTCGGCCGTGTAGAATTCGGGCGAGGTGCGGGAGCCCATGTGGTAGGCGACCGTTACGGTCGTAGCCGGCACGTCGCGCTCGACCTCCTCGCGGCGGGGTGCCGTCTGCGCGGGTTCGGCGGGGATGGACGCGGGAGGCGAGGGCCGGTCGGCGAGCGGAGCGAACCACTTTTCCGCGAGTGCGAGCATCCGCTCCTCCTCGAGATCGGCCGAGATCGAGAGGATGGCGCCGGAGGGGTGGTAGTGGGCGCGGTAGAACGCTTCGACGTCGGCGAGCGTGGCGGCGGCGATGTGGTCCGGCCTAAGGCCGATGGCCGACCAGCGGTAGGGGTGGACCTTGTAGCAGAGCGCGCGCAGCAGCATCGTCTGGTCGCCATAGGGCTGGTTGAGGTAGCGCTGGCGGAACTCTTCGATCACCACTTTCTTCTCGGTTTCGAGTTTTTCGGGGGTGATGTCCAGCCCCTCCATGCGGTCGCTTTCGAGCCAGAGGGCCGTCTCGATGTTGTCCACCGGGAGCGTGATGTAAAAATCGGTGTAGTCGTTGTTCGTAAAGGCGTTGTTGTCGCCCGAAGCCATCTGTACCGGCAGGTCGAAATTCGGGACCCGGCGCGTGCCGCGGAACATGAGGTGTTCGAACAGATGCGCGAAGCCCGTGCGGCCGGGGTCCTCGTTGCGGGCGCCGACCTCGTAGAGCAGGTTGACCGCGGCCAGGCGCGAGGTTCGGTCGCGGTTGACGACGACCCGCAGGCCGTTGTCGAGTGTACGTGTGCGATAGGGAATCATTGCGGCAAAGATACGAAAAAAAGAACAGCGACAGAACGTGGTGACGCCATGTGAAAGTGGATTCTTGGGTGATTGTGAAGATTCGAATCGAGTGAATCCAAAAGTCCTGCCGCTGTTCGCAATTTTTGTAAGCATTCGAACGCCGCCGGACAAGAAAGGGAAAGCGGGCGCCGAAATTCCATTCCTCGGCTCTGGTAAACCGTTGTTGGCAAGACGACACACACCCTCCCCGGGTGAAGCATCTGCCAACAGTTTCAAAAATTTTACCAGAATTCAGGAATGTCGATACTTATGAATACGATATGTAAAGAACGCGCTTTTACGGGAAGCAAAAGTAATCATTTTTCCCGATTTGGCAACCCGTGTGTCCGAATGGCCTATTCTATGCGCCGTTTGCGTTATCGAAGCCTTTGCGCCGACCGGGAACTCGGGGACGGAGGTTCCGTATGCTGCCCGACGCCCTTTTTCGCCTGGAAAAACCGGATAATCCTTTCTCGGTTAACCGTTTTGCAAATCAGTGATTTCCCGTGGGTTCGCTGTGAAAGGAATCACACTCCGAGCTGTTAACGGAATAACACCGAAAAGTCAAAAAATGCAATCTTTTTGTACAAAAATAAGGGTGTTTTTTCCGGCGGAATTGCTATCTTTGCAACGCTTGTTCCATCCGAATCAGAGAAAAACACACATATAATTATTAAATTTCAACGAAATGGCAGAAAAGAAATTCATCACCTGCGATGGTAACTACGCTGCGGCCCATGTGGCCTACATGTTCTCGGAAGTCGCAGCCATCTATCCCATCACGCCCTCTTCGACCATGGCCGAGCTGGTGGACGAATGGGCCGCCCAGGGCCGCAAGAACATCTTCGGCGAGACCGTGCGGGTCGTCGAGATGCAGTCCGAAGCCGGTGCCGCCGGCGCCGTGCACGGCTCGTTGCAGAGCGGTGCGCTGACCTCGACTTTCACCGCCTCGCAGGGCCTGCTGCTGATGGTCCCCAACATGTACAAGATCGCCGGCGAGCTGCTCCCGGGCGTGTTCCACGTCTCGGCCCGCGCGCTGGCCGCGCAGTCGCTCTCGATCTTCGGCGACCACCAGGATGTCATGGCTACCCGCCAGACGGGCTTCGCCATGCTGGCCACCTCGTCGGTGCAGGAGGTCATGGACCTGGCCGGCGTGGCGCACATCGTCTCCTTGAAATCGCGCGTGCCGTTCCTCCATTTCTTCGACGGATTCCGCACCTCGCACGAGATCCAGAAGATCGAGCTGATCGACGAGGCTGCGCTGACGGCCATGTTCGACCGCGACGCCCTCAAGGCGTTCCGCGACCGCGCGCTCAATCCCGAGCACCCCGTCACGCGCGGTACGGCCCAGAACCCCGACATCTATTTCCAGACCCGCGAAGCCTCGAACAAATTCTACGACGCCGTGCCCGACATGGTGGCTGAGACGATGCAGGAGATTTCGCGCATCACCGGCCGCGAATACAAGCCGTTCGTCTACTACGGTGCGCCCGACGCCGAGCGCGTGGTCGTGGCGATGGGTTCGGTCACGGAGACCCTCAAGGAGACGGTCGACTACCTGCGCGCGCAAGGCGAAAAGGTGGGCGTGGTCACGGTACACCTCTACCGTCCGTTCTCGGTGAAATACCTGGGTCAGGTGTTGCCCGAGACCGTCAAGCGCATCTGCGTCCTGGACCGCACCAAGGAGCCGGGAGCCAACGGCGATCCGCTCTACCTGGACGTGGTGGAGGCTTTCGCTTCGTGCAAGGACATTCCCTGCGCGTGCAAGCCGCTGATCATCGGCGGCCGTTACGGCCTCTCGTCCAAGGACACCACCCCGGCGCAGATGCTGGCCGTCTTCCAGAACCTTGCGGCCAACGAGCCCAAGAACCAGTTCACGGTGGGTATCGTCGACGACGTGACGTTCCGCTCGCTGCCCGTCGGCGAGGAGATTTCGCTGGCCAAGCCCGGCACGTTCGAGGCTTTGTTCTTCGGCCTGGGCGCCGACGGTACGGTGGGCGCCAACAAGAACTCGATCAAGATCATCGGCACCACGACCGACAAGTACTGCCAGGCCTATTTCTCCTACGACTCGAAAAAGTCGGGCGGCTACACCTCGTCGCACCTGCGTTTCGGCGACCTGCCGATCACCTCGCCCTACCTGGTCACCACGCCCGATTTCGTGGCCTGCCACGTGCCCTCGTACGTCGACAAGTACGACGTGCTCAAGGGGCTGAAAGCCGGCGGTTCGTTCCTCCTGAACTCGGTGCACGACGCCGAGACCACCTGCCGCACGCTGCCCGACCACATGAAAGCGTACCTGGCGAAGAACCGCATCAATTTCTACATCATCAACGCCACCAAGATCGCCGCCGAACTGGGGCTGGGGTCGCGCACGAACACCATCATGCAGTCGGCGTTCTTCAAGATCGCAAACGTCATTCCGTTCGAGAAAGCCGTCGAGGAGATGAAACACGCCATCCTCAAGTCCTACGGCAAGAAAGGCGAGGACATCGTCAACATGAACTACGCGGCCGTCGACGCCGGCGGCGCTGCCGTCGAAAAGGTCGAGGTGCCCGCCGAGTGGGCCTCGATCGAGGAGAGCGGCTTCGCCCACGCCTCGGACGCCGCGTGCCCCGAGTTCGTGCGGAAGATCGTCGAGCCGATCAACGGCCTGAAAGGCGACGACCTGCCCGTCTCGGCTTTCAACGGCCGCGAGGACGGCACCTGGGAGAACGGCACCGCCGCCTGGGAGAAGCGCGGCATCGCCGTGAACGTGCCGGAGTGGATCATCGAGAACTGCATCCAGTGCAACCAGTGCGCCTATGTCTGCCCGCACGCCGTGATCCGTCCGTTCCTGGCCACCGAGGCCGAGGCGGCCGCTTCGGGCGTGGAGTGGAAGCAGGGCCTGGGCGAGACCAAGCAGTACAAGTTCCGCATCCAGCTCACGCCGCTCGACTGTACGGGCTGCTCCAACTGCGTGGACGTTTGCCCGGCCAAAGAGAAAGCGCTGGTGATGAAACCGCTCGAGTCGCAGCTGCCCCAGCAGAAGAACTGGGAGTGGATCAACAAAAACGTGGGTTACAAGCAGGTGGTCGACAAGACCCGGTCGGTCAAGAACCTCCAGTTCGCGCAACCCCTGTTCGAGTTCTCGGGCGCCTGCGCCGGCTGCGGCGAAACGCCCTACATCAAGGCTATTTCGCAGTTGTTCGGCGACAAGATGATGGTGGCCAACGCCACGGGCTGCACCTCGATCTACTCGGGTTCGGCCCCCTCGACGCCCTACTGCACCAACGCCGAGGGGCGCGGTCCGGCCTGGGCCAACTCGCTCTTCGAGGACAACGCCGAGTTCGGCCTGGGCATGCACATCGGCGTGGAGAAGCTCCGCGACCGCATCCAGCAGACGATGGAGGAGGCGATCGCCTCGTGCGAAAAATGCTCCGCCGAACTCAAGGCCGTGATGCAGGAGTGGATCGCCGCGCGCGGCTCGTCGTCGGCTTCGGCCGAGGTGACGGCGCGCCTGGTCCCGATGCTCGAAGCCTGCGGCTGCGACTACTGCCAAAAGATTCTCGAACACAAGGATTGGCTGGTGAAGAAATCGCAGTGGATCATCGGCGGCGACGGCTGGGCCTACGACATCGGCTACGGCGGCGTGGACCACGTGCTGGCCACGGGCGAGGACGTGAACATCCTGGTGGTCGACACGGAGGTCTACTCCAACACCGGCGGCCAGTCGTCCAAATCGACCCCCGTGGGTGCGGTGGCCAAGTTCGCCTCGAGCGGCAAGCGCATCCGCAAGAAAGACCTCGGCGCCATGGCCATGACCTACGGCTATGTCTACGTGGCCCAGGTTTCGATCGGCGCCTCGCAGCAGCAGCTCTTCAACGTGCTGAAAGAGGCCGAGGCCTATCCCGGTCCGTCGCTGGTGATCGCCTACGCGCCGTGCATCAACCACGGCATCAAGGGCGGCATGACCCGCACGCAGACCGTGGGCAAGGAGGCCGTGGCTTGCGGCTACTGGCACCTGTGGCACTACAATCCGCAGCTCGAAGCCGAAGGCAAAAACCCGTTCGTGCTCGATTCCAAGGAGCCAGACTGGTCCAAATTCCAGGATTTCCTGAAGAAAGAGGTGCGCTACACCTCGCTCCAAAAGGCGTTCCCGGCCGAGGCCGAGGAGCTGTTCCAGGCCGCCGAGCAGAACGCCCGGTGGCGTTACAACGGCTACAAGCGCCTGAGCGTGCTGGAGTATTAGTGCTCAACGATAAAAAGTTTGGTGAGGGACCGCGGCTCGTGTGCCGCGGTCTTTTTTCATGTCCGGGTTCATCGGGAAAATCCGGGTGTTTGTTTTGAGAATTTTGCGGTTCGATGAATAGATTTGCGGTTGCGCGCGGCGGAGCCTAATTTTGCAGCCAAAGAGCAAACCGAAAAAAACCAAAACAAACGGATTATGAAAACATTATCTACCCGAATCTTCGTCCTGCTGGCCGTCGCTTTCGCTTCGGCGGCTTTCGTTGCGTGCAGCGACGACGACGCAACCCCCCCCCGACTTACCCCCGAAACCGGTGAGTTCGGTTTTACGAGCGGCTCCTATACCAAGACGCTGGCCGTCGAGACCGAGCACCTCGCCTCGTTCTCGGCCGAGGTGATCTACGCCGGTGCCGAGACGGGCTGGGTCACGCCCCGCGTGGTTGCGGGCGGCGTGCAGGTCACCGTCCAGCCCAACACCGCTTCGTCGCCCCGCAGCGCGAAGCTGGTGCTGAGCGCTCCCGGTGTGCAGCCCGTCGAGGTGGCGATCAGCCAGAAAGCCAAATTCGCGTCGGAACTGATCGGCAGCTATTCACCCAGGTTCGACCAGGCGAGTTACGATTTCGGTCTCTTCATCGCTTCCGAGTGGAACGAGCAGGGCGCGCCGAAGCTGATGCTCGGCACCACGGAGATCGAGTGGGCGCTGATCGAGATGATGCTTCCACAACTGGCGGGCATCTACTATGTGCAGGGGCTTGCCGGGCTGGACCTCTTGGACGACGGCCGCCTGGCGGCCCGCTACCACACGGTGACGCTGGAAAACGGGATGACCGATATTTTCTCCCCGACTTTCGGTACGGAAACCCTCGTGTTCCCCGATCCGGTGATGTATCCTGCCATACCCGTAGACCTTATCAAATACTATACGCAGGGTGACAAGATCTTCCTCTCGGTGGACAAGCCGTTCATCTCGCGGGTCGATCCCGGGACGCTCGGTGCGCCTATCGTTTCGGTGATCGAGGGGTTGATTGCCAAATACCGCCTCGCGCTGGTGAGCAACGAGGAGGTCTTCGCCTTGCCGCTCAAATACAAAGTCGAGCAGGATGTACTGACGCTCTACGTCGACCGGGAGATGATATTGCCTTTCAAGCAGCTTCTGTTAGACGTGATCGGCTCGGCGGTGCCCGATGCGGGTATCTCGATGAGCGAGGAGATGACCATCGCAAAGGCCGACATCCTGCAATTCGTGACCGGTCTTTTCGACAATTCGACCAAACTGGAGATCGGCATCAAACTCACCCGGCAGGCCGAGTAGGTCGCTGGCCGCAGCCTGTTACGCCGCCCGGAAATTCCGGGCGGCTTTTTCGTGTGCGGCGCGGATTTGCGCGGGCGGATTTAATTCCGTACTTTTGTCTTACGATGAAAAAAATTTTGCTTTCGCTGTGCGTGGCGCTGTGCGCCGCCTGCGGTTCGGCCTACGGGTGGGGACGCATGGGGCACGACGCCGTGGCCCACATCGCCGAGTGCAACCTCACGCCCCGGGCGAAGAAAAACCTGGAGCGCTGTCTCGCAGGCCGCTCGATCGTCTACTACGCTTCGTGGATGGATGAAATCCGCCACGAGCCCGCCTACCGCCACACCTCGGCCTGGCACGGCGCCGACGTGGACGCCGCATGCCGCTACGTCCCGCGCGAAAAGGGCGACGCCGTGGCGTTCGTCGAGACGCTCGTCGAGCAGTTGCGCAACCGCCGTTCGCTGGACGATTCGACGGTCGTGGTTGCGATCCGGTTTCTCGTCCACACCGTCGCCGACATGCACTGCCCGGTCCACGTCAAATACCCGTGGTACCGTAATTTCGAGTTCCGGCTCCAGGAGCGCCGGTACGAATTCCACGCTTTCTGGGACACTCCGGCACTGGAATTGTGCCATGCGTGGGGGTATGCCGACTACCGCGACCAGCTCGACCGCTCGACGCGCCGCGAGCGGGAGCGGATCGCCGCCGGAACGCCCCGCGAGTGGCTCGAAGAGACGGCCCGCGACTGCCGCACGATCCACGAATGGGTGGAACCCGGCGCGCAGCTCGGCAAAACGCAGTCGCGCGACCTGCTCAACCGGGTGCGGCCGCTGGCCGAGCAGCAGATCGTGCGGGCCGGATACCGTCTGGCGCGCATTTTGAATGAGTTGTTCGGATAGATTTTGTAAACTCAAATAACTGACGTATGAAAAAGATCATCGCAGCCGCTGCGCTGCTCCTGGCAATGACCGCCTGCGGCGGCGCCAAACACGACAAGGCTCTGGAGGGCACGACCTGGAAACTGGCCACCATGCCCGGCATTCCCGCCTCGGCGATCTCGTCCCAGGCCGATGCGTTCACCTTGCATTTCGACCCTGCCGACACGCTGGTTTCGGGCCGCACCAACTGCAACCGCTTCTTCGGCAAATACCAGATCCGGGACCGCAAGCTCGATTTCGAGAACATGGGTATGACGCGCATGGCCTGCCCCGACATGCAGTACGAGGACGCTTTCGTGAAGATGCTCGACGAGGTGGACCGTTTCGAGATCAAGGGTTCGCAGCTCACGCTCATGGACGACAAGAAGACCCTGGCCGTCTTCAACGCCGTGGACAAGAACAGCGACACGCGCAAGTAATCCGATTGCGCTCGATCGAAGAGCAGAGCCCGAAACCGGGCCCTGCTTTTTTCGATTTCGGGGCGGGACCGAACGCCCGAACGCCGAACGCCCGAACACCCGAACACCCGAACGCCCGAACGAACGCACAGAGGCCACCCCTTGTTCGTTCGTTCGCCCGTTCGGCGGACCTAAGAGGTCCGTTTTATGGGCGAATGATGGTCTGCGTGCTTTCGGGCCGGTTCTGCGCTACCCGAATTCGCGGTCCGGGGGCTGCGGACTGTCGTTTTTTGGCCGGCGGCCGGAAACGAATCCGCTCGTCCGGGCACCCCAAGAGCCCGAGCAACGGCGAATTCTCGATCCCCGAGCAACGTCGAGGGGTTCGCAAGTTCGATATAAGTAAATAATTATTTTCCGGGGATGCGCCCTGTCCGAACGCCCGAACGAACGCACTGAGGCCACCCCCTGTTCGTTCGTTCGCCCGTTCGGGCAGGGGGCGAGGTGATTTACTTAAAGTTAAATAAGCGGAAGATTCCTCGCGCGAGGCTCGGAATGACAACGGGTGTAAGGAATGACACACGGCCGTGATAATCAACGGACTATTCGACCCCCAAACCCGTTCGAGGTGTCGTAAGTTCAAATAAAGATCGATCTATATAAATATATATATTACTAAATATATTAATACATATATATATTCATGTACACAGCCAACCGAACGCCCGAACGAACGAACAGGGGGTGGCCTGTGTTTGTTCGTTCGGGCGTTCGCCGGGTGTAAGACGGCCGCTGCTGGCTGCAGCCCGCAAAACAAGTACAAGGTAAATTACATGTCAGAAAATTTCTATTCCTGTACACTCCCAACCGAACGAACCGAACGAACGAACGAACAAGGGGAGGCCTCTGTGCGTTCGTTCGCCCGTTCGGGCAGGGGAAAAAGCGGTAGATTCCTCACGCAAGGCTCGGGAATGACATTTCGATTTCTATATAGATAGATATTCCTGTACATTCCCAACCGAACGAACCGAACGAACGAACAAGGGGTGGGCTTGTGTTGTTCGTTCGGCGTTCGCAGAGGGGGACGCGCCCAACCGAACGAACCGAACGAACGAACATGGGGTGGCCTGTGTTTGTTCGTTCGCCCGTTCGGGCAGGGGGCGAGGTGAAAAATCCGAACGAACGAACGAACAAGGGGGGAGCCTTTGTTCGTTCGCCCGTTCGCAACTGAACTCCTCCGCTACAACTTGCAGTATTTCGAGCGGCAGTAGAACCACGGATTGTGCAGGTCCTCCTCGTTGTAGCGCAGCTCCCGCTCGTCGGGCAGCGAGCGCGTCAGGCCCCCGGCCTCGGCGAGGATCAGCTCCCCGGCCGCCGTGTCCCATTCGTAGGTGTGCGTGGTGCGGACGTAGTAGTCGACCGTGCCCTCGGCCAGCATGCAGAACTTGTAGGAGCTGCCCTGCTCGACGATCCCCAGGTCGGGGTGGCGTTCGCGCAGCCGGTCGACGTGCTCGCGCGTCTCGGGGGTCTGGTGCGACCGCGAGAGGGCCACGATTTGCCGGGCGTGGCCCGCTTCGCGCTCCAGCGGCAGGCGCGTCCACCCCGCGACGATCTCATCGTAGGTGTAGTCGGCGTCAGCGGCCGGGGCGATGTGCTCCCTCAGGTAGGCGCCGTCGCCGCGGCCCGCGACGTATATCTTTTCGAAATAGGGGACGTAGATCACCGCTCCCATGCAGACGTTGTTCTCCATCAGGGCGATGTTGACCGTGAATTCGTTGTTGCCCTTGATGAACTCGACCGTGCCGTCGAGCGGGTCCACCAGCCAGTAGAGCTCCCAGTTGCGGCGCTCGTCGTAGCGCATCTCGCGCCCCTCTTCCGATAGGATCGGGATGCGCGTGGGGCCGAGGTATTCGCGGATGGTCTTGTGGGCCAGGCGGTCGGCCACGGTGATGGGGGTGCGGTCGTTCTTGAGGCTTATGTCGTAATCGTCGAGGTTCTTGTAGATGTGCATGATCGCGGCTCCGGCTCTGACTGCCGCGTTGAACAGCGGAGGCAGCAGATACATTCTCACCTTGTCGTTAATCATCGTCGAAACATTTTTTAAGTCGCGGTTTTCGATTACCATGGTAAAGGTAGAAAGAATTTACGATATTGTGAAATTTTTAACATCAAAATTGCCATAGATTCCGCCAGCGCCTCCACCCGCCGAAGCAGGCCGCGGGCAGGTCGGAGAGGGCCTCTCGGGCACAACCCGCTGCGGCCCAGACGAGAGCGGCTGTGAGCAGCACGGCCGCGAGCGGCCAGCGTCCGCTCCAAACCGCGGCGGCGATGGCAGCCGCCAGCAGCAGTCCCAAGACCCGAATGAGGCGGTGTGTGCGCACACACCGCACATCGGGGGTGCAGAAAACGGGTTCCCAGAGGGTCTTGCGGTGCCGGGACGGGATGCTCCGCAGCGGGCGGTTGGCGAATCCTCCGGCCTCGACCACCGCTTCGCGGCTCAGCAGAACTCCGGGTTCGCCGAGGGGCGCGCGGATCGCGCGGATACGGCCCGCAGGCTCCTCGCCCAGTTCGGCGACCAGCCGCTCGACGGCGCCCGGCACCAGGTATTGCCCGGCACGGACGGGCAGCACATAATCGTAAGCCGCTGCGGCGGCCGCAGCGTCGAAATCCCCCGCGGGCGTGTCCTGGGCCCGGTCGAGCAGCACCAGCCGGCGGAAGCACCGCTTGCGCGAGCGCCCCATCATCCGCACCCCGTCCGCGGGAAGCTCCTCCGAGGGGGTGTGGTCCACCCGGATCAGGCAGTAGCGGGCCACCAGCGCCGCGAACTGCTGCGGGTAGCGCCGCGCGTCGAGCACGACCACCACCTCGTAGCGGGCGTATTCGACCGAAAGCAGGTTCTCGATCTGCTTCATCTCGCCCGTGCCGCTCACCAGCACCGAGACGCCCACGCCGTCCAGCGGCCCGCACGACGGACCCCGCATGTCACCGAGCAGGCGCCGCTTGTTGCGCGACCGGACGATCCGATAGAGCAGTGCCAGCGCACACACCGAGCATGCCGCGAGCAGCAGAAAGAGGGCTACCGACATGCCAGACACCGTTTGTAGGATTTGACGAGCGATTCGTAATAGGGGCGTTCCCGCTCCCCGAAGAGTTTGTGGAGGGCCGCCGGAGAGTAACCCTCGCGGGCCATGTAGCGCATCAGCGCCTTGCGCTCGGGGGCCTCCATCCGGCGCAGACGCTCCGCCACCTCGCGCCGCGCGAGCGGCCGCCGCAGCGAGCAGAGCGTGTAGAGCGCCTCGCGTCCCAGTTCGGGCGCCTCGTCCTGCTCGACGATCCGCAGCAGGTGCGCTTCGGCCTCCTCGATGCCGAACTGCCGCACGATGCTCAGCCCCACCATCCTCAGGTTGCGCACGGGCGATTCGACCAGCGGTTCGTAGGCGATCGGCAGCATCCCGCGTCGGAGGAGGGTCATGATCTCGGCCACCTCGCCGGCCGAGAACGGATCGGTGTGGTCGGCCATCAGCCGCAGGGCCGTCGAGGGGTCGGCCGCCAGCCGTGTCATCAGGGCGCAGAAACGCACGCAGCGGTTGCGGCTCGCCCGGTATCGCGCGCAGCGGGCCGCTACCTCGGCCGATGCGGGCAGTCCCGCGAGCAGCCACAGGTAGCGGGCCCGGCGGTAGCCCGAGGAGCGGGCGACACGGCGGAGCAGCCACGTGTCGAGCCGGTAAGCCGCCACGATGCGGCGCAGCGGCTCGGAATCGAGGCCGTAGGTGGCCGAGACGACCCCCGCGAGGGTCTCGGCCAGCAGCAGCCGGGCTCCCGAGCGGCGGATCAGCGGGAAGCGCGGCGCCTTGCCGTCCCCGGCGGCGAGCGCCAGCATGAGGATGTGCAGGTAGCGGCTGCCGAGCACCGCGTCCCGGCTCCGCCGCCTGCGCGCACGCAGACCGGCCGCAAGCCGCGCCGCGAGCAGCAGGACCGTCGCCGCAGCCGCCGCAGCCGAGTAGAGGATATAGAGTCGTTCCATCACAACTGCCTGGTCAAGAAATCGCCGACCTTGCGCCGCAGCCGTTGCAGGCTCACGGGAAAGGTCATGTACTGGTCCACGCCGCACTCCAAGAGGCTCAGCACCGTCTGTTCGGACTGCTGCCACGACACCACGTAGAACGACGGGCGCCGCAGTCCCTGGGGCCGCAGGTCGCGCACCGGGTTGTCGCCGCACAAAAACGGGGCCACGCGCAGCACGATCACCAGGTCGAAAAGCACCTTTCGGCACAGACGCTGCATCTGCTGGCCGTCCGACGCACAGCGCACCTCGGCCTCGATGTCCAGCAGCGAAAGCCGGACCAGGTCGCGTAAGAAAGCATCGTCGGAAACAATCAATATTCGGTGCATGCACTCGCAGCCGGCTTTTGCCGGACGTCGCCACCCCTGCCCAAAACCATGCCAGAGGCGGATATGCGCAAAAAAAATCGCCGCAGAGGTTGTATATACGATAAATATGCGTATATTTGCACTCCGAATTATGTTCTAATACATAACTATCGCATTAAATGTACGTTATAGTAGAGATTGCAGGTCAGCAATTTAAAGCTGAAAAAGGTCGGAAACTTTATGTCCACCGTCTTCAGGGCGAAGAAAATTCGTCCGTAAGTTTCGACAAAGTCCTGCTCACAGACAACGACGGTCAGGTCAAAGTCGGTGCACCTGTTGTAAAAGGCGCCGCGGTAAAGTGCAAGATCCTGAAGCACCTCAAGGACGACAAGGTCCTGGTCTTCAAGAAGAAGCGCAGAACGGGTTATCAGAAATGCAATGGTCACCGCCAGTATCTGACCCAGATTCTCGTGGAGGAGATCGTTGCGTAACCCTTTAAAAACTGAAGTAACATGGCACACAAGAAAGGTGTAGGTAGTTCGAAGAACGGCCGTGAGTCGGAGAGCAAACGACTCGGCATCAAACTTTTCGGCGGTCAGTTCGCAAAGGCGGGCAACATCATCGTTCGCCAGCGCGGCACGGTACACAACGCCGGTGAGAACGTAGGCATGGGCAAGGACCACACGCTCTTCGCCCTGGTAAACGGAACCGTCGCTTTCTGCAAGAAAGGCGAGGGCAAATCCTACGTGAGCGTCACTCCCCTGAGCGAGTAGGCTCCAGACGACAAAAAATCAAAGCGGCTTCCCCTTTCGGGAGGCCGCTTTTCGTTGCGCCCGTAACGACACACGGGGCGCGTTTGCCCCGTGTGACGCCATCCACGACTTTACCCGGCGGAGAATCCGCGCCGGGAAAACGTGCGATTACCGGTTGTTCTTGGTGTACTGGTTGTGACCCTCGGGGTTGTTGACGTGGCCTTTCATGGCCTCGCTGCGGGTCTCGCTGCTCTCCGACGTACCGCGTCCGCCCCGGCTGGACGACGAACTTTCGCTGCGGCTCGAAGAGCTACTGCTGCGGCCCTCGCCCCGGCTCGACGACGATCTGCCGGTGTGGCCCGTACCGTTGCGGCCCTCGGGGTTGTTGACGTGGCCTTTCATGGCCTCGCTGCGTTTCTCGGAGCTCTCGGTCGTGTTTCCGCGACCCCGGCTCGACGAACCCTCGCTGCGGCTTTCGCCCCGGCTTGAAGAACCCTCGCTGCGGCTCGAAGAGCTGCCGCGGCTCGACGATTTGTTTTCGGTGAACTGGTTGTGGCCTTCGGGATTGTTGACGTGTCCTTTCATCCCTTCGCTGCGCTCTTTGTCGCCGTTGTTAGACTGTCTCATAACTTTTTTTTGCTTTTTAATTAAACAATTATGGTTGCCTCACGCACCCGAAAAAGCGTGTGCTTTCCGGCATGCCTTTCGGTTTACCGCAAAAGGGGCAAAAAGTGTACCGTTCGGATAAAACAGAAGAAAAAACGGGAGGGGCAGACAAGGTGAAAGGTGAAAGGTGAAAGGTGAAAGGTGAACTTTGCGGGTAAGCGAGCGCAGAGGCTGCTTGCAGGCTATGCCGAGCGGGAGCAAAGTCAAGCCGCCGTAAACAAGGTGAAAGGTGAAAGGTGAAAAGTGAAAGGTACTTTCGATCCCCGAGCAGGGTCGAGGGGTCGCAAAACAGGTGAAAAGTGAAAAGACAAAGGTGAAAGGTGTTTTCGATCCCCGAGCAGGGTCGAGGGGTCGCAGGGTATAGCAAAGAACTCGCCGCTGCAAGCGGCGGCAGTCCGCAGCCACCCCGGGCGGAGGACTGCGAAATCGGGGAGCGCGGAACCTGCCCGAAAGCACGCAGACCATCATTCGCCCATAAAACGGGCGTCTTACGCCCGCCGCTGGCTGCGAACTGCACGAAAAGGTGAAAGTGGAAAGTGTTTTCTGTGTCCGTAGAACCTAACGAGTGGTCGTCCGGGTGTTGCGTCATCTTTTGCAGTTTGCAGCCAGCGGAGGGCAAATCGGGAACCGATGCAGTCCTCCGCATCCGGGGGCTGCGGACTGCCGTTTCCGGCCATCGGCCGGAAACGAATCTACTCGTCCTCGATGAACCCGACCAAATAGATAGCCCGGGTAGCGGCCTCTAAATATAAATAATCATTCTCCGGGATGCGCCCGACCGACCGAACCGAACGAACGAACAGAGGCCACCCCTTGTTCGTTCGTTCGCCCGTTCGCCGGACCCGAGAGGTCCGTTTCGAGGGCGACGGGAGAGGAATGACGAAATGGAGCGTCTGGAATGACAAGGGGGAAGCGTCCGGAATGACGATCAGGAATCCTCCTTTTCGATGTCGCAGGCCGAGCAGTTGCCCGAGCAGCCGGCGTCGGCGCAGTCGGTCTGGCCCGAATCCTCGCGCGACTCCTGCACGGCGCAGCGGATCCCGAGTCGCTGCATGTTCTTGTTGGTCGAGATTTCGGAGTCGATGTGGTGCCCCTTGAGCATCAGCGTGAGCGACATGCCCACGACGAACAGGGCGACGGCGGCTATGGAGCAGAGGAGGACGATCAACCAGGTTGGCATTGTATTGGATAGTTTTGTGTGCTGAAATTTTGGCTTTCGGCGACAAATGTATACATTTGTAAGATAATTTGCAAAAACGGTACCCGTGGTGACGCAAAGGCTTCGGGGCGGAAAAAGAGAACGGCGAACTATGAGAATCGTGATAGCGGGAGCGGGCGAGATGGGCAGCCACCTGGCCAAGATGCTGAGCGGAAACGGCCACGACATCACCATCATCGACAGCGATCCGAAGCTGCTCGCGGAGGTGGGGAGCCTGGCGGACGTGATCTCGGTCGAGGGCGATTCGACCACGTTCGCCGTGCTGCGCAAGGCCGCGGTGCGCAAATGCGACCTCTTCATCGCCGTGAACCACATCGAGAACGACAACGTCGTGGCGGCGATGCTGGCCAAGAAGCTGGGAGCCCGCAAGGCCATCGCCCGCATCGACAACAACGAATACCTCGAACCCAACAACAAGGAGATGTTCATCGACATGGGCATCGACTACCTCTTCTATCCCGAAAAGGTCGCTGCCCGCGAGGTCATCAACCTGCTGGGCCACACCTCGACCACCGAGTACGTCGATTTTTCGAGCGGCAAGCTCTCGCTGGTGGTCTTCCGACTCGAGCCGGCTTCGCCGCTGGTCGGACAGGTGCTCACGGGTTTCGACGACGACCAGGCGCCCCTGAGTTACCGCACGGTGGCCATTACGCGCGGGGGGCAGACGATCATTCCGCGCGAGGGCGAACGCTTCATGGAGGGCGACGTGATCTACGTCATCGCCCGGCAGGATGCCGTTCGGGAGGTGATGGAGTACTCGGGGCAGATGAACATCGAGATCAAGAACATGATGATCCTGGGCGGTTCGCGCATCGGAATCCGCGTCGCCACGGAGTTGCAGGACGAGGTCAACATCAAGCTGGTGGACTACAACGCCGAAAAGGCCTACCGCCTGGCCGAGATGCTCGACAAGACGCTCATCATCAACGAGGACGGCCGCAATACCGAGGCCATGATGGAGGAGGGGCTGTCGAACATGGATGCGTTCGTCGCGGTGACGGGCCGCAGCGAAACGAATATCCTGGCGGCCATGCTCGCCAAGCGCATGGGCGTGAAGAAAGTGATCGCCGAGGTCGAGAACCTCAACTACATCAACCTCGCGGAGTCCATCGGTATCGACACGATCATCAACAAAAAGCTGGTCACGGCGTCGAATATCTTCCGCTTCACCATGTCGACCGATGTGCAGGCCATCAAGTGCCTGACGGGCAGCGACGCCGAGGTGCTGGAGTTCATCGTCAAGCCCAACTCCCCGGCCACCAAGGCCCGCATCAAGGAGCTGGGACTGCCCGAGGATACGATCATCGGCGGCATCGTCCGGGGCGACAAGGTATTCATCGCCGTCGAAAACATGGAGATCAACCCCTACGACCGCGTGGTGGTATTCGCCATGCCGGCTTCGGTGGGAAAGGTGGGATACTTTTTCAATTGAGAATTAAGAATTAAAAATTCATCGGCCCCTTGTCATTTCGCAGCACAATACTCAAAGCGTGGTTCTCGCAGCGGGAGCGAGCGATCGACCGGTTCCGGCGCCATCCGCTGGAGGTGCAGGAGCGCATGCTGCGCCGGCTCTTGCGGCGCGGACGGCGCACGGAGTTCGGCGAGCGCTACGGGCTGGGGCGGGTGCATACCGTCGGGCAGTTCCAGTCGGCGGTCGAGACGTTCGACTACGACACGTTCAAACCGTTCATCGAACGGATGATGGAGGGGGTGCGGAACGTGACGGCGCCGGGGCGCGTGGAGCTCTTCGCCCGCTCGTCGGGCACGACCTCGGACCGCAGCAAATACATCCCCGTGACGCGGGAGTCGCTGTGGTGGAACCACACGCTGGGGATGCGCGACGTGGCCACGGTCTATGCGGCCAACTACCCCGCGACCCGCGTGTTCGAGGGCAAGACCCTCACGCTGGGCGGCTCGTGCGTCGCCGAGCGGGGCAATCTGGTGGGCGACCTCTCGGCGCTCTTGATCCACGAGACGACGTTCTGGAGCGGCTGGTTCCGCGCCCCGCGGACCGAGACGGCCATCATCCCCGATTTCTGGCAAAAGGCCGACGCCATCTGCCGCGAGTGCACGGGAGAGCGCATCACGGCCTTTGCCGGGGTGCCGTCGTGGAACCTCGCGCTCATGCGCCGCGTGCTGGAGTACACCGGGAAGCGGCACCTGCTGGAGGTATGGCCCCATCTGGAGATGTTCGCCCACGGCGGGGTGGAGTTCAAGCCCTACCGCCGCTCGTTCGAGGAGCTGATCCCCTCGGACAGGATGCACTACATGGAGACCTACAACGCCTCGGAGGGCTTCTTCGCGCTGGCCGACGATCCGCGGCGCGACGACATGCTGCTGATGCTCGACTACGGGACGTTCTATGAGTTCCGGGGCGACGACGGCGCGGTCGTGCCGCTCGAGGGAGTGGAGGCGGGCAAGGCGTACACCTTGCTCATCACCTCGAACAACGGGTTGTGGCGCTACGAGATCGGCGACCGGGTGGAGTTCACCGCGACCGATCCCTACCGCATCCGTTTCGCGGGACGCACACGTCAGTATATCAACGTTTTCGGCGAAGAGCTGATCGTCGACAATGCCGACCGGGCGCTGGTCGGGGCCTGCGAGGCGACGGGGGCGGTGGTCGGAGAGTATACCGTGGCGCCGTGCTACATGTCGCTGCGCGAGCGCGGGGCGCACGAGTGGATCGTGGAGTTCGAGCGCGAGCCCGCGAGCCGCGAGCGGTTCGCCGAAGAGCTCGACCGTTGCCTGCGGGCTGTCAATTCGGATTACGATGCCAAGCGGCGGACCACCCTCGAACGGCAGCGCGTGACGGTCGTCGAGCGGGGACGCTTTCTGGACTGGATGCGCCTCCGCGGCAAGAACAAGGTGCCCCGGCTGGTCAACGACCGCCGGGTGGCGGAGGACGTGCTTCAGGTGAAAGGTGAAAAGTGAAAGGTGAAAGGTGAACTTTGCGGGTAAGTGAGCTGGTTGAAAGGTATTGTCGAACCTCATAATCGATGAGGGGTCACAGAGCATCCAGAAGAACTCGCCGCTGCAAGCGGCGGCAGTCCGCAGCCACCGGATGCGGAGGACTGCACTCCGCATAGGCTCCGAGCAGACCTCCGCTGGCTCCGGCCCGCAAAACCAAAGAGCGCAGAACCGGCTCGAAAGCGCCGGAACCGGCTGCCGCTCATAAAACGGACCTCTTAGGTCCGGGGAGCGCCGAACCGGCCCGAAAGCGCCGAACCGGCTGCCGCCCACAAGACGGACCTCTTAGGTCCGGGGAGCGCAGAACCGGCCTCGAAAGCGCCCGAACCGCCTGCCGCCCTCAAAACGGCGTTTTACGCCCGCCCGCGTGCGGACGACAAATTGTGATTTTTTGAACTGAGAAAAACCCATACTGACATGTACATAGCCATAGCAGGGAATATCGGAAGCGGCAAGACGACGCTGACCCGAATTCTGACGGAGCGTTACGACGCCAAAGCCTATCTGGAGGAGTGCAACAACCCCTATATCGGCGACTTTTACGAGGACATGAACCGCTGGTCGTTCAACCTCCAGATCTATTTCTTGGGCAGCCGCATCCAGCAGACGATGGACATGCTGCGCGAGGGCAAGCAAGGGGTGATCTTCCAGGACCGCACGATTTACGAGGATGCCCACATCTTCGCCGACAACTTGCACGAGATGGGGTTGATGGCCACGCGCGACATCGAAACCTACATGAAGATTTTTCGGCTGGTGACGGCGCTCATCCCGCGTCCCGACCTGTTGATCTACCTCAAGGCGAGCGTGCCGACGCTCATTTCGCAGATCCGCAAGCGCGGCCGCGAATACGAGATGAACATCGATGAATTGTACCTCAAGCGGCTCAACGACAAGTACGATTATTGGATCGAAAATCTCTACGACGGCGACGTACTGGTGGTGGACAAGGACCACGAGGATTTCTCCGATCCCGGGGTGCTGGAGAAAATCTGCGCACGTCTGGATGCACTCAAGGCACGCAAGTAGCCGATGAACGATTTGCCGATCCCCCTGCCCGCCGGGTTCGTCGAACGGGTCCGCCATGAGCTGGGCCAGGCCGAGGGGCGTGCGCTGTGCGAGGCGCTCGACGCCGTGCCGCCCGTCTCGGTGCGGCTCCATCCGGCCAAAAGCGATGAGCGCATGCTCGGGCGGTTGGGGGCCGCCGGGCGCGTACCGTGGAGCGAGCAGGGATGGTACCTCGAAGCGCGTCCGCAGTTTACGCTCGATGCGGCGTTCCATGCCGGGGCCTACTACGTGCAGGAGGCCGCTTCGCAGGCGGTGGGGCGGCTGCTCGGCGGCGCGCAGACACGCGGAGCCCGCATCCTGGACCTCTGTGCCGCACCGGGCGGCAAGACGACCCTCTACGCTTCGCTCGCGGGACCCGAGGGGTTGGTCGTGGCCAACGAGATCGACCGCCGCCGGGCGCAGGTCCTGGCGGACAACGTGCGCAAGTGGGGTACGGGGAACGTGGCCGTCACGACGTGCGAGCCGAGGGCGCTGGGCGATTTCGAAGCTTGGTTCGACGTGGTGGCCGTGGACGCTCCCTGTTCGGGCGAGGGCATGTTCCGCAAGGATCAGGCGGCCCGCGGCGAGTGGAGCGAGGGCATTGTCAGGCTGTGTGCTGCGCGGCAGGATGCGATTTTGACCGAAGCGTGGCGGGCGCTCCGGCCCGGCGGCACGCTGCTGTACAGCACCTGCACGTTCAACCGCGACGAGGACGAGGGGGCGCTGGAGCGCCTGCTGGAACGGATCGGCGATGAGGCGGCCGAAGCGCCGGTCGAGGCGCCGGACCCGGCGTGGGGAATCGTCGAGGGGTGCGTGGGACCGTTCCGGACCTGGCGGTTCTATCCCCACCGGACCGTGGGCGAGGGGTTTTTCGCCGCCGTGGCCCGCAAGTCGTTCGACGCGGGCGGCCGCAGCCGGACGCCGCGTGCAAGGCGGCAGGTGATCGCTCCGGCGGACCGCGCGGCGACGGCGGAACTGAGCCGCTGGGTCGCGGAACCCGAACAAATGCGGTTCGGCGCCGCGGGCGACACCCTCTACGGCTGGTATGCGGCCCAGGCCGAAGCCGTCCGAACGCTGGCCGATACGCTGCCCGTGATCTATTCGGGCGTGGCGCTGGGGCAGTTCTTCAAGGGGCGTCTGAAACCCGATGCGGCGCTGGCGTTCTTCACGGGGCTCAACCGCGGGGCCGTGCCGTCGGCGGAGCTGGACGATCAGACCGCCCTGCGCTACCTGCGCGGGCAGCCGGTCGGGCCGGAACCGCTGGCCGAGGGGATCAACCTCATGTGCGCCTCGGGGTTGGCGCTGGGATTCGCCAAGCGGATCGGCAGGCGGGTGAACAACCTCTATCCCGATTCGCTGCGCATAAGGATGAAATGAATTTTTGAATTGGATAAGGAATGGCCGAAAAACTTTTTTATTCGATGGGCGAGGTGGCCGAAATGTTCGACGTCAAGCCGTCGCTGCTGCGCCACTGGGAGTCGCAGTTCACTGTCCTGCGCCCCAAGCGCAACAAGAAAGGGAACCGACTCTTCTCGCCGCAGGATGTCGAGCACCTGAAAGTGATCTACCACCTGGTCAAGGAGCGCGGCATGACGCTCGAAGGGGCCAAAAAGGCGCTGCGTCAGCAGCGTGCGGGCAAAGGCGTGGACCGCGATGCCGAACTGATGGAGCGCTTGCAGCGCATCCGGTCGCTGCTCGCGGAGGTCCGCGAGGACCTCAAGGCGGGCGGGGAGGGGATCGTTCCCGACCAGGAGCCCGGGGGTGGGCAGGAGGCGCCTGCAAAGAGCCGCCGCAAGGCTGTGGTACGGATCGACGAGGCGGAGTCCGCGGAGCCGGGAACGGCCGCCAAATCCGCCGCACCGCGCCGACCCCGCCGCAAAAAGGAGGAGAGCGAAACCAAGGAACTGTTTGCGTTTTACGAACAGTCCTTATTCTGATCCATCGGCGGAGTGTATGCCCGGCGTTCCGTCGGTGTACAGTCCCGCCCCCGCTTCGGCTGAAAAAGAGAAACGGATGAAAAAATCGAAAAAACGATGAAAATCTCCCAAATCACCGACGTGATCGAACAATTCGCGCCGCTCCGCTGGCAGGAGCCGTACGACAATGCCGGGCTGATCGTCGGCCGCCCCGGGGACGAGGTGCACCGCGCGCTGCTGGCCGTGGACGTGACCGAAGAGGTGCTGGACGAGGCCGTGCGGGAGGGGTGCGACCTGATCGTCACGCACCACCCGATCATCTTCCACGCGCTCAAGCGGTTCAATTCGGCCGACATCGTGCAGCGCTGCGTCGAGCGGGCCATCCGCGACGGCATTGCGCTCTACGCCTGCCACACCAACCTTGACAGCGCCCCGGGGGGAATGAGCTGGCGGCTGGCCCAGATGCTCGGCATCGGGCGGCTGGAGGTGTTGCAGCCCGCGGCGACGGACCCGAATGTGGGTTTCGGAGTGGTCGGCGAGTTGGCCGAGGCGGTCGGCACGGTCGAGTTCATGCGTCGGATACAGCTGGTGACAGGGGCGCAGGTCATCCGCCACAGCGACGTGGCCACGCCCGCGGTGCGCCGCGTGGCGGTCTGCACGGGCGCCGGGGCTTCGCTCACGGGCGACGCACGCCGGGCCGGGGCCGAACTGTACGTGACCTCCGATTTGAAATACAACGATTTCATGGCACCCGATAAAGCCCTGACCGTAGCGGATATAGGCCATTTCGAGAGCGAATATTGCGCAATTCAACTTTTATTTGATATTTTGTCGAAAAATTTGCGTACCTTTGCGGTTCGCAAGAGTGAGGGCTCTCGAAATCCGGTAAATTACTTGGTTTAAGTCTAAACTATACACTACATTATATGGCAACACAGAAAAAGAGTGCCGAGGTTGACTATTCGATGCAGGAGAAGATCCTGGCGCTCTACGAGCTTCAGAAGATCAACAGCAGAATCGACGAGATCAACAAGGTGAAAGGTGAACTGCCGCTCGAGGTACAGGACCTCGAAGACGAGATGACCGGCCTGAGGACACGCATCGAACACATCAACGCCGAGATCGAGGAGCTCAACACCCTCACCAAGCAGCGCAAGCGCGAGGTCGACCAGGCTCGAATCCTGATCGGCAACTACAAGGAGCAGCAGAACAACGTGCGCAACAACCGCGAGTTCGATGCCATCACCAAGGAGATCGAGTACCAGGAACTCGAAATCGAGTTGGCCGAGAAGCGCCTCAAGGAGTACTCCGCGGGCGTCAAGGCCAAGAAACTCCAGCTCGAAGAGGCCGAAGCCGTCACGGCAGGGCGTGCCGCCGACCTGGAAGCCAAGAAAGCCGAACTGGCCGGCATCGAGGCCGAAACCGCACCCCAGGTCGCCCGCTTCGAAGAGGAGGCCGTGCGTGTGCGCGAAAAGATCGACCAGCGGCTGCTGGCGGCCTACGAGCGCATCCGCAACAACGTCCGCAACGGGCTGGCCGTGGTCACGGTCAAGCGCGATGCGTGCGGCGGATGCTTCAACCGCATCCCGCCCCAGCGCCAGGTGGACATCCGTCAGGGCAAGAAGATCATCGTCTGCGAGTACTGCGGCCGCATCCTCGTGGCCGATCCCGAGAGCGAGGAGTAGCGCGCCTGTCGAAAACGCATACGGCCGGAACCGAAAAGTTCCGGTCGTTTGCGTTTTTAACATGTTAAATTATTAACATTGAAAATTCTTCCGACTTTTACTTTTTATCCTTAACTTTGCCGCGTTGTATTTACCCGACTAAAACTGCCATAGATGAAGATAGCGATTGCCCAGTTGAATTACACCATCGGCGATGTGGACGGCAATGCCTCGAAGATCATCGATTCGATCAACAAAGCCAAGGCGGAACGGGCCGATCTGGTGATCTTCGCCGAGCAGGCCCTAAGCGGAACCCCGGCGTTCGACCTGCTGCGCAAAACGACTTTCCTCGAACTGTGCGAGGATGCGCTGGTCGAGATCGCTTCGTGCTGCGACGGCATTGCGGCCATCGTCGGCATGCCGATGCTGACCGACCGGGGCACGATCAGCGCCGCAGCGTTGATCCAGGACCGCAAGGTGCTGCGCTACGTGGGCAAGAAATACATCACCGCACGCCGCGAAATGGGCTTTCTCACCCCCTCCAAAGGGTATGAATACGCCACGATCAAGGGGCACAAATGCGCCATCATCGTGGGCGACGACCTGAGCCGCGAGCACGATTTCGACCAGTCGGTCGAAACCATCATCTCGATCAATGCCCGCAAGTACGGCAAGGGGTCGATGACCTACCGCTACGAAATGATGCGCAACCTCTCGTTCGTCGAGGGCAAGAACCTCGTGCTCGTTAACCAGGTGGGCGGATCGACCGATATTGTCTACGACGGCACCTCGGGAGCGTTCAACAACCGCGGCGAACTGGTGCTGATGATGCGCAATTTCGAGGAGGATTTCCGCGTTTTCGATACTGCCGCTCCGCACGAGCCGGTCGAGGTGCCCTCGACCTACAACGACCGCACGCGCATGGTCTACGAGGCCGCCCGCTGCGGACTGCGCGATTTCTTTCTCAAGAACGGCTACCGCAAAGCCTCGATCGGCCTTTCGGGCGGTATCGACTCGGCGGTGGTGGCCTCACTGGCCGTCGATGCGCTGGGCCGCGAAAATGTCCGCGCACTGATGATGCCTTCGCCTTTCTCGTCGGAACATTCGGTCGAGGATGCCCGGCAGCTGGCCGAAAACCTCGGAATCGAATACAACGTCATTCCCATCTCGGAGATCTACACCAGCGTGGTCAACACCCTCAAGCCCGTCATCGGAGGGACGGAGTTCGACTCGACGGAGGAGAATATCCAGACCCGCATCCGCACGGTGCTGCTGATGGCCGTGCAGAACAAGACGGACCACATCCTGCTGAACAGCTCGAACAAGAGCGAGAACGCCCTGGGACTCTGCACCCTTTACGGCGACACGGCCGGCGCGTTCAGCCCCACGGGCGACCTCTACAAGAGCGAAATCTACGACGTGGCCCGCTACATCAACCGGATGCACGAAAACCGCATCCCGGAGAATATTCTCGACAAGGAACCCTCCTCGGAGCTCCATCCCGGGCAGAAGGACTCGGACATACTGCCTCCCTACGAGGTGGTCGACGCCATTCTCTACCGCATGATCGAGGAGGGGCAGCACCGCGAGGAGATCGTCAACGCCGGGTTCGACTCCGGGGTGGTGGAGAAGATCCATACGATGATCATGCGCAACGAGAAGAAGCGCTACCAGTTCCCGCCCGTGCTGCGGCTCTCCGTGTGCTCGTTCGGCCACGAACGGCTGATGCCCCTGACGAACAAATACGGAGATTAGGGCGGTGCCGGAGCTGATCGAACATAGCGGCGTGGTGGAACGCACCGCGGGCGGTACGGTTTACGTGAAGATCACCTCCCGCAGCGCCTGCGGCTCCTGCAAGGCACGCCAGGCGTGCGGCTTGGCGGAGGCGCAGGAGAAGATCGTCGAGGTGCCTGCGGCCCAGGCCGGGGAGTATGCCCCGGGCGACAGGGTGACGGTGGGCGTCAGACGGCGTGCCGGAGGACTGGCCGTGGCGCTGGCCTATGTCGGTGCCCTTGCGGTGCTGCTCGCGGCGCTCGTCGCCGGCATTTCCCTCCTGGGCTGGAGCGAGGGGTGCAGTGCGCTGGCGGCGCTGGGCGCTGTGGTCCTCTATTACGGCGTGCTGTGGCTCTTCCGCCGCAAAATAGAACACACAATACAATTTACAATAACGAAAAACTAATGGATGTATTACTTTTCACGGTCCTGACGCTGTGTGCGCTGGGCGTGCTCTCGGCGGTGATCCTCTATTTCGTGGCGCAGAAATTCCGCGTCGAAGAGGACCCGCGCATCGACCAGGTGGAGAAGATGCTGCCCGGCGCCAACTGCGGCGGCTGCGGCTTTGCCGGCTGCCGCGGTATGGCCGACGCGCTGGTGCGCAACGAGGACATTTCGACCCTCTTCTGCCCCGTGGGCGGCGGCGACTGCATGAAATCGGTCGCCTCGTACCTCGGAAAGGCCGCTGCCGAGAAAGAACCGCAGGTGGCGACCGTGCGCTGCGGCGGTACGTGCGAGAAGCGTCCCCGCACCAACGAGTACAACGGGGCTTCGTCGTGCGCCGTGGCCTCGTCGCTCTACGTGGGCGAGACGGCCTGTGCGTTCGGCTGCCTGGGATTCGGGGATTGCGTGGTCGCATGTGCGTTCGACGCCATCCACGTCAACCCCGCGACGGGGCTTCCGGAGGTCGACGCCGAGAAATGCACCGCCTGCGGCGCGTGCGTGAAGGCGTGCCCGCGGATGATTATCGAACTGCGGAAAAAGTGGCCCAAGAACCGCGCGGTCTACGTTTCGTGCGTGTCCAGGGACAAGGGCGCCGTGGTGATGAAAGCCTGCAAGGCCGGGTGCATCGGCTGCGGCAAGTGCGTGAAAGTATGTCCTTTCGAGGCTATCACGCTCGAGAATAACCTGGCATATATCGATCCGCAAAAGTGCAAGCTCTGCCGCAAGTGCGTGAACGAGTGCCCCACGGGCGCCATCCGGCTCGTGGGCATGGAGCCGCTGCCCAAGGCGCCGAAAGCGGCCGCTGCGCCTGCAACGCCCGCCGCGGGGAAAGCGGCCGCTCCGGCGGCGAACCCGGCCGCAGCCAAGACGGCTTCGGCTGCCGGGGCTTCGAAAGCCGCTGCTCCGGCTGTGGATAAAGTAGCGACCGCTGCGCCTGCCGTGCCCGCTGCTGCCGAGGCTCCGAAAGCGTCGGCTCCGGCCGCAGAGAAAGCGGTTCCGGCTGTTGAAAAGGCGGTTGCAGAACCCGCGGCCGCAGAAAAACCGGCTACCGAAAAACAAGTTGCCGAAAAATCGGCCGCTCCGGCCGCCGAACCGAAAGTAGCCGCTGCCCAGGCTGGGACGAACCCGGTTGCCGCATCCGGGAACGCAGTGAAGCCGATTCCGGCTCCGCCCGTGCCGCCGCGCGCTTCGAACGATGCGCCCAAGTCGGTACCCGCGCCGCAGGTGCCTCCCAAAGCCTCGAACAACTAATCCGATAATATCCGAACCGAAATATGAAGACGTTTCCAACAGGCGGAGTCCATCCGTCGGAAAACAAACTGAGCAGCGGCCGGGCCATCGAGCTTTTGCCGCTGCCCGAGGTGGTGTCGATCCCGCTCGCGCAGCACATCGGCGCGCCCGCCGTGGCCAGGGTCGCCAAGGGCGACAAGGTGCTCACGGGGCAGCTCGTGGCCGAGGCGGGCAGTTTCATGTCGGCCAACATCCACTCCCCCGTATCGGGGACGGTGACGGCCGTGGACATGCAGCCCAACGGGCAGGGCCTGCGCCAGATGATGATTACGATCAAACGCGAGGGCGACGAATGGGCCGAGGGCATCGACCGCTCGGACAAGCTCGTCCGGGAGTGCTCGCTCACGGGGCCCGAGATCATCGCCCGTATCAAGGAGGCCGGCATCGTCGGCATGGGCGGTGCGACGTTCCCCACGCACGTGAAACTTTCGATCCCTCCCGGCAAAAAGGCCGAGGCACTGATTATCAACGGCGTGGAGTGCGAACCCTACCTCACCTCCGACCACCGTACGATGCTCGAACACGGCGAGGAGATGCTCGTGGGCGTGACGATTCTGATGAAAGCCATCGGGGTCGAAAGGGCCTATATCGGCATCGAGAACAACAAACCCGACGCCATCGCCCACCTCCGGGAGCTGGCCGCCGGCTACCGGGGCATCGAGGTCGTACCCCTCCAGGTCAAATACCCGCAGGGCGGCGAGAAGCAGCTCATCGCGGCCGTCACGGGCCGCGAGGTGCCGCCTCCGCCCGCACTGCCGATCGACGTGGGCGCCGTGGTGTGCAACGCTTCGACCACCTACGCCGTCTACCAGGCCGTGCAGAAGAACAAGCCGCTCATCGAGCGCGTGGTGACGATCACGGGCAAGGGTCTCAAGGAGCCCAAAAACCTCTTGACCCGCATGGGAACCCCCATTCAGTCGCTGATCGACGCCGCCGGCGGTCTTCCTCAGGATGCAGGCAAGGTCATCAACGGTGGGCCGATGATGGGCCGGGCGATGGTCAACCTCGCCTCGCCCGTGACAAAAGGGTGCTCGGGAATCACCGTCATGAGCGGCCGGGACGCCGTGCGGCGCGAACCGATGCAGTGCATCAAGTGCGCCAAGTGCGTGGCCGCCTGCCCGATGGGGCTGGAACCCTACTACCTCTCGAAGATGACCCAGAAGAAAGGTTGGGAGGAGCTGGAGGCGCAGATGATTACCTCGTGCATCGAGTGCGGCTGCTGCCAGTCGTCGTGCCCCTCCTACCTGCCGCTGCTGGACTGGGTGCGCCTCGGAAAGCAGACCGTGATGGGGCTGATCCGCGCGCGTTCGGCCGCCCCGAAAAAATAAACGAAAGCGTACCGTTGCGACGTGTCCGATCCGCTGACCGCTTGCAGTCGTTACTACCTCCCACGGGAGAATGCGGCCGCAGGATCCAGGGAAAACGGATGAACGGTACAATGATCCGATGAAAATAAAATTATAGTATAATTTATGGCAAACAAACTTATCGTCGCTCCCGCACCCCACGTGCAGTCGACGCACTCCACGGCCTCGATCATGCGCGACGTGGTGATCGCGCTCGTGCCTGCGCTGGTGGTCTCGACCGTGGTATTCGGCTGGAGCGTACTGGCGGTCGTGGCCCTCTCGGTGGCCTCGTGCGTTGGGTTCGAGTACCTCATTCAGAGATACCTCGTTGGCGGTCCCGTGACCGTCTCGAACTGGTCGGCCGTCGTGACGGGCGTGCTGCTGGCTTTCAACCTGCCCGCTTCGATTCCGTGGTGGATCGTCGTGATGGGCGCATTCGTCGCCATCGCCGTGGCGAAGATGACGTTCGGCGGGCTGGGCAAAAATCCTTTCAATCCGGCACTGGTCGGCCGCGTGTTCCTGCTGATCGCCTACCCGGTGCAGATGACCACCTGGCCCATGCCCGTACGGGGTGCGTTCGACTCCCTCTCGGGCGCTACGCCGCTGGCGGCCGTGAAACAAGGTGCCTCGGCCGACGTGGCGGGCTTCGGGAACATGCTGCTGGGCAACATGCCGGGCTCGCTGGGCGAGGTGGCCGCTGCGGCGCTGCTTCTGGGCTTCGTCTACCTCCTCGTGCGCCGCGTCATCACGTGGCACATTCCGGTGACGGTGCTCGGAACGATGGCCCTCTTCGCATTCGTCGTGGCCGCTGCCGGCGGCATGGGCGGTGAGGCGCTGTGGCAGTTCCCGCTCTTCCACATCCTGGCGGGCGGCGCGCTGCTGGGCTCGATCTACATGGCGACGGACTACTCGACCTCGCCGATGACCGTGCGCGGCGGGGTGATCTTCGCCGTGGGAATCGGCGCGATCACCATGTGCATCCGCCTGTGGGGCGCCTATCCCGAGGGCATGTCGTTCGCCATTCTGATCATGAACGCCGTCGTACCCTTGATAAACAAGTATGTCAAACCCAAACGCTTCGGCGTAAAATAGAGGAGGTGACACCATGAAAAGTACACTTTTGAACATGACGGCCGTCCTCTTCGGCATCACGCTCGTGGCTTCGGCCGGGGTCGGGGCCGTGAACCTCATTACCGAGGAGCCGATCGCCCGGGCCAAGGAGGCTGCGACGGTGGCTGCACTGAACGAGGTGCTTCCGGCATTCGACCGAACGGTACCCGCCGAAATGATGATCGACGAAATACCCATCACGGTCTACACGGCCACCAAAGAGGGCGCCGTGACGGGGTATGCCGTGCAGACAATGACCAAGCAGGGCTTCGGCGGCGCGGTGCGCATGATGGTCGGCTTCACCCCCGCGGGCGAGGTCGTGAACGTCAACGTACTGGAGCAGACCGAGACCCCGGGCCTCGGCACCAAGATGGCCGACGAGGGGAATCCGCTCCTGGGCAGCATCCAGGGGCAGCGGCTCGAAGAGAAAAAACTGGTGGACGGCAAGCTTGCCGTCACCAAGGACGGCGGCGACGTGGACGCTCTGACGGCGGCGACGATCTCCTCGCGCGCCTACGTGGACGCCATCAACCGCGCCTGGATGGCATACAAGAGTGCCGTGACGGGCCAGGCGCCTCAGGAGGCGGCCTCGGGCGCAACGCAAACCAACGGGCCGGCGGCTCAGGAAGGAGGAGAAAATGAATAAGTTGCAGCTGATCGGAAGCGGCATCGTCCGCAACAACCCGACGTTCGTGCTCGTCTTGGGCATGTGCCCCACGCTGGGTACGACCACCTCGGCCGAAAACGGCATGGGCATGGGGCTGGCTACGATGGCCGTGCTCGTCATGTCGAACCTGGTGATTTCGCTCATCAAAAACATCATTCCGGACAAGGTCCGCATCCCGGCGTTCATCGTCGTGATCGCCTCGTTCGTGACGATCATCCAGATGCTCATGCAGGCTTTCGTGCCGGTGCTCTATGCCGCGCTGGGCGTCTTTATCCCGCTGATCGTCGTGAACTGCATCATCCTGGGCCGCGCCGAGGCGTTCGCCTCGAAAAACTCGGCTTTCGACTCGGTGCTGGACGGCATAGGCATCGGGCTGGGCTTCACGCTGGCGCTCACGGTCGTGGGCGCCGTGCGCGAGGTGCTGGGCAGCGGGGCGATCTTCGGCGTGAACCTCGGCTTTGCCAGCGTGGCGCCGCTGATCTTCGTGCTGGCTCCCGGTGCGTTCCTGGTGCTCGGGTACCTGATGGTTTTGTTTAACAAAATAGCCAAGAGATAGTCATGGAGATTTCCTACTTTGCAATCATCATCGGCGCCATCTTCGTCAACAACGTCGTGCTGGCGCAGTTCCTCGGCATCTGCCCTTTCCTGGGCGTGTCGTCGAAAGTCGAGACCTCGATGGGCATGGGCGCCGCCGTCACGTTCGTCATGGCCATTGCGGCCGTCGTGGCGTGGCTGATCCAGACCTATGTGCTGGTGCCGCTCGACATCGTTTACATGCAGACGATTGTCTTCATTCTCGTCATCGCGGCGCTGGTGCAGATGGTCGAGATCATGCTCAAGAAACTCTCCCCGTCGCTCTACCAGGCGCTGGGTATCTTCCTGCCCCTCATCACTACGAACTGCGCCGTGCTGGGTGTGGCGATTCTGATGATCCAGAAAGAGTTCAACCTGCTGCAAAGCGTCACCTACTCGGTGGCTACGGCCATCGGATTCGCCCTGGCGCTCATCCTCTTCGCGGGTATCCGCGAGCGGATGGATTTCGAGGACGTGCCCAAGGCGTTCAAGGGTATTCCCATCGCGCTGGTCACGGCCGGCATTCTGGCCATGGCGTTCATGGGGTTCTCGGGTCTGGTCTGATTTTCGATTTTGCAGGCTCTTTGCACTCTCGGGGCGCGAATGGGACGTATTCCGATACGACCCATCCGCGCCCCGCTTCGTTCGAGTAAGCTGCGGAATCCGCTCCGGCGAAAAAAGACGTGCCGTTTCTTCGTTTGTTGCGCGCAAATAGTTACTTTTGCATTTATAACACAAAAATCCCATACCGGAATATGGAAGATACCATCCGCCTGCACGACAAGAAATTCAAAATCATGATCCCCGCCGAGCAGATCGACCGGGCCGTCACGGCCGTGGCACGGCGCATCAATGCCGACTACGCTTCGACCGAGACCCCGCTGTTCGTCGGCGTGCTGAACGGCTCGTTCATGTTCATGTCGGACCTGATCAAGAAGATCGAGTTCCAGAACGAACTCTCGTTCGTCAAACTGGCCTCCTACGAGGGAACCTCCTCCACGGGCGAGGTGCGGAGCCTGATCGGACTGAACACGCCGATCGAGGGGCGGCACGTCATCATCGTCGAGGACATCGTCGACACGGGCGAGTCGATCGAACACATGGTCCGCGAGCTCGAGTCGCACAAACCGGCCAGCATCTCGGTCTGCACCCTCTTCTTCAAGCCCGGATCGTACCGCAAGCAGATTCCCATCGAGTACCGGGCCATGGAGATCGGCAACGAGTTCATCGTGGGATACGGGCTCGACTACGACCAGCTGGGGCGCAGTCTGAAAGATATTTACGTGGTGTGCGAGTGATGGACGTGAACGCCGATTTGCTCGACGAGGGCCGCCGGCTGCCGCTGGTCGAGGATTTCTACACCATCCAGGGCGAGGGCTTCCACGCCGGGAAACCCGCCTATTTCATCCGCTTGGGCGGCTGCGACGTGGGGTGCCGCTGGTGCGACGCCAAGTACACGTGGAATCCGAAGCTCTATCCGCCCACCGACGTGCAGACCGTGATCGACCGTGCCACGGCGTGTCCGGCGCAAGCCATCGTCATCACGGGCGGCGAACCGCTTCTCTACCCGCTGGGAGTGCTGACCGAAACGCTGCGGGACGCGGGGCTGGAGATTTTTCTCGAGACCTCCGGCACGCACCCTTTCAGCGGCGTGTTCGACTGGGTGTGCCTCTCGCCCAAGCGGCAGGTGCCGCCGCTGGAGGAGGCGTTCGAAAGGGCCGACGAGCTGAAAGTGATTGTGGAGTCGGAGGCCGATTTCGCGTGGGCCGAGCGCAACGCCCTGCGGGTGGGGCCCGCGTGCAGGCTCTACCTGCAACCCGAATGGAGCGTCGCCGAGCGGATCATGCCCGCGATGATCGAATACGCCAAGGCGCATCCGCGGTGGAATATCTCCATCCAGACACACAAATACATGCACATACCGTAACCCCGGACGCGGCCGATTCGGTTCGGGCAAGGGGTTTCGGTTGCGGGGTCTTGCGAGGAAGAGAGCAGGTCCGGCCTGAGAGGTCGAAAGCATCCGGCGGCGAAGAGAAACGAGGTATGAAAATTCAGATAGGCAGAAAATTCTGGATCGTCCTCACGGCGATTATCGTTCTGTTCACGGTCTTCGTGGTGGGGCGCAACCTGTTGCACGCCGTGAAGATCAAGCGGCGGATCAACGTCATGCGCCGGGAAGAGGCTCTCTACCGTGACCGGATCGCCCGCGACAGCACGCTGCTCGAACGGTTGCGCTACGACGACTACCTCGAAGCGTACGCCCGCGAGAATTACCACATGCAGCGGCGCGACGAACACGTCTATATCCTCGAAGAGTGACTCTTTCTTCCGGATTTTTCGGAACAAAGAGGGGAGGCCCCGCTTCGGCGGTTGCTTCTCTTTTTTTTGTGGCGGGGCGGGGGCAGAACGGGCTCGAACGTGCAGCGGCCAGCCTTTCGCCCGTAAGTCCCGCGTCTTATGCGGGTCGGGAGCAGGTAGGAGGTTGGTGAGCAAAAGGACAGAGGATTGCCCCAATAACCCGCGTTTTACGCGGGCGGGTGGGTCAGTAGTGGGTGAAGCCGTGCCAGTCGAGCGGGACGGGGCGGCCGTCGCGGAGCCAGACCAGTCCCGGAGCGGGTACGATGCGGCCTACGGGGTAGAGCGGGGTGCCGAAGCGGGCGCGGAAATCGGCGGAAAGGCGGTCAGCCAATTCGGCAGCCGCGGTCAGCAGCAACTTGTAATCCTCCCCCGCGCAGGCCGCGGTTCGCAGATCGGCGCCCGGCGCTACGGGTATGCGGTCGAGGTCGAGCTCGGCGCCGACCCCCGAACGGTCGAGGATGTGTCCGAGGTCCGAAGCCAACCCGTCCGAGAGGTCCATCATGGCGTGGACCTCGGGGCGTTCTCCAAGCCATATGCCCTCAGCGACCTGCGGGACGGGGTTGCGGTGCAGGGCGGCCGACGGCGTGTCGCAGCGGCCGGCGAGCATGTCCCGCAGACCGGCTCCCGAGCCGCCCAGCTCGCCGGCTGCAAAGATCGCGTCGCCGGGGCGGGCGTCGCCGCGGCGTTTGAGGTGGGCCGATGGAGCGCGGCCGATGGCCGTGACGTTGATGGCGATCAGGGACGCCGAGCGGGTCGTGTCGCCGCCTGCCAGCGTGACACCGTATTGTTCGGACAACTCCCGGTAGCCGCGCATGAACTCCGTGGCCCAGGCGTCGGTGGCATCGGCGGGGAGCGAGAGGGACAAAAGCGTGGCCACGGGCCGGGCGCCCATGGCGGCTACGTCGCTGAGGTTGACGGCCAGGGATTTGCGGCCCAGTTCCGCGGGCGAGGTCGCGGCGCGCAGAAAATGCACCCCCTCGGCGAGCATGTCCGCGGTGAAGACCAGCGACTCGCCCCCGCCCACGGGCAGCACGGCGCAGTCGTCGCCGATGCCCTCGAATCCGTTGTCGGGCAGCGCGGCGAATGCTTCGCGGATGCTTTCGATGAATCCGAATTCGGTCATGGCTTTTCGGGTGCAGGGGTGAAAATGTGCAGCGGCCGGTTGAAAACGGCATTCAGGGCAAAGGTGCCGAAAAAGAGGGTCGTTGTCATGCGGTGGATGACCAGGCTCTGCAACGTGCCGTAGAGCATCACGCCCAGGTAGGCCAGCGTGACGCAGGCCATGCCTGCGCCGTAGAAGCGCAGCCAGGCGATGCAGCGGCGGTCGAGTATTGCGGAGTCGCGGTAACTGAGTTCGAGGGCGCTTACGCTGGTCGAAAGGAAGAGATAGGCCAGGTAGAAGCAGATCGTCAGGTAGAGCACCAGCCTGTACCAGACGTTGAACTCTCCGAAATGGAGGAGCATGTCCATCGAGCCGTGCAGCGTGAGCATGGGTTGGCCGAGGAGGGCCAGGACGAGGAAATAGAGCCCCGAACAGAGCACGAAAGGCGTGAAGAGCAGCACGAGCCGCCTGGGGGTGATCCACCCCGGCCGGGCGCGTTCGAGCGGGTAGAGCAGGCTGATGATGACGTAGAGGTTGCCGATGATGAGCGACAGGGCGCCCAGCGGTTCGATCGGAAGCCACGGCCCCGAGAGCGGCCGGAAACAGTCGGGCAGCGAGGGCAGTCCCCACATCAGGAGGATGAATGCGAGCACCCGCCGTGCCCGGTCGCCCCGGTTGCGCAGCGATTGCCGCAGGAGCAGCGCCGCGCCGCCCAGGCCGACCACCGAAAGCGTGATGCTGAAGAGACGGAAAGCAATGTACCAGAAACTCATGTTATATCGGCTCTAATTAGACAAATATAGGAAAATTTCTCGAAATATGGTTATCTTTGCAACAGGATTTTTCCGCACCGGACGGTCGTCCGAAAAACGGCTTGCGACAGTTCGTCTTTCGGCAAGCACGTCCGCGGAAAGGATCGGGCCGGGCGGATCGCTTTTGTCGATCCCGGGCGCGAAGAAAGTAGCGAAAGAAAAATGAAACTATTGATACTCAACGGTCCGAACCTCAATTTGCAGGGCCGCCGCGACACGGAGGTCTACGGAACGGGGACGTTCGATACCCTCCTCGACGAACTGAAAACCCGCTACCCGCAGGTGGAGTTCGGCTATTTCCAGTCGAACAGGGAGGGCGAACTGATCGACGCCGTGCAGGAGGCCGAGGGGCGCTACGACGGCGTGGTGCTCAACGCCGGGGGATACACCCACACGTCGGTTGCGCTGCGCGACGCCGTGGCGGCCGTTTCGGTGCCGGTGGTCGAGGTGCATATCTCCTCGATCCTGGCCCGCGAGGAGTTCCGCCATGTCTCGCTGCTGGCCCCGGTCGCTGTGGGCTCGATCATGGGTTTCGGGCTGGACTCCTATGTGTTGGGTGTCGAAGCGCTGCGGATGCAGGTGAAAGAATGAATTTTTTGTCGCATTCCGGTCGCATGCGACAAGTCCCCGCCGAAGCGGGGATTCTGGGGTGGGGCAGAATCGTAAACGCGGCGGAACGCAGCGACAAAGCGGTATGAAGCGAAATTTGCATTGCGTATAAAAAAATTGTAAGATACTATTATGTACAGAATGAAAAAAACCAAGATCGTGGCCACCATGTCGGATTTCCGCTGCACGGAGGAGTTCGTGCAAAAACTCTTCGACGCAGGCATGGACGTCGTGCGCGTCAACTCGGCCCACGTTACGGAGGAGGGCGCCACACGCATCGTCGAGACCGTCCACCGCGTCAACCCGGCCATTCCGATCATGATCGACACCAAGGGCCCCGAAATCCGCGTGACGACCATCGCCGACGAGTACGGCAACGGCATCGTCTTTCGCGCGGGCGACCGCGTGTCGGTGCGCGGCTCCGACGGGCGGGACCTCACCACGCGCAAGGTGGTCTACATGAACGTACCCACGATCGTCGACGACATTCCGGTCGGGGCGCGGATGCTCATCGCCGACGGCGAACTGGAGATCCGCGTGGTCGAAAAATCGGAAGCGGAGCTCGTATGCGAGTTCGTCGTCGGAGGCACGATGCGCTCGCGCAAGAGCGTCAACGTCCCCGGCGTGGGGATCGACCTGCCGTCGGTCACGGAGAAAGACCGCCGCTTCATCGAGTGGGCCGTGAGGAACGACGTCGATTTCATCGCCCACTCGTTCGTGCGCTCGGCACGCGACATCCGGGCCGTGCAGGAGATTCTGGACGCCCACAACAGCCCCATCAAGATCATCTCGAAAATCGAGAATCAGGAGGGGCTGGACAATATCGACGAGATCATCGAAGCGTCGTACGGCATCATGGTGGCCCGCGGCGACCTCGGAGTCGAGCTCCCGGCCGAAGCGATCCCCAACACGCAGCGGCGCATCGTCGAAAAGTGCATCTGCGCCAAGCGTCCCGTGATTATCGCCACGCAGATGCTCTATTCGATGGTCAAGAATCCGCGCCCGACGCGCGCCGAGGTGAGCGACGTGGCCAGTGCGATCTACGAACGGGTCGACGCCGTGATGCTCAGCGACGAGACCGCCATGGGCGATTTTCCTGTCGAGTCGGTCGAGACGATGGCCCGCATCGCCCGCGAAATCGAGCGCGACGAGACCCATTTCAAGCCCATGATCGACATGGACATGGTGTCTGTAAATCACGAAATTACGGCCCAGTTGGCCCGCTCGGCCGTGCGGGCCTCGACCAACCTGCCGATCAAATACGTGGTGCTCGACACCAAGACGGGCCGCACGGGCCGCTACCTGGCGGCGTTCCGCGGCCGCAAGACCGTGATGGCGGTCTGCTACCAGCTCCATGCCCAGCGCATCCTGGCCCTCTCGTACGGGATCGTGCCGATTCTGAGAAACCAGGAGCTGGACGACAAGTACCATTTTCTGGTCGATGCGCTGGAGTTTCTGGACCACTACCGCAAGCTCCACGATGAGGACCTGATGGCGATCGTGGGCGGCAGTTTCGGTCCCGATGGCGGCGCATCGTATGTCGAGATCGCCAACGTGCGCAACATTCGTCAGCGCAACGAGCAGATCAAGGCCGTGCAAAACTGTTAGCCGGCGTTGCGGGGCGAATTGAAAAATAAGGTCACGCGCGGCGTGGCGTGGGGGATCGGCGAGAAGGTCTCGACGGCGCTGGTGCAGATGGGGGTGCGCATTCTGGTGCTGCGCCTCTTGATGCCCGACGACCTGGGTGTGGTGGCGATCCTGATGGCTTTCGCGTCGTTCGCGCAGGTGATCGTCGACAGCGGTTTTTCGCAGACGCTGATCCGCAAGGCGGAGCCGCGGCCCGAAGATTACAAATCGGTCTTCGTGTTCAACCTCGCGGCGGCGGCGCTGCTCTATGTGCTGCTTGTCGGTGTTTCGCCCCTCATCGCCTCCTATTACGACATGCCCGCTATCGGGGAGGTGGCGCCCGTGTTTTTCCTGCTGCTCCCTGCCAATGCGCTGTGCGTCATACAAATTACGCTCTTCACGAGGCAGTTCCGCTTCGCGTTGATGTCCAAGGTCACCTTTGCGGCGTCGCTTGTGGGAGGATTCACGGCCATCCTGATGGCTTTGGCCGGCTGCGGGGTGTGGAGCATCGTGGCGCAGCAGGTCGTGACAATGATGGTGCGGGCCGCGATGCTGTGGTGGCTGAGCGACTGGCGGCCCCGGGCCCGCTGGGACCGCCGCGCGATCGCGGCAATGGCTCCATACAGCTTCAGCCTGCTGGCGACCGACTTTATCTCGGCCCTTTACAACAAAATCCCGCAGCTCTTTATCGGCAAAATCTACAACGCCGAGACGATCGGCTATTTCGACCAGGCGCAGAAACTCAAGGACCTGCCGGTCAGTTCGGCCATGCTCTCCGTGCAGGGGGTGACGTTTCCCGCCCTGTCGAAGATCGCGGACAACGCCCCGAAATTCGCCGAGAGCTACCGCCAGGTGCTGCTGCTGGTGGCTTACGCCATGTTCCCCATCATGCTGGGCATGTCGGCTATCGCCGAAGAGATGTTCGCCGTGCTGCTGGGCGCGAAATGGATGCCCACGGTGCCCTTTTTCCGGACCGTGTGTCTGGCCGGGCTGTTCACGCCGCTGGCCATGATCGCCTACAACGTACTCAAGGTCAAGGGGAGCGGCGGGTTGGTCGTGCGGCTGGAGGTGGCCAAGAAAATCGTGATGACCATCCTATTCGCACTTACCATTCCGCAGGGCGTGCAGGCCGTCGTCTGGGGGCTGGTAGCCATCGCTTTCAGCGAAATGGCCGTCAACGTGGGAGCGTCGCTGCGATTCACCGCCCTGACGCTCGGGCGGCTGATCAGGACGCTGCTGCCCGTTCTGCTGACGGCCGGCGCCATGTATGCCGCCGTGCGCGGCGTCGGGCTGCTCCTCCCGGATAATGCCGTCTTGCGCCTGGCGGTGGAGATTGCGACCGGCGTTGCGGTCTATGCGGGTATTTCGGCGCTTTTCCGCCTCGAAGCCTACCGTGAGGTGGTCGGGATCGTGCGCAGCCAGCTCAGAAGAAATTCATAATTCATAATTCATAATTGTTGAAGCGGTTGTCGTGTCGCAGTTTTCGCGTCACCTGTCTTCGTTTCCAGTTCCGGTCCACCCGCGTTTGGGAGAGCCGGTCCTTAATTATGAATTGTAAATTGCGAATTATTTGTACACCTTGGGTTCGATCTCTCCCCGCAAAACGACCAGCGCATTCATCACCAGGGATTCCAGTTCGTTCTCGCCGGGGTAGACCGTGACGGGAGCGATGAACGAGCAGCGCTCGCGGATGTACTCCGTGACGGGTTCGTTGAAAGCGATGCCGCCCGTCAAGAGGATGCCGTCCACGCGACCCGAGAGCGCTGCGGCCATGGCTCCGATCTGCTTCGAGATGTTGTAGCACATGGCGTCCATCACCTTGCGGGCCCGTTCGTCGCCCGCGGCGATGCGCTCCATGACGTGAATCACCGAGTTGGTGCCTAGCAGGGCCACCAGGCCCCCTTTGCTCGAAACGAACTTGTAAAGTTCCTCCTCGGTGTATTTGCCCGAAAAGCAGACCTTGATGAGTTCGGCCGAGGGGAGGCTGCCCGCACGGTCGGGAGCGAACGGTCCGTCGCCGTCCAGCGCATTGTTCACGTCCACGATGCGCCCCTGACGGTGCGCTGCGACCGAGATGCCGCCGCCCATGTGAGCGACGATCAGGTTGGTCCGCTCGTAGACGATCCCCGAGCGCTGGCAATGCAGTCGGGCGATGGCTTTCTGGTTGAGGGCATGGAAGATCGATTTGCGCGGACACATGGGCATACCCGAAATGCGTGCCACGTCGTCCATCTCGTCCACCACGGGCGGGTCGGCGATGTAGGCCTTGACACCCGCCATGTGGGCGATCTGGGCGGCCAGCAGCCCGCCCAGGTTGCAGGCATGCTTCATCTGTGCGTGCCGCAGGTCGTAACGCATCCGCGAGTTGACCTCGTAGACGCCGGCCGGGATGGGGCGTATCAATCCACCGCGACCGATGACGACCGACAACTCCTTGATGGCGAAGCCCTTTTCGCGCAGAGCCGACAGAATCAGCCCGCGCCGCCAGTCGAGTTGCTCGATGATGTCCCCGAAGCGGGAGACCTCCTCGGTGGTATGACGCAGGGTAAATTCCAGCAAAGGCCGCTCCTCTTCGTAGAGGGCGACCTTTGTGGAGGTGGAGCCGGGATTGATTGCCAATACTTTGTAGCCCATATTCTCGGTTCGGGTTAGTGGTTGCGGTTGGGATTATTTGGCGGCCAGGCAGGCCAGGGCGATGGAGAAGAGCTTGGTGCGGCTCGTGTCGCCGCGCGAGGTCAGCACGCACGGAACCTTGGTGCCCATGACCATCGCGGCCAGCTCGCCGTTGCAGAGGTGGGTCGCCGACTTGAAAAAGACGTTGGCCGACTCCAGGTTGGGGAACAAAAGGCAGTCCGGATCGCCCGCTACGGACGAGCCCTTGACTTTCTTGTGCTCGGCCACCTCCTTATAGAGCGCCACGTCGAGCGAAAGAGGACCGTCGACGATCACGTCGCCCAACTGGCCGCGGTCGCCCATCTTGGCCAGCAGCGCGCCGTCGGTCGAGGAGACGACGTTGGGAAGCACCTGCTCCGAGGGGGCGATGCAGCCGATCTTGGGAGTTTTGATACCGAGCAGTTTGGCTGTCTGCGCGAGGTAGCCGATCTGCTTCATCTTCTGCTTGAAATCGGGCAGCGGAATGACGGCCACGTCGGAGATGATGAGCAATTTGTGGTAGCAGGGCATTTCGACGATCGACACGTGGCTCAGCACGCCTTTCGGGGGGAACAGTCCGGCCTCCTTGTTCAGGATGCCGCGCATGTACTTGTCGGTCGAAACCAGCCCTTTCATCAGCACGTCGGCATTGCCCGCCACGACGGCCGCAACGGCTTGCTGGACGCATTTGATGTCGCTCTTCTCGTCGACGATGTTGAACGCCTGGATGTCGATGCCGTTCTCGCGGCAAACCTCCTCGATGACGGCCTTTTCGCCGTAGAGCGTGGGCTCGACGAGCCCCTCCTTGTAAGCCGCATAGACGGCTTCGAGCGTGTGCGAATCCTGTCCGTAAGCGACGGCCAGCCGTCTTTTTCCTCTTTTTCTCGCCTCTTCGACGATCTCCGTAAGATGTTGTATCATGTTCGAATAAAAATTAAGAATTAAAAATCAAGAATTGGGGCCGGTTCCGGGATTTGCCGCAGCTCCGTCTTTCCCCCCCCCTAATTATGAATTTCTGACAAGATTATAAGTGTCGGTGGCAATCACCAGTTCCTCGTTGGTGGCGATGGTGGCGACCTTGACTTTCGAATCCGCAGCCGAGAGAATCTTGTCCACGCCGCGGGCGCCCCGGTTCAGCTCCGGCGAGAATTTCACACCCATGAACTCCAGCCCCTCGCAGACCTCCTGGCGCATCTCGCACGAGTTTTCGCCGACGCCGCCCGTGAAGACGATCAGGTCCACGCCGCCCATCCCGGCGGCGTACTGGCCGATGAATTTCTTGATCCGGCCGTAGTACATGTCGCGGGCCAGGATGGCGCGGGGGTTGCCCTCATCGTAGGCGCGGTCGATGTCGCGCATGTCGCTCGACAGGTCCGTCAGACCCTGCACGCCCGACTGCTTGTTCATCATCGTGTTCAACTCGGCGTAGGACATACCCTCCTTTTCGCCGATGAACGTGATGGCGCTGGCGTCCACCTGGCCGCAGCGGGTGCCCATCACCAGGCCGTCGAGCGGTGAGAAGCCCATCGAGGTGTCGTAGGACTTGCCGTTCAGAACAGCCGTCACCGAGCCGCCGTTGCCGATGTGGCAGGTGATGATCTTCGACCTCTCGAAATCCAATCCGGCCAGCTCGGCGCCGACGCGGGCCACGAACTTGTGGCTGGTGCCGTGGAACCCGTATTTGCGCACGCGGTACTTTTCGTAGTAGGCGTAGGGCAGGGCGTACATGTAGTTCACGGCCGGAATGGTCTGGTGGAACGAGGTATCGAAGACCGTGACCTGCGGAACGCCCGGCAGGACCTTTTCGATCGAGAGCACGCCCTCCAGATTGGCGGGGTTGTGCAGCGGGGCGATTTCGAACAAGGAACGGATCTTCTCCTTGGCGTCCTCGGTGACGATGCAACTCTCGGGGAAGAATTCGCCTCCGTGGGCTACGCGGTGGCCGACGGCTTTCACCTCGTCCAGCGAGCGGATGACGCCGTGCTGCGGGTCGGTCAGCGCTTCGAGCACCAGGCTGATGCCGGTGGTGTGGTCGGGGATGGGGCGGTGCAGTTCGAACGGCTCCCCTCCGACGGGTTTGTGCGTCAGGTCGCCCTCCTTGAGGCCGATGCGTTCCACGAGTCCCTTTGCGAGCAGTTTGCTCGACGCGGCCTCCATGTCGATCACCTGATACTTGATCGAGGAGCTGCCGCAGTTCAATACCAAAATAACCATATTCTTCTATATTAATTCTTTAATAATGTTCCTGTCCACAGGCCAAGGGCCGTAAAAGCGACGCAGACGGCGACGCTCAGCGTGATATAAGCCGCTGCCGGGGCGTAACTCGCGGCCCGGAGCAGCCGCACCGTATCGGCCGAAAAGGTCGAAAAGGTGGTGAACCCGCCGCAGAACCCGACCACGAGCAGCCACACGGCGGTCTCGGTGCGCAGGGTCGCCAGCAGCACGCCGATCAAAAGCGAGCCCGCGGCATTGACCGCGAACGTTCCGGCCGGGAATCCCCAGAGCGTATGCCCTGCCAGAAGCCCCGTGGCGACGAGGTAGCGGGCGATGCTGCCGGCAGCGCCTCCCGCTCCGACCGTTAATAGTTCACGAATCATAAGTTAAATATATGAATAAATTTCAGATTATGCAAATTTACGCAAAAAAAGATTACAAATCGATTCAATTTCTGCCGTTTCTTGTGGAGAAATTGTCGCAAGAGGTGGAATCGATCCCCGAGCCCCGGCGAGGGGTCGCTAAGGAAAACACTCGACTACTCGACTCGCCCGAGGATCGAGTGCGAAAGCTGTTCGGAATGACAGCATCGCGTTACGGCTCGAACTTGTAGCCTACGCCCTTGACCGTGGTGATGTGTCGCTCGCCGATCTTCTGACGCAGTTTGCGGATATGCACGTCGATGGTGCGGTCGCCCACGACCACGTCGCTGCCCCAGATTTTCGCGTAGATCTCCTCGCGCGGAATGAGCTTTCCGGGGGAGGAGTAGAGCAGGTCCAGCAGGGCGAACTCCTTGCGCGGCAGCGTAATCTCGCGGCCGTCGCAGACCACCCGGTAGCGGTCGCGGTCGACGCTAAGACCCGAGGCGGAGGATTCCGCCGTCTGCTCGGCGTCGATGCGTTTGAGGATGGCCTTTACGCGGCTTACGAGCAGTTTCATCTTGATCGGTTTGACCAGGTAGTCGTCGGCTCCGACGCCGAATCCCGTAAGCTGCTGCTCCTCTTCACCGAGCGCCGAGAGGAAGACCACCATCGTGTCGCGCAGCTGCGGATCGCGGCGGATGGCCCGGCACGTCTCGGCGCCGTCCATCACGGGCATCATCCTATCCAGCAGAATCAGGTGCGGACGGCACTCCGCGGCGATGCGGAGCGCCTCCTCTCCGTTCTGGGCCGTGAAGACCTCGTAACCTTCGCGGACGAGGTTGTAGCGGACGAATTCCAGGATGTCGATCTCATCGTCGACCAGGAGGATGCGGTGGTTCATGGCGGTGGTGGCGGTTGTCGGGCTCGGTGTGTGCGCACACACTGGATGCGGCGCGGATTTTTCTACTTGCGAAGATAGCAATTTTCCGGCTAAAACATGCGGCGACCCGGGAAAAATGGTTATATTTGCGAGATTTATGTGCTCCCGCAAACGGGGAGTTAAAAAAAACTGTACAGAGATGGCTACTGAAAATCCGATCCTGCCTGCTCCCGAGGAGCGAGTCAGCCCCGCGGCTGAAGATGCGCAAACTGCCCCCGAAGCGACTCCCGAAGTCCCTCGAACCGAATCGGCCGCCGAGTGTGCGGCAGTTGAAACGGCTGCTGCCGAAATAGCCGAACCTGCACTTGCGGGAGAGGTCGAGACTGCCCGGCTGGAGCCGGCCGCTGCGAAGGAGCCTGTCGCCGATGCACAGCCCGCCGTTGAAGAGAAGCCGGCCGCAGAGGCCGCGGTTTGCGCAAGTGAACCCGCGACCGAAATCGAGGCAGCACCGCAGTCGGAGGCTGTCGAGGAACCGGAGTCGGTCGCCGCGCCGGAAATGGAGGCTGTGGACGAGCAGGTAGAGCGGACTGTACCCGAAAACGAGGTTGCTGCGGAACCGGAAGAGGTTGTAGCACCGGAAGCCGAGGCCGTTGCGGAATCGGACGTGGCGGCTGCGCCGGAAACGGAGGCAGCTACGCCCAATACGCAGGAACCGGAGCCCGGGGTGCGCGCGAAGCGTGCCCGTATCCGGACCGGGGCGGTGGCTGTCGGAACGGACGAGGAGTCGGAAGCGGCGGACGAGCGGGTCGATTTTTCGGACGAGGAGGCCGCTCTCGCGGCACAGGATGCCGGGTTGGACCTCGATGCGGAGACGCCCGAGGAGGAGGCTGCCGGGCAGCTGGCTGCCGAAACTCCGGCCGAGGCGGACCCGTTTGCCGGCAAGTCGAAAGAGGAGCTGGTGGCGCTCTTCGCCCGGATGATGGAGGAACGCCCCGTGCAGTCGCTCCGCCGCGACGTCGAGGCGCTCAAGATCGCTTTCTACCGCCTGCGCCGCGCCGAGGTGGAGGCCGCACGCCGCACGTTCCTCGAGGAGGGCGGCGCCGAGGAGGATTTCGCTCCGTCGGTCGACGGAAACGAGGTGCAGCTCAAAGAGCTGTTCAAGGAGTACCGCCGCCGCCGCGACGAGTTCATCGCCAATCTGGAGGCCGAGAAAGAGGCCAACTACAAGGTCAAGCTCGGAATCATCGACGAACTGAAAGAGCTGGTCAACTCGGACGAGACGCTCAACCATACGTTCAACCGGTTCCGCGATTTGCAGCAGCGCTGGAAAGAGACCGGCATTGTGCCCCAGCAGTATGTCAAGGACCTGTGGGAGACCTACAACCTGCATGTCGAGAACTTTTACAGCTTCATCAAGATCAACAAGGAGCTGCGCGACCTGGACCTGAAGAAGAATTACGAGCAGAAGGTAGCCCTCTGCGAGCAGGCCGAGGCGCTGGTGCTCGAACCCTCGGTCATCGAGGCGTTCCACAAGTTGCAGAAACTGCACGACGAGTGGCGCGAGACGGGACCGGTGGCCAACGAGTTTAAGGAGGCGCTCTGGGAGCGTTTCAAGGCCGCTTCGAGCCGTATCAACAAGCAGCATCAGGAGCATTTCGAAACGCTGAAAGGGGAGCAGCTCAAAAACCTGGAACTCAAGACGGCCTTGTGCGCCGCCACGGAGGAGCTCTACTCGCAGCCGATGACCACCCGCAAGGAGTGGAACCGCGCCAGCGACCGCCTGCTCGAAATCCAGAAGACCTGGAAGACGATCGGGTTCGCCCCCAAGAAAGACAACAACCGCATCTACGAGCGGTTCCGCACGGCCTGCGACCGCTTCTTCGAGGCCAAGCGGCAGTTCTATTCGGCCGTCAAGTCGGAGATGGAACACAATTTACAGCTCAAAACCGAGATATGCGAGGCCGCCGAGTCGTTTGTGAACAGCGAAGACTGGAAGAAGACGACCGACGAACTGATCGCCTTGCAGGCACGCTGGAAGCAGATCGGAGCCGTATCGCGGCGCCACTCGGACGCTATCTGGAAGCGGTTTCGTTCGGCCTGCGACCGGTTCTTCGAACGCAAGGGGGCCCATTTTGCCTCGGTGGACGGCGAGTACGAGGAGAATTTGCAGAAGAAGATCGCCCTCTTGGACGAAATGGCCGCGGCCGATGTGCGGGCCGGAGGCTACGAGGTGATCCGTGAGTTCCAGCGCCGCTGGGGCGAGATCGGGTTCGTGCCCATCAAGCAGAAAGAGGCCGTGCAGAAGCGCTACAAGGCTGCCGTGGACGAGTTGTTCAACGCCCTGCGCGGCTCGGAGCGCGACCGTTCGATGAACCGCTTCCGCGAGAAAGTCTCCTCGTTGAAAGGTGCCGGCGACCGCCGCGTGCGCACGGAGCGTGAGCGGTTGTACAACAAGGTGCGCCAACTGGAACAGGAGGTCGCTCTCTTGGAGAACAACATCGGGTTCTTCGCCAAGTCGAAGAATGCCGAGGCCCTGGTGGCCGACGTGAAAGCCAAGATCGACCGTGCCCGCGAGGAGATCGCCGCGACCATCGAAAAGGTCAAGCTGATCGACCGCGAAGCCGCCCGGGAGCAGCATGACCAGAACAAGGATTAAATCAGTATAAAAGGAACTACGGTAATGAAACTTTCCAAACCCAAGTACATTTTCGTGACGGGCGGTGTGGCCTCTTCGCTCGGCAAGGGAATTATTGCGGCGTCGATCGCCCGGCTGTTGCAGGCCCGCGGCTATTCGGTGACCATTCAGAAACTCGACCCCTATATCAACGTCGATCCCGGTACGCTCAACCCCTACGAGCACGGCGAGTGCTACGTCACGGAAGACGGCGCCGAGACCGACCTCGACCTGGGCCATTACGAGCGTTTTACCAACCAGCCCACGTCGAAATCGAACAACGTGACCACGGGACGCATTTACAAGAGCGTCATCGAGAAGGAACGCAAGGGCGAATACCTGGGCAAGACCGTACAGGTCATCCCCCACATCACCGACGAGATCAAGCGCCGCATCCAGATGCTCGCGCAGACCAAGAAATACGACATCATCATCACCGAGATCGGCGGCACGGTGGGCGACATCGAGTCGCTGCCGTTCATCGAGTCGGTCCGCCAGCTGCGCTACTCGCTCGGCTACAAGAATACGGCGCTGGTCCACCTGACGCTGATTCCCTACATGGCTGCATCGGGCGAACTGAAGACCAAACCCACGCAGCATTCGGTCAAGGCCCTGTTGGAGAACGGTTTGCAGCCCGATATTCTGGTGCTGCGCACCGAGCATCCGCTCTCGACGTCGCTGCGCCGCAAGGTCGCGCTCTTCTGCAACGTCGACCCCAACGCCGTGATGGAGTCGATCGACGTGCCCACGATCTACGAGGTGCCGATGAAGATGCACGAGCAGCACCTGGACGAGGTGGTGCTCGACAAGCTGAACCTCCCGGCCGACCAGGAGCTCGACATGGCGGCCTGGACGGCGCATGTGGAGAAGATCAAGCATCCCGCGAAAAAACTCGAAATCGCCCTGGTGGGCAAGTACACCGAGCTGCCGGACGCCTACAAGTCGATCTGCGAGTCGTTCGTCCATGCGGGCGCCGTGAACGATGCCAAGGTCAAGCTGCGCTATGTCAATTCGGAGAAACTGACCCCGGAGACCTCGGCCGCGCTGCTGGGGAAAATGTGCGGCATCCTGGTGGCTCCCGGATTCGGAAACCGCGGCATCGAGGGCAAAATCGAGGCCGTGCGCTTCGCCCGCGAGAACGGCATCCCGTTCCTGGGTATCTGCCTGGGCATGCAGTGCGCCGTGATCGAGTTCGCACGCAACGTGCTGGGCATCGCCGACGCCAATTCGAGCGAGATGGAGTCGACGCCCCATCCGGTGATCGACCTGATGGAGGAGCAGAAAGGCGTGACGGCCAAAGGCGGAACGATGCGCCTGGGCGCCTATCCCTGTGCACTGAAGAAAGGCTCGAAAGTGGCTGCCGCCTACGGCAAACTCAACATTTCGGAGCGCCACCGCCACCGCTACGAGTTCAACAACGACTACCTCCAGCAGTTCGAGAGCGCGGGCATGAAAGCCGTGGGCGTCAACCCCGATACCAACCTGGTCGAGGCCGTCGAGTTGGAGAACCACCCCTGGTTCGTCGGCGTGCAGTACCACCCCGAGTACAAGAGCACCGTGCTGAGCCCCTCGCCGCTGTTCGTGGCGTTCGTCAAGGCTGCGATCGGGTACTGCGAAGAGAAGAAATAGTTGCATGTAAGAGACCGAAAAAACTGTAAATGGATAAAAAAACGATTTTAGGTGTTGTCGTAGTCGCGGTCCTGTTCCTGGGATTCGCCTATTTCAACAGCCAGCAGCAGAAAGAGTATCAGGAGCAGATGGCCGCTTTCAAGGCCTACCAGGATTCGGTGGCGGCCGCGACGCGCCCGGCGATCCCTGCGGCCGATTCGACGGCCCTCGCCGCCGTCGGGAGCGGCGATTCGGTCGTGGCAGCGAGTGCCGCGTCCGATGCGGTGCGCGAGCGGCAGGTGGCTCAGTTGGGCGAATACCTGGCCTCGGCGCGCGAGGGCGAGGTCCAGGAGATCACCATCGAGAACGAGGTGATGACGGTGCGCTTTTCGACCCTCGGCGGCCAGATCACGGGCGTCACGCTCAAGGACTACACGCAATACGCTCCGCGCGGCGAGCGCAACCGGCCGGTCGAGCTGTTCGACCCCGCAACGGCCTATTTCGGGTTGTCGTTCTTTATCAAGAACGGCCTGAACAACGTGCGGGTCAATACGATGGACTACTATTTCACGCCCCTGCCGGTCGAGACGGCCGAGGACGGCGCACAGGTGGTGGCCATGCGCCTGAACGTGGGCGAAGAGGCGTGGCTCGAATACAGATACCTTATATATAATGGAGCAGCGCCCCAGCGAGACTACCTCGTCGATTTCGACGTGCGGCTGGTGGGCATGGCGCAGGTCATGGCCAACCAGACCTCGCTGGGGATCGACTGGTCGAACACCTCCTACCAGAACGAGCGGGGCTTCAAGAACGAAAACATGTACACCACGGTGGCCTACCGTTTTCCGGACGAGACCTCGATCGAGGAGCTGGGCATGAGCGAGAGCGACAAGTCGAAAGACGTAACCACCTCGCTCAACTGGTTGGGATTCAAGCAGCAGTTCTTCTCGTCGGTCTTCATCGCTCCGGAGAATATCTCGAACGCCACGATGTCGTTCCGCACGGCACAGCCCGGCTCGGGCTATATCAAGGAGTTCGCGGCCAAGATGACCGTGCCCTACAACGCGCAGACCGAAGTGTATGATTTCGCTTTCTATTTCGGTCCCAACAAATACTCGATCCTCAAGAAGATCGACGTCGGGGGCAAGGACCTCTACCTGGAGCGGCTCATCCCGCTCGGATGGGGTATTTTCGGTTGGATCAACCGCTGGTGCGTGATTCCGGTCTTCGATTTCCTGCGCAACTACATCGCGTCGTTCGGTATCATCATCCTGATTCTGGCGGTGCTGATTCGTCTGATCATTTCGCCGCTGACGTATAAGAGTTACGTCTCGATGGCTAAGATGCGGCTCATCAAACCGCAGGTCGACGAACTGGCCAAGAAATACCCCAAGCAGGAGGACGCCATGAAGAAACAGCAGGCGACCATGGAGCTCTATAAGAGAGCGGGTATCAACCCGATGGGCGGGTGTATCCCGATGCTCATCCAGATGCCGATCCTGATCGCCATGTTCCGCTTCTTCCCCGCCTCGATCGAGTTGCGGGAGCAACCTTTCCTCTGGGCCGGCGATCTCTCTTCGTACGACAGCGTGCTCAACCTGCCGTTCTCGATCCCGTTCTACGGCGACCACGTCTCGCTGTTCGCCCTTTTGATGGCCCTCTCGACCTTCGCCTACTCGTACTACAACTACCAGCAGACGGCCTCGTCGCAGCCGCAGATGGCCGGCATGAAATTCATGATGGTCTACATGATGCCCGTCATGCTGCTGTTCTGGTTCAACAGCTACTCGAGCGGCCTGTGCTACTACTACCTGCTGTCGAACCTGCTGACCATCGGCCAGACGCTCGTCATCCGCCGCATGGTCGACGACGGGAAGATCCAGGCCGTGATGCAGGCCAATGCCGCGAAGAAATCGAAAGGCAAGAAATCGAAATTCCAGGCCCGCTACGAGGAGATGATGCGCCAGCAGCAGGCCGAGCGCGGCAAACGGAGGTAGTTATTAAATTTTTTGAGTTCGGGTCGGAGAAAGCTTTTCGCTTTCTTTGGCCCTTTTTTTATTTATTTACTATTAATAGTTGTATTGTCTAAAATTTTAGTGTATATTTGAAAACGGGTGTATTTCTTTTTCAAATTAGAGGATTGACTGAATGCAAATTATTACCGGTTAGAGATGTCTTAATATCCAACGGATACCTTGATATTTCATCATTAACCCTTAAAATTCAGCATTATGAAACGGACTGTTATTTTGCTTCTTAGCCTGGCAATGTCGGTGGCATGTGTGAAAGAGGATGTGGAAAATGGAAATCCGGCGAATCCGCATGAAGAGGGAGTAGAAATTTTGCAGCCTCGGGATCCCTCTCTTCCCACTGTACCCAACCGAGCCATCCGCTCGATGGCTACCCGTGCGACCAACAGCGGGTTCACAAAACTCGAGGACTTTGTGGGCCGCTCCTACAACAATATTACCTCCATACTGGGAGATCAGGAGAATATCCTCTATCCAGTGATCGATCTGGAGCGGTTGCGAGCCGACCATCCGAGTTATTTGAAGAAAGACGGGCTGTTCAAAAGCGAGATGAGTTCCTATGCCTATTCCACGGATGAGGAGTACGAACGCAAATCATCAGTAACCGATAAAATATCAACCGGTTTTCGTCTGAATCTGGGGTTCTTTTCCATCGGACGCAAATTAGTGATCGAACGTACTTTTGCTACTCATGTTACGGAAAGCAACCTGGATGCCTACGGCGAACTGAGCGTCGATATTCAGAATGGTTTATATTCTTTAATGACTTCTTCGCTTTCAAATAAGCGAATAGGGCGGAATATTTGGACCCGGATTTCAACGAGCAACTCTACAATCTAACTATCGACGAACTTCTTTCCGTCTATGGACCATTCGTTTTAACGGGATATTATACCGGTGGGCGTGCCTCCGCTCTGTATCACGCCTACCAATATAAATACAGCAATACTACAGCACGGGTAGAAGGGTTGCAAGCCAGCATGGAGGCATCCTGTATATTCAATAAGTCGGATTCGCTCGGTTTCGGTTTCGGGTTCACCAATAACAAAAGCGAAGCGGAAGAAACCAAAAAAAGGTTCGAATCTGTGAAAATGTCACTTAAAACCATTGGCGGAGCCAGCAGCACCGGTGTCGGCATGGGTGCGAAAACAATAGGAGATGTAAATATCGATCTTTCGAGTTGGCTGGCATCACTGCAAAATCCCGACAATCATGCGGTTATCGGAATCCAGGACGGAGGGCTTCATCCGATTTCCGATTTCCTGCTCGAAGAAAATTTCCGCCAGCGGATCAGTGAGGTCCACAATAACAATATCAAAACCTTGCAACAACAACTACCATATATTTAATTTGCCACTTTTAATCAAGTTAGCGGGCCAAATGAAATCAATGTGATCTTAAACACTCGACACGGGGATAAAGTTATTTTGAGTCCTGCGAAAGAGATATTTACCGGTTGGGATAATTTGACACTCGACCAAGTTATAGCTGGATGGATGTATCAAAAAAAATCTTTCTTTGATATAAAAATCATAAGAAATTATAAAAATTATGATACCACTATGTTGCCATTTGGGAAAAAAGAGTGGCTGTTTTTCCGGTTGGATAATGTAAACGAGGTAAAAATGTTGAAATTTGTCAATGAAAAAAACAACATGGTCTACCTGTACGATCCGGAACAGAAATTCGCGTTCTCTTTCCCCAATGATGATTATACGGTCGATGTGTATGGCATTCGGGAATGGGTCGAAACGATGCGGACCGGGAAACTCAATATCCTGGATTTGTGCAATAATTATCGGGTGATCGGTTTATAACTTAATCTTTGAATTATGAAATGGTATAAAATTCTCTTATTTGGTTTGGTAGGTGTGTTGTGCCTTTCTTGTGATAGCGACAAGGAGGAATTCCGAATGAAAGCCGGGGATTTGTTGAATACAGCCTGGCAGGGCCAAGTGAACTGGTACGAAAACGGTAAGGTTTACTATACGAAGAATGTATCGTTTCAGTTTTCGTCTGAAAAAACAGGTATTTCGAAGAGTGTGACTGTGACCTATCCGGATTATGAACCCTTTATCACCTCGTTCGAATATCAATTCGATGGGAAATGCCTCAAGTATGCGAGAGGAGACGGGCATTTGGAGGGAAGTTGGTTTGTGATTTCGGCTCAGCCGAATAAACTCGAACTGCATAGCGATCTATATGAAAATGTGAGCGATAGAGGTATTATGATACTTGACCGGGTTTACTGATAAAATGCAAAGCGGCCCCAGCGAGGGCCGCTTTTCGTGTTTGGAATGGACTGAAATTTTACTTTCCGAATCCCGCCGAGACGAACAGCAGGACGTCGGGCAGGGCCGTCCGCCAGTAGCGCCAGGTGTGGCCGCCGTCGCGCATGCGAAATTGGAGCGGGATGTTGCGGCGGCGCATCTCCGTGTAGAAAAGAACATTGCCCTCCCACAGGAAATCGTCGTCGCCGCAGTCGACCCACCAGCGGACCGTGCGCAGGGCATCTGCCTCCTGGGCGGTCATCGTGCGCAGAAATGTCAGGGCATTGTGTTTCTCGAAAGCGGCGATGTAATCGGGATTGGAGGCCTTGCGCGGAGCGTCGAACTGTATCAGCGCGCTCAACGGACAGGCCGATCCGAACAGTTCGGGGTGGTGTTGGGCATAGTAGAGCGTGCCGCAGCCACCCATCGACAATCCGGCGATGGCGCGGTGCGCCTTGTCGCCGCGTATGCGGTAGTGCCCCTCCACCGCGGGCAGCAGTTCTTCGATGAAGAACCGCGCATACTCCCAGCCCGGAAGATCGAAATAGCCTACGCGCCATTGGGCGTCGGAGCGACCGTCGTCCGAGGCGTCGGGCATGACGACGATCATCGGTCGGATACGCCCCTCGGCGATCGCTTCGTCGGCGATCTGCCGCAGGTTGCCCAGCTCGGTCCAGTTGGTGTGGCTGCCGCCGGCGCCGTGGAGCAGGTAGAGCACCGGGTAATGCTCCCCGCAGCGGTCGTAACCGTCGGGCAGGTAGACCGTGCAGGGCCTTTCGCAGCCGAGGATCGCGCTTGGGACGGAGAACGTTTCGATGCGGCTCTGTGCCGCAGCCGTTGCCAGGACCGCGAGGGCCGCAAGCAGGAGCAGGGGGCGTTTCATGGGCAGATGAAAGGAATGGCAGTTATTCCACATAGAGCACCAGCCCCTTGAGGTATTCGCCCTCGGGGTGGTAGATGTTGATCGGGTGGTCGGCGGGCTGCGTCAACTGGTGCAGGATGCGGACTCGGCGTCCGGCAATGGCCGCAGCGGAGAAAACGGTGGTGCGAAACAACTCTTTCGAAACGGCCTGCGAGCAGGAGAATGTGAAGAGAATGCCCCCGGGCCGGATTTGCGCGAGCGCCCGGGCATTGAGCCGCTTGTAGCCCTGCATGGCGTTGCCCAGTACCTTGTGGTGCTTGGCGAATGCCGGCGGGTCGAGGATAATCAGGTCGTAGCGGTCGCCGATGTCGCGCAGGTACTCCACGGCGTCGGCCACGATCTCGGTGTGCGGAGCGTCGGGGCCGAAATTCAGGCGCATGTTCTCCGTGGCCAGCGCCACGGCCCGCTCCGAGGAGTCTACCGAGCAAACCTCGCGGGCGCCGCCCGAAAGGGCATAGACCGAGAATCCGCCCGTGTAGCAAAACGTGTTGAGCACCGTGCGCCCTTTGGCATAGCGCTTGACCAGTTCGCGGTTCTTGCGCTGGTCGAGGAAGAAGCCGGTTTTCTGCCCCTTTTCCCAGTTGACACGAAACTGCTCCCCGTTTTCGAGCACTACCTGCGAGGGATCGGCGTGCCCCCAGAGGTAGCCGTCCACGGCGCCCAGATCGGCCTTGAAAGGCAGGGTCTGCGACGACTTGTCGTAGATGGCTGCGATGCGTTCGCCATACACCGTGCGGATGGCCCGGGCGATCTCCATGCGCGAACGGTACATGCCTGCCGAGTGGCACTGGACGACGGCCGTCGTGCCATAGATGTCGACGACAAGCCCCGGCAGCGAGTCGCCCTCGCCATGGACAAGGCGGTAGCAGGTGGTGGCAGGGTTTTCCGCAAGGCCCAGCGTGCGCCGCACGTCCGCGGCTACGGCGATGCGGCGCTCCCACCATGCGGCGTCGATCGGCTCTGCGTCGAACGAGAGGACGCGCACGGCGATTGAGCCGATCTGGTAGTGGCCCCGGGCGATGAAATCGCCCTTGGAGGTGTAGACCTCGACCAAAGCCCCCTCTGCGATTTCGGACTCCTCCTCGGCCTTGATGTAGTCGATGGCGCCCGAGAAGATCCAGGGGTGTCGGCGCAGGAGCGACTCCTCCTTGCCACGGCGCAGGTAGATTTGCGGTGTCATGCTTGTTTTTCGCTGGTTTTGGGTGTGCGTGCGCTGGCGCGCTTGATTTTCGGGGTGTGCTGCAACCGGTCGTAGATGCGCGTGCAGACCCAGGCGTCGGTGGCGGCGTAGAGTTGCTGCTTGTCCGTGAGGGTCGTGGCCTCCCAGTTGCTCAGCCGCTGTGCTTTCGAGACGCGCTTGCCGAGCACGATGGCCGAGAGTTTGCGCAGGCTCTTCTCCTCGATACCCCAGGCCGGGGCGATCGTTTGCAGGTCGACGAAGCCACCGTCGCGGAAATGGCGGATTTGCCTGAGCGAGCGGAGGTCGCCCGCCACGTCGGCGCCGATCTTGAGCACCTGACGCGATTCGAGCAGTTGCAAAATGGGTTTTGCAAGCGGAATCCGGTTGAGCCGGAAGAGGTAGCAGCGCTCAGGGGTGGCCAGTTGCAGAAGCGACACGCGGTACGTAACGCCCGGGCGGAACGAGGGACGTGTCTCGGTGTCGAACCCTACCAGAGGTTGCTGCATGAGGTATTTGCAGGCGGGCGCGATGTCGCGTTCGTGCTCCACGATGCGTATCTCGCCACGGAACTCCACGGCCGGGAGCAGGGCGGTCTGTTCGTTGCTGATCTTGTCGACGAAAGTGTTAACGGTAGTCATGTTCCCGCAAAATTACGCAATTATTTCCAGATTACCGTCTTCGCGGGTGGTGATTTTGCCCTCGTCGTGCAGCGCGCGCAATGCCTCGGCCACGCGGTCGGGCGGCGCGGCCACGGCACGTAACAGCGTGCGCGGATCGGTCGTCCCGGCCGCGAGAAGTCGCAGCACCTCCTGTCGCAGGCCGGACTCCTCCCAGGCGGGAGCGGCCGCCTGTTTTTCTGCCCGGCGGCGCGCCAGGCAGATGTCGCAGACGCCGCACGGCTCGGCGTCGCCCTGCCCGAAATACTCCTCCAGAAAGACGCTCCGGCAATGCGTCTCGTTGGCGGCGTAGGCAATCATCCGCTCGAACCGTTCGCGCATCAGCTCCTGCCGCCGCTTGTAGGTCTCCGGCGCGATGTAGAGGTCGGCCCGCGGCAGCCGCTCCTCGTCGAGAAAGAGGATCGGCGAGCGGTTGGAGGGGATGTAGCGGATGACGCGCAGCTGCCACAGGCGCTTGAGCAGCTCCTTGACCCGCGGGACGGTGTATCCGCTCCAGGTGGCGATCTCGCCCTCGTCGATGGGGCGGAACTCGGTGAAGACCCCGTTGTAGAGTCTCAGGAGCGTGCGGATGAAATGGTCCAAGTCGCTGCGCTGCACGCGCAGTTTGTAGAGGTCGTCGCGGCTGACCGTGAAGAGGATGCGCGCGGGGTTCTCTTGGGCGTCGGTCAGGGTCAGATAACCGTTCTGTTGCAAGAGCTTCAGGGCGCTCTGCACGGTGCCGCCGTAGAGGTGCTCGCGGGCGCAGAAATCGTGGATATTGAACAAAAAGGACGCTTCGGCCCCGTCGCCGATACCCACCTGGAGGTAGGAACAGACGCGTTCGTAAATTTCCTTGACCTTTTCGAGCGGCGGAAATTCCTGCTCGAAGCGGCGCACGATACGCTCGGCATCGTCAGCCCCGACGAGCAGCAGGGCGTAGGCCCACTTCCCGTCACGGCCCGCGCGGCCCGCCTCCTGGTAGTAGCTTTCGAGCGAGTCGCACGGAGCGTAGTGCGCAACGAAGCGCACGTCGGCCTTGTCGATTCCCATTCCGAACGCATTGGTGGCTACCATCACGCGCGTCTTGCCCGAGAGCCACTCCTCCTGGCGCGCCGCCCGTTCGGCGTGCGCCATGCCGCCGTGGTAGGCTGCGGCCGCGATGCTGTTGTCACGCAGCATAGCGGCGATCTGTTCCGTGCCCTCGCGCGTGCGGACGTAGACGATGCCCGAGCCGGGGACGTTGCGTACAAGCCGCAGCAGCTGCCCCTCCTTGTCGTCGGTATGGCGGACGCTGTACGAGAGGTTGGGCCGCGCGAAACTGCTGCGGAGGATGTGCGGCTCCGCGAAACGGAGGTGGTGCATGATGTTTTCGGCCACGAGTTTGGTGGCCGACGCGGTGAGTGCCAGCACCGGAACTCCCGGGAGTTTCTCCCGCAGTTCGGCGATGCGCAGGTACGAGGGGCGGAAATCGTAGCCCCACTGCGAGATGCAGTGGGCCTCGTCGACGGCCAGGAGCGAGACGTTCATGCGCACCACCCTGAGGCGGAACGCCTCGGTCGCCAGCCGCTCGGGGGCCACGTAGAGGAATTTCACATCGCCGTAGACGCAGTTGTCCAGCGCGATGTCGATCTGGCGGGGCGACAGCCCCGAGTGGATGGCGACGGCCGGAATGCGGCGTGCGCGCAGGCGGTCCACCTGGTCTTTCATCAGCGCGATCAGGGGCGTGACGACGATGCACAACCCCTCGCGCACAAGGGTCGGAACCTGGTAGGTGATCGACTTGCCGCCGCCGGTGGGCATCAGCGCGAGCGTGTCGCTTCCGTCCAGCACCGAGCGGATGATCTCCTGCTGCACGGGCCGGAACTCCTCGTAGCCCCAGTAGCGTTTCAGAATGGCGTGTATTTTGCCGGCTGCGGATTCCATGAATACAAAGGTAGTGAATTTTCCGGAGCCTAAATAGTCGCCGATCCGAAAACACGATCAGCGTGGCGCCTTATTCGGATGGAGACAAAGATAAGCGCAGGCGGCTGAGAAGTCGCTTGAAAAGCATGGACCCAAGCAGCGCAAGCAGGAAAATGAATACGGGAGACAATATTTCCGGTAGCGGAAACAAGGCGGAAACACGAATCGATACGATAGTAAATACGATTCCCGCAAACATTTGAAAAATATAAATATCGGTAGCATATTTTCGTCCGATAGTTTCTACGAAACTGCCATGGCCCAGATCAGGCTTGCGAAGACAAAAAAGAAATATGGAACAAGTCAGGGGTATCGTGAAAAAAATGATGTCGCCGCGAGAAAGAACGGAACAGGAAGAGATGATGGCTTTTTCAGCAATGGAAAGAGCCAGTAAAGACAAACAAACAACGGGGTGACCGAGTAACCGGATCGGCCCTTGCATGATCTGCGGTTCATGTTTGCGAATCAAATATCCGATTCCGAAAAAGGGAAAGCCGATCGAGAAGGAACAGCGTCGAATCAGGGGAAAAATGGATTGATAGGGTAATTCCGGCAGCAAAAACGAATACATGCCTGAAAGTAAGGCAAGGAGCAGTCCAAGCGGAATGATCATTTGAATTAGTCGCTCGATTCGTAGAAAAAGAATTGCCATCAAAATGAGCAAAACCTGGATATAAGCAGTCAAATACCATAAATGAGGATTGATGTTATCGCCTATCAGAATAAAATACAGTACGGATTTAAAATTTAATTGTGGGGGAGGCGGCTGTTTTCCTATTGATAAGAGAACTGCTTCGACCGTCAGGTAAAAAAAATTGGCAGCGAGGGTGATCAGGATGATCTTGCGCAGCGACCGTTTGCAACGCGAAATGGCTTTCAGGCGGTCGGATGAATAGATGAAATAACCTGAAATCATGAAAAAAGCGGGTACGGCGGTCCGGATCAGGGGATACAGACCGGGTGCGAAAACGGAAAAATGAATGCAGACGACAAAGAATGCGCAAAGGGTTTTCAGACAAAAAAGAGATGATATAAAACTCTTAGGCTGGGTGGACAGCGCATTTCCCCCCCCCCGGAATAAAATGGATCATCAGGCAGCTGTTTATGCCGCAAAGTTAAGAAATATAACTCTTCTGAATCGAACAACGCAGGAAAAATTAGGCCGTTCGGGGAATTTTTCATACTTTTGCAGCGGAACCCTACGTTCCGGAAGAGACCGATGAAGATACGACGTGAGTTCAAAGTGCGCGAGATGGCCGGAGAGCACATCCTCGTCATGCCGGGCCGCTGCGGCGCCGACATGACGCGCGTAGTGGCGCTCAACTCCTCGTCGCTGTTTTTGTGGGAGGCGCTGGCCGGACGCGAATTCAGCGCCGGGGACGTCGCCGGATTGCTTACGGAGCAGTACGAGGTGGACGAGAAGAGAGCCCGCCACGACGCCGAGGAGTGGATCGCCCGGCTGGAAGAGTGCGGAATCGTCGAAAAATAAGAAGATGAAACTCAGAAGATACATATCGCTGGTACTGCTCGCCGTCTATCTGTTTGCGACGGGAGGAACGGCCTATGCCTCTGTTTCGTGCGAATGCGTCTCGAAAGCGCCAACGGTTTCCGCATGCTGCCACCACCACTGTACCGATATTCCGTGCGGCGGCAGAGACGGCGATTCGCTCACGGCCCCGTGCTGCGGCGACCGCCACTCCACCGAAATCGAACTCTACACCGGCTCCGGCTCCGAAAACGAGCGCGGCCCCAGATGCGTCGTGCTGGACCTGCCGCCCGCGCTGGCGGCCACGTGTCCGTGTCCGGCACACGTACCTTTTCTGCGCTTGAAAGCCGTCGAGCGTCCGGCGCCGTTCCTGCCGGACCTGCGTATTCTTCCCATAGGCTTCCGCGCCCCTCCCGTATTGGCTTAGAACCCCAACGCGGACCGCTGCAAGATTCAGTCCGCCGAAAAGTTTTAACCAATAACGGAATTTCATGAAAATCAACAAAGCAATCTTACTTTTTACGGCCCTTGCCGCCGGCGTGTCGCTGCATGCCCAGGATATGCGGGGCGTAGTCCGCGATGCGGACAACCAGCCGCTCGTCGGGGCTTCGGTCTACTGGGCCGGAACGACCGTCGGCGCGAGCACCGACGCCGGGGGTGCCTTTCTGTTGCACCGGGTCAAAGGGTACGACAAACTGGTCGCGTCGTATCTGGGTTATGTAAACGATACGCTCCTTGTAGCCGGGACGGAGCCCGTCGAGTTTCGGCTTGCGGCCGAGGGCGTGGCGCTCGACGACGTGGTGATCGAGGGTGCGATGAGCGGCAATTTCGTCAAGCGCGACGGCATTGTCAAGGGCGAGATGATCTCGTTCGCCGGCCTCTGCAAAATGGCGTGCTGCAACCTGGCGGAGTCGTTCGAGAACTCGGCATCGGTAACCGTGGGGTACAGCGACGCCATTTCGGGCGCCCGGCAGATCAAGATGCTGGGCCTGGCGGGAACCTATACCCAGATACTCGACGAAAACCGCCCCATCATGCGCGGGCTGAGCGCTCCCTACGGGCTGAGCTACACGCCCGGCATGTGGCTCAACTCGATTCAGGTATCGAAAGGCGTGGCATCGGTCACGGCGGGCCACGAGGCTATCACGGGGCAGATCAACCTCGAACACCGCAAGCCCACGGACGATGAGCGGCTCTTCGTCAACCTCTACCTCGACGACGAGCTGCGCCCCGAGGCCAATATTTCGACGGCCTTTCCCGTCACGCGGGACAAGAAGCTGTCGAGCGTCATCCTGCTCCACGGTTCGATGGACACCGATGTGCGGAAGATGGATCACAATCACGACGGGTTCCGCGACCTGCCGAAAGCCGACCAGATCAACTTTGCCAACAAGTGGCTCTATGCCGCCGACAACGGGACGCAGATTCGCTGGGGTTGGAAATTCGTGCAGGAGAACCGCCTGGGCGGCATGCTGGATTACAAGGACAACACCTCGATGCGCCGTGCGATGGCCGACGGCTGGGACTGGAAGAGCTCCGGGGCCGACATGCCCCTCTACGGGTCGCATATCCGCAACCGGGGCGCCAACGGTTATTTCAAGATCGGTATGCCCGTCGGCCCCGCGGTCTACGACCCCGACGAGCAGGACGAGATGCGCTCGAACCTGGCGTTCGTGGCCGATTTCGACCATTTCAACGAAGAAGCCTATTTCGGGCTGAACTCCTACCGGGGCAATGAGAATTCGCTCTCGGCCAATCTGATGTACAACCACTATTTCACCTACCGTTCGTCGCTGATCGTCGGTGCGCAGGCCCACCTGGCCTACTACCGCGAGGGGCTGCTGAATCCGACGCCCTGGATCGAGGGGACGGAGCCGCACGATTACGATTTCAACCGCAACGAGCGCGAGGCGGGCGTCTATGCCGAATACACCTACGCCATCAAAGACAAGTTCTCTGTGGTAGCAGGCGTGAGGGGCGACTACAACCACTATTACGACCGCTTCTTCGTCACCCCGCGCGGCCATCTGAGGTGGAACCTGACCCCTTCGACCACGTTGCGCGCTTCGGCGGGCCTGGGGTACCGTTCGACGAACATCATCACCGACAATATCGGCATGCTGGCCACGGGCCGCCGGATCGAGATACCCGATTTCAAGGGCTTCGACCGCATGGAGAAAGCCCTGACGGTGGGCGGCAGCCTCACGCAGTCGTTCTCGCTGGCCGGCACGGACAACGCCACGCTCAGCTTCGACTATTTCCGCACGCAGTTCTACAACGCGGTGGTGGCCGACCAGGAGATGTATGCCGACCGGATCGTGCTCTACAACTCGGACGGGCGTTCGTTCACCGACACCTACCAGATCGACTTTTCGTGGACGCCCGTGGAGCGGCTCGATATTTTCGCCACGTTCCGCTATACCGACAGCGAAATGACGATTAAGCGACCCGAGGGCGGTTCCGCCCGCGTGGAGCGTCCGCTGGTGAGCCAATACAAGACGCTGCTCAATATTCAGTATGCGACCAAGTTCCGCCGCTGGGTCTTCGACGCTACGGCGCAGTTGAACGGACCGGCGCGCATCCCGACGCAGACGGGCAATCTCGACGACAGTTACTACTCGCCGCGCTACCCGATGTTCTTCGCGCAGGTGAGCCGCAAGGTGGGCAAGTTCGATATTTACGCCGGCTGCGAGAACATCGCCGACTACCGGCAGAAAGACCCGATTCTCAGCGCTTCGAACCCCTGGTCGTCGGATTTCAACTCGATGAACGTTTGGGGGCCGCTGATGGGCCGCAAGTTCTATATCGGATTGCGGCTGAATATTTATTAACGAGGTAGTACGGACCCGATAGAGAACGGTACAGACAATCCCTCCAAACCTCCCTTTGAAAAGGGAGGCTTGAAAGAGGAAGAGAAAATTATATCGGGCTGCGGCAGAATATTTATTAGAATGGCTGTGGAAACGAAAAGACGAACCTAATTCAATAAAATGATGAAAAAAATTGCAATTTTTTGCCTGGCCCTCCTGATGGGTGCGGGCGTCGCGCTGGCGGCCAAGCCCGCTGCGAAAGAGAAGAAAACCGTCACGACGGTATTCACGACCGACATCGACTGCGAACACTGCGTCAAGAAAATTCTCAACAACGTCCCCTCGCTCGGAAAGGGCGTGAAAGACGTCGAGGTGGACCTCGCCAAGAAAGAGGTCACCGTCATCTACGACTCGTCGAAGAACGACGATGCGAATATCGTCAAGGGTTTCGCTTCGCTCAAGGTCAAGGCCGAGCCCAAGAAAGCCGAGCCGAAAAAAGCCGCACCCGAAAAGAAATAGGTGCGGCCGCTCGGGTTTGTTATCCGAAAAGGAGTACCCTCTGAAAAGGGTACTCCTTTTTTGCATGCAGGGAAAGGACATAGCCGTGCCACCTGCCCTTGCGATGCATACGCCGGTAGGACGCCCGTGCCGGTTTTTTCCGTTGCCGTTACGCCATCGGCCGTATGCGGACCTCGGTGACGCCGTCCAGTTCGCGCACGAGCCGGTCGAGATCGGTCTTTTCGTCGACCTGCCCCGTATGGTAGGGGTAGAAGATGGCGGGCCGGATGGCTTTCACGGCCTCGACGGCCTGGTCGACGGTCATGGTGTAGGGCTGGTTGACCGGCAGGAACGCGATGTCAATCCCCTTGAGCGCTTTCATCTCCGGTGTGGGTTCCGTGTCGCCCGCAATGTAGATGCGCGTGCCGCCGATGGTGAGTACATAGCCGCAGTCTTCCCGCTCCTTGGGGTGGAACTGGAGGTGCCCCGGCGTGTTATTGTAGGCGGCGACGGCTTCGATCTTCACCCAGTCGCGCGGCGTGGCGACGCTGCCCGGCCGCATTGTGTGACAATCCATGTCGAACGCTTCGGCCGAGGTGCGGTCGCACAGAATATCGGTTTCCGGCGTGACGAGGGCCTCGACGGCCGCACGGTCCAGGTGGTCGTAGTGCGAGTGGGTGATGAGCACCAGGTCGGCTTTCGGCAGGGTGGCATAGTCGGCTTCGGCGCTCACGGGGTCGACGTAGATGCAGTGGCCCCCGACCTCGATCGAGAGCGAAGCGTGGGCGAAGAACGTGATCCGGATCGGCGTGCCGTCGCGCGCGGTGAGTTCGTCGGAGGGGTAGGCGTGGGCTGCTTTTTTGCCGCAGCCGAAGAGTGAAAGGATTGACATGGCTGTAAGAATAATTGGTTTGATCGTTTTCATAGTCTTTCAATTTTGAAGCCGGAGACGAGCGTGCGGTTCGAAAGCAGGCGAAGCCCGAAATAGCCGTCGCCCTCGCCGGGCTCGATCCGCCGGGAGAAGAGCATCCGGCCATCGACCGCGAACGCGGTCCGCGAACCCTCGACGGTGATCTCGATGTGGAGCGGTCGGTTGGGACGAAGCAGGAACTCCGGATCGGTGTATTCGCCGGCCAGGGGTTTTACCTCGTCGTTCGGAGCGCCGTAACGCAAACCGTAATAGCGGCGGAAGCGGGTAGTGGTATTGTCGTTGCCGCCGTAGCCCACATAGAAGAGGTCGAGCGAATTGTAGCGGGCGAACACGCCGCCCCGCCACGAGGACCGGGCGAAGAAATCGTCGGGATGGAGCGGGTCGGAGGCCGCCCAGAAGCAGTTGAGGTCCGCCAGGCGGTCGTGGGGCCTCTGCTCCATCAGGACGGTCGCATCGTACGAGATGCGGTAGTCGCCCCCGAGCGGCTCGGCGTACCAAAGCGTCAGCCCCGCGGGCGCTACGATTTCGAGCGTATCGCCCCGTCGGGTAAGCGTCACGGCACCCGATTCGTCCTCGGCGATCCACCGCTCCGCGGAGCCGCAGGCCGCAAGCCAAAGCAAACCGATGAGTGCAAAGCATTTCATACGGAATAAAGATACGAAATTCGTTGCAAATGGCAAAACCGATTTCGGTCCGAATTCGGTCGCAAAAGCGGAAAAAAACGTTACCTTTGTTCCGGTTCCCGACCGGAACGGTCGGAGAAAGAGAGCGCTGACAAAATATTCCGCTCTTCGATTCCGTTGGCAAGTCAGAAATACGAAAATAGCGACACGATGAAAAAACTGCTCTTTTTCACACTCTTTGCCGCGCTGGGGCTTGGCTCCTGCCTCGACAAGGACGACACTTACGAGCGTCTCAAACCCGTCATGCCCGGTCTGGAGATCGTCCAGCGGGCGCGGACGCAGAACCACCTGGCCATGCAGCCCGCCAACGCCGCATTCCGGCTGGGGATGCTGCTGGCCGAAGCCGGCGACGAGGAGGACCTCGGCAGCGTCATGTACGCGGGCGGCACGGTGATCGGCCAGCTTTTCGACAACCTCACGACGGTGGAAAAGGTCGACGCCGGCTACCGGATCACCTTTCGGCCCGATATCGTGGGCGCCGACGGCTATGCCCGCAGCGGCTCGCTGCTTGTCAAAACCAACAACGTGGCGCAACTGGCCGATACCGATGCCGGGCATTTCTGGGAGGTGATCCCCGAGGAGTTCGACATGAAGACTGTCACGAACGGATCGCTGAGCACCGTGCATCTGACCGGAGGCCGCTCCTCGCGTGTCTGGGCCAACGGCGACGGCACCTATACGGTGGCGGCGAAAAATATCATCGTCGGCTTCGACCAGGCGGATTACGCCTCGGACTGGACGGCGCAGTTTACGGTCAAGCCGGCCGATGCTTCGCTCAAATACTCCGCCTGCGCGGGCAAGGATTATGAGGTCGAAGGCAATGCCGAGGGGGTTTCGTGCTTCTCGTTCGACGGGCAGTCGGCCGTGTCGCTCAGTTACGAGCTGACGGATGCGACCTACCGGACGATTACTGCGATCCGCACCGGTACGGAAGCGGCCTCACTGATCTCTTCGAATTACAACACCGCGACTTTCCCGGCCCGGGAGGTATTGATCGAGTGGTCCGTCGACGGCGACAACCGCCGCATGCAGACCATCCGGTACAACGGTTCGGTGGTGACGATCTGACCGGGTGTGAGGCTAAGAAAAAGCGGTGCGTCGAAACGCACCGCTTTTTTCATGCGCGGCGGTCGAGCCGCATGACAGCGGGAATCGAGAACGAGACGAGGCCCAGCAGGCAGATGACCGCGCCGGCCACGACGAAAGTCGTGGTCAGCCCGACCTCCTCGGCCAGAAAGCCCGTACCTAACAGTCCGATGGCCGAGGGGAGCAGGCCGAAGCTGTAATAGAGCGACATGACGCGCCCCAGCACGCCCGCGTCGATGCGGCTCTGCACCACCGAGACGAACGAGGCGTTGAACACCCCGCCCGCAATCCCCTCGATGGCCGACAGCACAGCAAACAGGACGAACGCACCCGGGGGCAGCAGCCCCGAGGCGGCAAACGAAAGTCCCACCACCAGATTCATCCCGTTGATCAAAACGATGCGGTTGATGCGGTAGACGCGGGCGCCCATGATCGCTCCGCCCACGAGCGCTCCGCCGCCCCAAACGATCTCGATCAGGCTCATGTCGTAGGTGTCGCCCCCGAAATGCTGGAGGGTCATCAGCGGGAACATGACCCCCACGGGCATAATGCACAGCAGCACGAGGATCGTGACGGTGAAGAGCCAGCCGAGGCCGGGCACAGCGGCGATGGCCGAGAACCCTTCGCGGAACTCGCGCCAGAGGTTCGGTTTGAGCGGGCTGCGCGCTGGGTTGGGGATGCGGACGAACAGCAGCGAGGTGCAGGCGAGGGCGGCTCCGGCTACGTCCAGCAGCAGGATATTGCCGATGCCCGTCAGGCTGATCAAAACGGCCCCGAGGGCCGGTCCGACGATGTTCGACAGCGAGTTGATGACCTGGTTGACGCCCGCCACGCGCGTAAGCTGCTCCGCGGGGGCCAGCAGCGGAACAGACGCCTGCATGGCCGGCATGTGGAACGCCGAGCCGGCCGAGCGGCAGGCCAGCAGCACGTAGATATGCCACATGCGGGCCGCCTCCATCCAGAACAGCACGGCCAGCACAAGCGTACAGAGCGCGATGAAACTGTCCGCGAGGATCATCGTTCGCTTGCGGTCCCAGCGATCGACGTAGACCCCCACGAACGGACCCAGCAGCGACTGCGGCAGCATGCCCGCAATGGCGGCCAGCGCCAGCACCTCGGCCGAGCCGGTTTCGAGGCTCATCCAGAAGATGATCGCAAAACCGACGACCGCGCTCGACAGGATCGACGCCAGCTGTCCGCTCCAGATGACGGCGAATGTCTTTTTCCAGGGTTCCATACCGCAGGGTGTGTACAAGTAAGATGCTAAAAAAGGCGGACACACGAGGTGTCCGCCGCTACGATCCTCTCGTAAGGGAGGATTACTTAACTGCTTTGACGATTGCCTCGAATGCTTTGGGCTCGTTCATCGCCAGGTCGGCCATCACCTTGCGGTTGAGGGCGATTCCCTTGGCGTTGATCTTGCCGATGAATTGCGAGTAGGTCATTCCCTGGGCGCGGACGGCGGCGTTGATACGCGTGATCCACAGCGAACGGAACGTCCTCTTCTTGAGCTGGCGGTGTGCATAAGCGTAGCACAACCCCTTCTCGACCGTATTTTTCGCAACGGTCCAAACGTTTCCCCTTGAACCAAAGTTGCCTTTGGCAAGTTTCAAAACTTTCTTCCGACGTGCGCGTGATGCGACAGCGTTTACTGAACGTGGCATAATGTAAAGTTTTTTTAGATCTTGCAGCGATGCGGTTCTCCCGCATTCTTCGGGGCTGTTTCGATCCGATTCGTAAAATTTCCGCCGTTAGTTATTTAACGAGCAGGTTCTTGATTTTGGCCTCGTCGGCCGCGGAAACGGTACCCGAGTAGCAGAGGTTGCGTTTCTGTTTAGTCGTCTTTTTGGTCAGGATGTGACTGTGATAAGCGTGTTTGCGCTTGATCTTTCCCGTGCCGGTGAAGGTAAAACGCTTCTTCGCAGCGGCATTGGTTTTCATTTTCGGCATTGTCGTAAACAGTTAATTAGTTAAACATAGCCTGCAAAAGTACGCATTTTTTTTCATCCTGCAACGCATCGAACGAAAATTTTTATCCTCCGGGTAGTGTACCGCATGCAAAATTGTATTATATTTGAATGAGCCAACCGAAATCCTTGGGAGCATGGAGTGGAATTTCATCTTACGTTTGTGCATTGCGGGCCTGTGCGGCACGGTCATCGGCGTGGACCGCGAATACCGGGTCAAGGATGCGGGCTTCCGCACCCATTTTCTGGTGGCGCTGGGCAGTGCGCTGGTGATGATCGTTTCGCAGTACGGCTTCGCGGACATTCTGACCCATCCGGGCGTGGGGCTCGACCCCAGCCGCATTGCGGCACAGGTCGTGAGCGGCATCGGTTTCATCGGTGCCGGCACGATCATCATCCACCGCCAGCTGGTGCGGGGCCTTACAACGGCGGCGAGCCTGTGGGCCACGGCCGGCATCGGTCTTGCGGCGGGTGCAGACATGTTTATCGTGGCGGGTGCGGCGACCCTGCTGACTCTTTTCGGGCTGGAGGTGCTGTCGCTCTTCTTCGGCGGACTGGGCCGCCGCCGGACGATGATCGTCTTCTCGGCACCCCGCAAGGAGTTGATCGACCAAATGTTCAACCGTCTGCGAACCAAGGATTATGCGGTGGTCTCCTACGAGGTTGAGGGGGTGCGCGGCCAGCACGGAACGGTTTTCCGCGCCACGCTCGTCATCCGGGCCCGCGGCGCCTCGGACGAGGAGGCCTACATCACGCTGCTGCGCGAAGACCCCGACATTACGGTGGAGAAGATCGTCTGAATATTCGGTTGTAAAAATTGTTTGCAGAAATGACGGATTGTGCGAAAAAATCGCTATCTTGAACCGTCATGCAAACCTTTGTCCGAAAATTCGTCCCCATGCTGCTCGCGGGCTTCGTCCTTGCGTTTCAGGCCGCAGGGCAGAGTCGACCCGATTACGGGCTCGCGGAGCCACATACCGGTACCGCTTCGTCGTCCCGGGTCTACCACACCACCGCCGTGGACGAGGAGTTTCGGCACGATTTGAGGATCGTGTTCGGTGCATTACCGTTGTTCGAAAAGTGGGACGGCGACCGGGATTGGGATGGTGTTTCGTGGAACACCCCGGCCGAAGAGGTGTTGAAAGACAAATACCGCAACTCTTTTTTCGGACGCCACAGCTTTCTCTCGCTCTCGCTGCTTTGGTCCATGCGCGTCGGCAGGTCTTGGGAGGTCGGTACGACGCTTTCCTATGCGGCCTTTTACGACGGGCTATGGCGGAACTCGGACAACCGCAAGGTCGGAACGCTCCGCGAATACAATCTGTCACTCATTCCGTCGGTGCGTTACCTGTGGATGAACCGCAGCCGCTTCCGCCTCTATTCGGGTTTGGAGGCAGGCGTGCAGTTGGGACTGCGGCACGGCTTCTTCGAAGAGCAGCTGCGCAGTCGGGTTGTCGGGACGGGGCAAGTTACTTTCCTGGGCCTTACCGTCGGCAGAAAATTTTTCTTCACAACCGAACTTGGCGTCGGGTGCCGGGGCGTTTTGAACGCGGGTTTCGGGTGGCGGCTGGACAGTAAAAACAGAAGACGATGAAACGGATGCTCTTCATGTTGGTTGCAGGCCTCTGCATGGGGTGTACCTCGCGCGATTATGCGATGCCCACACAGGCCGGGTGGCGAATCTTCCGCTACACCGAACACGCTTTCGGAGCTCACCGGGCGCTTGTGCTGCGGGCGGCGCAGTTCGATGAATACCTCCGGCAGCCGACCGAAGCCGAACGCCGTCGCATTCACGATCTCTATTTTCCCCGCGAACGCATCGTCGAAGAGGAGAACGGCTGGCTGATTCTTTCCACCGACTACACCTGGGCGTTCGAAATTCGGGACGGCAAGCTGCTGGCCGACGAGGGGGCTGAGTGGAATATACGCTTCTCCACGGCGGAGGGTGGCTTGCTGGCCGAAGCCGTGATCGGCACGGCGGACGGTGCGCTTACGGCCAACACCCTTATGCGGTTGGACCGTTTCACCTGTACGGCCGAGAGCGGAGTTCGCGTTTCGGAAGATGCTTCGGGAGCGCTTTCGGCCGAGTTTTTCCGGGGTGAGGGGGCGCTTCGGGCCACCGAGACCCCCGCGCTCGACATCGACTATGCAATTTCGGAACCGGTCGTTCAGGGCTGGAACGCCCGGGCGCCGGACAGCGGTGCGATAGATATTGCGGCGCACAACCAAGCCGAGGGCCCTACCGGCGCCGACGAAGCCGTGACGGGCCGCTACCTCGGGGAGGAGATGATTGAGATCACCTATTGCGGCCAGAAAGATCGCTGGAGTTTGATGCTCGACCTTTGATCCGGCCCGCTTAGAAATAGCGGCCCGCAGGCTCCAGAATCGGCTCCCGCGCCATGTCGTTGGGGTTGGTGCCGGGAACGCCCTGGGGAATCTCTTCACCCGCTTTTGCGAAAAGTTCGGTCCAGAATGCCGGCATCGTTCCGTCCGGTGCCCCGAAATTCATCGGTCGGGCCTCGAAGAGGTGCGATCCGTCCGGAGCAAGAAAACTCTCCCATACCAGTTCGCTGCAATACATGCGTCCGTTCGCGGGCCGGAACGAGTAGTCGTAGGGTTGGCCCAGAAAGGTGCGCGCCCGCGCTACGGCCTCCGTCGCACCCGTCGTGTCTCTCAGGCGCATGACCGCTACACCGGGTCGGCCCTCGATGCGTACCGCCCGTGCAAGAAATTCATCCAGCGCAATGATCCGGACGCCTCCCTCGGTGGTGGCTTCGATCACCGAATCGGCCCGCGGGCTCCCTGCTGCAATGCCTACGTGTGAAAAATTCAGCTCGCCGTTACGCCCCGTCGCAGCCGTGATTGCACTGCTCATGTCCGAATGCCGGCCGGCCTGGAACAGCAGGTCGCCCGGACGCAGTTCGGGTTCCGTGCGGGTGCAGGAGATCGCTGAAAAGAGTATACCTATGTATAATAAAGTCCGCATGCGTGTCGTTTGTTTGCCGGGAACAAAGATAATAAAAATATTTCAGAACTAAGTCGCTGAACCATAGCCGGCTGTGAAAAAGGCTCTGAAAATGTCGAAAAATAGTGGCTGAATTATTTGGAGGTTGAGCGTTAAATCCCTTATCTTTGCACCCGCTTCGAGAGAGAAACACCGCTCGAAACGATACGAAAAACGTTCTTGAAAAGTTCTGAAAAAAGTTCCGAAATCTTTTGGAGATTCCGAAATAAGCCTTACCTTTGCACCCGCTTCGAATGCGTGATACGGTTCGAAACGATACGAAAAAAGGTTCTGGAAAATTTCTGAAAAATTCTTTCGAAAAGATTTGGTGGTTCAAAAAATAACACTTACCTTTGCACCACTTTCCACTGAAAAATCAGCGGACAGAACAAGGGAAAAGCCGATGAGGCCCGATCCCGAAACAAAAGACAAAATGTTCTTTATAGCAATATAATTGAGCAGCGTTCTTTGAAGTATTTGAGCAGCTAAAGTTTTATATCCACTCTTGCAAAAGAGTGATTTCAAACAATACCTTTGAGATTAGAGCGAAAGATTTAAACAAAACATTTTTTACAATGGAGAGTTTGATCCTGGCTCAGGATGAACGCTAGCGGCAGGCTTAACACATGCAAGTCGAGGGGCAGCACGGTGTAGCAATACACTGGTGGCGACCGGCGCACGGGT
>NZ_DBFWLG010000025.1:0-2390 GCF_048465575.1 Alistipes sp.
TTTTATTTTTTTATGTTTATATGACTTTATGTTTTTTATTTTTTTATGTCTTTATTTTGTATATTTGTATAGAGTGGCTATTAAATAATTATAATTTGGGGGGATTTTTTGTACGAATTGGCTTTATAACAATTTTGTTTTTATAGATTATTGCCTCTACGGTTTGATTCGGGGAAAATGCTGTGTAAGGTATTACACAATCTGAGATTAGATCGAAGGAACTGTTAAGCTTAAAGACACTTACAGCCCGTAAAGATTTATTTTTTCTTTTCATTTTCATGATGTGGCCAGCCTTTCCAGCCACTCTATACCAATACATTATAACATACTCATCTAAAATTATATAGTAAATTATCACCTCCAATCATAAGTAGCCATATGGCTACCTATGATTTTCTTATTATATACAAGCAGCCAATTAGGAAAACTAAAGATACAGAAAAAATTCTTATTGCCTGTAACTCATAGTGTATTCGCGGCACTATACCACGTTTTTTCATTTTTTTGATTATTAATTCATATTCACTCACACTCTCACCCCCATTTACCAATTTAGCCCAATTCGTTCCAACTGTCAATAGTCCAATTTGTTCTAACGTATAATAACATGAGCTTATTAGATTGGAGTTGTCGTATGAGATATAGAAGACTACAAGATTTAAGAGAAGAGCAGGACTGGAACCAAACATATGTAGCACACTGTATACATATTTCACAGCGGGCCTACTCACATTATGAAAACGGAACTCGATCTCTCCCTACCGAAATATTATCCGAACTTGCTGACCTATACAAAACCAGTACTGATTATATCATTGAACGAACTGATACGAAAAAACCATATCCTAAAAAGAATACATGAGCGGCTTCTGCAGCCGCTTATTTTTATCCGGATCAGCCTGGGTAATGTAGCCCTAGTCAGATCGGATTGCATGACCAAACCCACACCTACACAGAATTATAAGCTGAAAGGAACTTAGCAGATGCTCAATCCTTCACCTGTTCTGATTCCTCGTCTTCTCCTGGTGGAGCCATATGGCTCCATCCCTCATTTTCCATTCTTTGGTAGATAGCCTTAATTATATAAATGTTAAGGCTCTCCTTCGCTGCAGCTGCAGCCTCTTCTATTTCTTTTTTTCCCCCTTTTTTTATAAAAGGGTACAATCTATCATAATTTTTGCTATTATTTTTATTCTTAGCTCTGGTGCTGGCCTTTGCCATCCCATTATTCCGAGTATCCGGCATTTTAATTTTACCCACCTCCCGCCTTATGCAAGTATAACATTGGTTATTAAGTTACGCAAGTATACAACATTTACAAATATACTTGCGTAACTTTGTGACAATCATCCATAGATTACATACTTGCGCAAGTATATAATAGGTATTAATAAAAAATTGGAAGGAGCCTGGATATGTCAATGAACAGAGACAAGAAATCCGGAAACTTGCAAGCTGCGCCAGAAAAAAAGCATTATATATGGTAAATGTTCCTGGCCAAATCTACAAATCACTATAAGGAGGGTATTATGAAATTAATTGCAAAAACAGAAGGCACAAAATTATATGATTTGGAAAATGGATATTATATATCTCAGGAGCATTGTTCATGGGCTCCGCAGGGCTACAGGCTTATGATCCGTCCTATGGGAGATCGCTATTTACCCTCAATCTTTACCGAATCGGAAAAGGATATACCTACTTTCGTGATTCAAACAACCAGTTACGGCTCTCTTCCACCAACGGAGATAAAAAAGGTAATTGCAGGATTTCAGATAGCACTCGATACCATAGATATGACTAAGAAATTATTGGAGATCTAAAACATTATGGCATTCTCAAAGATATTAGAGACGGAAACAAGTATAGTTGTTGGGCTACTTGGAAACTCGACAGAAGATAATTTAGATTATAAAAGCGTATTAAAGATAGCACAGTTTTATAATATAAAAATAGAACCGGACAAATTTGGATACCATTTTATAACCTCTAATGGAGTTATAAAAAAAGGGTATGCTCATGTCAACAATTATAATGACTTTTTAGAAATATTTAAGTAAGGCCGGTTTGAAAGTAATGTAACTTTTATTTTTTTCATCAAAGGAGGAATATGTATGCCATTCATAAGCGGTGCCAAATGCGCTAAATGCGGCCGTATATCTTATTATAAGTCTATACGTACTAAAAAAGATATGACCCGTGATTTAAGAAAATTAGGCTGGAGCATTGGACAAGATACCAAATGTCCCAACTGCCGGCCAGGAGCTGGAAAATCTCCAGTCCTCGACCAATCATAATTAATAATTATTTCAAGGAACTGCTAAAAATAGTAAAATCATCTATTTGGGTAGTTTCTTTTTTTGTTTATTTGTTTATTTGTTTTTTTATAT
>NZ_DBFWLG010000026.1:0-51683 GCF_048465575.1 Alistipes sp.
CCAGCGGCGGGCGTAAGACGCCCGTTTTATGGGCGGCAGCCGTTCCGAGGCGCTTTCGAGCCCGTTATGCGCTCCCGGAGTGCAGTCCTCCGCCCGGGGTGGCTGCGGACTGCCGCCGCCGAGGGCGGCGCGGACAAGATAGTAAGCGGAAGATTCCTCGCATGCGCTCGCAATGACAACGATTGACCGGCGACCCCTCGACGGAGCTCGGGGGTCGAGGAGGGATCGTTTTTCGAATGCTCTCAACTTTTCACCTTTATCCTTTCACCTTGGTCTCGACCCTCGACGGGGCTCGGGGAGCGAGGAAAACGAATCCCCCGGAGAAATCCGGGGGATTCGTCTTCCCTGCCGTTTGCAGGGATGCAGGTTTTGCGGTCGAGCCGCTGATTATTCGCCTTTGGCCTGCTTGAAGAGGGCGTTGTAGGTGTTGTACTTGTCCATAATGCCGGGTTCGTCGCGCAGGCGGAAGCAGATTTGCTTGAGGAACTCCAACGTATCGACATCTTCCGGCTTGAGCTCGTGGGCCTTTTCGAACCAGGGAACGGCGGCCAGGTAGACGGCATTCACGTCTTTCAGGTCGGCGTCGTAAGCCGCCTGGCTGCTGTACTGCTTCTCGTTCATTTCCTTGTTGAGCGCATCGCCCTTGATCGTGTAGAAGACACCCAGGTAGTAGTTGCCCTCGAACATGTCGGGCTGAAGCTCCACGACCTTGGCGAACGAAGCGATGCTCTCGTCGTAATTCTTCAGTGCATAGAAGACACGCCCGCGGCCGAACCAGAGGTCGACGTTTTGGGGGTTCTCGGCCAATGCGTTGTCGATCATCGTCACCAGGTCGGCTGGGTCGCCCACGCCCTGCTCCGAGGTATAGAGCTGCATCAGTCCGTCGAGGATGCGCTGGTTCTTCGGGAATTTCTCGATGCCCGTCAAGAGGGCGTCCTTGGCCTTGAGGACAAAAGCCTGGTCGGCGGCTTTCTGGCCGTAGTAGCAGTGGAAGAGGTAGTAGTAGATATTGCCCTCCTCGTCGGCATAACCCAGGTCGATGGCCTTGTTCAGGTATTCGGCGCCCTCGACGAACGAAGCCGGGTTGTTGGCGCCGTCGCTCGTGCGCAGGTAGCCCGCATAGTAGAGCAGCTGCGGATCGGGCGAGCCGTAGGCCGGACCGGACTGCGCCTCGAACGCCTGCGCGTAAGCGTCGGCGGCAGCGGCATAATCGCCCGAATCGAGCCCCGTGTTACCCAACTGCGAGCAGAAATCGCTGATCTGCTTCAGCCCCTCCTTGGCTTTCTCGGCCGTTTTGGGGTCCAGCTCGTAAGCCTTGTTGTAGGCCTCGATGGCTTTCGGAACGGCCTCCGAGTAGACATCCTTGGTCTGCTTCCACGTTACGATCTTGTTGTCCTTGATGTAGGCCGTGAAATAGGGATAGACCCACGTCTCGTACTCGATCTCGTTGGCCGTGGCCTTGCCCGTCGAAGCGGGTTCGCCGACGGCCAGTTTGAGCATCGTGGGGTCCATGTTGACGAAGAGGCTCTTCGTAGGCTCCATCGCGGCCTCGTACATGATCTTGCCGCGGTTGAGCCATGTGGAGGCCTTGGCGCCTTTCTTCGCATCGGCGATGTCGGCGTCGCTCTTCTCGATCTTCGAGAGGATGGCGGTCTTGTTCACTTTCTGGGCCTTCACGGCGGGAACCGCAACGAGCAGCGCCGCAAGAGCCGTCAAAAACACTTTTTTCATAATCGTTGTAAGATTTTAAGGTTTAACTTTTTAAACTATTCCTCCGCCGGAGCATCCGTCGCGGGCGTCTCAGCCCCCTCAACGGTCCCCTCCGCGGACTCAGCTGCTACCTCATCCTCCCCGGCTGCCGGCACGGCCATTACCGAAGCGATGGCGTCGCCCTCGCGCAGGTTGATGATACGCACGCCCTGCGTAGCGCGGCCCGCCAGGCGGATCTGCGCGACAGCCGTGCGTATGGTCAGTCCCGAACGGTTGATGATCATCAGGTCGTTCTCGTCGGTAACGGCCTGGATCGATATGAGTTTGCCTGTTTTTTCCGTCACGTTGATGGTCTTGACGCCCTTGCCGCCGCGGTTGGTGATGCGGTACTCGTCCAGATCGGTGCGCTTGCCGTAGCCGCGCTCGCTCAGCACCAGCACGTCCTGCCTGGAATCGGGCTCCACACAGATCATGCCGATCACCTCGTCGTCGGGCTCGATGGAGATGCCCCTCACGCCGGCGCCCACGCGGCCGATGGGCCGCACGGTCTGCTCGTTGAAGCGGATGGCCTTGCCGTCGCGCGCGGCGATCATCACCTCGGCGCGGCCGCTGGTGAGCTTGGCCTCGATCAGCTGGTCGCCCTCGCGGATGACGATGGCGTTGACGCCGTTCTGACGCGGACGCGAGTAAGCCTCGAGCCGGGTCTTCTTGATCGTGCCGTCCTTGGTGCACATGATGATGTAGTTGTTGTTCACGTACTCCGCATCGTCGAGGCGCTTGACGTTGATGTAGGCGCGGACCTTGTCGCCCGGCTCGATCTGGATGACGTTCTGGATGGCGCGGCCCTTCGAGGAGCGTGCGCCCTCGGGAATCTCGTAGACCTTGAGCCAGTAGCAGCGGCCTTTCTCGGTGAAGAAGAGCATCGTGTTGTGCATCGAAGCCACGTAGATGTGTTCGATGAAATCCTCGTCGCGCGTGGCGCTGCCCTTGGCGCCGACACCGCCGCGGTTCTGCGTGCGGTATTCGGCCAGCGGGGTGCGCTTGATGTAGCCCAGGTGGGAAATGGTGATGACCATGTCGTCGTCGGCATAGAAATCCTCGGGGTTGAACTCCTCGGAGGCGTAGACGATCTCCGAACGGCGGGCGTCGCCGTATTTCTCCTTGATCTCCAACAACTCGTCCCGGACGACCTGCATCTGCATCGACTCGTTTTCCAGAATCTCCGTCAGACGGGCGATCAGCTTCATCAGCTCGTCGCGCTCGGCCATGAGTTTGCCGCGCTCCAGTCCGGTGAGGGCCCGCAGGCGCATCTCGATGATGGCCGAGGCCTGGATCTCCGAGAGTTCGAAGCGCTCGATCATCGCCTGCTTGGCCAGATCGGGCGTCTGCGACGAGCGGATGATGCGCACGATCTCGTCGATGTTGTCCTGTGCGATCAGGAGCCCCAGCACGATGTGCAGCCGCTCCTCGGCCTTGCGCTTGTCGAAGCGCGTGCGACGAACGACCACGTCGTGGCGGTGCTCGATGAAATACTTGATCAATTCGCGCATGGACAGCAGATGCGGCCGGCCCTTGACCAGCGCAATGTTGTTCACGGCGAACGAGGTTTGCAGCGGCGTGTTCTTAAACAGGGTGTTGAGCACCACGCTCGCCACGGCGTCCTGCTTGAGGATGATGATGATCCGCAGGCCGTTGCGGTCCGACTCGTCGTTGATGTAGGAGATGCCCTCGATCTTCTTCTCGTTGATCATGTCGGCGATCTTCTTGATCATCTCGGCCTTGTTGATCATGTAGGGAATCTCCGTGATGACGATGCACTCGCGGCCCGAGGGGGTGTGCTCGATCTCGGTCTTGGCCCGCATCATCACGCGACCGCGACCCGTGAGCATCGCTTCGCGGACACCCTCGTAGCCGTAGATGATGCCTCCGGTGGGGAAATCGGGGCCCTTGACGTATTGCAGCAGCTCCTCGCCCGTGATTTCGGGGTTGTCCACATAGGCGCAGCAGGCGTCCACCACCTCAGAGAGGTTGTGCGGGGCCATGTTGGTGGCCATGCCGACGGCGATGCCGCTCGCGCCGTTGACGATCAGGAGCGGGATGCGGGTAGGCAGCACCGTGGGTTCGGGGATCGTGTCGTCGAAATTCAGCGTCCAGTCGACGGTCTCCTTGTCGATGTCGGCCATCACCTCGTCGGTGATCTTCTTCATGCGGGCCTCGGTGTAACGCATGGCGGCCGGGGAGTCGCCGTCCATCGAGCCGAAATTGCCCTGGCCGTCGACCAGCGGGTAGCGCATCGACCACTCCTGGGCCAGGCGGACCATCGCGTCGTAGACCGACGAGTCGCCGTGGGGGTGGAACTTACCCAGCACGTCGCCCACGATACGGGCCGACTTGCGGGTGGGTTTGTCCGAGTAGAGGTTGAGCTCGGCGCTCATATCGTAGAGGATGCGGCGGTGGACGGGTTTCATGCCGTCGCGCACGTCCGGGAGGGCACGCGACACGATCACCGACATGGAGTAGTCGATGTAGGCCGATTTCATCTGCTCCTCGATATTGATGGGAATGATCCGTCCCGTCAAACCTGCGTTCTTTTCTTCTTCGGTTAGCATTTGCGATCTTTGAAATTACTCTCTTTTTAACGAACAAAAATACGTTTTATTTCGGATTTGAGCAACTTTATACGGACAAATCGCGCGCGTCTGCGCGAGAATTTTTCGCAACCCGCCGTTTTCGGCCCTTTTCCGGCGATCTGAGGGCATAAAAAAAATCTCCCGACTGGGTGTCGGGAGATTTCGGGGTGTTGCAGGCCGGGGTCACTCGGTTCGAGCCGGATTGGCGGCAAGGCGGTTGAGGGCCGCATTGGCTCCGAACAGGAGCGCCACGTAGAGCGCAAGGCACGAAAGGGCGCAGCATGAGGCCAGCAAGTCGGAAAATTCGGGGTCCGCGACCCGGTTGCAGAAAAATTCGCAGAGCGAGATGCCGGCGCTCGCAAAGATCGCCACGCACCACGCGAGCCACAGTTTGAGCCGGATGATCCGCCGGTCGGCACCTGCGGCCCGCATCCGCGGCCGGGCGATGTGTTCGACGACCGGAAAGATGAACATGGCGGCAACAGACATGATGACCGCCAGGGGAATCGTCCAGCCCGGGAGGTTCCAACGGCGGTATTCGAACACCGCGAACACGATACCGGCCAGGTAGATCAGCCCGAAAAGAGTGGCGAAACCTGCTAAGGTAAAATCAAGAGCATCCATGAGAATTAATTAATTATTTACCACATTCATAAGCCGCAGCAACAAGTGCAAGTGCTTGACAAGCTGGATCAATCAAATCACATGCAATAGCGTCCAAGGGTCTATCCTTATACGCATCTCTCATTTCTCTCCATTCCCGTCGAACACAAGCCCAATATGTTTCTCCTCGTTGACGCAACAATTTATCAATATCAATTACACCAGGGTCGACGGTTCCGATAATTACCCACGGGCTGTCAGGATTAGCTGGTTCCTGACCAACGTCAACTCGACTAAGCATTCTCATAGGATTGACAACATATGATCCGATAAATATTTCATCAGCTACATAATCATCAAGCCTGTAAAGACTCACCAATCTATCTCCAGTTGTGAAAGTTTCAACACGGATAATCCCTTTCATAACGAAGCCATCTGGCATAGTAGCTTCGAATGGATACTCAACAATTACGCCGCCAGTCCTTGTTGAAGCATAACTTTCAAGCCGAAAGTCAACCCCTGTGTTGTTGAAATTTTTAAAAGTAATTTCTTTGCAGTTTCCATCATCGACTTTTACAATTTCTTGATACTTTTGATCACATGAAATAAATGCAAAAACCAACAGAGCTAAAATTAAATTTTTCATGATGATAATTTTTTGGTTAATATTAAGATAGGATTATGGTCGCAATATAATAAAAATAATCACACAAACCTAATATTAATTAAATTATCAACCAATTATTGTTTAAATATTTAATTTTACAAAAAAACATACATTCTATCGGAAATCGATCAGCTCGTAACCGGGATAGGCTGCGCGGTCGAACGACCGGACGGGCTCGGCGAGCGGCTCGACCGAGCGGATGCGCACTGTGACCTGCTCGCCGTCGAAATCGTAGGCGAGCGAGAGAGGGCGCAGCGGATCGAGCGAGAGGGTCACGGTGACCGTTCCGGCCGAAGCGTCGCTCCCGGGAGCGGGCGTAAGGCGCACCGAGGCCAGGCCGTCGCGCTCCCAAAGCAGCTCGGAGGTGTACTGGCTGTCCAGAAAATCGAACGCGCGGACGGGGTTCGAGAGGATGTTGCGGGCGGCGGTGTCAACGGGATTGACCGTGATCTCGCGGCGGCGGTTGTCGACCTCGTAACGCACCGCAGCGTCGGAGAAGACCTCCGCGTCGCCCAGCGCGAGGGAGTATCGGTCGCCCGCGACGGCGTAGCGGCCGCGGGTCGCATACTCCCCGGCCAGTACCTCGAACCCGACCCCGTAGGAGGGCATGGCACGGAACGCAGAAGCCAACTGCCGGACGATTTCGCCGGCCCGGTCGGGTTGCGGGGTCGCGGGTTGTGCGACTGCGGACTGCGCCGAAAAGGGCTGCGCCAACAGCGGGTGCACGCAGGCCACGGTTGCGAGCAACAGAACGCCCAAAGTATATTTCATGATGAACCCCAATTTTTAATTTTTAATTCTAAATTTTTAATTGGTCTTCTGCCCGCAGCCGGGCTGCGGGTCAGAAAACCCCCAGGTCTTGGAGCTTGGCCTCCAGCGAGGGCATGTCGTGGAAGAGGATGTCGCGCGGCTTGGCACCCTGCTGGCGCCCCACGATGCCGGCCCGTTCGAGTTGCATCATGATGCGGCCGGCGCGGTTGAAGCCCACCTCGTAGTTGCGCTGGATCATCGAGGTCGAAATTTGCCCGCCCGAGACCGCTTCGCGGGCGATCTCGGCGAAGAGGGAGTCGTATTTCAGCGGTGCGGCCGCCTCGTCGCTTCCCAGCTGCGCGTCGCCCCCGTCGGGGGTGTAGTCCGGCAGCGCGTAGGGCACCGTGTAGCCCTGCTGGCGGGAAATATAGTCGACGATGCGCTCGACCTCGCGCGTCTCGACCAGCGCGCACTGGATGCGGGTCAGCTCGCCGTCCTTCGAGAAGAGCATGTCCCCGCGGCCGATCAGTTGGTTGGCGCCCGGCTGGTCGATGATCGTGCGCGAGTCGATCATCTGCATCACGCGGAAGGCCACGCGGGCCGGGAAATTGGCCTTGATGCCGCCCGTGATGACCTTCACGTCGGGGCGCTGCGTGGCGATGATGAGGTGGATGCCGATGGCACGGGCCTTTTGCGCCAGGCGCATGACGGGTCCCTCGACCTCGCGGGCCGTCATGATCAGGTCGGCGAACTCGTCCACGACTACCACGATATAGGGAAGATAGCGGTGCCCGTTCAGCGGGTTCAGCCGCCGGGCCGTGAATTTTTCGTTGTACTCGGCGATGTTGCGCGCCCCGGCCTTTTTGCACAGTTCGAGGCGGCTGTCCATCTCGGTGCAGAGGGCGTTGAGCGTGTAGACCGCTTTCTTGGGATCGGTGATGATGGCGTCCTCCTCGGACTCCATCCGGGCCAGAAAATGGCGCTCGATCTTGGCGTAGAGCGAAAACTCGACCATTTTGGGGTCGATCATCACGAACTTGAGTTGGGCCGGGTGCTTGCGGTAGAGGAGCGAGGTGATGATGGCGTTCAGCCCCACGGACTTGCCCTGACCGGTGGCGCCGGCGACCAGGAGGTGCGGCATTTTGGCCAGGTCGAAGACGTAGTTCTCGTTCTGGATCGTGCGGCCGATGACCACCGGCAGTTCGGCTTTGGATTCCTGGAAGCGGAGCGAACGGATGGCCGAATACATCGAAACGACCTGCTTGTCGCGGTTGGGGACCTCGATGCCGATGGTGCCCTTGCCCGGAATCGGAGCGATGATGCGGATTCCCAACGCTTTGAGACTCTGGGCGATGTCGTTTTCGAGCCCCTGGATTTTCGAAATCTTGACCCCCTGCGCCTGCACGATCTCGTAGAGCGTGACGGTGGGACCCACCGTGGCTTTGATGCGCTGGATGGGAATGCCGAAATTCTTGAGCGTCGTTTCGATCTTGGACTTGTTCTCGTAAATCTCCTCGTCCGAGACCTCCGAGTCGGAGAGGTAGTCCTCCAGAAGCGTCACGGGGGGCTTGCGATAGTTTACCAGGTCTTTGAGCGGGTCGTAGCTCGCGGTGGGGATCGCCTCCTCGTCCACCAGACGCGCCTCGCGGGCCTCGACCGTCACCACGACGCCCTCCGAGTCGGAGTCTGCGGCGGCGGATTCGGGCTCCGCGGGGGTGAGCTCAATCTCGGTGAAAGGTCCGTCTGAGATCGGCTCGGCGGGTGCGGGTGCCGGTTCGGGTGCGGGTTGCTCCAGTTCGACCAGGCCGCCCGCGCCCATGACCACGCGGCCCCGGGGTTGCGAAAGATCGACCTCGGTGAACGCATCGTCCGCGGCCGGCGCTTCGGGTTCGGGTTGGCGGACGATCTCCGCCTCGGCTTCGGGACCGATCTCGCGGAAAGGCGGCTCCTCCGCCTCGGGTTTCGGACGGCGGACGACGCTCTTTGCGGGGCAGTCGGCGGCGGTTTCGGAGCCGGAATGCTGGGGTTGGGGTGCGGCTTCGGGTTCGGCGGCCGGATCGTGCGCAAGGGCGGGAACGACCTTGTGGCGGACGATCTCGACGATCTTTTCGCTCTTGCCGACCACGACGTTACCCGCCGTGTTGACCGTATTGATGAAATTGCGGTTGATGAAGACGCCCGTCAGTATCCAGCCGCCCAAAAGGAGAATGACGGTGCCGAACGAACCGATATGAGTGCGCAGCAGCGCGGCGATCTCGATACCGAACGCCCCGCCCCACCCCGTCGAGGCGCAGAGGCTCCAGCGGTCGGCGAAGACAAACCCGAGGGTCAGCGAGCCCAGGATCAGAATCAGGAACAGCGAGAGGATCGAATGGTTGAACAAAAGGGGCCGCTGGCGGATGATGCGCACTCCGATCAAGACCAGCATGACCGGGAGCAAAATGCCGAACACGCCGAACGAATTGTCCACCACGAGCCGTCCCAGCCGCGCCCCCGCCCAACCGCACAGATTCTCCGGCTCGACGCCCAGCGTCAGCCGCTCCTCGGGCGTCAGATGCAGCCCGCTCTGGTCGGCGGCCCAACTGAAAAACGAAAAGAAAACCGCGGCGGAGGCGAACAGGCCGACGAAGAGGAGCATGAGACCCGCGATCCAGCGGGCGCTGTCGCCGTTGGTGCGTCGGACTTGCTGCCGTCCGTTGGGTGAAGAGGTGCTATGTTTGGATGCCATTTCCGAAACGCTCGATTAGATCGAGCGAAGTTACGCATTTTTTTCGAGAATCCGGTGCCGCCGGGATCGAATTCTGCGGCGGCGGGTCAGCCGAGCGACTGCATCGCTTTCTTTTCCAGGCGGGAAAGGTATTGCTCGCCGGCGAAAGTGAGGAAGCGGTATTGCGGCTCCCGATCGGCAGCGGCTCGCAGGCCGTGCTCGTCGAGCAGCTGCACGACACGCCGAGCAACGGCGGGCGACGGGTCGATGACGGTTACGCCCCGGCCCGCAACGACGCGCTCCAACACGGGCATGAGGAACGGATAGTGGGTACACCCCAGCACGATCTGGTCGGCCCCGCGGGCGAGCATCTCCTCCACGGCGGCGCGCACGCACGCCTCGGCCTCGGGCGTATCCTCGCGGTCGGCCTCGACCAACTCGACGAAGCCCCGGCCCGGCACGGTGAGGACCTCCACATTGCGGCCGTAACGGGCCGCCGTGCGGCGGAACAGGTCGCCGTCGAGGCTGCGCTCGGTGGCCAGCACCCCCACTACCCCGCTGCGGGTGGCCAGGCAGGCGGGTTTGACGGCCGGCTCCATGCCCACGATGGGCAGCGGCGCATATTTCGCGCGCAAGAGGTCGATGGCCGCGGCCGTGGCCGTGTTGCAGGCCACGACGATGAGCTTGCACCCCTCGGCCACCAGCCGCCCGACGGCCGCATCGGCCAGCCGGGCGATCTCCGCCCGCGGCCGGGAGCCGTAGGGGCAGTGCTTGCCGTCGCCCAGGTAGACGAGCGATTCGCGGGGCAGCAGACGCCGCACCTCGCGCCAGACGGTCAGCCCGCCCAGGCCGGAATCATAGATACCGATGGGGGAGTTCAAAGTCAAATTAAGAATTAAAAATTAAAAATTCAGAATTATTGGAATTGTTCAGAATAAGTATCTCGGACGGAAAAGCAACCATAAGAACTTTTAATTTTTAATTCTTAATTGGTTTACGATGATCGAAACGGCTTCGTTATCCGACAGCGTCTCGCAGTCGAGCGTGAGCTGCGCCCGCGCATAGTACGGCTCGCGGGCGGCCATGTCGCACTCCATGAACGCGACCAGCTCCTCGTCGTTCAGGCCCCGCAGCCGGGGCCGTTTCCGCCGCCCGAACGGACTGAGGCGGGCGGCGATCCGCCCGGCCGGACGGCGCAGGTAGACCGTCAGGCCCACCGCGTTCATGCGCTCCATGTTGTCGCGCCAGGTGGGCAGTCCGCCTCCCGTGGAGATCACGCGGGCGCCCCGCGCGATCAGCTCTTCGAGGGCCGCGCGCTCGGCCTCGCGGAAGCGCTCCTCGCCCACGTAGTGGAACAGATCGGCGACGCTCGCCCCCTCGCGCCGTTCGACCAGCGCATCGGTATCGGCCGCTTCGACGCCCAGGCGGCGGGCGATCCGCCGCGCGAGGGTCGTCTTGCCGCAGCCCATGTAGCCGATCAGAAAGAGAGGTTTCATCGGCCGGGGCGGATTGTGTCCTCGTGGCCGCCCAGCGGCACGCAAACCGCGGCCGAGGCGGGAGTTCGGGAACGGGTCGAATCCGAACAGCCTCTTTCGGGCTGCCAGGGTCCATACAACGCGAGGAAAGTCGACATGGTACCCGAGGCTTAAAACAGATCGAGCTGTTCGGGGTCGATCGTCTCGGCCGCATCGCCCCCGGGGCGTTCGATCTCCAGCTCCACGTCCGAAGCGGGCGCGCTCTTGCGGGGTCGCTCGGCCGCGGGCCGGGGCTTTGCGGCGCCCGGTTTGGACGCATGGTCGCCTCCCGCCATTTCGTCGAGCACCTCCGAGAGGAGGTCCGCCGATTCCGGGCTCGTGGAATCGTCGTCCGGCCCCTCGTCGTCGGAGGGCTCGGGCGGCAGTTCGGGTTCGATGAAGCGCAGCGTGGCTACGTCGTGGGTCGTCAGGCGCTTGCCCTTGGCGCGGTGGCTCTTGACGCCCACGAACTCGTCGACCTCCACCAGATCGGCCGGACGCTGGGCGTGCTGCCCCTTGTAGGTGATTTCGAGGCGCGTGCCCGCCATGCGGGTCAAGCAGACCATCTCGGCGCCGCTGTCGAGGAAATCTTGCATCTTGTCCGACATTTCGGCCGCAAAGCGCTTCATGTAGTAGTATTGCTGCTCGCGGTCGTAGTAGCAGAGGCTGTACACGCGGGCCGGGTCGAAGCGCTCGACGCGCAGGGTCTCGTCGGGGAAATGCTGCCCAAGGTCATAGCCCGTGATGTAGTACTGGTTTTTGGAGGTCCAGACGATCAGGCGGTCGTCGCCCTTGAACTCGCCCAGCGGCGTGCCGCGCCCGTCGGCGTTCAGGCGGCGGACATCCTCGTCGAACCAGATGTGCTGTCCCCCGAGCGTCGAGGTGCCGCGCTCCTTGAGGACGATCTTGTGGATGCCGTAGCGCGAGAAGAGGTTGCCCTGGCTCTGGCGCCCCTTGATGGCCAGCTCCGAAAAATCGAGGTCGACGATCACTTTTTTCAGGCGCGGACGGGGCTTGAAATAGACTTTCAGCACCTCGGCTTCGCCGTTGGGGTTGACCGACATGTAGAGTATCTCGCTCTTGGGCGTACCCTTGGTGATGTCGTACTCCTTGTCGCGCGTGACGCCCTTGATGGCGCAGCGCTTCATCATGATCGCGCCGTTCTTGCCGTCGCGGTAGAGGACGTTGTAGATCGTGCGTTCGTCGTTGCGCTTGAAGACGCCGATGTAGTAGATGCCCTTGTCGAAAAAGGCCTTGTCCGAGACTTTGGTGATGACGTAGCGGCCGTCGCGCGTGAAGACGATCACGTCGTCGATGTCCGAGCAGTCGCAGACGAACTCCGCGTCTTTCATCGACTTGCCGATGCCGAAGAACCCCTCGGCGCGGTCGACGTACAGTTTGGCGTTGGTGACGGCGACCTTGGTGGCCTCGATCGAGTCGAACTCGCGCAGCTCGGTGCGGCGCTCGCGCCCCTTGCCGTATTTCTCGCGGATGCGCTCGTACCACGCCACGGCGTACTCGGTAAGGTGCTCCAGGTCGTACCGCGTCTGACGGATCTCGTCCTCGATCCGGCGGATTTCGTTGTCGGCCTTTTCGGTGTCGAAACGGGAGATGCGGATGAATTTCAGCTCCGTGAGCTTCTGCACGTCGTCGGCGGTCACTTCGCGGCGAAGCAGCTTTTTGAACGGTTCGAGCCCCTTGTTGACGGCCGTGTAGGCCTCCTCGCGGCTGCGGCACCCCTCGATCAACTGGTAGAGTTTGTTCTCGATGAAGATGCGCTCCAGAGAGGCGGCGTGCCACGCGGCGTTGAGTTCGTCCAGCCGGATTTCCAGCTCGCGGCCCAGCAGGTAGCGGGTGTGGTCGGCCGAGCGGCGCAAAATCTCCTTGACACCCAGAAAATGGGGCTTATCCTCCCAGATCAGGCAGGCGTTCGGGGCGATCGAGACCTCGCAGTCGGTGAAAGCGTACAAAGCGTCGATGGTCTTGTCCGACGACTCGTCGGGAGAGACCTGGATGACGATCTCTACCCGGTCGGCCGTGTTGTCGTCGACCTTTTTGATCTTGATCTTGCCGCGGTCGTTGGCCTTGATGATCGACTCCTTGATCGACTCGGTGGTGGTGGTGAACGGAATCTCGGTGATGGCCAGCGTGCGCTTGTCGATCTTCGAAATACGGGCCCGGACCTTGACCGCGCCGCCCCTCAGGCCGTCGTTGTAGCGGGTCACGTCGGCCAGACCTCCGGTGGGAAAATCGGGATAGAGCTGAAAATCGCGGCCTTCGAGGTGGGCGATCGAGGCGTTGATGAGCTCCACGAAATTGTGGGGCAGAATCTTCGAGGCAAGGCCCACGGCGATGCCGTCCGAACCCTGTGCCAGCAGCAGCGGGAACTTGATGGGCAGCGTCACGGGCTCCTCCTTGCGGCCGTCGTAGGAGAGCATCCACTCCGTCGTTTTCTTGTTGAAAACCACGTCCAGCGCGAATTTCGAGAGGCGCGCCTCGATGTAACGGCCCGCAGCGGCCTCGTCGCCCGTGAGCAGGTTGCCCCAGTTGCCCTGGCAGTCGATCAGGAGGTCCTTTTGCCCCAGCTGCACCAGCGCGTCCTTGATCGAAGCATCGCCGTGGGGGTGGTACTGCATCGTTTGGCCCACGATGTTGGCCACCTTGTTGTAGCGGCCGTCGTCCACGACTTTCATGGCGTGGAGGATACGGCGCTGGACGGGTTTCAGGCCGTCCTCGACATGGGGCACGGCGCGTTCGAGGATCACGTACGAGGCGTAATCCAGGAACCAGTTCTTGTACATGCCCGTGAGCTTGCGCACACCGCCCTCGTCCTGCGTCAGCCGGTCGTACTTGCCCCGCGGAGCCGGTGCGGCCTCGTTTCCGGCCGCGCTATCCACCCCGGGAATCTCTTCGTCCTGCATCTTATCTTTTTCTTCCGCCATATCGGAATTCCACAATTTTTAATTCTTAATTGAGCATAAGGTCCTGCTCGACCAGGTCCTCCTCGATGCGCAGGTTGTCGATGATGAAGCCCTGCCGCTCGTAGGTGTTCTTGCCCATGTAGAACTCCAGGAGGTCGTGGATCGGGTCGTCCTTGGTGATGCGTACCTTGTCGAGCCGCATGCCCTCGCCGATGAACTCCTTGAACTCGTCGGGCGAAATTTCGCCAAGCCCCTTGAAGCGCGTGATCTCGGCGTTGGCGCCGCATTTCGAGACGGCTTTCTGCCGCTCCTCCTCCGAATAGCAATAGAGGGTGTCCTTTTTGTTGCGCACGCGGAACAGCGGGGTCTGAAGCACGAAGAGGTGTCCCTGCCGGATCACGTCGGGGAAGAACTGCAAGAAGAAAGTCATCATCAAAAGGCGGATGTGCATCCCGTCGACGTCGGCATCGGTGGCGATGATGACCTTGTTGTAGCGCAGGTTGTCCATGTCCTCCTCGATGTTGAGCGCGGCTTGCAGGAGGTTGAACTCCTCGTTCTCGTAGACCACCTTTTTCGTCAGCCCGAAGCAGTTGAGCGGCTTGCCGCGCAGCGAGAAGACCGCCTGCGTGCGCACGTCTCGGCTCTTGGTGATCGAACCAGAGGCCGAGTTGCCCTCGGTGATGAAGATCATCGACTGCTCGGCCAACTCGTTGCGGTCGGTGCGGTGGATCTTGCAGTCGCGCAGCTTCTTGTTGTTAAGCGAAACCTTTTTGGCCGTCTCGCGCGCCTTTTTCTGGATGCCCGAGATAGCCTTGCGCTCTTTCTCGTTCTCGACGATCTTTTTCTGGAGAATTTGCGCCGTTTCGGCGTGCTTGTGCAGGTAATCGTCGAGGTGCTTCGCAAGGAAATCCATCACGAAATTGCGCATCGAGACGCCCGGTTCGATCTCCTTGGAGCCGAGCTTGATCTTGGTCTGCGACTCGAACACCGGGTCGGTCACCTTGACCGAGATGGCCGCGATGATCGAGGTGCGGATGTCCGAGGGGTCGTAGTCCTTGTGGTAGAACTCCTTGACCGTCTTGGCGATGGCCTCGCGGAACGCCGCCTGGTGTGTGCCGCCCTGCGAGGTGTACTGACCGTTGACGAACGAAAAGTAGCTCTCGCCATAGCCCGTGCCGTGGGCGATGGCCACCTCGATGTCGTCGCCCGAGAGGTGGATCGGGGCGTAGAGCGGCTCCTCGGTCATGTTCTCGTTCAGGAGGTCGAGCAGGCCGTTTTTCGACACATAGCTCTTGCTGTTGAAAATGAACGTGAGGCCGAGGTTGAGGTAGGTGTAGTTGCGGATCATCTGCTCGACGTACTCCAAATTATAGGAGTACTGCCCGAATACCTCTTCGTCGACGCGGAACGAGATGAGCGTGCCGTTCTTCTCCCGAACGCCCGTCTCCCACTTGTCGCTCTGCTCCAGCCCTTGCGCAAAGGTCACCGTGCGGGCTTCGCCGTCGCGGACCGAGCGGGCCGTGAACTCGCTCGAGAGCATGTTCACCGCCTTGACGCCCACACCGTTCAGACCGACCGTTTTCTTGAAAGCCGAGCCGCCGTACTTGCCGCCCGTGTTCATCTCCGAGACCGCCGCCGAGAGCGACTTGAGCGGAATGCCGCGCCCGTAGTCGCGCACCCGCACCACGTTGTCCTCGATCGAGATGTCGATCTGACGCCCGGCGCCCATGATGAACTCGTCGACCGAGTTGTCGACCACCTCCTTGATCAGGACGTAGATGCCGTCGTCGGCCTGCGTGCCGTCGCCCAGCTTGCCGATGTACATGCCCGGCCTGAGCCGGATGTGCTCGCGGGGCGAGAGGGTTACGATGGCGTCGTCGCCGTAGTTGTCGTCGGGTTTGCTATTGAGTAATTCAGCCACGCTGTATGGATAATTTTTAATTCTTATTTTTAATTCTCAATTCTTTCAGCGCCTCGCACATCGCGTCGTGTACACGCTCCATCATCGCGTGCGGGTCGGTCGCGGCGACCTCGGCGGCCGGCACCGGGGGCAATACGCGCAGGGTGATGCGGTTGCGCCAGTTGAAGAGGCCGTTCTTGCGGATAAGGGTCGCGGTGCCGTCCAGCACCACGGGCAGAATCTCCACCCCGGCTTCGCGGGCCAGCGTAAAGGCCCCGGCCTTGAAGCGGTGAATCTCCCCGTCCCGCGAGCGCGTGCCCTCGGGGAAGACGGCCACCGAAGCGCCGCGCGAAATCCACAGTTTGCCGTCGCGCACGAGCTGCTCCATCGCCTCGGCGGCACGGCCCCGGTTGATGCAAATGTCGCCGTGCAACACCAGGAACTGCCCGAAGAAAGGCACCCGGAAGACCTCGCGTTTGGAGACCCACCGAAAATTGAGCGGCAGGTAGTAGAGCGCCGGAATGTCGATTACCGTATTGTGGTTCAGCACGATCACGTAGCTCTTGCGGCGATCGATCAGCTCGCGCCCGATGACCCGCTGCCGCCAGAGGGGCGGGATGAAGAAGAACGTGCGCACCAGGATGCGCGATAGCTCGTGCACCACCCGGCGCGCCTTGTCGAACGGCCACGAGACGACCAGTGCCACGGCCGAAAGGACCATGAAAAAGGTGCACAGCAGGACCAGAAAAATGTAATAGAGGACGCTTAACATATCTCTTTTCAGTGATGGCTCGCATTCGCCCGAAGATCGGCCGGCCCCCTTTCGAAAGCGCTGCCGAAGCGCTCCGAAAGCGTGTCGCCAGCCATCGGGGGATAATTCGCCATATTAATTCAATCTGCAAATTTAGGAATATTTCCCGGGAAATCCACCCTGCCGGGAGGGAGTTTTCAACAAAATTTCGACTGTACCTTATATAATAAAGAGGCAGCTACCCCACGCAGGGTGCAGGATTTTCGATCGAAACACTTTTTTGGCAAAATTTTAGTACTATGTATTGCACAGTATAAATAATTTTACATATCTTTGCACCGTCAAATAAAATGCAACGCAGATTATCAAAAAAACAGTATAGATGAAAAAAATTATTCTCTCTTCGATCTTCCTCGCCGCAGCCATCGCCTCCGCAACGGCGGCACACCTCTTCCCGGCCACTGGCCGCGTGGTGGACGACGAGGGGAAAGCCGTCGAGTTCGCCACAGTGGTCCTGCTCCGGGGCGAAGAGCAGGTCGTGGGGATGGCCACCGACGAGGGGGGCCGCTTCCGGCTCGACGTTCCCTCGGGCGAGTACACCCTTTCGGTGCAGTACCTGGGTTACGACCCCGTGCGCCGCACGGTGCGCGTCGAGGAGCGGAACGACCTGGGCGACATCGTGCTCCGCAACGCGGCCACGGCCATCGAGGGCGTGGTGGTCAAGGCGCAGCTGATCCGCCGCGAGGCGGACCGATTCATCGTCGACGTGGCCAATGCCCCCTCAGCCATCGGCAAGGACGGTATCGAGCTTTTGGAACGCGCGCCCGGCGTCTGGATCGACAAGGACAAAATTTCGATCAACGGCAAGACGGGATCGAAAGTCTGGATCAACGACCGCGAACTGAGGATGGAGCCCGATCAGCTGATCTCCTACCTGCGCTCGCTCCGGGCCGAGCAGATACAGAAGATCGAGGTGGTGCCCCTCGCAGGCGCCGATCAGGACGCCAGCGCGTCGAGCGGCATCATCCGCATCACGCTCAAAAAACGGCGCGAAAACGGCGTCGAGGGTTCGCTCTCGATACGCACCGACCAGGGACGGCTGAGCAACACCTACTCCCCGGGCGGGAACGTCAGCTACCACGTCGGACGGCTCGACGTGAACGCCTCGGCATGGGGTTATCTGGGAAATGTAACGATCCTGACCGACGAAAACACCCGCTACACAGCGAGCGACAAGACGCTGCGGGCCGCCTCGGAGATGATCGAACACGACTACACGGGAGGAGGTACGCTCGGAGCGATCTACGAATTGAGCGACCGCCACTCGCTGGGTGCCGAGTTCTCCTACTACCACGGCAGCGAGGAGACCGGGAACTCGTCGAGGACCGATCTGGAGGCCGAAACGGCCCTCACGTCCCTGAGCCGTTACGACGGCTACAACCTCGCCAACGGATACGAGGGCACGGCCAACTACATCTGGAAAATCGACACGCTGGGATCGACCCTCAAGGTGCTGGGCGATCTGGCCTACCGCCGTACGCGCATCGGCAACGACAACCTCAGCCGCCTGACCGAGCAGCAGCGCGTGCGCGACTCGCTCTACCGCGACAACACCCTGAGCAGCTTCACCATTGCGGCCCTGACCCTGGCGCTCGAAAAGAAATTTTCGCCCCGCTGGACGCTCAAGGCTGGCGCCAAGTACACGTTCAACGACATGCGCAACGACGCACTCTACGAATTCCGGCAGGACGACGCATGGCAGCGCAACGACAACCAGAGTTTTCGGATCGACTATACGGAGCACATCGGGGCGGCCTACGGGATCGTCTCGGCCAGCCTCGGACGGGTAAGTCTGGTGGCCGGGCTGCGCGGGGAGTACACCTACACCCAGGGCAAAACGGGCGACGTGTCGCAGCGCTATTTCAGCCTCTTTCCCAACGCCAACCTCTCGTGGGCGCTCTCCAAGGACGGCGCCTACGCACTGGTGGCGCAGTATGCCCGCACGATCTCGCGGCCGAATTTCTGGCACCTCACGCCCCGGCGGATGCAGCTCTCGGACTACACCTACCAGATCGGCAACCCCGGGCTGGACCCCTCCTACAAGCACGACGTCAGTCTGACAATGGTGATGGGACACAAATACACGCTCACGGGCGGCGTGCTGTTCCAGACCGGCGAGATCGAGCAGGTCATGCAGCCCGACCCGCAGAACCCCGACCTGCTGTGCGTCGCGTGGGTCAATTTCGACTCCACCCGAAGCTATTACCTCACGGCCAACCTGCCGTTCCAGTTGACCCCCTGGTGGCAGCTGAACCTCAGCGGCAACTACATCCGACAGGGACGCCGCCCCGACGTACACGCTGCGGAGACCTTTCAAAACGTGCTCTATGCCGGGGGTTCGACTACGTTCACACTACCCCTGAATTTCTTCATCGACCTCTCCTACCGCTACCAGAGCCGGATCGAGTTCGGCAACTGCTGGGTAGAACCGATGCACTTTCTCCACGCAGGCGTCAAAAAGCGCTTCGGCGAACGGTTCACCCTCTCGGTGGAGGGGCGCAACCTGACCGGCCGGCCGCAGCATGTCGGGGCCACAGGCGACGGGTTCGTTCGGCTGGTCGATATGGCGCAGCCGTGGAGCGGCCGCCAGCTGCGGATCGGTCTGACGTACAATTTCAAGTCGGGAAAGGCTTTCAAGCGCAAAACCGTCGAAGCGGGCTCGGCCGGCGAAAAGAGCCGCATGTAGCGGCAGAAACGGCAAGCCGTTTCGTTCGGCCGTCCGGGCGGAACGCACCGTCACGGCGGACACAATGGACTACCCCGCCGCCCGAACGGTACGCGAATTGCTGCATGGGAGAAAAAACGCTCTTCCATGCAGCAATTCCCTTATATCGCCGCCGTATTCCTGCTGATCGGCGTCGGCTCGGCGCTGGTTATCGCCGCCGACCTGCGCTCGTGCCGCCAGCCGATGCGCATCATGAACTGGGTTTGGATTCTGACAGGGCTGTGGGCCGGGGTATTCGCCCTGAAAGCCTACTACGCTTTCGGGCGGGCACGGCGGTGCAATCTCGCCGAGCGGGAAAAGCGCGAGGGAACCGCAGCGCACGAGACCTCGCACGCCGGGACTGCGGACCGAACAAGGTCCGCACATGAGTCGGGAGCGATGACGACGCATGCACAGACCGCGGCCGGACAGATGGACTCTATGGACATGGAGGGCATGAGAAGCGAGCGGACGGCCGTACGGAAAGAGACGATGGCTGGAATAGAGATGCCGGGAACGGAAATACAGGGGATGGACATGCAGGGGACGAACATGTCCGGAATGGACATGCCGGGAATGAACATGCCGGGAATGGAGCCATCCTCCGCCAAACCCCGCTGGCAGTCGGTCGTGCTTTCGACGCTCCACTGCGGAGCGGGGTGTACGCTGGCCGATCTGTTGGGCGAGTGGTTCCTCTATTTCGTACCCGTGGCCATAGGCGGCAGTCTGGTGGCCGGATCGTGGGTCGTCGACTACCTCCTGGCGCTCGTTTTCGGTATCGGATTCCAGTACGCCGCCATCCGCGGCATGGAGCCGAAGACGCCGCGCTCGGAGGTCGTGCGGCGCGCCGCCAAGGCCGACATACTGTCGCTCACGGCGTGGCAGGCGGGCATGTATGGCTGGATGGCCGTGGTGATCTTCGTATTGAACGGCGGCGCGATGCTGCCCCGCACCTCCCTCACCTTTTGGTTCATGATGCAGATCGCCATGGCGTTCGGATTCGTGGTCTCGCTGCCGGTGAACGTGCTGCTCATCCGCAAGGGGATCAAGCACGCCATGTGATGCGTCAGCGTGCGCGGTGGAAGCGGAAATGGGGCCGATGCAGCGATTTCCCGGCAATGATGAGCGTAACGGCCGTCAGAATCAACATTACCCCCAGCACGATGCGGGGCGTGAGCCGTTCGCCGAAGACCGCTACACCGAAGAAGAGAGCCGTGACGGGTTCCAGCGCCCCCAGAATCGCCGTGGGAGTGGAGCCGATGAGCCGGATCGCCGCAGCCATCGCAACCAGCGACACGATGGTCGGAAACAGCGCCAGCGAGAGGGCGTCTATCCAGAGTCCGGGCGCGGGCACGACTTGCAGATCGGTGCAGAACCGCAGCCGCACGACATAGAGCACCAGTCCGAAGAGCAGGGCATAGAAAGTCAGTTTCGCCGTGGAGAGGTCGCGCAGCGACGAGCGGTTGACCCCCACGATATAAATGGCGTAGCAGAGCGACGAGAAAAAGACCAGGACCACACCCCAAAGGCTCAGCGACTGGCCGTCTCCGCTTTGACACAGCAGCGCAACCCCGGTGAAAGCCACCAGGATGGAGAGAACCGTTGTACGCGAGGTCCGCTCGTGAAATCCCACGGCCATGATGACGGCCACCAGCACCGGATAGAGGAAGAGAATGGTCGAAGCCACGCCTGCATCCATGTGGCGGTAGCTCTCGAAGAGCAGCAGCGACGAGGTGGAGAAGAGCAGTCCCATCGCCGCCAGCGGCAGTAAATCACCCCGTCGCAACGCAAACGACTCGCGGCGGAAGAGCATCAGCGCTCCGAGCATCGCCACGGCCAGCACATAGCGGTAGAAGAGCACCGAATCGGTCGTCATGCCCGCGCGGTAGAGGGGCAGCGTGAAGAGCGGATTCAGTCCATAGCAGGCGGCGGCTGCGGCGCCCAGCACGTAGCCGCGGGTTTTGGCGGAGGCCACCTCAGAACTGCACCGTCGGGGCGGTTGCGGCGCCCTCCGAAGATTCGAAATAGGGCTTCTGATCGAAGCCGAAGAGCTTGGCGACCAGGTTGGCCGGGAAACGCCGGACCGCTACGTTGTACGCACGCGCCACGTTGTTGTACTCCTTGCGGGCTACGGCGATCCGGTTCTCGGTGCCCTCGAGCTGCGCCTGAAGCTCCAGGAAATTCTGGTTGGCTTTCAGGTCGGGGTAGCTCTCCGAAATTGCCAGAAGACGCCCCAGGGCCGAACGCACCTCTGCCTGCGCCTGCTGGAACTCGGCCAGCCGCTCGGGCGTGAGGTCTTCGACCGTGAGGTTGATCGACGTGGCGCGCGCTCGCGCTTCGGTGACGCTTTCGAGCGTACGGGTTTCGTGCTCGGCATAGCCCTTGACGGTGTTGACCAGGTTGGGAATCAGGTCTGCGCGCCGCTGGTACTGCGTCTCGACATTCGCCCAGGCCGTGTTAAGCCCCTCCTCCCGGTTGACAAAACCGTTGTACGTCGCGTAGAAGAAGATCGCAACCACGACCGCTACGCCTATCCAAATCCATTTTTTCATATCCTGATTGTTTAACTTTTGCTGTTTACCACCTCGATCCCGCGCCGCCACCGCCGAACGATCCGCCGCCGAAGCCGCCGCCCCTCGAGCCGCCGAACCCGCCAAAACCGCGGCCACCGCCGAGGATCATGCCTCCGCCCCGGCCGCCGCCCAGTCCGTTGTCGCGGCCCGTCTTTCCCTTGCGCGTGAGCGTGTAGCCGCACTTGCGGCAGACATAAGTATATTCAACCAGGTCGTAGTGCGGCCCCTTTTCCAGGACGCGCTGCGAGTCGAGTTCGAGGGCCAGCGACTTGCACCGCGGACAGCGCTTGTTATGGACGTAGAGCAGAAAGAGCACGCCCAGCGGAATGACCATGAAGCCCAGGACGATCAGAAAGACCGTCCAGGCCGGCAGGTCGTCCGTGGCCTCGTCCGCCACGCCGAGGTCGAGCTCGCTGCCCTCGAGCAGCTGCGCCACGGCCGTCATGCCCGCCACCATGCCGGCGCTGTAATCGCCCCGGCGGAAATCGGGGAGCATGTAGCGGGTCTGTATCCGTTTGGAAAGGGCATCGGTCAAGACACCCTCCAGACCGCCGCCCGTGACGAAGCGAATCTCACGCAGATCCTTGACCAGCAGTACGCCCAGGCCGTTGTTGTCCCGCGCGCGACCGACGCCCCATGCCGAGAAAAGGTCGATGGCGAACGAGAAAGGATCGCCGCCGGCAATGTCGTCGACGGCCACCACAGCCACCTGGGCGATCCCCTGCGTGCGCAGGGCGCCGCAAAGCGAGTCGATGCGCGCCACGGCCCACGCCGAGAGGATGCCGTCGGGATTGGAAACGTAGCGCGTGCGGTCCCCGAGCTGGACATTGGGCACCTCGTCCACCCGGTAAGTGCGCGCAAGCGCTGCCGAAAACGGCAGCAGCAGCAAACAAACGATCAGCAATCTTCTCATAGGCTCGGCAAACTTACGAAAATTACCAGAAAAAATTACGCCAAAGTCAATTTGTTTCTTTCCTTTGAAATCCCTGTTCAGAAAAGCATCCTTTTCCTTATCACACATAATGGGGATTAAGCTGGAACGTCTTTACGATAATCGATTCCGGAGAACCGTCTTTGGGAGTGACTTTCAATGTAAAACGCACCCCAAAATCCAAGGACGGCATTTCCTCGTCAAAGAAAGTAGATCCGCGAATGGACCAGTACGGCATGGTCGGATTTATGAGCACCCGTTCCTGATCCTCAACGACGATAAGATCCTGCTTTTCAATTGTTACATCGGCAATCTGCAACACTACGGGATTGAAGATCAAAAATTCGGAAAAGTCGATGGATTCGGGCATATATAACGTTTCATAGGTCACAAGCAGCATTTGTCCCGAATCGAACGGTTCATCCGGTTCCCATTGTTCCCTGTAATCGCATCGTAAATCCAACGAGGGTTTAGCCGTGAGATTGACTACACCCAACGGTTTGTTGTAATATGGAACAAAGCCGTACGCATCCGCGGAAATATCGGTTCCGGGCACCCATAAAGCAGTCGGGCTGGACGGAAACGATCCTCCGGAGGTAATGGAACCGGTCAGTTCGATGGTCGTTTTCATGGTCAGATTTACCGGAACAGCGGTCACTCCGGATCCTCCGAAAATTCCGCTGAGGAATTTAATGACGACACCCGGAAAGTCCGAGACAGAGGTGGTCAAAGCCTTGGAAATTCCCGAAGAGATATCTTTGAAAACGGCATTGGGAAGTCCCAGCGAATTTTCACCCGTTGATTCATTGATCGTATTATCTGCGACCCAATTCTTGCCCACCCCGGCCAGCACGCCCGCTCCTGCCGTCTGAAACAGGTTTATCAGGGATGAATTGGAACCGGACGTCGAAGCCCCGATGATTCCGTTAATCGAGCCTTGTTGCTGTCCTCCCAGATTCATTTCCTGGACATCGTAGTATTTCAGTGACCACCTCAGATTGATCAGGTCGTTCGTCAACTCAGTCGTATTCGGATCGTAGGCCAATTCATACTGCATCATATACCATTTGTTCGTAGACAACGGGAAATTGCCATCCGATTTAGGCTGCAACTGAGTATAAGCCGTTTTATATAGAGACACATCGATCATGTCGTCTCCCATAAAATTCAATAGCGATGTCTTCGCACCTTCGACTGCAATGCAATCTTCGATATAAGTAGAGGTAGCCACGAATTGGGTAGTCAGGTAAATAAAAATCCGCATGATCCCCCTGTATTTATTATAAAGAATAAAATAGGGATTTTGCAAAGGACCCCGAGCATTGGGATCGAATGTACTGTACAACAATTCCCAACCGTGTTTGGACTTGTGGTCATTGATTACGTCCAGACCGCAACTCAAAGCCCCCTGTCCGATCCAGGGAGTAGTAATTTGAGATTGGCCCGCAGGCGTAGGCATCCAGTCGACATGTTCCCAATCGAAATAAAAAGTTGATACGGAGCGTGTCAACAGGATTTTACCTGCATCTTGTTCTTCCGTCTCTTGAGTAGGTTCGGTAATAGAAACCGGGAGATCGTTGCAGGAGGTCAACGGAAGAATCAACAAAGTGAAGAAAAAACTTTTCATATTTCACAGATATAAAATTTCACAATCGTAAAATCCATTCCCATGTGTCAAATATACGAAAAGTATTTTGCTTTTTTCTGTTTGCAAATAATATTAGTGAAATCCCAAATCCGGGGTAAAGGCTTACGAAATAGACGCCATGATTACCGCCTGAGGATGCGGTAGCTCCAGGGCGCCATGATCTCGTCGACATGGCCGCGCAGTTCGTAGGGCGCACCCGTCAGGGCGTCGGTGTACATGCCGGCGTAGATGCCCGTGTAATAGTCGGTCTGGATGGTCCAGGGCGAGAGGTTCAGTTGCGCGACGACGCGGTTGCCCCCGACCTCGCGGACCAGCGTCATCAGGCAGTCCTCGGCGTTGTTGCGCAGTTCGATCATCTCGCCGCCCCGCTCGCCGGCGGCAAGAGCCGGATTGGCGTGGCGCATGGCGGCCAGCCGGCGGTAGAAATCCGTAAACGAATTGGTCCGGTAGGCGGGAATCGGGTCGCGGTCGAAGAACGCGAAAGAGTGGTCGTAGCCGATTTCCTGACCCGTATAGATCAGCGGCAGCCCGCGCGGCACGACGAACGTGAAGACGGCCATGATCTCGCGGGCGTCGCCCATGCGCGTGAACTCCGAGCCGCTCCAGGTGTTCTCGTCGTGGTTGGAGGTGAACGCCAGCCGCATGGCCGAGCGGGGATAGCGTTCGCGGTCGGCGTAGATGTAGTCCCTCAGCGCCGTGACGCGCACCCGCTGCCGGGCCACGTCGTTCAGCAGGTGGTGCATCTGCCAGGCATAGCAGGCGTCGAACGCCCCCTCGTCGAACAGGTTGCGCTCCTCGGCCTCGGCCAGCATGAACAGGTCGCGCTTCACGCGGCGCAGGCGGGGCACCGTGCGGTTCCAGAACGCCACGGGGACCAGCATCGCCATGTCGCAGCGGAAGCCGTCCACGTCGTGCTCCCGAAGCCAGAACTCCATCGCTTCGGCCTGTGCCTCCCACACCTCGGGGTTCGCGTAATCGAGCTTGGCCGTGTCGCTCCAGTCCCACGGCACGAGCGGCTCGCCCGCGGCGTCGCGCTCGTACCACGCGGGCTGTTCGGCTACCCACCTCGCGTCGCGCGAGGTGTGGTTGGTCACCCAGTCCAGCAGAACGCGGATGCCCAAGCGGTGGGCCCGGGCGACGAAATCGTCGAAATCGGCCATCGTGCCCAACTCGGAATTCACGGCGCAGTAGTCGCGGATGGAGTAGTAGGAGCCCAGGCTCCCCTTGCGGTCGCGCTCGCCGATGGGATAGACGGGCATGAGCCACACAGCGTCGATACCCAACTCTTTCAGCGAGGGCAGAAAAGCCGCAGCGGCCCGCAGCGTGCCCTCGGGCGTCAACTGACGCACGTTCATCTCATACAGTACGGCCTGGTAGCTCCACTCGGGATGAATCATAAAATTAATGATGAAGTTAAAAATTAAAAATTCCATATCCGACTCCGGTTCCGGACCATCCGGCCACCGGACAAATGCGGGTTTCGGCCGCCAAATGTACGACTTTTTCCCCTAAATGCCGCACCGGGCGACACAAACCGCAACAAACCGAACCGAAGAGGGCAAAACGACCCGGCAAACGGTTTTAAGTTTTGCGAAATAATTACTATCTTTGCACGCAATTATCAAGCCTTGACCAAATGAAGCAGTTCCGACTATTCGCCATCCTGGCTGCGGCCGCCTTTCTGTGCTCGTGCGCAGCGCAGAAGCGGGTCTGGTACCTCCAGGACGCCCAACCCTATACCCCCGAACAGATCGCCCGCAACGGCCAGATCCGCATCAAGCCCCTCGACCGGCTGACGATCGTGGTCAACAGCAAAGACCCCGAGCTGGCCGTGCCGTTCAACTCCTCGTCGTCGTTCACCTCCCTGTCGGGAACCACCACGTCAGCGAGCGGTTCGTCGTCGCTTCAGATCTTCACGGTGGATGAGAACGGCACGATCGACATGCCCGTCATCGGAAAGGTCGAGGCCAAGGGGTCGACCCGAAGCGAACTGGGCCGGATCATCGCAGAGAAGATCGCGGCCGGAGGCTACATCAACGACCCCACGGTCAATGTCGAATTCGCCGACCTGAAAATCTCGGTTCTCGGCGAGGTGGCGCACCCCGGACAGTTCGACATCAAACGCGACCGCGTCACTATCTTCGACGCCCTGGCCATGGCCGGCGACCTGACGGTCTACGGCGTGCGCAACGAGGTGGCTGTCACGCGCGAGGCGGACGGGGTGCGGACCATTGAGTACGTCGACCTCACGTCCAAGGAGATTTTCAACTCCCCGGCTTTCTACCTCCAGCAGAACGACGTGGTCTACGTCAAGCCCAACAAGTACAAGGCACAGTCGGGCGAGATCAGCCAGAACCGCAATTTCTACCTCTCGCTCGTCGGCACGGCGATCTCCGTGGCCACGCTCATCATCACCCTCACCAAATAGTCCGCCCGACATGACCGAACAGCCACTCAATCCGCAACACCCTCTCGAAGAGGAAGAAACCGCGGGCGCCATCACGCTCCACGACATCATCCAGCTGGTCATCGCCAACTGGTTCTGGTTCGTACTTTCGGTACTCCTGTGCCTCGGCATCGCCTATTTCTACCTGGCCCGGACTCCCAAAATCTACACCCGCACGGCCACCATCCTCGTCAAGGACAGCCGCAAGGGCGGCGACACCGAAATCGCGGCGTTCAGCGACCTGGCCGGGTTCCAGAATCGCCGCAACGTGGACAACGAAATCTACATCCTCCAGTCGCGGCGCCTGATGGGCGAGGTGGTCAAACGGCTCAACCTGACGGTCAACTACTCCGTCCGCGAACGGCTGCGCGACCGCGACCTCTACGGCTGTTCGCCCCTGGAGGTCGATTTCATCAACGACAACGACAACCAGACGCTCTCGATGGAGTTGACACCGCTCGACGAGGAGCGGGTGCGGCTGACCGATTTCTCGGACGCTTTCGTCTCGAAGCAGGAGAGCCGCCGCGTGATCGAGGCGCGCTACGGCGACACGATTTCCTCGCCCGTAGGGCAGCTGGTCGTGCGCAAGACCCTCTACATGACTCCGGCCTACCTCGGCACGCCCGTTACGGTGCGGAAAAATTCGCTGGCGGCTATGACAAGCGCCTACCGCGGTTCGGTGCGGTGCGACGTGCCGAACAAGCAGGCGTCGATCGTCACCGTCTCGATGAACAACACGGTGCCACGGCGCGCAGAGGACGTTATCAACACGCTCGTGGCGGTCTACAACGAAGACGCGATCGAGGACAAGCGCCGCATATCGGTCACCACGGCCGATTTCATCAAGGACCGCCTGGAGGTGATCGGCCGCGAGCTGGGCGACGTCGACCGCAACATCGCAGACCTGAAGAAAGACAACCGGATGATCGACCTGACGTCTCAGGCCGCCCGCAGCGTCGCCGAGAGCTCGCAGTACAAAACCGAAAGCCTTTCGGTCGAGAACCAGATCAACGTCGCGGAGTTCATCCGCTCCTACCTCGACGACCCCGCGCACGCCGGCGAGCTGATCCCGATGATGGCGTCGGTCACCAGCAATGCCATCTCGTCGCAGATCGCCGAGTACAACGAGGCGATCCTGCGGCGCGAGAAGCTGCTGGAGAACAGTTCGGATCGCAGCCCCGTCATCCAGGACCTCGACAACATGCTGGCCTCGGTGCGCCGCTCGATCATCGCTTCGCTCGACTCGCATATCTCGACGCTCGAAATCCAGCGCGACGCCCTGCGCAAGGAGGAGTCGGAGGCCAACGTCCGCATCGCGGCCATGCCCTCGCAGGAGAAAGCCATTCTGGGAATCACCCGCCAGCAGAAGATCAAGGAGGAACTGTTCCTCTACCTCTTGAACAAACAGGAGGAGACGCACCTCAACTACGCCGTCGCCGAGAGCAACTCGCGCATCATCGACACGGCTTACGGCAGCAACGCCCCCGTCTCGCCCAAGACGATGATGATCCTGGGCGTGGCGCTCATCGCCGGTCTGGCCATCCCGTTCGCGCTGCTCTTCCTGATCGGCATGCTCGATACGACCATCCGCAGCCGCAAGGACGTCGAGCACGCCGTCAGCGCGCCTTTCCTGGGAGACATACCCTACTCCGAAACCGAGGCCAAAGAGGGCATCGTCGTTCGGGAAACAGGACGCGACGCATTGTCCGAGGCGTTCCGCATGCTGCGGTCGAACATGACATTCATGAACGTTTCGGCCGGGGACGGAATCCGGTGCGTCTTGTTCACCTCGTCCGATCCCCATGCCGGCAAAACGTTCGTAGCCACCAACCTGGCCATGACATTCGCCATGGCGGGAAAACGGGTGCTGCTCATCGACCTCGACCTGCGCCGGCACGCCCTCTCGACCCAGCTGGGCCACGGCAACAGCCGCAAGGGCATCACGGGTTTCCTGGCGGGGACGGTTCCGGAGGAGGAGCTGATCGCACGCACTAAAATCCACAAGAACCTCGACGTGATCTATGCGGGTATTCAACCGCCCAACCCCACCGAGATGCTCCTGTCGGACAAGCTCGATAAACTCGTCGCCCAACTGCGCACGCAGTACGATTATATTTTTATCGACAGCACGCCCGCCATGGCGGTCGCCGACGCCATCATCACCGACCGCCTCACGGACCTCTGCATCTACATCGTGCGCGAGGGCGTGCTCGACCGGCGGCAGCTGCCCGACATCGAGCGGCTCTACCGCGAAAAAAAGCTCCACAACATGAGTATCGTATTGAACGGCACGCGGATGCGCCGTCATGGCTACGGATATGGCTACGGATATGGATACGGGTATGGTTACGGATACGGTTACACCTACGGCGAAAGCGACGAATACCAGCCGACGAGCTACCGCAAACGGATCGGAAATTTCTTGCGCAAACTATTCCGAATCAAACGATAATGGCTATCCACGACGCATTCATAGCCGTCGATTTCGACGGCACGGTCGTCACGCACGCCTACCCGCAGATCGGCGAGGAGATCGGGGCCGAACCCGTGTTGCGGGAGTTGGTTGCCAACGGCTGCCGGCTGATCCTCTACTCGATGCGCAGCGGCCGGCTCCTGGACGAGGCGGTAGAATGGTTCCGCGAGCGGGAGATCCCGCTCTATGCCGTGAATGCCAACCCCCGGCAGGCGGCGTGGACCTCATCGCCGAAAGTGTATGCCAACCTCTACATCGACGACAGTTCGCTGGGCTGCCCCCTGCGCTTCATCGAGGGGGAGAAGCACCCCGTAGCGGACTGGGTCCGCATCCGCGAACAGCTGGTCCGGGAGGGGTTTCTGGATTAATTCACAATTCAAAATTCACAATTCATAATTATCCGTCTTGCAACCCGTAGCCAGCCGCGGGCGTAAGACCCCGTTCTGAGGGCAGCAGACAGTCTTTCCGCTTTCGAGCCGGTTTTGCACTCCTCCGCCGGAGGTGGCTGCGACTGCCGCTGCCTCGAACCCCGAGCGCAGTCGAGGGGCGATCACCGAGCCCGGTCGAGAGGGGTCGCAGGGCAAGGTGAAAGATTCTCGATCCCGAACGCAGTCGAGGGGTCGCAGGGCAAACACCCAGCGGAAGATTCCTCGCATGCGTTTGGAATGAAAAGAATCGATCGGCGACCCCTCGATGTTGCTCGGGGGTCGAGGACACTTTTCACCTTTCACTTTTCACTCGTTTGCACCCATCCACCGGGGTCAGGGATCGAAACAGTGACGCAGGCAATGAGAGGAGCAAAAAGAAATGTCATTCCTCGCTAACGCGCAGAATGACATTCCTTTTGTGTCCGGAAAAATTATGAATTGTGAATTCTGAATTGTGAATTCATGATTTACTCCCAGAGTTTTTCCGGGTATTTGCCCTCGTCGATCATCCGGCGGATGGCGGCCATCAGGGCGGGTTTGTCCTCCTTGTAGGTGACGCCGTGCCACTGGGCCGCGGAGCGGAGCACACGCAGCGAAGCCGTGCCGTCGCCGATCAGGCGGTTGACCATCGTGGGGATGTAGAACTCGGCCTTGATATTCTCCTTGTTGGCTTCGTACCACGTGCGGAAATAGGCCTCCGAATAGGCGAAATAGTCGGGCGTGAAGCCGAAGAGGTTCATCGAGACGGGCGTGTCTTCGGCCAGCGGTTCGTCCGCACCGCCGTCGTGGAAGACGATCCGCCCGTCGGACATCCGCTCGATCTGCGTGCGCTCGACCATCGACACCAGATTGCCCTCGGCATCCACCGCGCAGACGCCCCGCGACACGGTGCCGTTCTCCGAGAGCGTGCGGTTCAGGTCGTAGGCGACCATGCAGTAGCGGTTCCGGGAGCCGTCGAGCTGCGCAAGGTAGTCGCCGATGGCCTTGTAAGCTTCGGCGCCGTAAAAGTCGTCGGCGTTGATGACGGCGAACGGCTCCCGAACGACCCCGGCTGCCATCATCACGGCATGGTTGGTACCCCAGGGTTTTACACGTCCCGCGGGGACCGTAAGGCCCTCGGGCAGGTAGTCCAGCTCCTGAAAGACGAACTCCACGGCGATGCGTCCGCCGAAGCGTTCCGGGGTGAAGATTTCGCGGAACTCCTTTTCGAAAGAGTGGCGGATGACGAAGACGACCTTGCCGAAGCCGGCACGGATCGCGTCGTAGACCGAATAGTCGATGATGGCCTCGTTGTGGGGGCCCACTCCGTCCATCTGCTTCAAAGAGCCGTAGCGCGAACCCATGCCCGCGGCGAGGACCAGTAATGTCGGTTTAACCATACTTTTTAGCTGTTTTATGCGTTGAGTCGTAGTGACCACAAAGTTAAAAAATTCGGAGCGATCCGCAAAGGATTTCTGCAAAATTGGCTATCTTTGTGCAAATGTACCGGGCCGCTGCAAACGGTGCGCCCGTCCGGAATGTCGACCGCATTTTCGAAAAAAATGGAATTTCTGAAAAAAACCGAGGCCCGGTGGCGCGGATTCTTCCGCAAGCGCCGCTTCAACATGCTCAACGCCACGGACCGCACCGAGGAGTGGCACGTCCACCTCTCGCCCGCGGGTATCGTGGCGGCGCTGGTGTCGTTCGTGCTGCTGCTCTTCATCCTCGTGCTGACGCTGGTGGCCTACACCCCGGTGCTGGAGTTCCTGCCCGGCTACCGCACCGAGGCCGACCGCTCGCGCGAGAATCTGGTACAGAGCATCATCCGACTCGACTCGATGGAGCGCATGATGAACGACATGATGACCTACAACGACAACATCGCCCTGATTCTGGAGGGCAAGAGCCCCGTGGCGCGCACGATTCCCTCGTCGGACAGCACGCGCGCGAGCAAGGTGCTGGTGATGCCCTCGGCCGAGGATTCGCTTCTGAGGGCGCAGATGGAGGGCGACGGCCCCTATGCCATCACGGGGCGCAGCGCGGCGTCGCGCCGTTCGCTGCGCGAGTCGATGGAGCTGGTGACGCCCGTCGAGGGGATCATCACCGAGCGGTTCGACATCCGCGAGGGGCGCTTCGGGGTGCGCATCGCGGCCGCCGCGAGCGACCGCGTGACGGCCATCGACAACGGCACGGTAATCCAGAGCCTCTGGACCCCCGATTCCGGCTGGGTCATCCTCGTTCAACACGGGGGCAATCTGGTCTCGATCTACAAGAACCTCTCGCAGTCGCTCGTCACCACGGGGCAGACCATCCGCTCGGGCGAACTGGTCGGCTACAACGCCGAGGCCTCGGACGGCGAGGTCCGCCTTTTCGAATTCGAACTCTGGAACAACGGCAAGCCCGTCGACCCGGAGGGATACATCGTTTTCTGATGCACATGAAACAGCGAATAGCCCTGCTCGGTTCGACCGGCTCCATCGGCGTGCAAACGCTCGACATCGTGCGCGAAAATCCCGGCCGTTTCGAGGTGCGCGTCCTTACGGCCTGTAAAAACTGGGAGCGGCTCGCCGCGCAGGCCCGCGCGTTCGACGCCGACACGGCGGTCATCGCCGACAAACGCTTCTACCAGCCGCTGCGCGATGCGCTCGCCGGGACCGACACCAAGGTCTACGCCGGCGAGGAGGCCGTGGCGCAGGTGGCCGCCGGAGGCGATACGGACGTGGTGGTCAATGCGCTGGTCGGTTATGCGGGGCTGGCCCCGACGGTCGCAGCCCTCTCCAAGGGCAAGAAGCTCGCTTTGGCCAACAAGGAGTCGCTCGTGGTGGGGGGCGAGCATGTCATGCGCCTGAGCGCCGAGCACCGGGCGCCGATCCTGCCCGTCGATTCGGAGCACTCGGCGATCTTCCAGTGCTTGCAGGGCGAGCGGGCGCCCGTGCGGCGGCTGCTCATAACGTGCAGCGGCGGTGCCCTGCGCGACCTCCCGCGCGAGGAGTTGGCCCATGTCACCGTCGAGCAGGCGCTGCGCCACCCGCAATGGTCGATGGGCGCCAAGATCACCATCGACTCCTCGACTCTGGTGAATAAGGGGTTCGAGGTGATCGAAGCCCACTGGCTCTTCGGCACCCCGGCTTCGAAGATCGATGTGCTGCTCCATCCCGAATCGATCGTCCACTCGATGGTCGAGTTCGAGGACGGTGCCGTCAAGGCGCAGCTGGGTTCGCCCGACATGCGCCTGCCGATCAGCTACGCGCTGCTCTACCCGGACCGGGCCGACCGGCCGGGCGAACGCTTCGATTTCCTGCAACACCCCTCGCTGACGTTCTCGGCGGTGGACCGCGCAAAGTACCCCGCACTTGATCTGGCTTACGACTGCCTCGCGCGCGGCGGCACGGCGGCCTGCACGATGAACGCCGCCAACGAGGTCGCCGTAGGGGCGTTCCTCGCCCGCCGCTGCGCCTGGACCGACATCGTGCGCACAATCGAACACGCCCTCGCACACACCTCTTTCACGGCCGCTCCCTCCCTGGACGACTATGCCAGGTCCGACGCCGAGGCGCGAACGCAGGCCGCGGCTTTTCTATCCCTGTAACCAATTTTCAAGATGGACATACTTATCAAAATCATTCAGTTCTTCCTCTGCTTCACCATCCTGATCGGCATTCACGAGATGGGGCATTTCATCATGGCACGGGTGTTCCGCATCCGCGTCGAGAAATTCTACATCTTTTTCGATCCGTGGTTCTCGCTCTTCAAGTTCCGGCGCGGCAATACCGAGTACGGGCTGGGCTGGCTCCCCTTGGGCGGGTACGTCAAGATCGCCGGCATGATCGACGAGTCGATGGACAAGGAGTACCAGAAACAGGCCGTGCAGCCCTGGGAGTTCCGGGCCAAGCCGGCCTGGCAGCGCTTTCTGGTGATGATCGCCGGCGTGGTGATGAACGTCCTGCTGGCCGTGGTGATCTATTGCGGCATCTGCTACACGTGGGGCGACACCTATTTCTCGAACGCCGACGCCCGCTGGGGCTACAATTTCAATGAGTCTGGGCACCGCCTGGGCTTCCACGACGGCGACCGCATCCTCCGGGTGGACGGCGAGGAGGTGGACAACATCAACGAAATAGTCAATGCGCTGATTCTAACCGAGGGCGACCGCAAGGTGGTCGTCGAGCGCGGAGGCGAGCAGGTGGCGCTGACGCTGCCCCTGGGCGAATTGATCGCCATGCGGCAGGAGAAAGGCTACGAAGATTTTCTCTCGCTGCGCATCCCCTTTCTGATCGACAGCGTGGTCTACGATACGGCCTCGGCTCTGCGCCCGGGCGACGAGGTGGTGGCTATCAATGAGTTGCAGGACGCGGAATATCCCGTCTACCAGCAGTATCTCAAGGCACATGCCGGGCAGCAGGTCCTGCTCACGGTGCTGCGGGCGGACGGCAGGACAGAGGAGCTGACGGTTCCCGTCTCGGACGAGGGCCGCATCGGCGTGGTCGCCGCCTCGCCCTACACCCTGCGCACGCAGCACTACACGTTCTGGGAATCGATCCCGGCCGGTATCCGCAAGACGGGACAGGTGATCTCCTCCTATTGGGATCAGCTGAAGATGATCGTGCAGCCCAAGACCAAAATGTACGAGGAGCTGGGCGGCTTCATCGCCATCGGCAGCATCTTCCCCTCGGAGTGGAACTGGGAGGATTTCTGGATGAAGACGGCCTTTCTGTCGATCATCCTGGCGGTGATGAATATCCTGCCGATCCCCGGGCTGGACGGCGGCCACGCCATCTTCACTTTCTGGGAGATGGTCACGCGGCGCAAGGTGAGCGACAAGGTATTGGAGGGGGCGCAGTACGTGGGGCTGGTCATCATCCTTTTCCTGCTGCTCTATGCCAACGGCAACGACATCTACCGCTTCTTCATCAAATAGGGCGCACGCGATGGAAAAGTTGGAAACCTGCGCCGCGGCTCTGCGCCGCCACGGATTCGAAGCGGCGGTCGTAAGCGACACGGCCGAAGCGTTCGCCGTGCTGCGGGCCGCCGTCGAAGCCGAGCGGCCCGGGCTGGTGTCGTACGGCGACTCGATGACCCTGCGCGCGACGGGCATGCTCGACTGGCTCCGCAGCCAGGACGCAATGACGTTCCTGGACGGCTTCGACCCTGCCATGCCGCGCCCCGAGCGGCTCGAAATCCGGCGGCAGGCGCTGATGGCCGACCTCTTTCTGACGGGCGTCAACGCCCTGACGTCGGAAGGCACGCTCCACTGGCTCGACATGGTGGGCAACCGCATCGCCCCCGTGGCGTTCGGGCCCCGCAAGGTGGTGCTGGTCGCGGGCCGCAACAAGATCGTCGCCGACCGAGCCGAGGCCGAGGAGCGCATCCGCCGCATCGCCGCGCCGCAGAACGCGGCACGCCACCCCGACTGGCGCACGCCCTGCATCCGGACGGGCGTCTGCATGGAGTGCAACTCGCCGGACCGCATCTGCAACACGCGGATGGAGATGCTGCGCTGCCACCCCGCGGGCCGGGTGCTGGTGGTATTGATCGACGAAGATTTGGGATTGTAACGATGAAAACACCGCTCTATATCACTCTCCTGCTGTCCTTGGCGGCACCGACGGCCTGCGACGACTCGGAGGTTTACTACACGACGGTCTACCCTGTTGTCCGGGTCGAAGCCGAGGTGACCGTCTCGGCCGCAACTCCCGAACCAGCCGGCGAGGGCGACCCCGAGCCGCCCGAGGACCCGCTCGTCGCCGAGATCCGGGCCGATGTCCTGGCCTCCGCGCCCGTTCGGGCCGGCGGGCGCTATGTCCTCGATTTCGTCGAACACAACGGCGGCCGCCTGACGGTCTACCCCGATGCGGAAGAGGCGCCGATCGCGGGATCGTTCCTCAAGATACCCGGACAGACCGATCTGCAATTCCTCTTCGGGGAGAACGACTACACCTGCGCCGTCACGACCTACGCCGCCCAGGAGGGGCAGCGGGCGCTGCTGAGCGTGACGCTGACCGAACACTACCGGGCGCTCTACCCCGATGCAGGCGTCACGCGCGTCGTGCGCCGCGAATACACCACACACGACCGTTACTGATATGGCAAAGGTCAAAAAGGCATTTTTCTGCAAGAACTGCGGCTTCGAAGCTCCCAAGTGGCTGGGGCGCTGCCCCTCGTGCGGCGAGTGGAACTCGTTCACGGAGGAGATCGTCGCCCGCGAGAGCGGCTCGGTGCCCGCCGCGGTGGCCGGGGCGCTGCCCGCAGCCAAGCCCCAGCGCGTGCGCGACATCGTTCAAAGCGAGCACCGCCGCCTCGACCTGGGCAATACGGAGGTCAACCGCGTGCTGGGCGGCGGCATGGTTCCCGGCTCGCTCGTACTCATCGGCGGCGAACCGGGGATCGGCAAGTCGACCCTCTCGCTGCAAATCGCGCTGGCGGCCAACGGCCTGAAGACGCTCTACGTCTCGGGCGAGGAGTCGGCCGAGCAGATCAAGATGCGGGCCTCGCGCATCGGCATCGGCAACGACGAGTGCTTGGTCTATCCCGAGACCCTGCTTGAGAACATCGTGGCACAGATCGCCCACGAACAGCCCGATCTGGTGGTCGTCGACTCGATCCAGACCATCTATACCGACCTCTTGGACTCCTCGGCGGGCAGCGTGTCGCAGATACGCGAATGCGCGGCGACGCTTCTCAAATACGCCAAGTCGACCGGCACGTCGATCCTTTTGATCGGCCACATCACCAAGGACGGCACCATCGCGGGGCCGAAGATTCTGGAACACATCGTCGACGTGGTACTCCAGTTCGAGGGCGACAGCAATAACATCTACCGCATCCTGCGCGGCATCAAAAACCGTTTCGGCGCCACATTCGAAATCGGAGTTTTCGAGATGCTCGACACAGGGCTGCGCGGGGTGGACAACCCCTCCGAAATCCTCCTTACTCATTATGAGGAGCCGCTGAGCGGCATCGCCGTAGGGGCTTCGGCCGACGGCATCCGCCCCTATCTGATCGAGGTGCAGGCGCTCGTGAGCGGCGCGGCCTACGGCACGCCCCAGCGTTCGACGACGGGTTACGATGCCCGGCGGATGAACATGCTGCTGGCCGTCGTGGAGAAGCGTCTGGGGCTGAAAATGTTTCAGAAGGATGTTTTTCTGAATTTCGCCGGCGGCTTCCGCGTCGCCGACCCGGGGCTGGACCTGGCGGTGGTGGCGGCCGTGATCTCCTCCTACTACGACCGGCCCGTGGCGGAGGGTGTCTGCTGCGCGGGCGAAATCGGCCTCTCGGGCGAGGTGCGCCCCGCACCCCGCACCGAGCAGCGCATCAGCGAAGCCGCGCGGCTGGGCTTCAGACGGATCATCGTCTCGGGTTACCTCGGCAAAGGCTCCAAGCGGCCCAAAGGCATCGAGGTCGTCACGATAAACAGCATTGCAGAGCTCCCGAAAGCCCTTTTTGTGGAATAGATTTTGCTCTTATTCCCGCAAAAAGGAGTAAGATGCAAAAAAGAATAGTCGTACTGGGCGGCGTGGGGTTCATCGGCACCCACCTGTGTCTGCGTCTGCTGGGCGAGGGGCACGAAGTGTTCTGCGTGGATATCCGCGACGCCGCCAACTCCCCGCTGCTGCGCAACGTCTTGCAGCACCCCTCTTTCCGCTATGTGCACCACAATGTCATCAACCCGTTCGCCATACGCTGCGAGCGGATTTACAACCTCACCTCGCCCTCGATGGTGCGCTACAACAAGGCGCTCCCGGTCGAGACGCTCAAGGTGAGCGTGCTGGGCGCCATCAACTCCCTCGATACGGCCCGTACCGAGCATGCCCGCGTCCTGCTGGCCTCGGCCGGAGACATTTACGGCTCGCTCTTCCGCGACATCGCTTCGGAGCCCGCAGCCTGCTCGACCCACCGGATTCTGGCCGAGGGGAAACGGGCCGCCGAGGCGCTGCACCGCGCCTACCAGGAGGAGTTCGGCGTCGACACGCGCATCGCCCGCATCTACAATACCTACGGCAGCGGCGCCGAGTTGATGGATCAGCGCGTGGTGATGAAGATGATCGTGGCGGCGTTGCAGAACCGCGATATTCAGATCAACGGCAGCGGCGAACAGATGCGCACGTTCTGCTGGGTCGAGGACATCGTGGACGGGCTGGTGCGGCTGATGGAGGCTCCGCCGGCCGATCAGACCCGCATCATCAATTTCGGGAGCAGCCACGAAATTTCGATCCGTGCGCTGGCCGAAAAGATCATCGCCCTGACGGGCAGCAAGTCGGGCATCGTCCATACCGAAGCGCGCTCGGACGACGCTCCGCGCCGGACACCCGATATTTCGGCAGCCCGCCGCGAGTTGGGCTGGGCGCCGCACACCCCGCTCACCGAGGGCCTGCGCCGCACGATCAGCTATGCCGAAAAGGAACTGGCCGACAAGGCCTATGCCGGAATGACATGGGCAGAAATGAATTGAATCAACTTAAAACCATACCGACCATGCAGGATTTCGATAAAATTATCTGGCGCGATGCGCTGACGTTCGTGGATTTCTTCGCCACCTGGTGCGGGCCGTGCCAGATGATGCACCCCGTAATCGACAAATTTCAGGAACAGATGAACGGCCGCGTGGATGTTTACAAGGTGGATATCGACGACCGCGACATGGTCGAGATCATCCGCCGCTACAACATCCAGTCCGTGCCGACGCTCATCTTCTTCCGCCGGGGCGAAATACTCTGGCGCGAAAGCGGCCGGGTGGGTTACGACCACCTGGTCCGGGTGCTCAACGAGTTGGAAAAACGCGAAAAAGTGGGACAGAATTAAGGGAGGCGGAACCCACGGCATGATGGGGATAGGATCCTCGGGGCGTGGGTTTCACGGGTCTCGCAATCCGACAGGCCCCTATCGGGCATCGGACCCTCACGCCTCCAGACGCCAGGCGAGCTCCTCGTGGACGTAGTCTTCGGCAGGGAGCTTTCCCAGAGAGCCGGCTGCGCGGATTACCGCCTGCCGGTTCTCTTCGTTTTGCGCCCCGCAGGCCGCCAGCAGCGCGACGGCGCCCTGCGCCGTAAGGCGGGCGGCCCAGGCGGGCAGCGACGGGTCGACGGCATTGCGGCGAACGGCCTCGACAGTCGGAGCGATCCATGCGGCCGGGCAGCGCGCAGCGCGGGCCCCGGCCATCAGGGCGGCATATTGCAGCAGCGGCGCAGGGTGCGCCAACCAGCGCGGAAAGAGTTCCGCGAGGGATTCCGAGCGGCCGAGGAGTGCAAAAGCGGCCTCTTCGGCCACCTCCGAGTTGACGATCCCCGCGGCCCAGAAATCGAACTCCGCGGCCTCGACACACGCGGGTTCCGCCACGTGCAGCGCCGCCAGGCGCAGCTCGCGCACATCCTGCTCGTAAAGGAATCGGGCGAACGCATGGTCCTCCCCCTCGGCGCGTGCCAGGCGCCGCAGCGTGGGCAGACTCACCCCGTAGTTCAGTCCGTAGGGCTTGCCGCAGACCCGCATCGCATCGGCCACGGCGCCGTTTCGCTCGCGGCGCATCCGGCCGAGCAGCTCGACCATCCGGGAGGTGTGGTCCATCGGCGGCTACTATTTGCGACGCGGCAGCGCCACATCGATCGTGCGGCCGAACTCGAAAATAGGAAGCACCGCGCGGGCGTATTCGCGCCCGCCGGCGATGACCGTGCAGACCGCCGGGTCGGCCACGCGGCACTGCACCACGGCCGGCTCCTTGGGACCGGCTTCGAGACCCGCCGTGGCAGTCGCGCCCGAGGGCTCGATTTGCAGGAGCACCATGTCGCCCGAGAGGTCGTTCTCGGGCAGCAGCCCCACGGCCGGGCTGAAGCGGCAGACGATGTACTGCTTTTTATCCGCCTGCGGGTAGACGGCGTAGCGCCGCGTCTCGGTCGAAACGACCCGTTTTCCCAGGAATAATTCGAGGTAGCTCTGCTCCAGGCGGGCGATTTCCGCGAGTGCGGCGTTCAGCCCCTCGCCGAAGACGTTTTCGCCGGCTTCGCCCGTGATGAGCTCCAGGCGGTGGCGGCGCAGCGAGAAGATCGTATTGGCCGCTGCGCGGGCGGCGTCCTCCAGCGCGGGCGCCGTCATGTCGGTCTTGTCGGGTTGCAGGCGCGCGAATTCGTCCTCGGCGGTGGCGTGCGAGATGACGCGGCGCGATGCTTCGGCCGCCGGAGCGGCGTCGAGGTAGGACTCGCTGTCCAGCAGGGAGATCCGGGCGTCGCGGATCGTCCACGTGGTCTTGTCCGTCAGGGGAGCGCGCACGCCGAGGAATTTCTGGGCGTACCGGGCATAGGGACCGCTGAGGGTCACATCGCGCTCGACCGTCACGTCGACACCGAGCACGGTTCGGGGCTGGCTGACGGTGACACCGTCGGCGCTCTCGACGGCGCCCACGACGGCGATATAGGGATTCTGAGCCAGTACCGCCGCGCCGCACAGCGCCTGCGCGAGGGTCGTAAGGATACGTTTCATGGTCTGCAAATTATTGGTTCGTGCTTCACAAATGTAGCTTATTTTGCGGTGCTATCAAAATTTCAGGTAAAAATCGCGGGTCAGCGCCCGGTAGGCGGGGGTATACTCTTCGTGCCGCCCCGTACTGACGACCAGTTCATCTTGCAGGGTCGCAGCAGGGGCTTCGTCGGGTCGCATCAGTTCGAGGAGCACCCGCTTGGGAGCGCGCCCGGGCGTGGTCCGTACGTCGGTGCGGCGGCTGACGGAGAGGCGGCTCCGGCAGGCGTCGGCGAACCGTCCGGCCTCGGTCGCGGGGAGCACGACGGCGAAGCGGCCGCCCGGAGCCAGCAGTCGCTCGACGGCCGCGCACAGCTCCCCGAAAGGGAGCAGCACGGCGTGGCGCGCGGCCGCGCGGACCGGATCGGGACAAAGGAGCGAATCGACGAAGAATGGCGGGTTCGAAACGATCAGATCGAATGGCGTCCCGGGGTCGAACTCCTGCGCAGGACACTGTACGAATCGAATGCGATCGCTCCAGGGCGAAGCTGCGGCGTTCTCGCGCGCCTGGCTTAGGTCGTCCACGTCGACGCCCGTTACCTCGGCCGCCGGAGCACGCTGGGCCAGCATCAGGGCGATCACCCCGGTGCCGGTACCCACGTCGAGGATGCGCCGGTCCGAGGGACGCACCCCGGCCCAGGCCCCGACGAGCACCCCGTCGGTTCCGACTTTCATCGCGCAACGGTCCTGACAAACCGTGAATTGCTTGAACCGGAACACGAACCTTAATTCTTAATTTTTAATTTTTAATTTTTTAATTACGGTTACCCCCGGTAACCGTCCATGCCCGCCCCGAACAGCGCAAAATCGAAGCGCACGGGGTCGCGGGGATCGAACTCACGCAGCGCCGCGGTGATCTCCTCCACGGCCCTCCAGTCGTTCGTGCGCCGCGCAAGCAACCCCAACGCGCGGCCCGTCTCTCCCGCATGGACGTCCAGCGGCAGGCGGAGAGCCGACATGGGAATACGGGTCCACTCGCCGAAATCGACGCCCCGCTCGTCGCGGCGCACCATCCACCGCAGGTACATGCAGAGCCGCTTGCAGGCCGCGCCCTTTTCAACAGACGAGAGGTGCTTCTCGCAACGCGGGGCGTGCGGCGAGCCGAAAAACTCGCGGCGGAATGCGGCCAGCGTCTCTGGCAGGCTGCCCGCAGCCTCGAAGCGGCTTTCGAAGAAAGCCCCGATACCTCCGTAAAGCGCCATCATCCGGCGCAGCGCCAGCACGAAATCGCGCAAGTCGCCGCCGTTGAACGTCCGGTGGACGAACGATGCGAGCTGCGCCAGTTCCCTCTCCGAGGCGTTGCGCACGAAATCGGCCGGCGCGTCGTCCATCAGGCGCATCAGGCGGTGGCCGCTGCGGACGATCGCCTTGCGGTTGCCCCAGGCGATCGTCGCGGCGAAGAAGCCCGCGACCTCGCGGTCGGCGCGCCCCGTGTAGCGGTGCGGCACCGAAATGGGGTCCTCGGGGATGAATTCGGGGCGGTTGTAGCGGTCGTGGAGCCGCTCGAGCAACTCCCCGAGCCGGGGATCAAAGGATCGTTCCATCCTGCATGGTGATCTTCCGGTCGGCCGTTGCGGCCAGCGACTCGTCGTGTGTCACGATAACGACGGTCTGGCCCAGGCGGTCGCGCAGCTCGAAAAAGAGGCGGTGGATCTCGGCCCGGTTGTGCGAATCGAGGTTGCCCGAGGGTTCGTCGGCCAGCAGCACGGCGGGCGAGTTGATGAGCGCGCGGGCAATGGCCACGCGCTGCTGCTCGCCGCCCGAGAGCTGCGAGGGCTTGTGGTCGCGCCGTGCCGTGAGGTCCATCATGTCGAGCAACTCCGCGGCCCGGCGTTCGACCTCGCGGCGCGGACGGCGGCCGATAAGCCCCGGGATGCAGACGTTCTCCAGGGCCGAGAACTCGGGCAGCAGGTGATGGAACTGGAAGACGAAACCGATGCGTTCGTTGCGGAACCGGGACAACGCCCTGTCGCCAAGGGCCGAGACGTCGGTGCCGTCGATCTCGACCCGTCCGCCGTCGGGCCGCGAAAGCGTACCCATGATTTGCAGCAGCGTGGTCTTTCCTGCGCCGCTGGCGCCCACGATGGCGACCGCCTCGCCCGCGGCGACCTCCAGCGAGACGCCCCGGAGTACCTCCACGTCGCCGAAGCGTTTGCGAATGTCCGTCACCCGTATCATTCGAAGCCGTATTTTTCCCGAATCGCACCGACGGTCCGCTCGATTCCGGCTATGTCGCTTTCGAGGTAGTCGTCGTAGCCGAAAAAGGTTGCCGCATTGCGGACGAAACTCCGGCACATCGCATCCTGGAGGATCGCTTTCCAGGCCCCCGCGGGGTCGTCGACAGGAGCTACCCGCTCTTTTCCGGAGGCGTAGTAGTGTTTGAGTGCATCGAACTTGAACGCGTTGTACTGCGCGACATTCGCAGCGAAGCGGTTTAGCCCTTCGTAGCAACCCAGAATCCGCATGACCAGATCCCGATCCCCGGTCGACGAGAAGAAATCGGAGCCCTTGAGCACCTCGACGGCATCGGTCAGCAGGGCCATCTCCCGCATGGACCACATCGCATTGCAGTACGCGAGCGAATCCCCGGGGATGGCCTCGGCCGCATAACCGTAGCGGCCGAGCATCTCCAGCCCGCGGCGCTCGCAGATCAGTTTTTCCGTGCAGTGCTCCACCTGGCGGCGGTTCTCCCGGAGCTCCTCGACCACCAGCCGCATCACCTCCCGCTCCTGCCGCTTCTGTTTGTAGTGTTCGATCAGCCCCGAACCGAGGAGCGTAATCGCCACGCCGAGGATGACTATTGCGAGCTGCACGAGGTAGTCCGCCCAACTCCGCCCCCCGCCGGTCCGGCCTGCCGCCGGGGAGGTCGGGCGCGCCGTTGCTGCCCGGCCCTTGTCCGCCGGACGGGCACCGCGCTCCGCACGGCGTGCGGAATCGCTCCTGCGGTCGTTCGCCGTCCGGTCGTTTTGGTTCGTCCGTCCGGTGCGGCCCGGCCTTTGCTTGCGTGCGGTGTCGGCCGAAGCGGCACCCGGGGAATCGCTCCCTTGCGCATGCGCGCCGCGCTGCGCGGGCCGGGGCGCCTGTTCGGCTGCCGTTCCCGCCTGTGCACTTTCACCCTGCGCCGGCTTCGGGCGCCGGTTGCGGGAGCGGCGGGCTCGCTGCGAAGCGCCATCCGCTCTTTTTCCGCTCTCCGGGCTTTTCCCGGCTGAGTTCTCCGCCGGCGTCTCCCTGGGAGTCTGCGCGGCGTTATCCTTTTCTTCGTTTGCCATCTCTCTATTTTTCGTTTTGTATGAATTTACGGTAAATGCGCACCGTGTCGGCCGCTTCGCGCACGTCGTGTACGCGCAGGATCGTAGCGCCCTGCCGCAGACACTCCCAACCCAGGGCCACGGTGCCCGCCAGCGACTCCGCGGGCGACACGTCGAGTACTTTGTAGATCATCGATTTGCGTGATACCCCCGCCAGCACCGGCCAGCCCAGTGCCACCAGGCGGTGCAGACCGGCGAGCAGTTCGTAGTTATGCTCCGTGGTCTTCGAGAAGCCGAAGCCGGGATCGAGCACCAGGTTTTCGCGCCGGATTCCGGCCGCGAGCAACTGCGCCGTCCGCTCGCGGAAATAGTCGACCACCTCCGACACGATGTCGCGGCGGTAGGCCGTGAGCGACTGCATGGTCTGCGGGTCGCCCTGCATGTGCATGGCCACATAGGGAACCCCGAGCCGGGCCACCGTTGCGGCCATCTGCTCGTCGAGTTTTCCCGCCGAAATGTCGTTGACGATCAAGGGCCCGAACTCCTCGACGGCCCGCGCGGCGATCCGGCTGCGGAACGTGTCGACCGAGACCGCCATTGCGGGCGCCAGGCGACGCACCGTCGCCACGCCCAGCGCGACGCGCCGCCACTCCTCGTCTTCGGGCACCTCGTCGGCGCCCGGACGCGAGGAGTAGCCCCCCACATCGATGATCGCGGCACCCGCCTCCACGGCTTCGCGCACGCGCCGCTCGACGGCATCGGCATCAGGCGTACGGCTCGCGGCATGGAACGAGTCGGGCGTAACGTTCAGGATCGCCATCACCTGCGGCCGTGTGAAATCAATCTGCATAATGCGGGGCCTCGCGGCGGAAGATGCGGTCCAGTTCGGCCACGGCGGGCTCCAGGTCCTGTTCGAGAATATTGACGATCGAATAGTCGGCGCGGGCGGCGAGCGTGTCGTCGTCCAGCTGCGCGGCCATGCGGCGGCGCACATCCGCCGGGTCGCACTTGTCGCGCCGGGCAGCCCGCTCGGCGCGCAACGCGGCCGGCGCCAGGACCGCAACCGTCCTGTCGACCGCACCCTCCAGCCCGGCTTCGAACAGAATGGCGCTCTCCAGCACGACGTAATCGCCCGACTGCCGCGCGGCCCATGCTTCGAAATCGCGCAGCACGGCCGGATGGACGAGGGCGTTCAGATCGGCCAGCGCCTGCGGATCGCTGAAGACGATGCCCGCCAGCGCAGCCCGGTCCAGCACCCCGTCGCGGTAGACGGCGGAGCCGAAACGCGCCGCAACGGCTTCGCGCAGCTCGCCGCCCATCAGCCGTTTGGCCTCGGCGTCCGAGTCGTAGACCGCGGTCCCCAAGCGGGCGAAAAGGCGGCAGACGGTGCTTTTGCCGCTGCCGATGCCTCCCGTGATGCCGACTTTCATCATGGCTTCGAGGGGTTGTCGATCTCGGGCACGGCGCCGATCGAGATGATCTTGATGTCGCTGATACGCACCGAGATGGCGCTCTGGAGCGACTGCGGGTCGATGATGAGTTTCCCCTCGTGCCCCTCTTCGTGCGAACGCTTGTATTTGAGTTCCGACAACGGGATGCGCAGGGTCTTGTTCATGTAGACCCGGTAGCCGAACAGGTTGGTGCCTACCCCCTCGACCACGCACGTGACCTCGAACGGCTGGCCGTCGACATTGACCTTGACGTTCTGCTCGGTGGTGTAGGTATAGCTCAGCTTGGCGATATACCAGAGGATGAACGACGCGACCAGCAGCGCCAGAAAGACGGGCGAGACGTAGCGGTGCATCCATTTGAGAAAATTCTCCATAATAGTCGATCTGTCAGAGCGTGCGTCGGCAGGTCTCGGGGTCCGCGCACACGTTAGTCCGCACAAAGATAAAAAATAAAACGGACTGCACGAAAAAGTGCAGTCCGTTTTGCTCCGTATTATGAGAGGTGTGTTACTCCTTGTCCAGCTTGGCGCGCTTGGTCATCAGATCGTAAGCGATCGGCGTGGCGATGAAGATCGTCGCGGCGGTACCCACGATCACGCCGATGATCAGGCCGAAGATGAAGCCGCGGATGGTCTCGCCGCCGAAGAAGAAGATCGCCAGCAGCGTGACGAGCGTCGTGCCCGAGGTGTTGATCGTACGCGACAGCGTCGAGTTGATGGCGTTGTTGACGTTCTCCTTGAGGTTGCGCTTGGGATAGAGCCCCAGGAACTCGCGGATGCGGTCGAAGACCACCACCGTGTCGTTGATGGCGTAGCCGATAATGGTCAGGATCGCGGCGATGAAAGCCTGGTTCACCTCCAGGTTGAAAGGCAGGAAGCCGTAGAACAGGGAGAAGATACCGATAATCAAGAGGGCATTGAACGCCAGGGCAGCCGTGGCGCCCGTGGCCCACTGCCAGCGCTTGAAGCGGAACGTGATGTAGAGGCCGATGGCGATCAGCGAGAACAGCACCGAGTAGATGGCGTTCCAGGTCATGTCCTTGGCGATCGAGGGACCGATCTTGTCGGCCGTCAGAATACCGTTCTCGTCGGTCTGGGTGTTACGGAAATTCTCGAACGTGATGTCGTAGGAGTAGAGCGGACGCATGGCGTCGTAGATGATCTGCTCGACCTCGTCCGTCGCCTCGTCCGACGTGTCGTCGTAGCGGTACTGCGTCACGATGCGCATCTGGTTCTCGTTGCCGTACTGCTTGACCTCGAAGCTCACCGACGAGGCGTCGGCGTCGGCCTCGCGGGCGAATGCCTCCGTGAGGTTCTGGCGCACGTCCTCGGCCGATACGGGCTTGTCGAAGCGCACGACGTAGGCGCGGCCTCCGGTGAACTCGGCTCCCAGGTTCAGCCCGCGGGCGAAGAACGAGATGCACGAGATGACGATCACCGCCACGGCGATGCCGTAGCTGATCTTGCGCACGCTGATAAAGTCGTAGCGGGTGTTGTTGAGGAAATTCTCCGACCACTTGCGCGAGAACGAAATGGTGCCCCACTTGCCCACGATCCACTCGATCAACAGGCGCGTGATGAAGATGGCGCAGAAGAACGACGTGAGGATACCGATGATGAGCGTGGTGGCGAAGCCCTGCACGGGACCGTTGCCGAAGATGAAGAGGACGATACCGGTGATGATCGTGGTGAGGTTGCCGTCGATGATGGCCGAGTAGGCTTTCGAGAAGCCGTCCTTGATGGCCAGCGAGAGGCCCTTGCCGCCGCGAAGCTCCTCCTTGATACGCTCGTAGATGATGACGTTGGCGTCGACGGCCATACCCATCGTCAGCACGATACCCGCGATACCGGGCAGGGTCAGCACGGCGCCGAACGAGACGAGCACACCCATCAGGAGGAAGACGTTTGTCAAAAGCGCAATGTCGGACATCCAGCCTGCGGTCTTGTAGAACAGCCCCATGTAAAGCAGCACGAGGATGAAAGCGATGGCGAACGAGAGCATGCCCGCGTTGATCGACTCCTGCCCCAGCGAAGGACCCACGACCGTATCCTGGATGATCTTGGCCGGCGCGGGAACCTTACCCGACGAGAGCACGTTGGCCAGGTCCTTGGCCTCCTGAATCGTGAAATCGCCCGTAATCTGCGAAACACCCTTATCGATCTTGGTACGAACGGCCGGTGCCGAATAGACATAACCGTCGAGGACGATGGCGATGGACTTGTTGATATTCTCGCCCGTCAGACGCGCCCACTCCTGGGCACCCTCGGCGTTCATGGCCATCTCGACCTCCGCCGTAGCGCCCCGCTCGGAGTAGCGCTCGGTAGCCTCGGTGACGACCGAACCGTCGAGCGGCGCCTTGCCGTCGGGGGTGGTGATGCGGATGGCATAGAGGTAGTAGCGGCCTTCGATCTTGTCGTCGCCCTTGACGCCCCACTTGAAATCGATGTCGGCGGGGAACAACTCACGCACGCGGGGGTCCGAGAGGTAGGCGTTGACGGCGTCCATATCGGCCTTGTAGGCCGCACCGATGGCGGCATTACCCGCATAGGTCGGATCGAGCACGGCGAAGAGCGGGTTCTGCTCGCGCTCGTAGCGTCCCCCATGTTCCGGTCCGACGGCTGCCGTCGTATCGGCCCCGATCTCGGCGATCAGGCCCTCGGCTGCGGGAGCCTGGGCCGCGGGCGCGGTTTCGGCTTCGGCCGTCTCGGTCTGAGCGGCAGCGGTTTCGCCCAGCTGCTGCTTGAGGAACTTATCGGCCGAGACCAGCGACGGCAGCACCTCGCGGGCGTCGTACGTGGTCCAGAACTCCAGCGAGGCGGTACCCTGCAACAGGTCGCGCACGCGCTGCGGCTCCTTCACGCCCGGCAGCTCGACCAGGATGCGGTGCGAGTTCGGAAGGCGCATGATATTGGGCTGCGTCACGCCGAAATGGTCGATGCGGCTGCGCAGGACATTGAACGATGCGGCGATGGCGGCTTCGGTCTCTTTCTTGAGGATGCGCTCCACGTCGGCGTTCGAGCTTTCGAGCGTAATGTCCTTGCGGTCGGGGCTGACAAAGATCGCGGCCAGCGAACCGCCGTTCGTAAGGCGTTCGTAGGCTTTGACGAAATCGCCGATATAGTCTTTCGAGGTTCCCTCCTTGAGCGCCTGGTTGGCCTCGGCGATCGCTTCGACGAAAGCCGGATCGTTCTGGCTGTCGCCGGCCAGCGCTTTGACCACGTCCTCGACCTGCACCTCGAGCATGACGTTCATGCCGCCCTTGAGGTCGAGACCCAGGTTCAGCTCTTTCTCCTTGGACTCCTTGTAGGTGAACGACTTGAAACCGAGGTTGTAGACCGGCAGGTTCTGCACCGAATCGAGGTAGTGCTGTTCGGCCCCGGCGCGCTCGGCCTGGGGGAACTGCGCGGCGTACTCGGCCGCTTTCTTCTCTACGCTGCGCGTCTTGAACGTGAACGAGAGCTGGTAAACGCACGCCAGCCCCAGGAGCACGGCAATGAGTTTAATAAAGCCTTTACTTTGCATTTGAGTTGAAAAATTTGTTATTATTCGTTGTAATTATCTTCCTTACGCTCAATAGCACGCAAAGATAGGAAAATAAAGTGAAAAGCAAAAAGGCGAACCGGGAAAAGTGATGCCTCGGCCCGAAAAACAATTCAAAATTCAGAATTCATACTTGTTTATGCTTCTTTATGCTTCCGAATCTCGGTCCCCGATCCCGGTCGAGGGTCGCCAATCAAAGGTGAAAAGTGAAAGGTGAAAGGTGAAAGGTGAACTTTGCGGTTGAGCGAGTGCAGAGACTGCTTGCAGGCTATGCCGGGCGGGAGCAAAGTCAAGCCGCCGCAGGCGGGTGAAAGGTGAAAGGTGAACTTTGCGGGTAAGCGAGCGCTGAGGCTGCTTGCAGGCTATGCCGAGCGGGAGCAAAGTCAAGCCGCCGCAGGCGGGTGAAAGGTGAAAGGTGAACTTTGCGGGTAAGCGAGCGCAGAGGCTGCTTGCAGGCTATGCCGGGCGGGAGCAAAGTCAAGCCGCCGCAGGCGGGTTAAAGGTGAAAAGTGAAAGGTGAAAGGTGAATTCTTAATTGTGAATTTTGAATTAAAAAAGGCGCAGCCCCCGAAAGAGCTGCGCCTGACGTAATTTAAAAGGGGATTTATTTTACCTCCTCGAACTCCACGTCCTCGGGCTGGCCGTCGTTCGAACCGCCGGCTTGGCCCTGCGATTGCTGGCCACTATCGGCTCCCTGCTGTGCACCCTGTGCCTGCTGCTGCTGGGCGTAGATGTCCTGCGAAGCGGCCTGCCAGGCGGCGTTCAACTCCTCGATGGCCTTGTCGATGGCCTGCACGTCGGCGTTCTTGTGCGCCTCCTTGAGCTTGCCCAGCGCGGTCTCGATGGCCGATTTCTTGTCGGCCGGGAGTTTGTCGCCGTACTCCTTGAGCTGTTTCTCGGTGGCGAAGATGTTCGAATCGGCGGCGTTGATCTTGTCGATGCGCTCCTTTTCCTCCTTGTCCTTGGCTTCGTTGGCCTTGGCCTCGTCGCGCATGCGCTGGATCTCCTGCTCGGTAAGGCCCGACGATGCCTCGATGCGGATCTTCTGCTCCTTGCCCGTGCCCTTGTCCTTGGCCGAGACATTGAGGATGCCGTTGGCGTCGATGTCGAACGTCACCTCGATCTGCGGCACGCCGCGCGGTGCGGCCGGAATGCCGTCGAGGTGGAAGCGGCCGATCGACTTGTTGTCGCGGGCCAGCGGACGCTCGCCCTGCACGACGTTGATCTCGACCGAGGGCTGGTTGTCGGCCGCCGTCGAGAAGACCTCCGACTTGCGGGTCGGGATGGTCGTGTTGGCGTCGATGAGTTTGGTCATTACACCGCCCAGCGTCTCGATACCCAGCGACAGCGGCGTCACGTCCAGCAGCAGCACGTCCTTGACCTCGCCCGTGAGTACACCGCCCTGAATGGCGGCACCGATGGCGACCACCTCGTCGGGGTTGACCGACTTGTTGGGCGTGCGGCCGAAGAACTCCTCGACGATCTTCTGGATGGCGGGAATACGGGTCGAACCGCCCACCAGAATCACCTCGTCGATCTGCGAAGCCTGCAACCCGGCGTCGCGCAGTGCCAACTTGCACGGCTCGACGGTCTTGCGGATCAGGTGGTCGCACAACTGCTCGAACTTGGCGCGCGTGAGCGACATTACGAGGTGCTGCGGAATACCGTTGACGGGCATGATATAGGGGAGGTTGATCTCCGTGGTGGTGGTCGACGAAAGCTCGATCTTGGCTTTCTCGGCGGCCTCTTTCAGACGCTGCAAGGCCATCGGGTCCTGACGCAGGTCGATGCCATGCTCGGCCTTGAACGCCTCGGCCATGTAATCGATCAGCACGTGGTCGAAATCGTCTCCGCCCAGGTGCGTATCGCCGTTGGTCGACTTGACCTCGAAGACGCCGTCGCCCAGCTCGAGGATCGAAATATCGAACGTACCGCCGCCCAGGTCGTACACGGCGATCTTCATGTCCTTGTTCTTCTTGTCCATGCCGTAGGCCAGGGCAGCGGCCGTGGGCTCGTTGATGATGCGGCGGACTTTAAGACCCGCGATCTCGCCCGCCTCCTTGGTGGCCTGGCGCTGCGAGTCGGAGAAATAGGCCGGAACCGTGATAACGGCCTCCGAGACCTCCTGACCGAGGTAGTCCTCGGCCGTCTTCTTCATCTTCTGCAAGATGATGGCCGAAATTTCCTGCGGGGTGTACTGGCGGCCGTCGATGTCCACGCGCGGGGTGTTGTTGTCGCCGCGGACGATCTGATAGGGAGCGCGTGCGATGTCGGCCGACACCTGATCGTAGGTCTCGCCCATAAAACGCTTGATCGAGAAGACCGTGCGCTTGGGGTTGGTGATCGCCTGACGCTTGGCCGGATCGCCGACCTTGCGCTCGCCGTCGCCCGTAAAGGCCACCACCGAGGGGGTCGTGCGGTGTCCCTCGCTGTTGGGAATTACCACGGGTTCGTTACCCTCCATCACTGCTACGCAGGAGTTTGTCGTACCTAAATCGATACCAATAATCTTTGCCATAAGTCGTATATGAGTTTAATTGTCTTTTACACGTTACGCTACGGGTTCGAACAAAGGTTGTACCAAACGCCTATTCCTGCCAAATTGTCAGCACATTGGCAGAGATCGCCCGCTCAGGGGCCTGGCGGCGTGTTATTTTGGCAGAGAAACGGGGCGCAACCCCGCGAAAAAGTTGCGCCCCGCTCTGTTGGCCGGTCGATTTACAAGTCTCCGACGAGCGTCGCACGGTTGGTCTGCGCACTCGAAACGTTGTTGGTCCACACCTCCTGATAGGCCGCCAGACTGGCCGCCGGAACGTGGAACGTGGGATTGGTGTAACTGAAAACACCGGCCCCCAGCGTGGGAGGCGTCGTGGCATAGCAGAAAATTCCCTGCGACGCTGGAACACCGCCGTCCGCCGTATTCGAAAAACCACGCGACATGTCGAAAGCATACGTGCCGATCTCGCGCACAGAGGCCGGAAGGACGATCGTTCGGATCACTTGATTGCCGTAGAAAGCATTGGACGGGATGACGGCGATGTTCTGCGGCAGCGAAACATACCTTAGATCGGTGCTGAATCGGGCGGTCGCCTCTCCGTAGCGCGTAAAAATATTTTGCGGCAGCGTCGTACTTTCGTAGGTCGTTGCGCTCAGATCGAATCCGATAGGAGAGACAGCCGTAGCCGACAAATTGTCGCCCGAATTTCCATTCTTCATGAACGTGTCGTGCAACGATTGCAAATGGGCGAGCGTCAGCCCCGGAGTCTTAGCCGTCGGATTGTTCTTGAAATAGAGCATGCGGTCGGCCGTATTCGGATAGGAGAGCGTAGAGGGCGTCGTGCCGTCGGCGGCGTATCTCCACGGCAGCCAAAAGGTATTGTCCGTCGAATAGAGAACCGGCGAAAAGCTGTCGTCTTCGAATTGCAGCGCCGGCATGGCCAGAATCCGGCCCCGTCTGGCCGTCTGCCCAACGCCTCCGCGAAGCGTCATCACCCTGCCGTCGGAGAGCGTAACGTTCACGGTGAATCCCTTGCTGAAAGTGGTCGG
>NZ_DBFWLG010000027.1:0-14095 GCF_048465575.1 Alistipes sp.
AGTGGAGGTCTGCTCGAAGCCGAAGAGCTGAGTGCAGTCCTCCGCCCGGGGTGGCTGCAGACTGCTGCCGCGGAACGCGGCGTGATAAGCGGAAGATTCCTCGCATGCGCTCGCAATGATAATATTAAGCCGTTCGGAGACAATATCATGCCGCTCGGAACGGCACCAATTAGGAATTGTCAATACCGCATGGCGGTCAGCCTTTGCGTTTGTAGCGCGAGGGCGAGGTGCCGGTGTGCTGCTTGAAATACTTGCCGAAGAAGGACTGGGTGGAGAAATTGAGGTGGTAGGCGATCTCCTGGATGCTCATGCCCGAGTATTTCAGGAGAGCTTTGGCTTCGAGGATCACCGATTCGTCGATCCAGCGGGCTGCGGTCTTGCCGCTCACCTCCTTGACGACCGACGAGAGGTATTTGGGAGTGATGTCGAGCTGTTTGGCATAGAAACTCACGTTGCGCTCGCGCTTGTTGTACTGCTTGAGCAGCGACATGAACTCGTCGAAGAGGACCTCGCAGCGCCCCGGTTTGAGGGGGCTGGGCTCGTCGCGCTGGTTGATCTCGGTGATGAGGTAGAACGCCGTGGTGAAGAGCGTGCGGATGATCTCGTGGCGGTAGCGCTCCTTGTCGCTGCGTAACATGGTCTTGATGAGCTGGAACAACTGCCGTATCTCAACCACGTCCTCGGGGCGGACCTCCAGCACGGGGGCTTTGCCGAAACGCATGTAGACGGGCAGCGAGGTCGAGAGGTCGATCTGGATCTCGTTGACGAACTGTTTGGAGAAAGCCAGCAGGTAGGCCGCGGCGTTGGCCGAGCACTTGACGGTGCGGATGATCGAATCGGGATTGAAAAAGACCAGCGTATTGGGCTTGACGTGGTAGTTCTGCATGTCGATCGACACGGTGGCCTCGCCGGCCATCATGATGATGGCCGAGAAGCCGTCGATCGAGGTGGGATAGTCGGCCGTGGTGTTCTTTTCGGTCGTCAACGTCGTGATGACCAGATCGTCCGAGAGGTAGAAGACGTCGCTCATCTCTTTCTTTATGCGGGAGATCGAGACCTTGTGCAGGTTCTCCCGGGCGCCTCGGGTCCTCGTGGTTTTGCCGGATTCCGCCATATCGGTAGTGGTTTGGGGCAAAATTAGGAAAATCGCACCGCAGATGCAAGCACCGGCAGCAAAAACATACTTATTGCGGCTGGCACACGACCCGCAGCCCGCCCGCAAGACACTCGACGTGCAGCGGGAATCCGGCCCCTTTCTGTCCGTCCACGTCCGTCGGTTCGTCGATGGTCGAGCGGATCTCGATCCGCCGCGCACGCAGTTGTCGGACGATCTTGGGGTTGCCGCCCAGCAGGTAGCGCCCCATCGCCAGGGTCGAACGCAGCAGATTTTTCTTCTCGAGCAGCACGCAGTCGAACAGGCCGTCCTTGACCGAGGAGCGGCGCGCCAGGCGGAACCCGCCCGCTGTCTCTCCGTTGAAAATCAGTACCATAAGCGAATTGAAATCGAACTTTTCGCCGTCGGCCACGATCTCCAGCGGCACGGCGTGCATCGTCCGGACCTCCTTGACGCCCTCGATCAGGTAGGCCAGTTTGCCGATGCGGTGCTTGCGATGGTCGGGCGTGCGCTGCGAGGTGGTGGTGAAGAGGCCGAACGAGAAGATGTTGACGAAATAGAGCCCGTTCACCCGGCCGCAGTCGACCCGCTCCTCGCGGCCCGAGGCGATCTGCCGCGCCGCCTCGAGCGGCTCGTGCGACATGCCCAGCGCCCCGGCGAAATCGTTGGCCGTGCCGGCTGGGATCACCCCGATCGGAATGTCCAGGTCCTTGCTCTTCATGGCGTTGACGGCGTAGTTGACCGTGCCGTCGCCGCCCGCGACGACCAAAAGGTCGACCTGCTCGTTGCCCTCGAACGGATTGCGCCCGAAATCGATCGGCTGCGGGGAGATGTCGTAACCGTAGGCACGGAAAACGGTGCAGATCGTCTCGGTGTTGCGCCCGATGCGCCCCTTGCCCGAGCAGGGGTTGTAGAGTAAAACGGCTTTTTTCATGGTCAGTTCATTATCAGCGCTTTCATGGCGGGCGAGACCCACTCCTCGTAGGCGTCGCCCTCGCCCGCAAGGATGAAATAGACTTTTACGCCGGGCAGGCTCTCGGCCCGCGCGAGGGCGTCGTCGGCTCCCATAGCGAGGAACATGGTCCCCAGGGCGTCGGCTTCGGCGCACGTGGGGGCGGCGACCGTCACCGACAAGAGCCGCGAGAGGGCGCTGCGGCCCGTGCGCGGGTCGATGGTGTGGGCCACCTTGCGCCCTTCGGAATCGAGGTAGAAACGGCGGTAGTTGCCCGAGGTGGCCAGGCCGCCCTCCGTAAGGGCGATGCGCTTCTGGAGGTATTCGCCGTTGGACATGTTGCCGTCGAACGGCGTTTCGATCCCGATGCGCCAGGGTCGGCCCTCGCGGTTGACGCCCCGGCAGCGAACCTCGCCGCCGATGTCCACCAGGTAGTTTTCGGCGCCGAACCGTTCGACCAGCGCGGCCAGCAGATCGACCGTATAGCCCTTGGCCACGGAGTTGAAATCGAGCTCGACGCGCGGATCGTCCTTAACGAGGCGCCCGTCGACGATCCGCACCTTTTCGCGGCCGACGAATTGCAGGATGGAGTCGACGTTCGGATTTTCGGTGCGCTCCCGACCGGCGAAACCCCATGCTTCGACCAGCGGCTTGACCGTCACGTCGTAACGGCCGTCGCTCAAACGGCCGATGCTGTCGGCCAAGCGGAGGTTGAAAGCGATGTGGCGGTCTACCGAGTCCGTCTCGTTGCGGTTGAGCCGGCTCAGGAGCGATTCCTCGTCGAAGATCGACATCGAGGCCTTGGCCTCGGCGTCGAGGGCCATGACGGCGGCGTAGAGCGTCTTTCGGTCGACCGCTTTCACGTCGGCCGCCACATGCAGCGTGGTACCCAGCATCACGCCGTCCACGGTGGTGTATTGCGTGCGATCCGCGCACCCCGCAATCCCTGCCGCCGCGAGCGCCGCCACCACCGCGGCGATTCCCTTTTTCACCATAGCTTTCACCGTTTTAGCCGCAAAAATACGATTTTCCCCGAAAAATGGGCACGATTCGGGTCTAAAAGGCAAATAATTTTTAATTTTTAATTCTTAATTCTTAATTAATTCGTACCTTTGCCCAACGCTCTGGCGTGATCCACGGTAAGGGGGATGCGTCGTAGAGTGGAACTTGAAAAACATTTCAAAATGGCTTATTTAACAGCTGAGAAAAAGCAGGAGCTTTTCGGCCAGTACGGCAAGTCCAACACCGACACGGGCTCTCCCGAGAGCCAAATCGCGCTGTTCTCGTACCGTATCAGCCACCTTACGGAACACCTCAAGAGCAACAAGCACGACTTCGGAACCCAGCGCGCACTGCTGCGCCTGGTCGGCAAGCGCCGCGCGTTGCTGGAGTACCTCAAGGAGGTCGACATCGAGCGTTACCGCGCGATCATCAAGACACTCAACCTCCGCCGGTAATCCGCGAGGAAGAAATGAGGGCAATTCCCGCGAGGGGTTGCCTTCATTTTCGTAAAACGCCAACAAATCGACATTACAATAGGTTTAAATTTTTATGGAAGAAAAGAAGCTGTACAATGCAGTCCGTAAAACGATCGACCTCGCCGACGGCCGGCAGATCGAGATCGAAACGGGCAAACTGGCCAAGCAGGCCGACGGCTCGGTGGTCGTCCGCATGGGCGACACGATGCTGCTCGCCACGGTGGTAGCGGCCAAAGACGCGAAACCCGACACCGATTTCATGCCCTTGCAGGTGGAATACAAGGAGAAATACGCCTCCTGCGGCCGCTTCCCCGGCGGATTCATGAAGCGCGAAGCGCGCGCCAACGACGCCGAGGTCCTCGTGGCCCGGCTGATCGACCGCGCCCTGCGCCCGCTGTTCCCCGCGGATTACCACGCCGAGGTCTACGTGACGGTGAACCTCATCTCGGCGGACAAGGATATTCAGCCCGACGCCCTGGCCGGCCTGGCCGCTTCGGCAGCCCTGGCCGTGTCGGACATTCCGTTCGGAGGCCCCATCTCGGAGGTGCGCGTGGTGCGCAAGAACGGTCAGTACGCCATCAACCCCGGCTTCTCGGAGATGGCCGAGTGCGACCTGGACATCATGGTCGGCGGTACGATCGACAACATCCTGATGGTCGAGGGCGAGATGAAAGAGGTCTCGGAGGAGGTCATGCTCGGAGCGATCGAGTTCGCACACGAGGAGATCAAGAAGCACTGCGCCGTACAGATCGAGCTTTCGAAAGAGCTGGGCAAGGACGTAAAACGCACCTACTGCCACGAAGTCAACGACGAGGAGCTGCGCCAGACGATCATCCGCGAGCTCTACGACAAGGCTTATGCCATCGCCACCAGCGGCACGATGAAGCACGAGCGCGAAGAGAAATTCAACGCTCTCGAAGCCGAGTTCGCGGCCCGTTATACGGAGGAGGAGCTGGCCGAAAAGGGACAGCTCATCCACAAATATTTCCACGACGACGTACAGAAAAAGGCCATGCGCAACATGATCCTCGACGAGGGCATGCGTCTGGACGGCCGCCGCACGGACGAGATCCGTCCGATCTGGTGCGAGGTGGGCTACCTGCCCGCGGCCCACGGTTCGGCGATCTTCACCCGCGGCGAAACGCAGTCGCTGACGACCGTTACGCTGGGCACCAAGCTCGACGAGAAGATCAAGGACGAGGTGCTCGTGCAGGGGAGCGAACAATTCGTGCTGCACTACAATTTCCCGCCTTTCTCGACCGGCGACGCCCGTGCCGCCCGCGGTCTTTCGCGCCGCGAGATCGGTCACGGCCACCTGGCCTGGCGTGCCCTCAAACCGATGATTCCGCTCGGAGAGGAGAACCCCTACGCCGTCAGGATCGTCTCGGACATCCTCGAATCGAACGGTTCGTCGTCGATGGCCACGGTCTGCGCCGGCACGCTGGCGCTCATGGACGCCGGCGTGAAGATCAAAAAGCCCGTGTCGGGTATCGCCATGGGTCTGATCTCCGACTCGGCCACGGGCAAGTGGGCCGTGCTGTCGGACATCCTGGGCGATGAGGACCACCTGGGCGACATGGATTTCAAGGTCACCGGAACGCGCGACGGCATCACCGCCACGCAGATGGACATCAAGGTCGACGGACTCTCCTACGAGGTGCTCTCCGCCGCACTGGAGCAGGCACGCAAAGGCCGCATGCACATCTTGGGCAAACTGACCGAGTGCATCGCCGAGCCGAGGGCCGACTACAAGCCGTTCGTGCCGCGCATCGTGCAGATCACCATTCCGCAGGACATGATCGGCGCCGTGATCGGCCCCGGCGGCAAGGTCATCCAGGACATTCAGAAGACCACGGGCACGACCATCACCATTACGGAGGTGGACCAGAAAGGTATCGTGGACATCTTCGGCGTGGACAAGGAAGCCCTCGACGGCGCCCTGAACCGCATCAAGGCCATCGTGGCTATTCCCGAGGTTGGAGAGACGTACCACGGCAAGATCCGTTCGATCGTCGCATTCGGCGCTTTCGTCGAGATCATGCCCGGCAAGGACGCCCTGCTCCACATCTCGGAGATCGACTACAAGCGTTTCGAAACCATGGAGGAGACCGGACTGAAAGAGGGCGACGAAATAGATGTCAAACTCATCGGCCTCGACCCCAAGACCAACAAGCTCAAGCTGTCGCGTAAGGTGCTGCTGCCCAAGCCCGAAGGCTATGTCGAACGGGAGCGCCGCCCCCGTCCCGAGCGCGGCGAACGGCGCGATCGTGCCGAGCGGCGCGAGCACCACGACCGCAAGGAGGAGTAAAGAAGCTGCAAACGTGCGGTTTCCGGCAGGAGATTTTACCAAAAAATTCCTGCCGGAAAATTGCACAATAAGCAAGAGTTTTCTATATTTGCGTTGTTGGGCGCTTCTTTTCTTCCGCGAAGAGGGAGCGGCCGGACGCAAAACAGACGACAAAAAAGGCAAACAACAACAAATAAACACATTAAATTTTATCTGTCATGAAAAAATTGATGAAATTGAGCATGGTGCTCGTAGCTGCCGCACTGGCATTCTCGAGTTGCAACTGCTTCAAGAAGATGGCCAAGAACCGCGACGACATCAAGTTGACGGTGACCCCCGAGATTCTGACGCTCAACAACGGCATCGTCGCCGCGGACATCAACGTCACGTTCCCGGTCGAATATTTCAACGCCAAGGCCGTGCTGAAAGTGACCCCCGTGATCGTGTTCGAGGGCGGCGAGGTAGCCGGTCCGGCCAAGTATCTCCAGGGCTCAAAAGTCGACGAGAACTACACCGTCGTGGACAAGAAGAGCGGCGGCAGCTACACGCAGCACGTCGAATTCCCGTACGATCCCCGCATGGACCAGTGCGCCCTGCAGCTGCGCGCCGAGATCAAGTGCCCGGGCGGCAAATGCAAGGAGTTCACGCTGGTGAACCTCAACACCGGCGCCATTCCGACCAAGGAGCAGGCTGCCGTGCTGGCCGGTAACGACGCCGCCGCCAAGGCCGCGCTGGCCAAGGAGTTCGGGCTGACCGTAGCCTACGGTCTGAACACGATGCAGAAAGACCTCAAGTACGGCGACCTGATGGAGCCGATGGCCAACAACTACAAGAAAGTAACCACCGTAGTCGACAAGACCGACCTCCTGTATGCGATCAACTCGTCGAAAGTGACCAAGAAGAACGAGAAAGCCGCCAACCTCGACGCTTTCAAGGCCGACGTGGACGAGAAACTCCAGAACGACCGCGCCACGCAGAACATCGCCGTCAAGGGCTACGCTTCTCCGGACGGCCCCGTCACGTTCAACGACAAACTCTCGAAAGCCCGCAGCGAGTCGGGTAAGAAAGTCGTGGCCAAACTCCTCAAAGACGCCGGTCTGGAGATCGACGCCGCCGCTTACGGCGAGGACTGGGACGGCTTCAAGGAGCTGGTCGAGAAATCGAACATCAAGGACAAGAACCTCATTCTCCAAGTGCTGAGCCTCTACAACTCGCCCGCCGAGCGTGAGACCGAGATCAAGAACATGTCGTCGGTATTCAACGAGCTGAAGAGCGACATCCTGCCCGAGCTGCGCCGCTCGCAGATCGTCAATAGCACCGACATCCAGGGCAAGACCGACGCCGAGATCATGGAGGCTTTCCGCAAGGGACAGAACCTCACGGTCGAGGAGATGCTCTACGCTGCCGAGACGCTCGCCAACGGCGCCGAGGAGCAGGTGGCCATCCTCACGGCCGCTTCGAAGAAATACAACGACGCCCGCGTATGGAACAACCTCGGTGTAGCCCAGACCAAGGCCGGCGACAAGGCCGCAGCCCTCAAGTCGTTCGACAAGGCCGCCAAGATGGATTCGTCTAAAGAGCTGAACAAGAACCTGCTGCTGGCCAACCTGGCCAACAACAAGACCGCCGAGGCCAAGAAATACGCCGCCGCTGCCGACAGCCAGGCCAAGGCCGCCATGGCTGCCGCCGAGGGCGACTACAAGGCCGCATCGAAAGGCCTGGAGGGCTACAACGCCGCCGTGGCTTCGGTGATGAACAACGACCTGCCGGCCGCCAAGAGAGCCATCGCCAAGGATACCTCGGCCGACGCCGACTACCTGCGCGCCGTGATCGCCTCGAAGGAGGGCGACCTGAAGACCGCCGAAGCACAGCTCAAGAGCGCCGTTTCGAAGAACCCGAAGCTGGCCGAGAAAGCCGCCAAGGACATCAACCTGAAAGCCCTGCGCAACTAATTTCGCACCGGGATAGTAAAAAGAGCCTGAGCCGCACGGTTCAGGCTCTTTTTTTGTATTGTGGAGGAGAGCCGAGCCGAACGGGCCGGAAAAGGGGCCGAGGAGCTCGGCGGCGGGTAAAAGTGTCAGGAATACCCCATGCAGCCGCGATCGGAAAAGAACCGCGAAAAAGGAGTTCCTGGGAGCAGGAAAAAGAGTCGTGACAGGGAATGTCCCCGACAGCATGAGCTGCGACAACCGAGCTGCCCGAACGACTACGGAAAGTGCCGGAAAATAATTTGTCGGCGGAGACATACCGGTATGGATAATTTTTCCTATTTTTGTAAAAACAGCATAAGACAATGGAGTACGCAAATCACCTGAACGAATATGCTCCGGCCCCGAGTGCCGAAGAGGTGGACCGCGAGGTCGCCCGCATCCGCGAGGCCTCCCGGCGCAACCGCACGACCGAGGTTTACAAACTCTGCTTCTCGGCCATCGACCTGACGACCCTGCTCTGCACCGATTCGACGACCTCGGTGACGGCATTCGCGCGCAAGGCCGTGGAGTTCTACGAAAAATACCCCGCCATCCCCAACGTGGCTTCGATCTGCATCTACCCCGCGTTCGTCGAGACCGTGGGGCTGGCCGTGGACCCGACGCCCATGCGCATCACCTCGGTGGCGGGCGGATTTCCCGCGGCACAGACCTTTCTGGAGGTCAAGGCGCTGGAGGTTGCGATGGCCGTGGAGAACGGCGCCGACGAGGTAGACATTGTGCTGAACGTCGGCCGGATGCTGACGGGCGAGTACGACGAAGCCGCCAACGAGGTGGAGGTGATCCGCGCGGAGACCAGCGACGATGTGGTGCTCAAGGTCATCATCGAGTCGGGCGCGCTCAAAACCCCCGAACTGATCCGCAAGGCGTCGCTCCTTTCGATGTTCGCAGGGGCCGATTTCATCAAGACCTCGACAGGCAAGATCGACGTGGCCGCCACGCCCGAAGCGGCCGTGGTCATGTGTCAGGCCATCCGCGACTACTACGAAAAGACGGGCCGCAAGGTCGGTTTCAAGGCGGCGGGCGGCGTCCGCACGGCCGAGGATGCGGCGCTCTACTACACCATCGTCGAGGAGATCCTGGGGCCCGAGTGGCTGACGACGGATCTGTTCCGCATCGGCGCTTCGTCGGCCGCGAACAACCTCCTCTCGGCCATCGAGGGACGCGAGATCAAGTTTTTCTAAGCAGACGCACGCGCCCTGCCAAAACTACACGGCAGCAGCCCTCGGGGCTGCTGTTTTTTTGTGCGGGACCGCCTGCGCACCGGCCGCAATGAAAAACGGCAGCCCGCAAGGCCGCCGCTTCGATGCGAGAAGAGAGTCCCGGTTCAGAGCGAATCGGACGTTATGACGGTCAGCGAGTCGGTCGCCTCGATCTCGACGGGCGCGATGGGCTGCGGCGCCGTGGTCGTCGCTTCGGGGACCACCCCGTTCAACGCATCGTCGCGCAGGACCATCGATTTGAAATTGTCGCGCCGGATGGCCGCCACGACGACGATGACCACGACGGCCACGACCACGAGGATAGCGATGAGTCTTTTTATCATTTTCGTATACTTTTTTACAAACCCGCCGCAGGCCGTTACGGCTTGGTCGGATTCCCGTTATTGAGCACTTCGAGGGCGCGCACGACCACGTTGTCGACCGGATGGATCTCGGCATAAAAACCGTTGTCCTCCAGCGGCGTGTTGCGTCCGATGTAGGCCCTCAACTGCGCCGCGATCAGCCGCCGCGAACGGGCGATGTCGCCATAGCGCGGAGCCACGCCCTGACGGGCGGCGTAGCGGACGAAATCGTCGACCAGCGTGCGGTCGCCGTCCAGCAGCGCATCGAGCTCGGCGAGCGTGCGGACGGCATTGAGCGCCTCGCGGTGGCGGTCCGCATACTCTATCGTGTAGCGGTAGAGGATGTTGCGCCCAGCCACCTCGACGAAATAGCGCGTCACGTCGGTCGTGTCGGCCGGAACGAACACATCCGGCATGATCCCGCCGCCGCCGTAGACCACCTTGCCGGCGGGCGTTACGCGCCGCAGCGAGTCGGCGAAATGGATGCTGTCCGCCGAGAAGAACTCGTTGTTGCGGTAGCGGTTCCAGATGTCCTCCTCGTAGCCCGCCTCGTCGCCGATGGTGTAGGGCTTCTGGATCGAACGGCCCGTAGGGGTGTAGTAGCGTGCCGTGGTCAGGCGCAGCGCCGAGCCGTCGCTATACGGTATCTGCCGCTGCACGAGCCCCTTGCCGAACGAACGACGACCAACAATCGTACCACGGTCGTTGTCCTGAAGCGCCCCGGCCAGAATTTCGCTCGACGAGGCGCTTCCCTCGTCGATCAGCACGACCACCTCCATCTCCTGCGCTGTGCCCGTGCCGTCGGCGTATTCGCGCAGCTGTTCGTGGTTGCGGTCCTCGGTGTAGACGATCAGCTGCCCCTCGTGCAGGAACTCGTTGGCGATCTCGATGGCCTGGTCGAGAAAACCGCCCGAGTTGCCCCTCAGATCGAAGATCAGCTTCGTGACCCCCTCCGCGCGGAGCGCCGCCAGCGCGCGCCGCAACTCCTCGGACGAGGTTTTGGCGAACTGCCCCAGCTTGATGTAGCCCGTGCTGTCGGCGATCCGGAACGCCGCCTCGATGCTCTTGATCGGGATCACGCCCCGCACGACCTCCACATCGACCAGACCGGCGATCCCCTGCCGCTGGAGCCCCAGCCGCACGGTCGTGCCGCGCGGGCCGCGCAGCCGGCGGACGATCCGGTTCTGCGGAATCTTGCGCCCCGCCACCAGCGAGTCGTCGATCTCGAGGATGCGGTCGCCCGCCTTGATCCCGGCCCGGTCGCTGGGACCCTGCGGGATGACGTTCAGCACGATCACCGTGTCGGTGGCCATGTTGAACACCACTCCGATGCCGTCGAATTCACCCTCGAGCGGCTCATTCAGTTCGGCCATCTCGCGCGCCGGGATGTAGACCGAATGGGGGTCCAGCTCGCGGACCAGAAGCGGAATGACGTGCTCGGCGAGCGAATCCATCGACACGGAGTCGACGTACTGGTTCTCGATCAGCGCCAGCGTCTGCGTGAGCTTGTTGGTCGGCAGGGCCATGTGGCGGAGCATCCCCCGAATCTGCGACTCGGTGGTGTTGCGCCCCAGGTACTGTCCCAGCAGGAGGCCCAGGACAACGCCCGCGGCCAACAGCAGCGGAAAAAGGACGGTATATTTCGAATTCTTGTACATTACTTGTTCTTAAAGGTATAGGCCAGCCCGACGCTCAAGAGGGTTTTGGTCTGCACGTCGACGTTCTGCGCCCGGTTGTAATAAAGCTCGAAGCTGAGCACCGTGGAGATGTATTTCGTAGCCTTGATCTCCACCGTGTTCGTCCAGCGCACAATGGGGTGGATCGGCAGCCGCGGTTTGTTCTTGATGTCCTTTTCGCCCGCCTCCCACTCGGCATAGGCGGCCGTGAAGCGGGAGTAGTCGCTGATCTTGTTTTTCTGGCCGATGTCGGTGATCCAGCCGTAGAACGTGTAGAGCATCGTGCGGTAGCGCAGGAACTCCGATTTGCCGAACTTGCGGTCGAAATCGATCTGGATAGACGAACCGCCCTCGTACTTGGAGGTCTTGTCCGGGTCCTCGATACCGTATCTGAAGCCATTCTCGCGCCGGATCAGGTCGCTCTCGGCAAAGGTCGCGTTCAGGGCGATGGGCGAGAGGTTGACGGTGATGGGAAATTTGGGCTTGGGGCTTTTGTAGGTGATACCCAGCGAAATGTCCAGATAGCCCGGGGTCATGAACTTGCTCTTGAGGTCTTTCTTCTCCTGTTCGGTGCGCGACTTGTAGCCGTTGACGAACTGGCTGCGGAACTTGGCGATCACGCCGTACGACCAGTTCTTGGAGAGTTTGAGCGACGGAGCCGTCGAGATTTCGAACTCGTCCTGGTTCTTGAACCAGATGCCCTGCTCGCCCTCGTCGACCTCGACCTTCATGCGGTTGTAGCCCAGCTTGGCATTGAACTTGGTCTCGATCGAGAAGAGGTTTTTGGTAAAGGTGTGCTTCAGGTTGAACGTGGCCACCAGCGCGATGGAGTTGTCACCGCCCGATACCGAAATCCAGGGATCGTTGTACGAGGTCAGCGCCCCTTGCAGGCCGCCGCCGAATTCGAGGTAGTTGCGCTCTTTGCGGATGGCCGCCCGCTCGGCCTTGTAGCGGGCCAGGCTGAAATAGTCGACCTCCACGGGGGTGGATTTCACCCGGTCGCGGAAAGTGACGCCCTCGGTCCGAGCGTTCACCTCGTCGATGGAGATTTGCGCCTGCGCGGGGAGCGCCGCAACCGCCAGCGCGGCGCCGAGCAATATCGGGTAAAGACGTTTCATCATGGAGCGTATTTATCGGGATTTCAAACTGCAAATTTATGAATTTATTTACAGAAAACGTTAACTTTGCCTTGAGTTAAATACGATAGAGACTGTATGAAATACTTTGGAGCACACGTCAGCGCGGCCGGAGGGGTTTCCAACGCACCCCGCAACGCCCATGAGATAGGAGCCACGGGCTTCGCACTCTTTACGAAAAACCAGCGGCAGTGGGTGGCCAAGCCCCTGCCGCAGAGCGAGATCGCGGCGTTCCGCGAAACCTGCCGGCAGTTGGGCTACGCGCCCCGGCAGATTCTCCCCCACGACTCGTACCTGATCAACCTCGGGCACCCCGATCCCGAGGCGCTCGAAAAGTCGCGCGCGGCCTTTCTCGACGAGATGCAGCGCTGCGAGCAGCTGGGGCTGGACCGCCTCAATTTCCACCCCGGCAGCCACCTCGACCGCAGCTCGGCGCAAGCGACGATGGACCGCATCGCCGAGTCGATCAACTGGGCCCTCGACCGCACCCAAGGGGTCACGGCCGTGATCGAGAACACCGCCGGGCAGGGTTCGAACCTGGGCAGCAGCTTCGAGCAGCTGGCCTACATCATCGACCGCGTGGACGACAAGTCGCGGGTGGGCGTCTGCATCGACACTTGCCACGCTTTCGCTGCGGGCTACGACCTCCGGACGGCCGGGGCGTGCGACCGTACGTTCGACGAACTGGAGCGCACGGTGGGGTTCCGCTACCTCAGGGGCATGCACCTAAACGACGCCATGAAGCCGCTTGCGAGCCGCATCGACCGCCACGCGCCCCTGGGAGAGGGGATGATCGGCATGGAGTGCTTCCGCTACATCGCCCGCGACCGCCGCTTCGACGGGATTCCGCTCATCATGGAGACTCCCGACGAGGATCGCTGGGCTGAGGAGATCGCCCTGCTGAAAGCGATGGCAGGGGAGTAAACAACAAGGCGGGGCGCAACCCGGAAAAGAGTTGCGCCCCGCCTTATTTTTCGAGCAGCCGGAATCAGTACACAGCCCAGGTGCGGTTCGCACCCTCGGCGATCACTTTCTGCCACGAAGGGTCGGCCCTGTAAGCCGCCAGCGAAGCGGCCGGCACGCGGAATACAATACCGCTGGTTCCCGCCCCGTAAAAGGGCGAACGACCGCTCTCGTCGAATACGAGTTTGGGCGGCGTGGTCCGGGCGATGCGCACGTCAGCGAGCGCGCTTGAAATACGAAATGCATATTTCCCGATCGTAAGCTCTCCGTCCGCTCCGGTTATGAGAACGCTCTTGAGTGAGTTGCAGAGGGCAAATGCTCCCGAACCGATATAAGTCACTCCACCTTGCAGGCCCACCGTTACCAGCCCGTGGTTCCCGCAAAATGCACCCAACATATCGACCAGACTCGGAGTCGTATCGATCGAGGTGTCGGCGATCCGCGTCATGTTGCTTGGGAAGATTATTAGCTTGAGCGCATAATCGGCCTTGGCGGTGTTGACCGTTCCGTTCCAGCACGCTCCGCAGAAGATATCGCTCGGAAACTCCGTCGTCCCGGCCAATGTCGCACTGTTCATGGTCAGTGTGAAAGTCTCCTCCGTAGCCGCATCCTTGCGAAACTTGTCCGCGATACTTTGCAGGTGGGCGCGGGTGATTCCCGGCGTAGATGATTCCGGATTGTCTTTCAGATAGATGGCGCGATTCGTCGTGTTGAGATTCGGCAGCACTTCGGGGATGCCGCTCCCCTGATAGTTCCACGGCTGCCACGCAGTCTGGTCGTAGGAATAGAGCAGCGGAGCGGGCAGTTCCAGCTCGATGGCCGGCATGGCCAGAATCCGGCCCCGTCTGGCCGTCTGCCCAACGCCTCCGCGAAGCGTCATCACCCTGCCGTCGGAGAGCGTAACGTTCACGGTGAATCCCTTGCTGAAAGTGGTCGG
>NZ_DBFWLG010000028.1:0-11262 GCF_048465575.1 Alistipes sp.
CAGTCCGCAGCCACCCCGGGCGGAGGACTGCACTCCGGGAGCGCATAACGGGCTCGAAAGCGCCTCGGAACGGCTGCCGCCCATAAAACGGGCGTCTTACGCCCGCCGCTGGCTGCGAATTGCAACACATAAACCGCCGAACCTCCGGGGAGTGCGGAACCGGCTCGAAAGCGTCCGAACCATCTGCCACCCTCAAAACGGGCGTCTTACACCGCCGCTGGCTGCGAACAGCTGAGATGGTGAAAACCCGTCCTCGATCCCAGAACTCAGTCGAGGGGTCGCAAGGCAAAACAAGGAGCGGAAGATTCCTCGTCGCTTGCGCTCTGTCGGGATGACTCGGTTCCTTATTGATTTGCGACCCCTCGACTGAGCTCCGGGATCGAGGACACTTTCACCATTAACTCGCCGGCGGCTTGACTTTGTCCCACCCCGGCATAGCCCGCAAGCGGTCTCTACACTCGCTTACCCGTAAAGTTCACCTTTCACTTTTCACCTTATTTGACGTTGTTCGGGAATCGAAACGTCAGCGCCGCGGAGTGTTTTCCGCGGCGCTACCGTTGCAGGGCCCGACAAAAGCGGTCGCCCTCCTATACTAATACAAATCGATTCTACGCTTTCGACCCGTCGTAGGCCCATTTGACGTAGATGGCGCCCCAGGTGTATCCGCCGCCGAAAGCGGCCAGAATGAGGTTGTCGCCCGGCCGCAGCTCTTTCTCGTAGTCGTACAGACACGAGGGGATCGTCGCCGCCGTCGTATTGCCGTTGCGGTCGATGTTGATCATGCATTTCTCCTTGGTCAGCCCCATGCGGCGCGCCGTGGCGTCGATGATGCGCAGGTTGGCCTGGTGGGGAACCAGGTAGCGGATGTCGTCCGACGAGAGGTTGTGCTTCTCCATCATCTCCACCGAGACGTCGGCCATTTTCGAAACGGCGGCCTTGAATACGGCGTGGCCGTCCCAGGTGATCGTGTGCCAGTTGTTCTGCACCGTCTCGATCGAGGCAGGGTAGCGCGAACCGCCCGCCTTCATGTAGAGCTGCAACTCGCCCGAGCCGTCGGAGTGGAGGATCGAATCCACCACGCCGTACCCCTCGGTGTTGGGTTCGAGCAGCACGGCGGCGGCGCCGTCGCCGAAGATGGGGCAGGTCGAGCGGTCGGTGTAGTCGACGATCGACGACATTTTATCGGCCCCTACGACGATCACTTTCTTGCTCGTTCCGGCCTCGATGAACTTGGCGCCTGTCGTCAGCGCGAAGAGGAATCCGCTGCACGCGGCCGACACGTCGTAGGCAAAGGCGTTCTTGCAACCGGCCTGGTCGGCGATCATGTTCCCCGTCGAGGGGAAGAACATGTCGGGGGTCACCGTGGCGCAGATCACCACGTCGATCGACATCGGGTCCACGCCCGTCTTGTCCAGAAGATTGATGACGGCCCGCGCTCCCATGTAGGAGCTGCCGACGCCCTCGCCCTTGAGAATGTGGCGCGTCTTGACGCCGATATGCGACATGATCCACTCGTCGTTGGTGTCGACCATGCGGCTCAACTCTTCGTTGGTGAGAATATAATCCGGCAGGTACTCTCCCACCCCCGTAATCGCTGCTGTTATCTTACCCATTCGGTTTTGCTTTAATGATTAATTTTTGAATGCGCGCTGCAACTTGGCCGTCAGATCGGCCTGGATGCAGCGCTCGGTCGAGAGGATCATGCTCCGGATCGCCAGCGGCGAGGAGCATCCGTGACCGATAATGACCGGAGCGTTGACACCCAGCACGGGTGTGCCGCCCACGTTTTCGTAATTCATCGCCTCCCAGAAAGCGTTGCCGCCGCCCAGGGCCTTGTTGATGCGGTAGAGCCCCTCGGCCATCTTCAGAACCGTGTTGCCCACGAAGCCGTCGCAGACGATCACATCGGCCACTTTGCCCGTGAAGATATGGGAGCCCTCGATATTGCCGACGAAATTTATGCGCCCGTCTTCGCGCAACAGTTCGTAGGTCGCCTTGGACTGGGCGTTTCCCTTGGTCTCCTCTTCGCCGATATTGAGGATGGCGATGCGCGGCCGCTCGATTCCGAGCACCGCCTCGGCATAGATCGAACCGATCAGGCCGTACTGCGCCAGCACCTCGGGCTTCACGTCCACGTTGAGCCCCACATCCAGCAGCAGGGCCGGCCGGCCCCCCACGGTGGGTACGATCGACGAGATCGTGGGACGGATCACGCCCTCGATGGGTTTGACGGCGTACATCGAACCGACCATCATGGCGCCGGTCGAACCGGCGCTGGCGAAGCCGTCGATCGCGCCCTTGGCCAGGCAGCCGAAGCCCACCGTGATGCTCGAATCGGCCTTGGCCTGGAACGCCTTGGCCGGATGGTCGCCCATCTCGATCACCTCCGTCGTTGCCACAATATCGAATTTCCCGGCCGGGCAGTTCTCCGCCGCGAGCACCTCTTCGATCTTCGTCCGGTCGCCGAACAGCACGATCCGGCTCTGGGGTCCGACCGCATCGAGCGCCATGACGGCGCCCTTGACGGCCGCCTGGGGAGCGTAATCGCCGCCCATGGCATCTACACCAATCTTTAACATAGTCGTCGGATTAGGTTTTTAACTGGCGCCAGCCGCACCCGGGCGCCGGTGCTGCATGCTCCGGCGTGAGGGGAACGGACTGAGGCGCCGTTCATGAAAAAAGAGGGCAGCCCCGCCGGGGTATGCACTCTTCACGAAAGCCCTGCCTATTCGGCAGCTCGCTTCTCGATGGCCAGCTTTCCGCGGTAGAAGCCGCACTCGGGGCAAACGCGGTGGTACAGCGTGGCTGCGCCGCAGTTCGAACAGGTCACGACCGTGGGAACGACAGCCTTGTAGTGGGTTCTTCTCTTATCGCGTCGCGTCGACGAGACTTTGTGTTTAGGATGTGCCATTTTACGATATAAATTATAAGTTTAACGTATTTTTCTTCTCTCTATTGCTTCTCCTCGTCCTCCGAGGCCTCCATTTCGCGTTTCAGCTCGGCCAGTTTCTCCCACGGGCCGCCGCCATCGGGTCCGTCCTCCTCCGAGGCGCGGGCCTCGATCCGCGAGAACTCCTCGCCGGTGACGATCCGGAAGCGCGCGAGCATCTCGGGATCGCACGACCCGTCCGCATGGACCCGCTGGTAGGGCAGCGAGAGGACGATGCTCTCGTAGATGTATTGCGCCAGGTCCACCTCGTCCTCGCCGGGCAGGAGCCATAGCACCTCGCCATCGTACTCGTGCACCTCCTGCGAGAACTTGACCAACAGCCGTCCCTCGTAGCCGATCGGCACGCTGCAATCCTCCAGACAGCGGTCGCACGCCACCGTGACGCTGCCGCGGATCGCAATGTCGAGCACCAACTGCGTCTCGGCACGCTCCAGGCGGACCTCCGCGACGCATGCGCCGTCCTTGATCTCGGTGCTTCCGAAAGCCTCGAACAGCGCGCCGTCGACCCGGAATTCGAACTCATGGGGACCGTTCTTCAGCCCCTTGTATGCGATTTTATACCCTTTTTCCACCCTCATTTGAGCACGACAAGTGCGCAAAGTTACTAAAAAATCAAACAATCCCAAAGAAAACGGTGAGATTTAGCGCCCCGCGCGCAGCGGCGGCTAATAAATTTGGCTTTGCACGCAACTTGTATTACATTTGCACGCTATGGCAGTTGAAAAAGGATTTACGATCGCGCTCACGAGCCGTTTCGACGGCTGGTGGCGCTACAATGTGGAACTGATGTGCGGCTGTTTCGACGCCGCGGACCAACGCACGGGCTTCGCCACGGCCTCGTCGCATGTGGCCGACGCCGGGGCCAACCTCGCCGAGCCGCCCGCCGGCACGGTGCCCGACCGCAGCGTCACGCTGACCACCCCGCCCTGCGACCACCTGATGCTTTATATCTACCTCATACCCCACACCCTGCCCGCCATGCGCGAAATCGACGCCGCCCGGCCGTTCGAGGTCGAGCTGCGCATCGCCTATGCCGGCCGCAAGCTCCGCACGGAGCACCTGCGGATCAACCAGTGGTCGGGCGCCTCGCTCGAAATGCGGATAGAAAAAGTGTGAATTTCAGATTCCGTTCAGAATTCTTTGCTACCTTTGTAACAACAACATAAATTCGTAAGCCTATGAAACTATCGATCAAATGGGCCCTTGCGCTCATCGTATGCGGCGTCCTTGCGACCGGATGCAACGACGACGAAAACGGAGGCGGCCCGCAGCCCGCAGCGCAGACCGTGGCGGCGTTCCAAAAGCAGTTCCCGGGTGCAACCGATGTCGCCTGGAGCAAGAAAAACGGCTACGACGTAGCTTCGTTCACCCTGGCCTCGCGGGCGGCGGCAACGCCCCGCAACAGCGCGTGGTACCCCGAGGGCGGCACCGCCTGCGCTTTCACCAAATTCGAAATCTCGTGGACGCAGCTTCAGGAGGAGGCCCCGGCCGTGGCCGAAGCCTGGAACGCCTCGCCCTACAAGAGCCAGGGTTACCGGCTCGACGACGAGATCGACCGGAAAACCTATGCCGACACCGACCCGACCTACAAACTGGAGATCGAACGGGGCGACACGGAGCGCGAACTGGTCTACAAGCAGGACGGCACGCTGCTCTCGGACCGGACGGACGCGGACGACGGGGATGAAGCCGACGAAGACGATCCCTCTCCGCAGCCGATTCTGGAGTACATCGCCTCGAACCTCCCCGACGCACTGATCGTCGAGTGCGATACCGAGCGGGCGGGCGGCGCGACGTTCTGGGAGGTCGAGATCGCCTACCGCAACCGGGAGTGCGACCTCATCTTCGACGACCGCTTCGCATTCAAGGCCGCCGCCGAGGAGATCGAGGAGGAGGAGTACGACGACCCCGCCGTGCTGCCCGCGGCGGTCTACGCCAAGTTCCGCGAGCTGGCCGGAGGGAACGAGCTGGACGAGGTGGTGAAGCTCTACCTCTCGCTCGCCGATTTCAAGGCCGCAGCCAACCCCCGCTACCTGGGGACCGTCGAAGACGAGCGGACCGACCGCGAGACTACCTACCTGCTCGACGCCCAGGGCAATCTGCTCGAGTAGCGCCGTTCGGGGGCGCACAAACCAAAAAGGGTTCGCATCGCTGCGAACCCTTTTTTCGATGGAAGATAAATCGGCTTACTTGTTGTTGTAGTCGGCCATCTTCTCGATGAGCATGAGGACCTTGTTCGAGTAGCCCCACTCGTTGTCGTACCACGAAACGACCTTGACGAACGTGTCGGTCAGCGCGATACCGGCGGCCTTGTCGAAGATCGACGTGCGGGCGTCGCCCAGGAAATCCGACGAAACGACAGCCTCCTCGGTGTAGCCCAGGATGCCTTTCAGTTCGCCCTCCGAAGCCTCTTTCATGGCGGCGCAGATGGCGTCGTACTTGGCGGGTTTGGCCAGGTTGACCGTCAGGTCGACGACCGATACGTCGAGAGTCGGCACGCGCATCGACATACCCGTCAGTTTGCCGTTCAGTTCGGGGATCACCTTGCCGACGGCCTTGGCGGCGCCGGTCGACGAGGGGATGATGTTGCCCGAAGCGGCACGGCCGCCGCGCCAGTCTTTCATCGAGGGACCGTCGACGGTCTTCTGCGTGGCGGTGGTCGAGTGGACGGTGGTCATCAGACCGTCCGTGATGCCGAACTTGTCGTTCAGCACCTTGGCGATCGGGGCGAGGCAGTTGGTGGTGCACGATGCGTTCGAAACGATCGTCTGGCCGGCATAGGTGTCGGTGTTGACGCCGCAGACGAACATCGGCGTGTCGTCCTTCGAGGGGGCCGACATGACGACGTACTTGGCACCGGCGGCGATGTGGGCCTGGGCTTTCTCCTTGGTGAGGAACAGACCGGTCGACTCGACGACGTATTCGGCGCCGACCTCGTTCCACTTCAGGTTGGCGGGGTCTTTCTCGGCCGTGACGCGGATCGACTTGCCGTTGACGATCAGAAGGCTCTTCTCGGCGTCGAAATCGACCGTGCCGTCGAAGCGGCCGTGCATCGTGTCGTACTTGAGCATGTAAGCCATGTAGTCCACGGGAACCAGGTCGTTGATGCCTACCACCTCGATGTTCGAGTTGGTGCAGGCTGCGCGGAACACCAGACGGCCGATACGGCCGAAACCGTTGATACCGATTTTAATAGTTGCCATAATGTTTGAATTATTTGTTGGTTAAACTTGCGTTATTTTTTTCACAGCACAAAGGTATATACTTTATGTATTATACGCAAATAAAATATTAAAAATTTTGGGAAACACCGCCCGGGCGGTTTCCCGCCGTTTCCCGCGCCCGCATCCGGTTCCCCTGCGTCCCGGCCACCCGTCCGCACCCCGTCCGTGGCGCCCGGGCGTTCCGGCAGGCCCCTATTTCGCGGCCCGTTTGGCGCGCTTGGCCATGGCCGAGGCGAAGACGAAAGCGTTCAGCTCCGCGTTGTCGGCGTGCAGGATGTCGTCCTTGGTGCCCTCCCACCACTTGCGGCCCTCGTGGATGTAGACGATCTTCTCGCCGATCTCCATCACGGAGTTCATGTCGTGGGTGTTGATGATCGTCGTCATGCCGTACTCGTGGGTGATCTCGTGGATCAGGTTGTCGATGACGATCGAGGTCTGCGGGTCAAGGCCCGAATTGGGTTCGTCGCAAAAGAGGTATTTGGGGTTGAGTACGATGGCCCGGGCGATGGCCACGCGCTTGGTCATGCCGCCCGACAACTCGGCCGGATAGAGGCGGTTGGCGTTTTCGAGCCGCACGCGCTCGAGGCAGAAATTCACCCGCTCCATCTTCTCCCGTTCGCTCTGCGCGGTGAAGAGGTCGAGCGGCAGCTTGACATTCTCCTCGACCGACGAGGAGTCCAGCAGCGCCCCGCCCTGGAAGATCATGCCGATGTCCTTGCGGATGGCCTTGCGCTCGCGGAAGCCCAGGGCCGTGAAATCGACCTCGTCGTACCACACCGTGCCCGAGTCGACCTCGTGCAGCCCCACCAGGCTCTTCAGCAGCACGGTCTTGCCCGAGCCGCTGCGGCCGATGATGAGGTTGGTTTTGCCGGTCTCGAACTCGACCGAGATGTCGTCGAGCACCACCCGCCCGTCGAACGATTTGACAATGTGCTCGGCTCGTATCATATCAGCAGGATTTGCGTCAGAATCAGGTCGAACAGGAGGATCACCACGCAGCTCACGACCACGGCGCGCGTCGAGGCGGCGCCCACCTCGAGCGAGTTGCCGCGGGCGTTGTAGCCGAAATAGGCCGAGATGGAGGTGATGATGTAGGCGAAGAAGACGGTCTTGATGAGCGTGTAGGTGATCGAGTAAGGTTTGAAATCCATCAACAGGCCGTCCACGTAGTCGGCCGGAATCATGATGCCCGTGGCGGCGGCGATCAGGTAGCCGCCCAGGATGCCGATCAGGATCGAGAGGATCGTCAGGAACGGAAAGAAGAGCATCGCGGCGACGATCTTCGGCAGGATGAGGTACGAGGCGGAGTTGACGCCCATGATTTCGAGGGCGTCGATCTGCTCGGTGATGCGCATGGTGCCGATCTCCGAGGCGATCGACGAACCGACCTTTCCGGCCAGGATCAGCGCCACGACGGCCGACGAGAATTCGAGGATCATCGTCTCGCGCGTGGCGTAGCCCACCAGCGAGCGGGGGATGAACGGCGAATCGAGGTTGATGCACATTTGCAGGGTGATGACCGCGCCGATGAAGACCGAAATCAGGGCCGTCAGGCCGATCGAGTCGATGCCCAGCGCTTCCATCTCGAAGACGATGCGGCGGCGGTAGATCGCCCCTTTCTCCGGACGGGAGAAGACCTTTCCCATCAGGATGAAATAGCGGCCGATCTGTTGGAATATCCCGAGCATGGTTCCGTTACTTGGTCTCCTCGAAATCGACATAGTCGCCCACGTCTTTCGACACCCGTTTTTCGGGCGTTCCCGCGGTTCGGTACACTTTCACGTCGCCCTCCTTTTCGCGGCGGGGGCGTCCGCCGAAAGGCGCCTCGGCGCCCGTGTCCCCGCCGAACTGCTCCTCCATCCGGCGGCGCACCTTGTAGATGCGCCAGCGGAAAAAGAGCAGGCCGACGACGACCAGCACGATAAGTCCCATCAAAAAATACAATATGAAGAGCGCAATGCCTCGCAGCAGCGCCGGAGCGCCCAGGGCAAGGATCAGAATCACGAGTACGGTCAGCGGATTTCGCCGCACGAATCCTACCAGCGCGTCCACTATGGCCATTAAAAATCTCATTGCAAGCAGTTTTTATTTTCTTGTCACAACCCGACAAAGGTAGCGAAAATTATGCGTATTTCAATAAATTGTCGTAATTTTGGTGCCGTAAACAAATCCCGACAAATCCCATGCTCAACAACCTTACCGCCATTTCGCCCATCGACGGCCGTTACGGGAAAGTAACGGAAAAACTGTCCGATTATTTTTCGGAGCAGGCACTGATCCGCTACCGCATCCGCGTCGAAATCGAATATTTCATCGCCCTCTGCCAGCTTCCGCTGCCGCAGCTCCGGGGGATCGACCCTGCTCGGTTCGAGGCCCTGCGCGCCTTGTACCTCGATTTTTCGCCCGCCGATGCCGAGCGGGTCAAAGAGATCGAGGCCGTGACGAACCACGACGTCAAGGCCATCGAGTATATCATCAAGGAGAAGATGGATGCGCTGGGACTGGCCCCCTACAAGGAGTTCGTCCATTTCGGCCTGACGTCGCAGGACATCAACAACACGGCCGTGCCCCTTTCGATCAAGGAGGCGCTCGCGGGGGTCTACTACCCCGCCGTCGAGGAAGTGCGCGACAAACTGGCCGCAATGGCCGAGGAGTGGCGCACGGTGCCGATGCTGGCGCGCACGCACGGGCAGCCCGCGTCGCCCACCACCCTCGGCAAGGAGATGATGGTCTTCGTCGAACGGCTCGAGAAGCAGCTGGCCATGCTGCACGACATTGCCGTGCCGGCCAAGTTCGGCGGCGCCACCGGCAATTTCAACGCCCACTACGCGGCCTATCCCGACGTAGACTGGGTGGCGTTCGCCAACCGGTTCGTGGGCGAGACGCTCGGGCTCTGCCGCTCGCAGTACACCACGCAGATCGAGCACTACGATATGCTGGCGGCCATTTTCGACAACCTCAAGCGCATCGACACCATCCTCACGGACTTTGCGCGCGACATGTGGATGTACATCTCGGAGGAGTATTTCAAGCAGCGGATCAAGGCCGGGGAGGTCGGTTCGAGCGCCATGCCCCACAAGGTCAACCCCATCGATTTCGAGAACGCCGAGGGGAACCTCGGTCTGGCCGACGCCCTCTACGAGCACCTCTCGCGCAAGCTGCCCGTCTCGCGCCTGCAACGCGATTTGACCGACTCGACCGTGCTGCGCAACGTGGGCGTGCCGATGGCCCATTCGCTGATCGCCCTGCGCTCCCTGACAAAAGGCATGAACAAGCTGATCCTCAATACGGAAGCCATCGAGCGCGACCTCGATGAGAACTGGGCCGTAGTGGCCGAGGGCATTCAGACCATCCTGCGCCGCGAGGGCTACCCCAAGCCCTACGAGGCCCTGAAGGCCCTCACGCGCACCAACGCCCATATCACGGCCGAATCGATCGCCGCATTCATCGAGACGCTCGACGTGGCCGACGCCGTGAAACGGGAGCTGCGCGCCCTGACGCCCCGAAGCTATACAGGCGTATTCGGGAAATAGTTGTCACGCAAACTGTAAATTCGATCTCCATGCACGGAAATCTCGGCGCCTCGCTGATCGCCGGCGGCATACTGGTTCTGTTCGGCATTCTCTTCCTGACCGGACACGGGGCCGGGCTGATCGCCGGCTACAACACCCTGCCCGAAAAGGAGCGGGAGCGCTACGACAAGCGGGCGCTGTGCCGCTTCATGGGGAAATTCATGTTCTACGCGGCCGCATGCGTCGCCCTGATCGGCGCCGACGACCTCCTGCCCGGCAAGGGGCTGGCGCTGGCGGGCGGCATCTGGCTCACAATCGGAGTCGTTTTCATGCTCGTCTACGCCAACACCAAAGGGCGGTTTTTGAAAAAATAATTCGCACAGGCCGGCACCAACCGGCACCACCAACCCTTTCATCCCATGAAACCGTTGCACCGAGATTTCCGAAATAGACCTGAGGCAGCTTACCACACTGGAGCATCTGGGCGCTTCCAGCTCACCCGTGGAGTCGCTCGATCTGAGCGGAAATCCCAAACTCTACCGTCTCTCGTTCGACCGGAGCAAAATCCGGCAGATCGATTTCAGCCATAATCCGCGGCTGAATTATCTCTGGAATCGCTCGATGTTTCGGGCAACAAGCTCATCGAACTGGACACGCGGGCCAACCTACACCTGCGCTCGCTCTCCTGTGCCGACAACCAGCTCGGCACGCTCCGGGTGGCCGGCCCCGAACTCGAACAGCTCAACTGCCGCCAGAACGGACTCTATGCGCTCGACCTGGGAGCCGCACCCGCGCTGCGCACGCTCGACTGCGGCCGCAATTACATCGGAGAACTGGACCTGCACTCCAATACGGAGCTGCAAACGCTCGATACGCGCGGCTGCTACCTGCTCGACCTGATCCGGCTCGCACCCGGCCAGAAACTTGTCTCGCTTCAGAAGGAAGATTTCACGCGCGTGGTCTGCGAATAGTCCCCCGGCCGCGCGACAGGGTCGGTCGCTTCGGACGGTTTGTTCCGGTCCGGTCATCCGAGTCGGTTGTTCCGGGCCGGTTGTTCCGGGCGGTCCCCGATATGGCGCAAACGGATAAAGCCTGCAATTAACGATTGCAGGCTTTTCGTTTGGCACGGGCTTTGCGATTGATTGAGTCAGCTGCGGCACAGCAACCGCAGTGAGGTTTCTTCATTTATTTAAGTTTGGGTTAGTAGTTTTAGGAGGGCAACCTCCGGGGGCAGCAGGCAATCGTGAGATTCCCTGCTGTTTTTGTTTCGGGTGTCGTCGGGTTGTCCGGGGTCTGGCTTGCGGCCACAAAAAAAGAGGCCTGCCCGGTGCCGCCATCACGGCGCCGGGTAGGCCTTTGAACTATTTGGACGGGGGTCTCGGAACCTCTTGCGCGGTTGTCCGTCCGAAGCGACGGTTTCTTGAGCCGAAGCCGCAAGACCGAGGGTTTCACCATGCACACGACTTCCGTTCATCGTGCACAACCCGCGGCTTGTCGGGGGAGAAGAGGGAGGCGGCCCGAGGCCGGCATCCGGTGTACGACGCGGATCGCTGGATGGGCGATGGCCGCGAAGACC
>NZ_DBFWLG010000029.1:0-54824 GCF_048465575.1 Alistipes sp.
GCCCGAGCCGCCCGAACGTCCGCCGTTGCGGCCCCCGCCCCGGCCCCCGCGGCCGAAGCGGCCCCGGTTCTCGTCGGGCGCATAGCGGGGCCCCTCGCCCACCGAGGCGGGGAGTTCGGCCTTGCGAATGTCCCGCTCGATGAATTTCTCGATCTGGTGGAACTTGCCCTGCTCCTCCTCGTTGACGAACGTCACGGCGGCGCCCGAAGCGGCGGCGCGGGCCGTGCGGCCGATGCGGTGGATGTAGTCCTCGGGGTCGTGCGGCACGTCGTAATTGACGACCATGCCGATGTCCTCGACGTCGATGCCGCGCGCCACGATGTCCGTGGCCACGAGGATCGAAATCTTGTTGTTGCGGAACGCGAGCATCACCTCCTCGCGCTGCGCCTGCTCCAGGTCGGAGTGCATGGCCGCCACGTCGAGCCCCATGCGCTTCAGGGTGTGGGCCAGCTCCTTGACCTTGAGTTTCGACGAGGAGAAGATGATCGTCTTCGACCCCGACGGCTCGGCGAACATTTCGCGGATGATGCCCAGTTTCTGGTTCTCGTAGCAGACGTAGGCCGCCTGGTCGATGGCCTCGTTGGGCTTCGAGATGGCGATGTTGACCTCGGCGGGGTTGTGCAGGATCGAGCGGGCCAGTTCGCGGATCTTCGGGGGCAGCGTGGCCGAGAACATGATCGTCTGGCGCTCCTTGGGGAGGTAGGAGATGATCTGCATGATGTCCTCCGAGAAGCCCATGTCGAGCATCCGGTCGGCCTCGTCGAGGATCAGCACCTCGACGTGCGAGAGGTCGACGCCGCTGTTCTGCAAGTGCGAAATCATGCGGCCCGGTGTGGCCACGACCACGTCGGAGCCCATCAGCATCCCCCGTTTCTGCACGTCCCAGCCCTTGCCGTCGCCGCCGCCGTAGACGACGGTCGTCGAGATGGGCGCGTAGTACGAGAAGCCCTGGAACTGCTGGTCGATCTGCTGCGCCAGCTCGCGCGTGGGCACGATGATCAGCGATTTGACCACATTGTCCGGATTGCCTTCTATCAGCAGTTTATTCAGCAGCGGCAGCGTGTAGGCCGCCGTCTTGCCCGTGCCGGTCTGAGCGCAGCCGATCAGGTCGCGGCCCGAGAGGATCACCGGGATGGTGTGCTCCTGCACGGGGGTCATCTCGCTGAAATTCATATCGTAAAGTCCGTCGAGGATCTCTTCCTCCAAATCAAGTTCGTCGAATTGCATGTGGAAAGGTGTAATTTTTAATTCTTAATTTTTAATTTCCTTGTTCGGTGATCGGATCACCGAACAAGGTCGCCGCCGTGCAGCCCGTGATGCGCACGCGCACGTAGTCGCCCACGCGGTGCGTCCCGCGGTCGAAGACCACGACCTTGTTCTGCGACGTGCGGCCCGAGAGCTGGCGCTCGTCGCGTTTGGAGGTGCCCTCGACCAACACCTCGAACTCGCGGCCCACGTCGCGCAGGTTGCTCCGATGGCCCAGTTCGTTCTGCAAGGCGATTATTTCGGAAAGGCGCCGCGACTTGATCTCCTCGGGCACGTCGTCGGGGAGGTGCTTCGAGGCGAACGTGCCGGGGCGCTCGGAGTATTTGAACATGTAGGCGAAATCGTACCCCACCTCGCGCATCAGGGAGAGGGTTTCGAGGTGCTCCTCCGCGGTCTCGCCCGAGAAGCCGGCGATCAGGTCGGTGGTGACGGCGCAGTCGGGCATTCGCTGCCGGATGGCGGCGATGCGGTCCAGATACCACGCGCGGGTGTATTTGCGGTTCATACGCGCGAGCATCGACGACGAACCCGACTGCGCCGGGAGGTGGATCGCCCGGCAGATGTTGGGCATGGAGGCCATCGTGTCGAGCAGACGGTCGCTCATGTCTTTGGGGTGCGAGGTGGCGAAGCGGACCCGCAAAAGGGGCGAAATCTCCGCCACGCGGCGCACGAGGTCCGGAAAGCCGACCTCCCCGAAGCGGTAGGAGTTGACGTTCTGCCCGAGCAATGTTACCTCCCGGTAACCGTTCTCGAAGAGGCTGCGGGCCTCGGCCACGACGGTCGCGGCATCGCGGCTGCGCTCGCGGCCCCGGGTGTAGGGCACCACGCAGTAGGCGCAGTAGTTGTCGCAGCCGCGCATGATCGACACGAAAGCGCTCACGCCGTTGCGGTCGAGCCGGACGGGTGCGATCCCGGCATAGGTCTCCTCGGCCGAGAGCAGCACGTTGACCCCCTTGCCGCCCGCCTCGGCTTGGCGCACCAGACGAGGCAGATCGCGGTAGGCGTCGGGGCCGGCCACGACATCCACGCCGTGCGCGCCCTCCAGCAGCTGCTCTTTGAGCCGCTCGGCCATGCAGCCGATCACCCCCACGACGAGCCCCGGACGCTCGCGGCGGCAGCGTTTCAACTCCGCCAGACGGCCCCGGATGCGCTGCTCGGCGTTGTCGCGGATCGAGCAGGTGTTCAAGAGGATGACATCCGCCTCGTCGATCCGCTCGGTATGGACATACCCCTCCCGCTGCATCACGGCGACCACGATCTCCGTGTCGCCCACGTTCATCTGGCAGCCGTAGGTCTCGACGTAGAGTTTGCGTCCGGCTCCGTGGAGAGGTCTTAACGTATTGATTTCCAATTCTTAATTTTTAATTCTTAATTCTTAATTGCGGATTTGCGCAGCTACTCCGCCTTGATCTCGTTCTTGTCGGGGAACTGCTTGAACCCCTCGCCGAACGTCTCGTAGGCGTCGGTCACCACGACGAACGCACGGGGGTCGATCTCCTTGATCTTGTGCTGCACGACGTGGACCTCCTTGCGGCTGATGACCAGGAAGATCATGTCGCGCGAGGCGTCGGTGTACATGCCTTTGGACTTGATGTAGGTGGCGCTGCGGTCCAGGTCGTCGATGATGAATCGCTTAAGCTGGTCGTGGTGGTCGCTGATGATGAAGAGCAGCTTGTCGTACGAGGCGCCGTCCAGCAGGTAGGCCACCACGCGCGAGGAGATCCAGATCGTGATGAGCGAATAGAGCGTCAGCATCCAGCCGTTCGAGGCCGCCTCGCCCGTACCCACGCCGAAGCCGATGACCGCAAGACCCGACAGCACGACGAACCCGTCGGCCAGGAAGATGCCCGTCGAGAACTTGATGCCCGCGAATTTCTGCAACAGCATGCCCAGGATGTCGGTGCCGCCCGTGGTGGCCTGCTGCCGCACGACCAGCCCCTGCCCCACGCCGACCACCACGGCGCCGATGACGCACGTCAGAAGCAGGTCGTGCGAGAGATCGAGCCGGCCGCCCAGCAGCAGCGCGGGGTCGAGCGACTCGACCGCCTCGGCCGACGGGTAGACCAGCCGCGTGAGGACGTTCATGAAGCCGGGGGTGTAGAGCGCCGCCAGGACCGTGCGGGTGCCGAACTGCCCGCCGAAGACGAGCAGGGCGGTGAACATCAGCGGAATGTCGAACATGTAGCCGAACGTTCCGACCTGGATCGAGGGGAAGATGTTGTGCAGGACGATACCCATGCCGTAGACGCCGCCCGGCACGAAATTGTAGGGGTTGATGAAGAGCACGAACCCGGCGCCCATGATCGAGCAGCCCACAAAAATCAGGATCCACGACCGCCACCAGGCCCACGAACCCATCGGTTCGAGCAATGCTTTCGTATTCATGCGAGTATCGTTTTAACGGTTCGGGGCAGCAGCGCCGGCATTCGTCGCCGGACGGCGGGACGGCGGCTGTCCACGCGGAAAATTATTTGTGCAAAGATAGCAAATTCCCCCGAAAAGCCGCTACGCACACCCCGTTTTTTCGCCGTGCGGATACGAATATCGAATTTTTAATTATATTTGCATTACTAAACCCAATTCCGAATCGGCATGATCCTGACATACTACACCGCTACCACCATGATTATCATCGCCTATCTGCTGGGCTCGATACCGAGCGCCGTGTGGATCGGCAAGAAATATTACGGCATCGACATCCGCGAACACGGCTCGAAAAACGCCGGCACGACCAACATGCTGCGCGTCCTGGGCCGCCGGGCGGCGCTGCCGGTCTTCGCGCTCGATTTTCTCAAGGGGTTCGTCGCCGTGACGCTGATCGAGATGCTCAAATACGACGAGAACGTGAACGACATGTGGCTTATCAACATCAAGATCATCGCCGTCTTCGCCGCCGTGCTCGGGCATATCTTCCCCATTTTCGCCGGATTCCGCGGCGGCAAGGGCGTGGCCACGCTCGTGGGCGCCGTGACGGGCATCTACCCGCCGGTGGCGCTGCTGTGCTTCGGGGTGTGGTTCGTGGTGCTGATGGTCTCGCACTACGTCTCGCTGGCGTCGATGGTGGCCGGCTGCTGTTTCCCCGTCTTCACGCTCGTCTCGCCCAAGGTCAACCAGTCGGTGCCGTTCGTGGTCTTCTCGTTCGTGATCGCCGTGCTGCTGATCTTCACCCACCGCAAGAATATCGAACGCCTCACCCGGGGTACCGAATCGAAAATCTATATCTGGAAACCGCGGCGCATAAAAACCGGCGACACGCCCCCGCACGGCAAAGACCGGAGCGATGCGCCCCGTTAGTTCCGCCTAAAACGACCCGACCATGTTAGAGGAGAACCTGATAAAGCTCTACGAACGCAGCTTCCGTGAAAACCGTGAAATGCCGGCGCTGACCGACTATTTCAAAAACGAGGATTTCTCGTACTACGAGATGGCCAAGGAGATCGCCAAGCTGCATCTTCTGTTCAAAAAGGCCGGGATCAAGCCCGGCGACAAGATCGCGCTGATCGGCCGCAACAACCCCCGCTGGTGCATCACCTACATCGGCACGATCACCTACGGCGCGGTGATCGTCCCCATCTTGCAGGATTTCACCCCCGCGGACATCATCCACATCGTCAACCACTCCGAAAGCCGCCTGCTCTTTCTGGGCGACAATTTCTGGGACGTGATCGAGGAGGAGCAGATCCGGCAGATCGAAGCGGTCTTCTCGCTTACGGATTTCCACGTCATCTACGAGCGGAACGGCAAGTCGCTTCAGAAATTCCAGCGCGACATCCTCAAGAACTACCGCTCGCGCTACCCGCGGGGCTTCAGCATCAACGACATCAAGTACCCCGAAATACCCAACGACCAGGTGATTCTGCTCAATTACACCTCGGGAACGACGGGCTACTCGAAAGGGGTGATGCTCACGGTGAACAACCTCACGGGCAACGTCCTGTTCGCCATGTCGGCACTCAACACGCAGACCGGGCAGCTCTATTTCCAGAAAGGCGGCCGCACCCTCTCGTTCCTGCCGCTGGCCCACGCCTACGGCTGCGCGTTCGACTTTCTGGCTCCGCTGGCCGTCGGAGGGCACATCACCCTGCTGGGCAAGATCCCCTCGCCCAAGATTCTGCTCGAAGCCATGTCGGTCGTGCGGCCCACCATCATCTGCTGCGTGCCGATGATTCTGGAAAAGGTCTACCGCAAGCAGGTGCTGCCGCTGCTCGAAAAGAAACCCATGTCGATCGCCATGAAGCTCCCGCTTCTGAACGCGGCCATCCACACGGTCATCCGCAAGAAACTCATGGAGGCTTTCGGCGGCAACGTTTCGATCTTCATCGTGGGCGGGGCACCGATGAACCAGGAGACCGAGGCGTTCCTGATGAAGATCCGCTTCCCGATCACCATCGGCTACGGCATGACCGAGTGCGCGCCGCTGATCAGTTTCGCCCCCGACAACGAGTTCAAGGCCGGTTCGTGCGGCCGCTACATCCGCGAAATGCTCGAGGTGAAGATCGACTCGCCCGATCCGGAGCACGTCGCCGGCGAGATCATCGTCCGTGGCGAGCACGTGATGAAAGGGTACTACAAGAACGACAAGGACACCCGCAAGGTGCTCGACGACGACGGCTGGCTCCACACGGGCGACATGGGCACGATGGAGGCCGACGGCACGCTCTACATCCGCGGCCGGTCGAAGACCATGATCCTCTCGGGCAACGGCCAGAACATCTACCCCGAGGAGATCGAGGACAAGCTCAACAACATGTACCTGGTGCTCGAATCGCTGGTCGTCGACACCGGAAACGGCCGCCTGAAAGCGCTGGTGGTGCCCGACTACGAACAGGCCGAGAACGAGGAGGTGGACAAGAACGACCTCCCCGGGATCATGCAGAACAACATGGAGGAGCTGAACGCCCAGCTGGCGGCCTACGAACGCATTTCGGAGATCGTGCTCTACCCCACCGAGTTCGAAAAGACCCCCAAGCGCAGCATCAAGCGCTACCTCTACAACCCGTCGCTGCTCAGCAAGTAAGCGTATTATCCACGGGGCGGGCCGAGAGAGCGGCCCGCTGCCTCGCAAGAACAGAGTCGGAGCTAAATACAACAAGAAAGGGTCGGGACGACACAACAGGAAAGGTTCGGGAACGAACAAAGCGTGCGGTGCCCGCGTGTTGCTGTTATGCTCAATCCATTGCGAAAACCTCCTTTTACAACATCCGCCGCACCCGGTCCGCAAGGCCGGGTGTTGTGCCCGGGGCATTCGGTTCCGGACTTTTTTGCTATATTTGGGGCATGAAAATCACCAAGAAGCAAACCATCGGCGAAAACCTCCTGTACGTGATGGTCTGGTCGGCCATCATCCTGGTGCCGGTGCTCAACTCGCAGATGATGTCCGAGATGCACGTCAACATCGAGAACGTGCTGATCGCCTGGCGGCAGATCGCCCCCTATCTGATCATCTTCCTGGTCCACAACTCCTACCTGGCGCCGCGCTACATGCTCCGCCACCGTTACTGGAAATACCTGGCTACCAACCTCCTGCTCGTAATCGGCGTCTTCTCGCTGGTCTACCTCTACGAGGAGCACCTGGCCCGCAACCTCATTCCGGTCATCTCGGAGGGCGCCTCGGAGGCCTACCGCATGGCCTCGTTCACCAACCTCGAAATCTACTGGAACGTCATCCTGGCCCTCTTCATGACCGGAGCCAATTCGGGCATCAAACTCATGTACCAGTCCATCCGCGACGAGCAGCAGATGGAGCTCCTCAAGCAGCAGAACCTCCAGGCCGAAATGGACTATCTGAAATACCAGATCAACCCCCATTTCTTCATGAACACGCTCAACAACATCCACGCGCTGATCGACATCGACACCGAGTCGGCCAAGAACGCCGTGATCGAGCTGTCGAAGATGATGCGCTACGTTCTCTACGATTCGGGGCGCGAGATCATATCGCTCAACCGCGACATCCAGTTTCTGAAGAACTACATCGAACTGATGCGCATCCGCTACACGGATGCCATCGACATCCGGCTCGAATACCCGGCCGACCTGCCCGAAACGGTCTCGATTCCGCCCCTGCTCCTGATCGTCTTCGTGGAAAACGCATTCAAGCACGGCGTCAGTTACAGCCGCCCGTCGTTCATCCGCCTGCGCATCGACTATGCGGACGGCACGGTCACGAGCGTGATCGCCAACAGCCTCCACGCCCACCGCAACGACGCCCACGCAGCGGGCATCGGGCTGGAAAACGTCCGCAAGCGGCTCTCGCTGATCTACGGCGAGCGGGGCTACACGCTCGACATCCGCGAAGAGAAAGGAACCTACACAGTCAAACTCGTAATCCCCACGCTCCATGCTTAAATGTATCGCCATCGACGACGAGCCGCTGGCTCTGCGTCAGCTGACCGCCTACATCTCGAAGATTCCCTACCTCGAACTGACGGCTACCTGCAACAACGCCCTCGAAGCGCAGCAGTTGCTCCCGGCGCACCATGCGGACCTGATCTTCGTGGACATCAACATGCCCGACCTCAGCGGCGTGGAGTTCGTCCGCTCGCTCACCGAACGGCCGATGGTGATCTTCACCACGGCCTATTCGGAGTATGCGGTCGAGGGATTCAAGCTCGACGCCGTGGACTACCTGCTCAAACCGTTCAGCTTCGCCGATTTCAGCCGTTCGGCGGCCAAAGCCAACTCGCTCTACGAACTGCGGCACAACCAGCGGCCGGCCGAAAGCCTGGCCGAGGCGCTGCCCAAAGACCGGGAATACATCTCCGTCAAGGCCGACTACAAGGTCTCGCTCATCAAGATCACCGACATCGTCTACCTCGAAAGCGAGGGCGAGTACGTCCGGATGCACCTGGCGGACTCCTCGACGATCACTACGCTCTTCCGCCTCAAGAACATGGAGGCGGCGCTGCCGTCGGAGCTCTTCATGCGCGTGCACCGCTCCTACATCGTCAACCTGCGCGCGATCAAGGCCTATGTCAAGGGGCGGGTCTACCTCAGCGACACGGAGTACGTGCCCATCGGCGAGAACTACAAGGAGGCTTTCCAGCACTACATCGAGCGGAATTTCAAGAATCTGTAAGCGGGGAGGCGCTACCTCAGCGCCGGGAAGCCGGACAACTGCACGTAGCGCCCGTCGCGGTATTCGCAGCAGTAGTGCACCAGCCCGTTGGTCAGCACCAGGTAGCGCGCACCGAGCACCGAGTTGTAGCGCACGGCCTGCGCGAGGGTCCGCTCGCCGACCGCCACGTCCGGAGCCTTGCATTCGGCCACCAGCAGCGGCTCGGCCCGGTCGCCGACGACCACCACGTCGGCCCGCTGCGGCTGCCCGTTGAGCCGGACGGCATACTCCTCGACGATGCGTTTGGGCTGCACGCCGCAGTGCGTCACCAGGTAGGCGACCAGGTGCCGCCGCACCCACTCCTCGGGCGTGAGGACGAGGTACGTGCCCCGCAGGTCGTCCCACACCTCGACCTGCCCGTCGCGGCGGCGGGCCCTGAGGCGGATGGCAGGAAAATTGAGTTTGGGGAGGCCGGGCATCGCAGTATCGAAAAAAATCAGTATCTTTCGGAGCACAAATATACGAACTTATGCGCAGTATCATCCCGATCATAGCCCTTTTTTCGCTCTGCGGCGCCGTGGCGCAGGAGTATGCACCGACCTGCGGCCGCGAGTTGCCCCGCGGCGAACTCCTCGCCTACCCCACCGCGCAGGAAGCCACCGCCGCCGACGGGGGCGACAACCGCTATTTCACCCGCCTTACGGAGTGGACCCGCGACGGCAGCATCTTCTCGACGCCTTTCACCGTGCCGTTCGCCTGGGCCAACCGGCAGGTGCTCTTCTACCTGGAATGGGCTTCGGCCGACTACGAAATCCGCGTGAACGGCCGCACGGTGGCGCGCAACGCCGATGCCAACGCCCCCGCGGAGTTCAACCTCACGCGCTCCGTCCACGAGGGGCGCAACACGATCGAGATCGTCCTCTCGGCCCCCTCCGCTGTTGCGCCGCTCGAAAGCTGGAAAGAGGCCCCAGCGCCGGCTATCGGGCCGGCCTGGGTGATGAGCCAGCCCACGATGCGCATTCGCGACGTCGTGGTCAAGACGTGGCGCGGCAACGACGCCGACAGCACGGCGATGGCGGAGGTGGGGATCGTGGTCAAGAGCGACGCACTCAATCCGCGCACCTCGCGCATCTGGTACGAACTCCTGACGCCCGCGGGCGAAACGGCCGCCACGGAACACGCGGACCTCACGCTCGACATGCGGCGCGAAGACACGGTGCGCCTGCTGGCCCGCATTCCCGACAACCTGTTGTGGAGTCCCGAGCTGCCCACGCAGTACACGCTCCGGCTGAAGACGCAGCACGAGGGGCGCTACACCGAATACCAGGAGCACCGGCTTGGGTTCCGGACCGTCGAACTGAAAGAGGGAACGCTGCATGTGAACGGACGGCCCGTCCGGCTGCGCGTCCGCGAGGTCCCCGCGGCCATCGACCGCAACCAAATCGCCGCCCTGCGCGAGCAGGGATACAATACGCTCAAGCTGCTGCCCGGTCCCGTGTCACCCGCACTTTACGACATCTGCGACGTGCAGGGTATGTACGTCATCGCCCAGGCCCCGGTCGACACCCGCCGCAGCGGAGAGTCGCGCCGCAAGGGCGGAAACCCCTCCAACGATCCGGCCTGGCGGCAGGCCTACATCGAGCGTGCGCAGAACAGCTACCACACCGCCAAGCGCCACCCCTCGGTCATCGCCTTTTCGCTGGCCGTGCAGTCGGCCAACGGCATCAACCTCTACGAAAGTTACCTCGAGATGAAGCGCCTGGACGAACAGCGCCCGTTCATCTACCCCGAGGCCGGGGGCGAATGGAACAGCGACAAACTCACCCTGGAATAGGCCACGGCAGGCTTTTTGCGATACGAAATGTGAATTTTTTGCGGAAAAATTTGCAGAAATAAAAATTATACGTACCTTTGCACACGCAAATGCCTCTTTAGCTCAGTTGGTAGAGCACGACACTCTTAATGTTGGGGTCCAGGGTTCGAGCCCCTGAGGGGGTACGAAAGCGGAAAACGTAAGTTTTCCGCTTTTTTTGTACAAACAAACACAGAGAAACCTGTCGGCGAAAAAAAGAATTCACCGACAGGTTTTTGTCGTTCCAACACGTCGTAAGCACAATCCTGCTCCCGGCGTCCGAACAGCCCCACACGGGCACGGTCGTCCGCTGCCCTGCCGTCACTGAAGAGCGGGTGCAGGCGGATCTCGGCGCGGGCGGTCCCGCCGAGGACCGCCGCGCAGATCACAAATAAATTTCATCCGAGTTTCACAGGCTTTACTCCTTTACGCAGCGCACCGACTGTCCGTACGCCGCATTGAACTTGACATTCGTATTCACATAGGTCTTGCCCGAGGGTTCGATCTTCATGCCGCGCACGCTGACGTTGTTGTAGGTCATCGCCGACCAGAACGTGCCGCACTGCCCCATGTAGGAGAGGTAGCCGCCCGTATGGTCGCGGAAACCCGCAGCGGGATAGCCGGAGGTTCCGCCCGCACCCGTAAAGAGCACGCCGCTCAGCCCGGCAGACGAGCTCACGGGCAGCTGGGCCGCCCCGATGCCGGCATAGACCGTTCCGGTGAAATGGGGCACCTTGTACCCCGGAGGGCAGGGATCGTAGACGGTCTTCGTACTGGAGGCCGTGGCGTCGTTGTAGCCCCACAAAGTCACATACTGACCGAAATCGGAGTTGAACCAGCTCTGACCGCTGCCGCTGGCTTCGGCAGCGAAGCAGACGAAGTCCATCGGATGAGCCACCGCATAGGCCACCTCGCCGCCCGACGGCAGGTCGGTGTTCTTCACCAGCCGGAACGTATCCCCGCAAGCGGGATTGACCACGTAATCGGCCGTGGCGGTCGTGAATCCGGGCGTCTCCTCGCGCTTGACGCGGGTGCCGCTGTGGCGCGGTCCGACGAAGGGGTCCTTGCGCCCCCACTGGTAATAGAGCCCGTAGGAAAGATAGTCGTCCGTCTCGGTGGAGAGGGCGCCGAGGTTGCGGTCGAGCAGCTGGTAGCTCTTCGTCATGCCGTAATGCAGGTCGGCCGCCGGGTCGTCGGTGAGCCAGACATGCCAGCTCCACACGATTTCGCCCGCCTCGTCGAACGCCGCGATCACGGCGTTGCCCCGCTTTTCGCCGGCACGGAAGACGACCATGCCTTTCTCGTACCCCACGTCCGCAATCAGGTCCGCCTCGCTCATCCAGAGCCAGTCGACGCGCACCATGCCCCGAGGCTGCTCGCTGCCGTTGCCCATCGTGGGCCGGAACTTGTACTTGTCGGGGGCGGAGACGACATAGCAGTTGGCGGTGCCTCCGGCGCTCAGATCGACGCGGTATTCGCTGATCTCGGCGTCGCCCGAAGCGATCAGAGCGGCCAGATCGAGCCGGCATTCGCTCACGCGCGCCGATTCGAGGGCCACGGCCGGGCATGCGATGTCCACCACGCTTTTGTCGGTACACAGCAGTTGCACCTTGAACCGGGTATCGCCGAGGTCGGCGGCGCAGAGCGTGAACCAGACGGGACACGCCGCCCCGAGCGCAGGCGTATCGTCCAGCATCAGGGTGACCGAACGGCCGTTCGGCGGGACGATGACCCGATTCTGCTCCAGGTCGTAGATCATGCTGCCGACGACGGGGTGCACGGCTTCGAAGCGCACGCTTCGGAGCCGCTTCTCCGCAAGCGGGGTTCCCGTGGCATCCACGACGAGCCCGAGCACGGCGCAGGGGGTCGAGAACGCCAGTTCGGCCTCGCCCGAAGAGAGGTCGGCGGCGTCGGCGCGAGCCACCAGAAATCCGTGCCGCTTCACGTCGCAGCGACCCGCGGACTGCGTTTGCGCGGCCGGAATCTTCACCGAGAGGTATGAGGGATCGAACCCGCCGTTCTGCCGGTAGGCATAGAGGGCGCGCAGCGTGTGTGCGCGTTCGCCCGGAGCCGACGAGACCTCCCCCGCAAAGACCTCCGCGCCAGGGGAGTATGCGAAACGGAGGTTGTCGTCTGCGAAACGCGCGCTGCGGCTCCACAGCCCGAACGCATCGTCCCCGGTCCATTCGATCCGGCACGCCGCAACGGGCGTCGTACCGTCCGCCGCGAGCAGAGGCGTCGCCGCGGCGTGAATCCGCAGCGGCTGCGGCCGGGCTGCGGGCAGGCTTTCGTCGTCAGTGCAAGCGACGACGAGCACCCCCGAAAGCGCAGGAATCAGGATGTATTTGAAAATCGACATGACATTTATGGTTTTAGGGGTTGGTTTTTCAGGAAGAACAGCTCGGCCACATGCACGCCGCGTTCGCCCTCGTTGCAGCGCCACGTGAGCGTAATGCGTCCGTCGCGGGCCGCATCGGCGGGCAGGTCGAATTCGCGCACCACGTCGCCGTCGAGACGGATCGGTCCGTGCACCGTCTGCCCGTCGGCCTCGAGCTGCACGTGGCTCCGGAACTTGTTGGCTTCGCCGACGTAGACCACCCTGACGCGGTAGGTGGCGGCCGGGTCGAAGCCCTCGAACGTAAGGCGCAGCGGCCGGTCGTAATAGATGCCCGCCTGCGTCAGCCAGGCACGGGGAACGGGTTTGCCGTCGAAGCCGAGGTGGGTCATTACGAAGCCCTTTTTCATCTTGGCGCCCAGCCCGCAATGGGGCGTTTCCAGGTGCGAGGGATCGCGCTCCCAGGCCGCATCGATTCCCGCCACGTGCTCCGAGCTGAAATCCCCCAGGTTGTAGTAGATTCCGCCCTCGCCGGGGTCGGTGCGGTTCACCAGTCGGTCGATCGCGGCCACGCGCTCGCGGTTCGTGGGGAGGGCGTCGATCTCGTCCAGCCGCATTTCGATCCACTTGCGGTCGTTCAGCGGCAAGTCGATCTGGTCCATCAAGGGGCAGTGCTGGTACTCCATCGTCCAGCGGCCCTCGTCGCGGTAGACGGCTTCGTACAACGCGCGGCAGCGCTTTTCAAGTTCCTGCGCCACGGGTTTGCGGTCCGCCTCCGCGAGGATCTTCCGGGCCCGCGCTGCGGCGCCCGACGAGCCGCGCTTCGGCGCTTCGGCCAGCGCGGCAAAGGCCCGGCGTTCAATCTCCAGTTCGTGCAGCCAGCGCTGATAAATGTACGCATCGTAATGGGCCCGGAGCAGCGGCATGAGAAAACGCGGATTGCCCGTCGCCGCTTCTCCTGCGCGCTGCTCCATCGCCTGCCATTGCCCGAGTGTCGGCAGGATGCCCTCGTTTTCCGCGAGCGGGCCCGCGAGGTTGCGTTCCAGCGCGAAGATACCCTCGGTAAAGGCTTCGGCCAGGTCGGGTCCGATAAAGTAGCGGGCATAGTCGCGCACGGCCTCCCGTGCGGTCATCTCCGAGTCCCAGTCCTGCATCAGCCAGAAGAATTTGTGCAGATCGTCGTTGGTCCCCTCGGAGTAGGTCAGCGACCCAGCGCCCAGCGGGGCGAAAAGGTTGTGGATATGCTTCTGCTGCACGGGGGCGGGGTTGATGCAGATGCGGCCCAGGGTCATGGCCAGCGGCAGGTCGAGCGCCCGGGCGGGATACTGGCAGGCGTAGAGGTGCGTAATGTCGGGGAAATTGCGGATCGGCAGCTCGGGCCGGATCTTCGCACGCAGCTCCGCGAACGGCATGCGGCACCAGGGGCCGAAGACCACCCCATCGGCCCAATCGACGGCGTTGGCCCGGCGGCAGAACTCCTCGAAATAGCTCATCGGTGCATCGACGAAGTGCTGGGGGCTTAGCCACACCCGCGCTTCGGGGTGGTAGCGCTTGAGCAGCGCGACCTCCTTTTCGGAAAAGGCGAAGAAGCGTTCGAGCGTCAATTCGCCCGGGTCGCCGCTCTTCATGCACCAGTGGTCGATGGCCGGAAGCCGCCGGAAGATGTTTTCGCGCATGCGCAGCTCCGTGGCCTCGCCCTCGGCCGATTCGAAATCGGGCCCGTTGTCGTAGGTCACGATCCACACGTCCAGCCCGTAGGACTTGGCGATGCGGACGTAATCGGCGGGCACGTGGCGCAGCATCTCGATGCTGTTCATGCCGAAGAGGGCCAGTTCGCGCACGTACTGCTCGAAATTGTCCTTGGCCCACTGCTCGTCGGGCGACGCGGCGCGCGGCGAGGGGTGCAGCTCGTGCCCGCGGATGGCATACCGGGGCGTGGAGGAGAGGGGCGAAAAGTCGCGCAGGAGGAGGCTCCCGGGCCGCATGTCGCACAGACGCAGCAGGCGGCCCGCGCCGTACAATACGCCCCGCGGATCGTGGCCCGCGACCACCACGCGCTCGCCCGAGCGCAGCAGTTTGTACCCCTCGGGGCCCGTCGCGGGCAGGGCCCCGAGCGGCTCGGCCAGGTCGGGGAACCGGGCGAGCAGGTCGCACTCCAGGCCCAGCAGGATGCCGCATTCGTCGGCCGCATCGTCCACCGGGAGCCGCGACTGCGTGCGGCGGGCCGCCTGGTCGGAGAGCACCTCGGCGGACTTTCGGACAAGGGCATCGTCGCCCACGACCGCGATCCGAGCGCCGGAAAGGTCGATCGGGTCGGCAAAAAGCACGGTGTGTGCGCACACACCGACGACGAGAAAGGCTATTGGAAGAAATCGGTCGGGTTTCATCGTTTCGGGTTTTACTGGATGTTCAGACGTCGGTAGTAGCAGCGCGAGAGGGAGTAGATGCGGTACGTCCCGGCATCGTGGTTGAGGGCCGTGGCATGGAGCGTCTCTTCCGAGGCGGGGTCGATGCGGTTGACCGAAAGCGTCAGCCAGGCACAGCGCACATGGTCGAAATCCTCGTTGTTCAGAAGTTCGACGTAGAGTTTTTCGACCCCTTTGCGGGCGCGCGGGAAGCGGATGCTGTACCAGGTCAGCGTATCCCGCCTGACGGGTGTCATGACCCGTTTGTCGCTGTCCAGAATGTGGAAATCCACACCCGGAACAGCCAGCGAATCGGGGGTCGAGAACTCGTTGCGGGGCGGTTTCATCACCCCCATCTGACGGAGGAACCACGGCGAATTGCGCACATAGAGACGCACCTCGATGTCGTAGCCGCGCTCGGTTTCGGAGAGAAACTTGACAGGCAGTTCGATCAGCTCGGTGCTCGCGCGGTCGACGGTGATCGTGCGGTTCGAAAGGGTCGGATTGCCCTGGTCGTCGGCCTCGTAGTCGAAAGTGGCGTAGTACATGCGGTCGTAGCCCGCCGGGTAGTTGCGGTAGTCGTCTTCGCAGGCCGCCAGAAAGAGCGCGGCGGCCACGATCGGGAAAAACAGGTTCGTTTTCATTTCAGTCGGGCGTATATTTCCAGTTGGGGTTTTGAACGACCGCGCCGCGGCTCTGGGCGATGTCGTTGCTCGGAACGGGATAGAGGTAGTCCTTGGCCGGGTCGAAGAAGCGGCTGCCGCCCTCCTCGACCACCAGCACCTGTTGGGGCGTGAGTTTGTCTTCGAGCGAGCCGAGCGACGTGCCGCCCCACTCTCCGGCGATGAATCGGGCGCCGAGGATGTCCTGCGGCAGCAGCCGCTCGGCCTCTTTCCAGCGAATCAGATCGTCGTAGCGCAGCCCCTCGAGGGCCAGTTCCACCGCGCGTTCGCGCCGGAGTTCGGCACGCATGTCCAGACCGTTTTCGGCCACGAAAGCGTTCGTGAGGTGCGGCATGCCCGCCCGGTCGCGCAAGAGGTTGACCGTGCGGTCCAGGTCGTCATCCGAGATGGCGCCGTCGTATTCGAAGCGCGCTTCGGCATAGGTCACAAGCACCTCGGCATAGCGCAGCAGCGCGTAGTCGAGCGTACTGGGCTGGTCGGTCACGCCGTCGTTGCGGACCCACTTGCGGATTCCGAAGCCCGTGCGCGACTGCGCATAGGGCACGAAAGCCCCGAACTGGTAGGTAGTCTCACCGCGCCTCAGAAAGGTCTGTGCCAGGCGCGGATCGCGGCCGTCGAAATAGTCGTTGTAGGTGAGCTGCAACGCCGGATCGTCCACAAAAGGCAGCCCTGAATCCCGGAGGTAGAGGTTCAGGAAATTGCGCGAGACCCCGTAGTTGACGGCGTACTGGTAGGGGTAGTTGTGCGTCAGCAGCTGGGTCTCGCGGTATCCGTAGAGTTTGACCAGTATATGCTCCGAAGCTTCCTCGCCCGTATACTCGAAAAGGTCCTTGTAGGGCTGCGGACCCTTGGTGTAGAGCGCATGCTCGTTGTACCCGATCACCGAGTCGGCGGCTTCGCAGGCGATAAGGAGGTGTTCGCGGCCGTCGTCCACGCCGTGGAACTTGCGGCGCGTACCCTCGTAGAGGGCCGCGCGGGCCTTGAACGCCAGGGCCGCCGTGCGGGTGATGCGTCCGAACTCCTTGCTCACGCCGTTTTCGCCCGCGAGCGACGAGGGCAGCGGCAGGTCGCGGGCCGCGCGGTTCAGCTCGGTATAGATCAGTTCCATCACCTCTTCGCGCGTGGCGCGCGGACCGAAGAGGATCGGGTCGTCGATGTCGCCGGGCGTGCGGGTCAGGATGGGCACCCCGCCGAACTTGCAGACCAGCTGGTAGTAGGCACATGCGCGGAAAAAGTGCGCCTCGGCCACATAGCGGTCGATCTGCGAGGCCGTGGTGCCCCGGGCAGGCGCATGTTCGATGATGCGGTTGGCCCAGAAGACGGTCTTGTAGGGCACGGTCCAGTCGTCGCTCTTGGCCGGCACCTTGCGCGTCCCGGCGCTGATGTCGTCGGGATAGTTGTTGCGGAACAGATCGTCGGCGCGCGTATCGCCCCAGCGGTGGCCCAACAGGGCGTAGAGCTGGTTGGCGGCGTACTCGAATTCGTCCTCCGAGCGGGGATTCCAGAAATCCTTTTCGGCCATTGCGGTCTCGGGGAAGCGGTCGAGGTTGCAGCCCGCCGATCCGAAAACAAGCAGCATCGAAAACAGGAAATTGCGAATGATTCGTTTCATGGCGGTACGGATTAGAAAGTGACGTTGAGGCCCAGCGTGACGGCGCGGTAAAAGGCGTACCAGCCGTTGACCGAGGTCAGGGCCGGGGCTTCGGGATCGAAAGCGTCCCACGTGCGGGTGGTCTCCCAGAGGTTGTCGCCCGAGAGGTAGATGTAGCACGAGCGGACGATCTTGTTGGCCTTGAACGGAATCGTATAGCCCAGCGTGACGTTCTTCAGCCTGAGGTAGGCGGCGTCCTGAATCCAGCGGTCGGAGGGTTTGTAGTTGTACGAACCGCCCTTGTAGACCGGGCGCGGCATGAAAGCGTCCGGATTCTCGGGAGTCCAGTAGTCGCGGTGGATGTCGATAGCCTGGTAGAGCGATCCCTGCGTGGGGTTGAGCGTCCCCTCGTCGAGCAGGAAATTGCGTTTGCCCACGCCTTGCAGCTGCACCGAAAGGCGCAGCCCGCGCCACTCGAAGCCCAGGTCGATGCCGAACGTGTAGCGCGGGTCGGACGTACCCAGCAGCACCAGATCGCCCGGGGACTGGGGCGTGAAGTCGCCGCCCGTGATGTAGGGGTCGCCGTCGCGGTTCAGGTAGCGCACGTCGCCCGCCGCCGTGAGCGCCCCGCCCGGTTGCAGGATGGCCTCCTCGGCGGAGGGGGTCTGTTGGTAGAGCCCGTCGGTGCGGTAGCCCCAGATCGTATTGAGCGGATAGCCCTCCAGCAGCGGCACCATCCCCTCCTGGATGACGTTGCTGCCCTCGTAGCGGACCAGTTCGTTCTGGCTGTCCGAGAGGTTGAAGCCCGCCCAGTAGCTGAAATGCTTGCCGATGCGGTCTTTCCATTCAAGGTCGATCTCCCAGCCCCAGGTCTTCAGTTCGCCCACGTTGGCCGAGGGGAGCCCCACGCCGATGAGCGACGGCACGCCCATGGCCGAGGAGAGCATGTTGATGTTGCGCTTCCAGTAGTATTCGGCCGTCAGTTGGAGGCGGTTGCGCAGCAGGGCCACGTCCAGACCGATGTTTTTCACGTCGATGATCTCCCAGCTCTTGGCGGGCGAGGCCAGCGTCTTGATGTAGTTCGTAGCGGCCGTCGTGCCGCCGAATACGGTCTTCCCCGTTTCGATCAGGTTGATGTAATCGTAGTACCCCAGCGCGTTGGCATTGCCGAGCCGGCCCCACGAGGCGCGGACTTTCAGCAGATCGACGAACGGCACCCGGTCGCGGAAGAAATTTTCGCGGCTCACGACCCAGCCGCCCGAGACCGAGGGGAACAGCTCCCAGCGGTTCGAGGGCGCCAGCCGCGAACTGCCGTCGTAGCGCAGGTTGACCTCGATGAGGTATTTCTCGCGGAAATTCCAGTTCAGGCGGCCGAAGAACGACATGACGGCCGAGGTGTTGATCTGGTCGGAGTTGAAAGCCGAGGAGGCGTTGCCGAAATTGAGCGAGTAGAAGCCGTCGGGCATGTAGTCCTTGGTGGCGTAGACGCGGTCGAAGCGGTAGTTTTCCCACTCGGCGCCGGCCATCAGGTGGAAATTGTGGCTGCGGCCCAGCTTGAAATCGTAGTCGGCCACGGCCCGCAGGTTGTCCGTAAAGGAGTTGTCGCGCCGCTTCTGCACGCCGTTGGGCGTGGTCTGCGAGTAGCGGTACTCGTAGTCGCCGCGGCCGTACCAGATGATGCGGCGCGTCTTGCGGTCGTTCAGGCTTGCACGGTACTTGCGCGAGGCGGTCAGGTCGATCCTGAGGCCCTTTACGAGGTTGCGCAGGCGCAGGTTGACCTGGCCCGTCACGTCGTTGTTGACGTTGTCCGTCGTGCCGGCGTGCTTCATCAGGTCGATCGGGTTCGAACCGTCCTGCCCGGCATAGAGGTTGGGGTTGACCACAGGGTCCTCGTCCTGCGGAAAATAGACCGGCATGCGCGTGCGGCAGCGGTAGATGTTGGCCAGCACGCTGGCCGCGCTCAGGGCGTTGGCGTTGGTCTCGGCACGATCGCCCGTGAGCTTGAGCGACAGGTCGACGTGGCGGTTGATGCGCGAGAAGAGGTTGACCCGGAAATTGAAGCGGTTGTTATCGTCGGGACCGTACTTGAAGAATCCGCGGCGCTCGTAGTAGCCCGCCGAAGCCATGTAGTTGATCTTGCTGCTTCCGCCGCTCACCGAAACCGCGTGGCGCTGCATGTGGCTCCACGTATCGAGGCTCTCGCGGATCCAGTCCGTATTGTCCAGGTAGCTCAAGGCCGTCGACGAGGAGAGCATCGCATTGAAATTGGGGTTTTTGAGCCACTCGACCATCTCGGCGTTGACCGCCTTGCCGTTGGATCGCTGGGTGATCTCGTACTCCTCCCACGAGTTGATGCGGCCGGGCTTGCGGCCCTGGCGGGTGAAGCTGTACGAACCGCTGTAATTGACCTTGATGCGTTCGGCGGCCCCCTGCCGAGTCGTGACCAGAATCACGCCCGCAGCGGCTTTCGAACCGTAGATCGAGGCCGAAGCGGCATCCTTGAGGACCGAGATCGACTCGATGTCCGCAGGGTTGAGCATGTCCAGGTCGCCCTCGACGCCGTCGATCAGGACCAGCGTCGAGATCGTGTTCACCGAGGAGTGTCCGCGGATCTGGAGCGCGAAGCCCTCTTCGCCGGGCTGGCCGCTCGACTGCGTGACGACCACGCCGGGCAGCTCGCCTTGCAACGACGCCAATACGTTGGGTGCGGCCTTGTCGGCGATGGCGTCGCCCGAAATCTGCGACACGGCGCCCGTGAGGTTCACTTTCTTCTGCACGCCGTAGCCCACGACGACCACCTCGTCTACCCGGGTGGCCTCCTCTTGCAGCACGACGCGCAGGGCGGTTTTTGCAGGCACGGACTGCTTTTCGTAGCCTACATAGGAGATGTCGAGCACGCTGCCCGCGGGCACCTCCAGTTCGAAGCGGCCCCTGTTGTCGGTGGTGACGCCCTGCGCCGCCCCCTGCACGACCACCGTCGCACCGACCAGCGCCCCGCCCGAGGCGTCGGTCACCACGCCCGAGACCCGGACCGGACCGGCCGGGGCGGCCGGGGCGCAGAAAGCCCAAGCCAGCGTGAAGAGAAATAGTCCAAAACGTTTCATAAGTTTGAGGTTAGCGTTTTTCGATCGGTTTTGCTAAAAGGTGTTCGGCCGGCGCGTCACCAGCTCGACGATCCGCCGCCGCGCACGAACGGCCTGCACGGAGTCGACTTTCAGGTAGCGGTGCGTACCCGCCGGATCGGCCTCGAAGCGCGTCTGGGAGTCCTCTCCCACCCGGATGCGACCCGGAACGCTCGGGGTGAAACAGCCGGCCTCGGGTTCCACGGCGAAGAGCACGGCCGAGGGGTCCCACATGGGACGGTCGTAAGGCATCGGTTTGTAGACCTTGTAGGCCTCGGCGAGCGGATGCTTCCGAGCATAGCCGAAATCCCGGAGGATCGACTCCACGGGGTAGCAAATTTCGGTGCCGACCTCGAACGGACTGGCGGTCAGCGGCGTAGGCCACTCGTCGAAAACGGTCCTCGCCGCGTCGCGGTCGATCCGGACGTTGTATTCGGCAAGGTCGGGCGCGGGCTCGCGGAAATCCCCCGCCATGAGGTAGAGGTGGCGGACCTTGCGGCGCACCAGCTCCCGCCCCGCAAGGGGCGAAAAGGAGTCGGGGGCCGAGGCGAGCAGCCGCGCGAGGTTGGTCGAGAATCCGACGGCGATGAGGACCGTCTCCCCGTCGGGCTGGCCGGCAAGCAGGCGGCGCAAGAGCGAGACGCTCTCGGGCAGTTTCGCGTAATCCGCAACCGAACGGGCATAGGACGTGTCGGCTGCGATCTGTCGGGTGAAGCTGTCGATGCGGTCGCACGGAGCGCCCTCGGTAATGCGGCCTATGGGGAGGTCGGGATAGCCGTAAAAGGTGTTCATCACGTCGAGGTACTTGACGCTCTGGGGCTCCTCCTTGCAGGAGGTGATTCCCAGCAGGCGGACGCGCCCCTCGTCTGCATACTTGTAGAGCATGTCCAGGGCCAGGGCATCGTCGATGTCATTGCCCATGTCGGTGTCGAAAATCACGTTCAGCGGGGCCGGGGCGGCCTCGGGGGCGGCGCATCCCGCGCCGCAGAGCAGGCACAGCGCCGCAGCGCCGGCAAATGGCAGCAGTTTCTTCAGCATGTCGGGTTAGGTTAGGTGAAAGGTGAAAGGTGAAAGGTGAAAGGTAATCCCGGTCCCCGAGATTTACGGGTGGGGGCAAGTCAAGGTGACCGGGCCGGGCGGGAGCGATCCGGGCTGCCGCAGGCGGATCGGGAAGCGGGATCAGTTGGCGCCCGAGAGGATAATCAGCACGAGGCCGCAGATGAACAGCAGGAACATCCAGCCCAGCAGCCACGCGACCGAGCGTCGGGCACCGCGGAACTCGCGCCAGATGAAGACGCCCCAGACGGCGGCGATCATCGGAGCGCCCTGCCCCAGGGCATAAGAGATGGCCGCCCCGGCCTTTCCGGCGGCAATGTAGCTGAATGCCGTGCCCAGCGCCCAGATCGCGCCGCCCAGCACACCGACCAGGTGGGTCGAAGCACTCCCGGCGAAATAGGCCCGGTAGGAGACAGGCGGTCCGTCGAACGGGCGCCGCATGACCCACGTGTTGAAGAGGAAATTGCTCAGCAGCACGCCCACCGAGAAGACGAACAGCGCCGAATAGGGGGTCAGCATGCCCGGCGTGGGATCGGCGAAATTGTCCAGGTCCATCGCCGCGGCCACGAAGCGGTAGAAAAAGGCCATGATGACGCCGGCCAGCGCCGCCAGTACGATGCCCTTGCGGCTGCCGTTCCGAACGCCTCCGGACTGTTTGGCCGAAGCGATGCCGTTGAGGACGATGGCCGCGACGATCAGCGCCACGCCCAGAAAGAGGATCTCCGGGTCGCCTTTCGGTGCGCCGACGTAGTTGACCACAACGCCCAGCACCAATGCGATCCCGACGCCGAGCGGGAATGCCACGGCCAGGCCGGCCAGCGACACCGAAGCCGAGAGCAGGATATTCGAAGCGTTGAAGATGACGCCGCCCAGCGCCACGCTGCCGATATTGCGCCACGAAGCCTGCATGAGGTCGGGCACGAAACTGCGCCCCTCCGTGCCGAAACTGCCCAGCGTGAAGCCGCACAGGATGCTGAAGAGCACCATGCCGATCACGTAGTCCCAGTAGAACAGCTCGTAACGCCAGCTCTTCGAGGCGAGTTTCTGGGTGTTGCCCCACGATCCCCAGCAGAGCATCGTCACGAAGCAGAAGACGACGGCCAGGGTGTAATTGTTGACGATAAACATAGGATGATGGTTTTAAGGTTTTTGCTTTAAAGCCGCTACTCGACCCGGTCCACCTCGTCGCGCTGCGGAATGGAGCGCTGGGCTCCGGCACGTGTCACGGAGATCGACGCGGCGGCCGCCGCGAAGCGCGCGGCCAGGTCCAGCGGACGTCCCTCGGAGAGCGCCACGGCCAGGGCGCCGTTGAACACGTCGCCCGCGGCGGTGGTGTCGACGGCACGGACCGTGTAGGCCGGCACGAACCGCGCAGCCCGTTCATCCACGACAAGCGCTCCCGAGCTGCCCATCGTGATCGCCACGCGCCGCACGCCCCGCACGCGGAACCACTCGGCGGCGGCCAGGGCGTCGTTGACGCTGCCCACGCGCAGCCCCGTCATCAGTTCGGTCTCCGACCGGTTGGGGGTAATCAGGTCCAGCCGCGCAAGCAGGCTGTCGGCGAGCGGCGCGGCGGGCGCCGGATTCAGAATCACCGGCACATTGTGCCGCGAGGCCAGTTCCACGGCCCGGGCGACCGTCTCGAGCGGAATCTCGAGCTGCACGAGCACATAATCCGCATCGGCGATCCGCGCCCCGGCGGCCTCCACGTCGGCCGGGGAGAGCAGCGCATTGGCTCCGGGAGCCACGACGATGCTGTTCTCCGCGCCATCGTCCACCGAGATCAGGGCCACGCCCGACGCCACGTCGGCACGGGTGACAATGTACCGGGTGTCGATCCCCTCGGCCCGGTAATGTTCCAGCGCTTCGCGGCCGAACTGGTCGTCGCCGACCGAAGCTACGAAAGTCACTTGGCCGCCCATGCGGGCCGCGGCTACGGCCTGATTGGCCCCCTTGCCCCCGGCATTGACCATGAATCCCGAGCCGATGAGCGTCTCGCCCGGCTGCGGAATGCGGGGCGTGCGGACCATCAGGTCGGTATTGGAGCTTCCTATAACTACGATTTTTCCCATAATTGATCGATTTTAGCAGTATGGCACATCACTTCGAGGCACGTTCCCGGGGGTACCGGTCGCAGGCAAACCGGCCGAAGAGTGGTGCATCGGAACGTAAGCGTGCAACATCGACGCCAAAAATTCGTAAAAGCGCTTGCAGCCGTCTCGCGTTGCGGCAATCGGGGTGCCTGCGACTTGCTGCGACGGCGGTGCATTCCGGCTGCGGGAGCGGAACGAGCTGCCGGAAAGCGCGGCCCGGCCCGCGGAGAGGCGAAAAGCAGGGAGAGGTTTTCATCACAGCAATAATTAGGTTACGGTTCACTCCCGATCAGGTGATCGAGTCGGTCGACGACGGCGCGTACTTGCGCGCGTTCGGAAGCGAGGAATCGCCGATGGGGGTACGGGAGGTAGTCGTTGCAGATGCCTTTGAGCCAGAGCGCGCACTTGATGCCCTTGATGGCGCTCGACGCATACCGGCCGACGGTGTAGAGCGAGGTGCAGACGGCCATCACCCGGTATTGCAAACTCTTTACGCGCTCCAGATCATGCGCCAGCGCCGCTTCGTAGAGCGCCACGTAGAGACGCGGAAAGACGTTGGCCCCGCCGTTCACGCCGCCTGCGGCGCCCAGCATGACCCCCTCGGCCGTGAGCTGTTCGGGCCCCAGGAAGAGCGCAAAACCGGGCTGGTCGCCCAGGAGGTAGAGGAGCGTCTGGAAATAGACCATGTCCGACGAACTGTCTTTCAGCCCCACGATATTGGGATGCGCGGCCAGTCGGCGCACGGTCTGGGGTTCGAGCGTGACCTTCACGTGCACGGGCATGTTGTAGAGGTAGAGCGGCAGGGGCAGGGCGTCGGCCAGCGCCCGGTAGTAGTCGAGCAGCTCGGGCTGGGAGGGTGCATAGTAGTAAGGCGGCGCAGCCACCACACCCGCGGCACCGCATTCGGCGGCCTTGCGGGCAAGCCGCAGGCTCTCTTCGAGCGAGGTATCGGTAATGCCCACCAGCACCGGAATGCGTCCGGCTACGGTCGCACACACCAGTTCGGTCAGCTCATGGCGCAAGTGACAGGCCAGACTCTGCGCCTCGCCCGTGGTGCCGAGGATGAAGATGCCGTGTACGCCGCCGGCGATCAGGTACTCGACCAGACGCACCGTGCCGTCGCGGTCCAGCGTTTCGTTATCCGTCAGAGGCGTCACCATCGGCGGGATAATACCTTGCAGGGGTAGTTTTTTCATCATCTATTATATTTAATTTCCCTTTAAACTAAAACGTTTTAGCATTCAGCTAAAAAAATGGAGCGGTCACAGGCGGCGCGAGGATTCCCCCGCGACCAGTTCGGGGTCGAGCACGACCGTCGAGCCGACCGCGGCACTGTCCTGCTCGATACTGCGCAGCAACGACTGCACGGCCTCGCGGCCGATGCGCCGAATGGGCTGCCGGATCGAGGTGACCGAAACCCGGTAGAGATCGAAGACCTCGTTGCCGTCGAAAGCCACCACGGCCACGTCGCGGGGCACCGAAATTCCGTAGCGCCCCAGCGCCTTGAGCGCCGAGGCCGCCAGGCTGTTCGTAGCAAAGACGAGCGCTTCCACCCCGCGGTCCGGGCGCAGGAACAACTGCTGCATCAACATGTCGGAACGGCGTCTGACGTCGTGGAAATCGATGCGATGGATTCGCACAGCATTCCCCAGCCCCAGCTTCTCCATCGCCGCAGCGTATCCCTGCTCCCGCTCGCAAAGGTTCGACAGTCGCATCGAATAGGAGACCAGTTCGATCCGCCGGCAGCCGGCCCCGGCCAGGTGTTCGACGGCCAGCGCGGCAGCCTTGCGGTTGTCGAGCAGCACACGGCCGACATCGGCTGTCCCGACGGTCCGGTCGAGCAGCACCAGCGGCACTCCCCGGGCATGGATCTCTTCGATACGACGCTCCACCCCCTCACAGGGCACCAGGATCAGGCCATCCACCCCTTTGCTCAACAACACCTCGACCAGGTTGCGGAACTTGTCGGCACGCTCGTCCGAACTGCCGAAGATGACCGTGTAGCCGTGGCGCGAAGCATCGTCCTCGATGCAGCGGCAGATCTCCGCGAAAAAACTGTTCGAAATATCGGACACCACCACCCCGATCGTATGCGAACGACCGCTGCGCAGACTGCGGGCCGCGTTGTTGGGCCGGTAGTTCAGTTCGCGGGCCATTGCGAGTATGCGCCGGGTCATCTCCTCGCTCACACGGTAGCGTTTGCCCTTGCCGTTCATCACGAAAGAGACCAGCGAGGTGGAAACTCCGGCCGCCTCGGCAATGTCGCGTATCGTGATTCGTTTAGGTTCCATTTCGAGTTTGCAGCGTTGTTAAATCGTTTTACAAAGGCAAATATAGGCTAAAACGTTTTAGTCACCAAATTTTTTCGCATTTTTTTCATCGGACAGCACAAAAAACACTATCCTGATCGTTCGTTTCGAACGATCAGGATAGTGCGATCCTTAGGAAAGTACGCCTATTCTCCCAGCGAAATGCGCGCCACGACGGGGAAATGGTCGGAGGGCACGCGGGACTGGTAGCTGTGCAGGGCCACCTGCTCGGGGAAATTGCCCGACTTGATCCGCTTGTCACTGTCGGCCACGGGCGAACGGTAGGTCTCGGTCAGAATGCCGTAGTTGAACACCGCCACCGGAGCCGAGACGAAAATGTGGTCGATGCGGCTGTCGGTCTTCAGTTCGGTCTTGAAATCGTTGAACGTACCGTTGGGGGCGTAGCGCTGAGCGGCGACCTCGTAGCTATCGCGCAACTGGCCCGAGGCGGTGAAAATCCCATAAATCTCATCGGTCTGGTCTACGTTGAAATCGCCCGTCAGGATGACAGCTTCACCGGGAGAACACATGGCGGCGATTTGGCGCATGACCAGCTCCGCGCCGTTGTGGCGGGCCTGCACACCGATGTGGTCCATGTGCAGGTTGAAGAACCAGAAGCGTTTTCCGCTCCGGCGGTCGAGGAAATGGCCCCACGTGCAGATACGCGGCAGAGCGGCGTCCCACCCGCGGCTCGGTTTTTCGGGCGTCTCCGAGAGCCAGAAATTGCCCTCGTCGAGCAGTTCGAAGCGCTCGGCCTTGTAGAAGATCGGCGCATACTCGCCGTCCTCTCTGCCGTCGGTGCGCCCCACGCCGATATATTTGTAGCCGGGTAGCAGTTCGAGCATGTCCCCGAGTTGCTTGTGGAGCACCTCCTGCGATCCGAAAATATCGAAATCCACGAAGCGGATCAGTCCGCAGAGCCAGGGGCTCCGCTGCTCCCAGCCGTTGCCCGCGGCCCGATCCGAGTCGTTGGCATTGCGGACATTGTACGATGCGACGGTCAGCTCCTGAGCCGGGAGCATACGGACTGCAAAGAGCAGCAACAGCAGAAAAATCGATTTTTTGGTCATAGCAAGCAGTTTTGGTTTTGAATGCCACGGAGCGCAGTTCATACTACCGCTCATCCGTGTCGGATTATACGTTCGGCAAAGGTAGGAAAAACCGCGCAGATTTTTCCGGCCGGCAGCCGGAAATTCGCCGGCAATGCAAAAGATAGCACTTTCCGCGGCCGGCCGGGGCGATATTCCGGTTTTTTTGTTATTTTTGTCACACGAATCAACCCACAGCTACCTATGTACAGAAACGACAACCGTGTGGTCATCACACTCGACGCGGGCGGTACGAATTTCGTATTCGGCGCCATGCAGGCCAATAAGTTCATCGTCGAACCCATCACAACCCCCTCGAATGCCGCCGACCTGGACAAGTGTCTTCGGACGATGGTCGACGGCTTTCGGGCCGTGATCGACCGGCTGCCCGAGAAACCCGTGGCCATCAGCTTCGCCTTTCCCGGTCCGGCCGACTACCCGAACGGCATTATCGGCGGCTACCTGCCGAATTTCCCGTCGTTCCGCGACGGCGTGGCGCTGGGTCCGTTCCTCGAATACACGTTCGGCATTCCGGTCTTCATCAACAACGACGGCGACCTGTTCGCCTACGGCGAGGCCCTGGGCGGCGCCCTGCCCGAGGTCAACGCGCGGCTGGCCGCCGCGGGCAGCTCGAAGCGCTACAAGAACCTGGTCGGCTATACGTTCGGCACCGGCTTCGGTGTGGGCGTGGTGGTCGACAACCGCCTCAACCGGGGCGACAACTCGTGCGTCGAGACGTTCTGTCTGAGGCACAAGAAGCAGCCCGGTGTGATCGTCGAGGAGGGCGTGGCCGTGCGCGCCATCAAGCGCGTCTACGGAGAGCAGTCGGGCGACGTGAACCACACGTTCGAACCCAAGGAGATATGCGAGATCGCCGACGGCAAACGTCCGGGCGATGTGGAAGCCGCCAAACGGGCATTCGCCGAGCTGGGCGAGATCGCCGGCGACGCCATGGCCACGGCCGTGACGCTCATCGACGGACTGATCGTCATCGGCGGCGGCATCACCGCGGCCCGCAAGTGGATCATGCCCAGTCTCCTCGCCGAGCTGCGCTCGAAGATGCGCACCTTGGGGGGCGACGAATTGAACCGCGTGCAGATGCAGGTTTACGACCTGGACGACGAGGCGCAATTCACGGAGTTCGCGCGCGGCAACATGCGCCCGCTGGCCGTCTACGGCACCGACCGCTACGTGGCCTACGACCCGCAGAAACGTATCGGCGTCATGATCTCGAAACTGGGCGCGAGCCAGGCCATCTCCGTGGGGGCCTACGCATTCGCCCTGAGTCAGTTGGATGCACAAAACGAGTAACAATATGTACAAATTCGAACCCATTCTCAAATCGACGCTCTGGGGCGGCGAGAAAATCATCCCCTACAAGGGAATCGAATCGGCGCAGACGGCCGTCGGCGAAAGCTGGGAGTTGTCCGGCGTGAAAGGCAATGAATCGGTGGTGGCCGCAGGGCCCGACGCCGGTATGACCCTGCCCCAGCTGATCGCCCGCGACGGCGCCGCCCTCGTGGGCCAGGCCAACGCCGAGCGCTTCGGAGGGGAGTTTCCGCTCCTGATCAAGTTCATCGACGCGCGGCAGGACCTCTCGATTCAGGTGCATCCCGACGACCGCCTGGCCTGGGAGCGCCACCGGTCGAAAGGCAAGACCGAAATGTGGTACGTCGTCGACGCCGATCCGGGCGCCAAACTCCGCGCCGGCTTCGCCCAGGCCGTAACGCCCGAGGAGTACGAGGCCAGCGTCGCGGACAACACGATCACCGACCTGTTGGCCGAATACGAAATCCACCGCGGCGACCTCTTCTTCCTGCCCGCGGGCCGCGTGCATTCGATCGGTGCGGGGGCTTTCATCGCCGAGATCCAGCAGACCTCCGACATCACCTACCGCATCTACGATTTCAACCGCCGCGACGCCCAAGGCAAGACCCGCGAACTGCACACCGAACTGGCCAAGGGCGCCATCGACTACACCGTGCTGCCCGACTACCGCACGCCCTACCGCAAGGCGCCGAACGAGCGCGTCGAGCTGGTCGCCTGCCCCTATTTCACCACCTCGCTGCTCGATCTGACGGCGCCCTACACGCTCGATCTGTCCGATCTGGACTCGTTCGTCGTGGCGATTTGCACGGAGGGTTGCGGCACGCTCCGCGACGACCGTGGGAATGAAATGCCACTCCATCGGGGTGAGACCGTGCTCATTCCGGCTTCGGTCGGCTCGGTTGCGATCGCCCCCGAGGAGGGAATGAAAGTGCTGACAAGCTGGATCGCATAGCGCGCGCGTACCGGCTGACTGCGAAAGGCTGTCCCCGCTCTGGAGACAGCCTTTTTTGCGTACCGTTTTCGGCGCCACGAAAAAGCCGGCTCGAATTTCGAGCCGGCTTTTTTGCATCATCCGAAAGAGCGGATCAATTCGCTTCGAGCCACAGCTTGGTGTCGTACGAAGCGCCCGCGCCGTTGGTCACGACTCCCGTGTCGACCGGGAAATAGCCTTTGGCGGTATCGGCGGAGAGGAACGGGTAACCGGACGGATTTTCATTTCCGTTGCAGATCGTCGCCTCATCGCGGCCGTTCACCGTCACCTTGTTGTTTCCGTGGATCAGCGACCAGGGGACCAGCTTGCCCTCATTGGCTCCCGTTCCGGCCATGCCGAGTGCATAGAGGTAGTTGCCTGCCACGGACGAAACGCCTGTATCGGCTTCGGCACCGTAAACGCACATCAGGTAGGTCGGATTGGTAGCGGCCAAGCCCGTGTAATCGACATAGCCTACGTTGTTCTCTTTCACGATTCCCTTGACCAGTCCGGCCCGCGTCAGCACGTTGGGCTGGAAGAGGTTGTAGAATGTATTGCCCTTGATCTCGATCAGCAGGTCCGTCGTCTTGAAATTTGTATTGTTTCCGCACTGGACGATATGCGCCTGCAACCGGACGTCGGCGTAAAGCACGCTGTTGGTTACCCGGATGCTCCGGTTCGGATAAGTCGCTTTCACCGTGGTCGGAAGCGAGAACAGAGCGGGCTGGTTGGTGAGATTGGGGTATTTGATGATCGAATTATCTACCAGAACCTTGGCAAATCCGTGATCGGGATTGACATCGTAGATCATATAGCGGCCAGTCTCGACGGTGCAGTCGACGAGCAGCAGTTCGGGATTCACCACCGCATTGGAGGTGGTAAAGTTGTAGTTGACCCCGCTGTTGACTTTCAGATGCAGGTTCATCACCGCCACACTCTTCTCGCAGCGCAACTCCGGCATCGAGAACTCGGCCTGGGCGTTCTCCCGGATGCGGCCGATCAGCACGGTGCCGTCTCCCGCGGCAGTCTGTCCCACCCGGAGCGACGTGCCGGCGATCGTCTGCGTCAGGGCCGTCTCGTCCGAATTGTCAATAAAGATCAATCCGCCTTTCTGCAACAGCGCACTCGTCAGCTCGGCCGGTTTGACAAGCTGTGCTTCGGGATAAGCCGTTTTGTTTACGGCAAGGTCGCCGACAGTGATCGTTTCACCGTCGAGGTACATTTGGTAGTAATCCGTCACGTTTTGGACAATCTGGGCCGTGGTATTCTCGGCGCTCCGCACCTCGCTGTACAGCACCGGCTCGTTCTGCTTGATAGCCACCGCATAGAACGTGTAGGACGTGTTGGGCTCCAGGTTCTCGACCGTCACCGAGGAGCCCGTGCCGGCGGTTCCGGTCGCAGCGATCGTCTCGGCATCGGGCGAGGTCGCCTCGGCCTTTTTCTGGATCAGGTATTTCCAGCTGTCGCCGTCGGTCGTCACGTCGAACGTCAGCGTCGAAGCGGTAGGCTCGACGGTCGCGGAGTTGGCCACCGTGAGCGTCGGAGCCACGGGTGCCACGCCGCTCGAAGCGACCTCGATCTTGGCGATGGCGGAGAACCCGCCGGCCGAGGTGGCCTGCACGGCCACGTCTTTCGACGTGTCGGCCGAAGCGCGAGAGACGGGTGTTGCGGCCTCGGGAGCCGTCACGACCAGTTCGTCGCCCGCATCGGTCAGAAAGGCCGTCCACCCCTCGGGAGCCGTCACCACGGTGTTCACCACCCCTTTGCTCTCGACCACGAAGCGCTTGGTGGCCCCGGCGTCGAACTGCTGCACGCCCTCGGTCGCGGTCACGATACGGATGTAGAAATCCTTGACCACCGGTACGCGCAGTTCGGTCCCGTCCAGGAGCTTGACATAGAACTCGTCGCCCTCCATCCGGACCTCCTCGAAGAATTTGTCCGTCACCGTACCGTTGCCGATGGCCTTGACCGGCTGGCCGGCGGTGTCGACGACGTTGACATACTCCTCCGTATCGGCGTAACGCACCTGCCAGTAGCCCGTCGCCTCGTCGATGCGGAACTGGGGCGTCTTGCCGTCCTCGGCCTCGGCCTTGACGCCCAGCGGAATCCAGACACCCTCCTCGACCGAGTAGCGCCACTGGCCGTCGTCGTCGATACCGATCACCGGAATGACCGCCTCGGCCCGGCTGCCTTTCGCCAGTTCGATCCGCTCCCCGTTGGTCAGCGTCAGCACGAACTTGTCAGCCAGCTCCTCGACCCGGCTGATCGTGGCGCCCGAGTAGAGCTGCTGCAACGCCTCGACATTGCCATTCAGGGCATTGACCTGGGTTTCGAGCGCCTGCACGCGACCTTTCAGATCGTCGATGGCATCCCACAGGTCGTCGTTGTTGTCGCACGACTGAAAACCGACAGCCAGCGCGACGAAGAACATCATCAGAAACTTTTTCATAATTTATTCAGTTGTATTATATGCTAATCCTTGCAAAGTGCCATTTGCCGCTTGCGGCGCCAAGCCCCTCCCTGAGGGAGGGGTTTAGGGTGGGGTCAGAATAGTAAACGACGCCGCAGGCGGCGAAAAGAGGATACGGTAACGGGTAATCATACATGATAGGATGGATTGCATGATTCATTTCAATGCTTCGAGCCAGGCCGGAACGTACCCTAACCGTTCGCGCAGCTGCGCCTCGTAGAGCGAGAGCGGCTCGACGGGCGTTCCGTTGCTTTCGAGGTATTTGACCTGCTCCACCCCCTGTTCGTCGCGCAGGGCGAAATTCACCGCAGCGCCGTGGAATCCCACGATCACGGGCGGCAGCGTCTTCCAGTAGGTATCCTCGCCGTTGGGCTTCCACCACTTGAACACCCCGGAGCCGAATTCATGCACAGCCGTGGTGGCGTTCAGATTCCACAGCGTCAGGTCCGCGAGGTGGTTGGGCACCGAGGCCTGGTCGCCGCCGAAGCGCCACTGCACGAAACCGCCCGTACAGCGATCCACCAGCGTGGCGCGCGGCTGGCGCGAGTGCGCCTCGAACAGGGCGTCGCTGCCCCAGGTGTTGTTCCACAGCACGGTGCCCATCGACGTCTCGGAAACGCCCGAGGCGTGGTACTGACCGACGCCCTCGGCATAGGTTCCGAGCTGGTTTCCGCCCGCGTTTACGAGCGTGTGGCCGTCGCTGCGGTCGCGGACCTTGCCGATGAAGACGCGCGAGGAGGCCTGGGCCCGGACGGCCGAGTGGCCGCGGTTGCCGCCGATCTCGATGTCGTAGGCCGAGCAGTTGGCGCTGTGGACGATCGAGAGGGCTTCGCTCACGTCGGTGAACGCCACGCGGCGCATCCACGAATCCGTGAGACGCATCATCTGCACGGGCTTGTAGGCGCCGTCGTCCTGCCACGTTTCGTGGTGCCTGAACTGCTCCTTGGCGTGCCCGACGAACGTGAGGTCCTCGATCCCGACGTTTTCATAGTGGGGGTATTCGCGTATCTGCCAGCCGTAGCGGGCCTCCACCGCGTGCATGAGCGGTTCGCGGAACGTCACGCGGTTGCCCGCGACCGAGGCGATCCGGTGGTAGTCGTAGACGCAGACGGTCTGGATGTCGGTCATCAGCGAGCCGCGCTCGTGCGGAGCCAGCTCCGCGGCCACCAGCTGCGGATCGGTGCTTTGCAGGTAGAGCATCACCCACTGCCCGGCCCGCAGCCCCGACGGAGAGCCTACCGTCACCGTGAAAGCGCCCTTGGCGGCGTCCTCCGTCACGGTGGCCAGGGCCTCGTACTTTTTCAAGGGCGTGTCGATGCGCGAACTGTTGTGCTTGATGTTGAGCATCACGGGCGACGACCACAGATTGGCCGGGTTCGCCGGCCAGTTCGGCGCGTCCATCCGCAGGCGCGTCTTGTCGCGTCCGGCGCCCTTGATGACGAAATTGCCGCCCAGCACGACGAGGTCCGAACTGGTGTAGGTGCCGTCCCCGGCCGGGGTGTTGTCCGCGGCGTCGTGCAGGACGAAATCGCCCTCCGGGAAATAGATCACGGCCCGGGCGTCGGCATTGGCCTGGTTGCCGCCCGAGGCGTTGCGTCCGGTGAGCTTCAGCTCTTCGAGCAGCCGCACGAAAGCGGCCCGCGAGGAGGTCGCACCCGTGGGATCGGCGCCGTAATCGAGGACGTTGTAGACCTTGTAACCCAAGGTCGAAACGTCCGCAGGGGCGACCTCTCCGTGTTTGTAACCGGCATACGAGAAATCGAGCAGTACGTTCTCCGCAGTTCCGGCCTTAAAATTTCGCCACGCCAGGGCGGCGTTGGCATCCAGTTGCTCGTTGAGCAGCGTTAGGTTCACGACGGTCACCTTGCGGTAGTTTTGGGGCGACACGGCGGCCAGCGACAGCGTCGCAGCGGCCGTGGCGGCGTCGAACGAGCGGGGCGCGGTCACCGTGAGGGTCGTCTCCTCGAGCCGGGCCGACCAGCCCGCGGGAGCCGTAATAAGGGCTTCGGCTACGTTCTTCTGCACGACCTCGAACTGCCGGGTTTCGCCCAGGCGGAACGGTTCGTTCGCAGCCGCCGTGACGGTGATTCCGAAATCGTCCTGCACGGCCAGCGCAAGCGTTCCGCCCGTGAGCAGTTCGATCCGGAGCGTTCCCTTTTCGGCGTCGTACTCCACCGACTTGAAGAACCCGCTGTATTGGACGTTCACCTTGTCGCCCAGGGCATTGACCTTTTCGCCGTTCTGCAAGAGCGGCACGTAGTTCGCCCCGTCGGTCGCCACGAGCCAGTTCCCGTCGGCATCGACCCGAAGGCGGGGCGTAACGCCCTCGGCGTTCTCCTCGGGAGCACCGTCCCTGCGGGGCCAGGCAGAGACGAATTCGCCGCCCACGACGAGCCGCTCGGTGGTCTGGCCGTTGTCGAGGCTGACGGTCCAGAAGCCCTCGGCGTCGATCCCCATCAGGGGCACCAGCGCTTCGATCTTCTCGCCTTGGATGACGGGCAGCGACGTTCCGTCGCTCAACTGGATTTCGTACCCCGTCGCAGTGGTCTTCACCCCGACGATCACCGTCGACTCGTCCATCAGGCGGTGCAGCGCCACGATGTCGCGGTTCACATCGCCGACCCGGGCCTCCAGCGCTGCGATGCGGTCCCTCAGCGACTCGATCTCATCGCGGATGCCGTCGGTTTTTTCGCACGATTGCAGGACGACGGCCGCCGCCGCTGCAATCCACAGCAAGATTTTGTTCATATTCGATTCAAAGTATTAATTATCGTAAGGTACTATATCCGACAGGGTCCGCTCGCGGTACCATGCGTCGTTCGACTCCCGCAGCAGCCGGGCCAGTTCGCCCGACAGCCGGGCGAAGAGCTCGGAGTGCCGCGCGGGGTCGAGGTTGTTCATCTGGTAGGGGTCTGTCCGGTCGTCGAACAGCCGCACGCGCGTCAGCCGGCCCGCGCGGTCCACGGCCAGTTCGAGCGTATGTTCCAGGGTCTTCACGCCCCGCGCTTCGGCGAAGAAGCCGCGCACCAGCCCCTCGGCGTCGCGCTCGCCGTCGAGGTTGCGCATGTAGAGCGCGGCCTGCGGCCGTTCGGCCTGCACGGGACTTTGCATCAGCACCGACGACAGGTCGCGCCCCTCGACGCTTCGGGGGATGCGCTCCGCGAGGCCCGCCAGGCCCAGCAGCGTGGGCATGATGTCGGGCGAGGAGAGCAGCAGGTCGTCCACGCGGTGCGGGATCCGACCCGGATAGCGCACGATAAAGGGGATGTTCATCGACTCGCGCCAGACGGAGTTCTTGGGATCGACGATGCCGTGGCTGCACAGGGTCTCGCCGTGGTCCGAAGCGAACACCACGATGGTGTTTCGCGCGAGGCCCGCCCGGTCGAGCGCGTCGAGCAGCCGCCCGAACTCGCGGTCGATGCCCGACACGTTGGCGAAATAGAACGGCGCGGCGGCCGTCTTGGCCATCGTCGTGTCGGCGTTGGCGCGCACCAGCAGCTCCGAGGCCGACTTATCCTTGTAGTGGGCGTACCCCTCCAGGTCGCAGTCGTCGGTCGAGGCGTAGGGCGAATGGGGCGGGTTGAGCCCGATCATCATGAAGAACGGTTTGTCCGCGTCGCGCACCCCATCCGCATTACGGATGTAGTCGATCGCCTTGCCGATCTCGTGCTGCACCGACCACTCGTCCACGTCGTGCCGGTTGCCGGCGGTGTCCCAGTAGTGGGGGTGCTTGTGGACATCGTAGGTGCCGTAGGAGTACCAGTAGTTGAATCCGTGGCGTCGTTCGGGCGGGGTGTAGGCATCCCACTCGGGTAGGTCGTCGCTCACGTAGGTGCCCGGGCGCTGGGGGTTGTTCGGCGTGGGATGGTCGACGTGCAGCTTGCCGATGTAGGCGCAGTCGTACCCGGCCGCCGCGAAGACGTCGCCGATGCACTCGGCATCCTCGCGCAGCGAACTCTCGGGCCGCTCCGACATGCAGTTGAGCACCACGCCGCTGCGCTCGGGCCACATGCCCGTGAGGAGCATCCCGCGGTGGGGACTGCTCACGGGGCAGTTGCTCACCGCTTCGCTCAACACCACCGACTCCGACGCGAAGCGGTCGAGGTTGGGCGTCAGGACCGGGTCGCCGCGCCACCCCACCTGCGACGCATACTCCGGATCGCTCCAGAACCCCAGCGAGGAGTTGCGCAGTTGGTCCGGAAAGACGTAGATCACATTGGGCCGCTCTGCGGTCGCCCCGGGGGAGCAAGCCACGAGTATCAGCCCGGAAAAGGGAACGATATTTCTGAATTTCACCATTTGCTATCTTGTCTCTCTGAGTTTCGCCTCGCGCGTCGCGCCCTCGCGGCACGCGAATTCCAGCACCGTGCCCGTCGCCCCCTCGTCGCCGGGGATGGGTCCGACGTGCACGACCCGGCAAAAGTCGGACGGCTCGGCGAGCTCCCAACGCCCGAAGAGCGTCACACGCACGGGCGACTCGGCCGAGGGGTTGTCGATCCACGTGCGGGAGTAGATGCTCCGCTCGATGCGTTTGCCGTCGGCGTCGTACCGCTCGTCGCTCGGGCCCTCGTAGAGCCTGAGGTCGGGGTCCGCGACGCTCAGCGTCAGCAACCCGCCGTCATCGCGGCTCGCAAGCAGGATGCAGGGCCGCTCGACGGCCACCACGGCATCGGCTCCGGGCACGTCGTCCGTCGCCTCGAACACCACCGCGGCATAGACCCCGCTCGCAAGGTCCCGCACGGCATGCACCTCGCGCGTGGCGGCATACGTTTCGTAGGGCTGCCGGGCCGCGTATTCGGCCACCTCCTCGTCGGAGGGATGAACGACCAGCAGGTATTCGTACCATCCACCGCGGATCGTCGTGCCGTGGTCGATCCACGCCGTGGCAAAGTCGTTCTCGGTCGGGGCGTCGGTCTCCTCATCGAGCGAGTGCTGCCGCTCGCGCCGCAGCTCCACCTTTCCATGAGGAACGAACCAGGCATGGCCGAAATTGTCGCGCAGCACGCCGCCATCGGTCAACGTCCTCCGGTAGGGAAATGCCGTCACCGGCTCGCCGTTCACGGCGACGGGCGCGGCCCGGTCGGCGAGGTAGTTCTGGAACAGGGTGGTATGCACCTCACCCGGGGCGGCGTTCTCGATATTCGAACCGAGCGCCACCACGCGGTTGCCGAAGAAGAAATAGGATTTGCGGGCCCTGAGCGACCCGTTGTATTTGTCGTGTTCGTGCAGTTTCATCCCGAACGCCCCGAAACGGCCCCGATGACTCGCGCCCCCGGCGAACGCCTCGTCCGAGAGGAGCATCTCCTCATAGCCCGAGCAAGTGTCGACGTTCAGGATGTCGGCCCGCATCCGCTCCATCGGAATCGTGAGCGCCGTGGTGCCGGGAATGTGGCGCCAGTCCCACCCCTCCTGGCGGAATCCGCTGCCGAAAGCCGACACGGGATCGCCGTCCGCGAGCAGTTGCAGGCTGCCGTGCGTGAGGTAGCGGCCGTAGTGGTTGGCCCCCTGGTAGGTCTCGGCCGCCCAGAGGTAGCGGCTGTGTCCGGCCGCCGTTACAAGCCAGTCGCCGCCGCGGTGCGCCACCGAGGCGTTGTAACCGTAGACGCGCGTCCCCTCGGGCGAGGGCTCGGGGCGGATGCCCACAGCCCGGAACGCCCGCGTGTAGCGGTCCTCGCCCGCAGCCAGCCGGAGGTAGGCCGCCGCCAATTCCTCATCCACCTCGCGCATGCCGTCGGGCGTCCCCGAGACGGCCAGGCGGGCGTAGTGCCACGGCACGAGCGCCCCCTTGCCGTCGGGATGGCGGCCCGAAAGGGCCAGCGGGAACGAGCGCAGGTTGCAATAGAAGCGCATTTCGAGCAGGGCGCGCTTGAGGTTGGCATGGCTTTCGGGGCTGACGCGGAAGCCCGTGCGGCTCAAGAGCCACACGGCGTTGACCGCTCCGCCGCTGAAGCCGTCCACGGCGTAGGCCGGGTAGTGGTGGCGGTGGTGAAAGACCGTGCCGTCGCTCTTGAAGCACGGCGACAGCCCCTCGGTCACTTTGTAGCCGTTGTCCACCCAGCGGGAGAAGCACTCCATCCAGACCGCCTTTTCGGGCGTGTCGGGCAGCATGACGATGCTGGCCAGCCGGCCGACGAGCGAGGTGTTGAAAGCGTCGATGTCCATGCCCAACTCCCGGGGCGGCAGCTTGACCTCCCCCACGCCCGAGAACCACTCCATCGCCTGCTGCACGCTGTGGCGCAGCCCCGCCCTTTCGAGCACCTTGCGCATGAGCACGGGAGCGGTGTAGAAATTGCGCATGCTGTACCCCAGGTGGTGAAGCGTGCCCAGCGCGCTGCCGGCGGCGAAGCCCTGGTCCAGCAGGTGCCGCGTCATGCGGACGTACATGCCGGCCAGTTCGTCGCGCTCGGCCGGGTTTTCGTTCAGGCTGTGGGCAACTGCGATCTGGTACATGAGGTCGTTATAAGCCCTCACGGTTTGCCCGTTGGCCGCAAAGAGCTTGTGGACGTCGGGGTGGCCCAAATTGATGTAGGTCTCGGAGTAGCGCACGAACCAGATCGGTTTGCCGCGCACCGTGCCGTCGGGATTCTCCTCGATGCCGTAAGCCGCGAAGCGTTCGCGCAGCCCGCCGAGCGCTGCGGGGCGCTTGTCCTCCAGCAATAGTTCCACGAGCCGCTTCTCGACCGTGGCCATGTCGTGCAACTCCTCCGCAGAGACCTCGGCGGCGGCCTCGGGCAGCGGATGCCGCCACGAGTCGAGCAGCACGAGCCAGTGGTTGGTTGTCCCGGCATTGATCAGCGGGGCTTGGAAATCGGCCGTGTGGTGCCTCACGTCCTGGAACGACGCCAGAATCCAGTGGTCGAGGAACAATTCTCCCTCCGCCGCCCCCTCGACCGTCACGACCAGCTCGTCCATCCCCTCCTCGGGGCGGCCCTGCATGTCGCGGTCGAACGCCACCCACGCCCCGCGCCAGCCTGTGAAGCCCAGGCCGTAGTCGAACCACGCGCAGGTGCGCCCCGCCTTGCGGAACTCGAAACGCAACTTTCCCTCCAGCGCCCGGGGCGCATAGACCCAGAAGACGAACGTCGAGACGGAGGTCTCCTTGGGGTTGGGATTTTTCGACAGGTAGTCGACCGGGGCGGCGATGCGCAGCCGGGCCCCGTCGCGCGACCACTGCCAGCGCGCCGAGCGGGTCCCGTGCTTGTAGTGGAGCCCGGAGAGCTCCACGCGCGAGCCGGCCGACGCCTCGAGGGGCGCCGCGGAACTTTCGAACGAGAGAATCCGCTCGTCGGCCACGTCTGCGGCCGGCTGCGCCTGCACCGGGCAGGCCAACACGGCGGCGGCGATCAGGATGAGGTTGCGCAATTTCAAATCGGTACCCGGTTTAGCGTGTTAGAACAAGGGTTGGCCGGCCTCCACTTTCCCCTTGCGGATCAGCGCCTCGAGGAAATAGTAGTCGGCGTAGTTCAACGGCACGTCGATGTTGCTCCCGTGGGGAATGCTGCCCACCGAGTGCATCAGGAGGAACCCGCCGTTCTCTCCGACCGCAGCGCGGTAGGCGGGCGACGAGAGCGACTCGATCATCCGGTCAGCCGTTTGCTTGTACATTTCGTTGCCCGTGTAGGTGTACATTTCATAGAACGCCGAGGCGAGCACGGCCGCCGTCGAAGCGTCGCGCGGCTCCTGGGGGATGTTCGGGGCGTCGTAGTCCCAGTAGGGCACCAGGTCGGCGGGCATGTTCTCATCGTTCAGCACGAAACCGGCCACCTTTTCGGCGTGGTCGAGGTAGCGGCGGTCGCCCGTGAAGCGGTAGCAGGTCGCAAAACCGTAGACAGCCCACGCCTGCCCGCGCGCCCAGGCCGAGTCGTCGGCATAGCCCTGGGCCGTGCAGCGGCCGCGGACATGGCCGTCCGCGAGGTCGTAGTCGACCACGTGGTAGCAGCTGTAATCGTCGCGGAAATGCTCCTGCATCGTGCGGTCGGCGTGGCGCACGGCCATATTATAATAGGTACTGTCGCCCGAGAACTCCGAGGCCTTGAACATGAGTTCGAGGTTCATCATGTTGTCGATGATCACCGGACACTGCCAGCCCCTTTCGCCCTGCCAGCCGCGGTCGGCGTCCCACGACTGGATGACGCCCGGCACCTCGCGGAAGCGCGTCGAGAGCGATCGGGCGGTCTGGACGATCACCTCCTTGTATCCGGGGATATTCTTCAGTCTGAGACCGTTGCCATAGCTGTCGTAGATCATGAAACCCACGTCGTGATGCCACTGGAGCCACTGCACCGAGTCGAGTACCTCGGTGTGGCACTGCGCACGCTCGGCCCACGCCTCATCGCCCGTCAGCTCGTACATGTACCAGAGCGTACCGGCGAAAAAGCCGCTCACCCAGTCGTCCACGGGCACGTATTCCACCTCGCCGTTCTTGTAGGTCGAGGGGATGCGGATCGTGCCGCCCGCCTCGCTTCGGTCGGCCAGCGCACCGATCTGCTGCACGGCCACGGCCACGTTCTCGTCGATGATGGCTGCACGCTTCGGGCCCTCGGTGCAGGCCGTAACTCCCGCGACCAGCAGCGCGGCGATCAGGCTCTTCATTGCGAATCTCATAAGAAAGTCTTTAAATTTAATTTTAAATCGAACAGGCTTTTCGTACAAAGTTAAACTTTTTTTCGGAGTTAGAACGCTTTTTAATAATTATTTCTTATGTGGATAAAATTTTTATTATTATTTTCCCGTTAAATTTGGGCTTTCCGAATTCTTTGCCTACATTTGACTAAATATATACTCTATGAAAAAGGGACTTATATATGGTGCAGCAGCGCTTTTAGGGCTCACTGCGGCCTTTCGGAGCACGGAGGTTTCGGCAGCGATCGACGCCAGGATCACGTTCGAAACCGAGATTCCCAAAGGATTCACGTGCGACGAAAACAGCCGGATCGAGTTGAGCGGCGACCGCTACAAGGACGGCCGGCAGTCGCTGCGCTGGAGTTGGACGGCCCCCTCGGCGCTCCATTACGCCGACTATGCTTCGCTGATGCGCTCGGCCCGGACCAAGGGCGCGGGCATCATGCTCTGGATCTACAACCCCGCGGCCGCCGACGCCGACCTGCGCTTCACGTTCGAGACCCCGACGGGCGAGAAACCCTACCATTTCGATTTCCACATGGATTTCACGGGCTGGCGCGCCTGCTGGATCAAATGGAACGACATGTGGGGCGACCACTCCTCCCAGCAGCTCTCCCGCATGACCGTCACCACGCCCGAGGGTGTGCCCAACGGCGAAATCTTCCTCGACCGCCTGACGTTCGCCGAGTTCAAGCTCAACGACCAGATCACCCCCGACCGGCAGATTCCCGACAACAACCGCAACCTGCGGCGCACGCTCTGGCACTGGGCGAGGCTCTGGGAGTGGGAGCAGTACCAGTACGCCGAGCCGCTGCGGGAGCCGACGGCCGATGAGAAAAAGATGCTGGACCGCGTCAAGTCGCGCATCGACGCCATCGTCACGGCCACCATGTCGAGCGTACCTTATATCAACGGCACCATCATTCCGCGCGCCCAGGCCAACCTCGCGAAGGCGGCCATCGAGCGCCGTGCCGACGGCAGCCTCGCTGGCGCCCCGCTCCTCTCGAACGACGAGTGCAACCGCCCCAAGGGCGAACTGCGGCTCGACGACATCGAGAACATGCTCTACGCCTTTGCGCTGAACAGCTACGTCAACCGCGACGACAAATACGACGACCAGTTCTTCCTGGTCATGGACCACGCCATCGACCAGGGCTTCGCTTTCGGCCACGGCAACGGCACCAACCACCACTACGGCTACAACGTCCGCAAGATTTACGACGCCATGTGGCTCATGCGCGACAAGATCGCCGCCCGCGGCAAGACCGGCGAATACGTCCGGGTGCTGGCCTACTGGAGCGGCCTGGCCGAGACCCGCAAACCCTACGTCTACGGCCGAGACGAGCTGTTAGACGCCTGGCACACGCTCCTCACGCCCAAGCTCATCAGCGCCCTGATGCTCCCCACCGAGGCCGAGCAGTACCGCGCCATGAAAGCCCTCGGCGTCTGGCTCTCGGGCAGTCTCGATTTCACGCCCGGCACCATCGGCGGCATCAAACCCGACGGCACGACGTTCCACCACGGCGGCTTCTACCCCGCTTACTCCACCGGCGCGTTCGCCACCATCGGCTACTACTGCAAGGCCACCGAGGGCACCGATTTCACCCTTTCCGAAGCCGCACGGCGCACGTTCAAGCTGGCTCTCATGACAATGGCCGACTACACCGACCTGCGCGACTGGGGGCTGGGCATCGCCGGCCGCCACCCGCTCAACAAGAACGGCCGCATCCCCGACGCCGACGTCAACGCATTCGGTTACCTCGCGGCGCTGGGCGACCTGACGGGCAGCGGCAAGGCTTCCGATCCCGAGCTGGCGGGCGCTTTCCTGCGCCTGAAAGGCACCGACAAGGAGCTCGCCTCTCGCTTCAAAAAGGAGGGCATCCAGGCCGGCCCCACGCCCTCGGGCTTCTTCGTGCTGAACTACGGCGCCACGGGCATCCACCGCCGCGGCGACTGGATGGTGACGCTCAAGGCCTACAACAGCGACGTCTGGGGCTCGGAGATCTACGCCAAGGACAACCGCTACGGCCGCTACCAGAGCTACGGCACCGCCCCGATCATCGGCTCGGGCAACCCCGTCACGGCCGCCGAGAGCGGATTCGTGCAGGAGGGCTGGGACTGGAACCGCCCGCCCGGCGCCACGACCATCCACCTGCCGTTCGAGGAGCTCGAGAGCCCGCGCCCCGGCACGCTCATGGAGCGCAACCCGATCCGCTTCTCCGGCGCTTCGTCGCTCGAGGGCCGCAACGGCGCCCTGGCACTCTGGTTCGTCGAGCGCGACTATCCCCGCTTCACCGAGGGCGCCACGGCCCGCAAGTCGATCTTCTGTTTCGACAACCGCCTGGTCTGCATCGGCAGCGGCATCCGCAACGACAACGCCTCCTACCCCACCGAGACCACCCTTTTCCAGCTTCAGCTCAAGGACAAGGGCGAACCGATGGAGATCGACGGCGAGGTGGTCGACGCGTTTCCGTTCAGCCTCTCGAAGAGCGGCGCCGAGCGGCTGATGCTCTCCGACACCAAGGGCAATTTCTACGTGGTGAAGAACTCCGGCCCGGTCAACATCCTCCGGCAGCGGCAGACCTCGCCCAACGACAAGACGCACCAGCCGCAGTCGGGCGATTTCGCCACGGCATACATCGACCACGGCCGGGCGCCCCGGGAGGCAGCCTACGAGTATGCGGTCTACATCCAGCCCACGAACAAGGAGATCGGCCGCATCGCCAAGAAAGAGACCTACGAGGTCCTCCGGCGCGACAACGACGCCCATGTGGTCCGCGACCTGGAGACGGGCATCACCGGCTACGTGCTTTTCACGGACTTTGCGGGCGAGGGGCTGGTGAAAAGCGCCACGGGCGAGACGATCCTCATGGAGCGCACTGTCGCGGACGGAGAGCTGGTAATGAGCGTCTGCACGCCCGACCTGGGCCTGACGGAAAAGACCTACACCACGGCCCAGGAGAGCCAGCCGATCCGAAAAGAGGTGCTGCTGACCGGCAGCTGGGAGCTTGCATCGCAATATCCCGGCGTGGAGACCGTTTCCACCGACACGGGCACCCTCCTGCATGTAACCTGCCGCCACGGACAGCCCGTGGAGTTCCGGCTGAAGAAAAAGTAAGCATATTCCAATCTACAACCAACATGAGAAAAACACTCGAACGAATGGCTGCCGTGCTGCTGCTGACCCTATCGGTATCGGCCGGAGCATTTGCGCAGCAGACCGTCGTCGGGCGCGTCGTCGATTCTTCCGACGCACCGCTGGTGGGTGTCACCGTCCTGGTCAAGGGCACCCAGACGGGCACCGCGACCGGCGCCAACGGCAACTACACGATCCAGGCCCGCGAGGACCAGACGCTCGTCTTCTCCTACCTGGGCTATACCACGGTCGAGGAGCACGTCGGCAAGCGCACGGCGATCAACGTCAAGATGCAGGAGGAGGCCGCCTCGATCGGCGCCGTCGAGGTGGTCAGCATCGGCTACGGCACCTCGACTCGGCGCGATTTGACGGGTTCGGTGGCCAAGGCCGACCTGGGGACGATCCTCAAATCGAACGTCACCTCGTTCGACCAGGCCTTGGGCGGCCGCATCGCGGGCGTGGTGGTCACCACGGGCGACGGTGCGCTGGGCGCCGAGGCCAACGTCACCATCCGCGGCAACAACTCCCTCACGCAGAGCAGCGCGCCGCTCTACATCATCGACGGCTTCCCCTCCGAAAGTTCGTTCGCCAATGCGATCAACCCCGCCGACATCGAATCGATCGACGTGCTGAAAGACGCCTCGGCCACGGCCATCTACGGCGCCCGCGGCGCCAACGGCGTGATCGTCATCAACACCAAGCGCGGCACCGAGGGGCGCCCGACCGTCAATTTCAGCGCCTCGTTCACCCTGAACCGCATCGCCAACAAGATCGACCTGATGGACTCCTACGATTTCGTCAAGTTGCAGGGTGAACTGCTCGACGAGTCGACCATGAACAAGAGCTATTTCAGCGAGGGGCTCACGCTCGAGGACTACCGCCGCATCCCGGCCGTCGACTGGCAGGACCAGCTCTACCGCAATTCGCTCCAGCAGAACTACAACGTCTCGCTCTCGGGCGGCAACAAGGAGGGGCTGCGCTACAACGTCGGCTTCTCGGCCCTCGACCAGGACGGCATCATCATCCGCTCCAATTTCCAGCGCTACCAGGGCAAGGCCAACCTCACGCTGCCCATCACCAAGAAGTTGCAGCTGACGATGAACGCCAACTACTCGCGCACGGCGACCAACGGCGTCACGCCCACTACGGCCGAGAGCACCTCCTCGTCGACCGGGTGGCTGATGTTCTCGGTCTGGGGTTACCGCCCGGTAACACCCCCGGGACAGGACATCCTCGACTCGATGCTCGACCAGGCGGTCTCCGGCTCGGACGATTACCGCTTCAACCCCGTCAAGACGGCGAAAAACGAATACCGCAAGACGCTGGTGGACTACCTCAACGCCAACGCCGCGCTCACCTACAAGATCACCCCCTCTCTGACGCTCAAACTCTCGGGCGGCTACACCCTCAACCAGCGCCGCCGCGAGGAGTTCAACGGCAGCGAGACCTACACCGGCTACGCCGGCTCGCCCAGCGGCAAGGGGGTCAACGGCGCGATCTACTGGACCGACCAGCGCTCGTGGCTCAACGAGAACACGCTCACCTACAAGAAGCGCCTGGGCCGCAGCCACAACCTCGACCTGCTGGCCGGTCTGACGCTTCAGGGCCAGAAGCAGACCTACGACGGCGTCTCCTCGACGCAGATCACCTCCGAGGAGCTGGGCATCGCGGGCATCTACACCGGCAACTACCAGATCGTCAAGGGCGTATACAGCGACTGGCGGATGATGTCGGCCCTCATGCGCGCCAACTACAATTTCCGCTACAAGTACTACCTCACGTTCTCGTTCCGCGCCGACGGTTCGTCCAAGTTCCCCGAGGGCAACCGCTGGGGCTATTTCCCCTCGGTGGGCGCTTCGTGGAATTTCAACCGCGAGAACCTCTTGAAAGAGAAGAAATGGCTCTCGAACGGCAAGCTCCGCGCCTCATGGGGTCTGACGGGTAACAACCGCACGCAGACCCCCTACGACTACTACTCGCAGATCACCGTGCAGCCCGGCGCGGGCAACTCGCTGGACTATGTCTTCAACGGCGAGCGCGTCCCGGGCTACTACGTCTCGAACATGGCCAACGACCGCCTCAAGTGGGAGACCACCGAGCAGTGGAACGTGGGCCTCGACCTGGGCTTCTTCGAGGACCGCATCAAGTTCACGGGCGACTGGTACCTGAAAGACACGCGCGACCTGTTGCTCTATGCCCTGCTGCCCGCCTCGACGGGCTACACGCAGGCGATGATGAACATCGGCAAGATCCGCAACCGCGGCTTCGAGCTGACGCTCGAAACGGTCAACGTCAAGAACCGCAATTTTCAGTGGTCCACCTCGTTCAACATCGCGTTCAACCGCAACAAGATCCTGGCGCTGGTCGACAACCAGAACACCCTCCAGTCGTCGGTGGCGTGGGAGATGACCTACAACTCGCAGTTCCCCTACATTTCGCAGGTGGGCAAGCCCACGGGCATGATGTACGGCTACATCTACGACGGCATCTACAAGGCCTCGGATTTCGACGAGAACGGACTGCTGCTCAAGGACATTGCACACATGAGCACGTTCCAGCGGAACCAGATCCGGCCGGGCGACCCAAAATACCGCGACATGAACGGCGACGGGGCGATCGACGATTTCGACCGCACGATCATCGGCTGCGGCCAGCCCCTGCATACGGGCGGCTTCGGCAACAACCTCACGTGGAAGAACTTCGACCTCAACATCTTCTTCTCGTGGAGCTACGGCAACGACGTGCTGAACGCCAACCGGCTGATCTTCGAGTCGGGCCGCAAGAGCCAGACCAACCAGCTGGCCTCCTACGCCGGCCGCTGGTCTGCGGACAACCCCGCGTCGAACATCCCCCGTTCGCGGGCCAACGGCACGGAGGTCTACTCCTCGCGCGTAGTCGAGGACGGGTCGTTCCTGAGGCTGAAGAACGTTTCGCTGGGCTACACGCTGCCCGGCCGTTCGCTGCGCAAGGCGGGCATCAGCAACCTGCGGTTCTACGTCTCGGCGGACAACGTCTGGACCCTCACCGGGTACAGCGGTCCCGACCCCGAGGTCTCGACCCGCAACTCGGTCCTCACCCCCGGATTCGACTGGTCGGCCTACCCGCGCGCCCTGGGCTTCACGGCGGGCGTGAACCTCACATTCTAACGGCTTAACACGACACTTTACGCTATGAAAATCAAAAGCATATTCGTTCCGGGAACCTGCGCGCTGCTTCTGGCGGCGCTCCCGGCCTGCTCGTTCCTCGACATGGAGCCGAACGTCATTCCCGACCAGGGGTATTACACGAGCGAGCAGAAGATCGTCTACGGACTGGCCGGCGTCTACGGAGCACTCAACAGCGAGGAGGTCTACGGCAACAACTACTCGCTGCAAATCAGCAACGCCGACGACCTCTGCTACTACGCCAACTACAACAACACCGAATCGCGCGTGGACAAGTACAACCACTCGGCCAGCACGGAGGTGATCTACGGCACGTGGTCCAAGCTCTACGAGGGGATCAAGAACGCCAACCGCTTCCTCGAAGCGATGGAAAAGGTGACCCTCAAACCCGAGGAGATGTCCCATCCGCTGGAGCTCTATGTCGCCGAAGCCCGCTTCCTGCGAGCCTACTACCATTTCCTGCTGGCACAGGCTTGGGGCGACGTGCCGCTGAGGACCCGCGCCACCACCTCGCCCAACCCCGAGGACGTGCAGCTGGCCGCGACGGCGCAGGAGCGCATCCTCAAATGGGCGGTCGACGAGATCGAAGCCTGCGTCCCGGACCTCAGCGAGGGGGTCGAAGGCACGCCCTCGCGCGTGAGCCGGACCGTCGCCCAGGGCATCCTGGCGCGCATCCACCTCTTTATGGCCGGCCAGAGCGTCAAGCCGATCGAGGAGCTCACCAAGCAGGAGCTCTACGGCCGTGCGGCCTACTGGGCCAACGAGGCGATCGCCTCGGGCAAGCACGACCTCAACCCCAGCTACCGGCAGGTGTTCATCAACATGATCCAGGACAAGTACGACACCCAGTACCGCGAGTCGATGTGGGAGGCCGAGTTCCTCGGCGACCGCTCCAACGCCTCCGCGTGGACCAACGGCCGCATCGGCGACCTGATCGGTCTGAAATCGCAGTCGAGCGCCAACAACTACTCGGAGTGGGCCTGCAACTACTCCTACGGCTACTATAACGGATCGTACCGACTGTGGCAGCTCTACTGGGCCACGGACCGCACCGCGGAGGAGGAGGCCGACAACAGGCAGATCACCGACGTGCGCCAGGAGTGGAACCTCCCGCCCTACAACTACCAGGGGCACAACGCGCGCAAGATTTCGTACAAATACGACAACGTGCAGTACACCAACGAGATTCTGACCATCCCGGCCAGCCTCTACAAGTCGCCCTGGGTCTATAACAACAATTTCTCGCTGCCCAAAGAGGAGATCGACGGGCAGGACCTCACGGTGGAGAATCCGTTCGACACGGACCGCCTCCTCTACGACCCCACGGTCATGGCCGCCGTGCGCAACGCCGGCAAGTGGCGCCGCGAGACCGTCTACGAGAAGCAGATGTCGGCCAAGCGGCTCTACACCACGATCAACTTCCCGATCCTGCGCTATTCGGACGTGCTCCTGATGTACGCCGAGGCGGTCACCCGGTCGACCGGAGCGCCCGACGAGCAGGCCCGCGAGGCCGTGCGCCGGGTCCGCAGCCGGGCGGGCATCAAGACCGACGAGAGCCAGCTGGGCGATCCCGTGTCGTTCCTGGCGCTGGTGCGCAACGAGCGGGCTCGCGAACTGGCGTTCGAGGGGCTGCGCAAGTGGGACCTGATCCGCTGGGGCGAGTTCGTCGAAGAGATGCACGCCGCGGGGGCCGAAATTCCGTCGGACAACCGCTACAAGAACGGCACGATCGTCAATTTCGCCGCCGTCAACTACTCCAACGTCGCGGCCCGGCATATCTACCTGCCCATCCCCACCAAGGAGCTGGGCGTCAACCATGCCCTGCGGCAGAATCCTCTATGGTAACCATTATGAAGCCGATCGATATGAAACCAAAACGCATCGCATACCTCGCAGCGGCGCTGGCCCTCGCGGTCTCTGCCGCCTCCTGCGAGCACAACGACATCTACGAAGAGATGGAGTTCACGGTAAGTCTCGCCCCCGAGAACACCTACCGCGCGGGCGAACCCGTGCTCTTCCGGTTCGAGGGCAACGCCGATTTCATCACCGTCTGGAACGGCGACACGGGCCACGAATACCGCTACCGCGACCGCACGACGGTCGATCTGGCGGACATCGAAAAGTGCGAGTTGACGCTCGAAATCGGGCAGCAGTGGGGGCCCACGGACCTCACGAGCAACCTCGACCTCTTGGTCGGCAACAAGTTCGCGGGGCTCGACGGCTCCGATGCTGCCAAGGACCGCCCGGTGGTCGAGTCGATCGACCGGGCCGACTGGCAGACGCTCGACTACACGGTCGAAAAACGCTCGAGCACGGTCAAGTGGCAGACCCGCACCTACGACGTGACGCCCTACGCCGACAATTTCTCCTGGGCCATGTACCTGCACGCTCCGGCGGACCAGGCCATGCGCTTCTATTTCGTCAATCCGTCGCTGACGGTGCAGTTCAAGCAGTACGAGCCGCAGACATACGGCTACTCGGCGATGAATTTCGTCTCGTTCTCGCTGGCCGCGCGTCACGCCTCGAACCCCTACATCCACAACGCCTCGGGCAACGGCAACCCCAAGTTCCAGGGCCAGGGCGGCGCTACGGTCGATACGGGGCAGATCACGTTCCAGGGCGGCAACGCCAACCAGTTGGGCGAGGTCGCGCAGTGGGTCTTCATGCAGCCCATCCGGCTCAACACGATCGCCTCCGACACGGGCGAAAACATCAAGGGCGTGACAGACGACATCCCCTCCTACGAGCACACCTACGACCGTCCGGGCACCTACACCGCCACGTTCATCGTCTCCAAGGGCAACTACCAGGGCCAGTCGCGCGTCGTGCGCGAGGTGACGTTCACGGTGGTCGAATCGATCCGATGACGCGCCACGAAGAGTTCCGGAGCCTGTTTTTCTTTCGAAAGACAGGCTCTTTTCACACAATAGGGTTTGCAGTTCTGCGTTTAATTCAGTACCTTTGAGTCTGTAACCTGAAAATAGACCGGACCTTAGCACATGAAGACACATTTACAGGAGATAGCGTCGCATTTCGCACTCGCAGGCCCCGTTCTGAAGATCGACTCGCTGGGCGAGGGCTTCATCAACGACACGTTCATCGTCCGCACCGCGGGCGACGCCCCCGACTACATCCTCCAGCGCAAGAACAAGACAATCTTTCGGGACGTACCGGCCATGATGGAGAACATCCGCAAGGTCACCGAGCACATCCGCCGCCGCGTGGCGGCCGCGGGCGGCGACCCGGAGCGCGAAGCCATGACCGTCGTTCCGACCCTCGACGGCAAACTCTGCTATCTGGATTCCGACGGGGAATACTGGGCCGTCACGCTCTTCATCGACGACACGGCGGCCTACAACCGGGCCGACTCCCCGGAACTGGCCCGCAAGGGCGGCGAGGGCATCGGCAAGTTCCAGGCCCAGCTGGCCGATTTCACCGAACCGCTCGCGGAGACCATCCCCGGCTTCCACAACATCCGCCACCGTTTCGCGCAGTGGGACGAGGCGCTCCGGCGCGACGCCGCGGGCCGCGTCGGCGAGCTCCCCGAAGAGATCGGCTGGATCGAGGCGCGCCGCGCGGAGATGCTCGCGTTCTGGTCGCTGGTCGAGGACGGCATCATCCCCACGCGCGTCACCCACAACGACACCAAGATCAACAACATCCTCTTCGACCGCCAGGGCGAGGTGCTCTGCGCCATCGACCTCGACACGGTGATGAACTCCACATCGCTCAACGATTTCGGCGACGCCATCCGCTCCTACTGCAACACGGGCGACGAGGACGACCGCGACCTTGCGCGCGTGGGCCTTTCGCTCGAGATGTTCCGCGCCTACACCGACGGCTACCTCTCGCAGCGCGCCCGCCAGCTTGCACCCTCCGAGATCGACCACCTGGCCTTCTCGGCCCGCTACATCACTTTCGAACAGGTGCTGCGCTTTCTCATGGACTACATCGACGGCGACACCTATTACAAGATCAGGTACCCCGAGCACAACCTCGTGCGCACGCACGCCCAGTACCGGCTGCTCGAAAGCATGGAGGAGCATTATCCCGAAATGTGCCGCATCGTCTGCGATACCGCGGCCAAATACAGATAAGATGGAAATCAGCAAGATAACCGATCTCGATACCCAAGACGCGGCAGCCGTCCGTCGGGCTTTCGAGCGGATCGCACCCGAGCCTATCGCGTGCTGCAACTGGCCGGAGCAGTTCCCCTATGCGCCGCAGGTCTCGTTCCGCATGTTCCACACGGGCGACCTTTTGCTGCTGCGCTTCGACGTCGCCGAGCGCTATACCGCGGCGCTCGTTTCGGAGGACAACGGCGAGGTTTGGACCGATTCGTGCGTGGAGTTCTTCCTGGCCGTGGGCGGCGAACGGGGCTACTACAATTTCGAGACGACCCCGATCGGCCGCATGCTCCTCGGATTTCGCCATACGCATGCCGACGCCGTGCATGCCTCGCCGGAGATCATGGCTGCGGTGAAGCGCACGACGACGCTGCCATTGGGCATCCCGTTCCCCGAACGCGAGGGCGACAACCGCTGGTCCCTCACCCTTGCCATTCCGCCCCGTGCGCTCTTCCGCCACGCGATCACGTCGTGGGACGGCCTGGAGGCCCGCATGAACCTCTACAAGTGCGGCGACCGGCTGTCGCATCCGCATTTCCTTTCGTGGCGGCCCGTCGAGGCTCCGAAACCCGATTTCCACCGCCCCGAATTTTTCGAACGAATCAAATTTTCAAACTGACATGAACAACAAATATTCCCTGCCCAAAGACGGCGGCCTGATCGCCGAATCGGCCCCGCGCGACATCATCCACCGCTACGAGAAGATCCACACCCGGGTCTACGAAAACGAGTACCGGGGCGTGCAGTACGTGGCCGACGTGATCGTCAAGGCGATCCGCAACTACAACGAAATCCACTGTTCGAACGAGGTCTACGAGGAGTCGCAGCCGTTCGTGCTGGGCCTTACGACGGGCCGCACGCCGCTGGGCCTCTACCGCGAACTGGTCAAGCGCCACCGCGAGGGGCAGGTTTCGTTCCGCAACGTGGCCGTATACAGCCTCGACGAGTTCTACCCCATCCGCACCACCGAGCAGCAGAGCCGCAATTTCCGCATCCACGAGGAGTTCCTGAACCACATCGACATCCAGCCCGAGAACATCCACATCCCCGACGGCACCACCCCCGAGGACCGCATCTCGGAGTATTGCGCCTCGTACGACCATGCGATCCGCAAGATCGACCTGATGATCATCGGCGTGGGCGAGGACGGCCAGATCGGCTTCAACGAGCCGGGCTCCTACTCCAAGTCGCGCACGCGGCTGGTGCAGCTCACCCACAACACCCGCAAGATTCAGTCGGGGGCGTTCTTCGGCCTGGAGAACACGCCCAAGATGGCCATCACGATGGGCATCGACACCATCATGCGCGCCGAGCGCATCATCCTCATGGCGTGGGGCGAGGAGAAAGCCCACATCGTGCAGAAAGTCGTCGAGGGCGAAATCACGGGGCAGGTGCCCGCCTCGTTCCTCCAGAGCCACCCCAACATCGAGGTGGTCATCGACGAGAACGCCGCGCAGCTCTTGACGCGCGAGCAGACGCCCTGGCTGGTCGGCCCCTGCAACTGGACGCCCAAATTCGTCCGCAAGGCCGTCGTCTGGTTGTGCGGGGTGGTCCGGAAACCCATCCTGAAGCTCACCTACAAGGACTACATCGAGAATTCGCTGGGCGAGCTGCTCGAACAGGGCCGCACCTACGACCAGATCAACATCGACGTCTTCAACGACCTCCAGCACACCATCACCGGCTGGCCGGGCGGCAAGCCCAACGCCGACGACTCGACGCGCCCCGTCCCGTCCGCGCCGTTCCCCAAGCGCATCGTGGTCTTCTCGCCCCACCCCGACGACGACGTGATCTCGATGGGCGGCACGTTCATCCGCCTCGTACAGCAGGGCCACGACGTGCATGTGGCCTACGAAACCTCGGGCAACGTGGCCGTGCACGACGACGTGGTGCTCCAGAACATCGACACGGCGCGCGAGCTGGGCTTCGGCGACCGCTACGCCGACATCGAGCGGATCATCGCCGGCAAGAAGAAAGGCGAGCCCGAGCCGCGTGCGCTGCTGGACCTCAAAGGGGCCATCCGCCGCGCCGAAGCGCGCGCCGCGGTGCGCTCGTTCGGCCTGAACCCCGACACCAACGCCCATTTCCTCAACCTCCCGTTCTACGAGACGGGTGGCATCAAGAAAGGGATGCTCACCGACAAGGATATTCAGATCATCGTCAACCTGCTGCGCGAGGTGCGGCCCCACCAGATCTACGCCGCCGGCGACCTGGCCGACCCCCACGGCACGCACCGCACGGCCATGGAGGCGATCCTGGGCGCGCTGGAGGTAGTCAAGGACGACGAGTGGCTGCGCGACTGCCACCTCTGGCTCTACCGCGGCGCCTGGATGGAGTGGGACCTGGGGATGGTCGACATGGCCGTGCCCCTCTCGCCCGACGAGCTGATTATGAAGCGTCACGCCATCTACCGCCACCTCTCGCAGAAAGACATCATGCCTTTCCCGGGCAGCGACCCCCGCGAGTTCTGGCAGCGGGCCGAAGAGCGCACGCAGAACACCGCAAAACTTTACGACCGGCTCGGCATGGCCGAATACCAGGCGATCGAGGTTTTCGTGAAAATGTTCTGATTTTCGATCTTTCACCTTTCACTTTTCACCTTTCACTTTTCACTTTTATAAGCCATGCGTTTAATCATCGAAAATACCCCGCACGAGGTCGCCCAGTGGGCCGCCGACTACATCATCCGCCAGATCAAGAACAAGGAGCAGTACACCACCTCGCCTTTCGTGCTGGGACTGCCGACCGGCTCCACGCCCTTGGAGACTTACAAGGAGTTGATCCGTCGCCACAAGGCGGGCGACGTTTCGTTCCGCAACGTCATCACGTTCAACATGGACGAATATGTCGGCCTCGCGGAGGATCACCCCGAGAGCTACCACTCGTTCATGTGGAACAACTTTTTCTCGCACATCGACATCCGGCCCGAAAACGTCAACATTCTCGACGGCAATTCCGAGGACCTCGTGAAAGAGTGCGCCGACTACGAGGCGCGCATCGTCGAAGCGGGGGGCATCGACCTCTTCATGGGCGGCGTCGGCGAGGACGGACACATCGCTTTCAACGAACCGTTCTCATCGTTGCAGTCGCGCACGCGGCAGAAAACACTCACGCAGGACACCATCCAGGTCAATGCCCGCTTCTTCGGCGGCGACACCTCGCTCGTACCCAAAACGGCGCTCACGGTGGGCGTGGGCACGGTGCTGGCGTCGAAAAAGGTGCTGATCCTGGCCACTGGCCCCAAAAAGGCCCGCGCCGTGCGCCACGGCGTCGAGGGTTCCTACAACCACCAATGGACCATTTCGGCGCTCCAGGTTCACCCCAGCGGCATCCTGGTCTGCGACGACGCAGCCGCACAGGAGTTGCGCGTGGCGACCTACCGCTATTTCAAGGACATCGAACGCGAGAACCTGATCTGAGACGTTTTTAAATCCCCCGCAAACTCCGGTTCGCGGGGGATTTCAAAAAATTCACATTCATAATTCACAATTCATAATTATATTCCGTCATCCCAACCCTCGCTCCCCGAGCCCGGTCAAGGGGTCGCCGGTCAATCGTTGTCATTCCGAGCGCATGCAAGGAATCTTCCGCTTACTGTCTTGTCCGCGCCGCCCTCGGCGGCGGCAGTCCGCAGCCACCCCGGGCGGAGGGCTGCAAATAAAGTGAAAGGTGAAAGGTGCCCACGACACCAGAGCAACGCCGAGAAGCCAATTCACCCGACCTCGATCCCCGAGCCCGTACGAGGGTCGAGACCAAGGTGAAAGGTGAAAGGACAAAGGTGAAAAGTCATCTTCGACCCCCGAACCCCGTCGAGAGCTCGCAAACCCCTCCTCCTCGCTCCCCGAGCCCCGTCAAGGGGTCGCAAGCCCATTTTCTTCCTTTCCTGACCAACATCGACAGCCCGCAACCCAACCACCTGCGAAAATAATGATGAATTGTGAATCGGTTTAGCCGGATTTTTCGAAAATCGGATAGAAAAATCCGGCTAAACCCTTGACATCGCCTCTCCGATGTTGTATCTTTGTTCCGTCCCCCGCCGGGCGGGCCGTCGGAACTTGCGCGCAAACTCTCTTTCATGAACGACGGCAGCTATGCATGGCACCACCCGGCGATCCCGGATAACTATTCCACTTACCGATCGGTCTTCGC
>NZ_DBFWLG010000030.1:0-106643 GCF_048465575.1 Alistipes sp.
CAGTCCGCAGCCACCCCGGGCGGAGGACTGCACTCCGGGAGCGCATAACGGGCTCGAAAGCGCCTCGGAACGGCTGCCGCCCATAAAACGGGCGTCTTACGCCCGCCGCTGGCTGCGAACTGCAAATAAAGTGAAAGGTGAACTTTGCGATTAAGCGAGCGCAGAGACCGCTTGCGGGCTATGCCGAGCGGGAGCAAAGTCAAGCCGCCGCAGGCGGGTTAAAGGTGAGATGTCCTCTCGACCCCCGAGCCCCGTCGAGGGGCCGTAGACAAAGTGAAATGTGAAAGGTATAAAGCAACGGATTCCTAGCATCCGCAGAATTGCCTTGTTCTCGCTCCTCGAATCCGGTACTCGACCCCTGAACCCGTCCTCGACCCCCGAGCCCGGTCGAGGGGTCGCCAGTCAATCGTTGTCATTCCGAGCGATGCGAGGAATCTTCCGCTGAGTGCTTTTACCCAACGACCTTTCAACCGGGCTCGGGGATCGAGAACATTCACCTTTAATTCGCTTTGGCGGCTTGACTTTGCTCCCGCTCGGCATGCCTGCAAGCGGTCTCTGCACTCGCTCAATTGCATAGTTCACCTTGTTTGCGACCCCTCGACGATGCTCGGGGATCGAAAAAACTTTTCACTTTTCACCTTACTTGCGACCCTCGTCGGGCTCGGGGATCGAGGAGTGATCTCGCACGCCTCCTGGAATAATCAGGAAATCGGCAAACTCTATTTGAGGTATTTGGTCGTGCGGACTAGGTCGACGAATGCGCGGCGGTAGCCGCCGGGGTCTTCGCCGATACCGCGTTCGGCCAGAGCGATCACATCGTCCCAGGTGGCGTCGCCCCGAAAATCGGAGACTTTCAACAACTGGGCATACATGGCCACCGCGGCGGCAAAGGCGAAATCGCCCGTGAGCTCGGCGGCTCCATCGTCCCTGAGCGGCTCTTCCATGAGGCGGCTCCGCTCCTCGCCGGGCAGTTTATAGCGCACCTTGACGGCCAGCATCTCGGCCGAGGGGATCGTCACAACGGGCGTTCCCGAGCGGCTTTGGTAGCGCAGGGCGTCGACCGTTCCCGCGGGATGCTCCTCCGCGCCGACGGGGATGATCTCATAGAGGGCCGTGACGCTATGGCCCGCGCCGATCTCCCCCGCATCCTTGCGGTCGTCGTTGAAATCTTCGTTGTTCAAAAGGCGGCTCTCGTACCCCACCAGGCGATACGAGGCCACCAGCGCCGGGTTGAACTCCACCTGCATCTTCACGTCCGCGGCCGCCGTATGAACGGTCGATCCGAACTCGTGGAACAGCACTTTCGAGGCCTCCCTCAAATCGTCGATATAGGCGTAGTTGCCATTGCCCTTTTCGGCGATCAACTGCATTTTCTTATCCTTGTAGTTGCCCATGCCGTAGCCCAGCACCGAGAGCTGGACACCCGTCTCCTTGCGCCGCTGTTCGATCAGCTCCTCGATCGCTTCGTCCGACGAGCGGCCGATGTTGAAATCGCCGTCGGTGCAGAGGATGATGCGGTTGTTGCCGCCGGGAATAAAGTGCCGCACGGCCGCCTCGTAAGCTTTCTCCAGCCCGGCCCCTCCGGCCGTACCGCCCCGGGCCTCGAGCGCATTCACTGCGTCCTTAATCCGCCGGCGCTCCGACCCCGGAACAGCTGTCAGCACCTCCTTGACGCCGTTGGCATAGGTGACGATCGAAACCCGATCCGCGGGCCGCAGGTTGTCCGCAAGCATCTTCATCGAGGCCTGCACCAGGGGCATTTGTCTGCGCATCGAGCCCGAAACGTCGATGAGGCAGACCAGGTGTGCGGGCGGCAGCTCGGCCGACGGAATCTCGCGGGCACGGAGCGCGATGCGCGCCAGCCGGTGCGCGGGGTTCCAGGGGCAGGGCCCGGCATCGACCGTGAGCGAGAGCGGACGACACCCCTCGGGCGCGGGGTAGTCGTAGGGGAAATAGTTGACGAACTCCTCGATGCGCACGGCGTCGACCGAAGGCCGCCTGCCCGCGAGGATCATCCGCCGGCAGTTGGTGTACGAAGCGCCGTCGGCTTCGAGCGCGAAGGTCGAGAGCGGCTCGTCGAGGGCCGAGCGGAAGCGGTTTTCGGCATAGCGGGCGTACTCCTCGGTATTCGGGGATTGCCAGCGGTCGGGCGCGCCGACGAACCCCTGCCGGGGAGCCGATCCATAGCCGATTATGGCAACCGGTTCTTCGGAACAGGCGTATTCGACCTCGATCCGGCCCGAATCTCCGGCCAGGACGACGACCTTGTCAATATCTTCGTTCGCTGGCCGCATCCTCAGGTCGATCCGCTTGCGACCTTGCACGGGAATTTGCTGCTCCCCGAAGCCGAGAAAACGAAAAACAAGCGTATCTCGCTCCCCGGCAGAAATCGAGTAAAAGCCCTTGCGGTCGGTCGTCGCACGCCCCGGGCCGTGTTTGACGAGGACCAAGGCCCCCGGTATCGGGGCGCCCAGGCTGTCGGCGACCGTACCGGCGACCTCGATCGAGCCGGCCGTTGCGGCAAAGGGTATCAGCGAGCAGATCAGGTAGAAGAGCATCCGTTTCATAAGCGGCAGGTTTTTGGTTGCTACAAGATACCACTAATCGCGCAAAATTCCAAACCTGCCACAAAAAAAACGCGTTTCCGCTACGGAAACGCGCCTGTGATGTGGACGAAAACAATCAATCCCGGGAGATGATGCGCCCTACGGCGTCGGCGACCTCGCGGTAGAGCGCCGGCAGGTCCACGCCCGCGATGCGGCGCTGATCGACCACGATCCGGCCGTCGACCACGACGGTCTCGACATCGGCGGCCTTGCCGCAGTAGACGAGGTTCGAAACCGCGTTGTGGATGGGTTGCATGTGGGGTTTCTGCATGTCAACGACCACCAGGTCGGCCAGCGCGCCATCGGCCACCACGCCCAGCTCGCCCGGAGCGAAGCCCAGCGCGCGGGCGCCGTTGACCGTTGCGAGCCGCAGCGTCTCGTAGGCGGGCAGCGCGAGCGGGTCGGCCGTTGCGGATTTCTGGAGGAACGCCGCCGTGCGCAGCTCTTCGAGCATGTCGAGGTCGTTGTTCGAGCAGGTGCCGTCGGTGCCCACCGTCACGAGCGCCCCCGCACGAAGCATCTTCGCAACGGGCGCTACGCCGCTCGAAATCTTCATGTTGCTCTGCGGGTTGTGCGACACGGCCACGCCCCGCTCGGCAAGGATGGCGATGTCCCGGTCGTCGACCCAGATGCAGTGCGCCCCGATGGTCCGCTCGTCCAAGAGGCCCAGCGCGTCGAGGTGCCGCACGGGCGTGGTGCCGAAGCGCTCGGCCACGATGCGCATTTCGTCGCGGGTCTCGGCGATGTGGGTCATGTAGTGCAGGCCGTACTTGCGGCACAACTCCTTGCCGCGCAGGAGGTTCTCCGGCGAGACGGTGTAGGCCGCGTGGGGCGCTGCGGCGATCTTCACCAAGCGGCTTCCGGCGGCCCGCTGCACGGCGTCCTCCAGCTCGGGCAGCACCTCCTCGATGTTGGTGTCGAAATAGTTGCAGCCCAGCAACGCGCGGATGCCCAGCCGTTCGGCCACCTCGACGCAGCGGTTTTCGTGGTAATACATGTCCACGAACGAGGTGACGCCGCCCAGCAGCATCTCGACGATGCCCAGCGTCATGCCCAACGCCACGTCGTCGGCCGTCTGGCGTGCCTCGAACGGCCAGATGCAGTCGTTGAGCCACTCCATCAGGGCCATGTCGTCGGCATAGCTGCGCTGGAGGGTCATGGCCGCATGGCAGTGGGTGTTGATGAGCCCGGGCAGGAGGAGTTTGCCACGGCAGTCTATCTCCCTCAGATCGGGGTGCGCCGCACGGAACGCCTCGACGGCGGTCGGATCGGCGGTAACCAGGGCGATACGGTGTCCCTCGACGCCCACCGATCCGGTGAAAGTGAGGGGTTGATCGGCGGCGGCCGTCATCGGCAGCACCGTCGCGTTTGTGAAGAGTATGGCCATGCGTAAAATTTAATTTCTGTTTTTCGTTTTGCGGTCCGTGTCGACCGAATTGCCCTGCACGGTGACCACCACGCGGCCCCCGGCGGAGTTGGAGTAGATCTGGATCACCTTGTTGAACACGCCCGGTTCGCGCTTGTGCGGCTCATAAGTGATGCGGAGCGTGCCCCGTTCGCCCGGGGCGACGGGGCGCTTGGAAAAGTGGGCTTTCAGGCAGGAGCACGAGGTTATCACGCGCACCAGCACCAGCGGAGACGTGCCCTCGTTGACGAATTCGAACTCGTGGATCAGGTCGCCGCCCCGGCGTTCGATAGTTCCGAAATCGAAAGTCGGCTCCACGAAGCGCAGGCGGGCTTGGGCGGTCTCGGAGGTTTCCTGCCCGGCTGAGGGTTTTTCGCCGCGTTTTGGTCGTTGGGCTGCAACCGTCGTGAAGAGCAGGCAGCCGACGAATGGCAAGAGGATAAGTCTGGTATTCATATCGTACACTATTCCATGCGAAATACATAGGTTATCGTACCGCCTTGCACGGCGGCACGGCTCTCGGTGAAGCGGGCCTTGCGGGCCGCCGCGAGGGCCGCTTCGACCAGCCGGGCATCGCTCTCGGTCGAACCCTTGGGCTCGAACGCCGCCCCCGTCACGTCGCCGCGCGGGCCGACTGTCACGCGGATGACGATCTTTCCGCTCTTCGTACCGGGGTAGGCGGGTTTGGGCAGGTCGCCCACCAGCCCACGGCCCTGCAACCCTTTGTCGAGCTGGTCCAGTCCGTCGGGATTGAGCCCCGGACCGGTGCCCGAGGCCTTGTCCTCGCCCTCGGGGGCGCGGGGATTGCCCGCATCGGCGGATTCGTCCGGGCCGCCTTTCGACATGCGGAACAGCGCCCGGGGGTTGGGAGTCTGCGTGGTTTCGTCCTTGCCCGCGACCTGCGCCGTCCGCTCCACGGGGGCCGCCACGTCGTGTACGCGCGGCTCCGGGGCTGCCTTGACCACGGGCCGAGGAGGTTCCGGGGGCGGCTCGGTGAAATCCACCAGGATCGTGTCGCCCGGTTTTTCCACGATCGGCGTAAAGTCGAACGTGACCAGCGCGAACGACCCCGCCAGCAGCGCCGCATAGGCCGCCGCAGCGATCGCCGCCCAACGGCGCGGGGATTTATTTTCGGGATCGTAGTAGTGCATTAAAAGTAAGAATTAAAAGTTAAAAATTAAAAATTACCGGCAACGATTCGGAGCGCAGAGGATAGCGGCCGTTCATTTTCAATTCTTAATTTTTCATTTTTAATTCACTTATTTCGGTGTGGTCGCCAGAATCAGCTTGTAGCCGTTGTCCTTGGCGATATTCATCACCTTGACCACCTCGTCCACGGCCACCGTCTTGTCGCAGTGGAGCGACACGGTGGCGTCCTGCTGCCCGTCGAGGCGCGTCCGGAGCGCCCGCTCGACGCCTTCGATCGACCCCACGTCCTGCAACTCGACGTAGTAGCGGTACGAGGAGCCGTTCTGTTGGATCGACACCGTAGTCATCGCCTTGTCCTTGAGCTGGTTGGAGCTTTTCGGCAGCATCAGCTTCAGGGCATTGGGGTTGATGAGCGTCGTTGCGATCAAGAGGAAGAGCAACAGGAGAAACATCAGGTCGGTCATCGACGAGGCCGAGAAGCTCTTATCGACCTTCGAGCCGTGTTTGATTGCCATATGCGCCTATTTTTGAACGGGTTGATTCAGAATATCCATGAACGCGATCGAGTTGGCCTCCATCTGGAACACCAGCTTCTCGATGCGCGCTACCAGGTAGTTGTAGCCGAAATAGGCCGGGATGCCGACGATGAGTCCCATCACGGTGGTGACCATGGCCACGTACATGCCGCTCGACAGCAGCCCCAGGTCGACCGTGCCGCCCGCGGCGGACATGTCCATGAAAGTCTGCACCATGCCCAGCACCGTGCCGAGGAAGCCGATCATCGGGGCGCCGCCGGCGATGGTGGCCAGAAACGGCAGACCGTTTTCGAGCTTCGAGACCTCGAGGTTGGCCACGTTCTCGATGGCCGTCTGCACGTCGCTCATTGGGCGGCCGATGCGCTCGATGCCTTTCTCGATCATGCGCGCGATGGGCGTGTCTGTCTTCTTGCAGAGGTTCACCGCCGTCTGGATCTTGCCGTCGGAGATGTAGTCGCGGATGCGGTTCATGAAATTCATGTCTAAGACCGACGCCTTGCGGATGGCCATGAAACGCTCCACGAAGATGAAGATCGTCACGCCCCCCAGCGCCAGCAGGGGCCACATCAGCCAGCCGCCTTTGGTAAACAGGGTCCACAGTCCCATCCGGGTCTCCTCACTCAGGGCCACCGCCTCGGCGGCCTGCAAAAATGTTGTCATGTTTATTCCTTTTTATTTAAGTTTATTGTTTCGGTCTGTTCCTTACCGGGGCGCTCCGCTGCGGGCAGCGTATCCCGTCGCTCCCGTTCCGCCGCCCGCCGCGCTTCCCGACGGGCTTTGCGCTTCTTGTTGGTGAAACGCTCTTTCACGCGGCGGCGGAAATCGCGGAAATTGTTGAAATCCTCCTTGTAGTAGATGCCGATCCCGGTCTCCTGCAAACCCTGGTTCTCGTCGAAGCGGTCGATGGTTTGGGTGAACGCCTTGAACTTGAGCGTTCCGGCCCGGTCGATCAGGTAGGTGATGTAGGCCTCGCCCATGAAATTGGACATGGAACTGTTCACGGCCTGTTTGTTGTCGATCAGGTAGTTGCCCTCGACCTCGACAAACAGGCGGTTGTTTATCAGGCTCTTCGAAAGGCCGAAATCGACCTCGTCGCTCGTCAGTTCCGACTTGGGACGGTAGCGGATCACCACGTTGTAGTCGTCGGCCGAGAGCCAGTTGCTCAGCTGGTTGGAGATGAATTCGAGACCCGTCCCGACGCCCACCGAAGCCCCGATATTGGAGTTGGAGGCGGCGCTGTTTTCGGCCAGGAAGCTGTTGAAGAGCAGCAGGTAGAGAAACTGCATGTCCACCGACTCGGGGGTATTGAGCGCATTGGCGATGATGGTCTGCGTCTCGGGGTCGGTGCCCGGAACGCGCACGTCGAACGTGATCGAGGGGTTGGTGAGCCGCTCGCCCAGGTGGATGACGCACTCCACGGGTACCGAACGGTCGGGCGAGAGGTTGTCGGCGGTGCCCTGCAAGAGGGGTTGCAGCGAGGCCTTGAGCTTGTAGACGGCGTCGATGTCGAGCATGGCGTCCATCGGCGAACCGGTCCACTGGATCATCGAGCCGTTCTCGATGACGAAGCGCTTGTTGATGAGGTTCTGCAACGAGAAGAGGTAGCTTCCCTCGGTAATGGTGTAGTCGCCGTACATTTCAAAGACGTTGGAGCGGGGCTTGATCTCCAGGTTGAGCATCCCCTCGCCGCGCGCCTTGACCACGTTGCCCGAGACCGTCAGCTCGACCTCGACGTTGGGCCGCACGTTGAGCGCCAGGGCGATGTTCATCTGGCTTCCGGCCGAGGTCTGCTGCCGGCGGCTGCGTTCGAACAGGCGTTTCTTTTGGGTCACCAGGTCGACCGTATCGGCCGCTTCGGGCTGGACGAACGTTACGAAATCGGCCGAGGAGATGTTCGACTTGCTCGAAAGGGGCATGAAGAAAGTCGAATTGTCGTCCGTGGTGGCGGTGATGTCCATCTCGACGCTGCCCTTGTCGCCCCAGATACGGGCCAGGCCCGAGGCGTAGACGCGGCCGTAAAAGAAGTCGTTGTCGCGCGACGAGGTGTTGAGCACCATCATCTGCTCGGGCGCTACGCGCACGTCGTAGGCGATGTTCGAGAGGTGCTGCAAGCTCAGGTCCAAGTCCAGGCGTCCCCGGTTGCCGTCGGGGTCGAAAATCTCGACGTTCGCGGCCCGGAAACGGTTGCCCTCGACCGTCATCACGGCCCGGGGCATGCGGTAGGTCACCTGCGTGAAATCGACCGTCGTGCGGAAATCGGCCACGCGGATCGAACCCGCAAGGTCGGCCTCGCGCCCCTCCCCGCGCAGCACCAGGTCGGCCGAAGCCAGGCCGTGCGTCGAGGAGATCACGCCCGTCAGCACGGGGTCCAGCAGCCCCAGGTCGAGGCTGTCGACGGCCAGCCGGGCGTAGTAGCGTTTCAGGTCGGGCGCGTAGAAGCCGCGGATGAGCGTGTCGCGCTTCTGGCGGTCGGTGACCGTCACCCCGGCGCGGTTGCGGGCGAAATCCCAGCCCGACGTGAGGCGCAGCGGCGGCGCCGCGATGCCATTGACCGAGAGGCTGTCCACGAGGATGTCGGCCGTGACCTCGCCGCCGCGCAGCACCGATTTCATCGTCGCCTCGCCGTTGGTCCGCCCCTCGACGGCATAGCCCAGGCGGTCGGTGAATTGCAGGAACGGTCCCAACTCGAAATTCTTGAGCCGCACGGTCACCGAGTCGCCCCTGCTGCGCGAAGCGATGCCGTTGACCAGCAGTTCCTGCCCGCTGTTCATCACCAGGAAGCGGTCGATGACAACCTCGGCCGTGTCGAGCTGGATGCGGTGGGCTAAAATCTGCCAGGTCTTCTTGCCCCGGGTGATGTGCGAGGGTAGGATCGAGAGGTCGACCACACGGCCGTGGGGACCGTGCTCGTCGATCACCTCGGCGCGGACGCTCACCAGCCCCGAGGTGTGGCGCAGCGTATCGTCGAAGCCCGTCGAGAGCTGCATGCGCCCCTCGCGGGCGCCGCCCGTGACGGAGAGGTGCGGCAGGTGCAGGAACCCCGCATAGAGGTCCTCGGCCGAAGCGTAGACGGCCAGCGAGTCGCCCTGGTTGGAGGCGTTGACCGTAAGGCGAGTGGCCAGCAGGCGTTTACGTTCGATATACTCCGAGGAGGCCTTGAGCGAAAGCTTGTCGCTGGCCGGGTTGAAGAGCAGCCGCAGCGACGATCCGTCGGCCACCTGCAAGCCCGCCGACACGGCGTCTGCGATGGGGTTGATGTTGCGGATGTCGACCGAAAGCAGCGAATAGTCGTCCGCCACGGCGGTCGTCGCACCGCGCTGCCGCTTGCTCAGCGTATCGCGCCGGAGCATCGGCAGGTATTTCCAGGCGCTCTGGCGCAGGTATTCGAAGACCGTGCGGTAGCTGGTCTTGGAGCGGAACGTGGCATCGGCGAAATCCGAGCGCAGCTCGATGAGCTTGCTGTGTGCGGAGTTGCGGCCGCGGACCGTCAGGTTTTCGGCCGCAATCCGCTTGTCGTTGTAGCGGTATTCGGCATCGGAAACCTCGATGCTGCCGTTCAAGTCGTCCAGCGAACGGCCCGAGGCGTTGGCCGCAACGATCGCCGAGAGCTGCGACACCGAGTCGCGCCGGTTGATATGGAGCCGCGCCAGGTCGGCGCGCCGCAGGTCGAGCGTAAAGTCGTAGCGTGGCACCGAATCGTTCAGGTCGACCGAGCCCAGAAAATCGAAATCGAGGTTGGGGTCGCGCGAGGTGACCAGGCCGTCGAAGCCCCGGTTGTGGAGGCGGCCGTCGAGCCGGAGCGAATCGTAGACGTAGCCGTTGAAACCCAGCTGCGAGATGTTCCCCACCACGTTGGCGTCGGCCACGCCGCGCCCCACCATGCCGTCGATGCGGGCCGTGAGCGTGGCATTGCCCAGCAGATCGCGCCGGTCGAGCAACTCGCCCAGCCAGATGTTGCGCGCCGCCACGTCGCCCCGGACACGCTGAAGCCCGGGCTGTTCGAGCGGCTTCATCTCGAGGTTGCACCGCACGTCGCCCACCGCCGTGGCAAGCCCCAACTCGAGGTCGAAATCCGAGAGCAGCCCCCGGAAACGGGCCGAGAGGTCGATGCGGCCCGTGTTGTCGAGCATTGCGACCAGTTTGTCCGACAGCTCCTTGTGCCCGATGTCTGCCGCCAGCCGGTCGATGGCCGCAGCGGTCGTCGTCAGGTGCGGAACCGAGAGGTCGAAATGGGCGTTGCGAATGTCGGGCAGCCCACGAACGGAAGCGTCGGCCGTCAGGGAGGTCTCGTCTCCGATCCGCAGGCTTTTGATCTCGCCCGTCAGGTCGGAGACCGAGCCCGCCAGCTCGATATTGATCTCGCTGAAGACCGTGTGCCAGTCGCGCAGCGCGGGGGCGAAATAGGCCACGTCGTCCGTCGAGACGGTCGTGTTGCGCAGCGCCCCGTCCAGCCGCACCTCGCCCGTAAAGTCCTTGTAGTCGGCCCACGAATTGCCCGCCAGCGAGATGTAGGGAATCGTGATGTTCGAGTGCGGGGTAATGATCGTCGTCCGGTCGAAGCCCATGCTGCCGCCCGTGAGGTAGAAGCGTCCCGCAAGGCGTTCGAGCACGAAGCCGCTGCGCTCGCGGGCCGAGAGGCTCTCGACATCGGTATAGATCGCCTGTCCGTCGATGGTGAAATCGTCCACGGAGGCCGTCAGGTCGTAGAGGTGCAGGTGGCCGAAATCGATGCCGTAGGGTGGATTGCGGTGTTGCAGCCGCTCCAGGCAGAGCTCCATGTCGACGATCGAGGCTTTCTGGAGCGAGAGGCGGAAATTGCCTTTCTTGGGCTTGTCGGGGTTGGAGAGCCGGTTGACGATCTGCTTGATGTTCATCTCCCCGCCGGGTGTCTCCCTTAGACAAAGCCTTGCGTCGGCGATCTCACCGCGGCTCAGCTCCACGCCTCCGCCGAAGAGGCCCAACTTGGTGATGTAGGCGTCGAGCCGCCCGACGTAGAGCAGCGTATCGTGCTGGTAATCCTCGACATAGAAGCCCTCGAGGCGCACCTTGCTGAAGAGCCCGATGTCCACCCGGTCGATACTCACCGTCGTTTCGAGCTTGCGCGAAACCGCCTGCACGGCTTTCTGCACCACGTAGTTCTGCACGGCAGGAATATCGAGCAGCAGCGACAGCACCACCGGAACGATCAGCAGCAACAAAACGATCGCCGCGAACACCTTTCCCAATATTTTTATACCTTTGCGCACAGAACTGTCGTTATAACCTGCAAATTTAACTAAAATTAGTTAAAAACCGAAAAACCGGATGGATATTACAATACTCGGCATCGAATCCTCGTGCGACGACACCTCGGCCGCCGTGCTGCGCAACAACGTCCTGCTGTCGAACGTCATCGCTTCGCAAGCCGTACACGTCAAATACGGCGGCGTGATCCCCGAACTGGCCTCGCGCGCCCACCAGCAGAACATCGTTCCGGTGGTGGACACGGCCCTGCGCGAAGCCGGTATCGATGCCGGCGACCTGGACGCCATCGCTTTCACGCGCGGCCCCGGACTGGTCGGATCGCTGCTGGTTGGCGTCTCGTTCGCCAAGGGTCTCTCGCTGGCCCGCAACATCCCGATGGTCGAGGTCAACCACCTCCAGGGGCATATCCTCTCGCATTTCATCGATCTGCGGGACCGCCGGCTGCCCCATCCCGACTTTCCGTTCCTCTGCCTCCTGGTCAGCGGCGGCCACACGCAGATCGTACGCGTGGATTCGCCGCTCGAATTCGAAATCCTCGGCACGACGATCGACGACGCTGCGGGGGAAGCATTCGATAAATGTGCCAAAGTGATGGGACTGCCCTATCCGGGCGGTCCGGCGATCGACCGGCTGGCCAAAGAGGGCGACCCCGAAGCGTTCCGCTTCGCCCGGCCGCGGGTCGAGGGATACGACTATTCGTTCTCGGGGCTCAAGACCTCGTTTCTCTACACGCTGCGCGATGCCGTGGCCGAAGACCCCACGTTCATCGAGCGGCACCTGGCGGACCTCTGCGCCTCGTTGCAGTCCACCATCGTGGGCATCCTCCTCGACAAGTTGGTGCGGGCTTCGCGCGACACCGGAATCCGAGACATCGCCATCGCAGGCGGCGTATCGGCCAACTCGGGCCTCAGGGAGGGCATCGCCGAGGAGGGCCGCCGCAGGGGCTGGCGCACGTTTCTGCCCGAATTCAAGTTCACCACCGACAACGCCGCCATGATCGCCATGGCGGGCTACTACCGCTACCAGCGCGGGGAGTTCGCACCGCTGGACGTATCGCCCGTGGCACGGCTCGAGGAGCTTTGAATCAGCACTCCACTATTCAAAATTATTTGTCATTCTGGAGTCTGAACCGGAGCTGAATACCACGCGCCCCGAGCGGAGGGGTCGCTGCTGAATAGAAATTGCAAAGGCCATACAGCGGTAGGTTCCTCGCATCCGCTCGGAATGACATTTCACCTTTCACCTTTAACCTTTAACCCGCCTGCGGCTTGATTTTGCCCGGACCCGAAAGTACCTTTCACCTTTGTCCTTTCACCTTGCTTGCGACCCCTCGACGTTGCTCGGGGATCGAGAACTAACTGCTGCTTGGGTGATCGGGGTTAACATTCCGAGTGGATTCGTGTCTGGCTTGGCCGGAAAAGGCAGTCCGCAGCCACCCTGGGCGGAGGGCTGCACGCAGCCTGACGGCTTCGAGCACTCCTCCGCTGGCTGCGAACCGCAGGCGGATTAAAGGTGAAAAATGGCTTACTCCGGACTAAAAAACCCACCCGCCCCGCAGCAAACCGGCTGCGGGGTGGATGCTTAAAATGCGAACGTTCCGGCTATCGGGCGCCGAAGAGTTTGTCCTTGAACGAGAAATTCTCGCAACGGGATGCGAAACTGTCGTACTCCGAGCGGAGCGACGCCATCAATTCCCTGACCGACTGGATCTTCTCGGCCCGCCAGGCGTTCGAGCCGCAGAATGCGTAACCGTTCTGCAATTTGCCCTTGAACGCGTTGTAGAGCGCCAGCATGATACAGTAGGGGCTGTGCGTCACATCGCACGTCTTGATGCAGTCGAACGGGCACGCCTTGGGCACCTTGAGTCCCTGCTTCACCCGCTCGAGGAACGAATTGTGGATAGCCCGTCCCGGCATGCCGACGGGGCTCTGGATGATCTCGATGTCGTCCTGTCGGGCGTCGATGTAGCTCTGCTTGAACGCCGGGTCGGCGTCGCACTCGGCGGTGGTGACGAAGCGCGTGCCCATCTGCACGCCGTCGGCGCCCAGCGAGAGGATGCGGTAGATGTCCTCGCCCGTGTAGACGCCGCCTGCGGCGATGACGGGAATATGGCAGTCGTGCTCGGCCTCGAATGCGCGGACCTCGGCCACGATCTCGGGCACGAGCGTCTCGAGCGCATAGTGCTCGTCGGTGATCTGGTCGGCCTTGTAACCGAGGTGTCCGCCCGCCTTGGGACCTTCGACCACGATGGCGTCGGGGATGTACTTGTACTCGGCGAACCACTTGCGGCACAGCAGCCCCGCGGCGCGGGCCGACGAGACGATGGGTGCGAGTTTGGTGCGGGCGCCCTCGGTGAGGAACGACGGCAGGTTGAGCGGAAGCCCGGCGCCCGAGAAGATGATGTCGGCTTTCTCTGCGATGGCCGTACGCACCATGTCCGCAAAGTTCGACATGGCCACCATCACGTTGACGCCGATAATGCCTTTGGTCGCTTCGCGGGCCTTGCGGAGTTCCTCCCTGAGGCCCCAAATCGAGGCGGCGCGGTAGTCCTTCGAGTAGTCGTTATAGATGGCTCCCAGCCCGGCCGACGAGATGACGCCGATGCCGCCCTCGCGGGCCACGGCCGAAGCCAGTCCCGCCAGGGATATGCCTACGCCCATTCCGCCCTGCACGATAGGGACCGTGGCGCATAAATTTCCGATTTTCAATGCTTTCATTTGCTGTTTGGATTTCTTTCCGGGGGTAAGGTACGAAAAATCGGCCCGTTCGGTACCGCCCGACGGCCGATTTAACGCAGGCTTCACATTGGCTACCGCTCCTCGAACCCGCGGGAAGCACGGAAAAACCGCTCTACGGAGCCGTCCGGAGCAAAGAAAAGGAGATAGGAGACGGCAGGCGGCCCGGATGGAGGTAGTCGCTGCGCGGCACGAGCGCCGCCTGCATGGCGTCGCCGTGCAAGGGGAAGAACGTGAGCGTGTAGCGTGCGTCGCGCACCCCGCGGTTGAACTCCCGGCACAGCGCGGCAAAGGCCGCCGTATCGGGTTCGCAGCGCTCCCGCATCGCACACCGGACGCGCCGCCGCCACGGGTTTTGCATCAGCGAATCGCCGTATCGTGCAAGTTGCCGGGCTTCGAAACGGTCCGGCAGCAAGTGCTCTTCGACGAGCGGACGCGGCTCGCCCACAAGCATTTCGGCTTCGGCAGACAGCACTTTCCAAGCAGACAGGTAGCAGGCCGTCGCATCCGCCGGAACGGTGCGCGATGGACACCGACAGCAGGCGGGCAGCAACAGGCAGCCCAGAACAAGGTATCGAGCTATTCTTTTCATGGTCAAAAGCATTTCGCAAGTCCGTCCGGAACAACCGAAAGGGTTGTTGCAAGATACGAAAAAACGGGCAGACTGCGGCAGCAATCGCAAAATTTGAGGCGTCGACTATTTCAAAATCCGATTTTTTGTGGTATAAATAAGAAGAAATCTACTATATTTGTTACCGTGTAAGCAACCAAACAAAAATCAAAAAACAGAAACTATGAAAAAAATTCTACTTTGCGCCGTGGCCCTGGCCTTGTCGTTCCACACCCTTTCGGCCCAGAACCAGGGCGATTCGTATTTCGGCGGGATGGTCGGCGTTGCGACTTACACCGACAGTTCGAGCACGCTGACGACTTTCAGCCTGGCTCCCGAGGTGGGCCATTTCATCGAGAAAAACCTGCGTCTGGGCTTTTCGCTGGGCTACCAGTTCATGTCCGAGGAGGGCGTAACCGCCCATGGGCTGACCGTCGGTCCCAACCTGGCCTACTACGTGCGGTTGTGCGACCGCTTCTATTACACGCCGGAACTGGCCATCGGATTCGCATACGCCTCGGGCGGATGGGCCAACGCCTACGGCTTCGCAGCAGGGTTGGCGCTGGGGGCGTTCGAGTTCCAGCCCTCGTCGCGGTGGGGCATTTCGCTGAATCTCGTGTCGCTGGAATACTCCTACCTCTCCCGTAAGGGCTTGTCCGGCGACGATTTAAGTTTCCAACTCGGTATCAAGCCCTCGGTGGGTCTCAAATACTACTTTTAACCCGCCGCGTTGAAAATGAACCGCCGGCACGATCGATCGTGCCGGCGGTTCCTGCGTTTTGCCTATACGAACCGCACACCCCGCACCCGGCGGCGGGCAGGGTCGGCGACCTCGCGCTCGACGATGCCCGTCACCACGTCGGCTGCGTCGTGCCAGCGGTTCGCACGGAACGTGCGGCGGTAGGTCGTCAGGTGGGCATAGAGCTCGGGCCAGCGGAGATTCCAGTCCCGCGGGAAGCGCACGAGGTGGAGCGCCGTGGGGGCGTTGGAGAGGATCCGGGCCTCCTTGTTGGCGCTTTGGTGGAACCATTCGACCCGCACGTCCGGCGCGAGCGCCTGCACGGCCCGGGCGAATCCCCGTCCGCCGTTGTTGCTCTCGACGGCCGCCTGCCGCGTATCCGACCGTACGAGCATCTCGGCCACCAGCGGTTCGGAGAGTTCCATCCGCTCGCGCGTGTAGACTGCATCGGTAATGTAGATCACCCCGTCGGCATCGACCGCATAGGAGAGCGAACAGAGGTAGTCGTCGCCCGTGTCGGCCGTATCGGTGTAGTTGGCACGGCGGACGATCTCGCGGGGCAGGGTGTCGTACCGGGCGAAATTCAACCCGTAGAGCAGTCCCTCGGGGGCCGACGGTCGGCCCTGGTACATGGCTTCGAACTGCAACGGGTCCAGCCTCCGCTTGGAGGCCAGCAGTTCTGCGCCGTGCAGCTCTTCCCACAGCGCCTCGCCCTCGCGCCGGGGGTCGATCTCCGAGGGCCGACCGGTTTTCAATGCCTCGAAATTCAGATGCAGCCACTCGCCCCGTCCGAGCGTGTCGAGCTGGGCCCACTCGCGCAGTTCGACGACCGGTTCGCGCGCGGCGAGCGTGCCGATCAGGTCCTCCTCGTGCCAGCGGGTAAAGACGATCAGCTCGCGCGAACGATTGTGCATGCGCGTGCGGACCACCGAGGTATACCACTCCCAGCAGTTCGCGCGAATCAGGGGCGAATTGGCCTCCAGCGCATCCTTGTAGAGATCGTCGAGGATGAAGCAGTCGACGCGGTTGCCTGTGAGCGACCCCTCGCGGCCCACCGACAGCAGGCCGCCCCGGCGACCGATGATCTCTACCTCGTCGGCCGTGCGGATGTAGCCCGGCGGCTTCGTTCCGGTCTTGATGGTCGTGTCGGGAAACAGGTCGGCATACTCGCGCGAGGCGATGATGCGCTGCACGCGGCGGTTGAATTTCGAGGCCAGCATCCCCGAATAGGAGGCGATGGCCACGCGGCAGTCGGGGTCGAGCCCCAGCACGTAGGCCGGCAGGAGGGTCGTGGCCCCGACGCTTTTGCCGTGCTGCGGGGGCATGGTGACGATCAGCCGCGGCACCTGCCCCCGGGCAAAGGCTTCGAGCACGCGGTAATAGACCCGGTGAAAGGGTTGCAGTTCGAGAAAGGGATAGACTGCGAGGGCAAAATCGGGGAGAGACAATTCAGCATTCATAATTCATAATTTTCGGGACGCAGCGAAGAAGTGCCCGATCTCCGGGCGATGTCGCAGGGTCGCAAGTCAAAGGCATGCGCGGAAGATTCCTCGCATTCGCTCGGAATGAAACATAAAAAGAAGCGGAGACAGGGGCTGCCTCCGCTTCCCGAACCGGAACGGTTCGATTTTTGAACCCCGATGCGCGGCGACGCGGCGGGAGGGTTCTTCGAAACAACGGTCCGGCGGGCATCGCCGCGCCCAGATTGGGAGAGCCGGATCGGCGAAAGGTCGCCTCAGAGGTAACGCCTCAGCTCGCTGAAAGCGAAATCGTTGAGCACCTCGCCCTCGTCTGAGACGGTATGGAACTCCCACCAGACGGGCACCAGGTCCGAGATGCGTTCCTGATCGCCGTCGGGGCGCCGGATGCACTCCCTATAAACGATTACCGAGGCTGTAAGGCGGCACTCCCAAGCTGCGAACGGGAACGCAAGCGAGCCTGAAAAGTAATTTTTTGCGTCGATTGCGTCCGCCAAGCGTGAGACGACCTCCCGGTAGAGTGCAGGTGAAACCGAATACATAGTTGAATATTAACCGTTTTTTGCAAAATAGTTTGCAGATGAAATATAAATTGTTTAACTTTGCGGGACAAAGATAAGTTCATTTATTGAATTCTATACTCCAAAATACAATAATTTATTATTATATTTTCCGATAACAGCGCCATGAACGAAAGGGTAAAACTGATACGCAAACAGCTTGGGATGACACAAGAACAACTGGCTCAGCGGCTTGGGATCGGGAAAGCAGCGCTTTCGATGATCGAGACCGGTAAGGCGGGACTCTCATCGCGCAACCGCAACATCCTCGTTCAGGATTTGAACGTCAATCCCGAGTGGCTCGAAAAGGGCCGGGGCGAAATGTTCAATGCCCAGCCCGATCTGCGCGCCTACATGCACCGCACGGACAACTCGCTGCCGTTGCAAAGCGTGCCGCTCTACTCGGTCGAGGGCACGGCGGGGCTGGTCCCGCTCTTTACCGACCAGTCTCAGGCCAAGCCCGTCAACTACATCCACATTCCCAACCTGCCCAAATGCGACGGGGCGATCTACATCGTCGGGGACTCGATGTACCCGTTGCTCAAGAGCGGCGACATCGTGCTCTACAAGCAGTTGCGCGACATCGAGGACATTTTCTGGGGCGACATGTACCTCCTCTCGATCGACATCGACGGCGAGGAGTACGTGACGGTGAAATACATCCAGAAATCCGACCGCGCAGGATATGTCAAACTGGTAAGCCAGAATCCCCACCATGCCGACAAGGAGGTTGCGATGAACCGCATCCGCGCCATCGCGCTGGTCAAAGCCAGCATCCGGATGAATTCCATCAGATAGAGGTACGGAGTGGGCAAAAGGGCCCTCTGTCAAACGACTGCACCCCGGTTTTTCCCGAGTGCGGTCGTTTGGTTAAAATGTATGTGAATACCCGGTCGCGGTTGCTTAGCCGCCGTTCGCAGGAAAAGGCAGTCGCAAATAAGGTGAAATGGATAAGACAAAGATGAAAGGCGTTTCGATCCCCCAGCCGGACGAATGGTCGCAGAGCATCGCAAGAACTCGCCGCGGAATGCGGCGGCAGTCCGCAGCCACCCCGGGCGGAGGACTGCATCGGTTCCCGATTTGCCCTCCGCTGGCTGCGAACCGCAAACAAGGTGAAAGACGAACTTTGCGGTTAAGCGAGTGCAGAGCCGCTTCACGGGCTATGCCGAGCTGGAGCAAAGTCAAGCCGCCGCAGGCAGGTTGAAAAGACAAAGGTGAAAAGTAGAGCGCAGTCGAAAAACGATCCGTTCTCGATCCCCGAGCGCAACCGTGTGGCCGCAAGTCAATATAGATAATCTGTCATTCCTTGCATTCGCTCGGAATGACAGATTATCAATGCTTCACCTCGCTCCGGACCTCGCTCACAGGAAAAACTCGCTCAGCGGCCGGTAGCCGCGTTCGGCCATCAGCGCGTCCCACGCAGCGGGCAGTTCGATCGCCCGGGTGGCACGCCCGCCTCCGGGCATGGTTTGCACCTTGTTGCGGTCGGGATCGCCGGTCACGAGGATCGGCGTCATGCCCGGTTTCATCACCGGCACGGTCCAAATCTTTCCCTCGGTCGGCGACCACGCCGGAGCATCGGTCCGCTCGCCCCCTTCCTGCCGGATGATCCGCTGCAAATGTTGCTCGACGCTGTATTTACCGGGATCGAAAGCGCTGCCGGGATTGGCCCAGTAGTTCGCCGCAGCGCGCTCCGCGGCCGGCTGCCGGGCCGCTGCGACCAGTGCCCCCTCGAGTTCTTCGCGGGTCGGATAGGTGCGGGCCAGATCGCGGGCCACGGATGCGGTCACGAGGATCGTACGGTCAGTGAACGGCTTGCCGCTCCCGAGCGCGAACTGCCCGCACCGCGTAATGTCCCAGGCCATCAGCTCCATGATCCGCTCCCCGTCGGCCGTCGCCGGGGTGAGGTTATTGCCCCACAGCAGGGCCGAAGCCGCCGTGAGGGTGTTGTCGTTCAGGCCGTACCCCTCCGCGACGTGCCAGGGTTCCCATCCGATCCCCAGACATGCCGCCTCGTCCTCGGCCAGGCACCATGGCATCGGGTAGCCGAACGTTCCCATCCGGTCCTCCTTGACGTAGTATCCCGCCAGATTCATCATCGCCAGGTTCATGAAGCGCCCCAGGGCCGCGTTGCGCGGCTCGGAGATCGCCCCCTGCCCACAGTCGATTCCCAGCTGCCGCGCTACCGGGCCGTTGATCCAGCAGTAGGGAATCCAGCCGTGGGTGCTGCCCAGGCTGCGCCGGAACACGGGGTCACCCAGCGCCTCGGTAAAGGCCAGGAGCAGCGGCATGAACTCGGGCGGACACCCCGCCATCACGCCATTCACGGCCACGTGCCAGACCAGCGTGTTGCGGTGGGCGACGGGGAGTACCCCCACCGTCTGGTCCCAAGGCCGATCGGTGAAGCGCAGAAACTCCTCCACCCGTTCGCGGGTCGGCGGCACAATGGGCAGTCCGTCGGACCAGCGCTGCCCGGTGAAAAAGCGGTTCACCTCGTCGAGCGTCCCGGCGAAGACCACCTCGCGCCCGGCCGCCTCGCCCTGCGCGGGTGCCCGGGCGATCTCCTGCTCCGTAAGAGGCCGCGTGAGTGCATCGACTATCTGCGGCCAGAGCACGTTGCGCGTATTTTCGAGCAGCTCCTCGCGCGTATGGGCCGCAAAGGCACCCGGATAGACCGCCACGCGGGGCGCCGGCACGCCGTTGTTGAGCGCCGTGGCGTAGACCTGCTCGGCGAAACCCGTCGCGGCGATCGTCACGGCCGGAATTCCGAGGTATTCGGCCGCGATGCTCGATCCGGTCTCTTTCGGCGTGCAGAGTCCGCAGCCGCCATTGCCCGCGATCACGGCATCGACGCCCATTTCGCGGAGCCGCCGCTGGAACTCCTCCTTGGCCCGGCGCGTGACGCCCGGCGCCGGATAGACCCCGGCCGACCCGATCTCACTGAGGAGCAATACCCGGGCCGTAGGGTAATTTTCCAGAATCAGCCGCTTGATCTCGGGATGGGTGACCGAGGCCATGAAACTGCCGCCCACGACGGCGATCGTCTTGTGATCGAGCGATTCGAGCCGCGGCGCCTGCGCGATCATCCCCACCGTCGGCCGCCCGACGGGTGAGACCACGGCATAGGTCCCCGCTGCGGCCGGGTCCCCGACGCCCGCTTCGAGCAGGCAAACCTCGTCGCACGCCGCAGGCTGAGCGACCTGGGCGGAGGCGGCGACCGCCGCCAGCAAACTCCAAACAAAAAGCGAAAACTTTTTCATCGATCTGCAATTTTTCGGTTTGTACGGCAAAGATAGTGCACGCCGTCGCCCCCGCAGCCCGCCCGCCGGGTGAAATGCCGTTTTCCGGGGATGAAACGGAAAACGAGACTGCCGAAGCGGTATTCCGCTGCCGGTGAAATTTTTCCCGGCACGAAAGTCTACAATCCCGAATCTTTTCGTATATTTGCAGACAGAGATTGGTCTGCCAATTTTCGGCGCCGGAACCGATTTCGACTTTTAAGCGCACAGAACAAACTAAAAATCAATAAATTCCATGAAAACCAATTACGAAATCCGCTATGCCTCGCATCCCGAGGATGCCAAGCACTACGACACGACGCGCCTGCGCCGCGACTTTCTGATCGAAAAGGTATTCGCATCCGACGAGATCAACCTGGTCTACTCGATGTACGACCGCATGATCGTGGGCGGCGCCATGCCCGTTCGGGAGACGCTTCCGCTCGAGGCCATCGATCCGCTCAAGGCTCCCTATTTCCTGACCCGCCGCGAGATGGGTATCTTCAATGTCGGCGGCAAGGGCGTTGTCAAGTCGGGCGACAAGACGTTCGAACTGGACTACAAGGAGGCGCTCTACCTAGGTGCCGGCGATCGCGAGGTGACTTTCGCAAGCGCCGATCCCGCCAATCCGGCCAAGTTCTATTTCAACTCCACGACGGCCCATTGCAGCTACCCCGACCGGAAAGTGACCAAAGCAGACGCCGTGGTGGCCCACATGGGCTCTCTGGAGGGTTCGAACGACCGCAATATCAACAAGATGCTCGTCAACCAGGTGCTGCCCACGTGTCAGTTGCAGATGGGCATGACCGAATTGCTGCCCGGCAGCGTGTGGAACACCATGCCCGCCCACGTCCACTCGCGCCGCATGGAGGCCTATTTCTATTTCGAGGTTCCCGAAGAGCACGCCGTGTGCCACTTGATGGGTGAAGTCGACGAGACGCGCCACATCTGGATGAAAGGCGATCAGGCCGTCCTCTCGCCCGAGTGGTCGATCCATAGCGCCGCCGCCACCCACAACTATACTTTCATCTGGGGCATGGGGGGCGAGAACCTCGACTACGGCGACCAGGATTTTTCGAAAATAACCGACCTGAAATAATAGTCTGCGGCCTTTTCGGAAAAATCGGCTCGCTTTGGGTAGCCGTCCGCTTGGCGGGTCGGTTATTTCGAAAAATCCAGTGTAGACAATCCTCCTAAATCCCCCTTTGAAAAGGGGGACTTAATGGGGAGGGGCATTAAAAACTCAATAAACTCCATAAAACAATGGTAAACTTTTCTTTGGAAGGCAAGGTCGCTCTGGTAACGGGCGCCTCCTACGGCATCGGATTCGCACTGGCCACGGCATTCGCACGGCAGGGCGCCCGGATCGTCTTCAACGACATCAAGCAGGAGCTGGTGGACAAGGGCCTGGCAGCCTACAAGGCCGAGGGGATCGAAGCCCACGGCTACGTCTGCGACGTGACCAGCGAGGAGCAGGTCAACGCAATGGTCGCCCGGATCGAAAAGGAGGTCGGGGTGATCGACATTCTGGTCAACAACGCCGGCATCATCAAGCGCATCCCGATGGTCGAGATGAGCGCCGCCGAGTTCCGTCAGGTGATCGACATCGACCTCAACGGTCCGTTCATCGTCTCGAAAGCGGTCATTCCGGCCATGATCAAGAAAGGCAAGGGCAAGATCATCAACATTTGCTCGATGATGTCCGAACTGGGCCGCGAGACCGTCTCGGCCTACGCCGCCGCCAAGGGCGGACTGAAGATGCTCACGCGCAACATCGCTTCGGAATACGGCGAGTACAACATCCAGTGCAACGGCATCGGCCCGGGCTATATCGCCACGCCCCAGACCGCGCCGCTGCGCGAGCGTCAGGCCGACGGTTCGCGCCATCCGTTCGACTCGTTCATCGTGGCCAAGACCCCCGCAGCCCGCTGGGGCACGCCCGAGGACCTGATGGGTCCGGCCGTTTTCCTCGCCTCGGACGCCTCGGATTTCGTCAACGGACACATTCTCTACGTCGACGGCGGCATCCTGGCCTACATCGGCAAGCAGCCGCAGTAACCGCCGCAACCTTTGATCTGCAAGAGGTCCGCCCATCGGCGGGCCTCTTTTTTTTGCACCCGAAACGACTTGTTCCCGATCCCCGAGCAACGTCGCGGGGGTGCAGGGAAAGGTGAAAAGTGAAAGGTGAAAAGTAAAGTCCTGGCCCAGCCCGGTCGAGGGGGGGGGTATATAAGGAAGAAGAGCGCAGTTTCCGTCCTCGATCCCCGAGCGCAGTCGAGGGGTCGCCGGTCATGGAGAAAAGAGAAATGTAATAGTTGTCATCCCGACGGAGCGTAAGCGACGAGGGATCGTCCGCTGATTGTTTCGGCTTAGGCCCCTCTTTAGGCACGGGGATCGAAAACACCTTTCACCTTGCAAACCCTTTCCCGGGGCAAAAAGTAACGATCGACTAAAATTTTCCGTCTTCGAAGAACAATCTGACAATAAATTTATATATTTGTGTTACGTATTTGAAACCAAACCCAAAACAAGACATGGACAAAACTTCAGTGCGGGAGTTGCAGGACGTCGTGATTCGCTTCTCGGGCGACTCGGGCGACGGCATGCAGCTTACGGGCACGCTCTTCTCCGACACCTCGGCGCTCCTGGGCAACGGCATCTCCACGTTCCCGGACTACCCCGCCGAGATCCGCGCACCGCAGGGCACCGTTGCGGGCGTCTCGGGCTTTCAGGTTCATTTCGGCTGCCACCGCGAGCTGAATCCAGGCGACTACTGCGACGTGCTGGTGGCGATGAACCCCGCGGCGCTCAAGGCCAACCGCAAGTGGCTCAAGGCAGGCGCCACGGTGATTCTCGACGGCGACTCGCTCACCGAGGAGCACCTCAAACGGGCGGGCTTCGCCACGCTCGACCCCATCGCCGAACTGGAACTGGACGAGTACAACGTGGTCGTTCCCAACATCACCTCCATGACGCGCGAGGCGCTGATGCAGACCGAGCTGGACAACCGCTCGGCCGTCAAGTGCAAGAACATGTTTGCGCTGGGCATCTGCTTCTGGCTCTTCGACCGCCCCGAGACGCACGCCCACCGCTACCTTGAGTCGAAATTCGCACGGAAGAACCCCGCCATCGCCGAAGCCAACAAACTGGCCATCGACGCCGGATACAACTATGCGGCCAATACCCACCAGTTCGCCAACCACTACCGCGTGGCGCCCGCCAACCTCGAAAAGGGCACCTACCGCTCGATCTCGGGCAATGTAGCTACGGCATGGGGTCTGTGCGCCGCAGCCGAGAAAGCGGGTCTTCCGCTCTTCTGCGGCTCCTACCCGATTACGCCCGCAACGGTCATCCTCGAGGAGCTGGCCAAGCGCAAGGACCTCGGGGTGAAGACCGTGCAGGCCGAGGATGAGATCGCCGGCATCTGCACGGCCATCGGCGCCGCCTTTGCGGGTAATTTCGCCGTAACGACCACCTCGGGTCCGGGTCTCTCGCTCAAGAGCGAAGCCCTCGGACTGGCCGTCATGACCGAACTGCCGCTCGTGGTGGTCGACGTGCAGCGCGGCGGTCCCTCCACCGGCCTGCCGACCAAGACCGAGCAGAGCGATTTGCAGCAAGCCCTCTACGGCCGCAACGGCGAATGCCCGGTGATCGTGGTGGCTGCCTCGTCGCCCAGCGACTGCTTCCACTACGCTTTCGAAGCCGGACGACTGGCCCTGGAGCATATGACCCCGGTGATCCTCCTGACCGACGGATTCATCGCCAACGGCTCCGAGCCTTGGCGCATCCCCGAGATGAAAGACTATCCCGCAATCGTTCCTCCCATTGTCGAAGAGGCCCCCGAGGGCGGGGTGTTCATGCCCTACGTGCGCAACGAAAAGCTGGCCCGCGGCTGGGCGTTCCCCGGCAAGGTCGGGCTGGAGCACCGCGTGGGCGGTCTGGAGAAAGACTGCGTGAAAGGGTGCATCTCGCACGACCCGGCCAACCACCAGACGATGGTTTCGACACGCGCGGCCAAGGTAGCCAAAGCGGCCGACGACATTCCGCCTCTCGCAGTCTACGGCGACGAAGAGGGCGACCTTTTGGTTGTCGGCTGGGGCGGCACGCGCGGCCACCTGCAAAATGCCGTGGACGAGCTCCGCGCGGAGGGCACCCGCGTCTCGCTGGCCCATTTCAACTACATCAATCCGCTGCCGCGGGGCGTTCGGGAGGCGTTCGCGCGTTTCCGCCGGATTGTCGTCTGCGAATTGAACGAGGGGCAATTCGCCGCGTACCTGCGCCAGCAGTTCCAGGAGTTCCGCTACGAACAGTTCAACAAGTGCGAAGGGCAGCCTTTCACGATCGTCGAGCTGAGCCGCCATTTCAAATCCCTAATCCAGTAAGATCATGGCACAATACAACTATACACCCGCCGATTTCAAGAGCGACCAGGAGGTCCGCTGGTGCCCCGGCTGCGGCGACCATGCGATCCTGAATGCCGTGCAGCGCGCCCTGCCCGAGATCGCAGACCTCACCGATACGCCCCACAACCTCTTCACGTTCGTGTCGGGCATCGGCTGCTCCTCGCGCTTCATCTACTACATGAAGACCTACGGGTTCCATTCCGTACACGGACGCGCCAATGCCGTGGCCACGGGGGTCAAGGTGGCCAACCCGCGCCTCAACGTGTGGGTCGCTACGGGAGACGGCGACTCGCTGGCCATCGGCGGCAACCATTTCATCCACGCCATCCGCCGCAACGTCGACCTGAACGTCATCCTCTTCAACAACGAAATCTACGGCCTGACCAAAGGCCAGTACTCTCCGACCTCGAAGCTGGGCAAGATCACCAAGACCTCGCCCTACGGCACGGTCGAAAAGCCGTTCAACCCCGGCGAACTGGTGATCGGCGCCAAGGGGACGTTCTTCGCCCGCTCGATCGACATGGAGGTACAACTTTCGAAAGAGTGCCTGGTGGCCGCTGCGCAGCACAAGGGCATGTCGGTGGTCGAGGTGTTGCAGAACTGCATGATATTCAATGACAAGACCCACGCCGCATTCGCCGCCGACAAGGCGACCCGCGCCGAGCGCACCATCACGCTGCGCCACGGCGAGAAGATGCTCTTCGGCGCCGACCGCCGCAAAGGCCTCGTCTTCGAAAATATGAAGCTCAAGGTGGTCACCGTCGGCGAAGAGGGCTACACGCTCGACGACATCCTCACGCACGATGCCCACGAGGAGGACACCACGCTGCACACGATGCTCGCGGCGATGAAATACCCCGACTACCCGGTTGCTCTGGGCGTTATCCGCGCCGTGGAGCAGGAGGCGGTCTACGACCTTGCCGTCGAGCGCCAAGTGGAGGAGGTGCGCGCCGCCAGCCCCATCCGTTCGGTGGACGACCTGCTGCACTCAGGAGCGACTTGGGAGGTGGAGTAACGATTAAAAATTAAGAATTATTCCGGGGGCGTGCGGGGATTCCGCACGCTCCCCTTTCGTCCCCGAGCCCCCGAGCCCCCGAGCAGGTCTGCAAGGAAAGTACCCGATTCCCGGGCCTGACGAGGGGTTGCAAGCCAAAACAATCAGCGGAAGATTCCTCGTCGCTTACGCTCCGTCGGGATGACAATTATTACTTTTCACCTTGCCCTGCGCCCCCACGGCATTGTTCGGGGATCGAAAACACCTTTCACCTTGAACAATTATATAAGGGCCATCTTTTATCATTCAGAGATTGCAACCCGAGTGTACGGTCCGTTTCGCTTTCCGCCGATTGCCGGTTCAAAAAAATGCACTCTCCGGTGCGTTTTTTCGTCCGGCTATTGCGTGGATAAAAAAATCGGTTTATCTTTGCACTCGCAATGGGGGATTAGCTCAGTTGGCTAGAGCGCTTGCATGGCATGCAAGAGGTCACGAGTTCGACTCTCGTATTCTCCACAACGATGAAATAAATCAGCAGTTTGTAATTGATAGGGACTGAAACGGGGACTATATCCTGCATCAGTCCCTATTCTATTTATCGTGGTAAAGTAAAATATCACATACTTATTATTACCGTCTTTATTATAACCTACGGATAAGGGAGAGGATGCTCTTCTTCCAACGAACCGGCAGTAATACCAGCAACACCCAGAATCCGCACATCTTTGTCTGCTGCCACCATGTCAGGTTCCGCTCGACCCGACCGGGACAATTTGCCCCGGTCCTTTCTCTGGAACTGTCACTTTGCAAATGGTTGATAATCACGCTTAAAACGCTATTCGAAAATTTGCATGGATAATATACGGTTCGTTTTGTGATGAAAACTCTAAGTTTGTAAGACTTGATAATCAGTATCAAATTTTGGCAGTAGCTATAATTTTACTGCCAAATACTGCCAAAAAACGCTTTTTTCGAACATTTGTTTTGCGGATTATACCGGCGCCGTGATGGCTGCGCCGGGCAGGCCCTTTTTGTGGTTCGGGACGAGCAAAAGGGTTCTCGGAATCAACGGCGTCCCTCTACCGCGCTATGCGGCCCGAAACGGATCCGGTGGCGAGCTCCTCGACCTCGCGGGCCGAGAACTGGTTGTAGTCGCCCGACACGGTGTTTTTCAGCGCACAGGCCGCGGCTCCGAAATCGAGCGCATGCTGCGCATCGGGATGTACGCTCAGTCCGTAGATAATGCCGCCGACAAATGCGTCGCCCACGCCCACGCAGTCCACTACGCAATCCACGTCGTAGACCCGTGTGGTGAAGAGACGCCCCTCGGTGAAGAGCGTTCCGGAAATGGTGTGGTGGTTGGCGCTCAGTACGTTGCGCAATCCGATCACGCTTGCTCGACAGCGCGGAAAGCGCGCGGCGATCGCCCGTCCGATTGCTTCGTAGCCCTTTGCGTCGGGCCGGTAAGTTGCGTCGCGGGCCTCGAAGCGGGGTAGCGTTAGCCCGAGTATCTTCTCGTACTCGTCGTCGGTGCCGAACATCACGTCGCACGCCTCCATCAGCGGCGGCAGTACCTCCTGCGGCTGCTTGCCGTAGTTCCACAGATTTTTGCGGTAGTTCAGGTCGCACGAAACCGTGAGTCCCATCTGCCGGGCCGCCTCGACGGCTTCGGCGCAAACGGCGGCGGTCGACGCGCTCACGGCGGCCGATATGCCCGACCAGTGGAACCATCCGGCGCCGCGCAGCGCCTCCTGCCAGTCGATCATCCCCGGCCGCAGGGTTGAGAACGACGAACCCTCGCGGTCGTAGACCACGTGGGCCGTGCGCATGGCCGCAGCCTCCTCCATGTAATAGAGCCCAAGCCGTTTCCCCGCGCGCACGACGTGCGACAGTTCGACCCCGTACCGGCGGATGTCGTCCAGACAAGCCTCGGCGATCCGGTTGTCCGGCAGGCAGGTGATGAATTCGCTCCGCAGGCCGAAATTGGCCAGCGAGACGGCCACGTTGGCCTCGCTTCCGCCGAAGCTCATCGCAAGCGCGGGACTCTGGTTCAGACGCAGGCGGTCGGGCGGCGTCAGCCGCAGCATGATCTCGCCGAAAGAGACGGTTTTCCGGTTTTCCATCTTGGTAATTTTTGGGGCGCACGACACCCGAAACAAAGGTACGAAAAAAAGCCCGGCGACAGACCGGGCTTTCGGGAAAAAAGTGTTACGAAACGTCCTTTTCTATGGGGCTATTTGCGCAGCGTCACCCGCAGCGGCGCGACCACGGCGGCATTCTCTTCTGCGACCGTCTCCAGCCACTCCTGCATGTCTTCCACGCCGCCTTGGCTCCAACCCGAGCCGGAGTAGTAGACCATCGCCTCGCCCGGACGGACGTCGGTGACCGCTACGGCATGCCCCAGCGTGTCGGGCAGCATCCGGGCGCCCGGCAGAATGACCGCCTGGTAAATGTCGCCGTCGCGCACGGGGTCTTTCGAATCCGATGCGGGTTCGCTGAAAGCCAGCCAGCCGTCGCCCTCCGAGAGCTCCCGCACGTCGTGGCGCACGAAGCCCGCGGCCACGGGCATCTGGGTGAAATCACCCGTGTAGACGTTCTCCATGCGGTTGAAACGGCGGTTGGCATCGAGCGTGATGGTTTTTACGAGCGAAACTTGGGTTCCGGCCACGTCGAACGGAGCATAGGTCAGCCGCACGCTCGTGCGGATCGGGCCGTTGTCGAGCGTCTGCTGCGTCTGGTAGTTGTGGCCCATCATCCAGAACCGCCCGTCGGTAAAGGGCAGCGAAGCCCCGCCGCCCAGCGTGACGCCCACCTTGTAGCAGTCCATGCCGTCGCCGTAGTTGTGGTGGTAGTCGCCTTTGGCATACCACTCGTCGATCACGAGTTTATCGGTACTCTTGACCCATACGTCGATTCCCGGCGTGACGAGCTTCTCGGGCGAGGTCTCCAGCGCGGGTCCGTAGAGGCGGTAAGCCACCTTGTCGTTCTCCCAGGCGTAGTCGTCGTAACGCTCCGGAACGTGGCGTCCGAACGCCTTGCGGGGATACTCCTCCCGCTGGCCCGTCATGACGGTGAAACGCTTGCTCGACATGGGGTCGGCATCGACCTGGAAGATCAGCGCCTGCGGCTGCGGCTCGCCGTTGTAGATCACCTGCGAGGGAACCTGCTCGCGGTCGTCGTCTATCACCACGACATTCTCCGGCGTCAACCCCTTGAGCGATGCGATCTCCGCCCAGGCGATTTCGACCGTCTCGTCGTCGCGCTCCACGGGGGTTTCGTTCTTCACCTCGACCCGAATTCCCTGGGCGCAGGAGACGAGCGAAGCCGCGATGATTCCAAAAAATAATCTTTTCATAGTGCCGTTTGATTTTTTTAAAGTGTAAGTGTCGCAAATTTAAGGTTTTTTTCGTACTTTGGTCAACCAGAATGGCAATTAATCTGCTTAATTCGGTAATTTTTTACACTCCGTCAAGCAGAAACTCGCTATCTTTACGTTGTGAAAAAAGGCTTTTTTCGCTGCGCAGGCATGTGACCCGAAAATGTAAACCGAAAATAGAGACCATGAAACAGTTCAACGACGACAATTTCCTGCTCCAGACCCCGGCCGCCGAGCGGCTCTACCACGAGCACGCGGCCAAAATGCCCATCATCGACTACCACTGCCACCTGATCCCCGAATACGTGGCCTCGGACCACCGCTTCGACAACCTTTCGAAGATCTGGCTCGAGGGCGACCACTACAAGTGGCGCGCCATGCGCACCAACGGGGTCGACGAGCGCTACTGCACGGGCAAGGATACGACCGACTGGGAGAAATTCGAAAAGTGGGCCGAGACGGTACCCTACACCATGCGCAACCCCCTCTACCACTGGACCCACCTCGAACTGAAGACGGCTTTCGGCGTAACCAAGCTGCTGGGTCCCTCGACGGCCCGCGAGATTTACGACCACTGCACCGCGCTGTTGCAGAAGCCCGAATACTCGGCCCGCGGCCTGATGGAGCACTACCACGTCGAGGTGGTCTGCACGACGGACGATCCCGTCGATTCGCTCGAACACCACCTGAAAGTCCGCAGCGACGGCTTCCGCGTGAAAATGCTGCCCACGTGGCGGCCCGACAAGGCGATGGCCGTCGAGGTTCCGGCCGAGTTCCGCGCCTACATGGAGCGGCTGTCCGAGGTTTCGGGGGTCACGATTTCAAAATTCGCCGACGTGATCGACGCCCTGCGCGTGCGCCACAAGTTCTTCGAAGAGGCCGGCTGCCGCCTCTCGGACCACGGCATCGAAGAGTTCTACGCCGAAGAGTACACCCAGGCCGAGATCGACGCTATATTTAATAAGGTATACGGCGGCACGGAGCTTACGCGCGAGGAGATACTCAAGTTCAAGACCGCCATGATGGTCGAGTTCGCCACGATGGACCACGAGACGGGGTGGACCCAGCAGTTCCACTACGGCGCCATCCGCAACAACAACTCGCGCATGTTCCGCCAGTTAGGCCCCGACACGGGCTTCGATTCGATCGGCGACTTTACGGTGGGCAAGCAAATGTCCCGCTTCTTCGACATGCTCGACCGCGACGACAAGCTGACCAAAACCATCATCTACAACCTCAACCCCCGCGACAACGAACTGGTGGCCACCATGCTGGGCAATTTCCAGGACGGCCGCTACGGCGCAGGCAAGATCCAGTTCGGCTCGGGCTGGTGGTTCCTCGACCAGAAAGACGGCATGGAGAAGCAGATGAACGCTCTCTCGACCCTCGGCCTGTTGAGCCGATTCGTGGGCATGCTCACCGACTCGCGCTCGTTCCTTTCGTACCCGCGCCACGAATATTTCCGCCGCACGCTGTGCAACCTGGTGGGCAACGACATCGAGCAGGGGCTGCTTCCGGCGTCGGAGATCGATTTCATCGGCCGCGAAATCATCGAGGCCGTCTCGTACCGCAATGCGAAAAACTATTTCAAATTCTAATATCTAAACTCATAAAGAGATGAAAATCGTAACATTAGGTGAGATCATGCTGCGCCTTTCGACGCCGGGCAATACGCGTTTCGTCCAGTCCGATGCGTTCGACGTCGTATACGGCGGCGGCGAGGCCAACGTAGCCGTTTCGTGTGCCAATTACGGCCACGAAGCCTACTTTGTCTCGAAGCTCCCCACCCACGAGATCGGCCAGTCGGCCGTCAACGCGCTGCGCAAGTACGGCGTCCGGACCGACTATATCGCCCGCGGCGGCGACCGCGTGGGCATCTACTACCTCGAAACCGGCGCTTCGATGCGTCCCTCGAAAGTGATTTACGACCGGGCCCACTCTGCGATCGCCGAGGCCGATCCGTCCGATTTCGATTTCGACGCCGTCATGCAGGGTGCCGACTGGTTCCACTGGTCGGGCATCACGCCCGCCATTTCGGACAAGGCGGCCGAGCTGACGCGCCTCGCGTGCGAAGCGGCCAAGCGGCACGGCGTAACGGTCTCGGTGGACCTCAATTTCCGCAAGAAACTATGGACCAAGGAGAAAGCCCAGTCGATCATGCGTCCCTTGATGCAGTACGTGGACGTCTGCATCGGCAACGAGGAGGACGCCGAGCTGTGCCTCGGGTTCAAGCCCGACGCCGATGTAGAGGGCGGCGAGACCGCTGCCGAGGGCTACAAGGGAATCTTCCGCCAGATGGCCGCCGAGTTCGGGTTCAAGTACGTGATCTCGACCCTGCGCGAGTCGTTCTCCGCCACGCACAACGGCTGGAAAGCCATGATCTACAACGGCAAGGAGTTCTACGAATCGAAGCGCTACGACATCGACCCCATCATCGACCGCGTCGGCGGCGGCGACTCGTTCTCGGGCGGCGTGATCCACGGTCTTTTGACCAAGCCCACGCAGGCCGAGGCCCTGGAGTTCGCGGTAGCCGCCTCGGCGCTGAAGCACACCATCAACGGCGATTTCAACCTCGTCTCCGTCGAGGAGGTCGAATCGCTCGCAGGCGGCAACGCAAGCGGAAGGGTGCAGAGATAATTCAAATTTAAGAATTAAAAATAAAAATTATATGGCAAGGTTCTCTAAATTTCAGGTGATGGAAGCCATCGGCAAAACCGGCATGGTTCCCGTATTCTACCACGCCGACGCCGAGGTGGCCAAGCAGGTCCTTAAAGCCTGCTACGCGGGCGGCGTGCGCGCGTTCGAGTTCACCAACCGCGGCGATTTCGCCTCGGAGGTGTTCATCCAGTTGGTGAAATTCGCCGCGAAAGAGTGCCCGGAGATGATTCTGGGCATCGGCTCTGTTGTCGATGCGCCGACGGCCGCCATCTACATGCAGTACGGCGCCAATTTCATCGTCGGACCCTGCTTCAACGCCGAGGTGGCCGCGATCTGCAACCGCCACCTGGTGCCCTACACCCCCGGCTGCGGCTCGGTGACGGAGATCAGCGACGCACAGGCCGCGGGCTGCGACCTGACGAAAGTGTTTCCCGCCGGCAACGTGGGCGGCCCGTCGTTCGTCAAGAACGTCAAGGCCCCGCTGCCCTGGTCGAACATCATGGCTACCGGAGCGGTAGAACCTACCGAAGAAAACCTCACGGCGTGGTTCAAGGCCGGGGTTTTCTGCGTCGGGATGGGCTCGCAGCTCTTTCCCAAGGAGGTCATCGCCGCCAAAGACTGGAAAGCCGTCACCGACAAATGCCGCTTCGCGCTGGACGTAATCGCCCGTACGCGCTAAAGACTGTGCGGGTTCCGCCCCGTGAGGTCCCCGGCGACGAATCGAAAAGCGTCGCGGGACGCTCTCTCCGGGCGGCTCACCGATCTGACACTACTTAATAAAAACCCGAATAATGACAAACAAACCATCGACTCTCGCTGGGAAGATGACGCAGTATCGCTGGGTCATCTGTGCGATGCTCTTCTTCGCAACGACCGTTAACTATCTCGACCGCCAGGTGCTTTCGCTGACCTGGGACGAGTTCATCAAACCCGAGTTCCACTGGAACGACTACCACTACGGCCTCATCACCTCGATCTTCTCGATCGTCTACGCCATCTGCATGCTCTTCGCGGGCCGCTTCATCGACTGGATGGGCACCAAGAAAGGCTACCTGTGGGCCATCGGCGTCTGGTCGGCCGGCGCCTGCCTGCACGCCCTGTGCGGCGTGGCCACCGAGGCGTGGGTGGGCCTGCCCAGCAAGGAGGCGCTTACCGCCGTCGAAGCGGGTTCGGCCCTGGCGGCGACCATCGCCATGATCAGCATGTATTTCTTCATCGCCGCGCGCTGCATCCTGGCCCTGGGCGAGGCGGGCAATTTCCCGGCCGCCATCAAGGTCACGGCCGAGTATTTTCCCAAGAAGGACCGCGCCTACGCCACCTCGATCTTCAACGCCGGGGCTTCGATCGGCGCCCTCTTCGCGCCGCTCTCCATTCCGCTGCTGGCCAAGGCGTGGGGCTGGGAGATGGCGTTCATCGTCATCGGCGCCCTGGGCTTCATCTGGATGGGATTCTGGGTCTTCATTTACAAGAAACCCGCCGACCACCCGCGCGTGAACGCCGCCGAACTGGACTACATCGAGCAGGACCGCCACGAGATCATCGACGGCGCCGCAGCCGGGAACGACGAGGACGGCTGTCCCAAAATGTCGTTCTGGCGCACCCTTTCGTTCAAGCAGACATGGGCTTTCGTCTTCGGCAAGTTCATGACCGACGGCGTATGGTGGTTCTTCCTCTTCTGGACCCCCTCGTACCTCAATTCGCAGTTCGGGATCAAAATGTCCGAGGGGCTGGGCGTGGCGCTCATCTTCACGCTCTACGCCATCACGATGCTCTCGATCTACGGCGGCAAGCTCCCGACGATCATCATCAACAAGACCGGTCTGAACCCCTATGCGGCCCGCATGCGCGCCATGCTCGTCTTCGCGTTCATTCCGCTGCTGGTGCTGCTGGCGCAGCCGATGGGTACGATCTCGCCCTGGTTCCCGATCATCCTGATCGGTCTGGGCGGCGCGGCGCACCAGTCGTGGTCGGCCAACATCTTCTCGACGGTGGGCGACATGTTCCCCAAATCGGCCATTGCGACCGTCACGGGCATCGGCGGCATGGCCGGCGGCGTGGGCTCGATGATCCTGCAATGGTTCGCCGGCTGGCTCTTCGTGCATGCCGATGAAACAGGCATGACGTTCATGGGCTTCGAGGGCAAGCCCGCGGGTTATTTCGTGGTCTTCTGCATCTGCGCCGTGGCCTACCTGATCGGCTGGATCGTGATGAAACTGCTCGTGCCGAAATACAAACCGATTATCTTGTCGTAAGTCGAAAAAACTATGATAAAGCAACTCAACAAATCGACCGTCGAAAAGGTCGAGCGCCCGGTCCGCATCCTGCAATTCGGCGAGGGCAATTTCCTGCGCGCTTTCGTGGACTGGCAGATCGACATCGCCAACGAAAAGGGCGTGATGAACGCCGGCGTGGCCATCTGCCAGCCGATCATCGACCCCGAGCACAAGGTGCTCGGCATGATCGACCTGCTGCACAAGCAGGACAACATGTACCACGTCTACCTGGAGGGCATCGAGAACAAGCAGCCCAAAAAGGACATCCGCCTGGTCCGGAGCGTGATGGATTCGTTCAACCCCTACGTGGAGTACGAGAAATACGAAAAGTATTTCCTCTCGCCCGAACTGAAGATCACCATCTCGAACACCACCGAGGCGGGCATCCGCTACGAGGAGGGCGACGACCTGGAGGCCCGGCCGCCCAAATCGTACCCCGCGAAAATGACGGCGCTCTTGTACAAGCGCTTCAAGCATTTCAACGGCGACCCCGCGAAAGGGCTCTCGATCATCTGCTGCGAGCTGATCGAGAACAACGGTTCGACGCTGCACGAATATGTCATCAAGCATGCCGAGTACCACAAGTTGGGGCAGGATTTCATCGACTGGGTGGAGCGGAACTGCCACTTCTGCGACACGCTCGTCGACCGCATCGTGCCGGGCTTCCCGCGCGATACGATCGACGAGATCAAGGAGGAGATCGGCTACGACGACAACCTCGTCGTGAAAGCCGAACTGTACCACCTCTGGGCTATCGGCGGCCCGGGCTACAAGGAGGTGATGAAAGAGCTCCCGCTCGACAAGGCCGGGCTGCATGTCGTCTTCATGCCCTCGATCAAGCAGTTCCGCGACAAGAAGGTCCGCATCCTCAACGGCTCGCACACGGGCATGGTCCCCATCGCCCTTGCGATGGGCTGCGAGACGGTGATGGACGCTTTCGACACGCCGGACATCGAACGTTTCGTCAACGACATGGTCGCCGGGGAGATCATCCCGATGATCGAGGAGGATCAGACCGAGCTGAAAGCGTTTGCCGCCGGCATTCTGGAGCGCTTCTACAACCCCTACATCAAGCACCTGCTGCGGTCGATTTCGCTCAATTCCCTTTCGAAATGGGAGGCGCGCAACTATCCCACGGTGCGCGACAACTGGTTCAAGGCCGGAAAAGTCGCCGCTCACGAGTGCTTCACGTTCGCGGCTCTGCTGGCCCTGTACGGCCCCAACAGCGGTTTCGAACCGGACGACACGAAAGAGTTCGTGGAGTACATCCGTACGAACTGGAACTCCGACGACCGGGAGGGCATGGTCCGCAAGATCGTCAGCGAAAGCGGCATCTTCACGGTCGATTTTTCGGAGGTTCCGGGGTTCGTTCCGGCCGTGGCGGGCTACCTCGCCGACATCGAGACGCTGGGCATGGCCGCCGCGCTCCGAAAATTCCTGGCTTAATTTGTAACGATCCTTTCCGGGCGGAGCGACGACGATAGTGCCGCCCGCCCGGATTTTCAGTATTTCGAGAATGAAACGTTTTTTGAAGATAAACGCCGCTGACAATGTGGCCGTGGCGCTGGCCGACGACCTGCGCCGGGGCGAGACCGTCGAGGCGGACGGCGTGCGGCTCACGCTGCGCGAGGACATCGCCCGCGGACACAAGTTCGCCCTCAGGGACATTGCCGCGGGTGAAAACGTCGTCAAGTACGGCTATCCGATCGGCCACGCTACCGAGGCGATACCGGCCGGCGGGTGGATACACTCCCACAACCTGAAGACCAACCTGCGGGACGATCTGGAATACACCTATGCCCCTGAGGTCTACGCGGTGCAGACGCCGGTGCGCGAGATGAACGTGATGGGCTACCTCCGGCGCAACGACACGATGGGCATCCGCAACGAGCTGTGGATCGTACCCTCGGTGGGGTGCGTCAACGGGCAGGCCCAAGCCATCGCCGAGCGCGTGAGGCGCGAGTGCGACTGCTCGCACCTGGACGACGTGCGGGTCTATACCCACAACTACGGCTGCTCGCAGTTGGGCGACGACCATGCCAACACGCAGAAAGCCTTGGCGGCGCTCATCAAACACCCCAACGCGGGCGCCGTGCTGGTGCTGGGCCTGGGGTGCGAGAACAACCAGGTGTCGGCCCTCCAGGAGGTGATCGGCGAGTGGGACGACGAGCGGGTGAAATTCCTCGTCGCCCAGGAGGTCGGGGACGAGATCGAGGCGGGCTTCGAAATCTGCCGCGAGCTGGTCGAGCGGACGCGCGCGGACAAGCGGCAGCCGCTGCCGCTCTCGTACCTGCGCGTGGGATTGAAATGCGGCGGCTCGGACGGCTTCTCGGGCATCACGGCCAACCCGCTGGTGGGACTCTTTTCCGACTGGCTGATCGCCCGGGGCGGCACGACCGTCCTGACGGAGGTGCCCGAAATGTTCGGCGCGGAGACCATCCTGATGAACCGCGCCGAGAACCGCGCCGTGTTCGACCGAACGGTGAGTCTGATCAACGATTTCAAGGGTTATTTCCGCAAATTCGACCAGCCCATCTACGAGAACCCCTCGCCGGGCAACAAAAAGGGCGGCATCACCACGCTGGAGGAGAAATCGCTCGGCTGCGTGCAGAAAGGCGGCGCGCAGACGGTGGTCGACGTGCTGCAATACGCCGATCCGATCCGACGGCCGGGGCTGAACCTGTTGCAGGCTCCGGGCAACGACTTGGTGGCCGCCTCGGCGCTGGCGCTCTCGGGCTGCCAGCTGGTCTTGTTCACCACCGGGCGCGGCACGCCGTTCGGCTCGTTCGTACCGACGATGAAGATCGCTACCAACACGCAACTGGCCGAATTCAAACAGAACTGGATCGACTTCAACGCCGGCACGCTCGTCGAGGATGAAGAGCCGCAGGCGGTGCTGGACCGCTTCATCACCAAGGTGATCGCAACGGCCGATGGCGAGCACCTCAAACACGAACAAACCGGGTTCAAGGAGATCGCCATCTTCAAAACGGGCGTTACCTTATAGAAATTAAAAATTAAGAATTAAGAATTAAAAATTAAGAATTGAAAGCCTTTTTCGTTCTGTTTGCCTTTTCCCTTGCGGCTGTTTTCGCACGGGCCGGGGAGGTCTATACGGTCGACAGCCGGGGCGGCGGGGATTTTCGCTCCGTGCAGGCGTGCTTCGACGCCCTGCCGTCGAAACCCGCGGCGTGGCGCACGGTCGTGATCATGCCCGGCACCTACCGGGAGAAAGTGACGCTCGATGTCTACAAGGACAAGGTGCATATCGTGGCCGGCGGCACCGGGGAGGTGCGTATCGTCTGGAACGACTACTCGGGCAAGCGGGCCGACGGCTACGAGATGACCACCTACGACTCGTACACCATGTCGATCCAGGCCGACGACGTGCGCATGGACGACATCGTCGTCGAAAACGATGCCGGACGGGTGGGGCAGGCCGTGGCGCTCGAAACCCGCGGCGACCGCATCCACCTCTTCGCCTGCACGCTGCTGGGCGACCAGGACACGTTCTTCACCAAAGGTTACGTGTCGCGCGTCTATGTCGAGTGCTGTTACATCGAGGGCACGACCGACTTTATCTTCGGCCCTTCGATCGTGCTGTTCGACGACTGCCACATCCACTGCAAGGCCGACAGCTACATCACCGCCGCCTCGACCACCGAGCGCAACCGCTTCGGCTACGTCTTCCGCAACTGCCGCGTGACGGCGGCCGAGGGGGTGACGAAAGTCTACCTCGGCCGACCTTGGAAATCCACGGCCCGGACCGTGTGGCTGCACTGCGAGTTCCCCGCCGCCATCCGCCCCGAGGGGTGGCACAACTGGCGCGACCCGGCCCGCGAGCGCACGTCGTTCTATGCCGAGTACGGCTGCACCGGCCCCGGTGCCGGCCGCGCGGGCCGCGCGGCATGGTCGCACGCCCTGACGGACGAAGAGGCCGCGGAGTATGTCCCCGAAAAAATTTTCGCCAAAAAGACCGGTTCCGAGCAGTTCCGCGCCGACTGGTCTCCGAGGAGCCGGGTGGAAAAATAGATCGGAAAACAAAACGAAACGAAAGAACGATGAATATCCTCTTGTTGCTCTCCTCGATCGTACTGGTGTCGCTGGCATCGAAAAGGTTGCTCGGCGGGAAATATCCTGCACCCGATCACGGATTCATGGGCAGGGACTACACGACCGCACTGAAAGGGCTGGCCATCGTGATGATCATGCTGGGACACTGCGGTTCCCTCTGGACGGGCGGGCGCATGCTTACGCCCCTGGGAGGAATCGGTGTTGCGCTCTTTCTCATCACCTCCGGCTACGGTCTGAACGAATCCTACAAGGCTCACGGGCTGAGCAATTTCTGGATGAAACGGTTGAGCAAGGTCTATCTGCCCTATTTGACCGTGGTAATCGTCTGGGCGTTGTTCAACTGGGAATCGTGGAATCATTTCCTGCTTCAGGCCGTCTGCGTAAGATCGATGTATTGGTTCGTAACCTATATTATCGGATGGTATATCCTGTTCTGGTTTTGCTCGCGTCTCTTGCCCCGATGGCGGCTGGTCCTGTTTTTCGCGGCCGGCGTCGCATCGGTCTTCCTGCTGCCGGAAATACAGGCGGAACAGGCATTGAGCTTCCCCACAGGCGTGCTGCTGTCACGGTACAGGGAAAGCTGCACAGGAATCATTCTGGATAAACGTCTCAGAATCACGATTTTGTTATTTATTGTGGGGGGGGAATGCTGCTTCTGAAACAATTTCCGTATATCCGGACTTTTGAGGGGACCTGGTTGTACCACACCATACAGCTGTTCATCAAATTTCCACTGGCCCTGGCTGTCGTGGCGGGGCTGGGTGCCGTATGGAGATGGGCGGTTTCTCCTTTCGTGCTGATTTCCGGCATGATCTCCTACGAGTTGTATCTGGTACACTTTCCGTTTTATGGGTATGTCGGCGCCCGGTTGTGGCCGGCGGTCGTTTTATTCGTACTCTCTTTTGCGGTCGGCTGGTATTTCAACAAACTGAACGTCTCCTCGAACAGGATGCTCTTCGGAACACGATAACCAGGCGGCGGGACCGACCTTTCGGCCGTAGAAAATGAATTGTAAAAATTTGTAAAACCATGAAGAACTATTTGTTGCTGCTTGCCGCATGGCTACCTGCCCTGACATTTGCGCAGGGCGTCTGGACCCCCGACCTGGGCAACGGGAAATACAAGAACCCCGTGCTCTATGCCGACTACTCCGATCCCGACGTGATCCGCACGGGCGACGACTACTGGATGACCGCCTCGTCGTTCAACTGCGTGCCGGGGCTGCAAATCCTCCACTCGACCGACCTGGTCAACTGGGAGATCGTCAACGCCGTCTTCCGGGCCCAGCAGCCGCTCGACTATTTCGACCGCCCGCGCCACGGCGACGGGGTCTGGGCCCCCTCGATCCGTTTCCACGACGGCTGGTACTACATTTATTGGGGCGATCCCGATCGGGGCATCCTCATGACGAAGACCCGCGACCCGCGGGGCGAGTGGTCGGAGCCCCTCCTGGTCAAGGCGGCCAAGGGAATCATCGATACCTCCCCGCTGTGGGACGACGATGGCCGGGCCTACCTCGTGCACGGCTGGGCCGGGTCGCGCGCGGGCTTCAAGAGCGTGCTGAGCGTCTCGGAGATGACCCCCGACGGTGAGCGCCTGGTGGGCGAGGAGGTGCTGATCTTCGACGGCCACGACGGCCACGAGACGGTCGAGGGACCTAAATTCTACAAGCGCAACGGCTGGTACTACGTCTTCGCTCCCGCGGGCGGCGTGAAGCCGGGCTGGCAGATCGTGCTGCGCTCGCGCTCGCCGTGGGGCCCCTACGAATGCCGCACGGTGCTCCACCAGGGCGACACCGACACGCCGGGCCCGCATCAGGGCGGCTGGGTCGAGGATGTCGAGGGCAACTCGTGGTTCCTCCATTTCGTCGACATGTACGCCTACGGGCGGGTGGCTCATTTGCAGCCGATGTTTTGGTCGGACGACGACTGGTGCATCATCGGCGTGGACCGCAACGGCGACGGGATCGGCGAGCCGGTCGAGACGTTCCGCAAGCCCGCCTCGCGGGTGAAAAGTGCGGTGAAAACCCCGGCCGATAGCGACGAATTCTCGTCGCGCACGCTGGGGCTGCAATGGCAGTGGCACGCCAACCCCGCGACCGGGTGGTATTTCCCGAATCCCTCGGCGGGCGAACTGCGCCTCTACTGCCGGGCGCACGGCGACGACTGGCGCAACCTTTCGGACAACGGGAACCTGCTGTTGCAGAAGATAAACGCTCCGACCTACACGGCCACGGCCAAACTGCGCTTCCACCCCTCCTACGAGGGCGACCGCGCCGGGCTGATCGTCATGGGCCACGACTATGCCACGCTCGGGCTGCGGCTGGAGGGAGGCAAGGTGGTCGTCGAGCAGGGCGTTTCGAAGCGCGCCATGAAGAAAGGCACGCCCGAAGAGGCGATCGCCTCGGCGCCCTTTGCCGCGTCGGCGGCTCCGGTCGAGGTGTGGCTGAGGTGCCGGATCGAAAAGGGGACCAACGACGACGGCACCCCGCGCATGACGTGCCGCTTTGCGTACAGCGCCGACGGGCGGCGCTTCCGCGATCTGGGCGAGCCGTTCCTTGCTCAGGCCGGCCATTGGATCGGCGCCAAGATCGGCTTCTACACCGACGCAGCGATTCGCAAGAACGACGGCGGCTGGGCCGATCTGGACTGGTTCCGCACGAGTAAATAGGTTGTTCTGCATAAGAGTTCACCCCGGTCGGCGAAATGCGCCGACCGGGGTGAACCTTATTCTTCCGTCTCAATCTCCATCTGCCGCAGCAGGCTCTTGCGGTCGAGCACAAAGCGCTTCATCAGCCTGAAATGGTCGGTCTGGTCCAGGGAGGTGAGTTGCAGCCCCTGGTCGGTGATCTCGTACAGCTCCGCATCGGGATAGGCCATGACGATGGGCGAGTGGGTGCTGATGATGAACTGCGAACCCTCGTCGACGAGCTGTTTCATGCGGCAGAGCAGGTACAGCTGCCGCGAGGGCGAAAGGGCCGCCTCGGGTTCGTCGAAAATGTAGAGGCCGTTGCCGAAAAGGCGGTGCTCGAGGAGCGCCAGAAAACTCTCGCCGTGCGACTGCTGGTGCAGGGAGCGGTCGCCGTAGTAGCTCAACACCCCGTCGGCGATCTCTTCGAGTTCGGTGGCCACGTTGTAGAACGTTTCGGCGCGCAGGAAATAGCCGTCGCGCGGCGTGTCGCCGCGGCCCAGCACGAGGTCGTCGTGCAGCGGCGAGTGCGACGGACGGGTGGCGAAATGAAAATTGCGCGAACCGCCCTCGGGGTTGAAACCCGCCTTGATGGCGATGGCTTCCAGCAGGGTCGACTTGCCCATGCCGTTTTCGCCCACGAGAAAAGTGACGGGGCTGCGGAACTCCAGACCCTCGAAACGGGCCAGAGCCGGCACCGTATAAGGGTAGCGCGCCGGATGCTCGGTCGAATCCCGAAGCCGGACATAGCGGATGAACAGCGACTGTTGCGTGCGTCTCATTTTGCGGCGGGGACTTTGGCGTAGATCGTCGCCAGGCGGCCTGTCATGAAGAATTGCAGCACGCCGCGCAGGAACATGTAGAGCGTGAACGCGAGCCACAGGGCGTCGTTGCCGATCAGCGGATGGCACGCATAGTAGATGGCGAAATAGGCCGCTGTGGCCCAGAACATGGAGTTGCGCATGACGCGCGTCTCGGTGGCGCCGACCATGATGCCGTCCATGATGAAAGGCATGGCCGAGGCGATCGGGATGAGGATGATCCAGCCGATGTAGCGCCCGGCCAGCGAGACGATGGCGGCGGCATTGGGCGCATGGCTGTCCACGAAAACCCCCATCAGGTCGCGCCACCCGACCAGGTAGATGCCCACGAAAAGCACCGATACGGCCGTGCCCCAGGCGATGCAGCGGCGCAGGCAGTCGCGCAGGGCCGCGAGGTCGCGGGCGCCGATGAAGCGGCCCGTGAGCGCTTCGGCGGCGTAGGCGAAGCCGTCGTTCATGTACGAAAAGAGCGTGAAGAGCTGCAACAGCAATGTGTTGACGGCCAGCAGCGCGGGGTCCTCCATGCGGGCCGAGGCGCCGGTGAAGAACGTGTAGACCGCCACGATGCAGAACGTGCGCAGCATGATGTCGCGGTTGATTGTGAAGAACGTGCGCAGCGGCCGGAGGTCGAGGACCTCCGACCAGTCGATCTTCGTGAGCCGATGGCGGTAGTTGGCCACAAGCAGGATTACCGAGAGTCCCACGCCCGTATACTGGGCGATGACCGAAGCGTAGGCGATGCCCACGATGCCCAGATCGAGCCCGAATGCGAACCAGAGGCTGCACAGCATGTGGACGATGTTGACCGTGATAGCCGTGAACATGGGGATCAGGGCGTTCTGCATCCCCGTGAACCAGCCGTTGAAGCCGAAGAGCACGATGCCCGCGGGCACGGCCCAGATGCGGGCGTAGAAGTAGTCGCGGGTCATCTGGCTGCCGTGCATGGCCCTGAGGGCCAGCTCGCCCACGGGGTATTGCAGCAGCACCATGAGGATGCCCATGCCGACGGCGACCACGAGGGCCCGCGCCAGCATGTTGGTGCACTCGCGGTAGTCGCCCGCGCCGTAGGCCTGGGCCGTCAGCCCGCTGGTGCCCATTCTGACGAACGAACAGTTCCAGTAGATGAAATTGAAAATCGACACCCCGATCGCCAGCGCGCCGATCGTGGCGGCCGAGTCGGCGCCCCAGTGTCCGGCAATGGCCGTCGAGACGATACCCATCAGCGGCACGGTGATGTTCGAAACGATATTCGGAAGCGCAATGCGCAGGATTTCGCGGTTCATGTTCATGACGGTGCAAAGATAAGACAAAAACGGCGAATATGCGGACCGTGGCGTTCTTTCGCTGTGAAACGGGCACGCAAAGTGTTGTAATCCGGAAAATTGAATTAACTTTGCCGGACCATAATCGATTTAGTACAACATGAAAGAGAACAAAAACGACTCGACCACGGTGCTTGCGCGCTTCGGGCGCGACAAACGTCAGCGTACCGTGACGGCTACGACGGAGCGTGTCGAGCGTCGCCCGCGTTTGCAGCGTGACGCTGCCGATTCGGAGCAACCGTCCTTCGACCGCAAACAGGAGAGGGCCTCCTACAACCCCAATTTCACGGCGGACAACCGGCCCGCATTCGACGACAGACCCCGCCGACAGTTCGGCGACAAGCCCCGTTACGGCGAAGAGAGACCGCGCCGTGCCTACGGCGATAAACCCGCTTACGGCGACAAGCCCAACCGCTCGTTCGGCGACAAGCCGGGTTACGGCGAGGAGAAACCCCGCCGGCAGTTCGGCGACAAGCCCCGCTACGGCGAGGGGCGTTCGAAACCGGCTTACGGAGAGGAGCGGCCCCGGCGTTCTTTCGGCGACAAGCCCGCTTACGGAGAGGACAAACCGCGCCGTGCCTATGGCGAGAAACCGGCCTACGGCGACAAACCCCGTTACGGCGAGGAGAAGCCCCGTCGCGCATATGGCGACAAGCCCGCTTACGGCGACAAGAAATTCGGTCCCAAAAAATACGGCGACAAACCCTACGGAGAGAAGAAATTCGGCGACCGGAAATTCTCCGACCGCAAGGCCGGGGACAAACCCTACAAGCCCGCTCAGCGCAAGCGCGACGACAAGCCGGTCGCCTACCCGAAATTCAATCCCGAAAAGCAGGTCGGCGAAATGCGCCTCAACCGCTTTATCGCCCAGTCGGGTATCTGCTCGCGCCGCGAGGCCGACGATTTCATCACAGCAGGGCTCGTGTCGGTCAACGGCAAGGTCGTAACGGAGTTGGGAACCAAGGTGATGCCGACCGACGAGGTGAAATTCAACGACAGCCGCATCGAGGGCGAGAAGAAAGTCTACCTGGTGCTGAACAAGCCAAAAGGCTACGTCACCTCGCTGGACGATCCCCATGCGGGCAAGACGGTGATGGAGCTGGTCGCGGGAGCCTGCACGGAGCGCATCTACCCGGTGGGGCGTCTCGATAAGAACAGCCTCGGACTGCTGCTCTTCACCAACGACGGCGACCTGACGAAGCAGTTGACGCACCCCTCGTACAAGAAGAAGAAAATCTACCAGGTGACGCTCGACAAGCCCCTGACGCGCGCCGACATGGACAAGATCGCCGAGGGCATCACGCTCGAGGACGGCGAGATTTTCGCCGACGAAATCTCCTATGTCAAGGAGAACAAGCAGGAGGTGGGCATCGAAATCCACTCGGGCCGCAACCGCATCGTGCGGCGCATCTTCGAGTTCCTGGGCTACACCGTGACCAAGCTCGACCGCGTGTACTACGCCGGCCTGACGAAGAAGAACCTCAAGCGCGGCGCCTGGCGTTTCCTTTCGCGCGAGGAGGTCGAACGCCTCAAGTCGGGACAGTACGAGTAGTACCCGCTGACAGCGCCTCAACTCGAATCCCCGGTGGAACGTACTCTCGGTACGGCCCGCCGGGGATTTCCATTGCTGCTGTGCCGTTACAATCCGGCGTGCGTCGCCAGGTACCACGCCGTCTGTTTGTGGGCGTCGGCGTATTTCGAGGAGGGTTCGCTGGTGTTGACGCCCGAGTAGTGCTTTACGGGGTGCATGCCCGTTCCGGGACCCGGGGCTTTATAGGGGTTGTAGACCGAGTAGAAAGCGGGCGTGGCAAGCCGGCAGGCAGGGGGAAATGCCTTGTCCAATTGTGCGGCGAAATCGGTCCGGAGCGCCGTGTCGTCGCATGCGAGCGCGACGTAGTGGCCCAGGTCGTAGAACAGGTGCGTGCCCATCCCCTCGTAGTACTGAAGCGCGGCAGGGTCGAAAGCCTGCAAGCCCGATTCGTTGATGCGGCGCACGACCTCGGCCAGCGGGGCGATCTCGGATAGGACGGCCAGCGAGATGCAGCCCGAGCGCGCATTCGTGTCGACACTCTGCCAGTCGTCGTTGTAGAAGCGGTAGAACTCCTCGCAGACCCGTTGCAGGTCGTATGCAGCCCCCTCTTGTGCAAAAAGATAGGGCAGCGTGCGGTCGTAGGGGAATCCGGCGCCCATGATCTCGCAGGGCGAGGCGATGTAGTAGTCCACCGCCTCGCGCAGGTCGTAGATCGTTTCGATGCTGGCCATGAAGCAGGCGTCGAACAGCAGGTAGTCGAACCGGTAGTTCAGTGAGCGAAAAGCCTGGGACAGTTGGTCGATGTCGAGCTCGTTGCGCGCGTCGCCGAACGAGCGCGTTACCAAAGCGCCCGGTGCCGGGGCGGGCCAGCCGGCCTCCTCGTCCGTCCGATCCGGACGGAGCGAATAGCTGCTCATGGCCCCCTCGCTGGCCGGAATCCACGCCTTGCCGTGGCAGCCGATGATGAGGCCGTACCGCGCGGCGGGGGCAAAGGTCTGGATGTCGGCGAATACCTCCGCCACCGAGGAGGTGTTGTCGGCCGAAAAGCGGGGGTAGGATTTCAGCAGCACCGTCCGACTCTCCTGCGTGGCGTAGTCGTAGCTGATTTCATACAGCTCGGCCTCGTAGAGCGACTCGGGCTGCCAGCACACCAGCATCCGCCCGTCGCCCGGTACGCGGGCGCTGACCGCCTTGCGGATTCCCTCGATATTTCTCTTGTAAAACGTGTTCAGGCTGCGCCCGGGCATGTAGAGCAGCACGGTCTGCGGAGCCGTGACGGGACCTTGCAGCACCTCGACCGTGCGTTCGGTGCCGTTGGCCGCGTAGTGGAGCGTGATGCGGCCCAGCGTACGGCGGTATTTGCCGGGATTGTCTTCCGTGGCGGTTACCGTGACCAGGGTCTCGCCCCTGGAGCCGCCGGGCGACGAGGCGGTGAATCCCTCGCCCGTGGCCGTGAGCGACCATTCGCCCAGGGCCGTCACGACGAACGTGGTCTGGGAGCCTTGCGCGCCGGCGAGCAGCAACTCCGGCTGTACGCGGATCCACTCCCGCTCGGGCACCGGGTCTTTGCCGCAGCCCGTGAAGAGCGTCAGCGTCAGTAGCAGTGAGGCAAGGCGGCGGATCATTTGTAGACGCGGGGTTTGAGGTTGTTGAACTGCCAGGTGCGGTCTCTTTTATATGTGTAGCCCTCGGGCTTGTTCCAGTAGACGCGGCCGAAATCGAAATAGAATCCCTTGCGCTTCTTCCCGTCGACGACATAGGGGGTCATGAGGGGCACGAATTCGACCGTGCGGCTGACGATGCGGGCCTTGTCGTAGGGAAGCCCCTCGGCCGAGAGCACGTCGAGCGCGTGGTCGAACATCAGCACGTGGCGGGGCGATTTCTGCGTCAGCCCGTCACCCGATGCGAGGATCGTTCTCAGAACACCGTGCATGCGGTCGGACCAGGCCTTTTCCTGCTCCCTGTCGCCCAGCGCGCCGTGGGCGTAAGCCACCAGGTTGAGGACCTTGGGGCTGAACGGATCGCGCGCCTGCGCGTCGCGGGCTACCGTGAGCAGCGCTTCGAGCGTCTCCCGGTTGGGGTTGTCGGGATCGAGACCCGAGGCCAGCAGCAGCAGTTTGTCCATCGCCGGATTGCTTTCGAGGGGCTTGTACCCGTCCTGGTAGGCGTAGCCGTAATAGAGGTAGTGGTACTCCTCGTCGGTGAGCGAAGAGCCGCCCGCGTTGTAGCGCATCATCAGCGACGGGTAATAGTAGGGCGACGAGGCGTCCATCGTCCGGTCGAGAATATCCTCTTCGACGGGAACTTTCGCCACGGCCAGCGCCGGGAGCGCCGCGAGCAGGAACAACAGTCTTTTCATTCGGTTCTGTTTTTTTCTCAAACGCGAAATCAGTGCAAATCGTATTCGGCGATCAGCGTACGGAACCGTTCGCGCAGAGCGGCGGAGCCCTCGACCAGCGGCAGGCGCATCGTGGGGCCGATCAGTCCCATCGTCGCCAGCGCGCATTTCACCCCCGTGGGGTTGCCCTCGGCGAAGAGCGCGCGCACGGCCTCGTCCAGCGCGGCGTATTCGCGGCGCGCCGCCTCGAAATCGCCCGCCTTGGCGTGGCCGACGCACTGCATGAAGCGCCGGGGAAAGGCGTTGGCCGCCACCGAGATCACGCCGTCGCCGCCCCGCTCCATCAGGTCGAGCGTCATGCCGTCGTCGCCCGAGAGGACCAGCAGTCCGTCCGAGCGGCTGTCCAGGATGCGCTGCATCTGGCCGATGTCGCCCGAGGCCTCCTTGATGCCGACGACGTTGTCGAAATCCGAGGCGATGCGCAGCGTGGTCTCGGCGGTCATGTTGACCCCCGTGCGGCCGGGGATGTTGTAGAGGATCACCGGCAGCGGCGAGTGCTCCGAGACGGTGCGGAAATGCTGGTAGAGGCCCTCCTGCGAGGGCTTGTTGTAGTAGGGCGTTACGCTGAGGATGGCGTCGGCGCCGCGCAGGTCGAACTCGCGCAACTGGTCGAGCACCTCCGAGGTGGAGTTGCCGCCGCAGCCCATCACCAGCGGCACGCGCCCGGCGATCTGGTTGGTGATGAACATGGCGATCACGGCCCGCTCGGGCATGTAGAGCGTCGGCGTTTCGGCCGTGGTGCCCAGCGCCACGATGTAGTCCACGCCGCCGTCGATCACGTAGTCGATCATGCGGGCCAGCGCCTTGTAGTCGACCTTGCCGTCTATGGTAAAGGGAGTTACGAGGGCGACTCCCACGCCTGCGAGTTTGTGTCGGATCATAGTCGTTTCTTCATAGTATGGTTCGAGGTGCAAGATAGCTTTTTTTTGTCAGAACAGCGAACCCTGAGCGGGCTGTTCCGCGATGGGAGTCCCGTCGGCGATCAGAGCTTCGAACTCCTGTTCGGAGATGATCTTTATGCCGAGTTTTTCGGCCTTTTTCAGCTTCGCGGGTCCCATGTTCTCGCCCGCGACGAGGTAATCCACATTGGCCGAGACGGCCGAGAGGTTGCGGCCGCCGTGCAGTTCGATCAGCTCTTTCAGCTCGTCGCGGCTGTGGTCGGTGAACTTGCCGGAGATCACGAAATTCTTGCCGCGGAGGTTTTCCGAGGCCAGCTGCCGCGCTTCGGACTCGAACCGAAGGCCCGCGGCGCGCAGCCGGCGGATGATGCGCAGGTTCTCCTCGTCGGCGAAATAGTCGATGATGGCGTCGGCGATCCGTCCCCCGACCTCGTCGGCCTCGGTCAGTTCCTCGCGCGTGGCCTGCATCAGGGCGTCGAGCGAGCGGAAATGGTCGGCCAGGTAGCGGGCCGTCGTCTCGCCCACGAAGCGGATGCCCAAGCCGAAGAGCACGCGCTGGAAAGGCACCTCCCGGGAGCGGTCGATCGAACGGATGATGTTTTCGGCCGACTTTTCGCCCAGCCGCGGGAGGGGTGCGAGCTGCCCGGCCCGCAGATCGTAGAGGTCCGAGATGTCGTGCACGAGGCCGTTCTCGTAGAGCAGTTCGACGGTCTCTTCGCCCAGCCCCTCGATGTCCAAGGCCCGGCGGCGGATGAAATGGATGATGCGGCCGATGATCTGGGGCGGACAGCCGCTCTGGTTGGGACAATAGTGCTTGGCCTCGCCCTCGTAGCGCACCAGCGGCGTGCCGCACTCGGGACAGACGGTGATGTAGCGAAACGGGCGGCTGTCGGCGGGGCGCTGCGAAAGATCGACCCCCGTGATCTTGGGGATGATCTCGCCCCCCTTTTCGACCGTGACCAGATCGCCCGGGCGGATGTCCATCAGGGCCATCTGCTCGGCGTTGTGCAGCGTGGCGCGCCGCACGGTGGTACCGGCCAGCAGGACGGGTTCGAGGTTGGCCACGGGGGTGATGGCCCCCGTGCGGCCGACCTGAAAGTCGATGCTCGTCAGGCGCGTCTGCGCCTCTTCGGCCTTGAATTTGTAGGCCACGGCCCACTTGGGCGCCTTGGCCGTGAATCCCAGTTGGCGCCTGACGGCGAAGCTGTCGACCTTGATGACCACGCCGTCGGTCGGGAACGGCAGTTCGCGGCGCGCCCGGTCCCAGTAGGCGATGTAGTCGTCGATTTCGGACGCCGTGCGGCAGATGCGCATTTTGTCCGAAACCTTGAAGCCCCACTCGCGCGCCTTTTCCAGGCTCTCGGAATGGGTCTCGAACGGCAGGTCGTCGCCCGAGAGCTGGTAGAGCGTGCAGTCCAGCCCGCGGCGCGCCACCACGGACGAGGCCTGCTGCTTGAGCGTGCCGGCGGCGGCGTTGCGGGGGTTGGCGAAGAGGGGCTCGCCGGCGGCTTCGCGCTCGGCGTTGATCTTGTCGAACGAGGCGTAGGGCATGAGTATTTCGCCCCGGATTTCGAAATAGTCGGGCCAGTCGCTGCCGCGCAGGATGAGCGGCACCGAGCGCACGGTGCGGACGTTGGCCGTTACGTCGTCGCCCTGGACGCCGTCGCCGCGCGTCACGGCCCTCACGAGCCGCCCGTGCTCGTAGGTGAGCGAGATGGCCGTGCCGTCGAATTTCAGTTCGCACACGATGTCCGTCGGTCCGGCTTCCCGCTCGATGCGCTCCAGAAACTCGTGCAGCTCGTCGAGCGAGTAGGTGTTCGAGAGCGAGAGCATTGGGTAGCGGTGGCGGACGGTTTCGAATTCGGCCGTCAGGTCGCTGCCAACACGGACCGTGGGGGAGTTGGGGTCGGCATATTCGGGGTGGGCGCGCTCCAGCTCCTGCAATTCGTGCATCAACGTGTCGAATTCGAAATCGGAAATTTCGGGGGCGTTTTCGACGTAGTATTTGAAGTTATGCAGTTCGAGCTGCCGGCGCAGATTTTCGATTCTTTGTCGTATCATAGGACAGGTATAGCATTGTAAAGGTACATAATTTGTTCGGAACGGAGAGTAAATTCAAAAAAAATGCAAAAAAAATTTTCGGATGTGGTGCGATATGCAAATTTTGCGTATACTTGCAGAAAATTTCGTGCTTACTATCATGACCAAACAGAATACCGCGAAGAAACATATCGTTACGAGTTTCCACAATCTTACGGCGGAAATGCAGGAGGCTGTAAAGGGAAAGTATCCGCTCGGATTCGTCGATGCGATGATACGCGTGGACAAGCCCAGCGGCGATTTTTTCTATGCCGTTCCTTTCGATACGGACGAGGTGGCCTATCTGGTGAAGATCGATGTCAAGGTGGACGACAATCCCCACGAGGAGGAGGACAAGGACTACTACGACGACGAGATCAAGGGTGCCGACGAGATCCAGGACGACGGCAGCCAGGATGGGGGCGGCGACGCGGACGACGAGGTCAATATCTGACCCCGGCCGTGCGATATTTCCTTTCCCTGCTTCTGCTGTTCTGCGCGACCGCCTGCGGCCTGGCCGAGAGCGAGCGCGACGAGCGGAACAAGCGAAATTACCTCACATTTTCCGATCCGGCTTTCGAGGCCTACTGCCTCGAGGCTTTCGACACCGACCACGACGGCCGCATCTCGCGCTACGAGGCGCAGCACGTGCGGGCGATCGACTGTCCCGACCGCGGTATTGCCCGGATGAATGTGATCGGGGAGTTCACGCGCCTGGAACGGCTCGATTGCAGCGACAACCTCCTCGAACAGCTCGATCTGGCGAACTGCACCCTGCTGCGCACGATAGATTGCAGTTCGAACCGCCTTTTCGGGCTCGATATAAACGGACTGCGCGGGCTGACATCGCTCGATTGCAGCGATAACCTGCTGACGCGGCTCGACCTGAAATCCAACTCCTCGCTCGCGCAGCTCGACTGCGCACACAACCTGCTCACGACGCTCGACGTATCGGCTTGTTCGCTGGTGCTCCGTGCCGATACGCGCAGCAATCCCGACCTTACGACGGTCTACTGCCTGGCGCAGCAAAGCATCGATTTCGACGGGCCCACGCAGCTGATCCTGCGCTGAACGTGCGGTTGAAAACCGGTCGGGCGATCCTATGCATAGGATCGCCCGGCTGCTTTTTTATCCGGCTCCGAAGCCCGGTGCGTCGACGGGAATTGCCGGGCCGGAACAGTGCCCGGTTCGCAGGGCCTATGTTTCGGTTCCCGCGCTGCTCGCTCGGGACGACACTGTTCGCCCTGGTCTGCGCGCGCTCTGGCAGAACCCCTCCTGGCCGGGACCTTGTTTCGGTTCCGGCGCTCTTCCCCGGCCGCCGATCCCGCCGACCTCCCCGGCAAGGCGCTCCGACCGCTCCATCCGGGCGCAAACACGCAGCATGCAGCCCCGGTTTCCGCACCGGGCGCGAAGCCGTATGTGCCGTGCGGGCCGGGATAGCGGTTAAATTTTAACTTTTAATTCTTCATTTTTAATTCTTTTTGTATCTTTGGATGCAAAAAATGTCTTTTGCAGCATAAAACTTAACCGCAAACAATGAAAAAAGTTGACGTTATCCTCGGCCTGCAATGGGGTGACGAGGGCAAAGGGAAAGTCGTGGACGTGCTGACGCCCTCCTACGAGGTCGTGGCGCGTTTCCAGGGAGGCCCCAATGCCGGACACACCCTGGAATTCAACGGCGAGAAATACGTGCTCCGCTCGATTCCCTCGGGAATTTTCCAGGGCGGCAAGACCAATATCATCGGCAACGGCGTGGTGCTGGACGCCATCCTTTTCCGCGCCGAGGCCGAAGAGCTGGCCCGCAGCGGGCACGATCTGAAGCGGCAGCTCTCGATCTCGAAGAAAGCCCACTTGATCCTCCCGACGCACCGCATCCTCGATGCGGCTTACGAGGCGGCCAAAGGCAGTGCGAAGATCGGCACCACGGGCAAGGGCATCGGTCCGACCTATACGGACAAAGTGAGCCGCAACGGCATGCGCGTGGGCGACCTGCTGAGCCCCGATTTCGACACGCTCTACGCCCAGGCCAAGGCGCGCCACGAGAAGATTCTCCGCAGCCTGGGCTATGAATACGACATTGCGGAACTGGAGAAGCAGTGGTTCGAAGCCGTCGAATACCTCAAGGGTTTTCGGATCATCGACAGCGAGTATTTCGTCAACGATGCGCTGCGCGAGGGCAAGAGCATCCTGGCCGAGGGGGCGCAGGGTACGCTGCTGGACGTCGATTTCGGATCGTATCCGTTCGTCACCTCCTCGAACACGGTCTGCGCCGGGGCCTGCACGGGGCTGGGCGTGGCGCCCAACCGCATCGGCGAGGTCTACGGCATTTTCAAGGCCTACTGCACGCGGGTGGGCAGCGGACCGTTCCCCACGGAGCTGTTCGACGAGACGGGCGAGCGGCTCTGCGAGATCGGCCACGAGTTCGGCGCCGTCACGGGACGCCGCCGCCGCTGCGGATGGCTCGACCTGGTGGCGCTCAAGTACTCGATCATGATCAACGGCGTCACGCAGCTCATCATGATGAAATCGGACGTGATGAACACGTTCGAGACGATCCGCGTGGCCACGGCCTACGAGATCGGCGGCCGGCGCACCGGGGAGTTCCCCTACACCGTAACGGACGACCTGCGCCCGGTCTACACCGAATTCGAGGGGTGGCAGTGCGACCTGCGCACCTGCCGCCGCTACGAGGAGTTCCCCGAGGCGTTCCGGCGTTACGTCGAGTTCATCGAGCGCGAAACGGGCGTCCCGGTCAAGATCATTTCGGTCGGCCCCGACCGGGGGGAGACCATTGTACGGTAATTAAAATTAAGAATTAAAAAATAAGAATTATCGGGTAGGGAGTGATCTACATCCGCATTCCGGCCGCGATGCGACGAGTTCCCTCCGAGGAGGGGATTTAGGGGAGGGTCAGAATCGGATACGCGGCGGAACGCGACTACGACACCGACAGATATACCGCAGACAAATATCGTTAACACATATCTATAATGCTACAAAACCTCAAAATTCTTGTTCTGGCAAAGCAGGTGCCCGATACCCGCAACGTGGGTAAGGACGCGATGACCCCGGAAGGTACGGTCAACCGCGCGGCACTGCCCGCCATCTTCAACCCCGAAGACCTCAATGCGCTCGAAATGGCCCTCTCGCTCAAGGACCGCATCCCGGGTTCCACGGTCCATATCCTGACGATGGGTCCGCAGCGCGCCGCCGACATCATCCGCGACGCCATGTTCCGCGGCGCCGACGGGGGTTACCTGCTCTCCGACCGCAAATTCGCGGGTTCGGACACGCTGGCCACCTCCTACGCGCTTTCGTGCGCCCTCAAAAAGATTCAGCCCGGCCTGATCGTCGCAGGCCGCCAGGCCATCGACGGCGACACGGCGCAGGTCGGTCCCCAAGTGGCCGAAAAACTGGGACTGCCGCAGGTGACCTATGCCGAGGAGATCGTCGAAATCAAAGACGCATCGCTTGTCATCAAGCGGCGTCTGGGCAACGGCGCCGAGACCGTGGAGTGCCCGCTGCCGGCGGTCATTACGGTCAACGCCTCGGCTCCCGAGTGCCGTCCGCGCAACGCCAAGCGCGTAATGACCTACAAGGGGGCGCTTTCCGCATCGGAGATCGCCGCCGATCCCCAGTCGCCGGCCGCCGTGCGTGCGGCGTCCAAACCGGCGCTTCGGATCGTCGAGTGGACCGCCGCCGACGTCGATCCCGACGAGCAGCAGCTGGGTCTCACAGGCTCGCCCACCAAGGTCAAGAAGATCGAGAACGTGGTCTTTCAGGCCAAGGAGGCCAAGCGCCTCACGGCGTCCGACGAGGAGATGAATTCACTGATGGTCGAACTCATTGCGAGCCATACGCTCGGTTAACGCGCTTTTGAAAAGATGAACAACATTTTCGTATATATCGAAATCGAGGAGGGCCGGATTGCCGACGTGAGCCTCGAACTGCTGACTAAGGGCCGCGAACTGGCCTCGAAATTGGGTGTCGAGCTCGACGCCGTGGTGCTGGGCGAGAACCTCGCGGGCATCGAAAAGGAGCTGGCCAAATACGGTGCCGACACCGTCTGGGTGGCCGACGACCCGGTTTTCGCCCCGTTCCGCACGCTGCCCCATACGGCCGTCATGTGCGGCCTGATCCGCGAGGAGAAACCCCAGATCGCCCTGTTCGGCGCCACCTGCATCGGCCGCGATTTCGCGCCGCGCGTCTCCTCGGCGCTGTACAGCGGCCTGACGGCCGACTGCACGCAGCTCGAAATCGGCGACCACAAGGACCCCAAGACCGGCACCGAATACAAGGACCTGCTCTACCAGATCCGTCCGGCGTTCGGCGGCAACATCATCGCCACGATCGTCAACCCCGACCACCGTCCCCAGATGGCGACCGTCCGCGAGGGCGTGATGCGCAAGGAGTACGCCCCGACGCCGGGCCGCGGCGAGGTGAAGCGGATCGACTGGCGCAAATTCGTCAGCGATACCGACTTGGCGGTGCGGATAATCGACCGCCAGATCGAGGAGCGCAAGATCGACATCAAGGGTGCCTCGATCATCGTGGCGGGCGGCTACGGCATGGGCTCGAAAGAGAATTTCCGCCTCCTGCACGAGCTGGCCGACGTGCTGGGCGCCGAGGTCGGCGCCAGCCGCGCGGCGGTCGATGCGGGCTTCACGGACCATGCGCGGCAGGTCGGTCAGACCGGCGTCACGGTGCGTCCCAAGCTCTACATCGCCTGCGGCATCTCGGGCCAGATCCAGCATACGGCGGGCATGGAGGAGTCAGCGATGGTCATTTCGATCAACTCCGATCCCGAGGCGCCGATCTGCAAAATCGCCGACTACGCCATCACGGGCGACGTGGGCGAGGTGATCCCCAAGATGATCAAGTACTACAAACAGAATTCGAAATAGTTTCGGTCTCCGAAGCGCTTTCCCTGTCGCATGCGTCGCTGGTCGGGCCTGCGGGAAACGGGCTCTTCGGAAAACGAAACAAACGAGGAAAAAATATGGCTAATTTCTTTTCAGATAACAAGGATTTGCAGTTCCACCTCCAGCATCCCGCGATGCGCAGGATCGTGGAGCTGAAAGAGCGCAATTTCGCCGAAAAGGCGCTCTACGACTATGCACCGCAGGATTTCGAGGATGCGATGGACTCCTACCGCCGCGTGCTGGAGATCGCCGGCGAGGTGTGCGGCGAGGTGATCGCACCCAACGCCGAGGAGGTCGACCACGAGGGTCCGCGCGTAGTGAACGATCATGTGGAGTACGCTTCGGGCACGGTCGAGAATATGAAAGCCATCGTCGATGCGGGGTTGAGCGGCATGACGCTGCCGCGCAAGTACGACGGGCTGAATTTCCCGCTCGTCTGCTTCGTCATGGCCAATGAGATGGTCGCGCGCGCCGATGCGGGCTTCGAGAACATCTGGGGCTTGCAGGACTGCGCCGAGACGCTCAACGAGTTCGCCTCGGAGGAGATCAAGCAGAAATTCCTCCCGTGGGTCTCGGCCGGCGCCACGTGCGCCATGGACCTCACGGAGCCGGACGCCGGTTCGGACCTGGGTGCCGTGATGCTCAAGGCCACGTGGTCCGAGGAGCGGCAGACCTGGCTCTTGAACGGTGTCAAGCGCTTCATCACCAACGGCGACGGCGACGTGTCGCTGGTGCTGGCCCGCACCGAGGAGGGTACCTCCGACGCCCGCGGCCTCTCGATGCTCGTCTACGACAAGCGCGACGGCGGGGTGAAGGTGCGCCGCATCGAGAACAAGATGGGTATCAAGGGGTCGCCCACGTGCGAGCTGGTCTTTACGAACGCCCCCGCCCAGCTGGTCGGCGACCGGAAGATGGGCCTCATCAAGTACGTCATGTCGCTGATGAACGCCGCCCGTCTGGGGATCGGCGCGCAGTCGGTCGGCACGTGCGAGGCCGCCTACCGCGAAGCCCTCAAATACGCCCACGAGCGCGAGCAGTTCGGCAAGCCGATCATCCGCTTCGCCGCCGTCTCGGAGATGCTCTCGAACATGAAAGCCAAGTTGCAGGGCGCCCGCGCACTGCTCTACGAGACCACGCGCTTCGTCGAGATTTACAAGCAGTACGGCCATATTTCGCACGAACGACCGCTCGAAGCCGAAGAGCGCCAGGAGATGAAATTCTACAACCGCCTGGCCGACGGGTTCACCCCGCTCGTGAAGCTCTTCTCGTCGGAATACGCCAACCAGCTGGCCTACGACGCCGTGCAGATCCACGGCGGTTCGGGCTTCATGAAAGACTACCCGTGCGAAAGGCTCTACCGCGACGCGCGCATCATGAACATCTACGAGGGCACCTCGCAGTTGCAGGTCGTGGCGGCCATCAACGCCGTCACCAAAGGCACATTCCTGGAGCAGATCGGGCGCTACGCCGCCCAGAGCTACTCCGAGCCCATGCAGCCCGTGGTCGACAAGCTCGCAGAGTTGACGGCGAAATTCACCGAAATGACGGCGCACGTCGAAGCCGGGGACAAGGAGCTCGCAGGCTTCAAGGATTTCCACGCCCGCCGGCTGGTCGAGACCGCAGGACATATTATCATCACCTACCTCCTGGCACGCCAGGCCGGAGAGTGCCCCGAGGAGTATGCCGCATCGGCCCGCATCTTCTGCAAACTGGCCGAGGGCAAGATCGCCGAGGCGCACACCTGCGTGATGAACTCCACGCTCGAGGATGTCGAGCTGTTCCGGGCCGTCGCGCAGGAATAGTCCGCAGTCCATGCAGGAAGAAAGGAGCGCAACCCAGGCGGGCTGCGCTCCTTTTCGTTCGGCCGGATTCGGCTTTTACGCCCGGGCCGGCTCTTTTTCCTCCATCACGCAGCGCGTGGTGCCGAAGACCCCCATGTTGAGGTGCAGCGAGATGTATGCGAGCGCTTTCTGCGCCTTGACCGAGTTGCCGGCCTCGTCGAGCGGCGGGGCGAACGCCGCCACGCCCATGACGCCCGGCACCACGCCCATGATGCCGCCGCCGACACCCGTCTTGGCCGGAAGACCCGTCTGGAAGAGCCAGTCGCCTGTATGCTCGTAGAAACCCACGGTGGCCATCATCGAGGTGATCTTGGGCGCCAGCTCGGGTTTGAAGACGGGCTTGCAGGTGATCGGGTTCACGCCGCCGTTGGCGATGGTCGCCGCCATGACAGCCAGTTGCACGGCCGTCACGCCGATCGAACACTGGCGCGTGTAGATGTCCAGCGCCAGGTCGGGATCGTCGTAAATGCGATTATAATTCTTCAGTAGCCAGGCGATTGACTTGTTGTTAAAATTGGTCGCCGTCTCCGATTTGTACAACTCGTCGATCACCTCGACGGGCGAACCCGCCAGGTCGGCGATGAACTCCACGATCGCCTGCCACTTGCCTTGGCTGTCGCCCGTAGGGCGGATCATCGAGCAGGCCGAAATGGCGCCGGCGTTCACCAGCGGGGTCGAGGGGTGGTCCTTTTCCAGCAGGATCGCCATGATCGAGTTGAACGGAAGCCCCGTGGCGTCGGCGCCGATCTTCTGCAATACCTCCTCCCCGCTGTACTGGTTCATGGCCAGAATGGCCGTGGGGACTTTCGACACCGATTCGATGCCGAAGCGGTATTTGACATCGCCTACCGCGACCACGTCGCCATCGGGAAGACAGGCCGCGATGCCGAACAGGTCGGAGGGGACGTTGGCCAGGTAGGGGATGTAGTCGGCGTTCTTGCCGCCCGTTTCGTTCTTGCAGCGGTCGTAGGCCATTTCCAGAGCCTCCTGAACCGCCTGTTTGTCGATTTTCTGTATCATCGCTTCGTTATTTGTTGTGCAGTTCGGTGGACGAGGGTTTGGCGCCCGGCTGCGGGTCGGCCTTGACGGTCGTAGCGGTTGCGGCCGTGGCGGCGGCCGTGGCGGCGGTTACGGGCCGATGCTCCCAGTGGAACGGAGCGAACTGTGCGGCGGCCTCGGGGTCTTTCCACGAGGGTTTGCGCATGGCGTAGATCACGAACGGTGCGCCGACCACCACCACGCAGCCGATGATGAGCACCGAGAACCAGACGGTGTTGCTGCCCGTAGCGATCTGGCTGGGCGGCACGAAGCTCAGCACGAAAGCCAGCAGCGCGCCCAGGAAACCCAGACAGCCCAGGAACCACATCAGGCCGTTGCCCCTGCCCAGTCGGAACGGACGGGCCGTGTTTTTCATCTTGTAGCGCAGCACGATGGCGGCCGAGAACATGAGCATGTACATGATCAGGTACAACAGCACGGTGAGCTGCGAGAGAATCTGGTAGAACGACTGCACCGACGGCATGACCACGAACAGCAGCGCCAGCAGCGTGACGACGCAGCCCTGGATCAGCAGGATGTTGCGCTGCACGCCGTTGCGGTTGGTTTTTTGGAAGAACGGAGGCAGGTAGCCGGCCTTGCCCACGGCAAAGATACCTTTCGAAGGACCGGCCACCCACGTCAGTACGCCGGCCAGTACGCCGAACATCAGGGCGATGGCGATGATCGGCCCGGCCCAGGAGATGTGCAGGTACTTGAAGTAGTTGTCGAAGCCCACCAGCAGCGACTGCGTGAGGCTGATGTCCTTGGCCGGAATGATCAGGCCCAGCGAGAACGTGCCCAGGATGAAGATCAGCACCGTGACGAGCGAACCGATGATGATGGCCTTGGGGTAGTTGCGCGACGGGTTCTTGACGTCCATCACGTGGATACCCATCATCTCCATACCGGCGTAGAAGAGGAAGATGCTGCTGGCCAGCACCAGGTTGTTGAATTTCGACAGGTCGGGGAAGAAGCCCTGCGACATGTCCATGTTGTTGTGACCTCCGGTCGATATGTAAATGATACCCAGGATGATGAGCAGCGCGGCGGGGATGATCGTGCCGATCATGCCGCCCCATTTGCTGATCTTGCCGACCCAGCCCAGGCCCTTGAGGGCGATGAACGTGGCCACCCAGTAGATGGCCAGCACCATGATGAGCGTGAAGACCTTGTTCGAGGCCAGCGTGGCGTCGTGGGCGTCGTTCATGCCGATGAAAGCGATCGACACGGCGCCGAACGTCAGTACCGTGGGGTACCAGATCGTCGATTCGATCCATTGCAGCCAGATGGCCAGGAAGCCCGTGCGGGCCCCGTACGCTTCGCCGACCCAGCGGAATACTCCGCCCTGTTTGTCGGAGAACATGGCGGCCAGTTCGGCGGCCACCATGGCCGTCGGGATGAGGAACACGATGGCGGCGAAGAGGTAGTAGAATGCCGACGAGAGCCCGTAGACGGCCTCGGCGGGCAGTCCCCGAAGACTCACGACGGCCGTCACGTTCATGATGGCGAGTGTCATCACACTCAGCTTGAACCCGGTGCTTGTGGTAGTTTTCTTTACATCCATAATGTGTGAATTTGGTTTTTTTAACGCCTGCGAGCGGTGCAACTACCGTGCAAATCAGCTGCTGAACGCTCTTTTAACCCCCTCACGGCGCGAATGTTGACGAAAAAGCGTATATTTGCTCCCGGATAAACCCATCCCCGGATGAACGCCCTGCACGGTTGCGGGCCGTTCGATCCGCGGGGCGTAAACTCGATGCCTATGTCTCGTCTGTTGCTCATCCTGTGCGCTGCCGCTGCGCTCGTCGCGTGCGGCCGCCGCACGCCCTCGTCCCGTCCCGCCGCGGAGCCGGCCGCACCGGCGCGGGTATTCCTGCCGGCCATCGCCCCCTCGGCCCTTTCCGACGAGGAGAAGATCGACTACCTGCGCTGGCACTACTGGGACCGCTTCGATTTCGCGGACACGCTCTTCATCCGCGAGGCCGACACGCTGATGATGGCCGAGGCGTTCGCCCGTTACGCGGCGATTCTGGCCTCGCGTCCGACGGACGGCGCGCCGATGGACTCGCTCATGCGCCGGGCCGCCGCATCGCGTCCGATGCTCGACTATTTCGCTTTCCTGAGCGCGACGGTGCTCCACGACCCCAACTCCCCGCTGCGCAACGACGAATTCTACATACCGGTCCTCCGGGCCCAGCTCGCCAGTCCGTGGTACGACGAGTGGGAGCGCCTCGGCCCCGAATACGAGTTGCAGACGGCGATGCAGAACCGCCTGGGAGAGCGGGCCAACGATTTCCGCTACACGCTGGCGTCGGGCGCTACGGGGACGCTCTACGGCGTCAGGGCCGAATATGTGCTCGTTTTCATCAACAACCCCGGCTGCGCCCTCTGCAAGGAGATCCGCGAGCAGATCGTCTCCTCGCCGATGCTCACCGAGATGATCGAGCGCGGGCGGCTGAAAGTGGTGGCGCTCTATCCCGATGAGGACCTGACCGAATGGAGGGCCTACCGCGAGAAGATTCCGGCGAGCTGGATCAACGGCTACGACAAGGGGTGCGTCGTGCGCGAGACGAACTCGTACGACCTCTCGGCCATTCCGGCCCTCTACCTGTTGGACAGCGAGAAGCGCGTGCTGGTGAAAGACTCCACCGACGTAGGGTATATCGAAGAGGTGATCGACCGCCGCGGTTGAGGCCTGCACGATATAGGTTCTACCTATCGAACCATCAGAAAAGACAATAAGCAATCTATACCGAATTGATCCCGATTTGCTATCTTTGTACCACAAACAGAACATTCACTATCTAACTAAACAGACAAGATTATGGCAAAGAAATGGCGTTGTACCGTGTGCGGGTACATTCACGAAGGAGCGGAGGCACCCGAGCAGTGCCCGATGTGCAAGGTCGGCAAGGAGAAATTCGTCGAACTGGTCGAGCAGGAGGGGGACCTCGATTTCGTCACGGTCCACATGATCGGCGACGGCAAAGGCTCCAGCCCCGAGTTGTGGGAGGGCCTCCAGAACCACTTCATGGGCGAGTGCACCGAGGTGGGCATGTACCTGGCCATGAGCCGCCAGGCCGACCGCGAGGGCTATCCCGAGATCGCCGAGGCCTACAAGCGCTATGCGTGGGAGGAGGCCGAGCATGCCGCCAAGTTCGCCGAACTGATCGGCGAGGTGGTCTGGGACACCAAGACCAACCTCGAAAAGCGCATGAACGCCGAGTGCGGTGCCTGCGAGGACAAGATGCGTCTGGCCCGCATGGCCAAGGAGCAGAACCTCGATGCCGTGCACGACACCGTACACGAGATGGCCAAGGACGAGGCCCGTCACGGCAAGGGCTTCGAGGGGCTCTACAAGCGTTTCTTCGGCAAATAGCCGCGAAGCCGCAAGCGCGAACCGCCCCTGCCGCACATCGAGCGGCAGGGGCGGTTCGATGAAAAAGCCGCTGTACGGGACAGCGGCTTTTTTCGGTTGCGGGACTACTTGTGTCGGCGGAAGAGCGAGAAGAAGGAGAATTCCGAGAGCCAGGCGTAGGCCTCCTTGATGCGCGAAGCCACCTCGTAAACCGTGTCGAGCCGGTCGAGAATCTCCTCCAGCTCGCGGCGTACGGAGAGGAAATAGATCAGTGCGGAGAGCACGATGAAGAAACCTCCCGTGATAAGCCCGGCTACGGCCACCGATCCCGTCAGCTCCGCGAGCCACATGACGAACGCATAGATAATCAGCAGCGTCGCAATGATGGCGGAGAAGATGAACAGGAGCAGCGGGATGACGAAGCTGCCGCCCGATTTCCGGTTCTCTTTCATCGGCTTCTGCGTTTTAAGCGTCCTTGTCGCAATCGCAGTCAAGACCGTCGCACTCGCAATGAATCTTGTCAATTTCATTTTTAAGCCTGCGCGTTCCTTTGTCGGCCAGATTGCGGAGGTCTTCGCGTACCTCGGGGCCGCTTTTGGGCGTGAAGAGCATGGCCAGTGCGGCACCTACCAGTGCGCCGCCGAGAAAAGTAGTAAAACAGCTTGCAGAATGTTTCATAACAGTTGAAGATTTAAAATTCGGTAGTGCAAGTGCAAAGTCCGCGCCAAAAAGTGCTATCTTTGCCGCCGTGCGCAGCAATCCCGAAATAACCGTTTCGTTCACCGGACACCGGACCTATGCCGACCAGATACGCGAGGAACTGACGCGTCTGGTCGAAGAGTTGTACGCCGCCGGACGCAGGCGCTTTCTGAGCGGCATGGCCGCCGGATTCGACCTGGCGGCGGCCGAAGCGGTCCTGGGGTGCCGCGAGCGCCTCGAGGGGTTGCAACTGATTGCCGTAGTGCCGTTCGAGGGGCAGCAGGCACGCTTTACGCCTGCCGACCGGGAGCGTTTCGAGCGCGTGCTGGAGGCTGCCGACGAGCGGCTGGTCCTCGCTCCGGCCTTTCACCGCGGGTGCTATGCCGTGCGCAACGACTACCTGGTGCGCGAGGCGTCGCTCGTAGTGGCGTGGTACGACGGTTCCGCGGGGGGCACGCGCGATACCGTGCGGCGTGCGCTCCGGCGGGGACGTACGGTCCTGAACCTCTATCCAGCCGTTCGCCTGAGCGTGCAGCCCGTGCAGGGCGAACTCTTCTGAAAGAGAAAAGACGGCCGGAAGCCGTCTTTTTACTTGCGATCGCTCGAAATTCAGGATGCGCCGCCGGAGGAGGTCGATTCGATGCCGGCAAGCAGCTCCCCGGTACGCCGGAGCGCTTCGGCCGTTCCTCGCAGTTCCATCGGATAGACCAGCGTGGCCGTGACGAGCGACTGCCCGATGCGAATATGATGGCGCGTAAAGAGACGGGCGGGATGCTCCTTGTGACGCCCCTCGCTGCACAGCATCTCGCGTCCGCAACAGGTGGTCGGATGGGCGGGCGTGACGCCGCCGCCCGTGTAGAAGAGCGAATCGCGCTGCCGGACGAAACCGAGGATGTCCTCGATCCGCTCTGCGCCATCCAGCATCCCCTCGACGATTGTCACGTTCATCTCCCACAGATCGTCCTGCGTATACAGGAAATGTTGCGCACAGGTCGAGTCGGTTTCGGCGATTCGATCGACCTCGAAAGCCGTGAAACCTGCGGGAATGACAATGCGCAGGCCCGCTTCCGAAAGGGTGTAGCGCTGCGGTTCGTCGAGCCGCTCCGCCTGGCTGCCGCTCCCGAGCTGCGAGGAGAGCAGCAGCAGGCAGACCACGGCCGCAAGGCCGCAGGCCGCCGCTGCCGCCATGCCCGTCAGGGCGGCGAAGCGGCCGTTGCGGCGTTGAATCTGCATCCAGGACAAAAGCCCTTTTCCGGCCTGAACGGCGCCCCAGATCACGGCGCCCGTGGCGACGAAATAGCGGCCTCCGGCCTGGGTGAAATAGTAGGAACCGAACGAGAACGCCAGGCCGCCCAGGCACCACGCCGCTCCGGCCAGCAGGTTTTTGCGGGCTTCGGCCAGTTCGTTTGCGATGGCGATGGGCGTCGAGTCGGCGGCGGTTTCGGTCGGGGGAGCGAATTTTTCTGTCTCTTTCATGGCAGGGAATGAAAAAGCCCCGCCTTTCGCGGACGGGGCTTTGTCGATCGGATGCGGTCTATTTCCAGCAGAGAATCTTGTGGAAATCGTACTCCTCGGGGTTGGGGACGTACTTTTTGGCCGCTTCATAATCCTCGGGCGTGATGGCGTTGAGGATGTTCTCGACGACGGCCGTGAACTTGTCCGAACGGATGTCGACCAGACGGGGCGGAATCTTGCCCGTCGTGGGGTCTTGCAGGTCCTTGAGGTAGAGCGGGTTGACGTTGCCCTCCGAGTCGACGTAGACCATGCAGCCGGTCTTGCCCTCGGCGAAGAGCTGGTGTACGCCCAGACCCAGTTCCGAACAGTACGTCAGGTCGTAGGCGATCGGCGTCTGGCAACGGATTTCGTAGCCCAGTTCCACCGGACGGCTCTTGACCTTGAGGCCCAGCTCCTTGACCCTCTTTTCGATCAGCTCGTTGAAGATGTGCGCCTTGGAGACCTTGCCCAACTCGGGGTGTCCGTGGTCGTCGTAGGTGAAATGGACGCCGCTCTTGCGGATCTCCTCGTCCGATAGCGAGTGGAACACGCCCTCGGAGATGACCGCTGCGCCGTAGTCCATGCCCATGAGCTTGCGCTTGATGATGGACGAGATTACGAGGTTGACGATTTTTTCGACCGTGATCTCGGTCTGGTCGAACATTTCGGGGATGACGATCATCGGGTAGTGGCACGCCTCGCCGATGCCGAACGCCAAGTGCCCGGCCGAGCGGCCCATGGCGGCCAGCACGAACCAGTTGCCGCTCGTGCGGGCGTCGACGTAGACGGCGCGGGCGATGACGGCGCCCTTGTCCTTGGCCGACTCGTAACCGAACGTCGGCGTGCCCTTGGGAAGCGGCAGGTCGTTGTCGATGGTCTTCGGCACGTGGATGTTGGCGATGGGGTATCTCTTCGCCTCGAGGAACTTGGCGATGCGGTTGGCCGTCGAAGCCGTGTCGTCGCCGCCGACCGTGACGAGCAGCTTGACGTTGTTGTCGGTGAAGAACTTGAGGTTGAAATTATTTTCGAAATCGCTGTCCTTGGGTTTGAACCGGCTCATCTGGAGGAACGATCCGCCCTGGTTGAAGATGCCGTCGGCCATGGGGTAGTCGATGTCCACGGTGCGGGGCGAGGGGTTGAACAGGCCGGTGTAGCCCTCGTGCAGGCCGATTACGCGGTAACCTTTCCTCAGGAAAGTCTTGGCGACACTGCCCACCACGGTGTTCATGCCGGGTGCCGGTCCGCCGCCGGTCAGAATTGCAATAGCTTCTTTCATGGTTTCGATTGGGGTTTATTGTGTTTGAACCTTGGTAATTCCAATTTCGGATGGCCAAAAGTACGACAATTTTTTCAAACGGGCAAGAGAAAGGGAGGTCGTGAGGACCTCCCTTGGCTGGAAACGTGGTAATTATAGTTTACTCAACTACAGTTACGTTCACGGCCTGCTCGCCTTTCGCGCCGTTGCCGACCTCGAATTCGACCGCCTGACCCTCGTTGAGCGACTTGAAACCATCCGTTACGATACCCGAGAAATGAACGAAAATCTCTTTGCCGTTCTCTCCCGTAATGAATCCGTAGCCTTTCTTGCTATCGAACCATTTTACTTGACCTTTCATAAAAAAAGAATTAAAGTGTTAATTGTGTTCGGCAAAGTAAGGTAAAAAACCTTGGTTCTCAAAACTTTTTGGCATGTTTTTTCGTCTTCTGCGAAAAATTGTTATATTTGTCTCATCGTTCGGGACCTAACATGCGTGGTATGATGACGAAAAAACTGAAACTTGCACTGGCGGCCCTGCTGGGCTTTTCCGCGGCCTGCTCCACGGTGAAGAATGCGCCCTCGAAAGGCCAGACCGATCCCCGGCCGCAATCCGACACGGCGACGGCACCGGCCTGGGGCACGGGCGACCGGCCCCGCATCGTGGCGATGTACGGCGTGCGGACGCCCCGTGCGGACTCGCTCCGACGCAGCCGCTTCTCGGAGGTGGACCCCGTAGCCGAGCGTCCCGAGCCCGATTCGCTTTCGGAGGCGGTGGGGACCAAACCCGCCGACCGCTGATCCATGCCCGGTCGCCGGCTGGGGCTGCGCAAAAGACTGGCCCTCGATATTTTCTCCGATCTCTACCGTGCGACCGTAAGGGAGCACCGCCTGGATACGCTCTTCTGGGAGTGTACGCTGCGGTGCAACCTCGCGTGCCGCCACTGCGGGAGCGACTGCCGGGTCGATCCCGCCGTCGCGGACATGCCCCTGGCCGATTTCCTGAAAGTTTTGGACGAACAGATTACGCCCCATGTCGACCCGTCGGAGGTGCTCCTCATCTTCTCGGGCGGCGAGGTGCTCTTGCGCGACGACCTGGAACGGGCCGGTGCGGAGGTCACGCGCCGCGGGTATGCGTGGGGCATGGTGACCAACGGCATGGCGCTCACGGACGCACGGCTGCAAAGCCTCGTGGATGCGGGGCTGGCCAGCATCTCGATCAGCCTCGACGGCTTCGAGCGCGAGCACAACTGCATCCGCTGCAACCCCGCAAGTTACGACCGGGCGCTCGAAGCCGTGCGCCGCGTGGTCCGCGAGCCGGGGCTGACTTACGATGTGGTGACGTGCGTGACCGGAGCGCTGGTGCCGCAGCTGGAGGCGTTCCGCGACATGCTGATCGCCGAGGGGGTGCGTGCGTGGCGGCTCTTCTCGATCTTCCCGATGGGGCGGGCCAAGGACGATCCGACGCTCCGAATGACCGATGGCGAGTTCCGTCGGCTGCTCGATTTCATCCGCCGCACCCGACTGGAGGGGCGCATCGACGCCAGCTACGCCTGCGAGGGCTTTCTGGGCGGCTACGAGGCCGAGGTCCGCGATCGGTTCTACCAGTGTGCCGCCGGGGTTTCGATCGCTTCGATCCGTGCGGACGGCGCCATCTCGGGCTGCACCTCGATCCGGGCCGACTACCACCAGGGAAACATCTACCGCGACGATTTCTGGGAGGTGTGGCAAAACCGCTTCGAGCCGTTCCGCAACCGCGACTGGGCGCGCCGCGGAGCGTGTGCCGACTGCCGCATGTTCCGCTACTGCCTGGGCGGCGGAATGCACCTCCGGGGCGACGACGGGGAGTTGCTCTACTGCCACTACAAGCGGCTCTGAAAGGGTGGCCGGTCCGTTTCGGCACGCCTGCCGGAAAACCCCTGCACATTCGCATGTACAGGGGTTCAAGGCCCGCGAAAGGCTGAATAAGTTAGCGGGACCTATTCCCAGTGGAGCACCGGGTAGTTGGTAGTGCCTGGGGTTCCGAGGCTCTTCCAGAATTTCCCCTCGCCCGGATCGTTTCCGATCTTCCATCCCGGATCGTCCGCTTGCGGCCACTCGGTAGCCGAGAAACGTTGCGTGCCCGTCAGTAGCGGTTTGTCCGCTGCCGTATAATAGCAATCCGACCGGTGCGTGAGAAGACTCCAGAAGACGATCTCGAAATTCCCGTCATCTTTGCCCTGAGCCTGTGCCTCGAAGATCTCGTCGGGTGCAGGGGAGACTACGCCGGTATTGTAGCAGGACAAAAACAGGCTGTATTCGCTGTCATTATTGCCCCGCTGCGCCTCGCCGGTTATGCCGCCGGTATAACCGCTCTTGCTGTTGTTCGTGATCGCCCCGGTGTTGTAGCAACCGTAGACCTGCATGGGCGGCGAGGTAATCACGCCGATGATGCCGCCGATATGAACGGTCGAATTCGCGGCCCCGATCGAAATGTCGGCGGTATTCTTGCATCCGGTGACCGTGCTTCCGGATATTGAGCCGACGATACCGCCGAAACAGTATTTCTGGCTGCTGATCGCCACGCTCTCTTCGAACTTGCCCGCGAACGAGCAGTCGTGGATATAGCTTTCTCCCAGCGCTCCTGCGCGGACGAACCCTGCGATGCCTCCGACAAAGCAGTTTGCGTTTCCGCCGTACTCGATGGTCGCCTTGCTGTGGCAGTTGATGACTGTCGTCCCGTTCTCGACCCATCCGCAGATTCCGCCCAGATTGGCTTCCGCTTCGGTTGTGCCCTGGATTACGCCCTCGAACAGGCAGTGCCGGATCAGCGACCCCTCCTGCGCATTGGCGCAGATGCCGGCCACTTGTTTTTTGCCGCGCACCGACCCCTCGACGCGCACGTTGCGGATCGTGCTGCGCTGCACCAGACCGAACAGGGCGCTGTTCATCTGATCGGGCGTGTCCACGTTGAGCCCCTTGATGGTGTGGTTGGTCCCGTCGAACGTCCCCTTGAATACCACCGGGTTGGTCGTAAACCATTGCGCGATCGGCTTCCACGGTTTGCCGCCCAGGTCGAGGTCCTTGCCGAGCGTGAAGACCCAGCCGTCGAACGTGTTTTCGACGCTCGCGTTGCTCTGCTGCGAGAGCCAGGCCAGGTCCGAGGCCCGCATGATCGTAGCGGTTTTGGCCGTTTCATCGAGGTCCTCCGGCTCGGTGACCGAGATGCCGTCCCAGGTCGCTGCGGTCGGAGGGGGCGGGTTTTCGCCGCCGTTGTCTTTCGAGCAGCCTGCGGGCAGGACGAGGGCTGCGAAAAGGAGAAATGAGAAAATTCGTTTCATGGTTGCTTTTTTTAATTTGATTTGTTGATAAGGGAAGCCTGATTTGCATCTGTTCACGGGATCAAAAATAGCGGCTGCCGCCCGAAGAACGGACACATTTCAACATTTGCGACCGATTCCCGGCCCCGTGAGCCCATTTCGGGACAAACCGTTTGCGGCGAAATCGCTTGCAGCCCGATGCGTTAGACGAATATGTAGTAATGAAAGCCTCCCTTATCAAAGGGAGGTTTGGAGGGATTGTCGATATAAGTCGGGTTTATCCCGACCAATAAAAAAAGAGTGCATCGATCATGCACTCTTTTTTTATTGGTCGGGGAGACTGGATTCGAACCAGCGACCTCCAACTCCCGAAGCTGGCGCGCTAACCGGACTGCGCTACACCCCGAACAAAGCTCTTAGGATTTCAAGAGCGCACAAAGATACGTCGAAAAACCGAAACGACAAAATAATTTTCGCAAAAAATAGCTACTCGCGCCGAAACCTTTTTCGCTTTTTTCTTGCATTTCGGACTTGAATTTCGTATATTGTCCCTGACCTAAACTTATTGTCCCATGCGTTATTTCACTATGGACGAAGCCTTGCGTTCGGCAACGGCCCTTAAACTCGGCATCGACAATACGCCGACCGACGAACACCGCCGTCATATCGAGGAGTCGATCATCCTCTGTCTGGATCCGCTGCGCGGGGAGTGGGAGCGTTTCTGCGAGCGCAATCTGCTGGGAAAGGCCGGGATCGTCATCTCGTCGGGCTACCGCGGGTTCCGGCTCAACGCCGCCGTCGGCGGCAGCACGACCTCGGCCCACTGCGTGGGGTATGCTTTCGACCTGGTTCCGTCGAACGGCCGCATGCGGGAGTTCAAGCGCTTCTGCCGCGAGTGGTTCGCCACGCACCCTTTCGACCAGCTGATCTCCGAGGACGAGGGGGCCGACGGCCTGCCGCGCTGGATGCACGTGGGTTTCCGCAACCGCGACGGCCGCCAGCGCCGCCAGCTGCTCTCGATGCGGCGCGGGCAGTACTATCCGATGAGTTGAATCCGAAATGCGGAAGCATCGAAAGGTGCTTCTTTTTTTACCGTAAGGAGCGAGGCGTGCGGCTTTCGCTTCTTTTTTTTGCCGAAAGGGCGGGGCGTGCGGCTCCGCCCTTTTCTTGTGAAGTGGGTCAGGGCCGGTCGCGCAGCACGACGGCGGCGATCAGAATGAGCGGAAGATAATCCTTGAGCGCGATGCGCAGCGAACCGAGCGCCCGCTGCATTTCGCGGTGTACCTGCCGCTGCGAGAGGTTGTATTTGCGGGCGATCTCCTGGTAGGTGAGGTTGTCGTCGCGGTGGGAAAGGTAGACTTTGCGGGTGATCTCCGGCAGCGAGACCAGCCGTGACCGGAATATGGCCGCCACCTCGCTGGTGAACAGCCGCTTGGTCAGTTCGCAATCCTCCAGCACGGCCATGTCCTGCTGCAACTCCCACTGGGCGAACTTGTAGATCGTCTGCTGTGCTTTCTGGTGGATTCGCTGATCGCGCAGATACATCAGGCACTTTTTCTTGACGATGCCCAGAATGTAGGCCTGCGGGCTGTTTTCCAGCTGCAACCGCTCGCGGTTCTCCCAGTAGTAGACGAAACTGTCCGTCACGAGGTCCTCCGCGATGTGGTCGTCGTGAACGTAAGACCTTGCTATGACCGTGAATTTCCGCTTGTAATCGGAATAGAGGCGGTCGAAGAGGTCGGAGGTAATATGGCCTTGCGGATACATCGTATGCTGGTTGCGTCGATCAAAGATAACCATTATTTTGCAATTCCCGATAGGAATGCACGTATATGACCTTTTATGACATCGAAATGATCGGTTTTTTCCATCGTCCGGGTGCGTATGAGGCCGGTTCGATTATTAAATAAATTTAATTGCACACGGAGGGGGTCAACCCGCCCCTCGGTGTGCAACATATATATACAGCAACAGAAAATGAAAAATATGATCGACTTATTATTCAAGTACTTTCGGGGCGAGACGACGCCCGAGGAGGAGCAGCGGATCGGGCAGTGGCTGGAGGATGACCCGGTGGAGAACGCCAAACAGTATAAAACCGCCCGTTTCATCTTCGAGGGCAGCGTGCTCTATGGGCGTCCGCATCTGCTCTCGGGGATGCTTGCCTGGCGCCGGATCGGCCGTTATGCCGCCGCCGTGGCTGCCGCCGTCGTGCTGATGCTCGGCACCGGCTATTTCATCCGCCAGCAGACATTCGAGTCGCTCAGCGGACAGCTGGCCGTGTTGGAGACCCCCGCCGGGCAGCGGGCCCGGATGGTGCTGCCCGACGGCACGCAGGTGTGGCTCAATGCCGATACCCGCATGGAGTATCCGGCCGTCTTCGCCAAGGGCGAACGCCGCGTGAAGCTGGCGGGCGAAGCGTTGTTCGAGGTCGTCCACGACAGCCGCAGCCCGTTCATCGTCGAGACGTTCGCTTCGGAGGTCGAGGTGCTGGGCACGCGCTTCAACGTGCTGGCCGACGCCGGCAGCAACCTCTTCTCGACCATGCTCTTGCAGGGGCGGGTCAAGGTGACCAACCGCTCCGACGAGCGGGATGTCATCATCATGAACCCCGACGAGGTGGTCAACCTCGTGGACGGACGGCTCACGCTGGACAACCGGCAGGACCCGGCGGCGCTGTGCTGGCTGGACGGACAGGTCAGCTTCGGCGGCCTGGCGTTCGATGCGCTCATGTCGCGCTTCGAAAAGGCTTTCGGCGTGAAGATAATCATCGAGCGCGCCGATCTTCCCAAGACCGGTTACTCGCGCGGCAAGGTGCGGGTTGCGGACGGGATCGACCATGCGCTGCGCGTCCTGCAACATTCGATCGATTTCACCTATGAAAAGGACGAAATGAACAATACCATCACCATCCGATGATGGAAAAAACTATCGATAATCCCTAAATGCGACTGCCTATGATATAGAACCCAAGCAACCCATCTCAACAGTGCTGCCGGTATAAAAAAACCTGCGGATGCCCACCATCCGCAGGAAAGTAACAGACAGCCTGAATTTCAGTACTCAAGTACCCATTACTTAACTTTACAAAAGTATGAATAAAACAGTATTCTGCAAAATTAGGACACTGTTTGGACTCGCTATGACCCTTTCTCTGTGCTTCGGCGTCCTAACTGCCAAAGGCCAGAGCGCCCGGATCGATCTCCACCTGGAGAATGTCCGGCTCGAGCAGGCGATCAGCGAGATCGAAAAACAGACCTCCTATCTCTTTGTGGCCCGCAACGTCGACGTAAACAAACCTGTCAGCATCGACGTCCGAAATCAACCGATCGAACAAGTTTTGGCCCAACTCTTCGAGGGCACCGAAATCGGTTACAAGGTCGACGGGGTCAACATCATCCTCGACAAAAAACCGATCTCCGAAAAACCCGTGCAGGTGCGCGGCAAGGTGCTCGACGCCAGCGGGAATCCCGTCATCGGAGCCACCGTAATCGTGCGGGGCACGACGCTCGGAACCAGCACCGGTGCCGACGGTTCGTTCGCGCTTCAGATTCCCCCCCCCGCCTCGGCGGCCTACCTCGAAATCAACTACCTCGGGTACGAACCCGCGACGATTGCCGTGGGCAATCGGACTGATTTTGCTGTTACGCTCCGCGAGGCCGCGTCCGAGATCGAATCGGTCGTGGTCACTGCTCTTGGTATTAAGCGCGAACAGAAAGCCCTGAGCTACAACGTACAGCAGGTCAACTCCGAGGACCTCACCACGGTCAAGGACGCCAACTTCATCAACTCGCTGACGGGCAAGGTCGCCGGCGTGACGATCAACGCCTCGTCGTCGGGTGTGGGCGGCGCTTCGAAGGTCGTGCTGCGCGGTAACAAGTCAATCGCCCAGTCGTCGAACGTGCTCTACGTGATCGACGGTATTCCCATGTACAACTTCGGCGGCGGTGGCGGCACGGAGTTCGACTCGCGCGGCGCTACCGAAGCCATAGCCGACATCAACCCCGAGGACATCGAATCCATGTCGGTGCTGACGGGTGCCGCGGCTGCGGCACTTTACGGCTCGGAGGCGGCCAACGGTGCCATCATGATCACCACCAAAAAGGGAGAGTCGGGTGCCTTGAAAGTCACCCTTTCGAGCAACACCGAGTTCCTGGACCCCTTTACGCAGCCCGATTTTCAGAACCGCTACGGTACGGGCAGCGACGGCAAGCGAAGCGGATCGAACGGATACAGCTGGGGCGAGAAGCTCCTTCCGGCTGCCCGCTACGGTTATACGCCCTCCGACTTTTTCGATACGGGACATGTCTACACCAACGCCGTGACCGTTTCGGGCGGTACGGACAAGAACCAGACCTATTTTTCGGCCGCCGCGGTCAATTCGGACGGGATCATTCCCAACAACCAGTACGACCGTTACAACTTTACGTTCCGCAACACCTCCTATTTTCTCAAGGACAAGCTCAAGCTGGATGCGAGTGCCAGCTACATCTACCAGCAGGACCAGAACATGACCAACCAGGGTGTCTACTCCAACCCGCTGGTTCCGGCTTACCTCTTCCCGCGCGGAACGGATTTCGAGCCTTACCGGATTTTCGAGCGTTACAATCCGGCCAGCAAACTGATGGAACAGTTCTGGCCGGATGACCTTGCGGGCGACCTGAGGATGCAGAACCCCTACTGGATCGCCTACCGAAACCTGCGCAATACGGACAAGAAGCGTTACATGCTTTCGTTCTCGGCCAGTTACGACATCCTGCCGTGGATGAGTGTGGCGGGGCGCGTGCGTCTGGACAACTCCAATTCGCTCTACACGCAGAAGCTCTACGCCACCTCGAATACGACCATTACGGACGGCGGTAAGAACGGCCATTACACCGAGGCACGCGCCTACGACACGCAGACCTACGCCGACGTGATGCTGAACATCAACAAGACCTTCGGTTCGGACTGGTCGCTGACGGCCAACATCGGTGCCTCGATCAACAACATCAAGACCGACGAAATGTCCTATCGCGGTCCGATCCAGGAGAACGGTCTGCCGAACGTCTTCAACGTCTTCGACCTGGACGATGCCAAGAAGCGCGCCGAGAAAACCGGCTGGCAGGAGCAGACGCAGTCCATTTTCGCCTCGGTCGAGGTAGGGTGGAAGCAGATGCTCTACCTGACCGTCACGGGACGTAACGACTGGGCTTCGCAGCTGGCCGAATCCCCCGAGGCATCGTTCTTCTACCCCTCGGTGGGCCTTTCGTGGGTTCCCACCTCGCTCTGGGACCTGGGCTCGGCGCTGAGCTACCTGAAGATTCGCGGTTCGATCGCTTCGGTCGGTATGCCCTTCCCGCGCCACCTGACCATTCCCACCTACGAGTACGACGCGACGAACAAGGTCTGGAAAGCCAAGACGCACTATCCGATCGGCGACCTGCATCCCGAGCGCACGCGCACCTATGAGCTGGGTCTGGACGCCCGCCTGTGGAAGCATTTCAACCTGAGCGCTTCGTGGTACTGGGCCGACACCTACAACCAGACGTTCGACCCGCAGATTTCGGTCTCGTCGGGTTATTCGACCATCTACCTGCAAACGGGCCATGTCCGCAATACGGGTGTCGAGGCCACGCTGGGCTACAACAACCGGTGGCGCGATTTCGGCTGGTCGTCGAACGTCACCTTCTCGTGGAACAAGAACGAGATTGTCGAACTGGTCCATAACTACGTGCATCCCGAGACGGGTCAGCCCATCACCAAGGAGCGTCTCGAAATCAAGGGCCTGGGCAAGGCCAAGTACATCCTCAAGCCGGGCGGTACGCTGGGTGACCTCTACACCAACTCCGACCTGGTCTACAACGACAACGGGTTCATCGAGGTGGACAAGAGCGGCAACGTGCTCATCAAGGACGACTACCAGGACGATATCTTCCTGGGTTCGGTATTCCCGAAATACAACCTTGCCTGGCGCAATGATTTCAGCTACAAGGGGCTGAATCTGGGTGTGCTCGTCACGGCCCGCGTGGGCGGCATCTGCTACTCGGCCACGCAGGCCAACCTCGACCTGTACGGCGTGTCGGAGGCTTCGGCCGCCGCCCGCGATGCCGGCGGGGTGATGATTAACGGGCGCGACGTGATCGACTCCCAGAAATGGTTTCAGGCAATCGGTTCGCAGTCGGGTCTGCCGCAGTACTACACCTATTCGGCCACCAACGTACGCCTTCAGGAGCTTTCGCTGGGTTACACGCTTCCGCGCAAATGGTTCCGCAACAAGATGGGGCTCACCGTTTCGTTCGTGGGCCGCAACCTGTGGATGATCTACTGCAAGGCGCCGTTCGACCCCGAAGCCGTGGCCTCGACGGGGATGAACTATCAGGGCATCGACTATTTCATGATGCCGTCGATGCGCAGCCTGGGCTTCAACGTTAAATTCGATTTTTAAAGTTCGAACAGCATGAAAAAGATCAATTCATACAGGCAGCTTTTGCTGCTATCGGTAGTGCTGCTCACATTGTCGGCCTGCACGGGTGATTTCGCGGACATCAACCGCAACCCCAACGAGGTGACTGACGAACAGATGCAAGCAAACAATTACAAGACGGGCACCAACATCAAAACCTTGCAGGGACTGGTCGTCCCGACGCAGGAGCACCGTTACCAGTTCATCGAGAGCATGGTCGGAGGTCCGTTCGGCGGGTATATCTCCGCGACGATGGATACCTGGACGACCAAGTTCGAGACCTTCAACCCGTCGTCCGTCTGGCGCAGCGTTCCCTTCGTGGACATGATTTCCGACACCTACGAACCCTACCGCGAGGTAATCAACGGCACGGACGACGAGGTGGCACACGCCCTGGCTCAGCTGTTCCGTATAGCGATCATGCACCGCGTATGCGACAGCTACGGCCCGATTCCCTACACCAAAGTGATGGAAAACACGACCGAGTCGCTCGAAGTGGCTTACGATACGCAGAAGGAGGTCTACACCCAAATGTTCACCGAACTGGACGCCGTGATCGCCTCGCTCGAGGAGAACATCTCCCTGCCCTCGGATGCGTTCAGCCGTTACGATGCGGTCTACTACGGCAACGTCGGGCAGTGGCTTAAATTCGCCAACTCGCTCAAGCTCCGCATGGCCATGCGCCTGACCGAGGTCGAGCGCGAAACGGCCCGCACCAAGGGCGCCGAAGCGATCGCCGCCGGCGTGATCGAGGTCAATGCCGACAACGCCGTGCTGCATACGAACGACAACCGCATGACGCTGATCTACAACGACTGGGGCGACCACCGCGTCGGGGCCGACATCCTCAACTACATGAACGGCTACGACGACCCGCGTCTGGAGAAGATGTTCACCACGGTCACGCTGGTCGAGAACGGCGAGGAGGTGCCGGGTTATGTCGGTCTGCGCATCGGCATCACGCCCACGAGCAAGTCGCAGGCCGTGGCTTCCTATTCGAACATGAAAGTCGAGTCGACGACGCCCTACCTGTGGATGAACGCCGCCGAGGTGACGTTCCTCAGGGCCGAGTGGGAGCTGCGCTTCGGGTCGTCCGATGCGGCCAAATCGTTGTACGAGCAGGGCGTCAAACTCTCGTTCGAGGAGCGCGGCGCCAGCGGCGCGGACAACTACCTCGCCGATGCTTCGAGCACGCCCGACGCCTACAAGGACCCGCTCAACAAATTCTCCGTGGCCGCGCCCCAGAGCACGATCAAGATCGCCTGGAGCGCCTATACCACCCAGGAGGAACACCTCGAACAGATCATCACCCAGAAATGGATCGCCATGTTCCCCTTGGGCACCGAAGCCTGGGCCGAGTACCGCCGCACGGGCTATCCGCGGCTGCTTCCGGCCGTCGAGAACAACAGCGGCGGCACGGTCGATGCGACCTGCGGCGCGCGGCGTCTGGCCTATCCCGTCGAGGAGTATACCGAGAACCCGACCAACCTCCAGGCGGCTATTTCGGATCTGAACGCCGAGTCGGTCCACGGCACCGGCGACAACATGGGTACCCGCGTATGGTGGGATCGAAAAAACCTTAATTAGCATGATTATGAAACGTAAAAACAGCATCAACCTGTTGTGCTTCGCGCTCTTGGCGCTCGCTTTCGGCTCGGTCTCGTGCGACGACTGGACCGAAACCGAGGGCATCGGCAAGAACGTCTCGCGTCCCTCGGAGCAGGACCCCGCACTTTGGGCGCAGTACACCGCAGCGCTTCGTGAATACAAGAAGAGCGACCATTTCCTGACCTACGCCCGGCTGCACAATTCGCCCGAGGCGGCCTCCAGCGAAAAGGATTTCATGCGCTGCCTGCCCGACTCGCTCGACATCGTGTCGCTCACCAATGCCGACCGCTTTTCGACTTTCGACCTCGAGGACCTCTTCGTGATGCGCGAAAAAGGCACGCGGGTCCTCTACCAGGTCGACTATGCCGCCCGTGCGGCCGAACTGGCCGATCCTGCGGCGCTCGGGGCCTACCTCGACAGCGTGATCGCGGCCGTGAAAGGCAACCGCCTCGACGGCTATTCATTCACGGGCACTCCCCGCTCGGGCGATGCTGCGACGGCTGCGGCCGCCGCGCTGATCGTCGAGAAACTGGCCGGCGCCAAAGAGGAGGGGCAGCTCATCGTCTTCGAGGGCAATCCGCTCTTCGTGGCGGCGGCGGACCGTGCGAAAGTCGACTATTTCGTCCTCGACACCGAAACCACCGACAACGTGACCGATCTGCGGATGCAGGTCCTCGGCGCTACGGGCTATGCCGCCGTGCCGCAGGAGAAGCTGCTGCTGGCCGCAGCGGCCGGTTCGCCGCTCTTCACCGAGGACCGGACCGAGATGGCCGCCATCACCGAAATGACCGCCCGCGTGGTCTCGTTCGGACCGCTGGCCGGACTGGGAGTCTACAACATCGGTGAAGACTACTACGATGCGAAGATGAACTATCCGCTCGTCCGCGGTGCGATCCAGACGTTGAATCCCTCCAAATAGCGACCCATATGAAAACAGCAAACAAATACCTATCATTCGCCCTCGCGGGTCTGTGCGCGCTGAGCGCCTGCACCTCCTACGATGCCGACGACCGCAAGTTCGGGAACAAGGTCTACCTCGACGTGGCCAAGATGACCGACGTGCAGTCGGCCATCATCAAGAAGACACTCGACGAAACCTACCGCCCGTTCGCGGCCACGCTGGCCTATCCCGCGTCGGAGGACGTGACGGTCTCCGTGGCCGTCGATCCCGCGCTGGTGGCAGCCTACAACGCCCGCTTCGGCACCGCCTGGACGGCGCTCGACGCCAAGTACTACGAACTCTCCGAACAGGAGGTGGTCATCCGTGCGGGCAAAACCGTATCGGAGACGCTCAGGCTCCAGTTCCGCGATCTGCTGGGCGAGGGACCCGAGGAGACGGGCGCCCTGCCGCTCGACGAGACCTACCTGCTGCCGCTGACCATCTCCCATTCGTCGATTCCGGCTCTCGACGCCTCCTCGACGGTCTACTACCTGGTGAAGCGCTCGTCGAACATCACCACCGCCGCGCAGCTTACGAAGAACTGGATCGAATTCCCGACCCTGGACAAGTACGAGCCGACGAGCATGGCGTGGAACAACCTGCGGGCTTTCACCTACGAAGCGCTGATCTTCATCGACGAGTTCGCCAACACGACCCAGACCAACGACGATCCGCCGCAGACCATCGCCGTCAACATCTCTTCGGTGATGGGTGTCGAGGGAAGCCAGCTGCTGCGCATCGGCGACACGAATTTCGAGCGCCGCCAGTTGCAGTTCGACGGTTCGGGCACGGGCACCTCGTTCGGCAAGTTCCCCTCGCAGGACGCCACCAAGAACCTCGAAAAGGGACAGTGGTACCACGTGGCCTGCTCCTACGACCAGACCACCCGCACCGCCCGGGTCTATGTCAACGGCAAGATCCAGAGCGAGGGCAAGGAGATGGGCGTTACCGGGCCGACCGACGACAACGGCATCAACCTGGCCATGCGCGCGCTCTACGATATGTACCTGAAGAATCAGACCGAGGAGAACCAGAAGAAATACGGCACCTGGGCCGACGCCCGCCAGTTCTTCATCGGCTACTCCTACGACGATTACCGCCCCCTGAACGGCAAGATCGCCGAGGCGCGCGTCTGGTCCGTAGCCCGTACGCCCGAGCAGATATGGGAGAACATGTACGAGATCGCCGATCCCGAGACCGATCCCACGCTGCTGGGTTACTGGAAATTCAACGAGGGCGAGGGCAACGTCGTCAAGGACTGGTCGCAGTACGGCAACGACGGAAAGGCCAAGTACGATCTGGTATGGCCCGACGGCATCGAAATCCCGAAAATTAACGAAACAGAGGAATAACTATGAAAACGATGATAAAGATGAAAAGAGCGGTAGTGACGCTTCTTAGTGCGGGGGCGCTCGCGGGCCTTTGGGCCTGCGAGGCCGACCCCGTCGAAACCGGGCGCGGCGCGCTGCCCGACAAGGAGCCGCTGGAGAATACCTATGTGAAAATCCGGAGCGCCAAGTCTTCGACGGAATTTGCCGTGGTGAGTCTGAGCGAAGGAACGAGCACGACTTTCGACCGCATCTATTGCCGGCTGAACCGACCGGCCGAAAAGGCGCTGACCGTCACCGCCGTTCCCGACGAATCGCTGGTCGACGCATGCAACGAGAAATACGGTACCGAGTTGCTTCCGCTTCCCGTCGCCAACGTGAATATCGAGGGCGGAGGTCGAATCTCGGTGGCGGAGGGCGAACGGGTGACCGACAAGATCAAGGTTTCGTTCAAGGCCGACGGCCTGGCGCCGGGTACCTATTTGCTGCCGATTGCGATTTCGTCTCCCGATATGGAGTTCACCGATGAGAACCGGGTGATCTATTATGGTGTCAAAGTGCGCGACATCGACTTGGGCGAGTACGAACTCGATACCGAATACCTAAATGTTTTTTACCTCAATACAACGAAATACCAGCCGTTGTTGGCTGACAAATGGATTATCGAGAAAGTACAGGCTGTTCCTCCCTTTGAAACCGAGTGGCAGCGGACCTACGGCAATATCGTCAATCTGCGCGTTGTGCAGATCGGTTACGAGCCCGCTACGGGCCGGGCGATGCTGGTCCTGAATTCGGATATGCGCTATGTACTCGAACACGCCGACAAGTATATCCGTCCGTTGCAGGACAAGGGCCGCAAGGTGTGCCTGTGCCTGGAGGGCGGCTCCACCGGGCTGGGATTCTGCAACCTTTCGGACGAGCAGATCGCCGACTTTACGGCGCAGGTCAAGGCTTGCGTGGAGGCGTACGCGCTGGACGGTGTGAATTTCTTCGACCGCAATGCCGGGTACGGCATGGAGGGTACCGAGGGGATGCCCGAGACGAACAAGACCTCTTATCCCAAACTTATCAAAGCCATGCGCGAAGCGCTCGGCACCGGGAAACTGGTTACGGTGGCCGACTACGGCGATCCGACCGCCTATTTCTGGGACACCGAAGCCACGGGCGGCATTAAGGTAGGCGAGTGGATCGACTATGCCTGGTCGGGCTATATGAGCGAGCAGGAGGATGTGCAATTGCTCGATCCGTTCGGGACGATGAAAGACCTTTCGCCCAGCGATATGGCCGATATGGGCGGTGTGCTTCCCACCTCGATTTACGAACGCAAACCAATTGTCGGACTTACGGCGGAGCGGTTCGGCCATTTTGCAGTACCCTGGTATCCTGCTGCCAGCGACTACTTGTTGACAATGCAAGGGTTGATGAACGTGGCTATTTGGAAAATGATGGAACTGGCTCCTAATAAGATGATTGTCTGGGCCGACTTGATTGCTAACGAGCAGAGTGAATATGAAGGGACATGGAATGCGGTTCCAGGAGTGGTATGGCCAGTTTTCGGTGATGGAGGTATGGATTCGTATTCCTATAATCAGATATTTTTACGAGATCAGGATTCACAGGGACGCTTATTCGGACGATACGATTATATGAAAAAGGATTGGTAATTACGAACTCGAACTCACATCGTTTAAAAGCCAAACTTAAATTTTTTTAATTTTTCAACCTAATTCCTACCAATTATGAAAAGGTATTTAATTTCAATCGTTACGATGCTTGCAACTGCAAGCGCAATGTTGTTTGCTTCTTGTGCAAATGACATGGAAGAACCTCAGATGGACGGCACGCAGCCGCAGGAAACCCGCACTTACGGTGATAAGACGCCAAAAGTACAGGTTTATATCGAGATCAACGACAACGATCCTCGTATCGCTACGTCCTACCATCTCGGTACTGCTGTTGATGGTCCGGTTTTCATCGACATTCTTCAATTATTCGCATCGAATATTCACAAGGACGGCACAGGCTATCCGACGTTGTATTTCAACGACAAAATGGCCCCGATGTTCGAGGCGGTGAACACCTATGTGAAGCCGTTGCAGGATGCCGGAATGAAAGTTTGCCTTACGGTATTGGGCGATTGGCAGAAAATCGGTGTTGCCAATCTCAATGTCGACCAGGCCGACCGCTTCGCCGATATTCTGACCTATGTCGTCGATCACTACAACCTCGACGGCATCGGATTCGATGATGAATATGCGAACTACGACAGCACCGTTTCCGGTTCCTACTCCCGCGTTATCAAGGCGCTGCGCGCCAAGCTCGATCAGAAATTCGGCACCGGTGCCGACCGCAAGCTCATCACGGTCTTCGACTGGGGCTATACCAATCAGATCGACGCTACGGCGGGTGCCATGATTGATTTTGTGGATCAGGGTATTTTCGGAGCCAATTCTTGGTATCCGACCGACATCCCAGGTGTCCCGACTTCGGCCAAAATGCCGCAGGCTATCCAGCTTGGTAATTCTTACAATGCGATTGCTCTGAATCAAATTAAAAACCGTTCGGCTCAAGCTGCCAGCGGCGGTTACGGCGGTATCATGTGCTTCAATATGCGCCGTGCATCGGATGTCAATCCGCTGCCCGTATTCAAGAAGATTGCCGAGGGAGCATTCAACAGCACGGTTACCTATGACGGAACGGATTACACGCGCAACTGGACGACCGATCCCGATGGTTATACGATTACCAAAGAGATGGCAGGTGCTTACCTTCCCAAGTACACCGAATAAACCGACCAGCGATGTGAGTTCACTAAAGAGTGAGTAGTTTCCACTCCGGGCCCGCGCATCGACTTTTAAAGGTAGGTGTGCGGGCCTTTCTTTTGTTTTCCCCTTGTCCCTCCGCACGTTGCAGAGTAATAGATTTTGCCCCCCCCCTCGACTTTCGCTCGGGGATCGGGAATTTGCCAAAAGGTTGTGCGGACGGTTCGGGTTGAAGCCTCCCTTATCAAAGGGAGGTTTGGAGGGATTGTCTGTATAGTCGGTTTATCCCGACAAAAGGGAGAACATTTCAGATGTTCTCCCTTTTGTCGGGGAGACAGGATTCGAAGCCCGTAAGGGCTCGCGGGGCGACCGCTGAAAAATTAAAAATTTCTCGCCCCGCAACCTGCTTTTCTTTGAATCCGGTTGCGGGTGGGGGAGGAGAGCGGGCGGCGCGAAGCGGTGGTTTTTGTTGCGGACCTCGGTGGGAGTGAGCTCCCGCAAGAGAGACGCAACAAAAACAGCAGAACATTTGTTCTGCTGTCAGCTCTGCCGTGTCGGGGAGACAGGATTCGAACCTGCGACCCCTTGGTCCCAAACCAAGTGCGCTACCGGACTGCGCTACACCCCGTCGTTCCCGGCCCCGGGAGCCGCCATTCGGACCTGATAGTCATCGGCGGATCGCTCGGGCCGGGGGAACCGCTGCCGGTTCCGGGGTGCAAAGATAACCGCTTTTTTCCGTTCCCCCAAACTTTTGCGCCTAAAAGGTCCGGGGCGGAACTATTCTGCGGCCGAGGCGGCAGCCGGCAGCGATCCCTCTGCGGGGGCCGGTTCGGGCGTTCCGGTTTGCAGTGCGACCGCAGCCTGCGTTGCGGCCCTTTCGCTCGGGAGCGATTGGCCTCCGCTGTCCGGCTGGGGGTTTCGAGCCCCGTCAGCTGTCGGTACAGGTTGCTGCCCATCGTTCGGCTGCGGGTTCTGCAACCCCTCTTCCGCCTGCTGCCCATCGTCGGCGATCTCTACGGTCTCGCCGTCCATTTCGAGGGCGAGGGTGTAGCGGTTGCGGCCCGTGTAGGCGAGCCGGGCCGCCGAGTCGGGGCGTTCGACGACGAAAGCGGGTTCTGTCAGCTGATGGGTCGTGCGCATGTACTCCCGAAGCACCCGGTCGCGGGCCTCCATCAGCCGGGTCAGCTGGCCGAGGGCCTCCTCGCGGTAGAGCGCCATCGCCTTGTCGGCCGCCGAGAGGCCCTGAGGCGAGCGGCCGCGGGCCGTGAGCAGCGAATCGGCAAAGGCCATGACCGCGGGCGTGCGGATGTCGGTCTGCTGCATCTTCTCGTATTCGAGCATCGTCATGCGGGGCGCTCCGGACGCGGCCACGGCGGTCGAGTCGGCGGCCCGCAGGTGGGCGGCGTAGGCCATGCGCAGGGCCGAGGCGGTCTGTGCGGGCAGGGCGCGCCCGAGGTCGATGCGCTGGCGCAGGACGAGGTGCATCTCGGGCTTGTCGCGCAACATGGAGGCGATCCGGTCGAACGATGCGTACTGCTCCGAGGTGAAGACGTATTGCGCGGGATCGAGGGCGATGTAACGCAGGTCGCCGCCGTGCCCCGAGAGGAACGAGAACGGCGCAGTGACCACTTTCAGCAGCACGTTGCCGATTGCTTTCAAAACGATCTTCCGGTAGGAGAATTCCGGCGTGTCGAGGCTCCCTTTCACAGGCAGGTCCATCTTCACGTGGCCTTTCTTGTCCCGCAGCACGTAGAGCCCCAGTTTGAGCGGGATGTGCATTTCGGGTTTCAGGTCGCGCAGTTTGCGGTCCACTTTCGGCTCGAAGACGTCGAGGTGGTTGGTGCCGTCGAGGTAGCGGTTGCGGATGACGTTCTGCGAGCGGAACGTGAGGTTGCCGCCCGCAACGGGGTAGGCCGTGAAATGCTCGCAGTAGGGGGTGAAATCCCGCAGGTCGAGGTTGGTGAGCCAGAGCGTGATGTTCTGGTTCGAGATGTCGTCGAGCGACCCCTCCCAGCTGAGCCGTGCCGAGCCGGTCTGCTGCATCCGGGCGTCGATGCGCAGGCGGTTGTGGCCGGCGGGGTCGAAATCGCGGCTGCGCATGCGGATGTCCGAGATGCGGTATTCGAACGGTTTGTGGAGCGTGCGATCCCGCAGCTCGACGGTTCCCGAGGCGATCTCCAGGTCGGCGATCCGGAGCGTCGGAGCGGGCCTGGCGGGGGCGTCGGCAGGCTGTGGAGCGGGTCCGACGGGCGAGTCGGCGGCGGCAGGAGTCGGAGGCGTGTCGGCGGCAGCAGGGGAGCGCAGCAGCGCCGAGAGGTTGTCGCCCTCGGGCGTCATTTCGTAGCGGGCCGAGAGCCCGGAGGCGTAGATGCGGTCGAAGCGAAAGCGCCGGGCGCCCAGGTCCGCCTCGGCCAGTTGCACGCCCAGCGTGTCGATGCCCGCGACGGTCTGCTGCTGGCGGTCGCGCAGGGCGAACCCGGCCAGCGAGGCCGTGCCCTCGGCGCGCAGCGAAAGGAGGTGCTCCAGGTCGCCGCGCAGGTGCAGGTCGGCCCACAGCCGCCCCTCGACGCCCGCGATGTCGAGCGACTGCCGGACGTAGGGGAGCATGCCCGCCAGCGTCAGTTCGCGCAGCCGCAGCCCGATGTCGAACTCCGAGGAGGCGATGTCGTAGGCCACGCGCGTCTCGAGCGAACCGCCCTCGGCAAAGTTCAGCACGGCGCCCACGTCGGTCTTTTCGCCCGAGAAATAGACGCCCGGAATGGCCAGCCCCAGGTCGTTGAGCCCCCAGGTGGCCCCGAGCGCCTGGTCGCGGTAGAAGATGTGCCCGCGCCGGATGGCGATGTCGTAGATGCCGATCTCCCACGGATCGGACGGCTTTTCGGGTGCCTGGACCGCCGTGGTGTCCGGGGCGAACCGCGCGAGGAGGTCGTCGAAATTGAACGACGCGCCCCGCTGGTAGATTTTCAGGTCGGGGGCCGCGAGGTGCAGCCGCGCGATGTGAACGCGGCGGCCGAGGAGCGGCCACAGCCTCAGCCGCATGTCGAACGAGTCGAGCCGGAAGAACCCGGCCGTGTCGCCGGCCTCGCCGATCCGCAGGTCGTGGATGCGGAGGCGGCCCGTGAAGAGGTTGAAACGCAGCCGTTCGATGCGGATCGAGCGGCCCAGCAGTTCGCGGTCGTGCTTCTCGATGTAGCGTCTGGCCAGGGGCGGCAGGGCGATGGCTGCGGCGACGAGCAGGACGACCAGGACGGCAGCCGTGATGAGCAGGATGCGGGCGGTTTTCTTCATTTTGCAGGGGGTTATTCGAACAGGTGGCTGAAATCTTCGCCCTCGGAGGGCATGTAGACCTGAAAGCCCAGCTCGCGGGCCGTGGCGACGTTCCGCTCGCCGTCGTCGATGAAGAGCGTTTCGTCGGGGTCCATCCCGCTGTCGGCGAGCATCTTGTGGAAGATCGCGGGCGAAGGCTTCAGTTCGTGCAGCTCGTAGGAGAGGTAGATGCGGTCGAAATAGTCGTCCATTGTTTTCCCGCAGGCGGTGAACCGGCGGCGGATGACCTCCATCGACGAGGGGTTGTTGTTCGAGAGGACGCAGGTGCGGATGCCCCGGCGGCGCAGCTCGTCCAGCGCGTGCAGTTTCCAGGGCCGGATGCCTTGCAGAAATTCGCCGTAGGCCCATGCGATCTGCGAGTCGGTGACCTCCGGGCGGTCGTCCAGCCGCCGCATCTGCTCGCACGCCTCGTGGAACGTGAGGTCGCCCCGTTCGAGCCGGCCGATCATCTCGGCGGGGTAGCAGGGGTCGATCAGCTCGGCCACGCGGGGCATGCCCAGCGAGAGGAACGCCGCGCGGCAGCGGTCGATGTCGAGGTCCACGAGAACCCCGCCGAGGTCGAAGACGATGTTTCGGATCGTATTTTCCATTTTTTTGTCATTTGTTGCATTACACCGTTACACCGTTACACCGTTACAGGGGTGTAACGGATGTAACGGTTATTTCTGAAACCGCATGGTGAAGCGTCTCAACGGACGGATCGCCCGGAGCGGGAGCAGCTTGCAGAGGGGAATCCACGCGCGGTTCCACCAGTCGGGCACCACCGAGCGGCGCCCGCGCCACAGGGCATGCAGTCCGCGCCGGGCGCACGAGTCGGCCGAGATGAGCACCCCCAGCCGCTGTCCGATCCGCTGCCAGCGGGGTGTCAGCCCGTAGAGGTCGGTGGCCACGCCCGCCGGGCAGCTGGCCGTGACGCGAATGCCCCGGTCGGCGACCTCCTTGGCGAATGCCACCGAGAACGTTCTCAGGTAGGCTTTCGACGCGCCGTAGAGCGCCAGCCCCGGAAAGGGCATCCACTGCGAATAGGAGGACATGTTGAGGATGTGGCCCCGGACCCCGCGGGCGATCATCTGCGCGGCGTAGAGCCGGCAGAGCTGCGTGGTGGTCATGTCGTGCAGCAGGACGATCCGCTCGATGCGTTCGGACGGCGTCGAGAGCACGTCGCAAAACGAGAAGATACCCGCGTTGTTGACCACCACGTCGGGGGCGATTCCCGCGCCGCACAACCCGTCGTAGAGCTCCTGCGCCGCCTCGATGCGCGCCAGGTCCGTGACCACGACCTGCACCCGCGGACAGCCTGCCGCCGCAAGTTCTTCGCGCACCCCGTCGAGCGGTTCCGCGCGGTCGCCGGCGATTGCGAGGTTGTAGCCCAGGGCGGCCAGCCGCAGGGCGTAGCAGCGTCCGATCCCCGACCCGGCGCCCGTCACCAGCGCCCAGGCGGAGCCCTGCGGAACGGCGCCCCGCTTGCGGGCGGTTGCATGCGGTTCCGCGGTCGCCGCGCTGCGTATGTTTTCGTTGCGTTCCATCTCAGGGCAGGCGTTCGAGTTCCTGCCGGATTTTGCGCGGCAGGTCGTCGCAGTGTTTGCAGCATTTCATGTCCACGGAGTACATCCGGGCGATGCAGTAGTTGCGGTGGTCGCACCCGCTGCGCGTCGCCTCGTCGCCCGCGCGGAGCTTCTCGACGAACGCCGGATCGTTGACCAGCGCCCGGCCCATCTGCACCAGGTCGAACCCCGCGTCCAGCGCCCGGTCGATCCCCTCGCGGCTGACAAGACCCCCGACGTAGACCAGCGGCCCTTTCAGTTCGGCGCGGAAGCGCCGGGCGTCCTCCAGAAAGTAGCACTCCTCGAACGGGAACTGGCGGATCATCCACGGCCCGCACCAGCGGATCAGGGGCCGCAGCCACCACGGGGAGTAGTAACTCATCGTGTAGAGGGGGATCAGCCCCCGCATGACGGCCATCGGGGCTTTCGACACGAAGCCGCCCGAGAGGACGATCGCGTGCACGCCGAAGCGTTCGATCTCGCGGGCGATCCCGATGCTCTCGGGTATCTCGATGCCGCCCCGGAAACCGTCGTACATGTTGTGTTTGACGAGCACCGCCAGCCCCGTCTGCGCGGCGGCCTCCATCACCTCCTCCAGGCACATCCTGAGGAAGCGCATCCGGTTTTCGAGCGATCCGCCGAATGCGTCCCGCCGGCGGTTGGTGTAGGGCGAGAGGAACTGCGAGATGAGGTAACCGTGACCGGCGTGGACCTCCACGGCGTCGAACCCCGCGTCGTGAGCCGTGCGGACGGCGTGTCCGAAATCGCGGGCGATCTGCCCGATTTCACCCGGTCGCAGCCCCCGCACGGGGGTGTAGGCGTAGAGGTTGAAACCCGTCGAAGCGCCGACAGGCAGTTGCCCGGCCGTGGACCGGTGGGTCATGTTGCCGCAGTGGCCGATCTGGATCGACGCGGCGGCGCCCTCGCGGTGTACGGCGTCGGTGATCTCGCGCAGCCCGGGCACGATGGCGGCCCGCAGCCAGAGCTGCTTGTCGAACGACAGGCCGCTGCGCGAGACGGCCGCATAGGCGAGCGTGGTCATGCCCACGCCGCCGCGCGCTACGGCCGTGTGGTAGGCCTTGAGCTGTTCGGTGGGGCCGAAATGCCGGCCCATCGACTCGAACGCCGCCGAGCGCACCGTGCGGTTGCGCAGCGTGACGGGGCCTAATTTATACGGTGTGAAGAGGAGGGAACTCATCGGGGTCAGTAGATAAACGGGATGATGCGTTTGCGTTTGAGCCGGGTGAACTCCTCGCCGAACTCCCGCTCGTAGCGGCGGCGGAGCGAGGCGGCGCGGGGCGCGAGGTTGGCGAACGTCCACCAGGCGAAGACCGCCCCGGCCCACGACCACGAGGCCACGGCGAAGCCCACCCATTCCAGCAGTTCGCCGAAATAGTTGGCCGACGTAACGTAGCGGAACATCCCGCCGCGGGGGATGTAGTGGCGCGTGTCGCCCGGACGGCGGAGGTTGCGGATAATGCGGTCGGAGTGGAGGTTTATGGCCATGCCGGCCAGGAAAATCGCGCCTCCGAGGTAGATTTGGGGCTGGGCGAACCAGTGGTCGTAGTAGCCCGCGGGGGCGACGTAAAAAATCCAGCCGCCCTGCATCAGGGCGTTCAGCGTGTTGAACGCCATGCCCATCACGACGATCCCCAGCGGCATCTGCGAGCGGCCGCGCATGAGCAGCGGAAAGATGAACGCCCGCTGGAGGTAGTGGGCCTCGAAGAGCACGAAGAGCGCCAGCGGCCCCGCCTGCCACATGCGCTCCGATGCGGCCCACAGCACCGCCATGAGGATGAACACCGGAGCCTCCATCACGATCCACCCGATGCGGTTGGGGACGGGAGGACCGTAGCGGCGGTCGAAGAGATAGCCGTAGCCCGCTTCGAAAAAATGCAGGGCCACGAAGACCCCCAGGCCCACGAGGGCCATGACAAGGAGGAAGATATGGAATGTCTGGATCATCGCTGTCGCTGCCGTTCACGAAAAACGTCGGAAAGATAGCGATTTTTTCGCTTCGGGGCAAGTCCGGTTCGGGATCGGTGTTGGCCGGATGGTCGGAGTGCGCAGGCAAAGTGAAAGGTGAAAGGTGAAAGGTGAAAGGTTTTCTCGATCCCCGAGTTTGTCGAGGGGTCGCTGGGCATCGCAAAGAACTCGCTGCCTCTGGCGGCGGCAGTCCGCAGCCACCCCGGGCGGAGGACTGCACTCCGCATAGGCTCCGAGCAGACCTCCGCTGGCTGCGAACCGCAAAACCTAAATCGACGAACCTTTTAGAAGCGCACATCCGGCTCGAAAGCGCTCGGACCAGCTGCTGCCCTCAAAACGGGCGTTTTACGCCCGCCCGCTGGCTGCGAACCGCTCCCGACATACCTGCCGAACCTCCGGGGAGCGCGGAACCGGCTCGAAAGTATCCAAACCATCCGCCGCCCTCAAAACGGGCATCTTACGCCCGCCGCTGGCTGCGAACCGCAAGACATAAACCGCCGAACCTTTTAGAAGCGCACATCCGACTCGAAAGCGCCTCGGACCAGCTGCCGCCCATAAAACGGGCGTTTTACGCCCGCCGCTGGCTGCGAACCGCAGACGAGGTGAAAGGTGATTTACGTCATCCCGACGGAGCGTCAGCGACGAGGTGTCTACCCACCTTTCACCTTTCACCTTTCACTTTTCACTTTTCACTTTTCACTTTTCACTTTTCACCTTGCCTGCTGACATCCTTGAAATAGATGTCCAGCAGCTCCTTGGCGGCGATGAACGACGAGATCCGATCCCCCAGCACCCGCGCCTCGTAGTCGGCGACGCGGGCCTCGACGGCCGGGTCGTGGTAGAACGAATTGCGCAGCACCTCGTCGATCGTTTCGTACATCCAGTACTTGTTCTGCCGGTTGCGGTTGTGGCGGAAATAGCCGTTCTTTTCGATGTGTTCGAGGTACTCCTCGACCCCTTGCCAGACCGCTTCGAGCCCCTCGCCGGTCAGGGCCGAGGAGGTGTAGACCCGGGGCCGCCAGCCCGACTCGGGCAGCGGAAAGAGACGCAGCGCACCCTGGAACTGCGTGCGGGCCAGTTCGGCGCGGTGGACGTTTTCGCCGTCGGCCTTGGTGATGACCATCAGGTCGGCCATCTCCATGATCCCCCGCTTGATGCCCTGCAACTCGTCGCCCGCGCCCGCGATCTGCAAGAGCATGAACAGGTCGACCATCGAGTGCACGGCCGTCTCGGACTGGCCGACGCCCACCGTTTCGATGAAGATCACGTCGAACCCGGCGGCTTCGCACAGCACGACGGTCTCGCGCGTCTTGCGGGCCACGCCGCCCAGCGACCCGGCCGAGGGCGAGGGGCGGATGAAGACGTCGGGGTTGTGGCAGATGCTCTCCATGCGGGTCTTGTCGCCCAGGATCGAACCGCCGCTGCGCTCCGACGAGGGGTCGATCGCCAGCACCGCCAGCTTGTGCCTTAAACCCGTGACCCGGTTGCCGATGGCCTCGATAAAGGTCGATTTCCCGGCTCCCGGAACGCCCGTGATGCCGATGCGCACCGAGCGGCCCGCGTGGGGCAGGCAGCGCTCGATGATCTCCTGCGCCTGGGCGTAGTGCGCCGGGTTGGACGATTCGACGAGCGTGATGGCCTGCGAGAGGATGGTGATGTTGCCGGCGAGGATGCCCTCGACGAACGCTTCGGTGGAGAGTGCACGCTTCTTGCGGCGCGTGAAATAAGGGTTCACGATCGGCTGTTGGTCAACGCCTTGCGTGACGTTGAGCGCCGTGTCGTGATGCGTGTCGGCATACTCTTTTTCGTAGTGGTTTATCTTGGTGAACGACATATCAGTGCAGGTTGTCCCGGATGGTTTCTTCCTTGAGTTGGAGCGAATTGCCCAGCCACAGCGCCCGGTTGCGGGCGTCGGTCAGCACGCCGAACGGCACGTATTGGACCCCGAACGCCGCGAACGTGCGGCCCGAGGGGTCGATCCCGACGCCGATGCGGGGCGAGACGTAGGGGGTCAGCACGCGGAGCGTCTCCTCGCCTTTTTCGCGCGAGAGGACGATTATGCGGAGTTTGGTGCCCAATTTGCTGGAGAGTGCTTTCAGCCTTTCGAGCGAGGTGACCGACGAGGGGTTCTGCGCATGGAAAAATTCGATCCAGGTAAGCTGTGCAGGCTTTGGCTGCTGGCCGCCGATCCATTCGCTCACACGCAGTTCGGGTACTTTTTCCCCGAGAGCGACGGTCTGCGCGCCGGCTCCGGCAAAGGGAGCGGTCAGCGCGAGAAGCAAAAAGAGGAGTGCTCGTTTCATGGGGTTATTTTCAGCGAAGATAACAAATATTCGGCACATAGACGAAAAAATTTTAGTTGCAGTTATGAAAATCGGATTCAGCAAAGTTCCCGCCACACCCGCCGCAGGCTACACGCGGCAGCTCAGGGAGGTCCTCACCAAATACGCTCCGCAGCACGAGTATGTCGTTGACGAGAAAATCGGTAGCGGCATCGACCTCTACCATTGCCACGGGTACCGGACCGCCTTGCCGCTGCTGCTGCGCACGGGGCGCACGAAGACGGTGGTGACGGTTCCGGACCTCCATTTTCTGCGCTATCCCCACCTCTACACGCTGCCCGAACGGCTCGTGCTCCTGAGTGCCTACCGCCGGGCGCTGCGAACGGCCGGGCGGCTGATCACCCTCAACCGGGGCGCCCGCGAGGAGCTGTCGCGCAAACTGGCGATCGACCCGCGCAAGATCGAGGTCGTGATGCCCCTGGCGGCCCGCGCGCCGCAGGAGGCACCGCCTGATGCGGAACTGGAGGCCGTGCGGCGTAAATACATGCTGCCCAAGCGGTTCGTGCTGATGTTGGGGACCGTCGAACCGCGCCACAACCACGAGGCGGTCTTCGAAGCGCTGGCTCAGTCGGAGGCCGGGCTGGGGGTGGTGGTCTGCGGCCGCCGGACGGTCTATTCGGATTTTCTGCTGGGTTACGCCCGGGCCCGCCACCTGGCCGGGCGCGTGGATTTCATCTACGAACTTTCGCCCGAGGACCTCCCGGCGCTCTTCCGGCTGGCGCGGGTCTTCGCCTACCTGCCCGACGCCGAGGCCGAAGCGTCGATCGTGCCGGTGGTCGAGGCCATGCGAGCCGGACTGCCGGTGCTGCTGAGCGACACGCCCCTCAACCGCGAAGCGGCCGCCGAGGCGGCGCTCTACGTCTATCCCGAGCAGATCGAACGGATCGCGCAGCGGCTGGAGCAGCTCGCCGGCGAGGGACCGCTGCGCCGCACGATGCAGGAGCGCGAACGCCGCCGGGCCGAGCTCTTCTCCGAATATGCAGTGGTACAGCGGCTGATCGACATATATACCTCGCTCTGAGGCACTCAGCGCAGGATGGGGAGCCGCAGCCGGAAGCGCACGGCCACGATGCGCACGGCGATGACCCCGAGGGCCGTGACGACCTCCGTCGTACCGGGCGCAAGTCCCGCCCACCGGCACGCCCCGAAGACCAGCCCGCCGAAGACGCAGGCCAGGGCGTAAATCTCCTTGCGGAAGATCAGCGGCACCTCGTTGATGAGCATGTCGCGCAGCACGCCCCCCGCGGCTCCGGTGATCGTGCCCATGATGACGGCCACCCAGAGCGGGAACCCGGCGTCGAGGGTCTTCTCGACCCCCACCACCGTGAACAAGCCCAGCCCGATGGCGTCGAAGATGAAAAAGGTGTTCTGCAACCGGATCAGGTAGCGACCCAGCCCCACGACGGTCCCCAGCGCCACGGCCGTGACCACGAGGTAGGTGGCGTCCATCATCCAGAAAGGGGTCAGCCCCAGCATCACGTCGCGCAGCGTCCCGCCGCCGATGGCCGTGGTGAAGCCCACGACGTAGGCCCCGAACCAGTCGAAGCGTTTGGCCGAAGCCAGGCGGATGCCGCTGATGGCGAATGCCAGCGTGCCCAGGATTTCGATAAAGGTGAACAAAGTCATTTTATAAGGTGAAAGGTAAAAGGTGAAAAGTTTTCTCGATCCCCGAGCAATGTCGAGAGGTCGCAGGCAAGGTGAACTTTGCGAGTAAGCGAGGGCAAAGACCGCTTGCGGGTTTTGCCGAGCGGGAGCAAAGTCGAGCCGCCGCAAAACAAGGTGAAAAGTGAAAGGTGAAAAGTGAACTTTATGGTTGAGCGAGTGCCGAGAGCACCTCGCGGGCTATGCCGAGCTGGAGCAAAGTCGAACCGCAGCAGTCGGGCACCGAAATAATTTTTAATTTTTAATTCTCAATTTTTAATTTCCGTCAGGATGCTGGCCAGCTCGGGCACGCCCTCGGCGGCGCGTTTGGGGATGACGGTCAGCGGATTGCGGATCAGCGTCGTGTCGGGATGGCCCGGATCGACCACCCAGACCGGCACCTCGGGCCGCACGTAGCGCACCAGCGAGGCGGCGGGATAGACCGCCAGGGAGGTGCCCACGACCACGAAAATGTCGGCCCCGGCGGCGATCCGCGCGGCCCGGTCGAATGCCGGGACCGCCTCGCCGAAGAAGACGATGTGCGGACGCAGCAGCGCCCCGTCCGGGGCCCGGGCGTCGAGCGGCTGCTCCCACCCCGCGATCGGGACCACCAGCTCCGGATCGCGCTCCGAGCGCAGTTTGATGAGCTCCCCGTGCAGGTGGACCACCCGGCTCGATCCGGCCCGCTCGTGCAGGTCGTCGACATTCTGCGTGAGGACCGTCACCTCGGCGACCCGCTCCAGCTTGGCGATGGCCCGGTGTGCGGCATTGGGCTCGGCGGCGCGCATCTCGCGCCGCCGCTCGTTGTAGAATCGCACGACCTTGGCCCGGTCGCGCAGGAGCGCTTCGGGGGTGCAGACCTCTTCGATGCGGTGCGACGCCCACAGTCCGTCCGCGTCGCGGAACGTCTGCAAGCCGCTGTCGGCGCTCACGCCGGCACCCGTAAAAACCACGATTTTCTTCATGTCAACAGTTGTTTCGACGCCCGAAAAGTACGGAATTCCCGGCAAAATTGCAACTTTCGTTCCCGTTGCGACCCTCTGTTAGTGCTCGGGGATTGAAAATATATTGCATCACGTTTGACAACCGTCTCCCCTGTTCTGACAACCCTGCACGTAGGAATAATGTTTTATGAAGTAATTAAAATTAAAAAATATCGGATATATTAAAATAATGTTGTAAATTAAAAGCGTCTAACTAAAACTAAGCAGTTATGAAAAAAGTTTTCTTGCTCGTATGGATGCTTTTGTTTGCAGTTCCTTACGTTCTGCCCGTAAAATCTTCGGCAGAAAGTGTTACCGTCAGGCGGTATGAAAACGTAATCAGCGTCTATGTTTATTGCGGAGGTGTTCCGGCCGTCTATGCGAATGTCGGTTTGTCATCTACAAGATTTCCGCTTGATTTTCCGGAACCGGGACCCGTCGATAATAACGGACATAGATTTCTATTCCTTTCTCCCGGAGCCGATTTAATCGTTGCGGAACTATGCGGTGTAAAACGGACCGTTCCGATCGATCCGGGTGTTGAGATGTACATTATTGATTTCTGATCCTATGGTTATTAGAAAATATTTGCTCATGCTCGCCGTACTCCCGAGCACCGCCTGCGTCGGACCGCGTATCCTCAGGGGGTATACCTATGTCGCTTCGCCCGAGTTTGAAGCAACCACGTTGCGGCAGGCCGAGGTGTGGCTCATCGCGGGGCGCGATACGCTCCGGCAGCAGGTCGACTCGGCGGGGCGTTTTTGCTTCGAGCGTGTGCCGCGCCGCAACTGGCTTGTCGACGGACACCATCCGCGATGTACACCCCCGGAACCAGCAATAGCGAACTGGTCGAAAAATCCCCGTCCGGTGGTCTACAATCTGAAATTCTACGACCGCGGAATCATGCCAGACGATACGACGAGCCGGCAGCTTCCGCCCAGGCGTATATGGGCCCGTCCGTCGCAGCCGAAACTGCGGCAGTTCATGCCCCGACGGTGGGCAATGGCCGGAACGGTGCACGACAGCGGCGTATCGACCTTTTTCGAGGGCTTTGCACCGAGCGGCATCGAGGGTGCGACGGTCTTTTTCGTCCACGGCGGCGACACGCTGCGCACCCGCACCGACCGCTGGGGCCGCTTCTTTCTGGAGGGAATGCGCCACGCTGAGTACGACGCTTGGGCCGAAAAAGAGGGCTACTGCCCCTCGCGGATGCGGCAGGTGCGACCCTACTCGGAAGAGAGCTGGCCTGACGGCATCCGGGTCAGCACCTGCGCAGCCGTGGAACTGCTCTTAGAGCGGCTGCGCTGATCATCTCCGTTGCATCGTTAGGGGGATCGCATGCCCGTAGCGATGCAATGGCTCCGGCATGGTATGTGCAAGACCCGGAGGAGTAAAACCAAAACAATTTCACTCCGTATGAAACAGCACAACCACAACACCGGCGACGCGCTGACCGACGTGTTCGGATCGCAGACGATGCGCTGTCCGGCGCCGACGCAGGTCATCCCCCAGGGCAAGACCGCGCCCGAAATCGCCTACCAGCTGGTCAAGGACGAAACCTATCCCCAGACCCAGCCGCGGCTGAACCTGGCCACGTTCGTGACGACCTACATGGACGACTACGCCACGCGCCTGATGAACGAAGCCATCGACGTGAACTACATCGACGAGACCGAGTATCCGCGCGTGGCCGTCATGTGCGGCCGCTGCATCAACATCGTCGCCAACCTGTGGAACACCCCCGAAGAGGCCGAGTGGAAGACCGGAGCGCTCGGAATCGGCTCTTCGGAGGCCTGCATGCTGGGCGGCGTGGCCGCATGGCTGAGGTGGCGCCACCGCCGGCAGGCCGCCGGCAAGCCGTTCGACAAGCCCAACCTGGTGATGAGCGCCGGGTTCCAGGTCGTGTGGGAGAAATTCTGCCAGTTGTGGCAGATCGAAATGCGCACCGTGCCCCTCACGCTCGACCACATCACGCTCGACCCCCAGCAGGCGCTCGACCTGTGCGACGAGAACACCATCTGCATCGTGCCCATCGCGGGCGTGACGTGGACCGGTCTGGACGACGACATCGAGGGGCTCGACAAGGCGCTCGACCGCTACAACCGCAAAACCGGCTACGACATTCCGATCCATGTCGACGCCGCTTCGGGCGGCTTCATCCTGCCGTTCCTCCGGCCGGAGAAAAAGTGGGATTTCCGACTCAAGTGGGTGCTCTCGATCAACACCTCGGGCCACAAGTACGGACTGGTCTACCCGGGTCTGGGCTGGGTCGTGTGGAAGGACAAGCAGTACCTCCCGGAAGAGATGTCCTTCTCGGTCAACTACCTGGGCGCCAACATCACGCAGGTGGGGCTGAATTTCTCGCGCCCCGCGGCGCAGATTCTGGGCCAGTACTACAATTTCATCCGCCTGGGCTACGAGGGCTACCGCGAGGTGCAGCAGAACTCGATGGACGTGGCCATGTACTGCCACGAGCAGATCGGCAAGATGCACTGCTTCCGCAACTACTCCAAGGAGGTCGTCAACCCGCTCTTCATCTGGATGATGGACCCCGAGTACGACAAGACGGCCAAATGGACGCTCTTCGACCTGCAGGCCAAGTTGCAGCAGAGCGGCTGGATGGTTCCTGCCTACACCATGCCCAAGAACATCGAGGACGTCGTGGTCATGCGCATCGTGGTGCGCCAGGGCATGTCGCGCGACATGGCTGACATGCTGATGAGCGACATCGCCAACGCGGTCGCGGAGTTCGAGAAGCTCGAATACCCCACCCAGTCGCGCGTCCAGTTCGAACGCAACGAGCACCAGACGGGCAAGGTCTTCACCCACACCGGCCACGACAGCACCCGCAACAGCCCCACCTCGGCCAATACGCAGGCCGCCGCCCGCCAGGGGCAGCACGACCTCGAGGCGGGCAAGGGCAGCGCCACCACGGGCCGCCGCTCCACCCGCGCACGCAACGCCACGGTCGGCACGGCGCTCGATGTCCCGATGACGGGCTCCACGGCTTCGGCTTCGGCTTCGGCAGACAGGGCAATGGCCGACCGGATCGACGAACCGGCCACCCGCCGCAGCTCCCGCAAGGCAGCGCTCGACGACCTCGCCCGCAGCGACCGGGAAAAGAGGTAGTGCAGCGGCCAGGGAAAGAGGTTGTGCAACAGCCAGGGAAAGAGGTAGTGCAACTGCCTGGTAAATAGGTCGTTGCAAAGGCCTGGAAAAGAGGTAGTGCAACTGCCTGGTAAATAGGTCGTTGCAAAGGCCTGGAAAAGAGATTGTGCATCTGCCAGGGAAAGAGGTCGTTGCAACAGCCAGGAAAAGAGGTCGTGCAGCGGCCGGACGGTCGGTAACAGGGCGCGGTCTCTCTACCTGCCGACTCTCTGCCAAGCATCCGTGCCCGCCGCTCCATGGGACGTTTCTCTCGCGGCCGGAAAGGGCTTACCGCTTGTTCGGGAACTCCCCGCGACACGCGCCCCGCCCGGGCGGCGCACGGATCGTTCGACAACCCCCGCCAAAAAGCGGGGGTTGTTTTTTGCCCCCCCCCGGAATGGCGGGTTGCAGGCAAAGGTGAAAGGTGAAAGGTGAAAGGTGAAAAGTGAAAAGTGAACTTTGCGGGTAAGCGAGGGCAGAGACCGCAGAGCGGGCTATGCCGAGCGTGAGCAAAGTCAAGCCGCCGTAAACAAGGTGAAAAGTGAAAGGTGAAAGGTTTTTTCGATCCCTGAGTTTGTCGAGTGGTTGCCGGGCTGAGCAAAGAATTCTCTGCCCTCGGCGGCGGCAGTCCGCAACTGAGCACGCATTAACTTGTCCTCGCCCCTGCCCGGCGGCAGTCCAACAAAGGAGCGTATTGCGCTTATTGCCTTGTTCCTCGCCGCCTCTGGCGGCGGCAGTCCGCAGCCACCCCGGGCGGAGGACTGCACTCAGCTCTTCGGCTTCGAGCAGACCTCCGCTGGCTGCGAACCGCTCCCGACATACCTGCCGAACCTGCAGGAAGCGCGGAAACGGCTCGAAAGCGCCTCGGACCAGCTGCCGCCCTCAAAACGGGCGTCTTATGCCCGCCGCTGGCTGCGAACCGCTCCCGACATACCTGCCGAACCTGCGGGAAGCGCGGAAACGGCTCGAAAGCGCCTCGGACCAGCTGCCGCCCGCAAAACGGGCGTTTTACGCCCGCCGCTGGCTGCGAACCGCAGACGAGGTAAAAGGTGATTTACGTCATCCCGACGGAGCGTCAGCGACGAGGGGTCTACCCACTTTTCACCTTTCACCTTTAACTTTTCACCTTTAACTTTTCCCCTTTGCCCTTTCGCCTCAAAAAAATGTCCGCCGAATTTTGCTATTCCCGAAGAATGGCCTATCTTTGTGTTCGCAAAATAACAGCGGAATAAACGAATCGAAATATTCATCTAACTTAAACTCATTTTTTGTCATGAAAGTATCTCATATCGAGCATCTCGGCGTCGCAGTGAAGAGCCTGGATGAAGCCATCCCCTACTGGGAAAACGTGCTGGGGCTGAAATGTTACGCCATCGAGGAGGTGGCCGATCAGAAAGTCCGCACGGCGTTCTTCATGCTCGGTCAGACCAAGATCGAACTGCTGGAGCCGACCAGCGAGGAGTCGACCATCGCCAAGTACATCGAGAACCGCGGCGTGGGCATCCACCACATGGCCCTGGCGTGCGAAAATATCGAGGAGCAGCTTACCGACGCCGAGGCGCAGGGCATCCGCCTCATAGACAAGACCCCGCGCAAGGGCGCCGAGGGCATGACCATCGCTTTCCTCCACCCCAAATCCACGCAGGGCATCCTCACCGAACTGTGCGAGAACAAGAATAAATAGCAAAACGCGAACGCCCGTGCGGCCCGAAGCCGCAGCGGAGCGGTTCGCTTCCAAAAACGAGATTATGAGCCAAATTCAGGAGAAGATCAACAAACTGATCGACAACCGCGAAACCGCGCGTCTGGGCGGCGGGCAGAAGCGCATCGACGCACAGCACGCCAAAGGGAAATACACGGCCCGCGAACGCATCCAGATGCTGCTGGACGAGGGCAGCTTCGAGGAGTTCGACATGTTCGTCACGCACCGCTGCTACGATTTCGGCATGGACCGCAGCCATGCGTTCGGCGACGGCGTGGTCACGGGCTACGGCACCATCGGCGGCCGGCTGGTCTACGTCTTCGCACAGGATTTCACCGTCACGGCGGGCTCCCTGTCGCTCTCCATGTCGGACAAGATCTGCAAGGTCATGGACATGGCCCTGCGCAACGGCGCTCCGTGCATCGGCATGAACGACTCGGGCGGCGCCCGCATCCAGGAGGGCGTCAACGCCCTGGCCGGCTATGCCAACATCTTCCAGCGCAACGTCATGTCGTCGGGCGTCATTCCGCAGATTTCGGCCATCTTCGGCCCCTGCGCCGGCGGTGCGGTCTACTCGCCCGCGCTGACCGATTTCATCATCATGAAAAAGGAGACCTCCAACATGTTCCTCACGGGTCCCAAGGTCGTCAAGACCGTCACCGGCGAAGACGTGACGCAGGAGCAGCTGGGCGGCGCCGTGATGCACACCACCAAGTCGGGCGTGGCGCAGTTCGCCGTCGACACCGAGGAGGAGGGTATCGCCCTGATCCGGAAGCTCATCTCGTTCATGCCCCAGAACAACATGGAGGATGCTCCGCTGGCTGTCTGCACCGACAGCATCACCCGCCTGGAGGACTCGCTGAACGACATCATCCCCGACAGCGCCAACAAGCCCTACGACATGGCCGAGGTCATCCGCGCCATCGTCGACAACGGCGACTACCTCGAATCGGCCGCCGGCTACGCCAAGAACATCATCACCTGCTTCGCCCGCTTCAACGGCCAGTCGGTGGGCATCATCGCCAACCAGCCCAAGTTCATGGCCGGCGTCCTGGACATCAACGCCAGCCGCAAGGCCGCGCGCTTCGTGCGCTTCTGCGATGCGTTCAACCTGCCGATCGTGACGCTCGTCGACGTGCCGGGCTTCCTGCCGGGCACCACGCAGGAGTACGGCGGGGTCATCACCCACGGCGCCAAGCTGCTGTTCGCCTACTGCGAGGCCACGGTTCCGAAAGTGACCGTCACGCTGCGCAAGGCCTACGGCGGCGCCTACATCGTCATGTCGTCGAAGCACATCCGCGGCGACATCAACTACGCATGGCCCACGGCCGAGATCGCCGTGATGGGCGCCAGCGGCGCCGTCGAGGTGCTCTACGGCAAGGAGCTCAAGGAGCTGGCCGAGAAGCCCGCCGAGCGCGCCGCATTCATCGCCGAAAAGGAGAAAGAGTACAACGACAAGTTCTCCAACCCCTACAACGCCGCCCGCTACGGCTACATCGACGATGTGATCGAGCCGCGCAACACGCGCTTCCGCATCATCCGCGCCCTGCAATCGCTCTCGACCAAGCGTTTGCAGAATCCGGCCAAGAAACACTCCAATATTCCTCTCTAACCCCTAAGCTATGAGACTATTATCGGTAATCGATTGGAGCTGGTCCGAGATGCTGTGGGTGGCGCTCATCAGCATCTGCCTGGTGTTCTTCGTGCTGGTGCTGCTGGTTTTCGTGATGAAGCTCTTCGGCTACGTCTTCACGCGCCGCCAGCCGGTCGCCGACAAGCCCGGCACCATCGTTCCCGCGCAGCTCCACGAGGAGGAGATCGCCGCCATCGCCACGGCCCTCAGGCTCTACCGCGGGGAGATGCACGACCGCGAATCGGAGGTGCTGACGATCATGAGCATCAAGCGCGCCTATTCGCCGTGGAACTCCAAGATCCACGGCCTAACCCAGTTGCCCGACAGAAAATAAGCATTTGCATACAATGAAAGATTACTCACTGAAAATCAACGGACAGAATTACGACGTGCGGATCGACGACGTGAATGAAAACTCGACCGTCGCGCACGTTACGGTCAACGGCACGCCCTACGAGGTGGAGATCGCGGGCGACAAGGGCGTCGCCGCCTCCAAGCCGCAGGTGGCCCCCGCACCCCGCGAGGCCGACAGCGCCAAGATCACCCCCGTCACGGCGGCTCCCTCGCCCCGGATCGCTCCGGCGGCTCCCACGTCGGGCTACGCCGTCAAGTGCCCGCTGCCGGGCACGGTGCTGGGCGTGAAAGTGGCCGTGGGCGACAAGGTCTCCACGGGTCAGACGCTCCTGGTGCTCGAAGCCATGAAGATGGAGAACAACATCGACGCCGACCGCTCGGGTGTCGTCAAGGAGATCTTCGTGCAGCAGGGCGCCACGGTCATGGAGGGCGATAACCTCGTAATCATCGAATAGGACCCATGTCGAAACTGCTGACCTCATCTTCCGATTTCGTGGGAGACAGCCTGCTGAAATTCATCGACTCCACGGGCATCGCGGGATTCTTCTCCGCGATGGGCTGGGGGAGCGTGGTGATGATCTGCGTGGCGTTTTTCCTGCTCTACCTGGCTATCCGGCACAAGTTCGAACCGCTGCTGCTCTTCACCATCGCGTTCGGCATGCTGCTTACGAACCTCCCGGGGGCGAACCTCTTTCACACCGAGCTGTTCGCCGGGGGGCATGTCCACTGGGACATCTTCGTGGCCCGGGGCGGCCTGTTGGACTACCTCTACCTGGGTGTCAAGCTGGGTATCTATCCGTGTCTGATCTTCATCGGCGTGGGCGCCATGACCGATTTCGGACCGCTGATCGCCAACCCCAAGAGTTTCCTGTTGGGCGCCGCCGCCCAGATCGGCATTTTCGCCACGTTCCTCGGGGCCTACGCCCTGGGATTCGAGCCCGCGCAGGCCGGTTCGATCGGCATCATCGGCGGGGCCGACGGCCCGACGGCCATCTACCTCACCTCGTTCCTGGCCCCCGAACTGCTGGGTCCGATCGCCGTGGCCGCCTACTCCTACATGGCGCTCGTGCCGGTGATCCAGCCCCCCATCATGCGGGCGCTGACCACCAAAAAGGAGCGCGCCATCAAGATGCGGACGCTGCGCCCGGTCTCGAAACTCGAACGCATCCTCTTCCCGATCATCATCGCCGTCATCATCTCGCTGCTGCTGCCGAGCGCAGCGCCGCTGATCGGCTGCCTGATGCTGGGCAACCTGATGAAAGAGTGCGGGGTGGTGGACCGCCTGTCGAAGACCGTGCAGAACGAATTGATGAACATCGTGGTGATCTTCCTGGGTCTCACGGTGGGTGCCACGGCCACGGCCGAGGCGTTCCTCAATTTCCGCACGCTGGGTATCCTCGTGCTGGGCGTCGTCGCCTTTGCGATGGGTACGGCGGGCGGTTTGCTGCTGGCCAAGCTGATGAACCTCTTCGTCAAGGAGGAGAACCGGATCAACCCGCTGATCGGCTCGGCAGGCGTCTCGGCCGTCCCGATGGCCGCTCGCGTGTCGCAGACCGAGGGTGTCAAGGCCGATCCGTCGAACTACCTCTTGATGCACGCCATGGGTCCCAACGTGGCCGGCGTGGTCGGCTCGGCCGTCGCCGCGGGTATCCTGCTCTCGTTCCTGGGGTAGGAGCCGCAAAGTCGCAACGGCGCCTGCCATGCGGCATCTCGACTATGCTCGATGACCAGGGCAGATCATCCGTCCACGATCCCCGAGCGCAGTCGAGGGGTCGCAAAGTTACGGCGCCTCTTCAATCCTCTCTCGGACCCGGGTTTTCGCCCGGGTCCTTTATTTTGTCCCGAATATGGCAGAAATGGTTTTATTTTGCTATATTGCACTACCTAAATGCTTGCTTATGTTTCGCATCTCTTTTCTCTGCTGCCTGGTCTGGTTCATGGCCGCGCAGCCCGCAAGGGCCGAATGGTTCGTCAGCGACGAATGCGATTCCGCCCGCTTGCAGCCGCAATTCCCCGACGGCGGCCTGGCCGGTTTCCGCCGCTGGGTGCTCGGGCGGCTGACGTTCCCGGTCTCGGAGTTCGATCCGGGCGATCCGGTGATGGTGCAGGTCTCGATGCGTGTCTCGCGCAAGGGCAAAATCAGCGAGGCGGGGCTGATCCGCACGAGCCACGACGCGGTGGGGCGGCAGGTGATGAAACTGATCGGACGTTCGCCCGACTGGAAGCCCGCCGTTCGCGGGGGCAAAGCCGCGGATGCCGAGATGCGTCTGAGTTTCGACATGCGCCTGCACAACGTGGCGGCCGCGGGGGCCGATCCGCTGCTGCGGGCCGAGGATGTGTCGATCTATACCCGTGCCGACACGCTGCCGGCATGCGTCGCCGGGGATATGGTGGAGTGGGTGCGTGCGCGCGTGCTGGCGGCCGATCCCGCGGCGGACGACGCGTTGCAGTGCCGTGTGGTGCGGCTCGTGGTGGAGAAAGACGGTTCGGTGAGCGAAACGAAAATCATGGGCGGAGAAGAGGACCGCCTCGATAAATCGATCAAGGAAGCGCTGCGGGATATGCCCGCCTGGTCGCCTGCGGTTGCGTTGGGCGAGGCGGTGCGGTTCCGGGTTCAGCTCGAGGTGCCGTTCGGCCCCGAGGCGCGGGCTGAGTCAGCGCAGCAGGGACCTTATCTGCTTGTCGAGCAGATGCCCTCGTTCCAGGGCGGCGACCTCGATACGTTCCGTCAGTGGGTCCATCGGGAGGTGAAATACCCCGCCGAAGCGCTCCGGGCCGGAGCTTCGGGGCGGGTCGTCGTCTCTTTCATCGTGGAAAAAGACGGGACTGTTTCGCATATCGAGGTTTTGCGGTCGCCGCATGCCGCTTTCACGCAGGAGGTCATCCGCGCGCTGGGGAGCTCCCCGGCGTGGACGCCCGGGAGTCAGTATGGTCGCATCGTGCGCGTGAAATACACCCTGCCGGTCGATTTTCGTGCTGCCCGCTCCCGCCCCGCGCGTTCGACGGGCGTCGATGCCTACGGACGGAAATCCCCGGTCCGCCGTTTCTGAGGACCGACCGGCCGCAACAGTTCGAGCATATTTCCGAATGGGCCTGCGACCCCTCGACGCTGCTCGGGGGAGGGGCGGGTGCGAATCTGTTGCAGGAAACGTTTTCGATCCCCGAGCGACAGTCGAGAGGCGGTCCCCCGGGCCTGACCAAGGCCGCAAAGGATAAGCCTTGCTTTCCGGGGGTGTTTTTTGCACTTTTCGTTTCATTTGTTTTTGGTTGTGGAAAACTTTTCGTACCTTTGCGCACCCGTAAAGTGCGGGGAACGGATTACAAACAAGTTAAATTAAACGTAAAACAGTGGATTCATTAAGCTACAAGACTATCTCGGCCAACGCTGCGACCGTCACCAAGGAGTGGGTGGTGATCGACGCGACGAACGAGGTATTGGGACGTCTTGCATCGCAGGTGGCCAAAATCCTGCGCGGCAAGAACAAGCCCAGCTACACGCCCCACGTCGATTGCGGTGACTATGTCATCGTCATCAACGCGGAAAAGGTGAAGCTCACGGGCAACAAAATGACCGACAAGGTCTACACGCGGCACACGGGTTATCCCGGCGGTCAGCGCTTCGCTACCCCGGCCGACTACCTGGCCAAAAAGCCGACGTTCATCATCGAAAAAGCCGTCAAGGGCATGCTGCCCAAGACCCGTCTGGGCGACCGGCTGCTCGCCAACCTCAAGGTGTATGCCGGCGCGGAGCATCCGCACGCCGGACAGAACCCCAAGACCGTCAAATTAAACGAGATTAAGTAAGAGTTATGGAAGTTGTAAACACCGTAGGTCGCCGCAAGGCAGCTGTGGCTCGCGTATACGTGAAGCCGGGTAAGGGTCAGATTACAATCAACCGCAAGGCACTCGAAGTCTATTTCCCGCTCGAAATTCTCCAGTATCAGGTCAAGCAGCCCCTGCTGGCTACCAACACCGTGGAGAACTACGACATCGCCATCAACCTCGATGGCGGCGGTATCACGGGACAGGCTTCGGCCGCTCGTCTGGGAATCGCACGCGCACTGTGCGAGATCGACGCCGAGATGCGTCCCGCCCTCAAAAAGGCCGGATTCCTCACGCGCGATCCCCGCGAGGTTGAGCGTAAGAAGCCCGGACAGCCCGGAGCACGTCGCAAGTTCCAGTTCAGCAAGCGTTAATTCGCCCGCGACCGGATTTTCGGCAAGCACGGCGTCGGTTTTCAAACCCGGAGGATTTACCTTATATTATATTGGGAATTTTTCATTTTATAATTCTTAATTTTTAATTGTGGTTCTACCACCGAGTTGCCGCGCCGCGGAAAACTTTTCGGGACCGGACGATCCGCTACCCGGAAAGTTGAAGAAAAGAGGATTGAAATTTAAACACATTGAATTAAAATGTCACGTACCGATTTTAATACATTACTGGAGGCCGGCGCCCATTTCGGGCACCTGAAGCGTAAGTGGAACCCCAAAATGGCTCCCTACATCTTCATGGAGAAGAACGGCATCCACATCATCGACCTGCACAAGACCGTGATGAAGATCGATGAGGCCGCCGCAGCCATCAAGCAGATCGCCAAGAGCGGTCGCCGCGTGCTGTTCGTAGCCACCAAGAAACAAGCCAAGGAGATCGTTGCCGAAAAGGTGGCAGCCGTCGGAATGCCTTACGTCACCGAACGTTGGGCCGGCGGTATGCTGACAAACTTCCCCACCATACGTAAAGCCGTCAAGAAAATGGCCACCATCGACAAGATGACCACCGACGGCACGTTCGACAATTTCTCCAAGCGCGAGAAACTCCAGATTTCGCGTCAGCGCGCCAAACTGGAGAAGAACCTCGGCTCGATCGCCGACCTGACGCGCCTGCCGGCCGCCCTGTTCGTCGTCGACGTGCAGAAAGAGGCCAACGCCGTCCGCGAGGCCAAACGACTGAGCATCCCCGTATTTGCAATGGTAGACACTTGTTGTGATCCGACCGACATTGATTACGTTATCCCTGCAAATGACGATGCCACCAAGTCGATCGCCGTCGTCCTGGACGCCATGTGCGCCGCCGTCGCCGAGGGCACCGAGGAGCGCAAGCTCGAAAAGGAGAAAGAGGCCCAGGAGGGCGAGGCTTCGGCCGACGCCGCTCCCCGCAAGGAGGGCAAACCCCGCATCAAGAAAGCCGTGAGGGCTTCGGTCGATGCCGAGGAGGCTGCCGTGAAAGAGGTCGTCGCCGCTGTCGAAACTCCGTTCGAGGAGCCGGCTTCGGAGGTTGTGGCCGAGGTCGTGGTCGACGAGACCGCTCCCGCCGCTGCTGCCCAGGCAGAGTAATTGCACAACACCTCTTCCAGAATAATAACGACAAAAAACAGAAAGAATATGGAAATCAAAGCTGCTGATGTAATGAAGCTCCGCAAGATGACCGGTGCCGGCATGATGGACTGCAAGAAAGCCCTCATCGAGGCCGAAGGCGATTACGACCGGGCTCAGGACATTATCCGCGAGAAAGGCAAGCTGGTCGTGGCCAAGCGTGCCGATCGTACGGCTACCGAGGGTGTGGTCATGACCCGCATCGTCGGTCAGAAGGCTTACATTCTCTGCCTGGCCTGCGAGACCGATTTCGTGGCTCAGAATGCGGAGTACGCCGCTTCGGTCCAGGCCATGCTCGACATTGCCGTTCGGGCCGACGCCGCCGACCGCGATGCCCTCCTGGCCGTGAAGAACGCCGAGGGCCGCACCGTCGAGGAGATGGTGACCGAGAAATCGGGCCAGACGGGCGAGAAGATCGAGCTGGCTTACTACGCCCGCATCGAAGCTCCCTACTGCGCAGCCTATGTGCATTTCAACAAGAAGCTGGGCGTGATCCTGGGCTTCAACCGCGAGGTTCCCGCCGAGGTGGCCCACACCGTTGCCATGCAGGCGACGGCCATGGCTCCCGTCTCGATCTCGGAGGCCGACTGCCCCGCCGAGGTGATCGAGCACGAGCGCAAGATCGCCGTCGAGGCCATGAAGCAGGACCCAAAGAACGCCAACAAACCCGAAGCCATCCTCGAAAAGATCGCCGAGGGCAAGATGCGCAAGTTCTTCGAGGAGAACACGCTTCTCAACCAGCCGGTGGTAGGCGAGAAAGAGACCATCGCCGAGTATATCCGCAAGGCCGACAAGGACGCCACGGTGATCGCCTACAAGCGCTTTGCGCTGGGCGAGTAACTTATCGCATTCGCATAGTAAAGCCGGAACGCGTTTCAAACGCGTTCCGGCTTTTTCGTTGTGGGGAGGAGCGGAGCGTAATTCGATCCCCGAGTTCTGTCGAGGGGTCGCCGATCGATTCCTGTCATTCCGAACGGATGCGAGGAATCTTCCGCTGTTTGTTTTGGCTTGCGACCCCTCGACGCTGTTCGGGGATCGGTAGTTGTTTTCACCCCTCTGGCGGCGGCGTTCGTGTTGGGATTCGTTTCCGGCCAACGGCCGGAAACGGCAGTCCGCAGCCACCCCGGGCGGAGGAGTGCAAACAAGGTGAAAAGTGAAAGGTGAAAGGTGAAATGTCATTCCGAGCGAATGCGAGGAATCTTCCGCAGACTAACCTCCGGGGAGCGCGGAACGGTACAAAACGACAGAACCGCCTGTCGTCTGCAAAACAGGGAGCGTCGAACCGCCCGAACCGCCCGAACCGCCGAACCGCCTGCCGCCCATAAAAGGGACCTCTCAGGTCCGGGGAGCGCGGAACCGGCTCGAAAGTATCCGAACCATCTGCCGCTCGCAAAACGGGCATCTTACGCCCGCCGCTGGCTGCGGACCGCAGACGTGGTGAAAGGTGATTTACGTCATCCCGACGGAGCGTCAGCGACGAGGGATTTACCTTATAGGAAAATAAGCGGAAGATTCCTCGCATCCGCTCGGAATGACAAGAATCGATCGGCGACCCCTCATCAGGCTCTGGGATTGCCCCTCGACGTTGCTGAGGATCGAGAAAAACCTTTCACCTTTAACCCGCCTTTGGCGGCTTGATTTTGCTCGGACCCGAAAGTACCTTTCACCTTTTCCTTGCCTGCAACCCCTCGACAGAGCTCGGGGATCGAAAACACTTTTCACCTTTCACTTTTCACCTTTCACCTTTCACCTTTCACCTTTCAC
>NZ_DBFWLG010000031.1:0-2394 GCF_048465575.1 Alistipes sp.
AAGGAGTGGGTGCGACACGATGTCGTATGAGTAATTGTTAAACAAAGATTTAACCCGTTGTTTCGTCAACGGTAGCCTATGGACAGATGCACCAATAGTAATATAATGTATTACAGCTGTCCTGACAAGGTAACCCTTCCGAAAGGAGCAGTCAGAACCGTGAGGGGAAGACAATGGCTGTTAGTATCATACAGTCGGGGAGCTTGGCTTGGGTGGTATGGTTAGCGTAAGCGAACTGTCGTCTAAACGTCGTAAGGTTGAATAAGCCAACGATACTGATTAAGGCTTTAGCCCAAAATGGGAAGCAGTCGGATATTCTCCTCCATTCTGAGAATACACGAACATTAGCACTGCCGGCGTAATAGACAGAACCTAACCCATCTGTAAGTTACTTCATATGGAACGTGGTAAGCCCGTATTTCTCCTGTGTATGCAGGTAAGCCGACCGCAAGGAAAGCCGAATGGGGTGCGGGTATAGGATAGTGGAAAAAGCGAATGCCATTCTGTAATGGAATGGATAGGAGTTTAAACGTCACTCCACTGCGAAAGCAAGCTGACTTCCACAATAGGTAATTCTTTACAAGAAACTTTTAGAACTTTTTAAAGTGGAAAAGCAAATGAACGAAATTAAAAAATCGTGTGCATCAACTGACCGTAAGGTGAACGATTGGGACAGTATTAACTGGCTCAAATGCGAGGCTGCGGTTCAAAAGCTACAAGCACGTATTGTAAAGGCTCAAAAGGAAGGTCGCCCGGGCAAAGTGAAAGCTTTGCAGTGGACATTGACCCATTCGTTTTACGCTAAAGCATTAGCCGTAAGACGGGTAACTTCCAACAAAGGGAGTAAAACGGCAGGTGTTGACATGGTTACATGGAATACTCCTGATGCGAAAATGTGTGCGATAGCCGAACTGAAACGGAAAGGCTATACACCTCAACCTCTTAGACGAATACATATTAAAAAGAGTAATGGGAAACTAAGACCGTTAGGAATACCGACAATGAAAGACAGAACAATGCAGGCATTGTACTTAATGGCATTAGACCCTGTAGCAGAAACTACAGCAGACAGCCACTCTTTCGGATTCAGAAAAGAAAGAAGTACAGCAGATGCTATACAGCAATGCTTCATTGACCTGTCTAAAACAGTATCTCCGCAATGGATTCTTGAAGGGGACATAAAAGGTTGTTTCGACCACATTAGCCACGAATGGTTGCTGAACAATATCCCTATGGATAAGGTGATGCTACGCAAATGGCTAAAATGCGGATTTATTTTTGATAAACAACTGTTTCCAACGGAAGAAGGAACTCCGCAAGGAGGGATTATTTCACCAACTCTTGCAAATATGGCTTTGGATGGACTGGAAAAGCTATTAAAAGACAATTTCAAAATAAACTTTTCTAAGAAAAATTATTATGCGCCAATGATAAATCTGGTACGCTATGCTGATGATTTCATTATAACAGGTGTCAGCAAAGAATTACTGGAAAACCAAGTTAAGCCACTGATAATTGAGTTTCTTCAAGCAAGGGGGCTTACCCTATCAGAAGAAAAAACGAAGATAACTCACATTGAAGAAGGGTTTGATTTTCTCGGATTTAATCTAAGAAAATACAAAGGTAAATTTATCATGAAGCCTTCAAAGAAAAGTCGAAAGAGATTCTTGGACAAAGTTCGTGAGATTGTAGATAAAAATAAATCTACCAAACAACAATCCTTGATTCGATTATTAAATCCAGTCATTAAAGGATGGGCGAACTACTACAGAGGGTGTTCTGCTTCGGAAACATTCAAAAAAGCAGATACACAGATATTCAACAAACTATGGCGATGGTCTCGCAGAAGACATCCAAAGAAAGGCAAACAATGGGTTGCGAACAAATATTATCACACGGTTAGAGGTAGAAGCTGGACTTTTGCTGTACCGCTTATAAATAAGGATAGTGGTAAATACCATACACTTATAAGATTATCGGACACCAAAATAAAGCGACATATCAAAATCCGTAGTGAAGCCAACCCCTACGATGCTGATTGGAAAGATTTTTTCGAGAAACACAAGACCAGAAGAATGCTTGCACATTTAGATGGTCAGCAATTTATCTATCGCTTATGGGAAAAGCAAATGCAATGTTGTCCCGTATGTGGAAAACACATAACACGGGAAACCCCTTGGAAAGTCATAGAAACAACAGGGAGTAGTAGAAAGGTGAAAGTCCTTATACACGACAATTGCAGCCGAATTACTAACAGAAATAAATGGAAATTACTATGAGCCGACTTTTATGTACAAATAGAAGTTTTGAATTGCTTGAGCCGTATGAGGGGAAACTCTCACGTACGGTTCTTAGAGGGGAAAGCTCCCGAAAGGGAGCTGACCTACTCGACAT
>NZ_DBFWLG010000032.1:0-2112 GCF_048465575.1 Alistipes sp.
TACTCGTACAGGTAGCGGAAGATCAACTCGCCCTCGCGTCCGGCGTCGGTCGCCACGATGATGCGTTCGCTCTCGCGGAACAGCCGCGCGATGACCTTGATTTGCGCCGCCACGTCGCTGTCCGGCTTGTAGCCTTTGTCGGTCTTGACCTGTCGCGGCACGAGCTGGAAGACAGGCGGGATGATCGGCAGGTTGTCGCGGTGGAAGCCCTTGATGCCGTAGCCGTCGGGCAGGGCGGGCTGTACCAGATGCCCGAAAGCCCATGTCACGTTGTAATCCGCTCCGGCATAATAGCCGATTTCGCGCTTGCCAGCTTTCACGATACGGGCGATTTCACGCGCCACGCTCGGTTTCTCTGCAATAATTGTTTTCATACTGAACTGATTTATTTAATGTGGATTTAGTGGCCGGACTAAGAGTCCGGATTTAAAATTAGGTCGATTCGCTATTCTCTCTTTTGCGTCTGCGGTTTTTCCGCCTCCTCACGCAAGCGGCGCAGGATTTTCCGGTCGTAATAGAGGTGAGACCCGTCGGAGGTATAATACCGCTTGTTCTCGTCCTCGATGGCCTGCCAATCGACACGCCGCCATAGGTAGCCGCCCACGACAAGGACGACACAGGAAAGGAGAAGGATAATAAATGCCGTCATAGCTACATGCGCATTTTGGGTTTGTTCGCCTGCTGCTGCCTGCGCTGCTGCTCCTCGTTGGCGGGAGCGGTCTGTCCCCGTTGCAGCGGCTCGCCGACGTGCTTGGTCGCTTCATCGGTCTTACCCTCCGAATTGACGGCCACCTGCTTCCGCGAGGCGTTGTCGGGCTTGATCTCGTAGATTTGCGACTGCTCCGGTTTCCGGCGGCTGAAATCGAACTTTACCTTTTCATGATTCGGGCGTACATAGGCGTTGAATTGCTTGCCTTTCTTATCGGTCATGCCCTCGATATACACCCATTTGTTCTGCTCCCAGCCCGCCTTATGCTCCGGTGTAATCTCCGCACCGAGCAACGTTTTCCCGATGCGCAGGCGGCGGGGCTGCTGCGTGGTGTCCGTCGCTTGCGTCTGCTCCTGCCGCTGCGCTCTCCTTTGACCTCCGAAATGAAAGTCCAGCCCCCGTTTGTCGGCATTGATTTGGATCGTGGCATTGAACTTCTTGCCGCTCTTGCCGATCATATTCTCTACATACACGCCTTTGCCCTCGGCCAAAGCCTCTTTCTGCTCTTTGGTAAGGCGGACACTTTTCACTTTGTCGGGGATGCGGATGGCCTTTACCGGAACCGACACCGTTTCGTTGGTCAGACGGTCGATACTGATATAGGAGGGAATAAGCTCGCCCGTAGCCGGATCGACCACCTCGGCCACACGTCCGAGGTTACCCGTCTTTTTCAGGTTCTCCTGATCTTCGGGGGTAAACTTGACGTTCAGGTACTCGTCGAGGTTCGGTTCCTTACGGATCGGGTGAGGCACGAGCGATACCGTGCCGTCGGGATTCTCCCGCAGCGACAGACGCGCCTGCATCGCAACGCGGATGCCTCCGAAATCGGGGGTACATTCGATAAGCTGCGACTTGCCGTAATGACGCATCCGCTCCAGATCGCCCGACTGCTCCAACGCCGTGAGGTCGATACCCCAGCGTCGTTCGACCTCCGCACGGTCGAGGCGGTCGGTGTCGATAGGTTTATACCTCCTCTCGTTGTCCTGCTCCTCGGCGGGTGTCGGCTCCGGCTGTTGTGTTTGCTCCTCGCTCGCCTGTTCAGTTTGCTGCGATTCTTCTTCCGGCTGCGGCGTTTGTTCGGAGGCGGCTTGTTGCTCCGCCTCCTGCGTCTGCTGCTGGGCGGCCTGCTCGTACTTGGTCGTATCGACCTTGTGCGGGGCAAGCAAATCCTTGTTCTGCTCCGGGTTTTTCAGCAGTTCTTTCAGCACCTCCATCACCTTGTCTGCCCCCTCTGCCGCTACGCGGTAGAAGCCGAAGCGTTTCGGCTCCTTGCATTGGCGGTAAAAGTTGGCGAAAAAGTTATCCAGCACATCGCCGTGGCGGTCGAAGCGCAGGAAGTCTTGCGCGTGTTCCGCTTTGGCGGGTTTCATGTTCGGCGTGCCGTCGCGCTTCAACCCCGCGAC
>NZ_DBFWLG010000033.1:0-21287 GCF_048465575.1 Alistipes sp.
TCTTTCTGTGAGTGAGCAACAGCCGCAGCGACCGGTCCCGCCAGGGTCCGGCTTTCTTTTTAGGTCTGGCTGAATGTCACGACAGGCCGGATGGCTTTTCCCCGGCTCGAATCGGCGGCTTGCCGCCGACTATATCGACAATCCCCCTAAATCCCCCTTTGAAATGGGGAATTAAAGTAGCTCTCTGCCAAGCGCAAATTAGGAAAAGATTTCTGGTGAATTCCGTCACGCCCATAAGCGGCTTTTTAAGCCGCCGAGCTCAGTCGAGAGGTAAGAGCGGCTTCCTCAGTCACTGCCCATCAAAAGCAGTTTTTAAGTCGGCTGTCCGGGCTCAGATTACATGAAGATCGTTGGGAGAATCGTTCTGCCCCCCCCCTTGAATGCAGCTTCCTAAGCCGCCGAGCTCAGTCGTGAGGTCGCAAGCAAATCAAGAGCGGCTTCCTAAGCCGCCGAAACCCCGGCCTGTCAAGTTCGGGGTTTCTCCGTGCGAATGTTGCGCCATCGAGGACGAAAACGTCCCGTTCGTATTCGTGCTGCAAAGATAGCGAAATTCCCCCCCCCACAAATTTCGGACCACTAAAAGTCCTAAACACATCTAATCAAGCCTGTTCGGAATATTCCGATTCAGAACATTTTGAATAAATTCCGGATGCAACCCCTCCTGAACGGAAATGTGCTGCCTCACCGAACGCAGCCATTCAGGGAGCGACCATCGGCTTCGCCCGAGCGCCACCGATCCGGCAAACGCATGTGGAGCTAACGCCGTACGAACTCGAGAATCGCCTGCGCCGTCGCTTGGGGTTCTTCGAGAAAACCCATGTGACCCGCGTTTTCGAGCCACACGACCCGGGCCTCGGGATGGGATGCGACCATCGCTTCGGCGACCTCGATAGGGATATATTCGTCCTTGCATCCCAGGATGAAAAGCACGGGAACCGTCGTGCGGCGCAGCATTTCGTTCTGATCCCGCCGTGCGATCATGCCGCCAAGCAGTGCCACGATCCCCTCGTCCTCGGTCACGAACACCTGCTCGGTGAGGTCCTCGATCGCATCCTGCATCCGGGTGCGATTCTGCTCGGCGAATCCGGCTGCGGGCGCCATGCGGGCGAGCAGTTCTTTCTTTCCGGCGCGTACCAGTTCGATCTCGCGGCGGCGGTTTTCCGCTTTTTCGGGCGTATCCGCATTGGGCGTGGAGCTGAGCAACACCAGGCCGTCGAGCATCTCGGGATGGCGTTCGCAGAAAGCCAGCGCGACGTATCCGCCCATCGAGTGTCCGACCAGGGTGCACCGCGCAATCCCCAGAGCCCTCAATCCGTCGGCCACCGTGTCGGCCAGAAAATCCATTGTGTGAACTTCGCCCGCGACGACCGAAATACCGTGTCCGGGCAGGTCGAGCGTCACGACGCGCACCTCCTTGTATAGCAAGGGAATAAACTCCTCCCACACCAGCAGCGACTCGAGGTATCCGTGCAGCAGCACGACGCATCGCGCGCCCGCTTCCGAGTCGCAGACATGCAGGGCCGTCTGCCCGGCCATGATAAACTTTTCGGTCATCGGCTCGGTGGTTTATTCCTCGTCGTCGAGGTAGTCGAGTGCGGATTCGCGCTTGGGCGAGGGATAGTACTCCTCTTCCTCGGGGTCGATCGAACTGAAGAGCGCATGACGCTCCTTGCCGCTTTTGCGGATCGGTTCCAGACGCTTGGCCTTGCGGAGTTCGTCGGCGCTGTGCTCACGAATCCCCTTTTGTGTTTTCATGGATGTGAAAGGGTATTAAACAATTAACGTTGCAATTTTATACAATTTTTCGCAAACCGCGTACATTTTTTGCGGGAATTCTTCCTGCGTGTCCGCGAAAGCGTCTCTTTTGTGTCAAATAAAGCCCGTGCGGAATTTGAGAGATGGCGATTTATTCGTAATTTTGACCTCGATTGCAAATACGCCGTTATGAAAGGACAAAATCTCTGGATAGACCGCATCATCGCGCTCTGCGGCGTGGTCCTTGCGTGTGTTCCTCTGGCCGACTGGTCCGGTATGTTCAACACCGAAAACGTGGCGCTGGCGCTCAATGTCGCCTGCCTGTGCGTCGGATTGCTGCTGGTTGCGGTTATCATCGTGCGGCTGAACAACAAAACTTATTCCATTGTTACGGGCCTGGCCCCCGAGGCGTTCTATACGGCCCTGCGACAGACGCTTACCGAGAGTACGAACGTGCTGGTTTTCAGTCCGGACCGTTCGCTCACGGGCAAGGCGTTCATCGAGCATTGCTGCCGCGAGGGTATCGGCCTGTCGATCCTGGGCAACTCCGAGCAGATCACCACGCTCCTGGCCTCGTTCGAGGACGCCGGCGTGCTGCACGATCTGTTGAATGTCACCTGCTCTTCGAACGCCTTTACGCTGGTAGCGCTCTGCGACCGTCCGCGCCACACGATCGCGCTGGGCAGCTTGCGCGCCGACAACGGCCTGATTATCCGCCTCCGCGGTACGAAAGTCGAGGCCGAGATACACCGATTGCTCGAAAAGGAGATGCTCACGGCCAGCCAGCCGATCCGCCTCTCCGGAATATCCAATCCGGCGGCTTTTCTCGATGTGGTCCACCAGACCAACCGCCGCTACCTCGATAATTTCGCCGACCTCAAGTCGGGATTCATCTCCTTTTACGGCACCGAGGTGCTGAACGTCCAGTCCGGATGGCTCGAAAGCGGACGTTTCCGCCGCATCCGGACGCTCGATCTGACGACCAATCCGGGCCTGCTGCTCACGCGCGACCGCTACCTCAGGGCCAACAAGACCTTTGCCGCCACGCGCGGAAACTCCATCGAGCGGGTTTTTCTGATCGAGCGCAGCCGGCTCGCCGACCCGTCGTTCCGCGAGAGCCTGCAAACCGTAGCGCTGATGCAGATCGACATGGGCATCGCGGTCGACATCCAATTCCTCGAAGACCTTGCGGATGTGCAGAAACAGGATTTCATCCTCTACGACGATTTCTCGGTCCTGGTCGAGGAGAAGCAGGCCAACTCCGACTACTCTTTCGGCAAGAGCACGGCCTATTTCGGCCGCGAGCGGATCAGGGCCTATGAAAAGATTTTTGAAACCGTCTGGAAAGGGGCCCGCAGCCGCGAGCAGGTCGTGCAATTTCTCAAACAGTGAACATGCACGAATTGGAATATCTCATCTGCCACGGTTCCTCGAACCGCTTTGTACTGATCGACGCCGTGCGGTGGGCCGATGCGCTGAAAGGGGTCGACCGTTCGGCCCTGGCGCGCCATGCCTGCCGCATCTGCGGCGGACTGGACGGATTGTTGTTGCTCGTCCCGGCGGGCACGGAGTACGGGATGCAGATGTACAACCCCGACGGTTCCCCCGCCGAGATGTGCGGCAACGGCATCCGTTGCGTGGCGCGGCTGGCGCAGCGGTACACAACCGCCGAGCGGTTCGGGTTGTGGTCCGGCGGCCGGCGCTACGACGTGTCGTGCGAACAGCCCGTCCACGGCGCCATTCCCACCTACGGCGTGGTGATTCCCGTGGGGTTTGTGTCGGAAGATTTCCGCATTTCGTTCGATCCTGGCACGGGATTCGTCGCTGAAGCGATACCCGAACTGGATGAACAGCTGCGCTTCACCTACCTCCACCTGGGGAATCCGCACCTGGTAGCCTCGACCGGGGAGATCGACCTCGAGCGGCTCGAACGGCTGGGGCGCCGCGTGACGGAACTGAGGGAGCTGTTTCCGCACGGGATCAACGTCAGCCTCTACCGTCCGTTGGACGAGCGGCGGATCTTCGCGGCCACCTATGAGCGCGGCGCGGGCATCACCTCCTCGTGCGGCACGGCCATGACGGCGTGCACCACGGCGGCCTGCCTGACGGGCCTCTGCCGCTGCGGAGAACCGATCGTGGTGCGCAACCGCGGCGGCGAGGTGCGCTGCCTGTGCCGCAACGACGCCGGGGGCTTGCGGACCACGCTGGTGGGCAACGCGACGTTCGAAGCCGACGGCGTATTTCGCATCGACCCCGCGACGAGCCGGGTAAACCTTTGCGGGGACCCCGTTCTGCGACGGGACGAGATTGCGGCCTATGCTGCGTTTATCGATTCGATAACAGATTGATAAAAGATAATACAGAAAGATGAAAAGTGTGCTTTTCAAACACCGTTCGATTCGCAAATTCCGGCCGACACCCATTCCCGAGGAGGTGCTGCGCCAGCTTTTGGAGGCGGCTTCGCGGGCTTCGACCTGCGGCAACATGCAGTTGTATTCGCTCGTTGTGACGCGCGACGCCGCGCTGCGCGAGCGGCTTGCGCCCTGCCATTTCAACCAGCCGATGGTCCGCGAGGCGCCCTGCCTCGTTACCGTCTGCGCCGACGTGCACCGCTTCTCGATGTGGTGCGAGCAGCGCGGCGCAGAACCTGCGTACGACAATTTCGCCTGGTTCCTGAACGCTGCCACCGACGCCCTGCTGGCCGCGCAGAATCTGGCCGTCGAAGCCGAGACGGAGGGGCTGGGCATCTGCTACCTGGGTACCACGCTCTACACCGCGGGCGACATCTCGCGCATCCTGGAGCTTCCCAAGGGGGTAATTCCCGTAACCACCCTCGTCGTGGGCTATCCCGACGAGTCGCCCGAGTTGACCGACCGCCTGCCGCTCGAGGCCGTGGTCCACTACGAAAAATATACGGACTATACCGCCGCCGAGATCGACGAACTGTGGGCCGAGCGCGAGGAGTCCGAGCTGACGCGCCGCCTCTTGGAGGAGAACGGCCTGCCGAACCTGGCCCGCATCTTCACCGAAAGGCGTTACGTGCGCAAAGACAACCTGGCCATCTCGGCCTCCTACCTGGAGTTGCTGCGCGAGAAAGGCTTTTTCAACCAGTAGTGCCGTGAACGGGATGCGACGCATAGCGATGATGCTGGCGCTGGGCTACATTTGCTCGGCGTGCAGCGTCACGCGCCACATCCCCGAGGGCTCCTATTTTCTGCAAAAGGTGAAGATCGAGGAGGACAAGTCCGCGCCGCGCAAGGAGCGCATTCCGGCCTCCGATCTGGAAAAATACATCCGGCAAACCCCCAACAAGCGCTTTCTGGGGACCAATTTCTATGTCTGGCTCTACGAACAGGCCGACTCCTCGAAGCACAACCGCTGGAACAACTGGAAACGCAAGATCGGCCAGGCCCCCGTGCTGCTCGACATGTCGCTCACGGAGAAGAGCGCCGAGAACCTCAAAGTCTACATGGACTCCAAAGGCTTCTTCACCTCGCGGGCCACTTTCGAGGTCGATACCACCTCGCGCCGCAAGCGCGCCACGGTCACCTACCGCACCCACCAGGGCGTTCCCTACCGGATCGACTCCGTCTCCTACGAGTTCCGCGACCAGTTCCTCGAGCAGATCATCCTGCCCGACACCGCCCGGACGCTCATCCATCCGGGCGCGATTTTCGACATCACGATGCTCGACCGCGAACGGGAGCGCATCACGGCTTACCTCAAGGAGCGGGGTTATTTCAATTTTTCGGTCAACAACATCGAGTATGTGGCCGACACGCTCGGAGGCGATCAGCGGGTCGATCTGAAAGTGGTCGTCAAGCAGCACCTCACCGGTTACAACGAGCGCGGGCAGGCCGTGATGGACAACAACATGGTCTACCGCATCGACCGCATCAACATCTTTCCCGACTACGATCCGACCGTGGCGCGGACCGACACGACGCTGCTCGAACGGCTCGACACGGTCTACTACCGGGGGCTGAACATCATCTACGAAAAACGGCCCAACCTGCGTCCGTCCGTCCTGCGCCAGGCCGTGCCGCTCTATCCCAACTACGTCTACAACTCCTCGCAGGTCAACCGCACCTACACCGACCTCATGTCGATGGGGTATTTCAAGAGCGCCAAGGTCACGTTCGTCGAGCAGCCCCGCCCGGTCGAGGTCACCGACTACGTGACCTACATCGGCGCCGAGACCGATACCACCCAGACGCGCTACACGCGCGAGGGGTACCTCACGTGCAACATCCTCTGCACGCCCACGCTCAAGCAGAGTTTCAAGGTCGAGCTGGAGGGCTCCACCACGTCGAGTTTCTACGGCCTGACCGCCACGGTTGGCTACCAGAACCGCAACATCTTCCGCGGTGCCGAGGCCCTCGACATCTCGTTCACGGCCGGTTACGAGTTCATGAAAGCTCCCGACGCGAAGAAGAAGCGCGCCACGGAGTTCGGCGTCACGACGGGCCTCACGTTTCCGCGCTTTCTGATTCCGTGGGGCACGCGGCGTTTCCGCTCGGTCAACCAGCCCAAGACCAAACTCGAGGTCTCCGTCAATTTCCAGGACCGCCCCTACTACCGGCGCACGCTCTCGAGCGCGGGCCTCACGTACCTGTGGACCAACCGCAGCTATTCGTCGTTCTCGCTGCGGCCCATCGACATCAACGTGGTGGACGTGAGCTACCTCGACCCGGACTTTCTGAAGAACACCCAGAACAAATACCTCATCAACAGCTACAAAACCCAGTTTATCGCGGGCCTCTCGTTCAGCTACGGCTACAACAACCAGCGCAAGCACCTGGGCGGCAACGCCACCGTGATCCGCTTCAACGCCGAGACCTCGGGCAACCTGATCGACGGGCTGGAACACCTTTTTTCGAAACCCAAACGGGGCGAGGACTACTATACGATCTTCGGCATCCGCTATTCGCAGTATTTCCGTACCGATCTGAGCGTGAGCCGCAAGATCATGCTGGGCGAGAAAACGGCCCTTGCCGGACGGCTCTACGGGGGTGTGGGCTTGGCCTACGGCAACTCGCAGGTCATTCCCTTCGACCGCCTGTTCTATGCCGGCGGCAGCAACTCGATGCGCGGCTGGACGCCCCGCACCCTGGGTCCTGGCTCGGTACCCAATCCCCATTCGGAATTCCCGACCCAGCTGGGCGACATGAAGCTCGAAGCCAACCTCGAATTCCGCTTTCCGATCTGGGGCATCGTCCACGGGGCCACGTTCTTCGATCTGGGCAATATCTGGTATCTGAAGAGCAACCCCGGAGAGTACTCCGACGAAGCGGTCTTCTATTTCGATAATTTCTACAAGCAGCTGGGCTTCAACACCGGCCTGGGAATTCGCCTCGACATCAAGTTCGCCGTCCTGCGCCTGGACTGGGGCATCCAGCTCCACAACCCCAACAATCCGGCCGGCGAACGGTGGATTCACAATTTCAAGTGGAAGAACACGGCGCTGAATTTCGGCGTGGGCTATCCGTTCTGACAATCTCCGTTGGCTGCCGGACTGCTTTGCTCGACCCCCGAGTTCTTCGAGACGTCGGCCGCTTAAGAAGCGGCATTTGCGGGCGGCCGAAACCCTCAACGCTTCTCATCCGGTTTCGCGCTCCCGCCCCGGTCTTATTGTTTCTCGATCCCCGAGCCTGTTTCACCTTTAACCCGCCTTTGGCGGCTTGACTTTGCTCCTGCTCGGCATAGTCCGCTGGGCGGCCTCTGCCCTCGCTTACTCGCAAAGTTCACCTTTCACCTTGCTACGCCTGCGCCTTGTACTGCGAGGGCGACATCCCCGTGTTGCGTTTGAAATAGCTGCCGAAGAATGACTGATTGGGGAAATTGAGGTGGTAGGCGATCTCCTGCACGCTCTTGGTCGAGAATTTGAGCAGCGTCTTCGCCTCCACGATCACGTAGGAGTCGATCCACTCCGAGACCGATTTGCCGCTGATGCGTTTGATGAGCGTGGTGAGGTATTTGGGCGTGATGCACATCTGCCGGGCATAGAAACCCACGGTGCGTTCGCGCAGGTAGTGCTCGCTCAGGAGCTGCATGAACACGCGGAAATACTCCTCGGCCCGGTTCTGCACCGGTTTTTCGACATCGGGATGCTCCTTGAGGTAGTGGTTCAAGATGTCGCCCACTTTGTAGATCGTCGCCGTAATCAGTCCGCTGACAATATCGGCTGCAAAAGGGGTCTCGGGGCCACGAACCTCTTGTTCGACCAGCGAGATGAAGCTGCGCAGCGTGCGGCTCTGCTCCTCGGTCAGGTCGAGGCTGGGGTGCGTGCCGAATTGCAGGAAGAGGGGCAGGATATGCTTGATGTCGATGTTGATGCGGCGCATGAAATCGGGCGATACCACAAGCACATGGGCCTTGAACGCATGGTCCGTATGCACCTGGAGAATGTTCTGCGGTCCGAACACGAAGAGCGAGTCTTTGGTCAGCCTGAAATCGCGCAGGTTGAACGATCCCCTCGTTTCGCCCTCGGTGCCGACGCCGATAATGAAAGCGTCGATGCGGCACGGGAAGCGGAATCCCTGCATGTGCGACTCGCTGTAAGCGGCGATGCACTCGCGCATCATCCCCTGGCGCTGCCCCTCTCCCGAGAGGGCGAGCAACTCTCCGAGGGTGAAATTGGTGATGGGGGCTGTGGTTTCGGCTGTGTTCATTTTTTCGCTATTTTTTGGGCAAATATATCAAAAATTCGCCACATAGTAGTTGAATAAGGGATATATTTTCGACATAATGAACAAGAAAACCGCACAAAACCAAAGGTCTGTGCGGTCTGTTGCGGAACGATCCGCTGTCGTCCCCGGCGTCTATCCGGTCGCGGATTATTTGGCTGCGGGTGCGGAAGCGGCGGGAGCGTCGGTAATACCCAACTCTTTCTTCACCTCGGGAGCGATGTCCGTCAGGGTCGCCTCGTCGAAATAGGCCAGCGAGCCGGTCGAGGTGTCGAATACGGCCAGGAAGCCGCCCGCCTGGCTGATCTTGTCGATGGCAGCCTTGGCTTTCTCGATGATCGGGGCCAGCAACTCGTTCTGTTTTTTCTGGTAATCCTGCTGGGCTACCTGCTCGAACTCGGCGTAGCGGCCCTGCAACTCCTGCAACTCTTTCTGCTTGAGCTGGCGCACCGATTCCGACAGGGTGGCTTCGTTCTTCTGCAAATCGAGCAGTTTGGTGTTGAACTCGACCTTGATGTTCTCCAGGTTGTCCTGCAACTCCTTGGCGAACGCCTCCATGTTGGTGTTCATCTCCTTGGTTTCGGGCATCGAGACGATGATCTCCTGGGTGTTGATACGCCCGAATTTCTGTGCGAAGAGCGACGTGGAGCCCATCACGAGTACAACCGCAAGGGTTAGTTTGATTGCCTTTTTCATGTAGAATTTTATTAGTTAATGTTTGATGTCGTGTGCTATTTGAGCCGGTCGATCACCTCCTGCGTCCGCTCGATGCGGGGGTTGGTGTAGAGCAGCGTGGGGTTGTTGGCCGAGTCGAGTACCGCATCGGCCCCGACTGCTTTGGCATAGGCTTCGATGGCGGCGAAGACCCGGTCCTGAATGGGCTTTATCAGCTCCACGCGGCGTTTCATAAGCGTTCCCTCCTTGCCGAAGAGGCTCTCCTGATACTCGGCGGCCTCCCGCTCCTTGGCCAGAATGGCATTCTCGCGGGTCTGGCGCGCCGTGGCCGAAAGCGTCGTCTTCTGGTTCTGGTAGTTGTTGTAGAGGGTCTCGACCTCCTGGAACCGGGCGTCCACCTGGGCCTGGTACTGCTCGGCCATCCTGTCCAGCGAGGCGATGGCGGTGTTGTAGGCGTCGATGGATTTGAAGATTTTTTCGCTGTTGACGATCAAATAGTTCTGGGCCGATACGACTCCTGCCGTCAGTACGAGTGCCGCGATCAAAATCAGACGTTTCATACTCCTGTGTTTTTTAAGTTTTTCGTTTTCCGGCCGGGCCGGACGATACTATAAATATAACACTTTTCTTTCAAATTTATTGCCATCGTGCATTTTAATTGCACCGGTCGCACGACGCTGCCCGTCGAACCGGTCAGCCGACGCTAAAACTGCTGGCCCAGGACGAAATGGAACTGGCTGCCGCTCTTGGTCGTCGAGCCTGCGGGGGGATCGAATCCGTAACCCCAGTCGATGCCGAGCATGCCGACCACCGGGAGGTACAACCGCACGCCGAAACCGGCCGAACGCTTGATCTTGAAAGGCGAGAACTTGCGCCACGATTCGAACGCGTTACCGCCTTCGAGGAACCCCAGCACGTAGATCTGCGACGAGGGTTTGAGGATGATCGGGTAGCGCAGCTCGGCCGTGTACTTGTTGTAGGCGCAGGCGTAGTTGTCCGACACGGGGTCGAGCGCGCCGTCCTCGTAACCGCGCATCGAGATGATGTCGATACCGTAGATGTTGTAGCCCGACATGCCGTCGCCGCCGACCTCGAAGCGCTCGAAAGGCGAGACCTTGTTCTTGTTGTAGCTACCCAGGAAACCCATCTCGGCCTTGAGCATCAGCACCAGGTTGGAGTTCTTCAGAAACGACTGGAACCACTGCGCCTTGAACTGCCACTTGTGGAACTCGATCCAGCGGTAGCGCTCCTGGTCGCTCATCGACTTGTCGCTGTAATCCTTGCCGTCCCAGAGCGAGTAGGGAAGCGTGGCCTGCACCGAGGCGCTGAACTCCGAACCGCGCCGCGGATAGATGGGCTGGTCGACCGAGTTGCGGGCGAATACCAGTTTGAGCGACAGCAGATTGGCCGAACCGTTCTCCATCACGAACGAGGTCCAGTCCTTGAGCGTGTAGCGCTCGTAGCTCGCCTCGGCGTAAAGGGTGAAATAGGGGTCGGGCCAGTTCAGGCGTTTGCCCAGACCGGCGGCCAGACCGTACGTTCGGAAATACTGCGTACTCTTCTGCCAGACGTAGTAAGCGTTGTTCTGCTCCGAAAAATGGGCCGAGAGGGTGAACGAGTTGGGCTTCTTGCCGCCCAGCCAGGGGTCGGTGAAGCTGAACGCGAACGCCTTGTAGTAGGTGCCGTTGGTCTGCGCCGAGAGCGACAGCCGCTGGTTCTGCCCCATCGGGTAGGGTCTCCAGGCGCCTTTCTTGAAAGCGTTTTTGATCGAGAGGTTGTTCAGGGTGATGCCCACCGACCCCACGAACGTACCCGAGCCCCAGCCGCCGGCGACGTTGAACTGGTCGGAAGCCTGCTCCTCGAGGGGCCAGTTGACGTTGACCAGTTCGTTCGACACGGGCTTGATGTCGGGCATGATCGCCTCGGGGTTGAAATGGCCCATCGAGCCGAGCGTGCGGATGGTCTGCATCAGCAGCGAGCGGTTGTACAGTTCGCCGGGGCGGGTGTAGAGTTCGCGGCGGATGACCTCGTCGTCGACGCGCTGGTTTCCGGTGATGCCCACCTCGTTGATGGTGAACTGCTTGCCCTCGAACACCTTTACCTCGATGTCGATCGAGTCGGGACCGATGATGCTCTCGGCGGGTTCGATCTGCGACATGAGGTAGCCGTCGTTCTGGTAGAGCGACGAGACGGACATGGCCTCGGGGTCGGTCTCCTTGCCGATTCCCAGCCGCTTGTGCATCGATTTCTTGTCGTAGGTGTCGCCTTTCGTCACGCCGAACATGCGTTGCAGGTCGTCGGTTTCGTAAATGGAGTTACCCACCCACGAGACGTTGCGGATGTAGTACTTGTTGCCCTCCGAGATGTCGATGTCGATCCCCAGCCGCTTCTCGTTGATCGGGTAGATCGAGTCGCGCACGACGGTGGCGTTGCGGTAGCCGCGCGAGTTGTAAAAGTCGATCAGGAGCTCCTTGTCGTCCTCGTAATCGTTCTCGTTTAGTTTGGCGCCGCGCAGGAAATTGATCGATTTCTGGTGGGTCTTCTTGAACGTGCGGCGCAGCCGCTTGTCCGAGAACTGCTCGTTGCCCGTGAAGTTGATCTTGCCGATCTTGACCTTGTCCTTGCGGTCGATGAGGAACGTGACGGTCACGGCCTGCCCCGGACGGAGCGTGTCGTTGTCGATGCGCACCCCGACCTCGGCGTTGCGGAATCCCTTTTCGGCCCAGTAGTTCTTGATGAGTTTCTGGTTCTTGTCGAGCACGTAGTCCGACAACTCGCTGCCGCGCTTGAGCTTGAGTTTTTCGAGCAGGTCCTTTTTCTTGCCTTTCGAAATGCCCTCGAACTCCCAGTTGTAGACTCGCGGGCGCTCCTTGAGAAAGACCTCCAGGTCGATGCTGTCGCCTTCGATCTCGGCGCCGATTTTCACGTCCGAGAAGAAACGCTGGTTCCAGAGCCGCGTGATGGCGTTGGAGATGAAGTTGCTGGGCAGGTAGATCGAGTCGCCCGCGATGAGTCCGGCCGTCGATTTGAGAATATCGGGATTGAGGTACTGCACGCCGTGTACGTTCACGTCGCGGATATAGTAGAGCTTCTGTTTGCCCTCGTGGCGGAGCATGGGTGCATCGTCGGGGAAAGCGGGTTTGCCGGACAGCGAATCCGCGGGCGTCTGCTCACGGGCCGCTGTTGCCTGGCATGTCAGCGCCATCAGCACTGCCGCCGCGAATACCTTACCAAAGTAATTCATCTATTTCAGTCTAATCTTCAATTTCATTCATTCGGGCGCTCCGGCGTCTGCCTGCCGCCCGGGCGCGGTTCGTGGCCGCCCCTGCCTCTCTTGTTCTTACCGGCTCACAAGCCGGCCCTCCGGCTCTCAAGAACGTTTTTTCTCACCGGCCCTCCGGTTCCCCAGGCCCCTTTCTGCTCTTGCCGCCTTGTGCCGCCCGGCCAGCTGTCCGTCCTTGCGTCGCTTCTGCGGACCTCCCTACCGGACCAGTCCGAACCGCCGGTCGCGCCGGGCGTACTCCTCGAGTGCGCGGTCGAACTCGTCTTCGGTGAAATCGGGCCACAGCACCTCGGGGAAATAGAGTTCGGCATAGGAGGCCTGCCACAGCAGGAAATTACTCAGCCGGCACTCTCCGCTGGTGCGGACGATGAGGTCCGGATCGGGGTATGCGGCCGTGTCGAGCGCCCGGCCGAGGGTCTCTTCGCCGATCTCCTCGGGGAGCAACCCGCCTCGGGCGACCTGCCCGGCAATGCGCCGTACGGCCCGCACGATCTCGCTGCGCGAGGAGTAGTTGAGCGCCAGGATGAGCGTCAGGGTCTCTCCCGCGGCGGTCTCCTGCTCCACTTGGCCGAGGTAGCCGCGCACTTTCTGCGAAAACCGGCTCCGGTCGCCGATCATCTCTACGCGCACGCCCTGGCGGACCAGTTCGGGCGTTTCGCGCACGACGCTCTGGCAGAAGAGTTCCATCAGGGCTTCGACCTCCTGCTCGGGGCGTCCCCAGTTTTCGGTCGAAAAGGCATAGAGCGTCAGAAATTTCACTCCCCGCCGCACGGCAGCCCGCAGTGCGGCCCGCACGGGTTCGACACCCGCGGCATGCCCCTCGTAACGCTCCTTTCCGCGCAACTCGGCCCAGCGGCCGTTGCCGTCCATGATGATGGCGACGTGTTGCGGTATCGGGTTCTGCTCGCTCATAGTAGGGCACAAATATAGGGAATAAAAATGAAAAACACCTATTGACAGGTCAATTTACACCGAATTTTGCATGCGGTTTTTCAACTGCGAATGTCGATCCCCCACATCATCTTATTGCGTAACGTGTCGTAAAATGATATATTGTGCGGCACGGCCAGAAAAATCGGCTCTTCGGCCCGTCTGACCGTAAATGCCGACCCCGCTCCGATGGGGTAGGAGCGGTTGTCGAGCGTTATGAACGCATCCGAACGGCGGGCGTGGACGTGCAGGGTGATTTCGCTGGTGTCGGGGATGACCACCGGGCGCATCGTCAGGTTGTGCGGCGCGAGGGGCGAAAGCACCAGGCATCGGCATGCCGGCGCCACGACGGGACCTCCGGCGCTCAGGGAGTAGGCGGTCGATCCGGTCGGCGTCGAGACGATCACCCCGTCGCCGTGGTAGGTGGCGACCATCTGGTCGTCGACGTATGTTTCGACCGAAATCATGTCGGGTCCGTGGCGCTGGATAGCGAACTCGTTGAGCGCCAGGTGCGAGCACGGCTCGCCCGAAAAGTCGCCCTCCACGCGGATCATCGTGCGCGGCTCGGTCTGCATCCGCCCCGAGGCGATCTCTTCGAACAAGAGGTCGAGACCGTCCGAAGGGGCGCTCGTCAGGAAGCCCAGGTGCCCGGCGTTGATACCCAGCACGGGCAGCCGTGCGCCGCACAGGCGGTGTACCCCTTCGAGCAGCGTGCCGTCGCCGCCGTAGCACACCATGATGCTCCCTTCGGGCTGGGGCGCGAGGTGCTCGCCGTAGATCTTCTCGGGCGGCACGTCGATTCCGGCCAGCTCCCGGACCACGGGGGCGAACTCCTCGTTGAGGGCGTAATCGAATCCGGCCAGGCGGATGGCTTCGAACAGCTGGCCGATCTCCTCGGCGGTATGGGCGAGCTGGCTGCGGGAAAAAAGTATGATTTTCATCGGCGGATTTTCGAAAAATTAAGTAACTTTACCACGCCGGGAGCGGGTCCGCATGCGGCTCTTTCCGCGGCCCGGCCCCGGCAAGGCGGCTCTCGTCAGGCAAATATAGCGAATTTTATGACAAAGTTGAGTGTAAACATCAATAAGATCGCCGTGGTGCGCAATTCGCGGGGCGGCAACCTGCCCGACGTGGTCCGCGCGGCCACCTCGATCGAGCGTTTCGGCGCCGACGGCATCACGGTCCACCCGCGTCCCGACGCGCGCCACATCCGTTACGACGACGTGCGCGACCTGAAACGGGCGCTCACCACCGAACTGAACATCGAGGGCAATCCCATTCCGGAGTTCGTCTCGCTGGTGCTGGAGACCGTTCCGGCGCAGGTGACGCTCGTGCCCGACGCCCACGACGCCATCACCTCCAACGCCGGGTGGGACACCGTGCGCCACCGTGCGTTCCTTACGGACGTGACCGCCCGCTTCCATGCGCAAGGCATCCGCGTGTCGATCTTCGTCGACCCCGACCCCGCGATGGTCGCCGGGGCCGCGGCGTGCGGCGCGGACCGCGTCGAGCTCTACACCGAAGCCTACGCCCGCCGCTACCCGGCCGACCCCGCAGCGGCCGTCGAGCCCTACCTCGCCGCCGCCGAGGAGGCCCGCCGGCAGGGGCTGGGGCTGAACGCCGGCCACGACCTCTCGCTCGACAACCTGCGCTTCTTCGTGCAGCGCATCCCCTGGACCGACGAGGTCTCGATCGGCCACGCCCTGATCTCCGACGCCCTCTACTACGGACTGGAAAACACCGTGCAGCTCTACCGGCGCGAACTGATAACAGCAAAATAGAATACAGACCATGAAAAAAACGCTTCTTCTGGCCGCCGCCCTCGTCGCAGGCATCGCGGCTTTCGCCCAGAGCGAATACAACTACCAGAAACGCAGCCTCTTCAACGTGCTGCCCGTCTCTTCGAAAGACATCGTCTTCCTGGGCAACAGCATCACCGACGGCTGCGAGTGGGCCGAGTTGTTCAACAACCGCCACGTCAAGAACCGCGGCATCAGCGCCGACCGCTCGTCGTGGCTGCTGGACCGCATCGACTCGCTCCTGAAAGGCCATCCCAAGCGGCTGTTCCTGATGATCGGCACCAACGACCTGGCCGCCGGCGTCGCTCCGGCCCAGGTCGCGGAGAATGTGCGCAAGCTGATCGCCCGCTTCCGGGAGGAGTCGCCGTGGACCAAGATTTTCGTGCAGAGCATCCTGCCGGTCAACGGGCAGGATTTCCAGCACCTCAAGCCCAAGAGACACTGGGAGCGGGGCGCCGAGATCGTCGAGACCAACCGCCTTTTGGAGGCCCTTTGCCTCGAAACCGAGGTCACCTACCTGGACGTCTACTCCGCACTGGTCGACGACCGGGGCCTTTTGGACCGCCGCTACACCAACGACGGCCTGCACCTGATGGGCGAGGGTTACCTGGTCTGGCGCGACGCGATCAAGCAGTATGTCCGCTAAGGGGTCGCCGCTTGCGAATCCGCTGTTCCGGCGCATCGGGCGCCTGGCCGCCGCACAGGGCGTGAGGGCGTTCGTCGTGGGCGGCTATGTGCGCGACTGGTACCTCAGGCGCCCCTCCACGGACATCGACGTGGTTGTCACGGGCAGCGGCATTGCCCTGGCCGAAGCGCTGGGACGCGAACTGCACGCCAAGGTATCGGTTTTCAAGACTTTCGGCACGGCCATGCTGCGCGCGGGGGGCATCGAGGTCGAGTTCGTCGGCGCCCGCCGCGAATCCTACTCCCGCGACTCGCGCAAACCCGAGGTCGAACCCGGCACGCTTGAAGACGACCAGCGCCGCCGCGATTTCACGATCAACGCCCTGGCCTGGTCGCTTCAGGAGGAGTCGTTCGGCGAGCTGGTCGATCCGTTCGGCGGCATGGACGATCTGGAAGATTGCATCATCCGCACCCCGTGCGACCCCGACATCACCTTTTCGGACGACCCCCTGCGCATGATGCGGGCCGTGCGCTTCGCCGCACAGCTGGGCTTTTCGATCGAGGGGGAGACTTTCGACGCCATCGCGCGCAACGCCGAACGCATCCGCATCGTCTCGCGCGAACGCATCGCCGCGGAGCTCAACAAGATCGTCCTCTCGCCCGTCCCCTCGATGGGCTTCGAACTATTGGACCGGACCGGGCTTCTCAGGCTGATCTTCCCCGAAATGGAGCGCCTCAAGGGGGTCGAAAAGCGCGGTGTGCACGCACACAAGGACAATTTCCGCCATACGCTCCAGGTCGTGGACAACGTGGCGCGCCGCTCCGACGACCTGTGGCTTCGCTGGGCCGCCGTGCTGCACGACATCGCCAAGCCGCTCACCAAGGCCTACGACCCCAAAGTGGGCTGGACGTTCCACGGCCACGAGGTGCTCGGCTCGAAAATGGTCCCGGCGATCTTCCGGCAGTTGAAACTGCCGCTCAACGAGCACATGAAATTCGTGCAGAAGCTCGTCTTTCTCCACCTGCGTCCCATCATCCTCTCCGAGGATCTGGTGACCGATTCGGCCGTCAGGCGCCTGCTGTTCGAGGCGGGCGACGACGTGGAGGCGCTCATGACGCTCTGCGAGGCGGACATCACCTCGGGCATCGACGCGAAAGTCAAGCGTTACCTCTCGAATTTCGAGCTTGTGCGCCGCAAGATGAAGGATTTGGAGGAGCGCGACCGCATCCGCAATTTCCAGCCTCCCGTGACGGGCGAACTGATCATGGAGACTTACGGCATCGGCCCGTGCCGCGTGATCGGAGAGATCAAGGAGGTCATCAAGAACGCCATCCTCGACGGCGAAATCCCCAACGAACCTGCCGCTGCCCGCGCTCTGATGGAGCGGCTGGCCGCCGAGCGGGGGCTGACGAAAAAAGAGTGAACCGGTCGGTTCACTCTTTTTTCGCGGGGTCCTGAGCCCCCGTGCGGATGATCTCGAGCGCCCTTTCCAGAATTTCGTCCCGCCCGGCCTGCAATCCCGCGACCGTAGCGTGCACCGGCACGTCGATCCGAATGCCCGCGCGCTGCGTGTCCGTGCCGTCGGGGTAGTGGACGCCGATTCCCGAGAAAAAGCCGAAATCGCCGCCGGGCATCCTGAGCGCCGTGACGTTGCCGTCGGCCCCGGCCGTTTGCGTCCCGACCACCGTGCAGCGCGGCGCGGCCTGAAAGGTCATGGCGGTATACTCCGCCTGGCTCTGCGTCGAAGAGTCGACCAGCACGACCACGCGCCCCTTGTAGTAGTCTGGATTCACGGTCGCGTCCGGCTTCTGCGGATCGACGGGCAGGGTGTAGGGCATCCGGTAGAAGAGACCCGGCAGCGCCCCGGTCGGCATAAGCCACGTGACGTGCTGCGTCGGGCGGGGCAGAAAATAGCGGCCTATGAAATCGAAGACCATGAATTCGCGGGGGTAGCAGCGCATGTCGACGACGAGGGCTTTCGTGTCGCGGAATCGCTCTATGATCCGGGGCCCGTCGGCCGCCGTGTAGTGGAGGCCGGTCATGTAGCCCACCCCGTCGGCGATCAGCCGGAGGTTCGCCGTGTCGCGCATCCGTTCGGACGCATAGGGGTTCCACTGGGCGATGCTGCGCGTGGCGAGCCGCCCGGTCATCCGCCGTCCGCCGCGAACCAGCTCCACCACGGCCGTGTCGCGGTGCGAGAGAAGCATGCAGCGTGCCGTCGTGTAGTCGCGGTTTTCCTCGTTGGAGGAGGCTTCGAAGCGGGCGAGCCGGCAGCGGGTTAGGTCCCACCCCCGGCCGTCGATCGAAAGGATTTCATCGCCCTTTTTCAGCACGCCGTCGGCGATCACGAAGACCCGGCCGTCGGCCGACCGCACCTCGGCCGGAACCGAATAGTACCCGAACATGTTGTACTGGACCGCCGCCGCGTGCGAGTCGCACAATTCGGCCAGCAGGCGGCACTTCTCCGGATTGCCGGGCGCGGGATCGGGAAGAAAGATCGGAATGTATTTTTCGGGAATTTCGTTCCAGGGCGTATCCGTGAGGTTGCGGTTCGGGCAGAAATATTCGATCACGTTCCAGAAGCGGAACAGGGTGAGCAGCCGGTAGCCGCAGTCGTCCATCGTGCCCGCGGTGCTTTCGCCCTCCATCGAGAAATTCCCGGCGGGCGTGAAATCCGTGTAGCGGTTCTTTTCGCGCTTGGCGTAGCGCAGCTCCTGCAAAAATCGGGCGAGCGGGGCGCCCAGCCGCGCGGTATCGCGTATCCAGCTCGGGTCGGAAATTTCTACGCACGACAGCCCGGCGAGCGCCCGGTCGTATTCCGCCCGGTCGGTCGTGAAGCCGCCGAGCCCCCGAACCCAGTCGTAAAGCGCGGCGTTCCGCTCCGCGGGGGCGGCTTCGGCCACGCGCGGAAGCAGTCCGAAGAGTTCGCAGTCGGCATCGAGCGCCGGAGTGTCGAAAGCGGGATGGTGGTATTTGACGTAGCCCCAGATGCGGCACACGACGCCGAGGTTCTCCACCACTTGCGGATTGCGGGCGTCGAGCGAGTCGAGTGCGATCCCGCTCGAACGGGAGTAATCGGGGTACTGTTTTGGCTGCGTCGAGCCGGCGCAGGCCGTGCTGAGCGCCGCAGCAAGAACGAGGAGAATTTTCATGTCGCAGGGAGGTCGGTTTTTTGCAAAACGGGAACGGTCAGCGGTTTGGTATCTTCCCGTGCGGGTTTTTTCCGTCCGCATGCCTATCCTCCGCCGCACGCTCCGCCTCCAGCTGCGCCCGCGATTTGGACTTGGTCACCAGCCAGACCCCGGCGAAGACGCATGCTGCGGCAAGCCCTTTGCCCGGGCCGAACGTGTCCAGTCCGAGGAGGACGGTGAAGAGAACCGCCACCACGGGCTGCACGTAATTGTACATCGAGACCACCGTCGGCCGCAGGTAGCGCTGCCCGACGGGCACCATCCGGTACGAAAGGAACGTGGCCCCGGCCACCACGTAGGCGATCCCGGCCCACGTCTGGCCCGAGAGCGCCGCATAATCCACGGCCGTTAGCGGGCGGTAGTAGATAACGGCGGCAACGACTGCGGCGAAAAGAAACATCCATTTCATCGTCGTGACGGGCGAGTAGCGGACGATCACGTTGCGGAACGCCGTGAGGTAGGTGGCGTAGCTCACGGCGCTGATGAGGCACAGCACGTCGCCCGCGACGTTCGAGGCATGCTGGACACCGTGGTTGCTCGAAAGAATCAGCAGCAGCGCCCCGCCGCATCCAAGGGCCACGCCGCCGGCCTTGAGCCACGTGATCGGCTCGCGCAGGAACAGCGTCGCCAGCACCATCGTCAGCACCGGAACCACCGTGGCGATGATCGAGGTGTCGATCGGCGAGGTGAGCGACAGCCCCCACAGGAAGAGCATCTGATTGAGCTGGATGCCGAACACCGAGGCGAAAAAGAGCAGCACCATGTCCCTCGGCGCGACCCGCTCGCGGGGCAGTACGAGCGACACGGCCCAGAAGAGCAGCGCAGCGCCCACCATGCGGTAGACGCTCAGCGCGAAAGGGCTGACCCCCTCGGGGTGTGCAGCCGATGCGAGCACGCGCTTGCCGATCGGGGCGTTGAGGCCCCAGACGATATTGGCGACCCACAACGCCGCATGCCCTTTGAGTTTTCCGCGCTCCATCCTTTTCCGCGATTTACGGGGGCAAAGATAGTGTAAATTTCCCGCTCCTGACCAGGCGCCCGCTTTCCGGAGGAGGTTTATTGCGAAATGCTCCGTTCCACGCGCTTTGGTGCAAAAATTGTCCGGTCCTTTTTTCGTGAGCAAATCCCCCTATCACGCCGATCTGGTCTTCGCCAACCTCTTGTTCGGAGCGAATTTCTCGTTCTATGTCTCCCTGACGCGCAACTATATGGATTTCAGGGAGATTTTCATGTTGCAGGTCCTCTCGGCCGCCCTGTTCTTCATCCCGTTCGCCCTTTTTTCGCGGACCTCCTACCGCATCGGTCTGCGCGATGCGGGCAACATCCTGCTGGTGGCCGTGCTGGTGGTCTACGGCTGGATGTACATGCTGCTGTGGGGCGCATCCTCGACCTCGCCCATCGACGCCTCGACCATCTCGACCCTCGGCCCGGCCTTTACGCTGATTATGGACCACTTGATGCACCCCCATCGCTACGTCCGCATCCGGGTGGTGGGCGTGGTCCTGGCGTTCCTCGGCGGCGCCGTGCTGATCTTCGACAAGGGATTCGCCCTCACGCACGGCAGCCGCGCTTTGGGCAACCTGCTGGTGCTCGTGGCCGTCGTGGCCATCGCCATCAATACGGTCCTGATCAAGCCCTCGCTCGAACGGCTCGGGACGCTGGTGGTCATGGGGTGGTACTATATGATCGGACTGGCCCTGACCGCGCCTTTCTTCTGGCGCTCGCTCGACCGGGCGCTCTCGCTTCGGCTGCCCTTTCAGGCGCAGGCCGAACTGGCCTATATCCTCGTTCTGGGGACCGTGCTGCCCATGTACCTGCTCTACCGGGGCACCGAAAAACTCACCTCGGTGCATACGGCGCTCTACCGCTATATCCAGCCCCTGATCGCGGGCATCCTGGCCCTCGTCCGCCGCCAGGCCCGATTCGATCCGGCCAACATCCTCTCGCTCGTCCTCATCTTCGCGGGCATCGTGCTGGTCGTCGTCGGCTACAACCAAAAACAGCGGCAACCGCAACCTCCTCCGCTGCGCCACGACGGCCGGCTGCCGCACTGAAAGTGAAAGGCATTCTCGACCCCCGAGCCCCGTCGAGAGCTCGCAAACCCCTCCTCCGACCCTCGTCGACAGCCCGCAACCACCAACCACCCGCGGAAATAATTATGAATTGTGAATTATGAATTCTGAATTGCGAATCGGTTTAGCCAGATTTTTCGAAAATCGGATAGAAAAATCCGGCCAAACCCTTGACATCGCCTCTTCGATGTTGTATCTTTGTTCCGTCCCCCGCCGGGCGGGCCGTCGGAACTTGCGCGCAAACTCTCTTTCATGAACGACGGCAGCTATG
>NZ_DBFWLG010000034.1:0-89011 GCF_048465575.1 Alistipes sp.
AAAGGTGAAAGGTGAAAGGTGAAAGGTGGAAAGCAATGCGGAAGATTCCTTACCTGCGGATCGGAATGACGATTAAATTTAGAATTAAAAATTAAGAATTAAAAATTGCTAAATCATTCTTGGTGGAAGCACTGCGGTTCGGAAGACATTTTAATTATGAATTATGAATTGTGAATTGTTGACGACCGAGGCCATCATCACGGCCGCGAGGGCCGCGGTTTCGGTGCGCAGGCGCTGAGAGCCGAGGGTGATCTCCTCGAAGCCGCACGCGAGCGCCAGGTCGATCTCCGCGGTCGAAAAGTCGCCCTCGGGGCCGATCAGCACCAGGGCGTCCTCGCCCGGGCGGAGCGTGTCGGCGAGATAGGCCTTGCCGCCGGGGGAGTGCGCAGGGGCGCAGTGGGCAATAAACCTGCGTCCGTTCAGCGGAGTTTCGACCGCCTCGCGGAAGCCGGTGAGCGGGTGCAGCACGGGGCGGTAGGCCTTGAGCGACTGCTTCATGGCCGCCGTAAGGATTTTCTCGCCCCGCTCGGGCCGGAACGTGCGGCGCTCGCTGTGCTCGCTCAGAAGCGGGATGATCCCGCTGACGCCCACCTCGGTGGCTTTTTCCAGGAACCACTCGAAGCGCTCGGTGTTTTTGGTCGGAGCGACGGCCACGGTCAGCGCATAGGGGAGTTTTTCGAACTCCCGCTCGGCGGAGACGACCTCGACCGTGCAGCGGCGGGGATCGTCGTCCGTGATGCGGCAACAAAATAAATTGCCCTGTCCGTCGGTTATATGGAGGGTATCGCCGCGGCCCAGGCGCAGTACGCGCACGCAGTGCTTCGACTCCTCTTCGGTGAGGGTGTAGCGGGACGGTGCGATGTCGGGGGCGTAAAAAAGTTGCATACCTGTATATATTTACTATCTTTGCAGATCGGACCGCTCTTGCGCGCGCGAGGCGGTCGGCGACCGCAAAGTTACATAAAATAACACGAATAGATGAAACGGATCACCGCTTTATTCACCGCTTGTACGCTGCTTATGACTCTTGCGTCCTGTAACAAACCCCAAACCCAGGGGGAGAATCCGCTGCTCGCGCAGTGGGACACGCCCTACGGCGTACCGCCTTTCGACCGCATCCGCCCCGAGCATTTCATGCCCGCGTTCGAACGCGGCATGTCGCTGCACGAGGCCGAGATCGATGCGATCGTGACCAACAACGACGAACCGACGTTCGAGAACGTCATCCTGGCCTACGACAACGCCGGGCAGGCGCTCGCCCAGACCGAGCTGGTGTTCGGGATGCTCTCTGCGGCAGAGACGAACGAGCGGTTGCAGGCCATCGAAGAGGAGGCCATGCCCCGGCTGACGGCCCATGCCGACCGGATTCTGCTCAACGAAAAGCTCTTCGACAAGATTCGCGCGGTCTACGACCGCCGTGCGACGCTCGACCTGGATGCGGAGCAAAGCCGCTTGCTGCAAAAGACCTACGACGGTTTCGTGCGCGCAGGGGCGCTGCTCGATGCCGACAAGAAAGAGCGGCTCAAGCAGATCAACGAGGAGCTGTCGCTGACGGCCGTGAAATTCGGGCAGAACCTTCTGGCCGAGAACAACAACTACACGCTGGTGCTCGACTCAAAGGAGCTCGACGGCCTGCCAACGGGCGTAAGGGAGCAGGCGGGCGAGAAAGCAAAGGCGATGGACAAGAACGGAAAGTATGTCTTCACGCTGCACAAGCCCAGTCTGATCCCCTTTCTGACCTACTCTTCGCGGCGCGATCTGCGCGAGCAGCTCTACACGGCATACCTCAACCGCTGCAACAACGGCGACAAGTACGACAACAAACAACTTATCAATGATTTCATCCGCTTGCGGACCGAAAAGGCGCACCTTTTGGGCTACCCCTCTTACGCGGCCTACGTGGTGGCCGACCAGATGGCCGGCTCAACCGAGGCGGTTTACGGCCTGCTGGAGGAGATCTGGCACCCCGCGTTGGAGCGCGCCAAGGGCGAGCTGGCGGAGATGGAACCGCTGTTCAAGCAGGACCATCCCGACGGGGAGTTCGCCTCGTGGGACTGGTGGTACTATGCCGAGAAAGTCCGCAAGCAGAAATACGCCCTCGACGAGGAGATGCTGCGCCCCTACTTTTCGCTCGAAAACGTGCAGAGCGGCATCTTCTTCCTGGCCAACCGGCTCTACGGCATCTCGTTCCGGCCGATCGTCGTGCCGCTCTACCACCCCGAAGCCGCCGCTTACGAGGTGCTCGACGCCGACCAGTCGCACCTCGGGGTGCTCTATTTCGACTATTTCCCGCGCGAGGGCAAGAGCCAGGGCGCCTGGTGCGGCAACTACGTCGAGCAGACCTACCGCGACGGCAAGCGCGTGGCTCCGGTGGTATCGGTAGTGGCCAACTTCACGCGCCCGGCGGGCAATACCCCCGCGCTGCTGACGCTCGACGAGACCGAGACCCTTTTCCACGAGTTCGGCCACGCCCTGCATTTCCTCTTCCACGACGTGAAATACCGCGGTCTTGCGGAGGTCGAGGGCGATTTCGTCGAACTGCCCTCGCAGGTGATGGAGAACTGGGCGTTCGAACCCGAGATGCTCAAGCATTACGCCATTCACTATCGCACGAGCGAGGCGATCCCGGATTACCTTGTCGAAAAAATGCGCCGCAGCGAGCTCTTCAACCAGGGATTCGTGACCACGGAGCTGATCGCCGCGTCGCTTACGGACATGGACATCCACTCGCTCGAGACCTACGAGCCGTTCGACCCGATGGCGTTCGAACGGCGGGCGCTTGTCGAAAAGCGCGGGCTGATCCCCCAGATCGAGCCGCGCTACCGCTACCCCTATTTCAGCCACATCTTCGACGGCGGTTACTCGGCCGGCTACTATTTCTACACCTGGGCCGAGGTGCTGGACAAGGACGCCTATGAGGCGTTCCGCGAGAGCGGCGACCTCTTCAACAAGCAGATCGCCCGCGATTTCCGCTATAAACTGCTCGCCCGCGGCGGATCGGAGGACGGCATGTCGCTCTACCGTGCATTCCGCGGCAAGGAACCCGACAAACGGGCCATGCTCAGCGGCCGCGGGCTGTGGACCGATCCCGAACCCGCCGAAGAGCCCGCGGCGGCACCCCAGGACGCAGAGGCGACAACCGCCGTGCCGGCCCTGCCGATCCGGCCGCTGACCGGCTCCGCAACCCAACACTGATCCAAACCCATCGAAGAAACGAAAAACCCGAATACGAACATGAAAAAAGCACTTATCGTCATGACATTTTCAGCCCTTGCGGCCGGCTGCGCGGACAATTCGATCCCCAAGGCGCAGCTGCCCGAGTTGGACACCTCCAATCCGCTGCTGGCCGATTGGAATACACCCTACCAAACACCTCCGTTCTCGAAGATCGAGCTCAAGGACTACGAACCGGCGTTCGACGCCGCGATCGCCTGCTCGCGGGCCGAAATCGAGGCCATCGTCCGCAACCCCGCCAAGCCCACGTTCGGCAACACCATCGTCGCGCTGGAGCGGCACGGCGAACTGCTCGACCGCATCGCCGGCATCTTCTTCAACCTGCTGGAAGCCGACACGTCGGACGAGATGCAGCAGATCGCCGAGCGCGTGCAGCCCCGTTTGACGGAGCTGTCGAACGACATCTCGCTCAACCCCGAACTGTTCGCCCGCGTGAAAGCGGTGTACGACAATCCGGGACATCTTCGCAAAGAGGACAAGAAACTGCTGGAAGATACCTACAAGGGGTTTGCCCGCAGCGGCGCGGCCCTCTCGGACGCCGACAAGGAGCTCTACCGCCGGTACACCACCGAACTGTCGGGCCTGACGCTGCAATTCGGGCAGAATGCGCTGGCTGCGACCAACGCTTTTACGATCCACATCACCGATCCGAAGCAGGTAGCCGAGCTGCCCGAGTTCGTCCGCGAGGGGATGGCCGCCGACGCCGCGGCCCGCGGCCGGAAAGGGTGGACGGTGACCTTGCAGGCGCCAAGCTACGTGCCTTTTCTGACCTATTCGTCGAACCGGGCGCTCAAGGAGAAGCTGTGGAGGGCCTCTAATTCGCGGGCCCTGGGCGGCGAGTTCGACAACACGGAGATTGTGAAGAAGATCGCCGCGCTGCGGCTCAAGATCGCCAACCTGCTGGGTTACAAGTGCTACGCGGATTACGTGCTGGAGGAACGCATGGCCGAGAACACCGGGACGGTCGACTCCTTTTTGCAGGAGCTGCTCTCCCGGACCAAGGAGTATGCCGACGCGGATTACCGGATGGTCGCCGACTATGCCGCCCGGCAGGGATTCGAGGGCGATCTGATGCCCTGGGACTGGGCCTATTACAGCGAGAAATACAAGGACGAGACCTACGCCCTGAGCGACGAGGTGGTCAAACCCTATTTCCAGTTGGAAAACGTCCGCAAGGGCGTGTTCCTCTTGGCCAACAAGCTCTACGGGCTGAACTTTACGCCCAACCCCGCGATCGACGTCTACCATCCCGATGTGACGGCCTACGACGTGACGGACGAGAAAGGGCGCTTCATGGCCGTGCTCTACCTCGATTTCTTCCCCCGCGAGTCGAAGCGCTCGGGAGCGTGGATGACCGAGTTCCGCGGCGCGAAGATCGTCGACGGGGTGGAGACCCGCCCGCTGGTGTCGCTGGTGATGAATTTCACAAAACCCACCGCGACGACCCCGTCGCTGCTGACTTTCGACGAGGTGGAGACGTTCCTGCACGAGTTCGGCCACTCGTTGCACGGGATGCTGGGCGAGGGGAAATACGCCTCGCAGACCGGCACCAGCGTCTACCGCGATTTCGTGGAGCTGCCCTCGCAGATCATGGAGAACTGGGCTACGGAAAAGGAGTTTCTGGACCTCTGGGCCGTACACTACAAGACCGGTGAGCCGATGCCGGCCGAGATCGTCGACCGGATCGTGGCCGCCCAGAACTACCTGGCGGCCTACGCCAACGTGCGGCAGCTGTCGTTCGGCTTCACGGACATGGCTTGGCATACCCTGACGGAGCCTTACGAGGGCGATGTCGAGGCGTTCGAAAGGCAGTCGATGGCTCCGGCGCAGGTGCTTCCCGCGGTCGAGGGGACGGCTATGGCCACGGCGTTCGGACATATCTTCTCGGGCGGCTACGCGGCCGGGTACTACGGCTACAAGTGGGCCGAGGTGCTCGAGGCCGATGCGTTCTCGCTCTTCAAGCAGAAGGGAATATTCAACCGCGAGGTGGCCGGCGCGTTCCGTGAAAACATTCTCTCGAAAGGCGGCACGGAGCATCCGATGGAGCTCTATGTCCGCTTCCGCGGTCACAAGCCCCGGACGGAGGCGCTGATCGAAAAGATGGGGCTCGGAAAATAGGCAGCCAGTCTGTCCAGGATGAAAGAGGAGTGCTTCGGCGCTCCTCTTTCGTGATTTATGCCCGTACCTCGGGCCTCCGTTTGCATAATTGCTACAAATTTTTAATTTTGCCCATCTTGGTTACTTTTAATACACTATCCTAATCGGTCCTAAATTATGTTGCAGAAATTCAATGCCGCTTTCGTCGAATCCGTTTGCGCGCATACTCCCGATCATTCGAACCCCTCGCAGTTGGTCACCGAAACCTTGCATGTGGGCCGCGAAGCGGCTTACCGGCGGTTGCGGGGCGAGGTGCCTTTCTCGTTCGGTGAGGCCGCGGCCCTGAGCAGCCGGCTCAATTTCTCGCTCGACGGTGCGGTCGGGTCGGCCAATGCAGGGCATGTCGATTTCCGGCTCAAGTTCACCGATTTCGAATCGCCGCTGACGGCTTACAGTCAGTTGCTCGAAAGCGACGTGCGTTTTTTCGAGGAGATAGCCTGCGATCAGTCGGCGCGGATCGCCATGGCGACCAACTCGATTCCGGCCGAATTCTATCTCCGCTACGAAAACATGGCCCGCTTCAAACTCTACAAATGGCTCTATCAGCACAATGCGACGGATGGGGCGGTGCATTGCTTCGAGGATTTCGAACTGCCCGAACGCTTGTCCCGCAGCTGCCGGGCGTATGTCGCCGCTTCGCAGAGGGCCCCCGCTACGAGCTATGTCTTCGACGAGAGTTGTTTCAAGCATTGGGTAAATGCTATCCGCGCGTTCCGCGCCATGCACCTCGTTTCGGGACCGAGCAGCTGCAAGCTCCGCGAAGAGATGTTGCACATGATCGACCAAATGGAGCACCTGGCCGGCAGCGGGGAGTTAGACAACGGGAACGGCGTATTGTTCTACCTCTCGGGCGTGGACATCGAATCGACCTATTTCTATATAGCTGCAAAGCGCCTCAAGGTGGCGGGAATGGGACTTTTCTCGCTGAACGGACTCTATACTGGCGACGCGGCCATGTACGACTATGTGCAACGGTGGATTCATACGCAGACCCGATTTTCGACGCTCATTTCGCGCAGCGGCGAGATGCAGCGCATCGACTATTTCAGGCGGCAGCGCAAGATCGCGGCCGAACTGGGATAAAGAAAGGGGAGAGCCGAAACTCTCCCCCGAAGTCATCCGGACTGCGCGAACCGTTGCGTCGTGGTTCGTGATTTTCCCGAAATCACTTGGCTGGTCCATCCTACTTCACGATGGCGTCACTCATCGTTTCCGATACGAATTCTTCACGGTTCACCCTGAGAACCGATGCAAAAGTAGTGCATCCGGAGCATCCGTACAAGACCGAAAGCGAAAAATTCACGGCTGCGGGTTTCTGATTTTGCCACGGGAGCTCGATGGAGCCTTTCGGTTTCACGTTATGCGGAATCGTGCCGGCCGGATTTTCGTTTTGCGAAACAGAACCGGGCTGGTGTTCCGATTTGCGGAACGGGGATTGCGTGACGAGTTGGATCGGCTCCACGCAAGGGGTAAGGTGCGCGGGCCCGAGCGGAAATTCGAGGCGGAAGCCGGTTCGATCGTGAAAGGGCGGGGCGGACGATGTTCGCGGTGTGCTTCGGCCGCGACTGGTTTGTTTGCGGGGAAGCATTACTTATCAAAGGAGGGTTTGGGAGGATTGTCTGTATGGGCGCCGGCTCAACTAAAAAGACGTCCGATGGAACGGCAAAAGTTGCACAATGAAAAATGATTGTTATTTGTACAAAGCCCTCCTTATCAAAGGAGGGTTTGGGAGGATTGTCTGTATGGGAGTCAGCTCAACTAAAAAGACGTCCGATGGAACGGCAAAAGTTGCACAATGGAAAGTGATTGTTATTTGTACAAAGCCCTCCTTATCAAAGGAGGGTTTGGGAGGATTGTCTGTGTGGGCGCCAGCTCAACTAAAAAGACGTCCTTTCGGGACGTCTTTTTAGTTGAGCTACCAGGATTCGAACCTGGAATAACAGGACCAGAATCTGTTGTGTTACCGTTACACCATAGCTCAGTGGCATTTTGGTGATGCAAAAGTAGGACTTTTATTTTCAATTGCAAAGAAAAATCCGAAATTTTTTTCTTACATTTGCTTTAATCATTGCACCGGTAAATCGCAGGAAACTTAAAACTACATAAAATCAGAAAATTATGGGAATCAAATTTCGATTGATCGTCATGAATTTCCTCCAGTACGCCATCTGGGGTTCGTGGCTCATTTCGCTGGGCGCCTACCTGGGTGGAGGGTTGGATTTCACGGGGTTGCAGATCGGCAGCTTCTTCGCTACGATGGGCATTGCGTCGCTCTTCATGCCGGCCGTCATGGGCATCGTCGCCGACCGCTGGATTCCGGCTCAGAAACTGCTGGGCATCTGCCACCTGGTGAGCGGCGCGCTGCTCGTGGCCGCGGCTTCGCAGACCCAGTACGGGCCGCTGTATACCTGCATGCTGCTGAGCGTGATGTTCTACATGCCGACGATCGCCCTGTCGAACTCCGTGGCTTACAATGCGCTGGACCTGGCGCGGCTGGATGCGGTCAAGCATTTTCCGCCTATCCGCGTGTGGGGCACCGTGGGATTCATCGCCGCGATGTGGTTCGTCGATCTGACCCATATCGGCGGCGTGCAGATCAAGCTCACGGCGTGGCAGCTCTACGTCTCGGCGCTGCTCTCGTTCGTGCTGGCCATCTACTCGTTCACCCTGCCCAAATGTCCCGTCGTGAAGCGCGTCGAGAAGCAGTCGTGGATCGATACGCTGGGCCTCAGGGCATTCGCTCTCTTCAAGGAGAAACGCATGGCCATCTTCTTCATCTTCTCGATGCTGCTGGGAGCCGCCTTGCAGATCACCAATGCCTTCGGCGATAGCTATATCCAGAATTTCGGGCAGATGCCCCAGTACGCTTCGTCGGCCATCGTCAAGCACTCGGTGATCCTGCTGTCGCTCTCGCAGATGTCCGAGACACTGTGCATCCTCTTGATCCCGTTCTTCCTGCGCCGCTTCGGCATCAAGAAAGTCATGCTGATCTCGATGCTGGCCTGGGTGCTGCGCTTCGGCTTCTTCGGGATCGGGAACCCCGGCTCGGGCGCCGTATTCCTCGTGCTGTCGATGCTCGTCTACGGCGTGGCGTTCGATTTCTTCAATATCTCGGGCTCGCTCTTCGTCGAGAAAGAGACCGCGCGCGAGATACGCTCCTCGGCGCAGGGCGTCTTCATGATCATGACCAACGGCTTCGGCGCTTTCTTCGGATCGTATGCCGCCGGGGCCATCGTCGATGCCTACGGCTGGCCCGATTCGTGGTATATCTTTGCGGCCTACGCTTTGGTGGTAGCCGTCGTTTTTGCGCTGGTTTTCAAGTATAAGCACAACCCTGCCGAAATGGAGGGGATCAAGCATTAGGATATGAACATAGGTATTCGGGAAAACTGCATCCGCTGCGGCCGTTGCGTGGAGGTGTGTCCGGCCCGGGTCTTCTGCCGGGAGCAAGGGGGTCCGGTCGAGGTGTGCCGTCCGGAGGCGTGCATCCTCTGCGGACATTGTGTGGCGGCCTGCCCCGTGGGGGCCGTGGCGCACGAGGCGTTTCCGCCCGAACGGGTCCACGCCGCCGACCGGGCTTGCCTGCCGACGCCCGAACAGTTGGAACTGCTGCTGGCCGTGCGGCGCTCGAACCGCGTTCTGGCCGACCGGGAGGTGCCGCCCGAGCTGCTGCGGCGGATCGTGGCCGCCGCCGACCGGGCTCCGACGGCTTCCAATGCGCGCGGGCTGGGGTATCTGGTGGTGACCGACCCCGCGGAGCTGCGCCGGATCAGTCAGTACACGCTCGGGGTATTCGGGAAGATCGCCCGGCGACTTTCGAACCCGCTGCTGCGGCCCGTGCTGCGCCGGATCGTGCCGGACGCCTACCGCTACCTGCCGCAGTTCGAGCGGATGCGCCGCGATTTCGAGGCCGGGACGGACCGGATTCTGCGGGGTGCCCGGGCGGTGCTCATCATCCACGCTCCGAAAGCGAGCCGCTTCGCCGCCGAGGATGCGAACCTGGCCTACGAGAACGCCTCGCTCATGGCCGAGGCGCTGGGTGTGAGCCAGATCTACATGGGGTTTGTGATGACGGCCCACGCGCAGGACCGGGAAGAGGGGCTGCTTCGGATGCTCGGGCTGGAGGGACGCCGCATCGGCGCCGTGATGGCGTTGGGAATGCCGCGGTTCCAATACCCGAACTACATCGACCGCGAACCGGCCGGGGTGACCTGGAGATAGCCCGCGGAAAGTGTAGCGCGGCGCCCCGTTTTCGGGAGCGCCGCGCTTGTGTTTCGGGGTGTCTCAATACATGTTGTCGTACATGGACTGCGACTTGTCGTACTTGAGGTCTGCGAGCGAGGAGGCCCTGACGCCGATGTTGAAGCTCCACGAGCGGTGGTAGCCGAACGGAATCCACGAGAAAGACATTTGCCAGCAGTGGAGGTCGCGCGTGATGTTGATCGACGAGGTGGTCAGCTTGTTCTTCATGATGTCGTAGCCGCCCTGGAACGTGACGGCCGTCTTGGGGGTGATGGTGACCGAGCCGTTGAATCCGATGGTCTGCGTGACGTTCTTGCGGTAGCCCGTGGTGCCGTTGTTCTCGTAGGAGATCGAGTAGTTGACCGTGTAGTTGAATCCGAGGTTCCACGGCAGCGAGAAATCGTAGTATGTGAGGGCCATATATTGCCGCCGAAGCACGGGGTCCATGTGTCCGTAGGGGTCGTAAAAAGGATTCATGTACTCGGGCGGGATGCTGTTGATGTCGTTGATGGCGGGTTGCGAGCGGTCCTGCCGCGACTTGAACGTGTAGCCGAACGACCAGCCCGTCGAGACGATGCGGCCCGGGAAGAAGAGCTTGTCGTAGCGCTTGCCCTGGGGGGTGACGCGGTAGGGGTCGAGCGTCGCCGAGAGGTTGATGCCGAAATTGCCGAACAGCGTGGTGCGGAACGAGATGGGAATGGTCGAAAGACGCATCGAGTCGGCCAGGAAATTGTACGAGGCGCTGATGCGCAGTTCGTCGATCAGCTTGATCTTCTTGACGCCCGAGGTGTCGCGCTTGGAGAGCACTTTCATCTCGAGGTTCTGCGAGAGGGCGAAATTCATCGACATCTGACGACCCGACGAGGGGACGCCGTAGGCGTTGACCGCGTAGGGCGAGTAGGTGGTGAAGCGCCCCGTGGAGTCGGTCTGCCGCGTGCGGTAGTAGCCGTATTTCTGGTCGCTGAAATCGGGGGCGTAGGAGAAACCGATCGAGGGGGTGAGCGTGTGGCGGATGGCCTGGATCTTCCGGTCGCGGCGCTTCTTGGTAAAGTCGTACATGCCGTAGACCGTGGTCGAGGCCGAGACGTTGAAATTGTAGTTGTAGAGGCGGTAGAAACCGTAATCGGTGGGCAGCGTGTCGGTCTTGTTCGTGACGGGATTCCACTCGAACTCGACGCGCTTGAAATACCACTTTTCGTTGTAGTTGACCGAGGGCGAGACGTTGATGTAGTTGAAGAGGTTGAACGAGGCCGAGACCGGAATCGTGTGCTCGATGCCGTTGCGCATGTTTTCGAGCGTCTCCTTGGAGAAGATCTTGCTCTCGGTGGTGGTCACCGAGTTGGTCAGCTTGCCGGTGTACTGCATCGAAATTTTCTCGTACCAGCGGTCCTTGCCCGTCTTTTCCTTGCGTTTGAAAGGGTAGAAGCGCGAGACGTTGAACACCACGGTGGGGAGCGTCACGGAGATCGACTTGTTCTGCGAGTTCTGCGAGATGGCCATGTTGGCCGAGAGCGAGAACGGAGTGCCGGCCCAGTTCTTCGAGTAGGAGATCGAGGAGTTGGTCTGCGTCGAGAGGATGTCGTTGAGGTTGGTGGCCGAGTAGCGGCTGTAACCGCTGGTGGCGAAATTGACCGAGGCCGAGAACGTCGAACCGGGGTTGGCCTTGGGGTCCTGCGAATGGGTCCACTGGACGCGGAAATTGCTCTGCTTGATGTAGTCCGGCTCGCCCTTTTCGCCCGTCTTGACGTTGGAGTACTGCATATTGAAACTGCCGCTGTACTTGTAGCGCTTGATGTAGCGCGAGGCGGCCGAGGCCTCCCATGATCCCAGCGTGTAGAAGCCTCCGCGCAAGGCCAGGTCGGCGTATTCGCCCAGGGTGAAATAGTAACCCAGGTCGCGCAGGAAGAAGCCTTTGGAGTACTCCTCGCCGTAGGTGGGCATCAGCAGGCCCGACTTGGGACCCATGTTGATCGGAAAGAAACCCTCGGGAATACCCAGGAAATAGATCGGCACGTCCTCCATGACCAGGTAGGCCGGGCCGGTGACGACTTTCTTGCCGGGGATGACCTTGGCCTTGGTCATGGCCAGGTAGAAATGCGGGTGGTCGGTCTGGTCGCACGTGGTGTACTTGCCGTCCATGATGTTGATCGTGTTGTCGGGCATCTTCTTGACATTGCCGCCCACCAGCCAGCCGTCGCCCTGCTGCGTGGCCACGCCCTTGATCTTGGCCTTTTTGGTCGAGAGGTTGTAGGTGATGGTGTCCATCGTGTAGGAGGCCGAGCCCTCGGAGAACTCGGGCTTGGTGACGATGGCGCGGCCCTCGAGCGAGTCGGGTTTGCCGTAGGCGTAGATCATCTTCGAGTCCATGTCGATGCGCATGAAATCGGCCTTGAGGTTGCTGTTCTGGTACGTCACGTCGCCCTCGTTGTAGATGTAGACCAGCTTGTTGTTCACGTCGTAGACCAGCGAGTCGGTGTTCTTGCCCGAGATGGGGTCGTCCAGAAAGGCGCCCGCTGGGCGCGGCTGTGTGACCGAATCCCGCCGGAGGGTGTCTGTGGCCGATTTTTCGGCGATCAGCGAGTCGACCTGCGCTGCGGCCAGCGAGTCTTTCTCCTGCTGCGGGAGGCGTTCGAACGCTTCGCGGCGGCGGGCCGCTTCGCGCGCCGCACGGGCCTGTTCGCGCCGCTCGCGGCGGGTCGGGGGCGGCGATTCGGGGGTGGCGGCCGCGGCGGCGGAATCCAGGACGCGGAGGGTGTCCGCCGGGGAGGCGGCAGCGGTTCCGCGGGGTGCGGAGGTGCCGAATACCGCCTGGGCGAACAGCAGGACGACTGTCGCCGAGAAGAGATATTTTACCCTCGATTTATCCAAAATCCCAAAAATTTTCCGTACCTTTGCCGACATGTCGGCAAAAACGCCTGGAACACGGCTCCGGTAGCCTCCGGCGCGGTTTTTAGCCGGACAAAGATAGGTAAAAATAATCGATAGATCACATTCGACCCCTGAAAATATGCGCACACGGCTATACCTCTTGCTGGCCTTAGCGGCCGTAACCGTTCTAAGGAACGTGGCCGCCGCCGAGAATATTGCGCACGGGGTCCGCGTCGTGGTCATCGACGCCGGGCACGGGGGCGGCGATCCGGGGGCGCATTACGCCGGAACGTACGAGAAGACCCTCACGCTGAAAGTGGCCCTCAAGCTGGGAAAACTCATCGAGGAGGGGATGCCCGGGGTGAAAGTGGTCTACACGCGCAAGACGGACAAGGCGCTGGCAGCGACCAAGATAGCAGACTTGCAGGCGCGCGCCGACATCGCCAACAAGGCCGGAGGCGACCTCTTCATCTCGATCCACGTCAACGCCGCCCGATCGACGGCGGCACGGGGTGTCGAGACGCTCGTCATGGGCGAAAGCCCCAAGGAGCAACGCTACAACGAGAACGCCCTGTTCGAGAACAACCGCGACGACCTGCTGGACATGTCCGACGAGCGGACCGCGGCCATCATCCGGGCCTACATCCAGAACCTGCAATTCACCTACGGCGAATACAGCATGGCCCTGGCGCGCTGCATCCAGAACAACTACCTGAAAGACAAACGCCACTCGCGGGGGATCAAGCCCCAGCTTCTGAGGGTGCTCTACGCCACCGACATGCCGGGCGTGTTGACGGAGATCGGCTTTCTGTCGAATGCGCAGGAGGCCGCCTACCTCAAATCGGAAAAGGGTCAGAACGAGATCGCCCGGTCGCTCTACCGCGCCGTGCGCGACTACTCGGCCTACGTGCTCGAGACACGCGGCGCGGAGGAGCCCGAGAAGAACGCCGCGCAGCGGCCGGAGCCGGCGGAAAAGAAAAACGGTACGGATTCTGCCGCAAAACCTGCGGGGGACGGAGCCGGGGCCTCGGCGAGCGCCTCCGGCCCGAAGACCGAGAATGGCGGGGCCGGAGCGAAAACCCCGGAAAGCAAAGCCGCAGCGAAAACCCGGACGGCCCCGCCCGCCGCCGAAAAGGCGCAGGTGCATTATGCCGTGCAGGTGATGGCGTCGGTCAAGCGGGTGCCGCTCACGTCGTCGCAGTTCAAAACTTACCGCGGCAAGGTCCGCGAGTACGCCTCGCAGGGCAGGTTCCGCTACAAGTACTGCGTGGGCGAGTACCGGGACCGGACTGCGGCGCAGCAGCGGGTCCGCGAGGTGCGCAAGGTCTTTCCCGACGCTTTCGTGGTCTGCTGCCGGGAGGATGAAATCGTGCAATAAACGAATGAACAGGATATGAAACGAGAAATTAAGATCGGCATTTTCGCCGTGGCGATGATCGGCGCCGCCTGGGCCGGAATACGGTTCCTCAAGGGGTTCGACATCTTCAGCCGCAATGTCGAGTATTATGCCGCCTACGACCAGATCAACGGCGTGCAGTCGGCCTCGCCGATCATGATGAAAGGGGTGAAGATCGGCACCGTGACGGGGCTTTCGTTCGACCCGGCGCGCAGCGACAAGGTCGTGCTGCGCTTCACGATCAAACGGCAGTACCGCATTCCGTCCGACTCCGAGGCCAAGATATTCAGCAACGGACTGATGGGTGCCAAGGCCATCGAGATCACCTACGGCACGTCGCACACCTACCTCCATAAGGGCGACACGCTGCGTTCGAGCCGCGACCGCGACCTGATGGACGTGGCCGGGTCGGAGTTGGATTTCTTCAAGCAGAAGATTTCGCAGGTCACCTCCGATCTCTCGCGCACGCTGGACAACCTGAACAACCTCATCGAGGCCAACACGGCCAACGTGAGCGGCACGCTGGCCAATCTGAACGGTCTGACGGGCGACATGGCGGACCTTCTTTCGAAAGAGAAGAACGACCTGCGCAGCGCCTTGGAGAGCCTGACCCGCTTTTCGGACATGCTGGGCAGCAACGCCGGACGGGTGGACAGCCTGATCGGCGGGCTGAACCGCATGACCACGCAACTTGCGGAGGAGGATTTCGCCGGAAAGCTCACGCAGGCCGTATCGGGGCTGAACGAACTGTTGGCCAAGGTGGAGCGCGGCAACGGCACCGTGGGCAAGCTGATGAACGATCCGGCGCTCTACGACGCGCTGGACGAGGCTTCGGGGAATCTGGCGGCCCTGCTGGCCGACCTGAAAGAGTACCCGGGGCGCTACGTCCATTTCTCGCTCTTCGGCCGCAGCCCCGAAAAGATGAAAGAGAAAGCCGACCGCCGTGCGGCCCGGGCCGCGGAGAAAGCCGAGCGGGACTCCTTGAAAAGGTTAAAAGTGAAAAGTGAAAGGTGAAAGGTGAACCGACGCAGCGGGCGAGTGCAGAGACTGCCCAGCAAGCTATGCCGAGCCGCAAGGAGGAAAAGGGTGCGCAGCAGGCTTAACTGCGGGTAAGCGAGGGCAGAGGCCGCAGGGCGGACTATGCCGAGCGGGAGCAAAGTCAAGCCCCTTTAGGCGGGTTAAAGGTGAAAGGTGAAAAGTAATAATTGAATGCCATCCCGACGGAGCGCAAGCGACGAGGGATCTTCCTTATACGGGTATAAGCGGAAGATTCGTCGCCTATGGCTCGGAATGACAAGGGGCGCTCGGAATGACACGTATAATTATGAATTGTGAATTCTGAATTGTGAATTAACGAAATGATTTACCCCGCTACATTCGAGCAGAAGATCGGTTTCGACCGGCTCCGCGAGCAGGTCGCGGGGCTGTGTACCATGCGTGCGTCGCGGGAACTGGTGGCCGGGCAGGGCTTCTCGACCGCGCCCGATGAGATCGCCCGCCGGCTCGCGCTGGCCGACGAGATGCGCGTGGTGCTCGAAATGGAGCACGATTTTCCGGGCGGCGAATACCAGGATATAGACCGCATCGTAGCCAAGCTGCGCGTCGAGGGGACGTTCCTCGACGTGGAGGAGGTCGTGACGCTCCGCCGCGCGCTGGCGACAGTGGGGGCCGTCGTGGGCTTTCTCTGTAGCCGGGAGCGGCTCTATCCGGCCCTGTACGCCTTGACGCGCGGGGTAGAGGCGTTTCCGGGCATCGTGCAGCGCATCGACGGGCTCGTCGACCGCTTCGGCGAGGTGCGCGACAGCGCTTCGCCCGCGCTGTCGGAAATCCGCCGCGCGATCCGCGAACGCGAGGGACAGGCCGCCAAGCGCCTGCAACAGGTGCTCGCGGCGGCCAAGAGCGCAGGGATCGTGGAGGCCGACGCGCAGCTCTCGATCCGCGACGGCAAGGCCGTGATTCCGGTTGCGGCGGCCAACAAACGCAAACTCCAGGGATTCATCCACGACCAGTCGGCCACGGGCCGCACGTTCTATGTCGAGCCGGTCGAGGTGGTGGAGCTCAACAACGAGCTGCGCGAACTCGAATACGCCGAGCGGCGTGAGATCGTGCGCATCCTCACGGAATTTACCGACGAAATCCGTCCCGAGGCCCCCTTGATCGCCGCTTCGGGCGACTACCTGGCCCAGATCGACATGCTGCGCGCCAAGGGGAGGTGGGCCTCCGAGAACGGCTGCGTGAAGCCGATCCTCTCGACCGACGACCGGCTCGTGCTGAAAAACGCCCGCCACCCGCTGTTGCAACAGACCCTGCGGGCGCAGGGGCGCGAGGTCGTGCCGCTCGACATGCAGTTGGACCGCCGCAAGCGCATCCTGGTGATTTCGGGTCCCAATGCCGGCGGCAAGTCGGTCTGCCTCAAGACCATGGGCATCGTGCAGTACATGTTCCAGTGCGGCTTCCCGGTGCCGGCATCGGAGGTGTCGGAACTGCCCGTATTCGGGAGCATCTTCATCGACATCGGCGACGAACAGTCGATAGACAACGACCTATCGACCTATTCGTCCCACCTCCAGAACATGAAGCAGATGCTCGCGGGAGCTTCCGGCCGCACGCTGGTGCTGATCGACGAGTTCGGCTCGGGCACCGAGCCCGTGATCGGCGGGGCCATCGCCGAGGCGATTCTCGAAAAACTGCTCGAAAAGGGGTGTTACGGGGTGATTACGACCCACTACGGCAATATCAAGTATTTTGCGGCCAGCAACGAGGGGGTCGCCAACGGCGCCATGACGTTCGACGTGCAAAATATCCGGCCGTTGTTCCGGCTCGAGACGGGCAAGCCCGGCAGTTCGTTCGCCGTCGAAATCGCCCGCAAGATCGGGCTGCCGGAGGAGATCATCCGCCGGGCGAGCGAAAAGGCCGGGTCGGACCGGATCAACCTCGAGAAGCAGCTGCGCGAGATCGCACGCGACAAGCACTACTGGGAGCAGAAGCGCGACCGCATCCGCCTGACGGACCGCAAGGTCGAGGAACTGGAGCAGACCTACGCCGGGCAGCTGCAAAAAATCCGTGCCGAGCGGCAGGAGATTCTCAAAAAAGCGAAGTTGGAGGCGCAGCAGTTGGTCGCCGAGGCCAACAAGCAGATCGAAAATACGATCCGGACCATCCGCGAGGCGCAGGCCGAGAAAGAGTTCACACGCCTGGCGCGCCGCGAGTTGGACGAGTTCCGCGAGACGGTCGAGCGGGCCGACGCGGCGGAGCGCGAAGCCGATGTGCTGCGCGAGATCGAACGCATCGAACGCCGACGCCAGCGACGTGCCGAGCGCAGGACGCAGCAGCAGGCAGCCAAACCGGAGGCCGGGGCCGCCGAGCCGCCCAAACCAAGGCCCGTGGAGGCGGGATCGAAAGTCCGCATGGCCGGGCAGGAGATGGTCGGGGTGGTGCAGGCAGTCAAGGGCAAGCGGGCGCAGGTGGCGTTCGGTCAGATATTGACGACGGTCGACAAGTCGCTGCTGACCGTCGTGTCGAACAACGAATACCGCGAGGCGACGCGGCCCGTGGCGGCCCGGACGGTGATCGCGTCCGATATTTCGGCCCGCAAATTGGCGTTCCGCGACCACATCGACGTGCGCGGGATGCGGGCCGCCGAGGCGTTGGATGCCGTGCAGAACTTTATCGACGACGCCCTGATGGTGGGCGTGGGGTCGGTCTCGATCCTCCACGGCAAGGGGACAGGGGCTTTGAAAGAGGAGATCCGGCGCTACCTGAAGACGGTGCCCGAGATCGCCTCGGCCGCAGACGAACACGCCGACCGCGGCGGAGCGGGCATTACGATCGTGACTTTCGATTGAGGGGAAAGGTGAAAAGTGAAAGGTGAAAGGCAACTTTGTGGAGTAAGCAAGTGTGGAGACCGCTTCCCGGGCTATGTCGGGCAGCAGCAAAGTCAAGCTGCTAAAGGCGGGTTGAAAGGTGAAAGGTGAAAGGTGAAAGGTGAAAGGTGAAAGGCCATCGGTAGCTAAACCGTGAAGAACGGAAAACGGAAAGTAGAGGGGTAATAGGGAACGGGATTTTGCGACCCCTCGACTTTCGCTCGGGGATCGAAAGATATTCGGTTCGGAATGACACAGGGCGCAAGGCTCGCTGGAATCGTTAATTATTGAATGCTGAATTGCGATAAACGCAAAAACGATGAAATACCTGCTATCCCAAATTGCCGCGATCGTGGGCGGTGAAATGACGGGCTGCGACTCCGAGGTGCAGTCGGTGGTGACGGACAGCCGTTCGCTGACATGCGAACTGGGCGCTGCGCCCTTGTTCGTTGCCATGCGCGGTGCCAACCACGATTCGCACGACTTTGTCGCGCAGATGCGCGACCGCGGCGTCCGGGCCTTTCTGACCGAAAGGGAGGTGCCGGTGGCCGCGGGGTGCGGGTATGTCGTGGTGGAAAATGCCATCGAGGCTCTGCAACGGCTGGCGGCGCATCACCGCGCGCAGTTCCGGGGCAGGGTGGTTGCAATCACGGGTTCCAACGGCAAGACGATTATCAAGGAGTGGATCGCCGGGGAGTTGCCCCGGGAGGTGAAATGCTACCGCTCGCCCAAAAGCTACAACTCGCAGCTGGGGGTACCCCTGTCGGTGCTGATGATAGCGGGCGACGAGGAGCTGGCGCTTATCGAGGCGGGGATTTCCCGGCCCGGAGAGATGGAGCGGCTGGAGCGCGTGATTCGTCCCGATGCAGTGATCTTCACCTCGTTGGGCGACGCCCATCAGGAGAATTTCCGCGACCTGGAACAAAAATGCGAGGAGAAGCTAATACTGGCCCGCCGGGCGCGGACGATCGTCTACCACAGTTTTTACGAACCGCTGGGACAGCTGGTCGCCGAGCGATTCGCAGACCGCGAAACGGTCGATGCCGCAACGTTTCCCGAGCCCGCCGCAACGGTTGCGGGTAACGCCCCCATGCGCCGCAACGCGCAACTCGTCGAGGCGTTCTGCACCGCGACGGGCTATCCGGCCCCCGCATTTACCGCGGTTCCGAGCGTGGCCATGCGGCTCGAGGTGCGGGACGGGATCAACGATTCGGTGCTGGTCAACGACGCCTACAACCTCGATCTGAACTCGCTGGCCCTGGCGCTGGACTACCTGCACAACGTGGCGATGGGACGGCCCCGGACGCTGGTGCTGTCGGACATTGCACAGAGCGGCTTTCGGGACGACGAACTGTATGGCCGCGTGGCGGAGCTGGTCGCCCGCGCGGGTATCGACCGGCTGGTCGGGGTAGGGCCCGAACTCCGGCGCCACGCGGCGCTTTTCGGGTGCGCGACGGAGTTTTACGCCACGACCGGAGAGTGCATCGAGCGCATGAGCCGCCGTGCCGTGGCCGGATGCGCCGTGCTCCTGAAAGGGGCGCGGGAATACCGCTTCGAGAAATTGGCACACGCCCTCGCGCGGCAGAGCCACACCACGGTGCTGGAGGTGGACCTCGATGCCATGATCCACAATCTCAACTATTTCCGCTCGCGCCTCGCATTCGGCACCCGCCTCGTGGCCATGGTCAAGGCGGGGTCGTACGGCACGGGCGATTTCGAGGTCGCGCAGCTCTTGCAGCACCAGGGGGTCGACTACCTGGCCGTGGCGTTCGCCGACGAGGGCGTCCGGCTGCGCGAGCGGGGAATCACGATGCCCGTGGTGGTGCTCAATGCCGATGCCGACAGTTTCGATCAGATGGTCGCAAACCGGCTGGAACCCGAGATATACAGCGTGCACTCGCTCAGGGCCTTCGCAGCGGCGGCTGCCCATGCGGGCGAGATGCGCTATCCGATCCACATCAAGCTCGATACGGGGATGCACCGGCTGGGATTCGCGGAGGAGGAGCTCGCGCCTCTCATCGAGGAGCTGGCTTCGACGCCCGAGGTGCGGGTGGTTACGGTCTTTTCGCATCTGAACTGCGCCGACATGCCCGGCGTGGAGGAGTACACGCGCGCGCAAATCGCCCGGTTCGACCGCATGAGCGCACGGCTGGCGGCGGCGCTGCCCTGTCCTGTACTGCGCCATACAGCCAACTCGGCGGCGATCGAGCGCTTCCCCGAGGCGCAGTTCGACATGTGCCGCCTCGGACTGGGGCTTTACGGCTTCGGCTGGGAGCACAACGCGGCGCTGCGCCCGGTGGCGACGCTCCGGACCCGCATCGTGCAGATCAAGCGCCTGGCGGTGGGTGAGGCAGTCGGCTATGGGCGGGCGCAGGTATTGCAGCGCGACAGCGTCATCGCCACCGTGCCCATCGGATATGCCGACGGGCTGGACCGCCACCTGGGGTGCGGCCGTTGGGCGATGCGGGTGAACGGGCGTCCGGCGCCCATCGTCGGGCGGGTCTGCATGGACAGCTGCATGATCGACATCACGGACATTCCCGGCGTCGGCGAGGGCGACGAGGCGGTGATCTTCTCGCCCGAGCCGGGCAATGACCTCGAAACGATGGCCCGCGTGCTCGACACGATTCCCTACGAGATCATGACCTCGGTCTCGGCCCGGGTGAAACGGATTTACCTCAAGGAGTAAGCGTGTGCGGCTCTCGGAGCCGCCCCCCCCGGCGGAGACCCCCGATGCGTGCCCCGGAGGCTGCAACCCGAATTCTTCATTTTTAATTCTTAATTCTTCATTTCTTTGGAACCCGGAACCCTCTACCTGATCCCCTGTCCGATTTCGGACCAGACGGCACCGTGGGAAGTGCTGCCCGCGGCCAACCGCGCGGTGATGGACGCGCTGGACTATTTCATCGTCGAGAATACGCGCTCGGCGCGGCGGTTTCTCTCCGCGGCGGGCATTGCACGGCCGATCGGCGAACTGGAGTTCCGCGAACTGAACGAACATACGACGGCCGGCCGCGAGGTCGAGGAGCTGGTCGAACCGCTCGCTGCTGGCCGCTCGGCGGGCGTGATCTCCGAGGCCGGCGTGCCGGGCGTGGCCGATCCCGGAGCGCTGGTGGTCGAGGCGTGCCACCGGCGCGGCATCCGCGTGGTGCCGCTCGTGGGGCCGTCGTCGATCATCCTCGCGGTGATGGCTTCGGGGCTGAGCGGGCAGTCGTTCGCATTCAACGGCTACCTCCCGGTCAAGCCGCCCGAGCGGGCCCGGGCTATCCGCCATTTCGAGCGGCGCGCCTTGCAGGAGGGGCAGTCGCAACTTTTCATCGAGGCGCCCTACCGCAATATGAAACTCCTGGAGCAGCTCCTGGAGATACTTGCGCCCGCGACGCGCCTGGCCGTGGCCGTGGACCTCACGGCGCCCGCCGAGAGCGTCCGGATGCACGAGGTGGCCCGCTGGCGTACGCTGCCCCGGCCCGAAATGAACAAACGTCCGGCCATTTTCATCATCGGCCGATAGCGCAAACCGCGTGGTATACAATTTGATCGAATAGGTGGAAAGAATAACCGAAAAACAAGCGATATGAAAAAGGAAAAAATTTATAATGAGGAGGTTAGGGACCACGAAGAAGCCGCAGGCGGACCGAATTGCACCCCCGGCGAAACCGAGCCGCGTGCCAATGTGGCAGACGGGGAGCGGCAGGCGACTGACACAATGGCAGACGCCGCCGGAGAGGAGGGTGCGGACGAGCGGCTTGCGGCGGCGGTAGCCGAGTGGCAGGACAAGTTCATGCGTTTGCAGGCCGAGTTCGACAACTACCGCAAGCGCACGCTGCGCGAGAAGATGGAACTGGTCGAGAGCGGTGGACGCGATGTGCTGCTCGAAATGCTGCCCGTGCGCGACGACGTGCAGCGCGCCGTGGATGCCATGCACAAGTCGGACGACCTGGAGGCCCTGCGCGCCGGGGTGACGCTCATCTCGCAGAAATTCACCGAAGCGCTGCGCCGCAAGGGGGTCACGGAGATCGACGTGGCGGGCAAGGAGTTCGACGCCGACCTGGCCGAAGCGGTGGCGCGGTTCGATGCGGGCGAGGAGAAGCGGGGCCTGGTGATCGATGTCGTGCAGACGGGTTACATGTTGGGCGACAAAGTGCTGCGCTTTGCGAAAGTAGTTGTAGGAGAATAGGATCATGGCAGAAAAAAGAGACTACTACGAGGTGCTCGGCGTTCAGAAGAACGCCAACGCCGACGAAATAAAGAAGGCCTACCGCAAGGCGGCCATCCAGTATCACCCCGACAAGAATCCGGGCGACAAGGAGGCCGAGGAGAAATTCAAGGAGGCCGCCGAGGCCTACGACGTGCTCTCGAATCCCGACAAGCGGGCCCGTTACGACCAGTTCGGCCACGCCGGCATGAGCGGTGCGGCGGGCGGCGGTGCCGGGGGTTATGGCGGCTTCAGCGGCGGCGGATTCACGATGGAGGATATCTTCTCGCAGTTCGGCGACATCTTCGGCGGCCATTTCAGCGGCGGGGGTTTCCGGTCGGGTTCGTCTTCCGGGCGTCGCGTGAACCGCGGTTCGGACATCCGCATCAAGGTGAAGTTGACGCTCGCGGAGATCGCCTCGGGCGTGACGAAGAAACTGAAGATCAACAAGACCGTCGCCTGCGACAAGTGCGGCGGCTCGGGCGCACAGGATGCCAACTCCTACTCGACCTGCTCGACGTGTCACGGCACGGGGCACGTGACGCGCGTGGAAAACACGTTCTTCGGGCGGATGCAGACCGAGGGTGTCTGCCCGACGTGCGGCGGTACGGGCAAGGTCATCACCTCGCCTTGCGACAAGTGCAAGGGCGAGGGAACGGTCCGCGGGCAGGAGGTCGTGGAGATCCAAATTCCGGCCGGCGTGGGCGAAGGCATGGTCCTCACGGTTACGGGCAAGGGCAATGCCGCGCGCCATGGAGGCGTCAACGGCGACTTGCAGGTTTTGATCGAGGAGGAGCGCCATCCGGAGCTGATGCGCGATGGCAACGACCTGATCCACAACCTCAATATCACCGTTACGACGGCCATCCTGGGCGGCTCGGTCGAGGTGCCCACGGTGGACGGGCGCGCCAAGATCAAAATCGCACCCGGCACGCACGCCGGCAAGGTGCTTCGTCTGGGCGGCAAGGGCATTCCCGACGTCAACGGATACGGCCGCGGCGACGAGTTGGTGGTGGTCGACATCACCATCCCCTCGAAACTCAACGCCGAGGAGAAGCGTCTGGTCGAGCAGTTGGCCGCGCAGCCCGATTTCCAGAAAGCCGAATCGGTCCGCAACCAAAATATCTTCGAGCGGATGAAGAGTTTTTTCCGGTAGCGGCATCCGGCGCGCCGTTCGGGCGCTGGCCGGACAGCGTGCCGGGAAGAGAAACCGGACGGCCCGCCGAGCTGGTTGCACCTCAAACCCCCGCTTCGGCGGGGGCTTGTCGTATGGGTGAAAAAGGGGGCTCGCCGGGCAATAAATTTCGACGAAAATGCGTATCTTTACAAAAAAATAGGAGGAAACGGCCATGTTGGGTTTTACCCCTTTCAAGAAACACGCAAACAAGTTCAACTACATACCGCGCTATTACGATCCCGAAAAGGAGGCGCGCGAGCAGCGCCGCGCCGAGCTTCGGGGCGAGCGCGCCGAGGAGGGCGAACGCACCTACCGCCCCGGGCAGTACATTCGCACGCAGCGCGAGGCCCGCGCCGCACGCCGCGCCCGCGAGGACGACCGGGGCCGCAAGCGCATCTGGACGATGGCCGTGGCCGTGGTCCTGGTGTTGTTGTTCGTCGCCCTGTTGTATCCGCGGCTGGTGGCGCTCTTCGTCCGTCCGGCTGCCCCCGCCGCAACCGAAGCCGCCGCGCCCGAAAGCGTTCGGCGCAATGCGCTCGACCAGTCGGGCATCGGCGACGTGGAGTGGCAGGAGCAGACGATTACCGTAGTACCCAACGATTACAGCGAATAGATGGCAGACCGGATCAGATTACTGCCCGAGATCGTCGCCAACCAGATCGCGGCGGGCGAGGTGGTCAACCGGCCCGCCTCGGTGGTGAAAGAGATGATGGAGAACGCCATCGACGCAGGGGCTACGCGCGTGCAGGTCAATTTCCGCGACGGCGGCAAGGACCTCATCCAGATCGTCGACAACGGCTGCGGCATGTCGCCCATCGACGCGCGGATGGCTTTCGACCGCCACGCCACGAGCAAAATATCGTCGGTGGATGACATCTACGCCCTCCGCACGTTCGGCTTCCGCGGCGAGGCGCTCGCCTCGATCTCCGCCGTGGCGCAGGTCGAACTGCGCTCGCGGCAGGAGGGCGACCCGATGGGAACCCAGACCGAAATCAACGGCGGGGAGTTCGTGCGCCAGACGCCCGTCATGTGCCCCGTGGGGTCGCAGTTCTATGTGCGCAACCTCTTCTACAACGTGCCGGCGCGCCGCCGGTTTCTGGACAAGAGCACCACGTCGGCGTCGCAGATCAAGAGCGAGTTCCAGCGCGTCGCGCTGTGCAATCCCGGCGTGGCTTTCGAACTCTACGCGAACGACGCCCCGATCTACATGCTCGCGGCCGGCTCGCTCGCCGCGCGCATCGTCGAGGTCGTCGGGCGGCATATCAAACAGAATCTGCTGGAGGTCGAGGCCGACACTTCGATCGCCCGCATCGAGGGGTATATCGGCCGCCCGGCGGCCGCCAAGCGGCGCAATACGGAGCAGTATTTGTTCGTCAACGGCCGCTATTTCCGCAGTTCGTACCTTGCGAGCGCGATTCTCAAGGCCTACGAAAAGCTGATCCCCGAGAGTTGCACGCCCTCCTATTTCCTCTACCTTACGATCGACCCCGCGCGCATCGACGTGAACGTCCATCCGCAGAAAACCGAGGTCAAGTTCGCCGACGAGGAGGCGGTGTGGCAGATCGTGAACGCCGCCGTTCGGGAGACGCTGGCAAAGACGGGCGCCGTGCCGCTGATGGATTTCGACCGCGAGGGCGATGTGGAGATACCCGTCATGCAGAAAGGGGCTGTGTACAGCGAACCGCGGGCCATGTCCAACGCCGACTACAACCCGTTCCGCGAGGAGTATATCGACCCCTCGGCTCCCGACCCCAACGTCGATTTCGCGGGATTCGACGTGCCTTTCCGCGATCCGGCTGCCGGCGTGTCGGATGCCGGCGCGTGCTTCAGCGCCGGGGAGAGCGGCGGTTCGGGCACGGTATCTCCGGCAGCCGGTTTCGGCGCCGAAGCGGATGGCTTCCGTGTCGGGTCCGGAGCCTTTCGGTCGTTCGGCGCTTCGGCGGGCGGATTCTCCCTTTCAGGCGACGCTTCGGAGGCGTTCGAGGAGTTCGTTTCGGGAGAGGACGGCGAGAGCCTCATCGAATTCGTTTCGTCGGAGGGCGATGCGGAGCAGCAGCGGTTGGATGTGGATCGGCGGGCCGAATTTTCGGAGCCGTTGTCCGTGGGCGGCGGGTACCTGGTCGCCCTCATGGACGGCCGCTTGGTCGCAGTGGATGTGCGCCGGGCCCGCGAACGCATCCTCTACGAGGAGTACCTCGGGATGCTGGGGCACGGCTCGTCGGTGAGCCAGCAACTGCTCTTTCCCGAGCGGCTGGTGCTCTCCGGCGATGAATATGCGCTCCTGGAGCAACAGGCTGTGGAGTTCGCAGCGCTGGGGTTCGACATCGATTTCAAGGGCGAGGGGGCTATCGAGGTGAAAGGGACGCCGGCCGACATGCCAGCGGATTCGGTGGATACGCTGCTGTTCGAACTGTTGCAGGCCTTTGCGACGCCGGGGTCGCTCGCCGATCTCAGGCGCGAGAAGATCGCCGCCGTGATGGCGCGCAGCGGCGCCCGCAGCGTGCCCCGTCAGCTCGGACGGCCGGAGGCAGAGGCGCTTCTGGCACAGCTCGCCGCCACGGGCAATATCAGTTTTTCGCCCTCGGGCAAAGCCGTCGTGGCCGAAATCACGCCCGAAGATTTGCGCGCCAAACTGGGTTGATGTCCCGCAGAAAGAGAAAAAAGGTTATATTTGCAGAGCGCAAGCAAGCCGCCGGCCGAAAACGGCAACCCGCCTTGCGACCCCTCGACGATGCTCGGGGAATGAAAAAATGGATTGTGGCGGAAAGCGGAGAAATCCGGAGCCTCGCATTTGCGACCTCTCGGGAAAGCCGCCGCAGGCGGATTGCAGTGCATTTGTGGATAGGAGTGCAAACAGCGAAGAATAACAAATAGAGAAAAGATAGAAATGAACCGTTTTTTTCAGACCCCGCCGGTTGTCAAGAATTTGATAATCATCAATCTGCTGATCTTCATGGCCACGGCCCTGCTGCCCGTGGGCGAGCGGATCATGGGCTGGGGCGCGCTTTCGCTCGGAACGCCGCTCTTCCACACCTACCAGTTCATCACCTACATGTTCCTGCACGCCAATTTCGAACACATCTTCTTCAACATGTTTGCCCTGTGGATGTTCGGGCGCACGCTGGAGTACGAACTGGGATCGAAGCGGTTTCTGATCTATTACATGATCTGCGGCGTGGGCGCCGCGCTGATCCAGTACCTCACGGCCCTGGCCTTTGGCGAACTGCCCCTTTTCCTGGTCGGCGCTTCGGGGGCGGTGATGGGGCTGCTGCTGGCATTCGGGGTGATGCACCCCAACGCGGTCATCATGCTGCTGATCCCGCCCATCCCGATGAAAGCCAAGTGGTTCGTCATCATCTACGCCGTGATCGAGCTGTTCCTCGGCTGGCGGGGCGTGGGCAATGTGGCCCATTTCGCCCATATCGGCGGCATGCTTTGGGGCTTTCTGCTGCTCCACTGGTGGAAACGCAGGGGGATAATCCGCTTCTGATATGGCCGAGTCCTATTACGACGGGTACGGAAGCCGCTCGGCGAGGCCGCGGCGGAGCCTGGCGATGTGGCTGCTGGATGCGGTCATGACATTGCTCACGCTGGTCGTCGCGGTGACCATGGCGGTCACCTATTTCGTGCCCTATACCAACCCGGCGCGGGTCTGGTTCTTTCCGCTGCTGGGGCTGGCCGCTCCGGCGGTCTACGTCGCCACGCTCGTGCTGGCGCTCTACTGGATCATCCGCTGGCGCTGGCTGCGGGCCGGGACGATGCTGGTGCTGGTCGCGGCGGGACTCTTTCAGGTCTCGTTGTTCTGGCGGCCCGAATTGCGGCGCAACTACCACGCCCAAGCCTACGACCGCGCGGCTATCAAGGTGATGACCTACAACGTCCGTAACTTTTACGGCGAAAAGGGCGGTAGCAGCGTAGAAGACATTCTGGCTCTGATCGAGGAGCAGGACCCCGACGTGATCTGCTTGCAGGAGTTCAATGCGCGGCTGGCCCAAAAGGAGGAGGGCTTCGAGCGGATCGAAGAGAAATACGAGCGCGCGGCGTTCGGGCGTACCCAGCTTCCCGATTCGCTGCACGGCACGCCGCTGATGATTCTGAGCAAGTACCGCATCCTCAGATCGGGGACCGTGCTGACCCCGGCCTCGTCGGTCTGGGCCGACCTCGTGATCGGCGAGGACACGGTGCGGGTGTTCAACAACCACCTGCGCTCGACGGCCATCACGGCGTCGGACAACGAGTACCTGACGCGCCGCGGGTTTCTTTCCGATACGGCCCGCGAGGTCAAGTTGCGCAGCATGGTGGACCGTTACCGTGAAAACAGCGTGTTGCGAGCCGCCCAGGTCGACTCGATCGCCCGGGTGGTCGCCGCGGTTCCGACGCGCCGCATCCTGTGCGGCGATTTCAACGACACGCCCATGTCCTACGTCTACCGCACGATGGCCCGCGGGCTCAACGACGCTTTCTCGGCGTGCGGATCGGGCTATTCGCATACCTACCGGGGGTTTTACAACATGCTGCGCATCGACTACGTGCTCTCGTCCGAGGGGTTCGAGACCATCTCCTACGAGGTGCCGGCGGTCGACTATTCGGATCATCATCCCGTCCTTGTACGGCTCAGGAAGCATACTACCCACTAAAAAAATACGATTATGATTTTCGATTCCCTGAAAAACTGCGCGACCTATTACGGCGTGAATCCGCGCATGAAGCGTGCTTTCGAACTGATCCGCTCGACCGACTGGACCGCCACGGAGCCGGGCATTCACCACCTGGACGGCAAGGACATCTACGTCAACGTGATGGAGCGCTGCCTGAAGCAGCGCGCCGATGCCAAACTGGAGGTGCACAACGAGTATATCGACATTCAGGTGCTCGTTGCGGGCCGCGAGGAGGCGTTCGGCTGGAGCGACCGCGCCGATGTGAAAAAGCCCCAGGGCGATTTCAACGCAGAGAAGGATATTCAGTTCTTCGACGACGAGCCGCAGACCTACTACACGCTGCGGCCCGGACAGTTCACGATCCTCTTTCCGGAGGACGCCCACGCGCCGATGGTCGGTGAGGGCACGGTACGCAAGATCATCGTCAAGGTCCGCAAGTAAGCGGGAACCGGACGGCTGCTTGCAGGAGGGCGACACGACAGCGTGCTGTGCGGCGGAGCGTCCGAAGCGGAGTGCCGCCTGCCTGAACCCATGACCCGTGCGGTCCGGCCATGCGCCGGGCCGCTTTTTCGTGCCTGCGGATGAAAAAATCGGTCGGAAGCGCTTGCCGTTCGGGAAATTATCGCTACATTTATTCGCTTCATTCTGAAACACTCGACCTATGAAAAAACTACTTTTGGCTCTGCCGCTGCTGCTTGCCCGTCCGCTTGCGGCCCAGACGGAACCCTGGCAGGACCCCGGGGTGAATGCGATCGACCGCTGCCCGATGCGGACGAGTTTTACGGTCTATCCCGACGCCGAAGCGGCGCTCCGGGGCGATGCGGCCGCCAATCCGCTTCGCCTTTCGCTCAACGGATTGTGGAAATTCGACTGGGTGGAACACGCCGACCAGCGGCCGACGGATTTCTACCGCGAGGATTTCAACGACCGCGCGTGGGGCACGATGCCCGTGCCGGGGCTGTGGGAACTGAACGGCTACGGCGATCCGGTCTACCGCAACGTCGGCTACGCCTGGCGCAGCCAGTACGAGAACGATCCGCCGCTGCCGCCCGTAAGGAACAACCACGTCGGCTCCTACCGCCGAACGATCGAGGTGCCTGCGGCGTGGCGCGACAAAGAGGTTTTCATCCATTTCGGGTCGGTGACCTCGAACCTCATGCTCTGGGTCAACGGCCGCCGGGTGGGGTACAGCGAGGACAGCAAACTCGAGGCCGAATTCGACCTGACCCCCTACCTGCGGCCGGGACGCAACCTGGTCGCGTTCCAGGTCTTCCGCTGGTCGGACGGCACCTACCTCGAAGACCAGGATTTCTGGCGCTTGTCGGGCGTGGGGCGCGACGTCTGGCTCCAGGCCCGCGACCGCAAACGCCTCGAGGACCTGCATCTGACGCCCGGATTGGACGGGGATTACCGCGACGGCTGGCTGGAGATCGCCGGCAGCGTGACGCGCGGGGTGCGGAGCCTCGACCTGACCCTGCGCGATGCGAACGGGCGGACGGTGGCTGAAAAATCGCTGCGACCCGACGGAAAGGGCCGGGTTGCAGGGCGTATCGACGTGGCCGATCCCGCAAAGTGGAGCGCCGAGGAGCCCAACCTCTACACGCTGCTGGCCACCGTGAGCGACGGGCAGCGCATCACCGAGGCGACCACGCAGGCGGTGGGATTCCGCACGGTGGAGATTCGTGACCGCCAGCTGCTCGTCAACGGTCGTCCGGTAATCCTGAAAGGCGTCAACCGCCACGAGATGAACCCCGACCGGGGCTATTACCTCACCGAGGAGGATATGCTGCGCGACATACGGCTGATGAAGCAGCTCAATATCAATGCCGTGCGCACCTGCCACTATCCCAATGCACCGCGCTGGTACGACCTCTGCGACCGCTACGGGCTGTATGTCGTGGGCGAGGCCAACCTCGAGTCGCACGGCATGGGCTACGACGAGCGGACGCTGGCCCGCGTCGAGGCGTGGCGCAAGGCCCACCTCGAACGCAACAGCCGCATGGTCGAGCGCGACCGGAACCACCCCTCGATCATCGTCTGGTCGATGGGGAACGAGGCGGGCGACGGGCCCAATTTCGAAGCGTGCTACCGGTGGATCAAAGAGGCCGATCCCTCGCGTCCGGTGCAGTACGAGCGGGCCGGGAAGCGGAAACATACCGATATTTACTGCCCGATGTACCTCAGCTGGGAGGATTGCGAAAAGTACCTCGACGGCGAGCCCGACCGGCCGCTCATCCAGTGCGAATACGCCCATGCGATGGGCAATTCGTTGGGAGGGTTCAAGGAGTACATGGACCTGGTGCGCAGATACCCGCTCTACCAGGGCGGCTTCATCTGGGATTTCGCCGATCAGGCGCTCGCCTCGTACAACGCGGACGGGAGCGTGACCTACAAGTACGGCGGCGACTACAACCCCTACGACACCTCGGACGACTCGTTCAATTGCAACGGCGTGGTGGCGGCCAACCGCACGCTGCACCCCCACGCCGAGGAGGTACGCCACCAGTACCGTTCGATCCTCACGACGGACGCCGATGCGGCCAACGGCGCCGTGAACGTCTATAACGAATACTTTTTCCGCGACCTGGGACGCTACCGTCTGGAGTGGAAGCTGCTGTGCGACGGCCGGGCCATGAGGAGCGGCGTGGTCGAAAAGCTCGCCGTCGGGCCCCGGGAGACCGCCCGCGTACAACTTGGCTATTCGGCGGCCGACATTCCCGCCGAAGCCTGCGAGGTGCTGCTCGACGTGAATTACGTGCTCGTTCGCCCCGACGGGCTGCTCGACGCGGGCGAGGCGGTCGCCTCGGACCAGATGGTGATTCGGGAGTACGACCCCGCGGCCGGTTTCGCGCTGCGGAGCGACCAGGCGCCGGAGGTAACCCGCGATGCCGGATACGTCTTTGTCGCGGGCCCCGACTGGCAGCTGGATTTCAGCCGCAAGACGGGTTTCCTGGAGCGCTTCCGATACCGGGGCCGCGAGCTGCTGGCCGAGCCGCTCAAACCCAATTTCAACCGCGCCGTGACCGAAAACGACATGGGGGCCGGGCTGGAGTACAAGTACGCCGCCTGGCGCTATCCGGAGATCGAGCTCCGCAGCCTGGAGGGCCGGACCGGGGAGCGTACGGCGCATGTGGTGGCCGTGCACGAACTGCCCGCGACGGGGGCCGTGCTGACGACCGAATACGAGATCGCGGGCGACGGCGCGATGACGGTGACCGAACGCATGGAGGCCGACCCGAGCCGCACGGACGTGCCCGACCTGTTCCGCTTCGGGATGACTTTCGCCATGCCCTCGCGCTACGGCGTGGTCGATTATTGGGGCCGCGGGCCGTGGGAGAACTACTGCGACCGCAAGAGCGCCGCCAAGGTGGGGCTCTACCGGCAGCCGGTGGCCGAGCAGTATTACCGGGGTTACGTGCGGCCGCAGGAGTCGGGCACACGGAGCGACCTGCGCTGCTGGCGCGTGGTCGATGAGAACGGAAACGGCGTGGAGATTCGCTCCGACGTGTTGTTCTCGGCCTCGGCGCTGCCGTATGACGTGCAGGACATCGAGGGGCCCGATCCGGGGCAGTCGAACCGCCACCCGGCCGAGATGGAGCGGCGCAACGCCACGTTCGTCAACGTGGACCTGAAGCAGATGGGACTGGGGTGCGTACACAGCTGGGGCGCCCTGCCCAAAGAGGAGTACCGCATTCCGTACGGCGACTACACGTTCCGGTTCAGCATCACGCCGCGCTGACGCGGACGGATAAACGCAAGAACGGGTGTACGGTCCAAACGTACACCCGTTCTGCATCCGTACCGGCGGGTTATTTTTTGACCCAGACGGCCAGCTTGCCGCCCCGGACCTTGAAGAGGGCTTTGCCGTCGGGACCGATGGTCACCTCTTCGTCGATGCTGCCGGTGATCTCGTGCCACGTCTCGCCTGCGTGCGCTTCGCCCACGCTCATCTCCTTTTCGCCGTCCTCGCCGTTGGAGAGGAGCAGGGCCACTCCCGAACCGGGATGCTCCGCATCGCCCGTGCGCGTGAGCCCGACCGTGCTGGGGTGGTCGAAATAATCGTTCTGATCGCCGAAAGCCTTGCTGCGGCGCGCTTCGAGCAGGATGTCGAGAATCTTGCGGTGGGGCGACGCCTCGCCGCCCATGCTGTAATAGTCGCCGTAAAAGATGCACGGATAGCCCTCTTTCATCAGGAGGATCAGTGCGTAGGCCTGCGGCTTGAACCACGATTTGACCTGCGACTCGAGCGAGCTGCCCCGCTGCGAGTCGTGGTTGTCGACGAACGTGACCGCCAGGGTGGGGTATTTCTTGACCAGCGTGTCGTCCAGCAGCGTGCGCATGTCGAACCCGCCGCCCTCCTGCGAAGCCTGGAAGAGTTTGAAATGGAGCGGCGCGTCGAACAGATCGACCGAGTGGTCCACGGCATCGAGGTAGGCCTCCAGGTCGGCGAAATCCCCGCTCCAGTACTCGCCCACGGCGTAGAACTCCTTGCCCCGCGCGGCCCGGACGGCGTGCATGAAATCGGCGATGAAGCTGTTTTCGATGTGCTTGAGCGCATCGAGCCGCATGCCGTCGGCGTCGAGCGTCTCGGAGATCCAGACGCCCCATCTCTTCATCTGGTCCACGACCTCGGGGTGGTCGAAATCGACATCGTTGAAGATCAGAAAGTCGTAGTTTCCGTTCTCGCTGTCGACGCCCTCGCTCCACCTTTTGCCCTCGCCCTGGATGAGGTAGATGGCCCGCTTGCCCGTTTCGTACACCTGGTCGGTGCCCGAGAAGTGGTACCAGTGCCATTTGAAATCGGAGTATTTGTCGCCGCGGCCCGGAAAGGTGTAACCGGTCCAACCCTCGACCTCCTTGGGCTCGCCGATGATCTTCTCGCGGTCGGTAGGGTCGACCTCGCGGGCCATGAATTTCTCGGTGTAGTCGGCCCCCGTTTTCTGGTTCATCACCGTGTCGATATAGACCGAAATGCCGTTTTCGTGCAGGGCTGCGACGGCCTCTTTCAGCTCCGAGATGGTGCCGTATTTGGTCCGCACGGTCCCTTTCTGGTCGAATTCGCCCAGGTCGTAGAGGTCGTAGACGGCGTAGCCCTCGTCCTGCTGCTCGTCGGCCTTGTAGGCGGGCGGAATCCATACCGACGTCACGCCCGCGTCGTGCAGGTGCTTTGCGTCTTCTTTCAGTTGTGTCCACAGTTTTCCGTCGTTGGGCAGATTCCATTCGAAATACTGCATCATTACTCCGTTTTTCATAGCGTTCGTATTTGTTTCGCTGCCGCATACTGCAAAGCGTGTGCAAAAACGGCAAGGCGCCCCGAAAAACGTTTCGGGACGCCCTGCGCGGTGCGGTCGGGAAGCACTCAGTCCTGCTCGGCCGGCTCGCGGCGGCGACTCTTCGGGGCCTCGTCGTAGTCGGACCACTGGAGGTTCGAGGTGGGCATAGAACGCTTGATCTCCTGGCTGCGCTCCTTGCTCAGCCGCTTGTCGGCCGTGCGAACCGTGGAGGTCGTGCGGTCTGTGCCCACGGGTTTGAGGTCCGTCAGCCCCTCGGTGCGGACGACCTGCTCGTAGGGGTTCTCGACATACTGCCAGTCCTCGCCCAGTCCCGTGCTGACGCCTTCGTTCCACGGTCCGCGGGCCTCCTCGCCCATCGAGTGGTTGGAGTAGAGGTTGCTGTAACGCGGGTCGCTTTGCAGCACGCCCGGCGGGAAATTGGGCTGAATGGTGTCCAGCGCGGCCTCGAACTGCTGGAAGTGGGCCACCTCGCGCGTCATCAGGAAATTGAGCGTGGCCTGCACGTCCTTGTCGTCGGTGAACTGCATGAGGTATTCGTAGACGATCTTGGCACGCGACTCGGCGGCGATGTCCGACCGCAGGTCGACCGTCAGATCGCTGTTGGCATTGACGTAGGCGCCCTGCCAGGGGAAGCCGTTGCTGTCCGTCAGGCGGGGGCCGCCGCCCGTCAGCACGCCGAACTGCGGATTGATCGAAAAGGCCGCATGGATCACGTCCTCCTTGCTGTTGCCCTCGCCGAAGACGTCGTTCTTCTCGGCGGCGTCCTTGAGGTTGCCGTTGACCCCGGCCAGCAGCATCTGGATGGTGGCGCCGACGATCTCGAGGTGCCCGAGCTCTTCGGTGGCGATGTCCATCAGCATGTCGTACTTGTCGGGATAGGGGTTGTGGCAGGCGAACGCCTGGACGAAATACTGCATGGCAGCTTTCAATTCGCCGTTCGGGCCGCCGAACTGCTCGAGCAAAAGGCGGGCGAAACGGGGGTCCGGGCGCGATACCCGGGCGTTGAACTGGAGTTCTTTGGAGTGGAAAAACATACAATTATCGTTTTAATTGGTTGAACTTGCGGCAGGGCCTGAATCGTCCGAAAAGGCACCGATCTGTTCCGTACAGGGCAAATGGCTTGCCAAAAAAAACGGTTTGCGAGGAGTTTGCGGTCCTTGAAACCCACAAAAAAACGGCCGCCGACGCGGCCGTTACTTGCGTTAGGACTACTTGCAGCAGTCGGAACTCTTCTTTTCGGACGAGGAGCCGTAGCCCGATTCTTTCTCTTTCTCGGGATCGAGGCTGCCGCCGTGGCTCGAGCTCTGGCCTCCGCTGCAAGGGCTGCCCTGGCCATACTCTTTCTCGTTCTGGCCGTATTGACCATGCTCTTTCTGGCCCTGGGCGTACTGGCCGCTCTGGCTCTGCTGGCCATACTCCTGCTGGCCCTGGCCGTATTGGCTGCCCTGACCGTACTGGCCGCTCTGACCCTGCTGGCCGTACTCCTGCTGGCCCTGGCCATATTGGCTGCCCTGACCTTGCTGGCCATACTGACCGCTCTGCGAGGAGGAGCCGTGGCTCTGGCCCTGGCCGTATTGGCTGCTCTGACCGTACTGGCCGCTCTGGCCCTGCTGGCCCGACTGGTATTTGTCGCCCAAGCTCTCTTCGTTCATCTTGCTGCCGTAGCTCTGGCCCGAGCCGCTGTTCTGGTGTCCATAGGACGAGCCCGACTCGTCTTTCCACGACGAGCCGCCGGTCTGCTGCTCCTGATAGGACTTGTTCTCGGTGCCGGGATAGGGCTGGTCGCTCTGCGAGTTCTGGCTGCCCGATTCGTAGCCGTTGCCCGTCGAATTTTTCATCTTCTCACGATCTTCGCCGTACATGTTGTCTTTCTTTTCCATAATCGAAATTTTAGGTGGTTCTGCTCTATGAACATGCAAATCGCGTACAAAGAGCGGATGGACGGGACCGAAAATGCTACCGTCCGTAGGTGTTGTCGTGCCCCTCGGTCTTGACGACCTTGTTGTAGAGGCCCATGATCAGGAGCGGTGCCGCCCACTGGCCCACCATCAGCGCGGTGTGCTTGCGCCGGCCGTGCATCAGGCACATGGAAACGGTCAGGGCGCTCAGACCGGCTACAAGATAGACCATCGAAGGAATCTTCGAGGTCCGTTTTTCGACGGCAACGGTTGCGCTGCCCTCTTTGGATTTATCGTTGTACATTTATGTTGCGGTTTAAAAAACCCGGAGCAGGCGCGCCTGCTCCGGGCAGTTCGACAATCGGTTGATTAATAGATCGTGACTTTGATCAGTTCGTTCACGGCGGGAACCGGGAACGTGCTGCCGACAGCCGTGATGGGCTTGTCCTCAGGCATGACCGTACCGCCGAAGATGTACTGGGCATTCCCTGCACCGGGGTACTGGCTGATGGCCGTACCGTCGTCGAGCAGTACCGTCTTGCTGGTCACGTCGCCCTTGGTCAGAGCGGCCAGCGCGGGACCGTTGGCGAAGAACCAGTCGTTCGAATAACCGAACATGGTTGCGAATGCCACTTTCTCGTTGGTTGCGGCATCGTAGGTGCACGACAGGCTCTCACCCGGCTCGGCGGTCTCGGTGATCGTGTAGATCTTGCGGACCTGCGGAACTTTCTCGAGCGAGGTCTTCAGCGGCGAGGGATCGCCGCGCTGTGCCAGAGCGGCCAGACCGAGCTGTGCGTCTTTCTGGTTGAGCGTATAGATGGGGTTCGTGTCACCCGTGTAGACCACGACGATGGCGCCTGCGAGGGTGGTGATGATACCCGTCTGCGAAGCTACGAGCGTCTGAAGCGGCGAAACGTTGCTGTTCTCGGCCAGCTGCGTGAGCTCGGTGCTCGATTTCTGGTCGACGCTGAAGAACGGCTTGTCCATTACCAGCTCGCCGTCCAGGATGTTCGATACGACGAATACGCCGCCCGAGAAAGGAGTCGAGTTGGCCGTGTTGTTCGAAATGTTGGTGATCGTGCAGGTGAAGAGCGACTGCGCTACATCGTAGGCCAGGCTGACCTGGAACATGTCCGAAGCGGCGGGGTAGGTGTGGCCTGCGGCATCGGTGCCGTTGACCTCGGTGACGACGCCCGTCTGGGGAGTACCCGGGTGCGATACGCCGGGCCCCGGCTGCTCGTTGACGCGCGTTCCGTTATCCCACAGCTTCACGGCATTGGCCACGATGCCCGTGTTGGGCACGCCCTGGTCGTTGAAAAGTGCGATACCCGGGTTGGCGGGAGCGAAGAACAGGTCGTTCGAATTGCTGTACTTGGAAACCAGCATCAGGCGCTGCCCTTTGGCGGCGTAGAACGTAAACTGCGAGGTGGCTCCGGGAGCTGCCGCAGCGAAGGTACCGCTCTGAACATAATTTTTCTTCGCAACGACATTCTCGAACTTGATGGTCGGTTTGGTACCGGGGGCACCGTTGTCGTCATCGTCATCGCACGCGGTAAATGCGAATCCTGCGAACAGCAAAGCCGCAGCGAGCGCGGCGGAAAAGTACTTTTTTTTCATAGCTGATTTTGATAATTAATTAAGTGAATATTCGGTTTAACCGTTGTTGCTTTTTATTATAATGTATCGGTTCATATCAATCGTCGGGATACTCTCCCGGCACATTACCTTGCATCATTAATGCCATAAAAATTACTTTTGCGCGGATCGGATTCGCTCACCGGATGCACCGCATTGGAAAACACGGGATAAAGGATGCGGAAAATTTTTCGGATGATTTCCGGCCGCCGACCCGTCGGGCGGGAGAAGCCTTTCGGCAGCTGTTTTGCAGGCAGGCATGCGATGAAAAAGTCACGCTCGGGCTTCCGAAAGCCTTGCGACGCACGAATCACACCAAGATGAACCGAACGACGAAAAACCTGCTCGCCTTGCAGCGGGACGAAATCACCTTGTGCGAAACCTATCGCCGCCTGGCCCGCTCCGAGAAAGATGCCGGGCGCCAGGCCGTGTTCGTACGCCTTTTGCAGGACGAGATACGGCATTGCGATGCGCTGCGCAGCCACACCGGGTGCGAGGTGGCGCCCGATGTCAAGCGGGTCGTACGCTATGTCTGGACGGGACGGATGCTGGGGCCTGCGTTCGTGGCGCGGCAGATGGAGCGGCGCGAAAAGGGGACCGAGCTGGGGTATGCCCGCTACTGCAAAGGGGCCGAGTTCGTGCAAATCGGCCTCGACGAACGACGGCACGGCGAGGAACTGACCCGTCTGGCCGCCGGGGTGCGGCTCTCGTACATGAGTTCCGTGGTGCTGGGGCTGAACGATGCGCTGGTCGAATTCACGGGGGCGCTCGCGGGCTTCACGCTGGCGTTGAACGATCCGCGTCTGGTGGCGCTCACGGGCGGAATCACGGGTATTGCGGCGGCTCTTTCGATGTCCGCCTCGGAATACCTCTCGACCAAGACCGACCGCAAGGGCGAAAAGCATCCGCTGCGTGCGGCCGGTTGTACGGGTGCGGCCTACATCCTCACCGTCGGGATACTCATAGCGCCCTACCTGATTTTCTCCGATGCGCTGGTGGCGTTGGGCGTCATGCTCGCGGCGGCGCTGCTCGTGATCGCTCTGTTCAACTACTATTATGCGGTGGTGCGGCGCGAGAGTTTTCGGAGGCGGTTTCTCGAAATGGCCATCCTCAGCTTCGGCATTGCCGGGATCAGCTTTTTGATCGGCTACCTGCTCAAGTTGATCGTCGGGGTCGACGTATAGAAACGAATTGCGCGTGTACTTTCCCCCGGGAGAAAGCAACACGCGCAATCGTGTCTGGCAGGTGCCGTCAGTCGTGCTTCTCGTGGAAGCGGTTGGTGGCCTGATCGACCTTTTCGTCGAACCAGTTGGAGGTTTTGGTCGCCCCCTCCTCGACCTTGTTCTTGATCTTCGTTGCAGCTTCGTCGATCTTGCCGCCGGCCTTGTCCATCCCCGAGCGGGTCTCGTTCTCGGCTTTCTTGAACCCCTCTTCGGTGCGGTGGGCCGCCTGCTGCCCTTTCTCCTCGAGGGTGTGTTCGGCCTCGCGGCCGTGCTCTTCGGCCCGGTTCACCGCTTTTTCGGCGTGGTCGTGCAGGGAGTCGGCGAAACGCTCATGGCGTGTGGTGTCGTCGTGTTTCATGGTGTAATGTGTTTTAACGTGTAGTGGTTGTTCTGCTGTGACGCGTGATGAGCGATACGATCCACAGGAGGACCACCGCTCCGATGACCGAGGCGATCAGCGTGCCGAACGTTCCGGTCGGCACCCATCCGAAGAGGGAGACGAGCCAGCCGCCCAAAAGGCCGCCGATCAGTCCGACGATCAAATTTATCAGAAGGCCGGACCCGCCGCCCTTGACAATCAGGTTGGCGATCCATCCGGCCACCAGACCTATGAGCAAATACCAGAGAAAATACATAGTTTTGTTGTGTTGGTTACGCACCCGAATGTGCAAAATCCGTACCCACGGAGATTATCCGACGCAAATAGATGAAAAAAGACACGCCCGGGGCGGGGCGTGCCTTTGCGTAAGTCGATGGGAGAAAAGCTATTTGCCGATCGCAGAGTAGCGGAAACCGGCCCGGAGCACCTCCTCCTTGTCGAAGATGTTGCGGCCGTCGACCAGCGCGTCGCCGCGCATGATGCGGTGCAGCAACTTCCAGTCGGGCATGCGAAACTCTTTCCATTCGGTAATGAGGGCGATGGCGTCGGCCCCTTGGGCGGCTTCGTACATGGTCTGCGCATAACGGACCCGCTCGCTGCCGATCCGGCGCCGGCACTCGGGCATGGCGACCGGATCGTAGACCGCGACCTCGGCGCCCGCAGCGGTCAGCAGGTCGATGACGACCAGCGCCGGAGCTTCGCGCATGTCGTCGGTCTCGGGTTTGAACGAAAGGCCCCACAAAGCGATGCGGCGGCCCCGAAGATCGCCCAGCAGCCCGCGGAGCTTCTCGAAGACGATCGATTTCTGCTCCTCGTTAACCCGCTCCACGGCCTCGATGACCTGCATCGTGTAGCCGTGTTCGCGGGCCGTGCGGGCCAGCGCTTTCACGTCTTTGGGGAAGCACGAACCCCCGTAGCCGCAGCCGGGGTAGAGGAACTTGTTGCCGATGCGGGCGTCGGAACCGATCCCCTTGCGGACCATCTCCACGTCGGCGCCCACGCGGTCGCAGAGGTTTGCGATCTCGTTCATGAACGAGATGCGGGTGGCCAGCATGGCGTTGGCGGCGTATTTGGTCATCTCGGCCGAGGGAATGTCCATGAACAGGACGCGGAAATTGTTGATCAGGAAAGGCCGGTAGAGCCGGGCCATCAACTCGCGGGCCCGCTGGCTTTCGACACCGACCACCACGCGGTCGGGCGACATGAAATCCTTGATCGCGGCGCCCTCTTTGAGGAACTCGGGATTCGAAGCCACGTCGAAAGGCACCTCGCGGCCGCGCTTGCGCAGCTCCTCCTCGATGACGGTTTTGACCCTCTGCGCCGTACCCACCGGGACGGTGCTCTTGGTCACCAGCACGGTGTACTTGTCGATCAGGCGCCCGAACGTGCGGGCCACCTCAAGGACATACCTCAGGTCGGCCGAGCCGTCCTCGTCGGGCGGGGTGCCGACGGCCGAGAAGACCACCTCGACCTCGGGGAGACACGCCGCCAGGTCGGTGGTGAAATGGAGCCTGCCGGCCTCGACGTTGCGCCGGACCAACTCTTCGAGGCCGGGTTCGTAGATGGGGATTTCGCCCCGGTTGAGCGCCTCGATCTTCTCCCGGTCGGTATCGACGCAGGTGATGTCGAGCCCCATCTCGGCAAAACAGGTTCCCGAGACCAGACCGACATAGCCCGTTCCCACAATTGCTATTTTCATCATATCCGTTTCATTCCTTTCGGAAGATAAAGATAGTGTTTTTTCGGGATATGCAAGGCCGGCTCCAGGAAAAAAGAGCGGTCCGGCCGCCCTTTTCCGCTATTTTTCCCGCATCCGCTCCGCCAGCCGACGGGCCAGGGTGCGGCACGGCTCGCAGACCGCGGGCGAGAATCCCTGCTTCATCTCCACCGGGTCGCACACGGCCTCCCATTTCATCCGCTGGGTGAATTCGCCCAGCAGGCGCACCGCAGCCCCGGCCCAGCAGAACGAGCCGAACCAGGCGAAGCGGCGGTTGGTCACGCAGCGCGAAGAGATCATTTCGAGCAGCTGCGCGACGGGCGGAAAGAGCGCACCGTTGTAGGTCGGGCCGCCCACGACGAGCGTGTCGTAGCGGAAGACGTCGCGCAGCACCTCCGAGGGATCGGCCGCCGAGAGGTTGTGGACCACGATCTGCCGGACGCCCTCCTCGGCCAGGTCGCGGGCGATGCGGTCGGCCATCTGCTCCGTGTTGCCGTACATCGAGCCATAGGCGATCACCACGCCCGGCTCGCCCTCATAGCGGCTCATGCGGTCGTAGAGGTCCAGCACGCGCCCGATCTGCTGCTGCCAGACGGGGCCGTGCGTCGAGCAGATCGTCTCGGGGGCCAGCGCCCGAACTTTGGCCAGCGCTTTCTGCACCGGCCCGCCGTATTTGCCCACGATGCAGGCGTAGTAGCGGCGCATCTCGTCCCAGTAGCGGTCGGGGTCGGTCTGGGAGTCGGTCAGGCCGCCGTCCAGTGCGCCGAACGTGCCGAACGCATCGCCCGAAAAGAGCGTGCGGCGCTCGGGGCACCACGTGACCATCGTCTCGGGCCAGTGGACCATCGGGGCCAGGTGGAACGAAAGGGTCAGCCCGCCCAGATCGAGCGTGTCGCCCTCGCGGACCTCCTCGGTGCCTGCGTCGATGCCGTAAAAGCCGCCGACCATTTGCAGCGTCTTCGCGTTGCCGACGATGCGGATGCCGGGGTAGACGCGGCGCAGGGCCGAGATCGAGGAGGAGTGGTCCGGCTCCATGTGGTTGATGACGAGGTAATCCACCGGCCGGTCGCCGATCTCTTCGCGGATGTTGTGCAAGAGGCGGCTGCCGAAGCCCTCTTCGACGGTGTCGATCAGCGCGACCCGTTCGCCCACGACCAGATAGGCATTGTAGGAGACCCCGTTGGGGAGCGACCACAACGCTTCGAAACGCGCCGTGGTCCGGTCGTTGACGCCGACATAGCGAATGCCGGGCCTTATTTCTGTAATAGCCATACTTGCGATTGGTTTTTGAACGAGGGCAAATTTACGAATTTTTGCGCATTCGAACAATCCGTGTGCCGATTCCGGACCGTCGGGTGCAAAAAAAGAACGGTGCCGGACGGAGTGATGAGCTTTGCTGGGAAACTGCCTCGGTTGTGCACCGCGGTCGCAGAGGAGGAAGGATTCGTTTTTTAAAATAAAAAGTGCACGGAGCGGTATTTGCTGTTAATGGCTTGAATGCCAAAGCATGAAGCATTTTGCCTTATCCGCTGCCTCTTCGCGGCAAGCGATTGATTCAAAGCCTCTCGCAACGCGGAGAGCCTGTCGGCGGAAGACGTTTCGCAGCTGCAAAAGTAACTTTCGGGCGAACGTCAACGTGCGCAAAATAAGCTGTTTAGTCTGGAAAATGTGCCATACGGCAGTAACTTAATCATTACCTTTATGCGCTTTTGTTTACAGTAAAAAAAGGTTTTTAAAACCATGAAAAACACGTTTAAGGTATTGTTTTATATCAAGAAGAATGCGCTGCTGCGCAACGGAAACGCACCCGTCATGGTGCGTATTACGATCAACGGCGAGCGCACGCATCTGTCCACGCAGCTGAGCGTGGCGCCGGAGTGTTGGGAGGCGGGAATGGGGCGCGTGGCCGGACGCGGCAATGCCGCCGAACGCATCAATTCGCAACTTGCGCGCATCCGCTACCGCATCGAATCCTGCTACAACCGTCTCTTCTGCGAGGAGGCTTACGTCACGCCCCTGCGGGTCAAGGAGCTCTACCTGGGGGTCGATCGCCGACGGCAGACCCTGCTGGCTTTCTTCCGCCAGCACAACGAGGAGTTCGGCCGCATGGTGGGTATCAGCCGCAGCAAGACGACTTATTATAAATATAGGTGCGTTTACAGTCACCTCGAATCGTACGTGCGCGAGCATTACCATCGTGCCGATCTGACGTTTCAGGAGTTGGACAGGGAGTTCCTCACGGGGTTCCATGCCTATATCGCCCGCGACTGCGCCCACAAGAAGAACACGATGTGGGTCTACCTGATCGCCCTCAAACACATCCTCATGCTCGCACGCAGCCGGGGATACCTTGCCCGCGACCTGTTTGCCGATTACAAACTCAGCAACGAGTTCGTCCGGCGCAACTACCTCACGATCGCCGAGATAAACACGATTCTCGGGCTTGAATTCTCGGACCGGACCCTGCGGCTGGTGCGCGATGCCTTTCTGTTCAGTTGCTTCACGGGACTTTCCTATGTCGATCTTTGCAGCCTTACCTCCGCGAACATCCAGCACGAGAACAAGCAGTTCTGGATCAGCACCACCCGCCGCAAAACCGGGTCGTCGGTCCAGGTGCGGCTCATGTCGGTGCCGCATGTCATCCTGCTGAAACACATGCCCGAAGCAGCCGACAGACGGATTTTCGACCTGCCGAGCAACGGGTGGTGCAACAAATGCCTCGAGAAGATCGTGCTCGCGGCCGGCATCTCCCGGCCGATTACATTCCACGCCGCCCGCCACACTTTTGCCACGACCATCACTTTGTCGCAGGGCGTAGCCATCGAAACGATAAGCAAATTATTGGGACACAAGAATATACGCACCACGCAAATCTATGCCTCCATCACCCGCTCCAAGCTCGATTCCGACATGGAACGCCTTTCGCGCCGCATCGACATGCTCTGTCCGGGCCGGGCGACGGCCGATATGGTCGGGAAATGACAACAAATCGTAACCGCCAGTGTGGGCCGAAACGGTGCATAGGCGGTTAAACGACAAAAATCGCCGAAAAAGGGCATTGTGAATTGTAAGCACATCTGCAATTATTCCGGAAATCTGTAAGTGTAAATCGGCCTCTCATGACGATCTGACACATTGCTAAATTTATTTAAAAAATTATTTGTTTCTAATTTCAACAAGCCATATCTTTGTTACGAACTTTTTATTTTAAAAATCAATTAACATTAACGCTTATGGTAAGAAAAATTGTACTATCGTTAATTGCTGTTCTGGGAATCTGCGCAGCGGGTTTCGCTCAGAACAAGCAGGTATCCGGTACAGTTGCGGGAGCCGACGGCAAGCCCATTGCGGGTGCGACCGTGCTGCTCGAAGGCACCCAGGTCGGCACGACCACCGGAGCGGACGGTAAATTCGTCATCTCGGCGCCTGAGGACGGCACCCTGGTGATCTCGTTCATCGGATACGAGGCGCAGCAGGTGCCCATTGCAGGCAAAACATCGGTTCGCGTCACGCTGACCGAGGATACGCACGCCATCGACGACGTGATCGTCGTGGCGTTCGGTACGACGAAAAAGGAGGCCTTTACCGGTTCGGCCACGGTCATCAAGAGCGAGGAGATCGCCAAGACGCAGACCGGCAATGCGGCGCAGTCGCTGGCGGGCCGCGTGGCCGGCGTGCAGCTGGCCAACAATTCGGGTCAGCCCGGCTCGAAGCCCGTGATCCACATCCGCGGCATCAGCTCCATCTCGGCCAAGACCGAACCGCTCTACGTGGTGGACGGCATGCCCTACGAGGGCGATCTGGCCAACATCAACCCGTCGGACATCGAGTCGATGACCGTTTTGAAGGACGCCACCTCGAACGCCCTGTACGGCGCCCGCGGCGCCAACGGCGTGGTGATGATCACCACCAAGAAAGGCAAGGTGGGCGAGGCGGTCATCAACATCGACGCCAAGTGGGGCGTCAATTCGCGCGCGCTGAAGCAGTACGACTACATCGACGACCCGGCCCAGTTCTACGAGACGCACTACAACGCCCTCTACAACTACGCCTACCTGGGGCAGCACAAGTCGGCTGCCGACTCCCACCTGTGGGCCAACCAGAACCTGATCGCCGGTTCGTACGGTCTGGGCTACCAGGTATACACCGTGCCCGAGGGGCAGTATTTCATCGGCACCGACGGCAAGGTCAACCCCAACGCCACGCTGGGCCGCAAGGTGAGCTACAAGGGGCAGGACTACTACCTTACGCCCGACGACTGGAACGACGAGGCTTTCCGCTCGTCGCTGCGCCAGGAGTACAACGTGAGCATCTCGGGTTCGTCCGAGCGGGGATCGTTCTACGCCTCGCTGGGCTACCTGGACGACAACGGTATCGTCAACAACTCCGACTTTACCCGCTACACGGCCCGTCTGAGGGCCGACTACCAGGCCAAAAAGTGGCTGAAAGTGGGCGGTAACATGGGCTACTCGCATTTCGTCCACAACTCGCTCACGGACGAGGGCGTCGAAGCCTCGTCGGGCAACCTCTTCGCATTCACCAGCCGCATCGGCCCGATCTACCCGGTCTACATCCGCGACGGGGAGGGCAACGTGCTGATCGACGAGCGCGGCTACAAGCGCTACGACTACGGTATGGGCGACAACGCCGGGCTGGCGCGTCCGGTGCTGTCGAGCGCCAACCCCATCTCGGCCAACATGCTCGACAAGCGGCAGGGGATCGGCAACGCTTTCAGCGGCAACGGCTTCGCCGAGTTCAAGCTCTACGAGGGGCTGACAGTAACGATCAACGGTGCGGCCAGCCTCGACGAGACGCGCTGGAACATGGTGACCAACCCTTTCTACGGGCAGTACGCCTCGTCGAAAGGCGTGGTGACGATCGACCACCTGAGCGAGTTCTCGTACAACCTCCAGCAGCTGATCAACTACACCAAGACGTTCAACGACAAGCACTCGATCGAGCTGATGGCCGGACACGAGTATTTCAACTACCGCACCTCCGAGACCTACGCCTCGAAGAGCAACATGTTTTCGCCCGACAATACGGAGCTCGGCGGCGCCGTCACCGAGGGCAACTCGACCTCCGTTAAAACGGAGTACAACACCGAGGGTTATTTCTTCCGCGGACAGTATGATTTCGACAAGCGCATCTACGTCAGCGGCTCCTACCGCCGCGACGCCTCGTCGCGCTTCCACCCCGATCACCGCTGGGGTAACTTCTGGTCGCTGGGCGCCGCGTGGCTCATCAGCCACGAGAGCTGGTTCAACGCGTCGTGGGTCGACATGCTCAAGCTGAAAGTTTCGTACGGTTCGCAGGGCAACGACGGCATCGGCGCCTACCGCTATACCGACCTCTACGACATCAAGCCCTCGGACGGCAACGTCTCGGTGCTCTTCAAGTCGAAAGGCAATCCCGACATCACGTGGGAGACCAACGGCAGCCTCAATGCGGGCGTCGATTTCGAGTTGTTCGACGGCCGCCTGGGCGGTACGGTGGACTATTTCTACCGCAAGACCACGGACATGCTCTTCAAGCGTCCGGTGGCCCTGTCGATCGGCTACAACGAGTACGTCGATAACATCGGCGACATGGTCAACAAGGGTCTCGAACTGGATCTGCACGGCACGCCCGTCCAGCTGAAGAATTTCCGCTGGGACGTAAACGTCAACATGACGCACATGAAGAACCGCGTCAAGAAGCTCCCGCCCGAGAAGAACGGCGGCTTCCAGAGCGGCAACTACTGGATCGGCGAGGGCGACCCGCTCAATACGTGGTACATGTACAAGTTTGCCGGTGTCGACGAGCAGGGCCAGTCGATGTGGTACAAGGACGACGGCCAGGGCGGCATGACCACCACCACGGCCTACTCCGAGGCCTCCTACTACAAGTGCGGCGCGGCCGATCCCGACCTGTTCGGCGGCTTCGGCACCAATTTCTCATTCTTCGGCGTGGACGTGGGCATCAATTTCACCTACCAGGTGGGCGGGCTGGTCTACGACTCGGGCTACGCCATGTCCATGGCCTCGCCCCGGTCGGGTCAGACGGGTTCGAACGTCCACCGGGATATTCTCAAGGCCTGGTCGCCGACCAACACCGCCTCGAACATCCCGCGCTACCAGCTGGGCGACCAGTATTCGGCCAGCATGTCGGACCGCTTCCTGACGGACGGCAGCTACCTCAATATCCAGAACATCAATGTCGGGTATACGCTTCCGCAGAAATGGACCCGCAAGTTCCTGGTCGAAAAGCTCCGCGTCTACCTCTCGTGCGAGAACGTATGGTACTGGTCCAAGCGGCAGGGGCTCGATCCCCGGCAGACCTATACGGGCGAGACCAGTGCGGAAAAGTACTCTCCCGTGCGCACCATCTCGGGCGGTATCAACATTCAGTTCTAACCGGTCAAACCTGTTAAAGAAATGCACAATATGAAAAAATATATCATCATCTTCTGCGTCGCCCTGATCGCCGCGCTCACACTCGGGAGCTGCATCAAGGAGACATTCCCCGAGGACGATACGGCGACCTCGGGACAGGTCGGCGGTTCGGAGAGCGGCCTGCAGGCTATGGTCTCGTCGCTCAACGCCCAGATGACCGTCTTCAACACGCTCGATTTCGCCGTCAACGAGGAGTCGCATTGGGATTTCGGCTACCCGGCCATCCTGATGATGCGCGACCTGATGTCGAACGACATGGCCACCTATACCTCGGCCTACCACCAGTTCGTCAATTTCGAGACCAACCAGAACCTGAGCGGCGACTATGCGGCTTCGCGCTTCATGTGGACTTTCTATTACAAACTGGTCTACCTGGCCAACTCGATTCTTGCGATCAAGTCCGAGGGCGAATTCGCAGGCATCGCCCACACCTACCGTGCGCTGGCTTACCTCGACATGGTGCGCATGTACGATTTCAAGACCAACAACTACACCTCGGGCAAGACCGACGTGGCCGTGCCCATCATCCTCGAGACCACGACCGAGGCCCAGGCGGGCAACAATCCGCGCGCCGCGACCAGTGCCGTCTACGATCTGATCGAACAAGACCTGATCGCCGCCGAGAAAGAGCTGGCCGCTTATTCGCGTCCGGCGAAGAATACGCCCGACGTGACGGTGGTGCAGGGGCTCCTGGCCCGCTTCTACCTCGAAAAGGGCGGCCGCTTCAACGACAAGGAGGCTTACGGAAAGGCTGCTGAGTATGCGCGCAAGGTGATCGCCGGCGGGAAATACCATCCGCTCACCGAGGCCGAGTGGACCAGCCAGGCGACCGGCTTCAACAGCAGCACCTCGCAGTCGTCGTGGATGTGGAGTGTCAACATCACCAAGGAGGACCGTGTCGTGTCGACGGGTATCTGCAATTTCGTGTCGATGATGTCTTCGGAGTGCTCGTTCGGCTATGCGCTGGCGGCCGGCAAGGAGAGCCCCCAGAAATGCGTGGACCGGAAATTCTACGAGTCGATCCCCGCGACCGATTTCCGCAAGGGTTCGTGGATGGCACCCGATTACGGCAACGCCTCGGCGGCCCTGCTGGGCGAGGAGTGGGCGCGCGAAAACCTCAACCCCTACACGCAGATCAAGTTCCGTCCGAGGCAGGGTGAGACCGAGGATTTCAACATCGCCGCCGCGGTCGACGTGCCGCTGATGCGCATCGAGGAGATGTACCTGATCGAAGCCGAAGCCGCCGGACTGGCCGGCACGGGCAACGGACAGTCGCTCCTGGAGACATTCGTGAAGACCTATCGCGATCCCGCCTACACCTACGATTCCTCGAAGAGCCTTTCGGAGAACGTTTTGCAGCAGAAACGCATCGAGTTCTGGGGCGAGGGCATCGTCTTCTTCGACTACAAGCGCCTCGACAAGGGCCTCGAGCGCGGCTATGCCGGCACGAACCACTACGACGCCACGCGCTTCAACACCGACGGCATCGCCCCCTGGTTCAACTTCTGCATCAATATCCGGGAGATGAATTCCAATTCCGGCATCACGGCGGCGGACAACAACCCCGATCCGACGGGCAAGGTGACCCCGTGGGAGGAGTAAAAGTCAATCACAAATCGTAAAGTCAGAGATTATGAAAAATACCATCTATCTTGCTGCGGCCCTGGTGACGGTTCTGCTGGCTACCGGCTGCTCCGAGGAGGAGAACTATGCGGGCGGAGACAGCGCGTCGCCCGTGGTAACCGTCTACGACGACAGCTCGGCCAAGACCTACCAGGTCGGTTTCCGCGCCGTACCCAACACGCGGGTGGAGACGGTCTGGATTCTGAGCGACCCGACCCCCTACCGCGATACATTCATCTCGAAGAACGGCGAGGCCGCCTACCTCGAGCGCGTGCGCACCGAGGGCGAGAAATACGAGGGCCGCGCGGCCATCGACTACCTGGCCAATCCCGACAACAGCGACGGCACGGAGCCCGCGGACGACCTGATCGGCTATGTCTCGACCACGGTGCTGGCCCAGGGGGCCGGCCGACAGACGGTCCAGGTCATCGACAAGGAGTGTTTCGACACCTCGCTCTCGCTACTGTCTCTGTTGCGCGGCAGCTACGGCGACTGGTCGCCCGTCGGGGCGTTCGACATCACCGAGACCAGCCTCAACAAGGAGGGACAGACGGGCAGCGGGATGCTGCTCAACATTCCCAATACCGACCTCTTTGTCATTCCGGCGCTTTGGTTCTTTGCCTGGGATATGGATTTCGATTTTCAGGAGAGCGGCAACCTCATCGTGCGTCTCGATCCCGATTCGGGCGAACCGCGGGGCGTGGTCTCCTCGACGGTCATGTCGGGATTCGACGACCAGAAGCACGGCGAGATCGGCTTCGCGTACGACCCCTCGCTGCCGGGCTGCTCTTTCGAGCGCAGTGCGGACGGCACCTACACCCTGAAGGGTTACGTGCTCTGGGGCGAAGAACTCGCTCTGGAGGGTCCCGAGGGTGAGGAGGCTCCCGTCGCCATGACGATCTCTTTCAAGGAGGGCAATTAGCGCAGTGTCTAATGTAAAAAAGCATGATTATGAAAAACATACTCACCAAAATCTTTCTTCTCATGGGTGTCGCTGCACTCTTCGCGGCCTGCACCGACGACGAGGAGTACAAGTGGGCCGATCGGGAGAAAGGGCTCAAGCTCTATTTCTCCGAATCGGCACCCGCGACCTACGAGCTGGAGGAGAACCAGTCGAGCCTCTCGTTCTGGCTCTACCGCAACAACACCCAAGGGGCGCTGACGGTCGATGTCGAAGCCGCTTGCATGACCGAGGGGGCCCAGAATCTCTTTACCGTGCCGACCCAGGCCGTCTTCGCCGACGGCGAAGAGAAAGCCCGTCTGCGCGTGCTGTTCAAGTTCAGCCAGATCGAGACCGAAAAGGAGTACGCATTCGAGGCTGCGGTCAAGGCGCCCGAAAACTACTCGGTCTACGGCGCTTCGAAACTCGCTTTCACGACGGTCTTCTACCCCGAATGGGACGATGCGGGAGAGGGCAGGCTCACGATCGGAGCGTACAGTGCTCTCTTCGGTCTGCCCGATACGGCGACCGTGCCGTTGCAGCGCAAACCCGGTTCGAATTTCTACCGCATTCCGCGATTTGCGGCCTATATGATGGAAGAAAATGCCGAAGCCGTCATCGCCGACGGATACGGCGGGGACGAGGAGGCGTTCAACAAGGACCTCGAAGAGGCCTACAAGAACAGCGAGCACCTTGTCTTCCAGTTCAACGACGAAAACAAGAACGACGGGGCTGCCGACTGGAATTTCTACGGCATGGCCGCCGGAGCGCAGGAAGAGGGCTCGTTCCTTTACGGCGGACAGGTCGTGGATTTCCTGACCGGGGGAACTTGCGTTTTTGCGACGGCCAATTTTCAGCCCGGGTATAGCGGCCATTGCAGCTTCGACAGCAATTCTACGGTGGATCATAACTATTACATGACTACTCTTTTCTCCTTTCAAGGCGGTCTTTACGGTCCTTTCGGCATGATTTTCAACTGGACGAAAAACGCATTTGTGGATGACTCGGAGTGGGTAATCGCCACCGACTACAATGCCGATTTCTCCTACGAAGATATAAGCGAGGCCACTTTCACCTCCAAAGGCTTTCCTGCCATTGCAGGCGCGGACGTGAAAGTGCAAATGTCCTACGACAAGGAGGGGCTCTTCTACATCCCCGATGCATTCGGACAGGCGGGTTACGGCCTGGCGTTCTTCGTGAACGACGGCAAGGTGACCGTTCCCGCCGACCAGCCTACGGGTATCCTCCAGCAGGGCATGATGGTTCTGGCGGGTCCCGGTTCGGGCACGTCGAAAGTCGAGAACGGCGTATACGATCTGAGCGTGGAGTATTACATGCTCGAGGTTACCCAGACCCCGAATACCCCGACGGACAATCCGGACGACGATCCGGGTTCGGGCGAAGAGATCGACAAGAGTGTTCCGGACCCCGACGATCCCGCATTCGTATGGCCATCGGGCAAGGTGGGCGAGGGCGAGCGCTTCGAAAAAGTGACCACCCCCGCACCGGAACCCGCACCGGAGCCCGAACCCGGCTTTACGACCTCGACGCGCCGCATTTCGCTGGGCTCGTTCGCCGAGCAGGTATCCGCGACTCCCACGATTTCGATCGACGATTTCTGCGGTGAATACGCAATGGAAGCCGTTAATTTCGGATATATCATGCTGGGTGAAGATGCAGCCTATTATCCCGGCGTGAAAGAGCAGATCGGCCCGCAGGACGTCTCGATCGAGCGTGGTGCCGCTGAGAGCGAGGTGGTCATCACGGGTCTTTTCTCGGGCGCCGCGAACGGCGATTTCTTCTTCGATGGCGCCTCCTACAAGGGCAAGGACAAGCTCACGGGCATCTTCAACGAGGTGGGCGGCTACGTGCTGATCTACCCGCAGACGCTCGCCCAGAAGATCGTCTTCCCCTCGACAGGCGCGGGCAAACCCGACCGCGAGTTCGCCCTGTCGTTCGCAACGATGGACCTCGATGCAGGTGTTCCGGCCGAAAATACGCCGCTCAAAATCATCGTCACCGAAGCTGGGCTCAATCTGCTGCCGGCCAGCGATGAGACCCCGAGTGTTGCGGGCTACGCATTCTACTCTTCGTACGACAGTTCGACACCCGTCAACTACGATATTCCGGCCAATATCAGTCTGACGAGAAAATAGCCGCTTTTATCCGATTAATTTGCAGTCCCGCCCTCTGTGGCGGGACTTTTTTGTGGTCGGCGTATGGGATATACCCCGTTCCGGGACGGGGAAAAACGGAAAAATTCGCTGGTGAATTTGCAAAATCGAAAATTTTCAGTACCTTTGCACCACGATAATACGAAAAGACCCGATTCTTGCCGTCATTATTCGCGGATGGTGCCATAGCTCAGTTGGTAGAGCAAAGGACTGAAAATCCTTGTGTCCCCGGTTCGATTCCTGGTGGTACCACTTGAAAGATAGCGATTTGCAATTTTGCAAATCGCTATCTTTCTGTATCTCGAGGCGGTTTCCGTTCGATTCCGGGCTCCGGTTTAAACCGGGTGTTAAACCATTCGGTCATCCCGTCCATTTATCGTCTCGTCGATCGAACTGGCGAGTGCTATTTTTCTGTCCATTCGAGTCAGCGGACGCTTCCTTTCGCCTTTTCGCGTCGGCGGGTCGGAGCCGAAGCCGAGGTAGACCCCGACCCCGACCCCGATCTTGACCGAGAAGCGGAAGAACCCGCAACCGATTTCGGCTTGGTTCTCGAAACCGAACCCGCAGTCGACCCCGGCTTTGATCCAGCCCCGGCCCCCTGCTTCAAGCCAGACCCCGCAATTGACCCCGCAACTGACCCCGCAATAGACCTCGCAGCCGTAGCCGGTGTCGGAGCCGCACCCGGTGCAGTTCCCGAAGGCCGCGAGAGCGATGCGACCTTGCGCCAGCCGCTCTTGATGTTTTTCTCCAGCGCCCGGGCGAGCAGTTCGCGGATCTGCTCCCGGCTGTCGGAGACATTCACCTGCCGCTGGAGCGGCTCCTGTCGCTGGGACGAGAAATTCATCACATAGAGCACGTAGGCCGCGTACTCACCTGTCTGCTCTTTGTTGGTCTTCCAGATCATGTATTTCTGAAGCATCGTTTTTTCGCCCACCGTCTTCCGGTATACCTCCCTGAAAAGCAGCGTGCTTCGCGGCAGTTCGGTCGGCGGAGGCGGCTCGATGGCGGCTGGCTGCCAGTCGATCCGCGTGAACCGTTCGATCTGCGTCAGCCGCACGTCCCCTGCGTCGGCCCGTTTGTCCGTGCGGATGCGCACGAACACCGGAGCGAGGAATTTCACGCCCTCGACCGTCCCGGCGATGCGGTAGCCGCCGTCGCGGATCTCGAGCAGCGTATTCATCTTGGGCCCCGCTTCGGTTTCGTACAACAGGTCGCCGACCGTCAGTTCGATCACCGTATCGGGCCGCACCATCCGGAATGCCACCAGGTTGGCGTCGGTTTCGATAAATTCCGAGGACAAGACGTGGCGCGACAGGCGGTCGAAGAGCAGTTCGCGGACCTCCTCGACCATCCCGCTGCCCACACGGCCGATCACCTGGTAGCGCCCCTCGGCGGGCATCAGGGCCAGGAGCAGCGACCGCACCTGCCCTTTCTCGGCTCCCGTGCCCTCCGAAAATCCGACGACCACGGCATCGATTGCGTGGCGGGGTTTGATCTTGTAAACTACCGGCAGGTCGCCCCGTACGACAAGCCCCTCTGCGTGTTCGCGCGCGACCCATTTTTCGTAGATGGCAAGCACCTCGGCGGCCGAGCCTGCAACCTGCATCTCCACCTCACGGACCCGTTCCCCGCTGCCGAAAACCGCGTGCAGTTTCTCCCAGGCCGCTCCGTAGCCGCCCCGCCAGGGGCGCCCGTCCAGCTGCACCAAGTCGAAGACCGCCAGGTGCAGCGTTCCGATGCGCTTCTTGTCGGCCAGCGCCGCCAGCAGGTCGTTGAGCCGCCCGCGCCGGCCGCCGCCCTTGTCGACGTAAATCTCCGCTCCGAGCATCGCCCGGCGAATGCCCGCGGCGTCGAGCAGCCGCCCGGCCTCCTCGATCGAGGGAATGCCCCGCCGCACGCGGCCCGAGCGGTTGACCGTCACGGTCACGCCGCCGTCATGGATGATGAACGCATACTCGCCGTCGTATTTGCGGGTGACGTAAAAGCGGTCTCCGGCCAGGCGGCTTGCGATCTGCCGGGCATCGATGGGGATGAAATGCTTGAGAAAATCCCGCTTGTAGGAGAGCGCCTCGGCCGACGACTCCGCGTCGATGCTGTCGGCCTTGCCCTCCTCGTAGCCGTGGACCGGGCGCAGTTTGTCTTCGTAGAGGATCATGCGCAAAGGGGTTATTTTCCGCTCAGCCCGCCGGTTATGCCGTAGATTTCGCCCGTGATGTAGCTGGCTTCGTCCGAAGCCAGAAAGACATAGATACCGGCCATTTCGGCGGGCTGTGCGGCCCGGTTGAGGGGCGTATCGACGCCGTGGCGTGGGATGTCCTCGTCGGGGTTTCCGCCCGATACCTCGAGCGGCGTCCAGGTCGGACCCGGACATACGCTGTTCACGCGCACGCCTTTCTCAAGCAGGTATTTCGACAGTGCCACGCCGAATGCCGTCACGGCCGATTTCGAAGCCGCATAGTCCAGCAGCAGCTTGTTGGGCGTATAGTATTCGGCCGAGGCCGTGATGACGATCGAGGCGCCCGACGGAAGCAGCGGCACGGCGGCCTGCGCCATGAAGAGCGGGGCGTAGACGTTCACGCGGAACGTGCGCTCCACCTGCTCTTCGGTGATCTCGGTGATGTCGGTTGCGGCCTGCTGCACGCCTGCGTTCAGCACCAGAATATCCAGCCCGCCCAGCGCCCGGTGCGCCTCTTCGACGATCCGGCGGCAGGTCTGCGCTTCGCGCAAGTCTCCCGGCAGCATCGTCAGCTCCTTGCCCTCGTCGCGGAGCAGCGAGGCCAGTGAGTCGGCGTCCGGCTGCTCCTCGGTAAGGTAGTTGATGGCTACTTGGGCGCCCTCGCGGGCGAATGCGATGGCCACGGCGCGCCCGATTCCCGAATCGCCGCCCGTGATGAGGGCCTTGCGGCCCGCGAGTCGCCCGTGCCCCTGGTAGCTCTTCTCCCCGCAGTCCGGAACGGGTTTCATGCGGGACTGGAGGCCCGGCGCCTCCTGTTTTTGCATCGGGAACTCCCCGCTGTGGTATTTCTGGCCGGGATGAATCAAAGTATCATTCTGTGTCATAATAAAGTTTTTTTAAATTTTACAATCCTTTCAGCTCGATGTCCGTCAGGTGGAGGATCAGACAGTACCTCTCCCTTTCGATGCGGCCTTCGAGCAATCCGCGGTAGGGCTGGCCTCCGCGGCTGAGCAAGAGCGGGTCGGTGCCCTTGCGGCCCGCGCCGATCATCACCATCGCATCCGCGCGCGCCAGTTGACGGGCCATGTCGTAGAGCAGGTCGAACGTCGCGCCGTTGACGTGCCGCAGCTGGTAGTTGCGCGAAAAGACGAAGCGCCGCAGCGCCTCCTCGCGCGGGTACATGCGTCCGGTCCACCGCAGGGGAATGGGCTGGTTGACGTTCCCCGGCACCTTGGTCAGGTCGCGCCGTTCGCGCTCCGAGCCGTCGGGGTTGCGGACCACCTGTACCAGATTCACGTGGTAGGCGATGGCGTATTCCCGGTCCACGAAGAGGCGCCGCGTGCGGCGCAGCTTGCGCCCCGTGACCTCCATGTCCACGTCGGGGTCCTCCTCCTCGAGGGCACGGAGCAACTCCGCGGAGGTGTACTGTTCCCGCAGCGCACGCTCCCTTTCGCCCGTGGTCTTGACGAGCCGCACGCCGAGGGGCTCTTCGCCCGAGGGCAGCACGCGGCGCAGGGTGCTCGCCTCCGCCCGGGCGTCGAAAGCCACCTGCGCGTCGCGTTTGCGGTCGTTGGATATGTGGATGGCGCGTATCATCCGAACATGGCAAAATCCACCGCTTCGTCCTCGTCGTCCGGCTCCTCGTCGATGAATCCCGGCTCCTCGTAGCCGACCATGTCGAATTGCAGCCGCCGGCCGAGCAGCAGAAACAGCCCCTCCCCGGTGGCGAGCACGAATGCCGGCGTGCCCTCGCACTCGGCCGTGTAGCAGTAGCGGAAAGTGTAGATGTCGCCGCCGACCCGTCGGACCAGCTCGTCGGGCGCATCCGAGAGCAGGTAGAAATCCGTGATGTCGTGGTCGAGCAGTTCGGTGGCCGTCACCCGCTTGTCGAGCGCGATGTCGGTGTCGAAACTCGACGGCAGCAGCTCGGCCGGATGCCCCTCCGCGGTGACGGTTTTCAGCTCGCTGCGCTCGACCCAGCGACCGTCGGGCGAGAGCAGCCCCACGGCCGTGCCGCCGCGCGGAATGATGAGCCGCCCCGTTTCGTCGGCCGAGACCACCTCGCACGGCTCCCCGTCATCGTCCGTGGCTTCGATCTCGGTCCAGCCGTAGAGTTTGCGGCGGTCGATCTTCAGGGGCGATGCCTGGAATTTCCTGCGTTCGATCACAAATGTCAGTTCCCGGGGCATGTGCGTTGGACCGGATGGTACCGGACAGTCCGAAACATGCAAAAAACAGTCCAATCCGCTCCGCTCCGGAGCCCTCTTTTTGTGGAGGCGGATGCCGCCGGGATGTGCGTTCTTTCGCAAAAAATCCTATCTTTGCGTGCAAATCGACACACGAATCATGGCAGACGACTATCTGGGCAAAAAAATGGCGGACTACCGCACCCGGCAGGAGGCTTCGGCGCGCAAACCCGCTGCGACGCTGGAGCGCCTGCTGCTGCGCAACCGCAGCTACCGCGGCTACGACCCGAGCTACACGGTGCGCGAGGACCAGCTCCGCCGCATCATCGCGGTCAACACCCGCATCCCCTCGGCCCGCAACCGGCAGGCGCTGCGCTTCCGGCCCGTGCTGAGCGACGAGGCGCCGAAATTGCTGGCGGCGATCCGGCTGGGCGGGGCCCTGCCCGAGCTGCATCTGCCGTTGCCGGGCACCGAGCCCAATGCGTTCATCATCGTCTGCTCGACGCTCCCCGAGGACCGCTGGATCGATATGGACGTGGGCATATCGGCCCAGAGCATGCTGCTCCAGGCGGTCGAGATCGGGCTGAACGGTATCTGCATCGGGGCTTTCGACCGCGAGCGGGTGCGGCGGGAGTTCGCGCTCGAGTGGGAGCCGCTGCTCGTCGTGGCCATCGGCCGGGGCGCCGAGCGGATCGTCCTGACGGAGATCGGCGCCGGGGACGACCGCGCCTACTACCGCCGCGACGGTGTCCACTACGTCCCCAAAATCCGGCTCGAAGAGCTGATTGTCAAGTAGCTATTTCTCCCGGAAATCGAACCGCAGCTGCACGCACTCCGTGCAGGCTTCCGGCGTATTGCCCACCGTGAGGCCGATCAGGCGGATCTTGCGGCCCCCGAAATCGACCCCTGCCAGCAGCTCCTCCGAGACGCTGCGCAATATCTCGGCCGTATCCACCGCCGCCGGCAGCGTCTTCGAGCGCGTAATTTGGCGGAAATCGGCGAACTTGAGTTTCAGGACCACGGTTTTGCCCCGGAATTCGTGCCGTATCAAGCGGCTCCACACCTCCTCGCGCACGGCGGCCAGTTCCCTAATGAGCCGCTCCCGGTCGTCTGTGTCCTCCTCGAAAGTCGTCTCGGCGCCGAGCGACTTGCGGACCCGGTCGGGCGTCACCTCCCGCTCGTCCACGCCGCGTGCATAGCCGTAGTAGCTGTGCCCGGCCTTGCCGAAATGGCGCACCAGCTCCGTCTCGTCCCATGCTCTCAGATCGGCGCCCGTGCGTATTCCCAGTTGGTGCATCTTGCGGGCCGTCACCTCGCCGATGCCGAAGAAGCGCTCGACGGGCAGTGCGGCGACGAACTCCCCGATCCGCTCGGGCGGGATGGTGTAGAGCCCGTCGGGTTTGCGATAGTCCGAGGCGATCTTGGCCAGCATCTTGTTGACCGAGACGCCGGCCGAAGCCGTCAGTCGGGTCTCGGCCGCGATGCGGGCCTTGATCTCCCGGGCGACGAGCGTGGCCGACCGCACATGCGTGACGTCGAGAAAGGCCTCGTCGAGCGAGAGGGGTTCGACCCGGTCGGTGTAGTCGCCGAAGATGGTGCGAATCTGCTGCGAGACGGCCTTGTAAACCTCGAAGCGCGGCTCGACGAAGAGCAAATCGGGGCAGCGCCTCCGGGCCACGGCCGACGAGAGGGCCGAATGCACGCCGTAGGGGCGGGCTTCGTAGCTGGCCGTAGCCACTACGCCCCGCGGCCCGTCGTGCCCCACGGCGACGGGCCGTCCGCGCAGCTCGGGCCGGTCGCGCTGCTCCACCGAGGCGTAGAACGCATCCATGTCGATATGTATGATCTTGCGTTGCGGCATGACGTGTTGCGGGCAAATTGCATTCCGAGCCCGTTATCACCGCAAAGGTAATACGCTTTCGCGCCGACCGCATCAACTGTTTTCAGTTGTTTCTACATTTTCAACTGTTATGAGTTGTACTATGCCCGAAAAAAATAGTATATTTGCGGCAGTCCAAGCGTATCGAACATGAAAGGAGTCATCACGGGAGACATCGTACGATCCACGGCCGTGGGTCCCGCGCTGCGGACCCGGCTGCTGGAGGCCGTCCGCAAGACGGCGCAAGAACTGGAGATGCTGAGCGACCTGAAGATCGAACTGTATCGGGGCGACAGTTTCCAGATTTTGGTCGACGATCCCGTGCAGGCGCTGCGGATCGCCGTGCTGCTGCGTGCCGGGCTGCGATGCAACACCCCCGACCGGGAAAAGAGCAGGTGGGATGCACGCCTTGCGGTGGGTGTCGGCGAGATCGAATACGCTTCTGGAGAGGTGGCCACCTCCGACGGCCCGGCTTTCCGCAACTCCGGCCGGGAGTTCGACGAGCTGGGCAAAAAAAGGCTGGCCGTCCGCACGCCGTGGCCGGAGGTCAACGACGAGTTGCGCGTGAGCACGGCCTTTGCCGACGACGTAATCTCGGGCTGGACGCCTCGCCAGTCCCCGGCCCTCTACCTCTCGCTCCTGCATCCGATGAACCAGCGCGAGATCGCGGCGGTCCTCAGCCAGTCGGGGCAAAATGTCAGTAAACTGCTGGGCGCGGGCCGCGAGCCGCTCATCCGCCTCTACCTGGAACGTTACGAACTGCTCGTCTCCCGTAAAATCGCGCCATGATGGCACTCCACCTTGCCGTTCTCATCCGCCTGCTTTTCGCCCACCTCTTCGCTGATTTCATCCTCCAGACCGATGGGATGGAGTGCGGCAAGCGGGGCCTCGACCGGCAGGGCAATCCCGTCGGGCGTGCTACACGCATGGGCTGCCAGCTGCTCCACAGCCTCATCCATGCGGCGCTGGCCTATGTGTTGGTGGGGGAGTGGCGCGCCTGGGGCATTCCGGTGGTGATTTTCGCCAGCCACCTGCTGATCGACGGCCTGAAATCGACTCTCCGCAAGCCGGGCGTCACGGCCTTTCTCGCCGACCAGCTGCTCCACCTGGCGGTTATCGTCCTCGTGTGGCTGTTTCTGATCGGCTCCGACGCCTCCGTCTGCCGGCTCTTGCTCCAAGAGTGGGGCTCGTCCTACCGCTTCTGGGCCGTCGCGGCCGCCTATCTGCTCGTACTCAAACCCGCTTCGGTGCTGCTCACGCTCTTCATCGGCAAGTGGGTGCCTGCCGACGAGGCCGACAAGGGACTGCCCGAGGCCGGGAAATGGATCGGCTATCTCGAGCGCGTGCTCATTCTGACATTCATCCTGACCGACAACATCGCGGGCGTGGGCTTTCTGCTGGCCGCTAAATCGATCTTCCGCTTCGGCGAGTTGAAAGAGGCCAAGCAGATCCGGATCACCGAGTACGTGCTCATCGGCACGCTGGCCAGCTTCGCCGTAGCCTCGCTGGTCGGGATGCTGCTGGTGCAGGTGTTGTAGGGATCAGAGCTCTTTCTCGAACGCCAGCCGCTCGCCGCTTTCGTAGCGGACCTTTCCGCACGGAACGAATCCCAGCCGTTCGAGCAGCCGCAGCATGGAGCGGTTGTCGGTATGGGTGTCGATGCGAAATCCGCACAGACCTTTCGCCCGTGCCTCCTCTTCGACCTGTCGCAGAAACGCGCTGCCCACGCCTCGGCCCGTGTACCCGTCGGCCACGGCCAGCCGGTGCACCGCCACGTAGGGCCCGCGAGTGAGCCATTGGCCCTCCAGCCGTTCGTAGGCCGGCTCGCCGTCGTAAATCACGGCCCCGTAAGCGATCACGCCTTTCTCTCCGATGCACACGACCTGCCCGGCGCCCCGCACCGTGTCGGCTGCGATGTGTTCGGCCGCGGGGTAGCCGTCCTGCCATTGCGGGCTTCCGGCCGCCCGCATCCGGGCCTGCGCCTGCCGGATGATTGCGAGGATGGCGGGCTCGTCGCGGGACATCGCCGTGCGGAACCGAAACAGTTGCTCTTCCATGCGTGCGAAATTACGAAAAAAATCGGTTGTTGCGCCGCCGCTGCCGCCTCAGCAGCAGGGCCAGCAGCAGCGACTCGACGGCCTCGGCGGCGGGTACGGCCAGCCAGATACCCGCGACGCCCAGCAGCCGGGGCATTAGGAGAAAGCCGGCGATCATCAGCACGATCCCGCGCAGCACGGTCAGCGCCGTGGCCAGCCGCCCCTGCTCGATGCTCTGGTAGTAGCCGATGGTGGCGACATTGATACCGAAGAAGGGATACCCCGCCGCAAAGTAGGGCAGTCCCGCGACGGCCAGCGCATAGGCCGGCGCCTCGGGCGGCAAAAAGAGCCCGACCAGCCCCCGTCCCCAGAGCCACGTGAAGCCGAAGACCGCCACGCCGCACAGCGCAGCGGCACGGAGCGAGAGCGTAAAGGCCCGGTGTGCGCGCAGGGGTTCGCCGGCGCCGTAGTTGTAGCTGATGATGGGCTGGGCCGACTGCACGATGCCGTTGTAGACCATGAAGATGATCGGAAAGACATAACAGGCGATGCTGTACGCCGCCACGCCGTCCTTGCCCACGTAGCGGATGAACGTGAAATTGCCCACGACCATCAGCGCCGAGATCGCGCCCTCGCTCAAGAGGGCCGGAAACCCCACGTAGGACATGTAGCCCAGGTTGCGCAGCGTGAGCCGCGCGCTGCGCCGGCTGATTTTCAGCGGCACGAACCGCAGCGTCCGGCTTCGGCGGAACATGTACCGCAGCATGGCGGCCGAACCGACGATATAGCCGATGCCCGTCGCCACGGCGGCGCCCGTCAGCCCCCATCCGAAGACGAAGATGAAGAGGTAGTCGAGCCCGATATTGAGCAGTGCGGCGGCGATGTTGCAGCTCATGGCGAAGCGGGGCGCACCGTCGAGCCGCACGATGAACATCAGGATATTGAAGAGCGCCAGCGGTGCGAGAAAGATCGTGAACCAGGTGAGGTACTCCCCGGCCTGGGCTGTCAGTTCGGTCGGCGTGCCCAGGAGCCGCAGCACCGGGCCGCGCAGGAGGATGACCGCGGCGCTCACAAGGAGGATGAGCAGGGTCGGCACGAAGGCCGCCTGCGTCACGTTGATCTGCGCCGTGCGGCGTTTTCCCTGCGCCAGGGCGATCGACGCCACGACCGAACCGCCCATGCCGAACATGAGCCCCAGCCCGGTGCCGAGCGTGAAGAGCGGCGCCACGAGGTTCACGGCCGCCAGTGCGTCGCTGCCGATGCCCTGCCCGACGAAGATGCCGTCGGTGATGATGAACACCGCCGAGAAGACCATCCCCAGCACCGTCGGCAGCAGAAAGCGCCTGAAGAGCTTGCCCACGGCCGCTCCCCGCAAATCGATTTCGTCCCGTTTCATACTTTCATTTTCGAACTCCGAGCTTTGCCCGGGAGCGATCCCGAGCCTGGTCGAGGATCGCAAGTCGATTGATCCCGACTCCCTTGCGAGCAAGTACGTTCTCGATTCCCGAGCCATTCGAGGGGTCGCAGTTCATTTCAATTATTTCGGGTGCAAAAATAGGGCTTTTCCGGAGAACGAAAATTGACATATGATAATTTCGTACGCGGCCGCAGGGCGTTTCGCGACGTTATTTGATCTCCGCGCGGATGCGGCTCAGCGTCTGCGGGGTGATGAAGAGCCACGAAGCCAGGTCCTTGAGCGGCACTCGCCGGAGCAGCTGCGGGTATTCGTCGAGCAGCCGCTCGTATTGCCGGCCCTTGTCCATCCAGCAGTAGTCGGCGAAATAGTCCTCGTGCGACCGCAGCGTGCGTTCGACCGTTCGGCGCGCCCAGTTCGCCAGCTCGGCCTCCGCGGCGAAGAGGGCTTCGAGCCTTTCGCGGGGGAAGCGCACCAGCGTCGTCGGCTCCAGCGTTTCGATCGTGTAGCGGGCCGACTTTTCACTCCCGAATCCCGCTGCCGCCGCCTCGCCCTCGAAAGCGAATTGCAGAATCACGCATTTCGCTTCGCGCAATACATAGGTGCGCACGGCGCCCGCTTCGACGAACCAGACCCACGGGTTGCGCTCGCCCTCGCGCACGACCTCCGCGCGGGCGGGATACTCCCTGCGCTGGGCCTGCTGCATTAGAAGGTCCGCGCTGCGGGGCGACAGCGCGTGGTCGGCGACGAGTCTTTCTCTGAAATCCATGGGGCAAAGATAGCCATTTTTGCAGACTGTCCGGTCAACTTGTCATCCCGGCATGACGGATTTTGTGTCAAAAGATGACAATTTTTCATTTTCTGTCCGCTGGCACAGGATTTGACCGTTCGATATATGAAGCCGCTCCGCTGCTGGGCGGTCAGACGGGAAAACGTTAAACCAATATAAAACAAGGAGGACAAAATTATGACACCTGCAAGACGCAATCAGAACTGGCTGCCGGGCATTTTCAACGACCTGCTGGGCTCCGAATGGCTCGAACACCGCAACAGCACGGCCCCGGCCGTCAACATCCTCGAGGACGAAACGTGCTACAAGGTCGAGGTGGCCGCTCCGGGCATGACCCGCGACGATTTCAAGGTCCACATCAACGAGGACAACGAGCTGATCATCTCGATGGAGAAGAAAAAGGAGGACAAGGAGGAGAACCCCGAGAAAAAGGGCACCTACCTGCGCCGCGAATTCTCCTACACGCAGTTCCAGCAGAGCCTTTTGCTGCCCGACAACGTCGAGCGCGACAAGATCTCGGCCCGGGTCGAGAACGGCGTGATGACTATCGAAATTCCCAAGAAGCAGATCGACCAGACGGCCACCGCCGCCCGCCAGATCGAGATCGAGTAATTCTTGTTGATCCGCATGCGCACGAGCTCTCCCCGCCGGGAGGGCTCGTTTTTTCGATTCCGGGAGGCTGTCCGGTTCGAAGGTGAAAGGACACTGTCCGAAAAAACCGCAGCGGGAAAGCGACGCGAACCTCCCTGCGTTCGGTCGGCGTGCCTCACAGCAGCGTGACGGGCGGTTTGCGGCGTGCGAAATTGCGCGCCAGGGCGGCGGCGAAAGGCGTGGGGTAGGTCCGGGCGCCGAACGGACACCCCTTGACGCAGGCGTTGCAGCGGATGCAGCGCGCCGGGTCGGTGTGCAGGAACTCGCCGTTCGGAATGGCTTCGACCGGACAGAGCGCCGCGCAGCGGCCGCACCGGGTGCAGCGCTCGGCATCCCCCGCAGGCACGAGCACGGTCGGGTTCCGCTTCTGCCGGCGCCGCAGCCGCACGACGAACGCCGCGAAGCGCAGCATCGGCCACAGCGGCGTGCGGGGCGTGCGGAGCCGCGATGCATCGACCGCTGCGACCCTGCCCGCGGCGATTTTCCGCTGTACGGCGGTCCCGAACGCATCGGCCGCGGCGAGGTCCTCCGCATCGGGCCGCCCGGCAGCGATGGGCGTCGTCTCGGAGCTGTACGAGTGTTCACCGACGAAAGCCGCTGCCGCCACGGGCACGAAACCCCGCCCGGCCGCGAACCGGGCCAGCTGGGCGACGGCGCCGTCGAAAGCCCGGTTGCCGTAGACGGCCACGACGACTGCGGGCGTATTGTTCCCGCGCAGGGCTTCGAGCCGCTCCAGCGCCACGGGTGCGATCCGTCCGCCGTAGACCGGGGCGGCCAGCACCACCGGCGTGTCGGGTCCCAATGCGGGCGGCGCCACTGCGGCGTGCGTCGCATCGAGCGAGTTGAAAGCGCGGTCGCCCGCCAGGCCGCGGGCCACGGCTTCGGCGATTCTCTTCGAGGTCCCCGTCGGCGAGAACCAGGCGGCGTAAACGGTTGTCGGTTCCATCTTTCCAGCGATTTTTGTTGGTCAAAGATACCTTTTTTCCCGGATAATCGGTATATTTACGGCAAACAACCTAAAAATCGGAAAAATGAGAACACCCTTTCTGGCCTGCGCGGCCCTGCTGCTGGCATCTTGCGGCGGCGCAGCCTCCCCGACAGCAGCCGACAAGGCCTCCGAAAAGCGCACCGGGATCCGCTTCTCGGAGCGCATCGAACTGGTGAAGCCCGACACGACGGCCGGCCTGAGCATCAACCGGGCGTTGCAGAACCGCCGTTCGTGGCGCGAGTACTCCCCCGAGCAGCTCTCGCTCGAAGAGCTTTCGGGCGTGCTGTGGGCTGCCGCAGGCATCAACCGCCCGGCCGACGACCACCTCACTGCGCCCTCCGCGCTGGCGCTCTATCCATTGCGCGTCTATGCGTTCTTCGCCGAGGGCATCTACCGCTACGACGCCCGCTCGCAGGCACTCGAGCGGGTCGCCGGGGGCGACCACCGGGCCGTGGCGGGTGCCCAGCCGTTCGTGGCGACGGCACCCCTGAACCTGGTCTATGTGGCCGACCTCGAGGTCTACGAGAGGCGCAGCATGCCCGCCGAACAGGCCCGCTACCTGGCCGGGCAGGACGCCGCGGGCTATGCCGAGAACGTCAACCTCTACACGGCCGGCCACGGCCTGCGCTCGATCACCCGCGGCAGCGCTTCGCCCGAACTGCTCGGGACGCTGGGCCTCGACCCCGAGCGCTATTTCTTCGCCCTGGCGCAGAGCGTCGGCAAATAGAATGGATAAGAGCGGCCCCGACGAGGGTCGCTCAGTTCGCCACGGGGTTAACTTTTTGTTTCTTGCCGCCATGCCGCCGTCGCTCCTCCATCGGGGCGATGTAGAAACCCCGTTTGGGGGTCCACTCCACGCAGAACAGCTTCTCGGGATCGGGGTAGCCCTCCTTGCACAGCTCCCTGCACAGCCAGCGTTTCGTCTTGCCGCTGCGTTCGAGCGCCCCGTCCATGATTTTGCCGTTGTTGACCAGCAGGTAGGATTCGGGCGGCTCGTTGCGTCGCGTGACCGTGATGCGGCCGTTGGTCTCGAAACGCACGTCGTCCACGTCGAACATCGAGAAGATGCCGTTCTCGCGCAGCAGGGTCCGGAACTGCTCCATCTCGAGCCCGTTGCGGCGGAATTCACCGAGCACCAGTTTCCTGTCGCGCACGATCATCACCGTGTCGCCCCGGATGGCGCGGCGAATGTGGTGGAAGCGCATCAGGTAGCGCAACGCGACGTTCACCGCGGTCCACACGGCGAATGCGAACACGAGGTACCACACGGGGGTCTGGGGGCTGTAAATCAGCCCGCCGACCAGGGCGCCCAGCACGAACGAGTTGACCGAATCGAGCGGGGTGAGCTGCGCCATCTGGGTCTTGCCCGAGATGCGCAGGAAGAGGATGATGCAGACGATGCCGACCAGCAGTTTTAGTGCGATGGAGAGGTACATGGCGGTTGCGGATTTTTATGGTGCAACCTGCAAATACCGGGCAAATCAGCGTTTTTCGCAGAGATAGCGCCACAGCGGCGCGACCATCAGCGCCTGCCGCACGGCGTTCGCGCGCAGCAGGTCGAGCACCTCCTCCTCCGTGAAGAGGTGTACGCGAATGTCCTCCGTCGTGTCGAGGTGCTGCGCGCCGAGCAGCTTGACCCCCTCGGCCACGAAGCAGTGCGTGAGGTTGTTCTGCGTGGCGGGGTTGGCCGAAAGCACCGTCAGCTCCCGCCACGCGCCGCCGCCGTAGCCGGTCTCCTCCCGCAGTTCGCGCCGCGCGGCTTCGAGGGGCGAGGCGTCCGACGGTTCGATCACGCCGGCCGGAATTTCGTACGAGGTCTCGCCCAGCCCGTGGCGGTACTGGTCGATGAAGACCATCTTTCCCTCGCGCGTCGTGGCGATCACGTTCACCCAGTCGGGGTATTCGAAGACGTAGTAGTCGGGCACGAGCTGCCCGTCGGGTCCCTCCAGGCTGTCGTGGCGCACGGTGAACCACGGTTTGCGGGCGAGGTATTCGCTCCGGAGGACTTTCCAGCCGCGTTTTTCGGGATTTTTCATGGCCTTGGTTTTTATCGCTGCAAAAATAGCGAAAAAACGTTACCTTTGTCTGACGAAGCAAAATTACCGACCATGATTTCCAAACCCGAACGCGAGCGGATCATCCGTCTCATCAACCGCGAGGTCGTCCCTGCCATCGGATGCACCGAACCCATCGCCGTGGCGCTCTGTACGGCGCGTGCCGCGGAGCTGCTGGGCCAGCGGCCCGAAAGGATCGACGTCAGCCTGAGCGCCAACATCCTCAAAAACGCCATGGGCGTCGGCATTCCCGGCACGGGGATGATCGGGCTTCCGATCGCCGTGGCGCTCGGCGCGCTCATCGGCCGCTCGGAGTACCGGTTGGAGGTGCTGCGCGACGTGACGCCCGAGGCCGTGGAGGAGGGGCGCCGCTACATCGACCAGAAACGCATCGCCATCGGCCTGAGAGAGGGGATCGACGAGAAGCTCTACATCGAGGTCGCGGCCGAAGCGGCGGGACACCGCGCCGTGGCGGTCATCGCCGGCGGCCATACGTCGTTCGTCTTGCTCGAGCGCGACGGCGAGGTGCTGTTGGACAAACGCACGCCCGTCGCCGGGGCCGAAGACGAAGAGGAGGTGCCGCTGACGCTCGCCCGGGTCTGGGAGTTCGCCCTCGAGACGCCGCTGGACGAGTTGCGCTTCATACTGGAGACCCGCCGGCTGAACAAGGCCGCCGCCGAGCAGTCGTTCGAAGGACGGTACGGCCACTGCGTCGGCCGCACGCTCCGCTGCGACCGTGAGCGCAACGTCATCGGCGACAGCGTTTTCACCCGCATTCTTTCGTATACTTCCGCCGCCTGCGACGCCCGCATGGCCGGGGCCATGATCCCCGTGATGAGCAACTCGGGCAGCGGCAACCAGGGCATCGCCGCCACGCTTCCGGTGGTGGTCTATGCCGAGCAGACCGGCGCCTCGGAGGAGCGGACCATCCGCGCGCTGACGCTGAGCCACCTGACGGTGATCTACATCAAGCAGAGCCTGGGCCGCCTCTCGGCCCTCTGCGGCTGTGTGGTGGCCGCCACGGGCTCCAGCTGCGGCATCACCTACCTGATGGGGGGCGGCTACCGCGAGGTCGCCGCCGCGGTCAAGAACATGATCGCCAACCTGACGGGCATGATTTGTGATGGAGCCAAACCCAGCTGCTCGATGAAGCTCACCAGCGGCGTCTCGACGGCCGTGCTTTCGGCCATGATGGCCATGGACGGCCGCTGCGTTACCCCGGTCGAGGGGATCATCGAGGAGGACGTGGACAAGTGCATCCGCAACCTGACGGCCATCGGCCGCGACGGCATGAACGAGACCGACCGGCTGGTGCTGCGGATCATGACGCAAAAATCGTAAAATTCGAAAGTGATGAAACGACGGATCGCCCTCTGGATCGCCTGCTGCTTTCTGCCCGCGATCTGTTCGGGCGGCTGCCCGGATCGCGTCCGCGCGAACGGCGGCCCGGAGGCGGTCCATGCGGGCGGCTGCCCGGAGCGGGTCCGGATGTTCTATGCGGCCTACCTGACCGACCTGTTGCAGGAGGGTTCCCGCCGCGATTCGCTGTTGAGGACCTTTCTCACCCCGGAGCTCGTCGCCAAACTGGAGCGGGTCTCCCGTGCTACCGGCGCCGACCCGATCATCCGGGCGCAGGATACGACGCCGGATGCGCTGCGCACGCTGACGGTCCGCGAACAAGGGAACGACTGGTACCTGGTCGGTTATCGCACCGACGCGGACGAAGCCGCCACCTCGGTGGAGATTCCCGTTCGAACCGGAATGCGGGACGGAGCGTGCCGGATCGTCTACATCACGCCGCCCTGGCACGGCTCCCGCTGCGGGGACGAACTGCTCGCCTGCCCGCAAACCGCTCCCGAGATCGACGCCGGCACCGCATCGTCGTTTCTAAGCGGTTTTTACACGGCTTACCTCTCGGTTTATTGTGCCATGCCCGCCGATCTGGACGACCGGCTGGCGGCCCTGCGCAGCCGCTGCCTCACGCAAAATGCCCGCGAAGAGTGGGTCCGTGCCGAAGCCGGCAACAGGCTGGACGGCGCGCCGGGTTACGACCTCATGATCGGCCAGTTCGATTTCGATCCGTTGTGGCTCCCAACGCTCGAAATCGTCCCGCAGGGCAACGACCGCTTCCGGGTAAGCTATCGGGTCGGCGACCGGTCGTACCGTATCGAAATCGCATTGACCTGCGAAAACGGAAAATACCTCATCGACGATGTTCAGATGTAAGCACCTTGCCGCCCTGGCGCTGCTCCTGCTTTCGGGAGCCGCCGCGGCGCAGACGACCCCCGCCGAGCTGGCCGCGCACCCCGAGCGTTCGGCCGGCATCTACCACTCCTACGACTATGTGCCAGCCGATCCGGCGCCCGTGCCTGCGGGGTACGAACCTTTCTACATCAGCCACTACGGCCGCCACGGCAGCCGCTACCTCTCTTCGGAGAGCGCCTACGAGGAGCCGCTCGACCTGCTGCGCCGGGCCGCAGCGGCCGATGCACTGACCCCTCGCGGCCGCCGGCTGCTCGGCGAGGTCGAGGCGATCGCCGCCGATGCGGCGGGGCGCTACGGCGACCTCTCGCCCCGCGGGGTGGCGGAACACCGGGCCATCGCCGAGCGCATGTATGCAGCCTATCCCCAGGTCTTCTCGACGGACGGCCGCGAGTGCCTCGTCGAGAGCCGCTCGACGCTCGTACCGCGCTGCATCCTGAGTATGGCGGCTTTCGACGAACGGCTCAAGGAGATAGACCCTGCGATCCGCACCACGCGCGAGGCGAGCCGCCGTTACCTCGGTTATCTGGCCAACGGCGTGGCTTTGGACTCGTTGTATCGACCCGCCTCCGCCGTGGCCGACAGCCTGCTCCGGGTACGTTTGGAACCCGCACGGCTGCTGGGCGAAATATTCTCCGACCCGCAGTTCGTCCGGCGGGAGGTCCGCGACCCGCATCGGACCGCGGAGCGGCTGTTCCAGCTGGCGGGCATCATGCAGGACATCGACTACCTCGGCATTTCGCTCTACGACCTCTTTACCGACGAGGAGTTGTATGCCTTGTGGGAGGTCGAAAATGTGCGGCGCTACCTGACGATGGGGCCCTCCGAGCGCTTCGGCGATCCGGTCGTCGCCGCCGCCGAGCCGTTGCTGCGCAACATTGTCGAGACGGCCGACGAGGTCATCCGGGGCGAGCGGGCGCTCTGTGCGTCGCTGCGCTTCGGCCACGACGTCTACATTACGCCCCTCCTGGCGCTGATAGGCGTCGAGGGGGCTTCGGCGCGGGTCCGCCCCGTGGACGACGTGGCCGCGGTGTGGAACGTGCAGCAGGTATCGCCCATGGCCGCCAACCTCCAGCTGATCTTCTTCCGCAACTCCTCGACGGGCGACGTGCGCGTCCGCGTGCTGCACAACGAACGCGACGCCCGGCTGCCTGTCGCGGGCGGCCCCTACTATCCGTGGGAGACGCTGCGGGCCTATTTTGAAAATTTATACCGCTGAAACGCAGATTTTTCGGGATTTATGCGGCAGGTCGGACGAAAATGAGTATCTTTCGGGCGTAAAACATACACTATGCGACTTTATCCTCTCCTATTCATCCTTGCGGGGCTTGTCTCGTGCATCGAGAAAAACCCCGACAACAGTGCATTCCTGCAAAAATATACGGAATCGTTCTCCAACCGCACGACGGTTTCGGTGAGCATCGCCACGGCCAATCCGGGCGAATACTACTCGGTCTACTACGCCAAACCCTACGACGACGAGGGGACGCTCTGCCGCCTGCCCGCGCTGACGGGCTTTACGCCCATCGCGGCGCAGCTGGACGTACCGAAAGACGTGACCGAGCTCTACGTCGTCGGCCAGGGCGACATGACCGTCCACGAGGTGAAGAACCTCTCGATCACGCCCGCGGCCCTCTCGGTCAAGACGCGCGCCTGGGAGACAAACAAGCTGCCCGCGGCCGTGATGACGGCGGTAAACAGCCTCTATTTCCCCGAGAAGCCCAACAACGTGCGGGGTGAAAACCTCTTCAAGTGCACCGACCTCAGGATCGCCGACACGCCCAGCGACCGCGAGTTCAACGAGGCGCAGGTGTGGCTCACGTTCCTCGGCGACGGCGGCAGCCGCCAAGGCGGACTCTACGGCATGTTGTGGTGCTACACCTATCCGGCCGGGAAGATGGAGCGGCTGACGTTCGACGACTGCACGTTCTACGGCGTGAAGAACAACGAGGTGGTCGAGATCGCCTATGCCGAAATGAAAGCCAGGAAAAACTGCATCTTCGACACGCGCCGCGAGATCGACGGCAACGTCTCCTCCTACAAGAAATTCAGCTTGGGCAAGTTCGCCAAGGGGCTGAACGTCGGCTTCGTCTACCTGGGCAACAGCCTGGTGGGCAACGACGGCTTCCGCTTCACGACCCCCTCGCTCAACCCCCGCGTGCGGAATTTCACGCTGACCTATGCCGACAACAAGGAGAAATTCCGCATCGAGGACAACTACGTGGCCAACGGTTTCATCTGCCATGTGATGATGGACGGCTTCGAGGGCAATGTGCTGGGCATGGAGAACCGCATCGTCACCGAGGGCTCGAAATACGACGGCGACTACAACGACATCCTCTGCCTGGTGGAGAGCAACCCCGAAGACATCCAGCCCAACGAGGACGTGGAGATCGGCAATACGGAGAAGCCCGAAGAGATCGCCTGCACGACCACGTCCGGAATCTACCTCTTCGAGGACAACTACCCCTCGCCGGGCGATTTCGATTTCAACGACGCCGTCATCCAGTACGAGATCAAGGATTTCTATCAGTCCAAAAACCGCCACAAGCAGATCACCGTGCGCCCGCTGGCCGTAGGTTCGGGCATGACCAACACGTTCGGTTTCTGGAATTCGGGCCGCTACGCCCAGCTCATTGGCGATCTGACCAGCTACGTCAACGTCTATCCCACGCAGAGGTTCGATCCCGACTTTTTCGAATCCGTTACGCAGTCGCTCTACGGCGGGATCGAACCCTGCATGCAGAACGGCAGCGGCTACTACATCTACAAGACCAATTTCAACACGGGCGAATACCCCTGCGTGCTGGATATTCCGCTGAGTGACCCGGACGACGCCTCGTGGCAGTTCCGGTGGGCGCAGGAGCGTGCCTCGATCGACGACTGCTACTGGTTCCTCAAGGGGCCCGACGGCGGAGCCCGTGCGAAAGACTGGTACAAACACCCCAAGAACGAGAGCCTGCTCTTCGAGCGGTAGGGACGTTACGAAATGCAAGTGCGCGAAATCATCCGATTTCGCGCATTTCGTCATGTCTGTCCGATGGCGTATGCTTTCTTCTCGATTCCCGAGCATTGCCGAGATGGCGCAAGCCCTCCCTTTCTCAATCCTCCGAGCATTGCCGAGGGGTCGCAAGTCCGCCCATTTTCGATTCCCAGCATTGTCGAGGGGTGCGCAAGTCCGCCCATTTTCGATCCCCAGCGTTGTCGAGGGGTAGCAAGCCCTCCCTTTCTCGATTCCCCGAGCTCCCTTTGCCAATCCGAATGGGGTATCGGTTGCACCTCTCTTTGCTGGCCGATTAGCGGCAAAGAACTTGCCGCGGAACTCGGCAGCAGCCCGCAGCCAAGCCCGCCTGCCGAGAACCGCCATAAATCGTGTCATTCCGAACGCATGCGGGAATCTTACACTTACATCTCGCACGCCGCGTATCTCGATCGTGTCATTCCGAACGCATGCGGAGAATCTTCCGCTTCCTGTCTTGCCCATACCGCTTTCGGGCAGCGGAAAGTTCGCAGCCACCCGGGCGAGGTGCGCACCTCCTAAATTATGAACCGGATTATTACCCGAAGATCGTCCGCACGACGATTCCCGTGGCGCCCTGGTGGCGCGTGGTGTAGTCTTTTGCGATGCGGCGCGTCTTGATGAGGAACTCTTCGTTGTCGCGCAAGGGGATGAACCACGCCCGCAGCTGGTCGTAATCGGCCACCGGCCGGGCGGCGCCGAGCGTTACCAGGTCGCGTGCCTCCTTGAATTTGTGGTAGTTGGGCCCGAAAGCCACCGGCAGGCCGAACGTAGCGGCTTCGAGCGTATTGTGGATGCCGACACCGAACCCGCCGCCGATATAACTCCACGTGGCATAGCTGTACACCGACGAGAGCAGTCCCACCGTGTCGAGGATCAGCAGCTGCCGCGATCCGTATGCCGTACGGGACGTGCATTGCGAGAAGCGCAGTGCTCCGCCGCGCGTTTCGTCGATGAGCCGCCCGATGCGGGCTTCGTCCATTTCATGCGGCGCGACGACGAATTTGATCTCCGGATTTTCGTTCATCAGCCGGATGAGCAGCTCCTCGTCGGGCCCCCAGGTCGAACCGGCTACGAACAGGCGGCAGTCCCCCCGGAAACGCTCCACCACATCGATATGGCGAGCCGACCGGGCGATTTCGGCCACGCGGTCGAAGCGCGTGTCGCCGGCTACGAGTACGTTGTCGAACCCCAGCTCGGCCAGCAGCCTTTTCGACTCCTCGTTCTGCACGAACATCACGTCGAACGCCTCGAGCGCCTGCCGCCACATGCCGCCGTAGGGACGGAAGAAGATCGAACCCGGGCGGAAGATCGCCGAGACGACGTAGGTGCGCACCTTGCGGCGGCGCAGCTCTTTCAGCAGGTTGAGCCAGAACTCGTATTTGACGAAAATTGCGACCTCGGGATGCGCCGCGTCGAGGAACCGGCGGGCGTTGCGCGGGGTGTCGATCGGGAGGTAGAAAATGTAATCGGCGCCCTTGTAATCCTTGCGGATTTCGTAGCCCGAGGGGGAGAAAAAGGTCAGGAGTATCTTGTATTCGGGATGTGTTTTGCGGAGCTGTTCGATGATCGGGCGGCCCTGCTCGAACTCGCCCAGCGACGCCACATGCACCCAGACGATGCGGTCGGAGGGAGCGATGACCTCGGCCATGCGTTTGAAGAGGTTTCGGCGACCCTCTATCCAGAGCCGGGCCTTCGCGTGCCTCGGTGCTACGAGCCGGATGGCCCAGACGTATAGCGTCAGACCGAAATTATAGATCCACATCGGTATCTGCGGTTAGCGTTGGTAAATGGTAAAACATGCGTTTCTCCGGCGTCGGGCGGCTTTTTCGCAAACTCCGCGCGGCGTCAGGTTCTTTCACGGTCCGGCAAAGGTAACGTTTTTTGTCATAAAAGCAAAATTACCAGTTGTATTCCATCGCATTTTCGATGAACCGCACGCGGGGTCCGTCGGGTGTGATCTCCACGGCAGCCAGGTCGAACTGCACCTCCCATCCGTCCATGCCCGAGGCGGTCAGGAACGAGGCCGCGGCACGGCTCAGCGCCCGGAATTTTTGGAGCGTCAGCGCCGCTTCGGGCGGCGTGAGCGATCCCGCGCGGCGCGTCTTGACCTCCACGATATGCACAACTCCCGCCTTGCGGGCCACGATGTCCAACTCGTAGCGCCCCTGCCGCCAGTTGCGGGCGCACAACTCGTACCCCGCCCGGCGGAGCCATTCGGCTGCGGCTTCTTCGCCCGTGCGGCCCGTGTGGGCTGCGGCGGTTTCGTTCGGCTGGGAGTCCATGTCAACGGATGATCTTCTGGATGGTGTTCGCACGACGGATGGCCTCGGCAAGCCCCTCGGAGTCGTCGCGCTCGATCATCCGGCGCAGGAGCTGCAACTGGTGGATGTGTTCGCGCAGCACGTCCAGCACGTTGAACTTGTTGCGCAGGAAGATCGGCACCCACGTCGCGGCCGAACTCTTCGCAAGACGCACCGTGCTTTCGAAGCCGCCGCCCGCCAGGTCGAAGATGTGCCGCTCCTCGCGCTCCTTTTCGAGCACGGTGTTGGCCAGAGCGAACGAGGTAATGTGCGAAATATGCGAGACGTAGGCCGCGTGCAGGTCGTGCTCCTCGGGGTCCATGCGAACGATCGGCGCTTCGAGCGCGCGGAAGATACCCTCGACGCAGCGCAGCGCGTCGTCGTCGCTGCGCTCAGGCTCGCACAGCACCACGCTGCGCCCTGCAAAGGCGCCCCGCCGGGCCGCCTGCGGACCGCTGTATTCGGTGCCCCACATGGGGTGCGCGGCCACGAAACGGCCCCGGTTGGCGTGCATCGAGATCACCTCGCACAACTCGCCCTTGATCGACCCCACGTCCATCACCACCTGCCTCGCGTTCACGCGGTTGAGTGCCTTGACGGCCAGCAGCGGAATCGTGTCCACGGGGGTTGCCAGCACGATCAGGCCGGCCTCGGTGACCCCCTCGTCGAACGGCACGATCCGGTCCGCCAGGCCCAGCCGCAAGGCCTCGGCCGCGTGCTCTTCGTTGCGCTCGACCCCGAGTATCTCCTGCGCCAGCCCGCGGTCGCGCAGGGCGAGGGCCAGCGACCCGCCGATCAGGCCGAGACCCGCGATCAGTACTTTCATACCTATTTATAATAAGAACGAAAGGTCCTCTCCCGGCTGCACCTCGAACGGCTCGACCCCCTTGCGGAACATCCGCATCGGGCGGCCGCCGACCAGTTCGAGCCGCTCGTTTTCGTAGCGCAGCAGGCAGCCCTCCCTCAGGCCGGCCACCCAGCGGCGCGGATTGGCCTCGATATACTCTGCGATGCGCTGTTCGCGCGTCTCGCCGGCGTGCCCCGCGGGCGAGGCGTCGAGGTAGTGGGGATTGATCTGGAACCGGACGGCCCCGATCGCCTTGAACGAGAGCGGCTCGACGATCGGCATGTCGTTCGTGGTCGAGATCGTCGGACAGCAAACGTTGCTTCCGGCCGACCACCCGACGTAGGGCGTGCCGGCCTTGATGCGGCTGCGGATGGCTGCGATCAACCCTTGCTCCTGCATCTTTTTGGTCAGCGCGAACGTATTGCCGCCGCCCACGCAGATCGCCTCGGCGCGGCGGATCGTGCGCGCGGGGTCCGCGACCCGGTGGATGGAACGCACGCGGATTCCCAGCCTGTCGAACTGCGCCTGCACTCTCCTTTCGTACTCCGCGTAGGAGAACGTTACGGCGGCGTAGGGAACGAACGCGATTTCGTCGACCCCGTGGAGAAACCGGCCTATTTCGGGCAGCGGCCACGCGAGGTATTCCTCGCCGGCATTGGTCGAATTGGAGATCAGGAGGAGTTTCATAAGCAGATGGTTTCTAACGGTTTGATTAAAAAAATGTGCTAAATGTCGAAAAAGTTGTGAATAAAAAAAAGAACGGTTTTGTCAAAAGTAATAAAAAAAGTGTTACTTTTGCGCAAAATTACCCCGGAAATATCAAAGATCTATTTCCAAATAATTGTTTAACTAAAAATTTAAAATTATGTCAGAAGTTCAATCAAAAGTTGTCGAGATCATCGTTGACAAACTGGGTGTAAAGGAGTCGGAGGTAGTACCCGAAGCCAGCTTCACCAACCACCTGGGCGCAGACTCGCTCGACACCGTAGAGCTGATCATGGAGTTCGAAAAGGCTTTCGATATCCAGATTCCGGACGAGGACGCTGAGAAGATCGCTACGGTAGGCGACGCGATCACCTACATCGAGGAGCACAAGAAATAATTTCCGAAAACCAAGCATCACGGCACAAAAGCCTTGAATTTATGACTGAAAGAAGAGTAGTTGTTACGGGCATCGGTACGATCAACCCGCTCGGTAATAATATAGAGGAGTTTTTTTCGAATCTGGAGAAGGGAGTCTCGGGTGCCGCACCGATTACTCATTTCGATGCCGAAAAATTTAAGACGAAATTTGCTTGTGAGGTAAAGGATTACGACTCGACCCGCTATTTCGACCGCAAGGAGGTCCGCAAGTACGACCTCTTTACGCAGTATGCCCTCATCGCGGCCACGCAGGCCGTCGAGGATGCCGCCATCGACCTGGAAAAGGTCGACAAGGAGCAGGTGGGCGTGATTTGGAGTTCGGGTATCGGAGGCATTAAATCGTTCTTCGATGAGTGCGTGGGCTGGGCCGCAGGGGATGGAACCCCGCGGTTTAGCCCATTCTTTATTCCCCGCATGATCTCCGACATCGCCGCCGGTTTCATCTCGATGAAATACGGCTTCATGGGCCCCAACTACTGCACCGTCTCGGCCTGCGCCTCCTCGAACCACGGCATGATCGCCGCCATGGAGGCCATCCGCTACGGCAAGGCCGACATGATGATTACGGGCGGCTCGGAGGCTGCCGTGAACGAACCCTCGGTGGGCGGTTTCAACTCGATGCAGGCGCTCTCGACGCGCAACGACGACCCGCAGCACGCTTCGCGCCCGTTCGATCGGGACCGCGACGGCTTCGTGATCGGCGAGGGCGCCGGAGCGCTGGTGCTCGAAGAGCTGGAGCACGCCAAGGCGCGCGGTGCGAAGATCTATTGCGAAATCTGCGGCGGCGGGGCTTCGGCCGACGCCTACCATTTCACGGCGCCTCACCCCGAGGGCAAGGGTGCCATGAAAGCGATGCGCGATGCGATCAAGGATGCCGGCATACGGCCCGAGGAGATCGACTACGTGAACGTACACGGCACCTCGACCCCTGCGGGCGACATTCCCGAACTCAAAGCCGTGGCCGGCGTGCTGGGCGACCACATCTACCGGGTCAACATCTCCTCGACCAAATCCATGACCGGTCACCTGCTGGGTGCCGCCGGTGCCGTCGAGGCCCTTGCGTGCATCTTCGCCCTCACGCACGGCGTGGTGCCACCGACGATCAACTGCGAGAACCGTGATCCGGAGATCGACCCGCGGCTGAACCTGACGCTCAACAAGGCCCAGCAGCGCGACGTGAAATGCGCCCTGAGCAACACGTTCGGCTTCGGCGGTCACAACTCGACGGTCATTTTCCGCAAATTCTAACGCCCTGCGAAAGCCCGTGTTTGATTTCTTGCTTCGTCCTCTCAGGAGGAACCTCGGGCCCGACAAGGCGTATTACAGAACGATCGACGATCTGTTCGGATTCATTCCGCACAACATCGAACTTTACAAGCTGGCTTTGATTCACAAGTCAGCTTCTTTGGTTCTGGACGACGGCCGCACGATCAACAACGAACGCCTCGAATACCTGGGCGATGCCGTGATCGAAGCCGTCACCTCGGACTACATCTTCATCGAATTTCCCGACCGCGACGAGGGGTTCATGACCCAGCTGCGCTCGAAGATCGTCTCGCGCCAGTCGCTCAATGCACTGGCCGTGGAACTCGGGCTCGACCGCCAGGTCATCTCCAACGGCGGAGCGGCCATCGCCCAGAAACACATCTACGGCGATGCGTTCGAAGCCATGATCGGCGCCATCTACCTCGACCAGGGGTACGATTTCGTCAACCGACTGCTCATCAACAAGATATTCCTCCGCCACCTCAATCTGGAGCGCCTCACCGAGTCGGAGACCGATTTCAAGAGCCGCCTGATCGAGTGGTGCCAGAAGAACCACCACCGCATCGCTTTCCGCACGGAGCACGGACGCGAGTACGCCTCGAACCACCCGCAGTTTTGCTGTACGGTGCTCATCGACGGCATGGAGGTCGGCCACGGCGCGGGAGAGTCGAAAAAGGAGGCCGAACAGCAGGCCGCTTTCTCGGTGGCGCACTACATGACCGACGAACAGTGCGCCTCGCTGCTGGACAAGATGGACCGGCTGACCGCAACCTGATCCGCACCGAATAGCTCCGACCGCTTGTCCCGAACCGATCGGAACCCAATCACCCGTAAGACCAACCCGACACTCGAGAATCGCATGAAAAACATAGCAGATAAGATGGCCTCCCGGGGCGTGGAGTCGCTCACGGACCTCGAATTGCTGGCACTTGTGCTGGAGGACGAAGCACTTGCACAGACTCTTCTTACGACCTATGGCAACTCCCTCGCCCGCATCGGCGACGAGGATACGGCTCGCCTGAGAATGGTCGGCGGCATGGGACTTCGCCGGGCGTGCCAGCTGCACGCCGCGATGGAGCTGGGCCTGCGGTTATCGGACATGCGCGTGCTGGAGGCCGACATCATTACGACGAGCGACGACGTGGTGCGCCTCTTCCGCAGGCAGATGCAGACCCTTGCCTACGAGGAGTGCTGGGCCGTTTACCTCACCTCCTCGAACCGCATCATCGAGCGTCAGCGGGTCAGTCAGGGCGGCGTGCAGGGCACGGTCGTCGACCACCGGATCATCATCAAGCGGGCGCTCGAACTGCTGGCCACCAAGCTCATCCTGATTCACAACCACCCCTCGGGCGCCGCCGAAGCCAGCGCCCAGGACAAGGTCCTCACCGAGCGCATCGCCCAGGCGGCCGAACTGTTCGACATCGCGCTTCTGGACCACATCATCATAGCCCGCGAGGGCGACTTTTCGTTCCTCCGCGCCGGACTGATGGGGTAGGACCTCAGGGGGCCTCGCAAAGAGATAAGTTTTCCGAAAACACAAACAGGGACGATCCCAGCGGGGTCGTCCCTGTTTTATGCGTTCCGGATGCTGCCGGGTCAGTAACGGATTTTGTAAATATCCACCTCCGTGAATCCGCCGTTTTCGACAACCTCCTTTGTGCCGTTTTTACTCCGGACCTGCTGCACGGTGCGTGTCAAGGTGGCCTGGGTCACCTGCCCGTCGGCCTGCTGCGTCCATTCGATCCGCTCGTCCAGTATTTTGTAAGAGCGAACGGTGCCGTCGTGCAGCTTCTCCATCCCGTAATCGGTCTCGTCCTTGCAGCTCGCCGTCAGGTTGGCGCTGCGCCGGCCCAGCCGCCCGATGCCGGAGAGCATGGCGCCCATCGGGAACTCCCCGTCCTCGAAATCGGGACAGACGTTGAAGAGCAAGGCGTTCAGATCGAGGTTCACCGCTTCGGGGCGGTTGGTCGTCTGCATCTGGTAGTCGAACGCATAGCTGTATTCGGGGACCTTGCCGCCTTGCGAATCGAAAGCATCGAGTGCCGTGAGATTGCCGCTGCTCCAGCCGCAGCCGATGCTCTCGATCCCCGGCGTGTAATCCGTGCCGTCGTATTCGATCCGCTCGCAGTAGCCCGCGCCGTCGTACCCGAAGCTCCAGTGCTCCGTGCCGCCATCCGCACGTGCTTCGACGGCCCGGCCCGCGGCATCGAGCACGACGGTGTACGACAGGTCGCTCCCCTGGTCGTCGTTTGCCCGGAGTTCGATCTGCCGCTCTGCGTAGGCGAAAGTGAAGAGCTGCTCGATGTTGTTGGCGAGGTTTTCGGGCGTCTCGTCCATGCCGATCAGGACGACGCGGCCCGCATCGTCGTACTGGAAGCCGATCGTGGCGAGCCACTCCTCCTCGGGGGCCGAGCCGGGGGCATCCCATGTGAGCACATGGTGGAGCTCGATTCCGGTAATGCGGTTGCTGTACGGGATGATCGGGTTGTCGGTTCCCGTCTGCGTCACCCGGATTTCGAACTGCGAGTCGCCGCTGTGGATGGTGATCGTCGCCGAACGCGCCTCCTCGAACGGATTGGTTTCGAGCGCAATCCGCACCGTATAGGTGCCCGCTGCGTCGCCGTGGTCGGGCGCGATCGATACCCAGTCGGGCGCCTCGGCGCGCGTGGAGGCGATCTCCGAGCTCCAGGCCGCCGGGGTCGTGAACGTCACCCCGTTCGGGGCCTGGGTCTCATCGGCGCCGACCGTCTGTTCCAACGCCCGGGTATCCGCCACCCGGATCTGTCCGAAGAGGCCCTTGTAGTCTTCGCCTTTGCAGGTGCAGGCGGCAGTCAGCACGAGGGCCGCCAAGGCTGTTAAGAGTGTTCTGGTCATTTGCATGTCTGTTCTGTTTCCGAGGTTCTTGAACCCCTGGCGACAAAAGTAGAAAAAAAATCGCGGAGCGCCCCATATTCCTATTTATTTCGTACTTTTGTCATTCGGAAAACGATAAAACAAATCATATGACTCAGGAAGAACTATTCAAAAAGCTCGTGGCCCACTGCAAGGAGTACGGCTTCGTGTTCCCGTCGAGCGAGATCTACGACGGTCTGGCCGCCGTCTACGACTACGGGCAGAACGGCGTCGAGCTGAAGAACAACATCAAGCGCTACTGGTGGGATTCGATGGTCAAGCTCCACGAGAACATCGTCGGCCTCGACGCCGCGATCTTCATGCACCCCCGCACGTGGGAGGCCTCGGGCCATGTGGGGGCGTTCAACGACCCGCTGATCGACAACCGCGACTCGAAGAAGCGCTACCGCGCCGACGTGCTGGTCGAAGATTGGATCGCCCGCCAGGACGAGAAGATCGAAAAGGAGGTCGAAAAGGCCCGCAAACGCTTCGGCGAGACGTTCGACGAAGCCAAGTACCGCGAGACCTCCCCCCGCGTGGCGGAGCTTCTCGCCAAGCGCAACGAGGTGCATGCGCGCTTCGCCGAAGCGATGAACGCCAACGACCTGGCGGCCCTCCGTCAGATCATCCTCGACTGCGAGGTCGTGTGCCCCATTTCGGGTACGCGCAACTGGACCGAGGTGCGTCAGTTCAACCTCATGTTCTCCACGCAGATGGGCTCCACGGCCGAGGGCGCCAACACCATCTACCTCCGGCCCGAAACGGCGCAGGGCATCTTCGTCAATTTCCTGAACGTCCAGAAGACGGGCCGCATGAAAATTCCGTTCGGCATCGCGCAGATCGGCAAGGCGTTCCGCAACGAGATCGTCGCCCGCCAGTTCATCTTCCGCATGCGCGAGTTCGAGCAGATGGAGATGCAGTTCTTCGTCCGCCCCGGCACCGAGATGGCGTGGTGGAACGCCTGGAAAGAGACCCGCATGGCCTGGCACCGCGCCCTGGGCTTCGGCGACGAAAAATACCGTTTCCACGACCACGAGAAGCTGGCCCACTACGCCAACGCCGCCACCGACATCGAGTTCTGCTTCCCGTTCGGCTTCAAGGAGGTCGAGGGCATCCACTCGCGCACCGATTTCGACCTGGGCAACCACCAGCAGTTCTCGGGGCGCAAAATCCAGTATTTCGACCCCGAGACGGGCGAGAGCTACGTGCCCTACGTGGTCGAAACCTCGATCGGCGTGGACCGCATGTTCCTCCAGGTGATGTCCGCGGCCTATACCGAGGAGACTTTGGACGGAGGCGACACCCGCGTGGTGCTGCGTCTGCCGGCCGCGCTGGCGCCCGTCAAGGTCGCCGTGCTGCCGCTGGTCAAAAAGGACGGCATGCCCGAGGTGGCGCAGCGGATCGTGGACGAGTTGAAATACGACTACAACGTCGTTTACGACGAGAAGGACTCCGTGGGCAAGCGCTACCGCCGCCAGGACGCCGTCGGCACGCCTTTCTGCGTGACGGTCGACGGCCAGACGCTCTGCGACGGCACCGTCACGGTCCGTCGACGCGACACGATGCAGCAGGAGCGTGTGAAGATCGAGGCCCTGCACGCGATGGTCGAAGAGGAGTGCTCCTACCGCAGGCTTTTCACCTGACCTGTGAGCCGCATCCTCGCCATCGATTACGGAACCCGCCGTACGGGCATCGCCGTGAGCGACCCGCTGCGGCTGATTGCCGGGGGGCTTGCGACGGTCGAGACCAGGCAGCTCGAAGCGTGGCTGGCAAAATATTTCGCCGCGGAGGACGTTAGTACGATCGTAGTGGGCAAGCCCGCGCGCATGGACGGCACGCCCTCTGAAACGTGGCGCTACATCGAGCCGCTCGCGGCCCGCCTGCGAAGAGCCTGGCCCGACAAGGAGGTCGTTTTCTGGGACGAGCGCTTCACCTCGGTGCTGGCCCACCGCGCGATGCTCGAGAGCGGCATCGGACGCATGGCCCGCCGCGACAAGGCGCTGGTGGATAAGATTTCCGCCACGATTATCCTGCAATCCTACATGGAGAGCCGGGTTTCCCGTGATAACGGCTGAATTCCGTGCTTCCCTTGCAGGCCCCGAACGGGAGGTACCCATGTACATCCCGTCCGTGTCCTGCGGCACGAAACACGAAATTCAACTCGTTCTGACGAGAAACCGGACTGGGATAACGGGCTTGAATCCGTGCTTCCCTTGCAGGCTCCGAACGGGAGCGAGGTTAAGCCGCTGAAAGCACACGATCCCCGAGCCTGTCGAGGGGTCGCAGCGGCGAAACCACGGTCTCCGAGCCGCCCGGTGGGGCCGTTGCTCCGGCCGCGGGAGAAAGTAACGATAGTCATAAAATAGTATAACTTGGTAATATATGATCTACCCAATCGTAATATACGGCGACGAGGTGCTGCGCAAACGCTGCCAGCCCGTTCCGGCCGATTATCCGGAGTTGAAAAAGCTGGTCGAGGACATGTTCCTGACCCTTTCCGAAGCCGAGGGCGTGGGTCTTGCCGCCCCGCAGATCGGCAAGGACATGCGCCTGTTCATCGTCGACTGCACGCCCTGGGCCGACGAGGACCCCACGTGCGCGGACTACAGGCGCGCATTCATCAACGCCGAGATTTATGCCCTCTCCGAGGAGACGAAGACCTACAACGAGGGGTGCCTTTCGTTCCCCGGCATCCACGCCGACGTGCAGCGCTCGCTGGCGATCCGCATGCGTTATCTGGACGAGGAGATGAATCCCCACGACGAGGAGTTCACGGGCCTGAGGGCCTGGGTCATCCAGCACGAGTACGACCACATCGAGGGCACGGTCTTTACCGACCGCATTTCGCCGCTTCGCCGCAACCTGTTGAAAGGCAAGCTGCTGAATCTCGTCAAAGGCAAATACCGCTGTGCGTATAAAACCAAATGACATAACCGATATGAAGAAATTTTTCGCATTCATTTTCGCCGCTGCGCTCTGTATGGGGTGCATCAAGTCGCCGCTCTTTGGCGGTATCTACACCGATGTCAAGGACGGGCTGGCCGTGACGGGCAATGCCGGATCGAGCAAGGTCGGCACGGCCGAGGCAAAGGGCTACGTGGGCGTGGTCGCTCTGGGCGATGCCAGCATCCAGGCCGCCGCCCGCGAAGCCGGCATTACGCGCATCCACCATGTCGATTACCAGGCCAAGTCCTATGTCGGCGTCTATACGATCTACACGGTCATCGTCTACGGTGATTAAGCGCGCGCTGCTGCTCCTGCTCACGACGGTGGGCCTCACGGCAGGTGCCCGCTCGCAAAACATTCGCGGCCGCTATGTCTCGAAAGCCCAGGCGGACGGGACGATCTACCACACGCTCCCCGTCACGCTGTTCGAGAGCCCCCGATGGGGCGATCTGACTTTCGACATGACCTACAAGGAGGGGCAGGACGGCCGCGTGACGATCAATTTCACTTGCAGCTTGCCGCAGCCTGCCGCAGCCGATTCGGTCCGGTTCCGCTCGGGCGATGCCAGCCTGGCCGGTCCGGTGGAGCGGCTCTACCTCGAACCCGGGAAAAAAGGGTGGCGCCACCGCTACTCGCTGCGTACGGATGCCGCCCCCGTATGTGCTTTCTTCGACGAGCGGGCGACGCCCGAGGCGACGCTCTGGTCCGGCGGCCGGGCTTACGAATACCCCGTACGACGCTCGGCCTGGCGGTCGTATGCCCCCGTCGGCTACCGGATTTTCGAGATGATCCGCCAGAACGAACAGTAACGCAAAAACTCCCGGAAAACATTGTTTTCCGGGAGTTTTCGCTCTCTGAGGCGCTGCTTAGAAACGGTACGAAGCGCCGATGTTGATCAGGAACGGATCGTTGCGGTTGCTGGCCGTCTGGATGATCCACTTGAATGCGGCCGTCAGGTCCCAGCGGCGCGAGACGGCGAAATCGGTACCCACACCGAAATCGATGCCGCACGACCAGTCGCCGAAATCATTGGCTCCCACACCTACCTGCGGATAGATGTCCCACCGGCGGGTGAGTTGGAAGAGGTACTGGATGTCGGCGCTGACGTCGATCGAGCAGTTCTTTTCGAGCAGTGCCGTGATGGCCGGCTGGATGCGCCAGTGGTTGGTGATGCTGTAACGGCCGTAGGCACCCACGCCCAGAACCGCGCCGTCCATGTCGGTATTCATGTAGATACCGAGCTGGGGACCTACCGCCCAGCGGGTCTCCTCGCTGCGGAACCCTTCGGTCGTGCGGACATAGGGGTTGTTGGTCGTCCCCGTCCCGTAACGGTCGTCGCGTACCTGACCGGTCGTACGGTCCGTGCGGTCGTTGTACGCATTGCGCGTGTCGTTACGGTAGTAGCCGTCACGCCGCTGCTGATACTCTTGCGCCGATACCGTGAATGCGATCAAAGCGGCTACGGCAGTGAAAAGAATTTTTTTCATGTTCGTTACTTTTACAGAATGAGAGTTGTTTCGTTTTCCGACAAGACTCTGCAACACTCGTGCCGTCCCGGGAATTTCCCGCGCGATGTCGCACGGATTGTCGCTGAGGTCGAATCGGACCGCCGGGGATTTGCCGGTTCGCATTTTTTTCGTATCTTTGGGTCACAAGATCGTGCAAACAGTTTTTATTTTTGTGTAAATCATTGATTATGAAAAAGTTATTTTTTACCTTGCTGATCTCCTGCTTCGCGCTGGGTCTTGCCCGGGCACAGGACAATGCGGTGGGTCTTCGATTCGGCGGCAGTGCGGAACTGCTCTACCAGCGCAACTTGAGTACATCCAATTTCGTGCAATTCACCCTCTCGTTCCCCAATTACGACGGTCTGGCCGCCACGGGAATCTACAACTGGCGCTGTTTCCAGTGGGACTGGACTCCCCAAACGTGCGACTGGTTTTTGAATGCCGGTGTGGGCGGTGCACTGGGTATGTACAATTTCGACAAGGCGGGTTTTCTCTTGGGCGTAGCCGGCTCGTGCGCTTTCGGCTGCCAGTTCAAAAGCGTCCCCATCTCGCTCTCGGTCGACTACCGGCCGATCATCGGTGCGGTGATCGGAGGAAACTCCAAGGGCTTCTTCACCCCCGGCTTCTGGAATTTCGGTATCTCCGTGGCCTACCATTTCTGACGTAAACGAATCGTTTTAGGTTGAGCGTCCCTGTTTCAGGGGCGCTTTTTTGTGCCCTGTCCCGGCGGCGGCAGTCCGCAGCCACCCCCGGCGGAGGACGGCGCTAAGGTGAAAAGTGAAAGGTGAAAGGTGAAAAGTCATCAGTTGTCAAACCGCGAAGCATTTTCGATCCCCGAGCCTGTCGATGGGTCGCAAAAGGTGAAAGGACAAAAGTGAAAATTGTCATATCGAACAATGTGAAGAATCTTCCGCTTCCATTCCTCGCCGCCAAAGGCAGCGGCAGTCCGCAGCCACCCCGCAAAAAAAAGACCTGCCCCGAAAGGCAGGTCTCATCGATAGCAGTGTAATAGCGGTTCTATTTCTCCTTGAGCGCTGCGTGTGCGGCGGCCAGGCGCGCGATGGGCACGCGGAACGGCGAGCAGCTCACGTAGTTGAGTCCGGCATAGTGGCAGAACTCCACCGACGAGGGTTCGCCGCCGTGCTCGCCGCAGATGCCGCACTTGAGGTTCTCGCGCACGCCGCGTCCCTTGAAGACGGCCTCGCGGATCAGCTGACCCACGCCGTTGCGGTCGAGAATCTGGAACGGATCGTTCTTCAGAATACCCTTGTCGAGGTAGACGGGCAGGAACTTCGAGATGTCGTCGCGCGAGAAGCCGAGGGTCATCTGCGTCAGGTCGTTCGTGCCGAACGAGAAGAACTCGGCCACCTCGGCGATCTGATTGGCCGTCACGGCGGCGCGCGGCACCTCGATCATCGTGCCCACGAGGTAGTCGATCTTGTCGTTGCGCTCCGAGAAGACCTGCTCGGCCGTGGTGTCGATGATGTTTTTCTGGTAGCGCAGCTCCTTGTGGTTGCCCACCAGCGGCACCATGATCTCCACGTGGACGGGGGTACCTGCGGCGCGGACGTTCATCGCGGCTTCGATGATGGCGCGGGTCTGCATCTCGGTAATCTCGGGGTAGGTGTTGCCCAGGCGGCAGCCGCGGTGTCCGAGCATGGGGTTGAACTCGGCGAGCGACTCCACTTTCGAGACGATCTTCTCGAACGGTACGTTCATCTCTTCGGCCATCTCGCGCTGTCCCTTTTCGTCGTGGGGCACGAACTCGTGCAACGGCGGATCGAGCAGGCGGACGGTGACGGGAAATCCGTTCATGGCCTTGAACAGGCCCTCGAAATCGCCCCGCTGAATGGGCAGCAGCTTCGCCAGGGCCACGCGGCGGCCGGCCTCGTCGTCGGCCAGAATCATCTCGCGGAACGCCTTGATGCGGTCGCCCTCGAAGAACATGTGCTCGGTGCGGCACAGGCCGATACCCTCGGCGCCGAACACGAACGCCTGCGCGGCATCCTTGGGAGAGTCGGCGTTGGCGCGGACTTTCAGCACGGAGTACTTGCCGGCCAGCTCCATCAAATGGCCGAAATCGCCGCTCAGGTCGGCGGCCTGGGTGGCTACCTTGCCCAGGTAGACCTCGCCGGTCGAGCCGTTGAGCGAAATCCAGTCGCCCTCCTTGACCGTGAAGCCGTTGACGCGGATCGTGCGCGCCTTGTAGTCGATCTCCAGCTCCCCGGCGCCCGAGACGCAGCACTTGCCCATGCCGCGCGCCACGACGGCCGCATGCGAGGTCATGCCGCCGCGTGCGGTGAGGATACCGGCGGCGTCGAGCATGCCCTTGAGGTCCTCGGGCGAGGTCTCGATGCGCACCAGAATGGCCTTTTGGCCCGTCTTTTCGAGTACTTTCTCGGCGTCGTCGGCGAAGAACACCACGGGTCCCGTGGCGGCGCCCGGCGAGGCGGGCAGACCCTTGGTGATGACCTCGGCCGAAGCGATCGCTTTCTTGTCGAAGACCGGGTGGAGCAGCTCGTCTAACTTGGCGGGCTCGCAGCGCAGCACGGCGGTCTTCTCGTCGATCAGCCCCTCGCGGAGCATGTCCATGGCGATTTTGACCATCGCGGCGCCCGTGCGCTTGCCGTTGCGACACTGGAGCATCCAGAGCTTGCCGTCCTGGATCGTGAACTCGATGTCCTGCATGTCGGTGAAATAGTGCTCGAGGTGGTGCTGAATCTCGTCCAGTTCTTTATAAACCACGGGCATCACCTCTTCGAGCGAGGGGAATTTCGTGCGGCGGTCCTCCTCGGAGATGTTCTGCGCCTTGGCCCAGCGCTTCGAACCCTCAATGGTGATCTGCTGCGGGGTGCGGATGCCGGCCACCACGTCCTCACCCTGGGCGTTGATCAGGTACTCGCCGTTGAAGATGTTTTCACCCGTGGCGGCGTCGCGCGAGAAAGCTACGCCCGTGGCCGAATTGTCGCCCATGTTGCCGAAGACCATCGCCTGCACCGACACGGCCGTGCCCCACTCGGCAGGGATGTTGTTGAGCTTGCGGTAGAGGATGGCGCGGTCGTTCATCCACGAGCCGAAGACGGCGCAGATGGCGCCCCAGAGCTGATCCCAGGGATTGGTGGGGAAATCCTCGCCGGTCTGCTTCTTGACGGCGGCCTTGAAATCGGCCACCAGCTCTTTGAGGTCGTCTGTCGTTAGGTCGGTGTCGTTCTTCACGCCGCGCTTCTCTTTCTGCGCTTCGATCAGCACCTCGAACGGGTCGTGGTCCTCTTTCGATTCGGGCTTCATGCCCAGCACCACGTCGCCGTACATCTGAACGAAACGGCGGTACGAGTCCCACGCGAAACGCGGGTTGCCCGTGCGCTTCGAAACGGCCTCGACGGCCTGGTCGTTCATGCCCAGGTTGAGGATCGTGTCCATCATGCCCGGCATGGACGCGCGGGCGCCCGAACGAACCGACACCAAGAGCGGCTTCTCCCGGTCGCCGAACTGCATGCCCGTCAGGCGCTCGATGTTCTTCATCGCGCGCTCGACCTCGGGCCGCAGCAACTCGATGACGGCCTGCTTGCCGTGCTTGTAATATTCGGCGCATACCTCCGTGGTGATGGTGAATCCCGGGGGGACGGGGATGCCGATGAGGTTCATCTCGGCGAGGTTGGCCCCTTTGCCGCCGAGCAGTTCGCGCATTTTGCCGTTCCCCTCGGCCTCCTTGTTGCCGAAAGTGTAGACTCGTTTAACGTCTGCCATAGTCATCTGGATTTTAAATTGTATAGTAAAGTTAAAAAATTTTTCCCGATTGCACCCCGTTTGCTAACAAAAAATGCAATTGTCCGGATGTTGCCATCCGGTTCAAAAATTTATTTTCGCCCGAGGGATTGCGAATATAGGAAAACTTTTCGGAATATCCAAAAAAATCTACTCGATATAGACATATACGGGCAGCGCATAGCCTGGGCCGCCGCGGTAAAGGCCCTTTTCGTAGGTGGCCAGCGGGCTTCCGGTCGCGGGATCGAGGAGCCAGCGGCGGGCGAACACCTCGGCGTCGGAGGCACGCAAGGACGTGTCGATCAAGATGCGGTCGCGCATTGCCCAGCCCCGGCTGCGGCGGATGTTGCCCCGTCCGGCCCGCTCGGCGCGGGCCGAGGCGTCGCGCAGCCCGCAGGCTTCCAATGTGCCGGCCGGGATGCGGCCCATCACGACGAGCTTTGTGCCGGGACGTTCCTGGCGCAGATCCCTGACGACCCATTCGGCCATGCGCGGATCGCTGCACAGGACCAGACCGACCGTATCTCGGCGTTTTCCGTGCCGCAGCAATCCCTCGACATAGAGGTAGCGGCGACCCGGCTCCGCGTAGTGCGGGTAGAAGCGGTCGCCGTAGTAAAGGAGGGCGAAATCCATGCCGTCCAGCGCGTTGAGCGTGCGGTGCAGGTAGACGTAATCGCCCCGGCAGGCGGCCGCCAGGTCGCGGACCACGGCTTCGTTCTCCACGCTCCACACGCCGACAAGAGGCAGGGCCATCGAGTCCAGGAGGGCCGCTGTCTGTGCGATCTTGCGCCGATAGCGCTCCGCGCTCCAGCGGAGCCGGCCCGCGGGCGTGTAGTCCGTATCGTCGTAGAAAGGTGCCGGGAGGGTATCGTAGAGGTGGTCCGCATCGACGTAAGCGATACCCAGCGGCGGGTGCGCGGCTGCGTGCCCGCAATTAAAAATTAAGAATGAAAAATTAAAAATTGCAAGGAGCACGTTTGTTAGCCGACTCCCATGCGATTTTATGTTCCATAAGTTCATAGCGGTTTTTCGGGCAGAAAATCGCGTGGCGAGCAGCCGAGGTATTTGGCGATCTCGTTCAGGTGGTTGAGGTTGTATTTTATGTCGTATTTCGAACTTTCGGCCATTCCGATGAAACCTCTTGAAACACCGATACCGTAGGCCAACATGGCTTGCGAAACTTTTTGAGCCATGCGCTCTTTGCGGATGGCTTCAATTACATAGATGTCCACGGGTGTTTTCACAAAGCATGTTTGATAGTGCAAAACTAAAAAACGTGCCATTTGTGATGCTCTTCTATACGTGAGTATACTCATGTGTGATGAGTGTCTTTCACATGTGGTTAGATTCCTGTGTGATTAAGCGGTTCGCAGCCAGCGGAGGTCTGCTCGAAGCCGAAGAGCTGCGTGCAGTCCTCCGCCCGGGGGTGGCTGCGGACTGCCGCCGCGTTCCGCGGCGAAAACGGTTCCCCGAGCCCGAGCCTGACAAGGGGGCGCAAAGCAAAAAAGTCAGCGGAAGATTCCTCGCATGCGTCCGGAATGAAAAAATAATAAGTGGATCGGCTGATGCTGCGGTCCGATGCGGCCACAAAAAACGGGCCTGCCCGGCGCAGCCATCACGGCGCCGGGTAGGCCTTTGAACTATTTGGACGGAGGTTTCAGAACCTCCTGCGCGGTTGTCCGTCCGAAGCGACGGTTTCTTGAGCCGAAGCCGCAAGACCGAGGGTTTCACCATGCACACGATTTACGTTCATCGTGTGCAACCCGCGGCTTGTCGGGG
>NZ_DBFWLG010000035.1:0-74625 GCF_048465575.1 Alistipes sp.
CAAATACTTGTTAAGCGTATTTGCTATACCGAAAGTAACAATTCTTCCTCAAATCTCCAAATGTTTATCCCGAAATTCATAAAATACATTTTAAAGATGTGGTAGAGCGAATATTTACAGTATACTTTCATTCGAATGAGCATAGGGTTCACACGTGACCAGATGCCCATTTTTCATCTTCTCAGTCTTACGTAACTCCTCGATCCACTCTTCATATTCCTTTTTTACGGAAGGAATGACTGTTTCCCTCAGAAGGATCTCACGCGGTTTGTCATAATAGTGGGATAGTTGCTTGGGAGTCCATTTAACCCCTTGCCTGTCCCATGTTCTCCCGATGATGTCAAATTCCTCGACTTTCTGCGCAAGCATCGCATTCAATGCAGTCGCATTGTCCGTACGCGGCCGGAACCGTTGAGTTTTTTGATCCCAATTCTTATATAGACCCGTTATAGGCAGAACTTTCGGTACACGAGGGTACGGGTCCTTGTAAATGATCATGGTGATCTTTACAAAATCCGGCCTATTCTTGTCGGGTTGCCCCTTGAGTCTGATTGTGAAAGTGGTGCTTGCCATAAACCATTAGTAATTAGTTTGTTAGTCGTATAGGGTTGAAACCTACAACAAAGACTACATAAGTTTAGACTGAGCGCCAATGGGATAGTTTACGATTCTTTGTAGAATTTCAGGGACTTTAATACCCTAACCACCTTAATATGAATTAGTTGTAAATAAGATGGTTTAATAGTTATACGTTAAACCAACAATTCATGTAACGTAATGACTATCATTAGTTTATCAACCTATGCGCTATAAGCGTTGAGAAATCTGTAACGTATATAATTATCCGGCAATTATTAGTCATTTCAATTAAAACAGACCCGACTATCTTATCATCCTTTTTATAAGTAAATCCCATCTGATAAATACAAGCACCAGCTTTCAAAGCTAACAATTCATTTCCATCACCTTCTTTACAAGGAGATTTAAAATTCTTACCACTAAAGTTGGACTACCGTATTTTTGATCGTAAAGATCAACCAATTGTTCATATGCACTTTTGATCTCTTTCCAAGTATCAAAATTATGCATAAACATAACCCTAACTTTCCAAATTGTATTTGAAATCGGAGTAGAGTAAATCTTAATATGACTATCTCTTCCTGTAAACGATCCTGATAAAACATTTTCATTCACCGTCTTATTCCCACACGTTTCTATATAACGAACTCTTCTATATCCCTGCAACTCTAATTCTTCTATGAATTCTTGCTCTTCTCCATCAATCGGCAATCCCTTGAAGGTAAAATGTTCGGTTTGCGCACAAACGAATCCACAGAACAAAAAAAAGCAAACGGTCAGTAGAACCTTTTTCATCATTTTAGAGTTTTTTCCGCCCGCACCCCAACAGAGGTTAGTAGAAAAAGAAAGCGCGGTGCCGAAGCCTATTTCAGAATCGTAGGTCGTAGGATACCTTTGGGAATAAAATAAGCAACCGCTCCCACGCCTATATCCGCTCAAAAACGGATACGACGCGGCAAGATGTTTGCCTATCCCCAACCCAAGTGAATTTCCTACGTTCACGATTCGGGAATAGACTACACTTTCCGTGTTTGTCAGTATGTGCAACAAATGTAGCACAATTTTCTGAAAAAACCGTATCTTTGAACCACAAATCCGATCCGCCATGCCGAACATCCCCTTAGCCGAACGCCTGCGCCCCCGCACGATGGACGAATACATCGGGCAGGAGCATCTCGTGGGCACAAAGGGCGTGTTCCGCAAGTTCTTCGAGACGGGAAACGTCCCCTCGTTCATCCTCTGGGGACCTCCGGGCGTGGGCAAGACCACGCTGGCCAAGATCGTCGCCACACAGCTCGAACGCCCGTTCTTCACCCTCTCGGCCGTTACGTCGGGCGTCAAGGACGTGCGCGAGGTGATCGAGTCGGCCAAGAAACAGCGCTTCTTCGACCAGAAACCCCCGTTTCTGTTCATCGACGAGATACACCGCTTCAACAAGTCACAACAGGATTCGCTGCTGGGCGCCGTCGAGCAGGGGGTGGTAACGCTGATCGGCGCCACGACCGAGAACCCCTCGTTCGAGGTGATCCCGCCGCTTCTGAGCCGCTGCCAGGTCTACATCCTCAAACCGATGGAGGACCGGGACCTCCAAACACTTTTGGACCGTGCACTCACCATCGACACGGAACTCAGGGAACGGGAGATCGAGGTACAAGAGACCGGCGCGCTCTTCCGCTTCTCGGGTGGCGACGCACGAAAACTCCTGAACATTCTCGACATCGTGGTCGGAGCCACCGACGGCAAGGTGACCATCTCGGACAAGTACGTCACCGACTGTCTCCAACAGAACATCGCCCTCTACGACAAGAACGGCGAACAGCACTACGACGTCATCTCGGCCTTCATCAAGTCGGTCCGGGGCAGCGACCCCAACGCGGCGGTCTACTACCTGGCGCGGATGCTGGCCGGCGGCGAGGAGCCTCGCTTCATCGCCCGGCGGCTGGTGATTCTCGCGTCGGAAGACATCGGACTGGCCAATCCCAACGCCCTCCTCTTGGCCAACGCCTGCTTCGACACGGTGCACAAGATCGGCATGCCCGAGGCGCGCATCACCCTCGCCGAAGTCACCATCTATCTGGCCACCAGCCCCAAGAGCAATTCGGCCTACATGGCCATCAACAAGGCCCTTTCGCTGGTCGAGCACGACACCACCAACCGCCCCGTGCCGCTGCATCTGCGCAACGCGCCGACCCGCCTGATGGACAAGGCGGGCTACGGCAAGGGCTACAAATACGCCCACGACTATGCGGGCCATTTCGCCGAACTGGAGTTCCTGCCCGAGAGCCTTGCAGGTACGAAATTCTACGAACCGGACACCCAGAACGCCGCCGAAGCCAAGATCGCCGAGCGCATCCGCGAATTGTGGAAAGGAAAGTATTGACATTTCCCGTACGCGGCACCCCGTTATAAAGAAAACGAATGAAGAAAATAGGCATCATCTCCGACACGCACGGCACGTTCGACGACACGCTGCGGGAGTTCCTGCGCGACGTGGACGAAATCTGGCATGCGGGCGACATCGGATCGCTCGAGGTGGCCGACCGCATCGCGGCGTTCAAGCCTCTCAGGGCCGTAAGCGGCAACATCGACAACGGCCTGACGCGCCGCGTCTATCCCCAGTTCCTCTCTTTCGAATGCGAGGAGGTGCGGGTGCTGATGACCCACATCGGCGGCTATCCGCGCCGATACGACCCGCGGGCCGTCGAGAAAATCCAGCAACTGCGCCCCAAACTCTTCATCGCAGGGCACTCCCACATCCTCAAGGTCATCTACGATCCGGTCTACGACCTGCTGGCGGTCAACCCCGGCGCCGCCGGGCAGTACGGGTTGCACAAGGTCCGCACGGCTATCCGCCTTACGATCGACGGCGCCGACATGCGCGACATGGAGGTCGGCGAGTGGGCGAGGGGCAAATCATAATTCAGAATTAAAAATTAAAAATTAAGAGTTTTCCGTCATTCCGAATGCAAGTGAGGAATCTTCCGGTAGTTTTGATCTCTCGTCGCTTATGCTCGGTCGGGATGACACTCTTTTATTTCTTGGCCTCTTTCACCCTTTCCTGCGCCCCCTCGGCAAAACTCGGGATCGGGGAAACTTTTCACCTTTATCCTTCAACCCGCCTCGGCGGCTTGACTTTGCCGCTTGGCATAACCCGCAAGAGGTCTTTGCGCTCGCTCACAGTTCACTTTTCACCTTGCCGTCCTGCGCCCGGGGTGACTGCGGACTGCCGCCGACAGGGGCGGCGAACTCTTTGCGCTTTTTGGTCGGCAAAGCGGTGTAAAAACCGGCCGACCGACAAAAAAACGGCCGACCCGAAAGGTCGGCCCTGTTTGCTTTCGGCTATGCTACCCGCAGCCGGACGCCCTGCGAGCGATCCGCCTCGACGACCACCGTGTCGCCCTCGTGGAGTTTGCCGTCGATGATGAGCGTCGAGAGCGGCTCCTCGACATTGTCCATGAGCGTCCGCTTGAGCGAGCGCACGCCGTAGCGCGACTCGTAGCCCATGGCCGCCAGGCGGCGTTTGGCGCCGTCGGTGATCTTGACGTTGTAGCCCAGCGAGCGGGTGCGGGTAAACAATCCCTCCAGCTCCAGCTCGATGATGCGCTCCACGTCCGGCACCTCCAGCGTGCGGAACAGCACGATGTCGTCCACGCGGTTCAGAAACTCCGGTGCGAAAGTGCTCTCCAGGGCCTTGCGGTACTCGATCCGGGGCGTCTCGGTCTCGGAAACGTTCTTCGAGGGGGTGCTGTACCCCACATGGACCGCTTTCTGGACCACGGCCCGCGAGCCGACGTTCGAGGTCATGATGATGATCGTGTTGCGGAAATCGACGCGGCGTCCCGAACCGTCGGTCAGATGTCCCTCGTCGAAAATCTGCAACATGGCGTTGAAGACCTCGGGGTGCGCCTTTTCGATCTCGTCGAACAAAACCACGGCGTAGGGCTGGCGGCGGACCGCCTCGGTGAGCTGACCGCCCTCGCCGTAGCCGACGTAGCCCGGAGGCGAACCGATCAGCCGCGCCACGTTGTGCTTCTCGGCGTACTCGCTCATGTCGATGCGGATCAGTCCGCGATGCTCGTCGAAGAGCCATTTCGAAACCTCCTTGGCCAGCAGCGTCTTGCCCACGCCCGTGGGGCCCACGAAGAGGAAGACCCCGATGGGACGCTTCTCGTCCTTCAGCCCGGCCCGCGAGCGGCGGATGGTGCGCGAGATGCGGTCCACGGCATCCTCCTGACCCACCACGCGGCGTGTGAGGTGGTCGCGCAGCGTTCTGAGGCGGGTCATCTCGCCGCCCGAGACACGCTCGGCGGGAATGCCCGTCATGGCCGTGATGACCTGCTGGATGTGCGCCTCGCCGATCTCGACGGGGTTCTCCTCGAGCGACCGCTGCCACCGGGCGCGGTTTTCGGAGAGCTTCGAACGGAGCGCCAGTTCGCGCAGCCGCGCCGAAGCGGCTTTCTCGTAGGTGAGCGCCTCGACCGCTTCGCGGCGTTCGCGCTGCACGTCCGTCAGCGCGGTCTCCATCTCGCGCAGCTCGGCCGGTTCGCGGGCCGATTCGAGGTGGGCGCGCGACCCGGCTTCATCCATCACGTCGATGGCCTTGTCCGGGAAATAGCGGTCGGTGATGTAGCGCCCCGTGAGCGTCACGCAGGCCCGCAGCGCCTCCGCGGTGTAGCGCACCTTGTGGTGCCGCTCGTAGTGGGGAGCGATGTTGCGCAGGATTTCGAGCGTCTCTTCGGGCGTCGTCGGCTCGACGATCACTTTCTGGAAACGGCGCTCCAGGGCCGAGTCGCTCTCGATGTTCTCGCGGTACTCGTCGAGCGTCGTGGCGCCGATGGTCTGCAATTCGCCTCGCGCCAGCGCCGGTTTGAGGATGTTGGCCGTGTCGAGGCTGCCCTGGGTCGAACCGGCACCCACGATGGTGTGGATCTCGTCGATGAAGATGATCGTGTCCTGCGCCTTGCGCAGCTCGTCCAGCAGCTGCTGCATGCGCTCCTCGAACTCGCCGCGGAACTTGGTGCCCGCCACCAGCGACGAAACGTCGAGCGAGAAGAGGGTCTTGTCGGCGATCGTATAGGGGACCTCGCCCCGGGCGATGCGCAGGGCCAGCCCCTCGACGATGGCGCTCTTGCCCACGCCGGCCTCGCCGATGAGGATCGGGTTGTTCTTCTTGCGGCGCGAGAGAATCTGCACCACGCGCTCGATCTCCTGCTCGCGTCCCACCACCGGATCGATCCGGCCCTCGCGGGCCAGGCGCGTAAGGTTGACGCCGAACTTGTCCAGCAGGTGCGGCTGCTCCTTGGTCTCGGCCTGGTTCCCGGCGTTGCCGTCGAGCATGCGCACCTCGATCTCGGTGCGGAAATCGTCGCCTACGGCGAACTGTTGCATGTCCTCCGAAATGCGCTCCGGCGTGACGCCGTACATTTCCAGTACGCGCGAGGTCGCCGTGGTGCGGTCCGAGGCGATCGCCAGCAGGGCGTGGGCCGTCGAGATGCTCCTTACGGCACCCGCCGTGGCACGCAGCCGCTCGCCGAAACCACGGTAGAAAGTTTCGGGGTCCTCGCGCACAGTGGGCTTCGCACCCGCCATCTCGTGCTCGATGCGCAGGCGCACCTGGTAAAGCTCCCAGTCCTTGAGCCGGGAGGACAAAAGCTGGTAGGCGAGCGACCCCTCTTCACGGAGCAGCTCCAGCGTGAGAAAGTCTTTCAACGAATGGGTCAGCCCCGCCTTCGTGGTATTGAATGCCGCCCGGGCAAGAATACCCTCGAGCGTTTTCGAAATTTTCAGTTGCATGTTGCGTCGTCTTTTTTTGGATTCGCAAAGATAACGACAGACGGGATGGGAATATTATATGGACGCTTTCGTATAATCATGGGTTCGGATATGTTGATTTTTAGCACTTTCCGTCGGATACCATGCCCCCGAACCGACCGTTTCCGGGCCGTTTTAGCAGCTGATAAACAGCCCTTTGCGGGCTGTTTTGTTGTGCGTGCGGGCGCTTTTGTTTAGCTTGCATTTTTTTGTTGCGTGCCCCTGCGGAACTCCGACCTCATCCGATTGATTATCACGAAAATCCGAACACGTCGCAAACCCGACTTTTTTTACCGAAAAAACTTTTGCTGTGGATGATTCGGCTCTTCGGGAGTAGACAAAAAAGGCGAAGCCCCCTGCGCGGCGGCGCTCGGGGCGAAAAAACAGGCGGAGGCAGGGATTTTCCCGAGGCTTTTTCGTACCTTTGCGTCCTATGTCATACAGTTTCCGCAAATACAAATCGCAATACAAGGCCAACCTGCTGCTCGCGCTGCCCGTGGTGCTGACGCAGGTGGGACAGATCCTCACGCAGTTCGCCGACAACCTGATGGTGGGCCGCTACGGCGGCGACGACCCCACGCCGCTGGCGGCCGTCTCGTTCGGCGGCGCGGTCTTCTTCATCCTCTTCATCGCCGCCATCGGCGTAGCGCTGGGCATGACGCCCCTGGTGGGCGAGCTGTTCGCCCAGGGCGACCGGCGCAGGTCGGCGGCCCTGTTGCAGAACGGCATCCTCTTCTACACGCTGTTGGGCGCTGCGATGGGGCTGGTACAGTGGGCCGTCACGCCGCTGCTCTACCACCTCGGGCAACCGGCCGATGTGGTCGACATGGCCATCCCCTACTACCGGATGCTGGTGATGAGCATGCCTTTCATCATGCTTTTCTTCGCGTTCAAGCAGTTCCTCGAGGGGGTAGGCAACACCAAGGTCGAGATGGTCGTCACGCTTGTTATCAACCTGATGAACATCGGCTTCAACTGGGTCTTCATCTACGGCCGCTGGGGAATCCCCGAGATGGGCGCCGAGGGGGCGGGGCTCGGAACGCTGCTTTCGCGCATGATCGCCCCCGTGCTGATGATCGGCTATTTTTTCAACCGCCGCAAATACCGCATCTACCTCGACGGATTTTCACCCTTGAACTACTCGTGGCGGACGATCCGCAGCCTGCTCGGCATGGGGCTGCCGATCTCGCTGCAAATGTTCCTCGAAGCCTCGGCGTTCGTCGGAACGGGGATCATGATGGGGTGGTTCGGCGAGCAGGCCACCATAGCCATGAGTTCCAACCAGATCGCCATCACGCTGGGCAACTGCGCGTTCATGATCGTCATGTCGATCGGCGCGGCCACCACCATCCGCGTCTCGCACTGCTACGGCGCGCGCAACATCGCCGAGTTGTCGCTGGCGGCCAAGGCCTCCTACCACCTGGTGCTGGCCTGGAACGCCTTTGCGGCACTGGCTTTCATCTCGCTGCGCCACGTCATTCCTACCCTCTTCACCACCAATGCCGAGGTGATCGCCCTGACGTCGCAGCTGCTCGTCTTCGCGGCCCTCTACCAACTGTCGGACGGCATACAGAACGTCTCGGTGGGCATTCTGCGCGGCATTCAGGACGTGCGGATCATCATGCCCATCGCACTGGTCTCCTACTGGCTGCTGAACCTCCCGGTGGGCTACCTGCTGGGCTTTACGCTCGGCATGGGGCCGGCGGGACTGTACGTGGGTTTCTCGTTCGGACTCTCATGCGCTGCCCTGCTGATGATCCTGCGCATACGCCGCAGCGTGCGGAAACTATACGTTTCCGCAATTGAAAATTAAAAATTAAGAATTAAGAATTCTGGAATAATAACATATCAGGCGAAAGCGTCTCTCCCAATTTTTCATTTCTAATTTTTCATATTTAACTCATTATAGCTAACTTTACGGGAAATTACACTATATGGATACCGAACAACAACATAAAGGGTGCTGCAAGCCCCAGATCGGCCGCGGCTGCGCTTTCTGCGACTGCGGCGCGGAGGTGGGAGCGGAACCTTGCGAGGGGTGCTTCAAGCTCCACGAAACGGACTGGCTCGCCGAGTACCCCGCCAATATTCCGACCGATATTTTCGAGGTGCGTTTCAAGAATACGCGCCGCGGTTTCTACCAGAATGTCAACAACCTCGATCTCAAGGAGGGCGACATCGTAGCCGTCGAGGCCTCGCCGGGCCACGACATCGGCATCATCACCCTGACGGGCGACCTGGTGGCCCGCCAGATGCGCCGCACGGGGTTCAACCCGTTCAACGGAGAGTTCAAGAAAATATACCGCAAGGCCAAGCCCTACGACCTGGAGCGCTGGCAGGAGGCCATTTCGATGGAGCACGAAACGATGATCGCCGCGCGTCAGATCGCCGCCGACATGGGGCTGAACATGAAGATCGGCGACGTCGAATACCAGGGCGACAAGATCAAGGCCATTTTCTACTACATCGCCGACGAACGCGTCGATTTCCGCGAACTGATCAAGGTCTTCGCCGAGCGCTTCCACATCCGCATCGAGATGAAGCAGATCGGTGCGCGCCAGGAAGCCGGACGCATCGGCGGGCTGGGCGCCTGCGGCCGCGAGCTGTGCTGCGCCTCGTGGATTTCCAGTTTCTCGAGCGTGACCACGGGAGCTGCCCGCGTGCAGGAGATTTCGCTCAACCCCCAGAAGCTGGCCGGGCAGTGCTCCAAACTCAAGTGCTGCATGATGTACGAATACGACACCTACGTCGACGCCCGCAAGGAGTTCCCGCGTCTGCGGGAGCCGTTGCAGACCGTCGACGGTGAGTGGTATGTCGTCAAGAGCGACGTATTGGCCGGCACGATGACTTTCTCGTCGTCCAAGGAGTGCATGGCCAACGTCACCACGCTCGGTATCGGGCGCGTGCGGGAGATCATGGCGCTCAACCGCGCTGGCAAGAAGCCCGAGCAGTTGCTCGACGCCGACGACCTGCCGGCCGCAGCCGACGAACCGACCTACCGTTCGGGCTCCGACGAGGACAGCATCACCCGCTTCGACAAGAGCAAACGCCGCAAACGCGGCGGCCGCAACAATGCCCGCGGCGAACGCCAGAACGGTTCGGGAGCACAAGCCGCTGGCGGCGACCGGACCGAGCCGTCCGAACGCCCCGCACGGCAGGAGCACGGGACACGGCGTCCGGAACGCAACCGCCCCGAGCGCAGCGGCTCGGAGCGCCGCCAGGAGCGTCCGCGCAACAACGGCGTCCCGGGCGCAGAACGCGCCGAAAACGGAGCATCGGACCGTAGCGACGGGGCTCCGCAAGATAACGGCGGGCGCAACGGCGCCGGCGAACGACACGCAGGCAGCGGCGCCAACCGGGACCGCAACGGCGGCTCCGACGGCCAGCGCCGCGAGGGCCAACCGAACCGCAGCCGCAACAACCGCAACCGCCGTCGTCCGGGCGGCAACCCGGAGGGCAACGGCGGAGAGGGCCGCCCTGCAAACGGACAAGGCAACGGAAATTCCGGAACCACCGGCGAAACCCGCTGAGCGATGCGATCCCCGGCCGGGAACAGAGGACGCAGCCTGCTCTGTGCGGCGGTTTTGTCCCTCGCGGGTTGCATATCACCCCGCGAGGGGATGGTCACGGACGTGGACCCGGTGCGGTGGGATGCTCCGGCCGGAGTCGTAATCCCCAACGCCGACACGACGTCCCTGCGCGAGATGGCGCTCTTTCTGCGGCTGAACGACCGCTTTGGAGACGATACGGTGAGTTTTCGGATCGAGGTCCGCACGCCCGACTCGCTCCGCTGCGAGGAGACGGTCCTCTTCGCCGTTCCACGCGGACAATCGTCCGCCGCCCGGGCGCGCATCGCCGACATTCCTTACCGCAGCCGCGTGCAGTTCCCTCTTACGGGCGATTACCGCCTGACCGTCACCCCCTGCCGACCCTTGCAGGGCGTCGAGGCGGTCGGAGTCCGATTGCAGCCAACCGCGGCAAGATAACCCCGGCGACAGGGCCGTTAGACCGGAAAAGATTGACACTATGGGAAAAGACAAACTCCGCAGATTCCGCGAGAACCTCGATTTCGCATGCTTCGTACAGCCCGATTTCGACACCGTTTTTCGCTGCGACCACCCGCTCAAAGGGCACTGGCACCGCGATTTCTTCCACAACGACAACCCCATTGTCCTGGAGCTGGGCTGCGGCAAGGGCGAATACACGGTCGCTCTGGCCGAGCGGGACCCCGCGCGCAACTACATCGGCATCGACATCAAGGGCGCCCGCATGTGGCGCGGCGCGAAGACCGCCACCGAGCGGGGCATGCCCAACGTGGGCTTCCTGCGCACGCGGATCGAGTTCATCGACGCGCTTTTCGCCGAGGGCGAGGTCTCCGAAATCTGGATCACCTTTCCCGACCCGCAGCTCAAGGGCCGCCGGGCCAAGAAACGCCTCACCTCGCCGCTCTTTCTGGAGCGGTATGCGCGGCTACTCGCTCCGGACGGAAAAATCCACCTGAAGACCGACTCCAAGCACCTCTACGACTATACGACCGAGGTCATCCGCCGCCTGTCGCTCCCCTGCGAGGTTTCCGAGGCGGACATCTACGGCTCGGGATACGCCGACGAGGTGCTCTCGGTCAAGACTGCCTACGAGCGGCGGTTCCTCGAGATGGGACTTCCGATCACCTACACCCGCTTCACGCTGGGCGGCCGCCGCGCATTTCCGTGGTTCGACTGGGACGAGGACGAAAAGGCGGAAAAAGACAACGAAGCCGAACGCCGCGCGGTCCGCGACTGAGCGGCCTATCCACTTTCCAGACGACCTCCACGTCCGGCCCGATTTTAAACATTTTACGCCCGAACGGTGTCTTACTGCGAACTTTTTTTCGTATATTTACACCACATAAAATCCCAAGCGACATGGATGTGAAGATTGCCTCCGACTGGAAAGAACTGCTCGCCGAGGAGTTCGAGAAACCCTATTTCGAGGAGCTGACCCGCTTCGTCAGGCAGGAGTATGCTACGGTGCGTGTCTTTCCGCGCGGCAGCAACATCTTCCGCGCGTTCGACAAGTGTCCGTTCGACCGGCTGAAAGTGGTCGTCATCGGCCAGGACCCCTACCACGGTCCGGGGCAGGCCAACGGCCTCTGTTTCTCGGTGGCCGACGGCGTACCGTTCCCGCCCTCGCTGCAAAACATTTTCAAGGAGGTCGCCGACGACACCGGCACGCCCGTCCCTGCCTCGGGCAATCTCGACCGCTGGGCCGAGCAGGGGGTGCTGCTGCTCAACTCCGTGCTCACGGTGCGGGCCCACCAAGCCACCTCGCACGCCGGGCGCGGCTGGGAGACTTTCACCGACGCGGTGGTACGGGCCATCTCCGAGCGTAAGGAGGGCATCGTCTACATGCTCTGGGGCAGCTACGCCCAACGCAAGGGCGCCATCGCCGACCCCACGCGCAACTGCATCCTAAAGGCCGTGCACCCCTCGCCGCTCTCGGTCTACCGGGGTTTCTTCGGCTGCCGCCACTTTTCGCGCGCCAACGAATACCTCCGCTCGATCGGCAAAACGCCGGTCGAGTGGTAAACGATACGCTTATGAGACCACGTATTTTTTATCTTCTTGCCCTTGCCACCCTCCTCGCGGGGTGTGCGGCGCAGAAAAAGGCGCAGCAAGCCGAGCGGTCCGGAGCGGCGTCAAACCGGTTGGATGAGGACGCCGAGCGATCTGAAGCGGCCTATGCCGCGGCACTGCATGCGCTGGAAGCGGGAGAATTCCATATCGAAGCACGCGAATTTCGGTTCAACTCGGTGAGACAAGCTCCCTTGATCTCGTCAAACAGCTACGTTCAGATGCACGCAGGCCGTGCTACGGTCGAGTTCGGTCCCCACATCACCGGCAGGTCCTACATCATCGACGAGAGCATGTACCACCAGCGCGCTACAATTACCCGCGAAAAACCTACCTCGAACGGCGATTTGCAATTCACGCTCCGCGTCTCCGATCCGGAGAATCTTTACAGGATTCGCCTGGCGATCCGGCTTTTCCGCAACACCAACACCTGCTTGGCAAAGGTCTACTACGGCGATCATAAAAACCCTTACGATTTCAAGGGGTATATCTACCAGTACGATCCCAAAAACGCAACCCGGCAGCAGTAGCCGCAACGATCCGACGGAACAAAGAATCCCGACCTTTTTGCGGTCGGGATTTTCGTGTCCGGTCCCGGACATGCCAACTGGTGTCGCCGCGCGTGAAACGATCGATTTTCCGCGCCCGGCTTCGGCAGACACGAACGAGCATAACGTAAAACCCCGGTCCTCGCCAGAGCGCAAGACCGGGGTTTATCGTTCGATAAGGGATGCTATCCCAGATAGGATTTCAGCAACTTCGAACGCGACGAGTGGCGCAGGCGGCGGATCGCCTTTTCCTTGATCTGCCGCACGCGCTCGCGCGTGAGGTCGAATTTCTCGCCGATCTCCTCGAGGGTCATCTCCGAGGTGCCGATGCCGAAGAAATACTTGATGATGTCGCGCTCGCGCTCCGTGAGGGTCTCCAGCGCGCGGTCCACCTCCGTGGAGAGCGACTCGTTGATCAGCCCGCGGTCGGCGTTGGGCGAATCGGGGTTGACCAGTACGTCCAGGAGCGAGTTGTCCTCGCCGTCGGCGAACGGCGCGTCCACCGAGACGTGGCGACCCGCCACGCGCAGCGTGTCCGTAACTTTCTCTTTCGGGAGCTCCAGCTCCGTGGCCAGCTCCTCGGGCGAGGGGGTGCGCTCGTGCTCCTGCTCGAAACGGGCGAACGCCTTGTTGATCTTGTTCAAGGACCCCACTTGGTTCAGGGGCAGACGCACGATGCGCGACTGTTCGGCCAGGGCTTGCAGGATCGACTGGCGGATCCACCACACGGCGTAGGAGATGAACTTGAAGCCGCGGGTTTCGTCGAATTTCTCGGCAGCTTTGATAAGTCCCAGGTTTCCCTCGTTGATCAGGTCCGGGAGACTCAGTCCCTGATTCTGGTATTGTTTGGCCACGGAGACCACGAACCTGAGGTTTGCTTTGGTCAGTTTCTCGAGGGCCTCCTGGTCTCCTTTCTTGATTCGTTGGGCGAGTTCCACCTCCTCTTCGACCGTGATGAGCTCCTCCTTGCCGATCTCCTGCAAGTACTTGTCCAGCGACGCGCTCTCGCGGTTGGTGATGGATTTTGTAATTTTTAATTGACGCATTTTCTATCTTTTACTCCAAAATTTTCTTCATTTGAGGAACCTGCCCGTACCTTTCCGATGGAATCGGGCCGGCCCGGCGCTTCAGCCGGGCGCGGCCCTCTTTCCGTATCGGTTCGGCGCGCTACTCCACCAGCACGTAGGTGGCCGAGCGGCCGTTGGGATAGATGCCGTCGATCGAACGGACCTTTTCGGTCATGCGCTGCATGTCGGCCAGCGAACGGACCGGACGGTCGTTGATGTGCGTAATCACGAATCCCTGCTTGACGCCTGCGCGGGCCAGGATGCCGTCGGCCTTGATGCCGATCACCTCCACGCCGCCCCGAATGTCGAGCTGGCGCAGGAGTTTGGTGCCCGCATCGGCGAACTTGCCGCCGAGCGCTTCGATCACATCGACGTCCTCTTTGGTTATCAGTTCCGTCTTACCTGCTTTATTACGCAAGGTAACCTCGATTTGTTTCACTTTGCCGTCTCTTTTTACCGATAATTCGACCCGATCGTTCGGTCGGTGGCGTGCAATCTGCTCCTGGAGCGTTCCGGCGTCGTTGAGCTTCACGCCGTCGATGGCAAGAATCACGTCGCCCTTGCGGACCCCGGCTTCCGAAGCGGCACCGCCCTCGACCACCGCAGCCACGTACATGCCGCCGATCTCGGTGAGTCCCAAATCCTTACCCTCCGCGTCGAGGAAATCCTGGTCCACGGGGCGGAACTGGATGCCCAGCAGCGCCCGCTGCACCACGCCGAACTCCTTGAGGTCGACCACGACCTTGCGGACGATCGACTCGGGAATGGCGAACGAATAGCCGATGTAGCTTCCGGTCTGCGACTTGATCAGGGTGTTTATACCCACCAGTTCGCCGTGCGTGTTCACGAGCGCACCGCCCGAGTTGCCGGGATTCACAGCTGCGTCGGTCTGGATGAACGACTCGATCGAGAAATCGTTGGGAATGGCTCCCAGCTTGCGCGCCTTGGCGCTCACGATACCGGCCGTGATGGTCGACTGCAGGTCGAACGGCGATCCGATGGCCAGCACCCACTCGCCCAGCCGCAGTGCATCGGACGAACCGAACGGCAGCGTAGGCAGTTCCGTGGCGTCGATCTTCAGCAGCGCCAGGTCCGTGGCCGAGTCCTTGCCCACGAGTTTGGCGTCGAACGTGCGGCCGTCGTTGAGCTTCACGCGCAGCTTCGAGGCGCCGTCGACGACATGGTTGTTGGTCACCACATAGCCGTCGGCCGAGATAATCACGCCCGAACCGCCGGCGCGCTGCTCGCGGAACTGCGGTTCACCGCCGCCCCGGTAGCCGTAGTCCTGCGGAATGCCGAAGAACTCGAGAAACGGATCGTAACCGCGCCGGCGCATCTCGACCTGCTGGATGGCCTCGATATTGACCACGGCTTTGACCGCATTCTCGGCGGCGTAGGTCAGATCGGGGTATTGCCCCGCTTCGTAAGAGGTGAACTGCGTCCCCAGGGCGGGCGTCCGCTCCACCTCGCGTTCGATGAACTGTACCGGATTCTCGCCCTCGGAGGCGATGCTCCAGGCCGCCAGACCGCCCGTAGCGGCCGACACGGCGATGACTCCCAAAAATAAAATAGCCTTTTTCATAATAATCGTGTGTGTTTGGTTTCTATTACTTTAGGCAACTTCGTTCATAGGCTTGTTTTTCGTTTGCAGGATAAACGATTCGGGCCGCCGGGTTAGTATGCCGACCACACAAAAATCGGGACAACCCCGAGGTTATCCCGATCTTTTAAATGCGGTCTGCGGCTCAGAGTCCGAACTCGCGGCGGATGCACTCCACGGCGTCGAGCTTCTCCCAGCCGAAGAACTCGATCTCGCGCTCCACCTCGCGGCCGTTCTCCCACACTTTCTCCATCTTTTTATAGGGACGGTTCCCGAAATGGCCGTAGGAGGCCGTGGCTTCGAAAATGGGGTTCTTCAGCCCGAAGCGCCGCACGATGGCTGCCGGACGCAGGTCGAAAAGCTTGCCGATGCGGCGCGCGATCTCGCCGTCGGTCATCCCCTCGAGCGCCGCCGGACGGGGCGAACGGTAGGTGTCGACGTAGATCGACAACGGCTCGGCGATTCCGATGGCGTACGAAAGCTCGACCAGCACCTCCCGGGCCACGCCCGCAGCGACGAGGTTCTTGGCGATGTGACGCGCCGCGTAGGCCGCCGAGCGGTCCACTTTCGAGGAGTCCTTGCCCGAGAAAGCGCCCCCGCCGTGGGCACCGCGGCCGCCGTAGGTGTCGACGATGATCTTGCGGCCCGTGAGGCCCGTGTCGCCGTGGGGGCCGCCGATCACGAACTTGCCCGTGGGGTTGACGTGCAGGATGTAGTCGTCGCCGATGAGCTGGGCCAACTGGTCGCCGGCACGCTCCAGGCGGGCCTTGACGCGGGGGATGAGGATCGTGCGCACGTCCTCGCGGATGCGCTCCTGCATCCGCCGCTCGGCCTCCTGCTCCGTGAGGCCGTCGCCGGCCTCGATGAACTCGTCGTGCTGCGTCGAGACCACGATGGTGTGGACGCGCAGCGGTTTTCCGGTCCGTTCGTCGTACTCGACGGTCACCTGCGACTTGGAATCCGGCCGCAGGTAGGGCATCGCCTTCCCCTCGCGGCGGATAACGGCCAGCTCCTTGAGGATCACGTGCGAGAGGATCAGCGTCGCGGGCATCATCTCGCGGGTCTCGTCGCAGGCATAGCCGAACATGATCCCCTGATCGCCGGCGCCCTGCTCCTCTTCGGCCTCGCGGACGACGCCCCGGTTGATGTCCTGCGACTGCTCGTGGATGGCCGAGAGAATGCCGCACGAGTTGCAGTCGAACTGGTAATCGCTTTTGGTGTAGCCGATGCGGTTGATTACGCGGCGCGCCACGCCCTGCACGTCGACGTACGCCTCCGAGCGCACCTCGCCCGCCACGACCACCAGGCCCGTGGTGCAGAGGGTTTCGCACGCGACTTTCGAGTTGGCGTCGCGGCGCAGGAATTCGTCCAGAATGGCGTCGGAAATCTGATCCGAAACTTTATCGGGGTGTCCCTCGGACACCGACTCCGATGTAAATAAGAAGCCCATGATATACGGTTTTTTTGGGTTAAACGTATAAAATGGGAAAAATTGGCTGTTTGGGAATAAAAAAAGCTGTTTTAGCGATTTTTTATTGTGGTTTGCAATCAGTCAAATCTTTCCACATTTTCCCGCCTTTCACAACGGGAGGGCAAAGTTAGGCTGAAATATTCACAATTCAAAATTATGTCGTAACAAAAAAATGAGTATCTTTGTTTCGACATAGTTTTTTAAACGTAGTATTACGTTATTGTTCTGCAACCAAAAACGGCAAATTTATGAGCGCAGGAACGATAAATGTAATGCTCACGCGGTTGCGTGGGTTTTTACTTTATCGTGCGTTCGGGTATTGCCGTACCTTGGTTGCTGATAGGTAACGGACCCGCGCATTTTTATGAAAAAATCCACCTTTGTCCTCCTCTGTCTGTGGCTCGTGACCGCAGGCTTCCTGCTCCGCGAACACCTTGACCAGTACAACCGCCGCAGGCAGTTCGAGGCGATGGAGACCGCATTCAAAGCCCGGAACGAAACCCTGGATTTCCGCATAGCCCTGCTTATCCAAAGCTATAAGGGACAATCGAAGAGGCAGATAGAAACTCTATACCACAGATACACGTGCGATGGCACGCTCGACGAAATCTTCGACCTGGACAACAGCCAGCGACACTTACTCTGGCAGATGGCCGAGGTGTGTCCGAACGACTGCACCCCGCGGCTCCTGCATTGCGCCGTCAGGCTGATGAACCTCACTTTCCGCAACGACGTGGCCCAGATGCCTTTCCTCTACCGAGCGTTCCAGCCCGACTGCTATGAATTTCCGGACGAGACGCTCCGACCGTATATGGATGACCAGGCCAAAGACCCGAGCGATCCTTTCTGATTCCAAGGATCAGGGTTTTGTCCTAATGCTGGATGCTCCGCGAGAACCGGGTTCCGTGCATTGTAAAGAACGGGGCGGATGGGCAGTACATGACGTACATTCCATTCGCCCCGTGCGAGGGATGTGCGGAAATATCCGCATAAAATCGGAAACTACTTTTTGAGCATTTTCTTCACCTCTGCCGCGACGGTCGCGCCGTTGTAGCCGAACTGCTCGTCGAGCACCTTGTAGGGGGCCGAATAGCCGAAATGGTCGAGACCGTGGATCGTGCCTTTTTCGCCCACCAGTCCCAGCAGGTTCACCGGAAGTCCCGACGTGAGGCCGTAGCGGGGGATTCCGGCGGGCAGCACGCTCTGCTGGTAGGAGCGGGGCTGGTCGCGGAACAGCCCCTCGCTCGGCACGTTCACCACGCGCACGGCGATACCCTCGCGGTTCAACTGCTCGGCGCCCTCCACGAGCGTCGATACCTCGGAGCCGGTAGCTATGAGCACGGCGGCGGGCTTGGCGGCGTCCATCACCACGTATCCGCCTTTCGAAACCTGTGCGGCTTCGCCCCGGCGGCTGCCGCCCAGCGTCGGCAGGTTCTTGATATTCTGACGCGAGAGGATCAGTGCGACGGGCCGCTGCTCCTCGAGCGCGAGTTTCCACGCCAGGACGGTCTCCTCGCCGTCGGCCGGGCGCAGCACGACCATCGAGCGTTCGCCCCGATGGTTGCGGAGGTGCTCCATCAGGCGGATCTGCGCCTCGTGCTCCACGGGCTGGTGCGTCGGGCCGTCCTCGCCCACGCGGAACGAGTCGTGCGTCCAGATATAGATCACGTGCAGGCGCATCAGGGCCGAGAGCCGCACAGCGGGCTTCATGTAGTCCGAGAAGACGAAGAACGTGCCGCACGCGGGGATGACGCCGCCGTGCAGCGCCATGCCGTTCATCACGCAGGCCATCGTCAGCTCCGACACGCCCGCCTGGAAGAACTTGCCGCTGAAATCGCCTTTCGTGAACGCCTTGGTCTTCTTGAGGTAGCCGTCGGTCTTGTCCGAATTCGAAAGGTCGGCCGAGGCGACGATCATGTTTTCGACCTTCTCGGCCAGCACGCCAAGCACTGTCGCCGAAGCAGCGCGCGTGGCCCCGTTGGCTTTCATCTCGATGGACTTGTAGTCGATCTCGGGAAGCTTGCCCGAGAGGAACGAATCGTACTTGCGGGCCAGCTCCTTGTGCTCCTTGCGCCATGATTTCTCGATGGCGGCCTGCCCGGCAGCCCACTCCCTGAGCGCCTCACGCCGCTCGGCGAAGACCTCGCGGCTCTCTTCGAACACCGCGAACGGATCGTCGGCATTCCCGCCCAGGTTGCGGACCGTGGCCGCGAAATCGGCTCCGGCGGCCGTCAGCGGCTGTCCGTGGGTCGAAACCTTGTCCTCGAAGCTGACCCCCTCGGGTCCCACGGCCCCCTTGCCCATCGTCGTGCGGCCGATGATGAGCGTCGGGCGCTCGGTCTCGGAGATCGCCGCCACGAGCGCTTCGCGCAGGGCGTTGATGTTGTGTCCGTCGACCGTGAGCACGTTCCAGCCCCAGGCCTCGTATTTCATGGCGACGTTCTCGGTGTCCACCTCGTCGACCTTGGTCGAAAGCTGGATGTTGTTCGAGTCGTAGTACATGATGAGGTTCGACAGCCCCAAGTGGCCGGCAATGCGGCCCACTCCCTGCGAAATCTCCTCCTCGACGGCGCCGTCCGAGATGTAGGCGTAGGTCCTGTGGGCCATCCACTCGCCGAAGCGGGCGGCCATGAACCGTTCGGCGATCGCGGCGCCCAGCGCCATGGCATGTCCCTGCCCCAGCGGACCGGAGGTGTTCTCCACGCCGCGCACGACGTCGACCTCGGGATGTCCGGGGGTCGGACTGCCCCACTGGCGCAGCGATTTCAAGTCGTCGGTGGTATAGTGTCCGGCCAGCGACAGCACCGAGTAGAGCATCGGCGACATGTGTCCCGGATCGAGGAAGAAACGGTCGCGCAGGGGCGAAGCCATGTTGTCGGGATCGTAGCGCAGAAACTCGGTATAGAGCACCGTGATGAAATCCGCGCCGCCCATGGCGCCGCCGGGATGGCCCGACTTGGCCCGCTCGACCATCGCCGCCGACAGGATGCGGATGTTGTCGGCCACACGCGTTAGTTTCGAATTCGTAGACATTCTTTTAAGATCGGTATTAAGTTTTATTCTGGCTGTTACACTTTCTGCGGCCGGTTCCTTGCGGCCGGCGGCCGGCATTAAAGTCCGGGCCGGGGAGGGCAAACCGCGAACAAAGATAGAAAAAATCTCCTATCCCACCTGTTTCAGGGAGAGAATATTCGCTTTCTCGATCTTCGTGCGGGCATAGGGCAGCGAGACGGTGTACTTGCACGTATCGGTCGAGGGCAGGTCGAACATGGTGTCCATCATGATCGCCTCGCAGATCGACCTGAGGCCCCGCGCACCGAGCTTGAACTCCACGGCCTTGTCCACGATATAATCCAGCACGGCGTCGTCGAACGTGAGCGTCACGCCGTCCAGTTCGAACAGCCGTTTGTACTGCTTGACGATGGCGTTGCGGGGCTCGGTCAGAATCTTCCGCAGGGCTTCGCGTCCCAGGGGCTGCATATAGGTCAGCACCGGAAGACGGCCCACCAACTCGGGAATCAGTCCGAACGATTTGAGGTCCTGCGGCGAGACGTACTGCATCAGGTTGTTGCGGTCTACGCCCGCCGTGTTGAGCCGGCCGTAGCCCAGGGCGCGGGTATTGAGCCGTTGGGCGATCTTCTTCTCGATGCCGTCGAACGCGCCGCCGCAGATGAAGAGAATGTTGCGCGTGTTGACCTGGATGAATTTCTGGTCGGGGTGCTTGCGCCCGCCTTGGGGCGGCACGTTGACCACCGTGCCTTCGAGAATCTTCAGCAGCGCCTGCTGCACCCCCTCGCCCGAGACGTCGCGCGTGATGGAGGGGTTGTCGCCCTTGCGGGCGATCTTGTCGATCTCGTCGATGAAGACGATGCCGCGCTCGGCCTGCTCGACGTTGTAGTCGGCCACCTGCAACAGCCGCGAGAGAATGCTCTCCACATCCTCGCCCACGTAGCCCGCCTCGGTGAGCACCGTGGCGTCGACGATGGTAAAAGGCACCTTGAGCAGTTTGGCGATGGTCCGGGCCATGAGCGTCTTGCCCGTTCCGGTGGGTCCCACCATCACGATGTTCGACTTGTCGATCTCGACCTCCTCGTCGCCGGGGGCGTACAGCAAGCGCTTGTAGTGGTTGTAGACGGCTACGGACATGTAGCGCTTGGCATCGTCCTGCCCGATGACCCACTGGTCGAGGAACTCCTTGATCTGGGCCGGTTTGAGCAGTTCCTCCTTTTTCAGGGGCGGAGCCGCCGGGCGGCGGCGCTCGGTGGCCACATCGTTTTCGACGATGATCTTGTAGCCGTTCTCGATGCACTTGTTGCAGATGTTGGCGCCGTCCGCTCCCTGGAACATCAGTTCCACGTCGATGCGCTTGGCGCCGCAGAACGAGCAGCAGTCGCCGCCGTTCATATCCTTGTGGTTTCTGTTCTGCGCCATTACTTTTCGCGTTTTGAGAGCACCTCGTCGATCAGACCGTATTCCCGCGCCTCGCAGGCCGTGAGCCAATAGTCGCGGTCGGCGTCTTTCTCGATCTTCCTGATCGGAACGCCCGAATGGTTGGACAGGATTTCGTACAACTCGCGCTTGGTCTTCTGAATCTCGCGCGCCGTGATCTCGATGTCCGAGGCCGGACCCTGCGCGCCGCCTAACGGCTGATGGATCATTACCCGCGAATGGGGCAGCGCCGAGCGTTTGCCCGCGGCTCCGGCCGTCAGCAGCACGGCCCCCATCGAGGCCGCAAGCCCCGTGCAGATCGTCGCCACGTCGGACGAGACCAGCTGCATGGTGTCGTAGATACCCAGTCCGGCCGAGACCGAACCGCCGGGCGAGTTGATATAGATCTGAATATCTTTTTCGGGGTCTACCGACTCCAGGAAAAGAAGCTGGGCCTGGATGATGTTGGCCGCATCGTCGTAAATGGGAGCGCCCAGGAAGATGATGCGGTCCATCATCAGGCGCGAGAAAACGTCCATCGTGGCGATGTTCAACTGCCGCTCCTCGATGATCGTGGGCGACACGTAGGATGCGCTGACCGACTGGAAATCATGGAGTTTCAAAGAACTGATCCCGCAATGTCCGCGCGCGTATTTTTCGAATTCCGACATGGTTGTCTTGTTTATTTTCTCAATTATCCGTCCCGGTCGCCGCAGCCCGGCGGCCACCCGTCGTCCGGGAAAGTGCTTCGGAAAGCACGAAAAAGGACTTTGCAAACATCAAGCCTGCAAAGTCCAAAGATAGGCTTTTTTCAGCAAATCCTAAAGCTCTTTGGCCAATTTGGCGAAATCGTCCGCGGAAACGGCTTTTTCCGATACTTTGACCTTGGCCCGAACGGCCTCGACCACTTTCGTCTCGAAGAGCTTTTCGTAGATTTTCTGCGCCTGCTCCTTGTCCGCGAGAATCTTCTCGGCGTAGCCCGCGAGCATCTCCTCGGGAGCCGACGGCATGCCGTACTGGGCGAACTGGGCGGCAGCGAGCGCCTTGGCCTCTTCGGCGGCCTCCTCTTTCGATACGGTGAGATTCTCTTCCTTGATAAAATGCTTCTGGAGGTAGTTCCAGGTGAACATCTTCAGGAACTGGTCGAAATCGCGCTCGATGTCCTCCATCGGGAACTTGCCCTCGTTGATGGTGTAGAGCCAGCGCTTGAGGAATGCCTCGGGCATAGGAAGCGCAGCCTTGCGGATCAGGTAGTCGCGCAGCTGCAGCGTGAAGAGGTAGTCGCTCTCGCGCGACAGCTCCCGCGAAATCTCCTCGTCGATGAAGCGGTCCAGCCCGGCCTCATCCGTCACATTGCCGGCGGGGAATGCCATCTTGAAGAACTCCTCGTTCAACTCCGGCTCGGCGAACTTGCGGATCTTGGTGATTTCGAGCGTAAATTCGGGGTTGATCGACGCCAGCTCCTCCTCCTTGACCTGCAACACGGCGGCGCGCTGCGAGGGGGTCTTGTAGAGGTCGTTGACGTTGACCGTGGTCTTGTAACCCACTTTCTGTCCGATGAAAGGTTTGCGCTCCTCCTCCGAGAGGGAGATCAGCCCCACGTAGGCGTCCGCGACGTTCATCTCCCCGTTGTCGAGCGTCACCGAGAGGGCCTCGTCCGAGGTCACCTCCCCGGCGTCGACCAGACGGCCGAAGCGGCGCAGGAAATTCGAGCGGTAATCGTCGTGCATCTTCTTGTCCACGACGATGCGGTGGTACGTGAGCTCGTCTTTGTCCGACAACTCCAGTTCGATCCGGGGCGCCTCGCCGATCTCGAAGACGAACTCGAACTCGGTGCCGTTCTCGAAATCGAACTCGCCCTGCTCCTCGGAGGGGATCACGTCGCCCAGGTAGTCGATGCCCTCCTTCTGGAGGTATTCGAACACGGCGTTCGACGCCGTGCGGTACGCCTGTTCGGCCAGGACGCCCTTGCCGTACATCTTGCGGACCAGCCCCATCGGCACCATGCCGGGACGGAAACCGGGTATGTTGGCCTTGCGGCGGTATTCGCGCAGGGATTTCTCGACCTCCTGTCCGTAATCCTCCTCGCCGACGGTTACCCGTACGAGCGAGACGTTCTGTTCGCGTTGTTCTCTTACGATCTTCATACTGAATGAGTTGTATTTGTTATTCTGCTGTTTTGTCCTCGGAATCGGATGGCAAAGGTATGAAATTTATCCGGGAGGCGCAAGATATTCTTATATAATTAGTACCTTTGTACGTTATTTTACACGAACGATGAAAGCCTCCGCATACCTCCTTTCCGCCGCCCTTTTTCTCACTGCCTGCGGCGGTCCGGCCCGCGCCAAACGGCCCGCCGCCGAGCCGCAGCCCGCACCCGCCGAATACACCTACCGCATCCGGGCGGTCTATCCCCATTCGAGGACGGCCTACACCCAGGGATTGTTCTACGCCGACGGCCTCCTGTGGGAGGGCACGGGCCAGCACGGCGAGTCGGTCCTGCGGACCACCGACCTCGAAACGGGCCGCAGCCGCGTGGTGGCGCGTCTGCCGCGCTCGGAGTTCGGCGAAGGCATCGCGCTCCTGGGCGGCGAGGTGTTCCAGCTCACGTGGCAATCCAACACGGCGCACGTCTGGGACGCCGCCACGGGCCGAAAACTCCGCGAGCACCGCTATCCGGGCGAGGGCTGGGGGCTTACGACCGACGGGCGGAAGCTCTACATGTCGGACGGCACGGCCAACATCTACACGGTGGACCCGGCCTCGTTCCGCCGCGAGAAGACCACGACGGTGACCTTCGAGGGGCGGCCCGTGAACTACCTGAACGAACTGGAGTGGATCGAGGGGAAAATCTGGGCCAACGTCTACACCACCGACCAGGTGGTCATCCTCGACCCCGCGACGGGCAGGGTGGAGGGCGTGGTCGACCTTACGGGACTGCTGCCCGACCAGGAGGCGACCGAAACGACCGACGTGCTGAACGGCATCGCCTACGACGCCGACGCGAAGCGCATCTTCCTCACGGGCAAGAACTGGCCCAAGCTCTACGAAATCGAAATCATCCGCAAGTAAATGACCAAGACGATATACGACCTCATCGAAGAGCGCATCCTCCTTTTGGACGGCGGCTTCGGCACGATGGTCCAGCAATACGGCCTCTCGGAGGAAGAGTACCGCGGCGAGCGGTTCCGCGACGTGGAGCCGCGGCTTCGGGGGTGCAACGACCTGCTGGCGCTGACACGCCCCGCCGTGGTGCGCGAAATTCACGAAAAGTACCTCGCTGCGGGAGCAGACATCATCTCTACCGACTCGTTCAACACCAACGCCGTCTCGCTGGCCGACTATGCCCTGGAGGAGTACGCCTATGAAATCTCCCGCGCCGCAGCCGCCGTGGCACGCGCGGCTGCCGATGCTTTCACGGCCCGCAACCCGCAGAAGCCGCGCTTCGTGGCCGGATCGATGGGCCCCACCAACCGCACGGCCTCCCTGTCGGCCGACGTATCCAACCCCGCCGCGCGCGAGGTGACGTTCCGGCAGCTGGTCGAAGCCTACACCCAGCAGGCCCGGGGCCTCTTGAACGGCGGCGCGGACCTGCTGCTGGTCGAGACCGTTTTCGACACGCTCAACGCCAAGGCTGCACTCTTCGCCATCGACCTCCTGGGCGAAGAGACAGGACGCGAAATCCCCGTCATGGTCTCCGGCACGCTGGCCGACGCGAGCGGCCGCACCCTCTCGGGCCAGACCGTCGAGGCGTTCTGGACCTCCCTGTCGCACGCCCGGCTCCTCTCGGTGGGCCTCAACTGCGCCTACGGGGCCCGGCAGCTGCTCCCCTATCTGGAACGGCTCGCCGCCGTGGCCGCGACCCGCATCTCGGCCCACCCCAATGCGGGGCTGCCGAACGTGATGGGCGGCTACGACGAGACGCCCGAAATGTTCGCCGAGGACGTCGGGGAGTACATGCGGCGGGGGCTGGTCAACATCGTCGGCGGCTGCTGCGGCACCACTCCCGAGCACATCTACGCCTTGCAGCAGATCGTCGGACGCTACGCCCCCCGTCCGCTGCCCGAAGCGGCTACGGAGACTGTTCTGAGCGGATTGGAACCGCTCCGCATCACCCCCGAAGCCAATTTCATCAACATCGGCGAGCGCACCAACGTGGCCGGCTCGGCCCGCTTCGCACGGCTCATCCGCGAGCACAACTACGAGGAGGCTCTCTCGGTGGCCCGCGCACAGGTCGACGCCGGGGCGCAGCTCATCGACGTCTGCATGGACGACGGGCTGATCGACGGAGCGGAAGCCATGCGCACGTTCCTCAACCTCGTGGCCGCCGAGCCCGAAATCGCCCGCGTGCCCGTGATGATCGACTCCTCGCAGTGGGAGGTGCTCACTGCGGGGCTGGAGGCGACGCAGGGGAAAGCCGTGGTCAACTCCATCTCGCTCAAGGAGGGCGAAGCGGAGTTCCTGCGCCGTGCGCGCGAAATTCACCGCTACGGCGCCGCCGCCGTGGTGATGCTCTTCGACGAGCGGGGGCAGGCCGACACGTACGAGCGCAAGACCGAGGTAGCCGAACGCGCCTACCGCCTTTTGACCGACGACGGATTCCCGGCGCAGGACATCATCTTCGACCCCAACGTGCTGGCCGTCGCTACCGGGATTCCCGAGCACGACGGCTACGCCAAGGCCTTTATCGACGCCGTGCGGTGGATCAAGGAGCACCTGCCCCACGCCAAGGTCTCGGGCGGCGTATCGAACCTCTCGTTCGCATTCCGCGGCAACAACACCGTGCGCGAGGCCATGCACTCGGCATTCCTCTACCACGCCATCCGCGCGGGCATGGACATGGGCATTGTCAACCCCCAGCTGCTGCGCGTGTACAGCGACATCGAGCCCGAACTGCTCCAGCGGGTCGAGGACGTCCTGCTCTGCCGCCGCCCCGACGCCTCGGAGCGGCTCGCCGAGTACGCCCAGACGGTGCAGGGGACGACAGAGCCTCGGCAGACAACCCCCGACGCCTGGCGGTCGGGACCGCTCGCCGAACGCATCCGCTACGCCCTGATGAAAGGCGTGGCGGACCACATCGAACAGGACACGCTCGAAGCCTACCGCGAGCTGGGCACGCCGATGGCCGTGATCGACACCTGCCTGATGCCCGTCATGGAGGAGATCGGCACACTCTTCGGCGAGGGCAAAATGTTCCTGCCGCAGGTCGTGAAGAGCGCCCGCGTGATGAAGCGGGCGGTCGCCGCGCTTACGCCCTACATCGCCAAAAACGACGGTGTGTGCGCACACACTGCCGGAAAAGTCCTCGTAGCAACGGTCAAGGGCGACGTGCACGACATCGGCAAGAACATCGTCTCGGTGGTCATGGCCTGCAACGGCTACGAGATCCGGGACTTGGGCGTCATGGTCGAAACGCAGCGCATCGTCGACGAAGCCGTGGCCTGGGGCGCCGATTGCATCTGCCTGAGCGGCCTGATTACCCCCTCGCTCGACGAGATGACGCGCGTCTGCGAGGAGCTGGAGCGGCGCGGGCTGCGCATCCCGGTCCTCGTCGGAGGCGCCACCACCTCCGACCTGCACACGGCCCTCAAGATCGCCCCGGTCTACCACGGTACGGTGGTACGCTCGCCCGACGCCAGCCGCAACAGCCAGTTGTTAGGGCACCTGCTGGGCCCCGACCGCGACCTCTACGCCGACAAGGTGCGCTCCGACCAGGAGACGCTGCGCCGCCAGTACCGCCGTGCGGAAAGCGCACGCTCGCTCGTGCCCCTCGCCACTGCCCGCGCCGAAAAGGGCGGTGTGTGCGCACACACTGCGGTTCGGCCGCTCCATCCGGGTCGGATGGTCTTTCCCGATTTCGACGTGGCGGACGCCGAACCCTACATCGACTGGAATTTCTTTTTCCCGGCCTGGGGGCTCAAGGGGCACTATCCGGAGTTGCTCGACCACCCCGAAAAAGGCCCCGAGGCGCGCAAGCTCTTCGAAGACGCCCAGGCTCTCCTGGCCCGCATCCGCGAGGAGCGGCTTCTGACCCTGCAAGGGGTTGTCGGTATCTTCCCGGCCCGCTCCGAGGGCGACGACATCGTAGTGACCGACCCCAAGGGGCGCGCCGTGCGGCTGCCGATGCTCCGCAACCAGACGCGCGGTGAGAAGCACCTGTCGCTGGCCGACTTTCTCGCACCCGCCGGCGACTGGATCGGCTGCTTCGTCCTCACGGCGGGTATCGGACTGAAAGAACTGACCGAAAAATTCCGCGCAGCGGGCGACGACTACTCGGCCATTCTGGCCAAGCTGCTCGCCGACCGGCTGACCGAGGCATTCGCCGAGGCGGTACACACGTTCGTGAGGCGGCAGATGTGGGGCTACGAGACGGGCGACATGCCCGCGCCCCGGCAGATCGTCCGGGGCGAATACCGCGGCCGCCGGATGGCTTTCGGCTACCCCGCCTCGCCCGACCACTCGCTCAAGCGCGAGGTGCTGGAGCTGCTCTCCGCCGAGCGGACCACGGCCCTGCGTCTGACGGACAGCTACATGATCGACCCCGGGGAGTCGCTCTGCGGATTGATGTTCGCCGACGCCGACTATTTCGCCGTGGGACGCATCGACCGCGAGCAGCTGACCGATTACGCCCGCCGCCGCGGCATGACGGAGGAGGAGGTCGAAAAGATCATCCCCAATAACCTATGAACATCGTAGACATCATCCACAGCGCCCTGGCGCAGCGCAAGACCCGCTTCGCGTTCGAACTGCTGCCGCCCCTCAAGGGCGACGGCATGGAGGGTATCTCGGCGGCCATCGACCCGCTGATGGCATTCGACCCGGCCTACATCAACGTGACGTTCCACCGCGAGGGAATCAAGCAGACCGTGCGCGCGGACGGCTCGACCGAGTGGCACGTCGTGCGCCGCCGCCCCGGCACGGTGGGTATCTCGGCCGCCATTCAGAAGAAATACGGCGTGGAGACCGTGCCTCACCTCATTTGCGGCGGGCTTTCGAAATACGACATCGAGGACGCGCTGATCGACATGGACTTTCTGGGGCTGCACAACGTGCTGGCGCTCCGCGGCGACAAGTCGCAGAACGAACGACGCTTCATGCCCCACCCGCAGGGCCATGCGCACGCAACGGACCTCGTGCGGCAGATCGCGGGGATGAACCGCGGGGAATTCGTGGACGGCGAGGTCGAGGAGTGCCACCACTCGCGCTTCTCAATCGGCGTAGCCGGCTACCCCGAGACGCACGAAGAGGCTGCATCGCCCGAGGAGGATATCCGCCACCTCAAGGCCAAGATCGACGCCGGAGCCGACTACATCGTCACGCAGCTCTTCTACGACAACAGCCGCTTCTTCGACTTCGTGACCCGCTGCCGGGCGGCGGGGATCGGGGTGCCGATCATCCCGGGGATCAAACCTCTCTCGACGGTCCGCCACCTCGAACTGCTGCCGCGCACGTTCGGGTGCCGCATCCCCGAGGAGCTGGCGCGCGAGGTCGAGGCCCACCGCGACGACAAGGCCGCCGTCAGGCAGATCGGCACCGAGTGGGCCATCGCGCAGAGCCGCGAGTTGATCGCCGCGGGGGTTCCCGTGCTGCACTACTACCCCATGGGCAAGGCGGAGAACATCATCGAGATCGCCCGGACGGTGTTTTAAAGGTGAAAAGTGAAAGGTGAAAGGTGAACTTTGCAGGTAAGCGAGGGCAAAGACCGCTTGCGGGTTTTGCCGAGCGAGAACTTTGCGATTAAGCGAGGCCGCGGCTATGCAGAAAGCAAAGTCCAGTCCCAAAGGCGGGTTAGGGGTGAAGAACCTCGATCCCCGAGCATGGTCGAGGGGTCGCAAGTCAAGCGACGGTATCTTCCACAGAATTATTCGGAAGATTCCTCACATTCGTTCGGAATGACAACTGTTTCGCGCCCCCTCGACTGCACTCGGGGATCGAGAACAGGAGGGCAGGGGCTGATCGGATCGAGACCGCTCGACAAAGCGAGGGGATCGGGAACTGTATTGTGCTTGGCGTCCCACGACCAGGTTTTGGAATCGAGGACGGCTGATCGGATCGGGATGGACGATAAATTTTGAATTGTGAATTGTGAATTATGAATTGGAACATATGACGCCGGTAGAATTCCGCCGCCATCTGCATACGTATCCCGAGCTTTCGTTCCGGGAGCACGAGACGGCGGCCTTTATCGCCGCGAGGCTCGACGAGCTGGGAATCGAGTACCGCCCGATTGCCTCGACGGGCATTCTGGCCGCGATCCGGGGGCGCAAGAACGTCGAAGACACCCGCGCCGTGGTGCTGCGCGCCGACATCGACGCCCTGCCCATCGCCGAGCAGACCGAGGCGGCGTGGCGGTCGCGGAACGCGGGCGTGATGCACGCCTGCGGCCACGACGTGCACGCCGCAGTGCTCTACGGCGTGTTGCAACAGCTGGCCGCAGCGCCCGATTTCCGGGGAACGGTCTTCGGGCTCTTCCAGCCGGGCGAGGAGTGCAACCCCGGCGGGGCGTCGCTCGTGCTGGCCGAAGAGCCGTTTGCGCAGTTCGACATCCGCGCCGTCGTGGGCGAGCACGTCGAACCGCAGCTGGAGGTCGGGACGATCGGATTGCGCGCGGGCAAATACATGGCTGCAAGCGACGAACTGCGTATCGAGGTCCGCGGCACAGGCGGCCACGGCGCCATGCGCCGCCAACTCAAGGACCCCGTGGCGGCGGGTGCGGAGCTGGTGACGCGCCTGGTTGGGCTCAACACCGAGGAGTGCGTGCTCTCGATAGGCCACGTGGAGGCTGCCGGAGCCACGAACATCATCCCGGACAAGGTGCGGATGGAGGGCACGCTGCGCACGTTCGACGAGCAGCAGCGCGGCATCATCCACCAGCGCATCCGCAACATCGCCTCCGACATCGACGCCCGCCACGGCGTCGGCACCGAGGTCGTAATCTCGCACGGCTATCCGTGCGTGGTGAACGACGAAATTCTGGTCAAGGAGGCCGCGGCTCTGGCACGCAAAAACGGCCTGGCGGTCGAGATGCTGCCCCTCAGGACCACGGCCGAAGATTTCGGATTCTACTGTTCGCGCTACCCCGCGCTGTTTTACCGGCTGGGGGTTGGCGCTGCCGCCGGACGGCCCCACACGGCGACATTCTCACCCGACGAGGGGGCCATCGACACCGGCATCGGCTTCATGCGGAGCCTTGCCCTGCAAATTTTGGAAAAATGAAGAAACATCAAGAAAAACAACGGTCCGGGTCCGGACCGAGACAAACGGACCGCGCCGCGGTGATCCTCGGCATGTTCCGCGAATTTCCGAACAATAAGTTCTCGCTCAAACACCTCGCCTCCGCCTCGGGGGGCGCCTCGAAAGAGGATCGCCGCCAGACGCTCGAGATTCTCGACCGGTTGTTCCAAGAGGGCATCATCGAGGAGTGCTCGCGCGAGCGGTACCGCCTCCGGGATACCCACCTGCCCCACTACGAGGGCGTGGCCGACATGACACCGAGCGGCGCGATCTACGTGAAAGTAGAGGGAGAGGAGAGCGACATCTACGTCAACCAGCGCAACACCGCGAACGCCCTGAACGGCGACCGCGTGGAGGTGGCGGTGATGCGCCGCGACCGCAACGGCCAGTTCGAGGGCCAGATCACGCGCATCGTCGAGCGCAGCCGCAAGCCCTATGTGGGCGTGGCCGAGGTGGGCGTGCACCAGATCTTCGTACGTGCCGATTCGCGCAAGATGCCCCTGGACATCTATCTTTCGAAACGCACCTACCCCGACATCCGCGACGGCGAAAAGGTCGTGGTCCGCATCGCCGACTGGCTGCCGGGCAGCAAGAGCCCCGTGGGCGAGTTGGTCGAGCGGTTGGGCATGGCCGGTAACAACGACACCGAGATGCACTCGATCCTTGCCGAATACGAATTGCCCTACCGCTTCGACCCCGCAGTCGAGGAGGCCGCGGCAGCCATAGACGGCCGCGTGACGGCCCGCGAGATCGCTGCGCGCCGCGATTTCCGGAACGTGGTGACATTCACCGTGGACCCGGCCGACGCCAAGGATTTCGACGACGCGCTCTCGGTGCGCCGCATCCGCGACGGGGTGTGGGAGATCGGCGTGCACATCGCCGACGTAACGCACTACGTCCATCCCCACTCGACCATCGACGACGAGGCCGTCGAGCGCGGCACCTCGGTCTACCTGGTCGACCGCACCGTGCCGATGCTGCCCGAGCGGCTCTCGAACGAACTGTGCTCGCTCCGGCCCCACGAGACGAGCCTCTGCTTCTCGGCGGTCTTCACCCTCAACGAAAACCTGGACATCCTCGACGAGTGGTTCGGCCGTACGGTCATCCACTCCGACCGCCGCTTCACCTACGCCGAGGCGCAGGAGATCATCGAGACGGGCCGCGGCGACTACGCCGAGGAGGTATTGACGCTCAACCGCCTGGCGCAGGAACTGCGCCGCCAGCGCTTCAAGAACGGCGCCATCTCGTTCGACAGGGAGGAGGTGCGCTTCCGGCTCGACGAGAACGGCAAACCCCTGGGTGTCTATTTCAAGGAGCAGAAGGAGTCGAACCAGATGATCGAGGAGTTCATGCTGCTGGCCAACCGCCGCGTGGCGGAGTTTTGCGGACACCGAACGACGGACAAGGGGCGCAGGGTCGAACGGACGATGGTCTACCGCGTCCACGACCAGCCCAGCGAGGAGAAGCTCGACCGCTTCCGCCAGTTCATCCTGCGCTTCGGCCACATCTTCAAGGCCACCAAGGGCCGCGCCGTGGCCAAGGAGCTGAACAAGCTCTTCGCGCAGATCAAGGGCTCGACCGAGGAGAACGCCGTCTCGACGATGGCCGTGCGCTCGATGGCCAAAGCCTACTACACCACCGACAACATCGGTCACTACGGCCTGGCATTCTCCTCCTACACCCATTTCACCTCGCCGATCCGCCGCTACCCCGACATGATGGTCCACCGCTTGCTGGCCCGCTACCTCGACGGGGGCAAGTCGGCCGACAAGGAGCTCTTGGAGGGACTCTGCGTCCGCGCATCGGAGCGCGAAATCGTGGCAGCCGAGGCCGAACGCGCGTCGATCAAATACAAGATGGTCGAGTTCATGAAAGAGCACCTGGACGAAGAGTTCGACGGCCACATCTCGGGGCTCACCGAGTGGGGCGTCTACGTCGAGCTGGACGAGACCCACATCGAGGGCATGTCGTTCCTGCGGGACATCGAGGGCGATTTCTTCCAGTTCGAGGAGGCGACCTACGAGATCGTCGGGCGATCTACGGGCATACGCATGACGCTGGGATCGCCCGCACGCATCCGCGTCAAGCGCGCCGACCTGCAAAAGCGGCAGCTCGATTTCGAACTGCTGCTGCCCGGTCGCCCCACCCGCCGCTCCGCCGACACCGAGTCGGGTCGCAAAGGTCCCCGCGTAAGTCGCTCGACGCGCCGCAACGGGCGGTAACGGTTCAGGCCTGGCCGGGGAGGCGATTGCCCCCTCCACAAAACAAAGAGCGCATCCCCGCAGCGGGGATGCGCTCTTTCGTACGGCGGTCGAAAGCCGATCAGATCGCGCCGGAGATCAGGAAGACGGCGGCCACCGTGAGGATGGCGTACAACTCGGGGAAAGCCGCGAGGATCAGCGTCTTACCCATCACGTCGTGGCCGTTGCCGATGGCGGCGATACCGTTGGCGCAGACGCGGGCCTGGTAGTAGGACGAAGCCAGGCAGACCAGACCCGTCAGCAGACCCGCACCGAAGATGGCGGCGCCCTGGAGCATGGTCATCGAATCGGTCAGGAAGCCACGGATGATGAAATAGCCCACGAAGCCGTAGAGACCCTGCGAACCGGGGATGGCCGAGAGGATCATGTAGCTGCCGAAAGCGGCGCCGTTCTTCTTCATGGCGCCCACGGACGCCTGACCCGCGATCGAGGTGCCGATACAGCTCGCTACGCCCGAGAGGCCCACCATCAGCGCTACGCCGATGTAGCCCAGGATAATTGCAGTTGTTGTTTCCATAGTTTTTCTTGAGTTTTTAGTTATTTGTTATTGATTTTCATCTTCCATTTTGCGCAGCGGCTCGAACGGACGCATCGACATTTCGAACCCGGCATTCTTGTAGAACTCCACAAATGTCAGACGCATCGGGTGGACGAACGACGAGATGGTCGACATGAAGAGGTTGATGCCGTGGCCGATCACGAGGATGGGAATCATGATGAGCAGCCGCACGACGATATTCGCTCCCTCGGGCACGAAACCGTCGGCCAGGGAGTTGAAGACCGTGGCCAGGATGCCGCCCGAGAGTCCGATAGCGAAGAGCCGGATGTACGACAGCACGTCACTCAGAATGCCCGTCAGATTATTATAGGTATCCCAGATTCCCATGCCCAGATTCACGAAGGGGTTTTTGCCCGGCGAGTTGAAGAAGAGCATCAGCACCAGGCCCACGCCCACGACGGCATAGAACGCCGGCGAGGAGGTCGTGAAATGGGGAATCACCCACGCAGGGTCGAGCAGCGGAAGCCCTCCGGCCAGGCTTGCCGCCAGGAGTACCAGCAACCAGCCCAGCGAGCCGAGTGCATGGCGGAAGCCGAGGGTCGAAGAGAGCATGATGACCTTGAGCAGCATGCCGAAGAGGATCTGCACCACGCCGATGGCCAGCGCGATGGAGAAGAACTGCCCCTGGAAATCGAGGAACGGGATCGAGGGAAAATACTTTTGCAGGGGGATGCCGAACACCGAGCCGCTCAAAAGACCGAACACCACGGTCGAGAGGCCGCACAGCGTGGCGAACCAAGCCGCCTGCCGCATCATGCCCGGCTTGCGGTTTTTCGAAAGCATCCAGACGCCCAGCAGCGTGAGGATCAGACCGTACCCGGCATCGTTGAGGCAGATGCCGAAGAAGAGCATATAGAACGGGGCGAAGAACGGCGTGAGGTCCATCGTGCCGTAGCGCGGCCGGGCGTACATGTCGCCGACCAGCTCGAACACGCGGGCGAACCAGTTGTTCTTCAGTTTCACGGGCGTATCGTCCTCGGGTGTGGGGTCGCTCTTGAGATAGACCACGCCGGGGTACTCCTCCAGCAGCGCATCCACGCGGTCCGAGGTCTCCTTTTCGGCCCAGCCCTCCATCACCGACAGCCGGCCGTCCGCCTCGGGCCGGGCCGTGGCTTCGACGCGCACCTCCTGCAACCGCTCTTTCAGTGCGGCGGCGTGCTGCGAGAGCAGTTTTTCGGAGGCTGCGACGCGCGAAAATTCGGCGTCCAGTTTTCCTAACTGCGCTTTCGTCTGCTCGATGCGGCGCTCGGCTTCGCGGACATCCATCGGCGGGGTCTTCATCTCCTGGGCGTCGAGCGTAACATCCTGCCCCGGCGCGGCCACGACCACGAAATAGACCGTCGAGTCGGTGCGGGCGACCTCGGAGAGGGTGTACTCCTCCGACCATTGCGGCAGCAATTTGTCGAACGTCGTCTTCTGCGTCGAGAAATAGCGCAGCACGATGCCGTCGGCAGCGAGTTTCTTCGCCCGCTCCACATCGAAAGCGCCCCACGGACGCAGTTCGTCGGCGAGCTTCTCCAGCCGGCCGATCTCGGCCTGAAGCGCGGCGGCTTCCCGCTGGGCGGCGGCGTAGTGCTCCCACGCCTCGCCGCCCGAGGCGAACGGGCGGGCTTGGGGATCGAAACGCCCCTCCTCCTCGCGGAAATTGCGGATGAATTCGCGGGCCTTGGCGTGGCCCTCGATGTCGAGCAGCAGCTGGCGGTCCTCCTCGGAGGGTTCCCAGCCCGTGGTGGTGATGTCGACCAGCCCCAGGTCGCGCAGCCGGCGGATGAAATCCTCGTTTTGCGCCGCAAGCAGCACAAAATCGTATTTGACCATCTTCGCTATCATAAGGCGGCGCCCTCCCCGGCGGCTTGCTGTTTGGTTTTCACGATCTTCTGGGCCGACTTGGAGAGGTTCTCCTCGTCCTCCATGAAGCGTTTGATCTTGCGTATGGCATCCTCGTACCCGGGTATCTGCACCTTTTCGTACAAGTTCACCTTTTGGGTCGTTTTGCGGCGGGCGTGGTCCAGAAGTTCCATCTTGCGGTTGTAGACCTCGAACTCAATACCCAGGCGCGCCATGCGCTCGAGGATCGAGACACCGTCGGCGAACCAGACGGGCGAGGAGAACAGATCGTAGGGTTTCTCTTCGAATTTCACCTCTTTCAAAACGGGCGTGCGCACGCCGGCGATCTTCTGCGTCGCAAGTTCCACGTCGGCGATACGCACCAGGTCACAATCAAACTCACCCCACAGCGCGACCATGTAGTCGTACTCGGCCTCGAGGGCATCGAGCCGCCGGCGGTAGTCGGCCGCGGAGTCCTTCGCTTTTTTGACTTCGGAGCGCAGGGCCGACTCCTTACTTTTGATGGTAGGGAGCGCCTTTTGCCGCATTTTGAGCTGCTTGCCCAAGTCGCCGAGCGAGGTCTTGTTGTATTGAAATTTGATTGCCATACCGCGTCAGGCTTTCCAGTATTTCTTGATGAGCTCCTCCTTGATGGCCACCTCCTCGGGGGTGAAATACTCGGCGAAGAGCCTCCAGGCCGTGTCGAGCATCTCAGTGATGGAGATGTTGACGTCGATCGAGAGGAGTTTCATCGAGTAGTCGTAGGCGAACTTCAGGGTGCGCTCGTCGTAGTCCGAGAGGTCGAAGCCGTTTTCGAGCTTGGTCTTGGCGTTGGCCGCGTCGGCGTAGAGACGCACGCAGGCGTTCATCACCTGCGGATGGTCCTCGCGGGTCTTCTTGCCGATCACGAGCTGCTTCAGACGCGACAGCGAGCGGAACGGGTCGACGATGACCTTGCCCGTGTCCGAATCGTTGCGGAGGAACAGCTGGCCCTCGGTGATGTAACCCGTGTTGTCGGGAATGGCGTGCGTGATGTCGCCGCCCGAGAGGGTCGTCACGGCGATGATGGTGATCGAACCGCCGTTGGGAAGCTGCACGGCTTTCTCGTAGATCTTCGCCAGGTCGGAGTAGAGCGAGCCTGGCATGGAGTCTTTCGAAGGGATCTGGTCCATGCGGTTCGAAACGATGGCCAGCGCGTCGGCGTAGAGGGTCATGTCCGTGAGGAGCACCAGCACCTTTTCGCCCTTGTCGACGGCGAAATACTCGGCGGCCGTGAGGGCCATGTCCGGAACCAGCAGGCGCTCGACGGGGGGATTCTCCGTCGTGTTGATGAACGAAACGATGCGGTCCAGGGCGCCGGCATTCTCGAAGACGCCCTTGAAATAGAGGAAATCGTCGTTCGTCAGACCCATGCCGCCCAGGATGATCTTGTCGGCCTTGGCGCGCAGCGCCACGTTGGCCATGACGGCGTTGTAGGGCTGGTCGGAGTCGGCGAAGAACGGAATCTTCTGCCCCGTGACGATGGTGTTGTTGAGGTCGATACCCGCGATGCCCGTGGCGATCAGTTCCGAGGGTTGCAGACGCCGGAACGGATTGACCGTCGGGCCGCCGATCTCGCGCGGCTCGCCCTCGACGGCCTGGCCGCCCTCAAGGGGTTCGCCGTAGGCGTTGAAGAAGCGGCCCGCGAGGTTGTCCGAGACCCGCAGTTTGGGCGGCTCGCCGTGGAAGACCACCTCCGAGTCGGTGGAGATGCCCTCGGTGCCGGCGAAGACCTGCAAGGTTACGTGGTCGCCCATGATCTTCACCACCTGCGCCAGCTTGCCGCCCACGGTGGCCAGTTCGTCGTTGCCGACGCCCTCGGCCCGGAGCGTGATGGTCGCCTTGGTGATGTTGTCGATCCGGGTATATATTTTCTGAAATGCGCGTGTTGTCATGGCTTATTTGGTTTTTTCACTCACATATTGCTCGATCTGCCGGCGGTAGTCCTCGAATTTTTCGGACTGCCACTCCGAGTAGTTCATCTGGCGGAAGAGGTTTATCAGCCCCTTGAAGAACTGCGAGCACTGCTCGAAATCGGTGAACTGGAAATCCTTGCGGCAGATCGCAAGCACCATTTCGTACATCATTTTCTGCCGCTCGATGGGGCAGTTGGCGTCGATGGCGTCGAACGCATCCTGCTGCAAGATCACGAAGTCGATCAGCTCCGATTTCCAGAACCGCTCGTGGTACTCCACGGGCACGCCGTCGTCGCCCAGGATGTTGATCTGGTCGTTGGCCTCCTTGCCGCGCTGCACGATGGTCTTGCCGGCATAGACCAGGTCGACCCATTCTTTCTCGATCGTATCATCGAGGTACTCGCGGATTTCGGGGTATTCGAGGTATTTGGAGTAGGAGTCCAGCGGATCGATGGCCGGGTAACGCTTCGAGTCGGCGCGGCCCTGCGAGAGGGCGTAGAAGCAGCGGGCGGCTTTCTTGGTGGACTCGGTGACGGGCTCCTTGAGGTTGCCGCCGGCGGGCGAGACCGTACCGAGGAACGTCACCGAACCGGTCTGGCCGTTGTTGAGCGTCACCAGACCGGCACGCGAGTAGAAATTGGAGATGATCGCCGAGAGGTCCATCGGGAACGCGTCCTGTCCGGGAAGCTCCTCCAGGCGGTTGGACATTTCGCGCAGCGCCTGGGCCCAGCGCGAGGTGGAGTCGGCCATGACGAGCACCTTGAGCCCCATCGCGCGGTAGTACTCGCCGATGGTCATGCCCGTGTAGACCGACGCTTCGCGCGCCGCGACGGGCATGTTCGAGGTGTTGCAGACGATGATCGTACGCTCCATGAGCTTGTGGCCCGTGCGGGGGTCGACCAGTTCGGGAAACTCCTTGAAGATTTCGACCACCTCGTTGGCGCGCTCGCCGCACGCCACCATGACGATGATGTCGGCGTCGGCCTGCTTCGAGATGGCGTGCTGCAAGACGGTCTTGCCGGCGCCGAACGGTCCGGGGATGAAACCCGTGCCGCCCTCGGCCATGGGGTTGAACGTATCGATGGCCCGTACGCCCGTCACCATGACGCGCGAGGGGCGCGGCTTCTCCCGGTAGCAGCGCACGGCCTGCTTGACGGGCCATTTCTGCACCATCGTCACGTCGTGGTCGCGGCCCTCGGAGTCGGTCACGACGGCGACCGTGTCGGTCACCTTGTAGGTTCCGGCCTTCGCCACGCTCTTGACCGTATATTCGTCGGTCATGGCGAAAGGCACCATGATCTTGTGGGTGATCCACTGCTCCCGGACCTCTCCGAGCCACGAGGCGGCCGTCACCTTATCGCCCGCTTTTGCAAGCGGGGTGAACTCCCATGCGGCGTCGAAATCGATCGGATCGGTGATCGAACCGCGGGCGATGAAGAGCCCGTCCATCTTTTCGAGGTCGTTCTGCAGACCGTCGTAGTTGCGCGAGAGCATGCCCGGCGCCAGGGTCGCTTCGAGCATGTGTCCCTCGAACGTAACCCGGTCGCCGATCTTCAGCCCGCGCGTACTGTCATACACCTGGACGTAGGCGCTGTCGCCTACGACTTTGATGACCTCGGCCATCATTTTCGTATCTCCCGTATACACGTAGCATATTTCGTTCTGGCCCACGGGTCCGTCGGCTTTCACGATCACGATGTTGGAGATGATACCGTTTACACGTCCTGTCGTTTTCATTGATATGTTTTTAATTTTCTTTTTCGATCAACTCCCGTCCGTCCAGCTCGGAGATGAGGCGGCGGAACATTTCGCGGCCGCGCGCGGCGTCGAGCTGCGTCCAGCGGGCCACGATGCCGATGCGGACCAGGTAGGAGAGAATGGCGTTGAGGTCGAAATAGTCGAACGTCGCCAGCTCCACGGCTTCGTTCCACCGCACCAAGTCGATCCGGTGCTCCTTTTCGAGGAGGTTGGCCTCGTCGTTGACCGCCGCGATCACCGCGTCGATGTAGGGCAGTTCGCCCCGCAGGCCGAAATCGGCCGCCGAGCTGCGCTGAAGCTGCTCGACCACGTCGCCGCTACCGACCGTGACCTCCTCGACCGGGCGGCCTGCGGCGCGGGCCGTAACGGCCGCCGCGACGTTGCGCAGGTTGCGGTCGAAAGCCGACCACTCCCTCAGAAAATGGCTCCGCGAACGGGCCGCGAGGTCGTAGTAGGCCGCAAAGAGCGATTTCTCGAACGGCTGCGCCGTATCGACCGTCTCGGCCTCTTCGCCCTCGGGGTCGGCATAGGCGCACACCACGCGGGCGAGCGCTTCGGGCAGCCGCCGCGGGGCGGCCAGCTCCTCCTCGAGCTCCTCGCGCGAGAGGTTGCCCAACGGATTGTAGGCCGAGCGGCCCGCGCGAAGCGCCGCGAGGTTCTCGCAGTCGTACCACGCATAGAACAGCCGCACCTCGCGGGCATCATCGGCCGTCACCCCGTCCAGAATCTTGGAGACGATGGCCCGGGCGTCGAAGCCTTTGGTGTCGCTGTCGAGCGTGTACTCCCGAAGCCCGGCGACCAGCGTATAATAATCGGTCGTGAACATGGATTACGCCTTGAACAGCATGCGGGAAACCTTGTCGCGCAGGTACTCCGAGAGGAGCGCCTCCAGGTCGGCGTCGGAGAACGAGATGTAGTAGCCGCCCTCCTTGGCGCCCACGCGGAAACCCGTCTTCACCTGCTTGGACCACCCCACCTCGATGCCGGCGGCGAGCAGTTCCCGGGCGCTTTTCTCGAATGCGGCGTCCAACTTTTCACGCTCGGATTCGGGCAGCAGGGCCAGCAAGGAGACCTTGCCTCCCTGCGCGCCGTTCCAGTTTTTGGCCACCGAAAGGAGCATCTGCTGGATAAAGGCGGGGTCCAATGCGGTCTTTTTGACGCCCTCGGCCGTCGCGCGGGCCACGATGAGCGTAGCGATCTCCTCCTTGATGCGCGCCACGGCCTGCTTGCCCGCCAGCGCGATCTCGGTCTGGGTGTTCTTCTCCACGTCCTCGGCACGGACCCGGGCTTTTTTTACGATGTCCTCGGCCTGGGCGCGTGCTTCGGAGAGAATCTTTTCGGCCTCCTCCCGGGCTTCGGCCACCAGCCTGCCGGCCTCGGCGCGCCCCTTTTCGAGCCCTTCGTCGTAGAGCTTCCGGGTCAACTGTTGCAGTTTGTTTTCCATAACGTTATCGCTGTTTGATTATTGTTTTTCAATTTGAGCACACAAATATATAAAAGATTCTTCGAATAGCGAGTTGCCCGACGACAATTTATCCTTTTTTGACCAAAACCGCATACAAAACAACAATCCGGCGGCGGGCAAACGAAAATCCCCGGACTCGGGGCCCGGGGATACGACGCTATCTACTGATGTTGCGGCCGCAGGAGGTCCTGCACGACCTTGACCGGGGAGAACGTGGTGATCGGCACGTCGACGAAGACCGTGTTCCACCGCGCCATGGCGCCGTTCCAGAGCCCCGGAAGCTCCTGGGCCCTGAGGTCGCGGCCGCCGGCCGACTTGTTCGAGATGAAACCGGTCGAGGGGTCGGTATAGTTCCTCAGATCGAATTTGCCGCCCCGTGAGTCGCCTACCCCGCACACCAGGTCCACGGGATTGAAATGGGTGGCCGACTGCATCAGCGGCAGGTCTTTCGGGTCGATCTGGCTCGATTCGGCGATCTGGAGCGACTCGGTGCCGTCGGGATTCGCCACCCAGAACGGACCGCCGCCCGGCTCGCCCTCGTTGCGGACCATGCCGCAGACGCGGATCGGACGGTCGAGCACCGCACGCAGCAGCGCCGCATCGCACCCCTCGGGCAGCTTCACGCACAACTCTTTCTCGATGAATGCGGCGACGGGTTCCAGCCCGGCCCCTTCATCCAGCGCCCGCAGATACTCGAACGCGCGCTGCTGCAACCGGAGGAGCTCCCCGGCCAGCACCTTTTTATAGCGGATCGTGTCGCCGCGCCGGGCGTCGGTCGTAACGTTGTCGATATTCTTGATGAAGATGAGGTCGGCGTCGATCTCCGAGAGGTTTTCGATCAGCGCGCCGTGGCCCGCGGGACGGAACAACAGCGTGCCGTCGTCCTGGCGGAACGGTTCGTTGTCGGGGGTGACGGCGATGGTGTCGGTCGCGGGTTTCTGCACCGAGAACGAAATGTCGTAGCGGATACCGAAACGCTCCTCGTAGAACGGAATCTTTTCGGCCAGCAGCTGCTCGAAGCCAGCCCGGTGTTCGGGCGAGACGGTGAAATGGATGCGGGCCGTGCCGTTCGAAGCGGCGTAGGCGGCGCCCTCGACCAGGTGCTCCTCGACGGCCTTGCGCGCACCCTCCGCATAGGCGTGGAACGTCACCAGCCCCTTGGGTTTGCTGCCGTAATCGAGTCCCTCGCCCACGATGGAGGCGACCAGCGCCTTGTCGTCGGCCCCCGGGGGCAGCACGGCCCGCAGCTCGGGCCAGAACGCGAACTTTTCGATGTTGTCGACCAGCGTGTCGATCCCCTTGCCGCGCTTGCCGTCGTTGACGAACTCGAAGAGCTCCTTGAACATGCGCGTCGCGGCGCCCGAAGCGGGTACGAATTTCACCACGCGCAGCCCGTCGGCGGCCTCGTCGTAACGCCTCACCGCGGCATCGGCTTCGGCCGGCTCCATCACGCGCACCCCGTCGCCGGGCGAGGCGGCCCGGACGACCCGCAGGAACGGAAAGCCGCGGCGGAAATTTTCGATCTGACGCGCGACGGCCTCCGCCGTGAGGCCGTGCTTTTCGATCTGCTGCAAATCTTTTTCGTTGAACATGGTTTTAAGGTATTTGGTTTTTGTCGTTTGCAAATCTCATCAAAGTTAATAAATAATTCCTAACTTTGCGCATCATGATCCGCGAATTTTACCAAATCCCGCTCCGCGACCGCAACAGTTTCGGCGTCGAACAGCACGCCGCCCGGCTCGTCGAATTCGAGAACGACGACGACCTCAGAGCCGTTTTCGCCGCCGGCGTACCGGCACGATGGACGGTCCTCGGCGGCGGGAACAACATCCTCTTCACGGCCGACTACGACGGGCTGCTCCTTACTCCTGTATCGCAAGAAATCACGCCAATCGAAGACGACGGCATGGAGGTCCGCCTGCGGGTCGAGGCGGGCGTGGAGTGGGACACGCTGGTCGAAAAATGCGTGGAGGAGGGGTTGTGGGGCCTCGAAAACCTCTCGCTAATTCCCGGCAAGGCGGGCGCGGCGCCGGTGCAGAATATCGGGGCCTATGGCTGCGAGGCCGGCGAGGCGATCCGCCGCGTTCACTACTACGACACCGCCACGGGCCGCAGCGAGACCCTCGAAGCCGCCCGGTGCGCGTTCGGCTACCGCGAGAGCATCTTCAAACACGCGCTCAAAGGACGCGCGATCATCACCTCGATCGAGGTCGTGCTCACGCGCACGCCCCGGCCCCGGCTGGGATACGGCGATTTGGAGCGCGAGGTCGCAGCCCGCGGAGGGGCTACGCTCCGAAACATCCGCGACGCAGTCTGCGCGATTCGTCGCGCCAAGCTGCCCGACCCCGCGGAGCGGGGCAATGCGGGGAGCTTCTTCAAAAATCCCGTGGTCGAAACCGCCGCGGCCGAAGCACTCAAGGCCCGCTACCCCGACCTGCCCCGCTACCCCGCCGCCGGGGGCCGCGTGAAACTGGCCGCGGGGTGGCTGATCGAGCGGGCCGGACTGAAAGGGCACCGGGAGGGCCGCGTGGGCGTTCACGAACGGCAGGCGCTGGTGCTGGTCAACCTGGGCGGCGCCTCGGGCGGCGAGGTGATCGCCCTGGCCCGCAAGGTGCAGCAGCGGGTGGAGGAACAGTTCGGCATCCGGATCGAAACCGAGGTAAACCTGTTGTAATGGCACTTTCAGAAGCATTCGAACGATACGTGGCCGGAAACGACCTCTTCACGCGCGACGACCGCATCCTCTTGACCGTCTCGGGCGGCGTGGACTCGATGGTCATGCTCGCGCTGGCGGCCCGCAGCGGCTACCGCGTGGGCGTTGCGCACTGCAATTTCCAGCTGCGCGGCACCGAAAGCGACGAGGACGAGGTGCTGGTCCGCGAGGAGGCCCGCAAATACGGGGTTCCTTTCTACAACCGCCGCTTCGACACCGCTGCCGAGATGGAGCGCACGGGCGAGTCGATGGAGATGGCCGCTCGCAGGCTTCGTTACGCCTGGTTCGATGAACTGAGCCGCCGGGAGGGCTACACGGCTATCGCCGTGGCCCACCACGCCGACGACTCGATCGAAACATTCTTCATCAACCTGCTGCGCGGAACCGGACTAAGGGGGCTGACGGGCATTTCGAACCAGATCGGGCGCGTCGTCCGCCCGCTGATGTTCGCCTCGCGCAAGGAGATCCTCGAATACGCCGTCGCGGAGCGGATTCCGTTCCGCGAAGATTCCTCCAACCGCTCGACCAAGTACCTGCGCAACAAGATCCGGCTGGGGCTCGTGCCCCGCATCCGCGAGATCAACCCCAAGTTCACCGGCCTGATGAGCCGCAACATCGCGCGCCTGACCGACGCGCAACTCTTCATCGACCACGGCATCGAGCGCATCCGCGCCGAGGCCGTCGAGACGGCCGGAGGGCTGGATACCATCCATGTGGATCGCATCGACGCGGCCTTTCCGCGCAATTTCGTGATCTACGAACTGCTCAGTTCGGCCTATGGTTTCCGCGGCGACGTGATCGACCAGTTGTGCCACGCCCTGGAGCACGGTATGACGGGCAAACGCTTCTATTCGCGCGAGCGGATGGCCACGGTGGACCGGGGCACAATCGTCGTGGGACCGATCGCCCCGGAGGACGACTGCCGGCTGACGGTCGAGCGGGGGACCCCGCGAAGCTACTGCGGCAATGCGGTGCTCTACTACGAATACTGTGACATCGACGCCGTAGAGACGTTCGACACCCCGGAGCAGGTCGCCCTGGTGGATGCCGACCTGCTGCAATTCCCGCTCACGCTCCGCCGCTGGCAGCAGGGCGACCAGTTCGTGCCGCTGGGCATGTCGGGGCGCAAGAAAGTGAGCGACTTTCTCATCGACGCCAAGGTCTCGATGGCCGAGAAGCAGCGGCAGTTCGTGCTCCTCTCGGGCGAGGAGATCATCTGGCTCGTCGGCCGCCGTATCGACGACCGCTACCGGCTGACGCCCCGCACCGAGAACGTCCTGCGCATCACCCGCGAAATCGTATAAGTCATGGCCAAAAGCGCACAGAAATTCCGCGACACGGTCGCCGCATACGAACGCATCGCAGGCGAGGTGGCCGCACGTCGGTTCAGCCCCGTCTACCTCCTGATGGGCGAGGAGAGCTATTTCATCGACACCCTGTCGGAGCAACTCGCCGCAACGGTCCTTACGGAAGCCGAGCGGGCTTTCAACCAGATCACCGTCTACGGCAAGGACAGCGAAGCCGGGCAGGTCATCAACCTCTGCCGGCAGCTGCCGATGATGGGGTCGTACCAGGTGGTGATCCTCAGGGAGGCGCAGCAGTTGCGCGGTATCGAGAAACTCTCCTACTACACGCAGAAGCCCTCGCCGACGACCATCCTGGTCATCTGCCACAAAGAGAAGAGCGTCGACAAACGTTCGGCTTTCTACAAGGGGTGCGCGGCCAACGGCACGGTGCTCGAATCGGTGCGCCCGCGCGACTACGAGATCGCCGCATGGCTCGAGCAGTTCATCTCGAAAAAGGGCCTTGCGATCGACCGCAAGGCGCTCTCGATGCTCACGGACCACCTCGGAACCGGGATTGCCAAAATCGCCAACGAGTTGCAGAAACTCGTGGTCTCGCTGCCCGAGGGCACGCGTCGCATCACCGACGCCGACATCGAACGCAACATCGGAATCTCCAAGGAGTTCAATAATTTCGAGCTGTGCAAGGCCGTGGCCACGCGCGACATGGCCCGCGCACTGATGATCGCCGACCACTTCGCCCGCAACCCCAAGGACAACCCGCTGCTGGTCACCGTGCTGGCGCTCTTCGGCCAGTTCAAGGAAATTTTCACCCTCAACTACCTGCGCTGGCTCTCGCGCCGCAAAAACACCCCTTTCCCCTCCGACACGGAGTTGATGCGCATCCTCAGAAAGAACAACACGTTCGTCATCGGCGAAATCAAGGCCGTTTCGGCGAACTGGGACAACCGCCAGGTCTTCCGCATCCTGGGGCTGCTGCGCGAATACGACGGCAAGAGCAAGGGGCTGAACGCCGGAGGCGCTTCGGACGGGGAGCTGCTGCGCGAACTGCTGCTCAAGATTTTCCTGCTTTGACCGGCCTCTACTTATATCAGACCGTACACTTTGCGGCGGGCCGTCCGCGGCTGCTCGCCGAGCACGTCGGCGTGCTGCGGGATGCTGCGCGCACGCTCTTCGGAGTCGCATACGCCCCCGACCTCCGTTTGCTCGAAAAGCGCATCGCAACTTTGGCCGCCGCCGAACGCTACCCGGCCGCCGTATCGGGCTTCGTACGGATCGAATTGGACGCGGAGGGCACCGAGCGGCTGCTGCCCGCCGGGGTGTCGCTCTACGACGGGTATGCCCTGCGCAGCCTGATGCCCGCGGGAATCACCCTGCACTACGACCTGCCTCTGACCGAAGCCCCGACCTCGGCGCGCGAGACGGCCTCACTGCTGGCCCGGCAGCTGGCCCGGCGTTCGGGATGCGGCGCGGCGGTCCGCTGCGACCGCGAGGGAGCGCTGCTCACGGCGGACGATGCACCCCTGCTGGCCGTGAAAGGAACCACGATCTTCACCTCGCCCGCGCCGCAGAGCGTGGAGCGCTGGCTCGGGCTGCGTGCCGCCGAGGCACTGGGGTTGGAGGTGCGGGAACAGCCCGTCGCAAAAGCCGCACTGCCCGAGCTCGACGAACTGTTCTACATCGACCACCGCGGCGTTACGGCCCTCTCCCACTGCGACGGCCACCCCTACATGGCGCTCACGGCCGAACGCATCGCCGGGGCGATGGAACAATTTTTTCGAGAAAGTTAGTACCGATCCGCCTCCGCGGCCCTTATATTTGCATCGGAAATCTGCCGCAGGGTTCCTGCCGTTCCGGCATGCGCGTCCCTGACGGATAAAACTCGTTCCCGATGAAAAAATACCTTGTTCTTTATGCCGTTCTCGCAACGGCCCTGCTGGTTGCGGGCTACCGCCGCTACCGCAACGAAACCGGCCGGCTGACCCGAAACCAGCATGCGATGGCGACCGAAATTACCCACTACCGCACCCGGGCCGGGCAGGAGGCCGCCTCCAACGAGGCGCTCCGCCTGCGCTGCCGCGAGTTCGAGGCGCTGCGCAAGGCCGATGCCGCCGAAATCCGGCGCTTGGGAATCCGCCTGCGGCGCCTCGAAGCAGCCGGAAAAACCGTCACGGCCACCTCGCTGACCGCCTCCGCTCCGCTGCGCGACACCCTCGTCGTGCGGCTGCGCGACACGGTTGCGGTGATCGACACCCTGCGCACATTCCGCTGGCGGGACCCGTGGGTGCAGCTCGAGGGGACCCTGGGCGCCGACTCCGTCTGCTGCCGCATCCGCTCGACGGACACCCTGCGGCAGATCGTCCACCGCATTCCGCGCCGCTTCCTTTTCATACGCTGGGGCACCAAGGCCCTCCGGCAGGAGATCGTCTCGTCGAACCCCCACACCCGGATCGTCTACTCAGAGTATGTGCGCATCGAGCGGTGAGGGCCGAGACCGAAAAAAATGCGGCCGGGTGACTTTTTTTTGCATCGGCGCGCCCGTTTCGATTTTCATGATGCATGCGCGTTTTGCAAACAAAATAGACTTTTTCAAACCAAATTGATTACGATCTGAAAGCAAAGCCGAATTAAAAACGAAATTATCCTCCCTTTTCGCTCTCTCCGATCGGGGCACACAGGTGTTCAACCATAGAATATTTTACATATCTTGTGGACGGATTAGTTCGAAACCCCTAAAATCTTATCGAATGAGGAATCTCTACAACCGCTTGACAGCAAGCAAAATCATGGGGGGGGGAATTCGTGTAAATGGACTTTGGTCCTGCTTCTTTTTCTAACACCCCTTCCGTTCTCACAAACCGCTTCGGCCCAACCCAAAACGATGCTTCTCAACGGCATCGTGCTCGACGAATCCGGCGCTCCCATGGCAGGCGTAACGGTCGTCGACAGCAAAAACCCCTCTTCCGGCACCACTACCGGCGCCAAAGGCACCTACAACATCATTGTCAGCCGCCAGTGCGACTCGCTGCGCTTCTCGTTCGTGGGCTACAAGCCCCAGACGGTCGGCGTGCGCGACGCAGCCCTGATCCGCATGCAGCCCGACGCCCAGGACATCGGCGAGGTCGTCGTGACGGGCATCTTCACGCGCAAAGCGGAGAGCTACACGGGGGCGGCCACGACCATCTCCAAGAGCGAAATCACGCGCGTGGGCAATCAGAATCTGCTGCAAAGCCTCAAAAATCTCGATCCCACGATCTACATGCCCGACAACATGACGATGGGTTCGGACCCGAACACGCTCCCGACCATCTCCATGCGCGGCACGACGAGCTTTCCGGCCGAGAGCAATGCCTCGGCATTCAAAAGCAACTACCAGAACCAGCCCAACCAGCCGCTCTTCATCCTCGACGGATTCGAAACCTCGGTCGAGACGGTCATGGACATGGACATGAATCGCGTCGAGAGCATGACGATTCTCAAGGATGCCGCCGCCAAGGCACTCTACGGCTCGAAAGCGGCCAACGGCGTGATCGTCATCGAGACCAAGCGCCTGATGGGCAATGAACAACGGATCACCTACACGGGCAGCGTCTCCATCGAAGCCCCCGACCTGACGAGCTACAACCTTTGCAATTCGCTCGAAAAGCTCCAGGTCGAAATCATGGAGGGTGTCTACGACGATTCCACCGTCGGAACGCAAATCGATCGACTGCAACTCTACAACAAACGCAGAAAACTGGCGCTCGAGGGGCTGAACACCTACTGGCTCTCCAAACCCCTCGAAACGGGCGTCGGGCACAAGCACAACCTGAGCGTCGAGCTGGGCAATGCGGAAAACCTGCGCGCCATCCTCGATGTTTCGTACAACGACGTCTCCGGTGTCATGAAAGGCTCGGGACGCACGACCGTATCGGGCAATGCCAACGTCTCCTACCGCACCAAGCGATTGATTTTCCGCAATATCATGTCCATCATTTCGAACAAGCGCGAAGACTCTCCCTACGGTTCGTTCGCCGATTACGGGAAGATGAATCCCTACTGGCAGGCGACCGACTCGAAGGGAAACGTGCTCCGCTGGGCAGAAGGCGAATTTTTCAACAGCACGGACAAGATTCCCAACCCGATGTACGACGCCATGATCGGCACGTCGCTCACATCGAGCTACCTGAAATTCACCAACAATTTCTACGCCGAATGGCAGATCATCGACCCACTGAAAGTGACGGCCCGTATCGGGGTATCGCAGCAGCGGGACGATGCCGACAGTTTCTACCCGGCCGCGCACTCCATGTTCGTCGACTACACGGCGGAAAACCTCAACCGCCGAGGCAAGTACATTCTCGAAAGCGGAAAGAGCAGCACGATTTCGGGCGACCTGAATTTCAATTTCAACAGAAAGTTCGACAAGCATTTCCTCTTTGCCAATGCAGGCGCTTTCCTCTCCGAGACCAACTATTCGGATTACACCCACACGGCCGAGGGCTTCCCGAACAACCAGAAAGCCGACATTACTTTCGCCCGCCAGTATGCCGAAGGATCGAAGCCCGTGGGCTATGCGACTCTCAACCGCGAGATCAGTTTCCTGGCGGCCATCTCCTACGACTACGACAACCGCTTTCTTGTCGACGCCACCTACCGCATCGGAGCCTCGTCGCTCTACGGCAAGGACAACCGCTGGGCTTCGAGCTGGTCGGTCGGCGCAGGCTGGAACCTGCATAACGAGCCGTTCCTGCGAGACGCCGAGATCCTGCAAAAACTCAAAATCCGCGGTTCGGTCGGCCTGACGGGCAACCAGAACTTTACGACCAACAACGCCATCGCCACCTATAAATACTACACGGGGGTCAACTACCAGGGCCAGACGGGCGCCTACCTGAGCAACATGCCCAACCCGCAGCTGCGCTGGGAGCAGAAACTGGACTACAACCTGGGGGTGGAGCTCGAAATCCAGAATCTTAAGCTGACGGCCGATTACTACATCGCCGACACGGAGAACATGCTCACCGACGTGACGATTCCCACCTCGACGGGCTTCGGCACGGTCAAGGACAACCTTGGCAAGGTGCGCAACTCGGGCGTCGAATTGCAGGCCAACTACGCCGTGTGGCGGCGGCCCGCAGGATTCGTCAACCTCTTCGGATCGTTCACCTACAACCGGAACGAAATCATCCGGCTTTCGGAGAGCCTCAAAGCCCGCAACAAGGCCATGAGAGAGATTGCCCAGAGTATGGGCACCTCCACGCCCGTGGCGATCTACGAGGACGGCCAGTCGATGAAGGCGATCTGGGCCGTCCCCTCAGCGGGCATAGACCCGATGACCGGAAACGAGGTTTATATCAAGAAAGATGGGACGCTCACCTACAAATACGACTCTTCGGATCTGATTATCGCAGGCGATTCGGAGCCCAAATACCGCGGTACGTTCGGATTCACGGCCGAATACAAGGGCATCGGCCTTTCGGCGACCTGCACCTACCTCGCGGGCGGCCAGATGTACAACTACACGCTGGTGGGTCGCGTCGAGAATATCGACGTGGAGTACAACGTCGACCGGCGCGTACTGCTGGGCCGCTGGCAGCGGCCGGGGCAGCTGGCTCAGTTTAAGAAGCTGACCGGCACCTACAAGGACGAAAACGACAATTCGCAGCCCGAGGTCACGCGCCCCACGACCCGTTTCGTGCAGAACCGCAACGAACTGACCATTTCCTCGATCTCGGCCTACTACGAGTTCCCCAGCCGACTGATCCGGCCGCTGCGGCTGAAGCGGCTGCGCGCAACCTTTTATATCAACAACGTGGCCACCTTTTCGTCGATCGAGATCGAACGGGGTCTGACCTATCCGTTCGCCCGTTCGATGTCTTTCTCGCTGACAGCCACTTTCTAAATACGCAATCGACATGAAAACATACATACGCTACGCGCTTCTGTTCGCCCTGGCGACGATTTCGGTCTCCTGCGAGGACTGGCTCGACGCCACGGCCAGTTCCGAAATCCGGGAAAAGGACCATTACAGCACCGAAGAGGGCTTCCGCCAGTCGCTCATCGGATGTTATATCAACATGACCGACCCCAAACTCTACGGCAAGGAGCTTTCGTGGTTCCTGCCGGAAATACTGGCCCGCCAGTTCTCTCCCTATACTACTGCGGTCCCCACTGCCGAATACTACCTGCAAAACTATTCCTACCAGGCTACGGGTGCAGTCACCCGCGTCGAAGAGATGTGGGCGCAGGCCTACAACGTCATCGTCAATGCCAATGCCGCGCTGGCCGAGATCGACGCCCGCCGCGGAGTGCTCGAGCCGATCAATTACAACGTTTTCAAGGGGGAGCTGCTGGCCATCCGCGCCTACATGCATTTCGATCTGATCCGCCTGTTCGGCTACGGCAACTGGGCGGGCCGCCCTGCGGAAGTGAATGCCAAATACGCAGTACCCTACCTGACGACGGTCAACAAAAAACAGACTCCGCAGCTCTCGATGGAGGATTTTTTCAAACAACTGACTGCCGATCTCGCGGAGGCGGCCCGGCTGCTGGAGGATGACCCCATCACGGGCAAACACGAGTGGAGCGAGTATACCGCCCTGAACGAAGAGGGATTCTACAACTACCGCAACCTCCACCTGAACTATTTCGCCGTGCGTGCGCTCCAGGCGCGGGTCTATCTGTGGGAGGGGAGCCTCGCCAGCAAGAAACTCGCCCTCGAGGCGGCCGAAGAGGTGATCCGGAAATTCTTCGAGCAGGACGGCAAGATGGGAAAGTTCAACGTATTCCGCTGGATGGGTGCTGAAGAGACCGCTTCCTATCCCGCGCTTGCCCTGGAGCAGATCTTCGCACTGAACATCAACGGCGGAAATTTCACGTCGTACACCGCAGCCTATCTCAAACCCAACTACCAGGACACGGACTTGTCGGCCTTTCACCTCACGCCCGAGGCAGCGACCGAACTCTACGAAAACAGCAATTCCGACTACCGCTTCACCAAGTTGCTCAATTTCAGTTCGTCGGCCGCCTCACTCCAGGGCTATGCACCGACCAAACTGGAACAGAGCCGCGGCCTGTCATTATATAGCAACCGCATCCCGATGATCCGGATGTCCGAAATGTACTACATTGCAGCGGAGTGCTATGCCACAGGGAGCGAGCCCGACCTCGCGCTGGCTATCGAGCGGCTCACCACCGTGCGCCGGCAGCGGGGCGTCTTCGAAGAGCTCGATCCCGCAATGGACGCCGAGGCAATCATGGACGAAATCCGCAAGGAGTACCGCAAGGAGTTCCTTTGCGAAGGAGTCGTGTTCTATCTCTACAAACGTTTCGGCCAGCCGATGATTCCCAACTACGACAAGGAGATGACCGACAAGCAGTACGTGCTGCCCTACCCCGAATACGAGTTGCGGATGGGCCGCGTACAATAACCGCATAAAATACTTACGCACCATGAAAAATTCCATTCGCATAGCGATCCTCTTTATCCTTGTCACGGCAGCTGCCCTTGCGGCCGGCGGCTGCGCCAAGGACGAGATCATGACTTTCGACACGACCCAGAATGCCATCCATTTCCCGATGGGAAACGGATACACCGAGGCAGATGCCACTTTCTACCAATCCTTCACCTTTCTGGAGGACCCGATGGCCGAATCGGCCGTCGTGGAGATTCCGGTCGATGTCCTCGGGCCTGCAAGCCCCGAGGAGCGCCCGGTGAGCTACTCCATCGACCCCGAGAAGAGCACGGCTCCGAAAGGGTCCTACGAGATTCTCTCGGCCACGGTTCCGGCGGGAGAGCTGACGGGCTTCATCCGGCTGAAACTGCCGAACCTGGCCGAATTGCAGGATAAAACCTACCAGATCGTATTGCTGCTGGAGGCGAACGAGGCATTCAAACTCGGTCCAAAGAACTACCTCAAAGCGATGTTTTCCTGGAACGACATGCTTCCAAAGCCTACGATAACCTCGCTGATCAGAAGCTACAACATGCTGGTGGCCGGCGAGCCGAGTTTCATATCGACCTCGCTCAACTCTTACAGTTCGAGTGCACACAAGGCCATCGTTGCGGCCTTGGGCTGGGACGATTGGGACGACGCAAACGTCCATGGGGGCCTGTCCAACAACGCGAGCGTAGGGTATTACAAATACCTCCCCAGATACAATGTCATTTATAACGGAGACCTCTACAAAGCCTATGCGGCCGCGTTTGGCGACTACCTCGAAGAGTACAATGCCGCCCATCCGGATGCACCGCTTCTGCACGACGGAGGCAATCTGGCCGGCAAACCCGTCGAAGCCAGGACCTATTAACCCTCAAACGCCAATGCAATGAAAAAGATACGCATACCGATTCTGCTCTGCTTCGCCCTGGCCGCGCTCGCGGGCTGTTACGAAGACAAAACCACTTACGCTGCCAACCCCATCGACCCCGTCGAGCTGCACTCCGACGAGGAGCAGCAGACGCTGCGGGTGGGATACCTCGAGCCGTTCGACATGGCTCCCCGCATCACCAAGGGCGGCCGGGAGGACGATCCCGATCTGAGCTACGAATGGGCGATCAACACGATCCCCGGCAAAACCGAATTCGAGGTCATCGGCCAGGAAAAGGAGCTGCACACGGTCCTGACCAACCCCATCGCATCGAGCTACTATACGCTCAAACTGACCGTGTCGGACAAGGCGCACGACGACCTGCAATATATCTTCACCTGGAAAGTCTACGTGCAGAGCGCATTTCTGGACGGGCTGCTGGTCTGCGACACCCAAGACGGCAAGACATCGGATTTTTCGCTGATCATGAACCGCAGGCTCACGACCAACTACGACAAGGAGGAGAAGATCATGCGCCACTTCCTCTCCCAGGCCGGACACCCCTATCCCGGTCTGGTCGAATCGCTGGCCGTCTCCACGTATGGCAACTACGGCTCGACCAACATCATCAACCAGCTTTGGGCGATCGACCGCGACGGGCGGGCGGTCTACTACGACTGCAAGGATTACAGCATGGTCTCGATGGAGGAGATATTCACCTATATTCCCGCCGGCATGAAGGTCTACCAGGTATTCAAAACCAATCAGAATTTCATGGCCTCGTGCAGCAACGGAATCTATGTCATCACGCCCGGATCCACGAAAGAACTGGGCTGGCCCAACAGTGTAGCAAGCAGTTATCCTATCAACAACCGGGCCGTCGCATCCTACTCACGGGAAGACCTCGTCTCGGGTTGTGCGAGCTGGTTCTGCAAGGAGAAAGCCGAACTGGTCAGCTTCAACGGGCAGTTCAGCTCGCAGCAATACACGACCTACCACTCGGACGAGCCACTCGAGGGCAAAAGCGCCGTGGCCGCCGGGATGACCACCGACCACGAAACGCCAGCAATCCTCATGAAAGACGACGCCAGCGGCGAATACGCGATCTATATCCTGCAACGCTATGTGGCCGAACAGGGATATTGGGACGCGACCTACGAAAACTGGACGCAGACGGCTCCCGAAATCCCGGCTGCGGTCCGGACGATCCACCCCATACCCGCAACAGGCAAGGCGCTGCTGGACCGTGCCGTCGGCATTGCATTCTGCTGCACGGAGAACATCCTCTACGTCGCCACCACGGAGGGCGTCCACGTCATCAATTTCGCAGGCGCGCAGGTTACGGTTAGCGATTCGAAATTCTCCCCCGACGCAGAGACCGTAACGGGGATCAAACTCTACCAGCAGGGACAGTACGTTTACAATCTCAGACTGGTTTACAATCCCGGAGGCACGACGAAATGCCCGCTGCTCGATCTGACCAACCGGGCCCTGATCGTCACCACCCAGAAGAGCGATGCGGAGGGGTTCGTCTATGTGCTGCCGATGACCCAGATCGGGACAGGCAACCTCGACGTCGCCAGCGCGATGCGGTACGACGGGTTCGGCAAAATCCTCGCCGTGTCTACCACTATCTTGTAACTTAACCCTAAAAGGAAGCGCGTAACGGATCGCCCGTTACGGCTTCCTTTACATTCCACCTATTTCCCATTTATGGACACACCTATCGTCGAAGTCAAACACCTTTCCCACCGGTACAGCGTCGAGTGGGCCATCCGCGACATCTCGTTCTCGATCGAAAAGACGGGAATCATGGGTTTGCTCGGCTCGAACGGAGCCGGAAAATCCACCACCATGAACATCATCTGCGGGGTCCTGAACCAGACCGAGGGGGACGTTGCGATCAACGGCATCGACCTGCGCAAAAACCCCGTCGAAGCCAAGAAGCACATCGGCTTTCTGCCCCAGAAACCGCCGCTGCACCCCGATCTGACGGTGGACGAATACCTCGTCCACTGCGCCACGCTGCGCCGCATGGAGAGCCGTTCGATCCGCGCCGCCGTGGAGCGCGCCAAGGAGCGCTGCGCCATCGGGCACTTCAGCAAGCGGCTTATCAAAAACCTCTCGGGCGGCTACCAGCAGCGCGTGGGCATTGCCCAGGCCATCGTCCACAGCCCGCAGTTCGTGGTGATGGACGAGCCGACCAACGGTCTGGACCCCAACCAGATCGTCGAAATCCGCACGTTGATAAAGGAGATCGCCCGGGACCACTCCGTGCTGATCTCCACGCACATCCTTTCCGAGGTGCAGGCCACCTGCCGCGACATCCGCATGATCGAGCACGGCCGGATGGTCTTCTCGGGCTCGATGGACGATTTCAACAACTACGTGGTGCCCAACACGCTGACGGCCGTATTCGCCGAACCGCCCGCCGCGGAGGAGCTGGCCCGGATCGAACAGGTGCTCCGCGTCGATGAACTTTCGCAAGGTCGGTTCCGCATCCGCTTCTCGGGAGACGAGACGATCACCGAGCGGCTGGTGGCGTCGAGCGTCGAAAACGGCTGGCGGCTCCGGGAGATCACCCCGGAGCGCTGCTCGCTCGACGTGATCTTCGCCAAACTCTCGGGAAAACTCGAAAACGACAGCGACCTCCGGCCATGAAAATCATCGCACGCATCGCCCGCACCGAACTCTCGACGCTGTTCTTTTCGCCCATCGCCTGGTTCATCCTGATCGTCTTCTCGCTGCTCACGGCCATCCGTTTCGCCACGAACATGGAGAACACGATCTCGTGGTACGACCTGAACGGCTACGGAACGGGAAACGAATCGCTCAGTTACGGCTTTTTCCTGGGTCCCTACGGATTTCTGGGTTCCGTGGTCGGCAACCTCTACATCTACATTCCGCTGCTTACGATGGGGCTTCTGAGCCGCGAAACCGCCTCGGGCTCGATCAAACTGCTCTACTCCTCGCCCGTGACCAGCAGTCAGATCGTGCTGGGGAAATACCTGGCTGCCATCGCATTCGGGCTCTGCCTGCTGCTCGTTCCGACGGCGGCGGCGCTCTACGGAGGCTGCGTCATTCCCCATTTCGATTTTCCGCCCGTCCTGGTCGGCCTCCTGGGTTTGTACCTGCTGATCGCGGCCTACTGCGCCGTGGGACTTTTCATGTCCTCGCTGACCTCCTACCAGGTGGTCGCGGCCGTCGGCACGCTCATCGTGCTGGCAGCGCTCAAGTTCGTCGGACACGTGGGGCAGAACTACGACACGGTACGGGAGCTGACCTACTGGCTCTCGATCAACGGACGCACCGGTTCGATGCTTCAGGGCGTCGTCCGCACGGAGGACCTGATCTATTTCCTGGCCGTCATCGCGCTGTTCCTCGCTTTCACCGTCTTCCGGCTCTCGTTCGCACGCCGGACGATCGGCAAACTGCGTCAGGCGGCTGCGTATGTAGGCGTCTTCGCCGCGGTGATGCTGACCGGCTACCTCACCTCGCGGCCCGGCACCGTGAAAGTCTGGGACGCCACGCGGACCAAACTCAACTCGCTCACCGAAAACAGCATGCGGGTGCTCGAAGAGTTGAAAGGGCCCGTAACGGTGACCAACTACGTGAACCTGCTCGACGGCAAGTCGCACCGCTACCTCCCGTTTTCGATGAAGCAGAACGAAACGATCTTCGATCCCTATTGCCTTTCGAAGCCGGACATGCGGGTACGGTACGTCTACTACTACGACCGGGCGGCGGACTTTATCGGCAACACGCCCAAATTCCGGGACAAGTCGCTCGAAGAGCTGCGCGACTACCTCTCGACGGTCTACAACCTCAACCCGCGTCGCTTCAAATCTCCGGAACAGATCCGTAAAATCGAGGACCTGAGCGGTGAGCAAAACACGTTCGTGCGCGTCGTCGAGGCGGCGAACGGCAACCGCGCCTATATCCGCGATTTCAACGACATGCAAAGCACTCCGGGGGAAGCGGAGATTACGGCGGCGCTGAAAAAGATGATCTCGACACCCCCGACGGTGGCTTTCCTGACGGGTCACGGCGAGCGCGAGGTAACGCGCCCCGGCGACCGCGATTACGGCAATTTCTCGATCGAAAAGTACTCGCGGGCGGCGCTGGTCAACCAGGGATTCGACGTCACGCAAATCGACCTCCGGTCGTGCGCGGCGATTCCCGAGCAGATCGGCCTGCTGGTTGTCGCCGACATGAAAGAGCCCTTTACGGCGGATGAGTTCGCTGTTGTGGACGCCTTTATCGAACGCGGCGGCAATCTCTTCGTTCTCGCCGACGCGGGGCGTCAGCAGGCGATGAATCCCCTGTTGGAACGTTTCGGCCTGAAGATGGAGGAGCACCAGCTTGCGCAACCGTTCGGAGATTTCTACCCCGACCTCATCCTGAGCCGGGCCACCGAAGCCGCAGGGGAGTTGAGCGAAGGGTTCCGGAAAGATTTTCGTGAACTCGAACTACGCGTCTCAATGCCCGGCTGCGTGGCGCTCACGGAGTTGGACAACGATTCCGGATTCCGCCGCATCCCCCTTTTCCAGACCGAAGAGACGGGAGCCTGGATCGAAATGGAGCAGGCGGATCTGAAAGAGGGGCCCGTTGCGTGCAACCCCTCGGCCGGTGAAAGGGAGGGACGCTACATCACCGCCTACGCCGCCGAACGGCAGCAGCGCGGGCGCCGGCAGCGCGTGATCGTCACGGGCGACGCCGACTGCATGAGCAACGCCGAGTTGACCATGCAGCGCGAGGGCTACCGCTCGGGAAATTTCGACCTGATCGCGGAGGGTTTCCGCTACCTCACCGACGGGCAGTTCCCCATCGACGTGCGCCGTCCCGAAAACACCGATACCCGCTTCTCGGCAGGCACGGAGGCCGTCGGACCGATGAAAATCCTGTTTATGTTTCTCCTCCCGGCGATCCTGCTCCTCGCGGGCGTCGGATTGTGGCTCTACCGCCGCAGGAATTAAAACAAATGCGATGAACCGAAAAATTATCTTCCGTATAGCCCGCACCGAGATGGCCACGCTGTTCTACTCGCCCGTAGCATGGCTGCTGCTGGTCGCGTTCGCCTGCCAGGTGGGATTCGATTTCAGCGACATTCTCTCCGAGATCGTCAAGGTCAAGGCGCTGGGCCAAACCATCTCTTTCAGCGTCACGGCGGGCGTCGTGCTCGGCATGAAAGGAATCTTCGAGGTGATCCAGGAGACGATCTACCTCTACATTCCGCTGCTGACGATGAATCTGATGAGCCGCGAATACGCCTCCGGGTCGATCAAACTGCTCTACTCCTCACCGGTAAACAGCTTCCAGATCGTCGGCGGCAAATTCCTGGCGATGGTGGCTTTCGGCCTGCTCTTCGTCGCCATCCTGGCCCTTCCGGCCGTGACGATGGCTCTTACCATCCCCGGGGCGGACTTTCCGCTCATCCTCTCGGGACTGCTCTCGATGTTCCTGCTGATACTGACCTACTGCGCGATCGGACTCTTCATGTCGTCGCTGACCTCCTATCAGGTCGTGGCGGCCGTGGCGACCCTCTCGGCGCTGGCGTTCTTCAACTACGTGGGCCAGATCGGCCAGAGCTCGCCCCTGATCCGCGAGATCACCTACTGGCTCTCGATCAAGGGCCGCGCCAGCGAGATGGTCGGCGGACTGATCTGCTCGGACGACGTGGTCTATTTCCTGGCGGTAATCGCTCTGTTCCTCTCTTTTACGGTTATCCGGATCGACAACCAGCGCACGCGCCGGTCCGTGACGGCCAAAGCCCTGCGCTACGCCCTGGCTGTCGGTGCGATCGTGGTGGTGGGATTCGTCAGCTCGCGCCCGGCGATGATGTCTTTCTACGACGCAACGCACGCCAAACAGCGCACCCTCTCCGAAGAGAGCCAGGCGGTGATGAGACAGCTGAAAGGGCCGCTGACGATCACCACCTACGTCGACGTGTTCGATTCGGAGTTCGACGTGGCTTCGCCCCAGGCGCAGAAAGAGGATTTCGCCCGCTTCAAGATGTACACGCGCTTCAAGCCCGAGATTCGGATGAAATACGTCTATTACTACTCCGAACCGCGCGATTCGACGCTCTACAAACAATACCCCGACAAGAGCGTGCCGGAGATCGCCCGCGAGGTCGCGCGCAAAAAGAAACTCAATGCGCGCAAACTTTGCAGCGCCGAAGAGCTCCAGGAGCGGATCGATCTGCGGCAGGAGGGGTACCGTTTCGTGCGCGTCGTCGAACGCGGATCGGGCGAGCAGGCGCGTCTGAGGCTCTTCGACGACATGCACTACCACCCCTCGGAGACCGAAATTTCGGCCGCGCTCAAGAAAATGATCGTACCTCCGGTCAAGGTGGGTGCACTCACCGGGCACGGCGAGCGGTCGGTGACCCGAAAGGGCGACCAGGACTACTCGATGTTCGCCACGCGGGGCCGCTTCCGGCACTCGATGATAAATCAGGGTTTCGACGTGGTGGAGCTCGACCTCGAAGCGACGGGGGACGTGCCAAACGAAATCGGCATCCTGCTCATCGCGGAGATGCGCCGGCCCATGAGCGAGCGGGAACTTGCGGCCATCGACCGCTTCGCCGACCGGGGCGGCAACCTGATGATCCTCGCAAACCCGGGCCGTCAGGAGGCGATGAATCCGCTGCTCCGCCGCTTCGGCATCGAACTCCGGCCAGGCATACTCGCCCAGCCCTCCCCGGCCAACACCTACGACCTGGTGCTGAGCCGCGCCACGCAGGAGGCCGCCGATTCGATCCGGGGATTCTACCGGACCATGATCCGCCGAGCCGCTTACAGCGCCGTAACCATGCCCACGGCTGCGGCGATTCGGATCGTCGACACGACCCGGTTCCGGGCCCGGGAGCTGCTCACGACCGAGGCGGACAAGACCTGGATCGAGTTGCAGACCACCGATCTGACCGAGACCGTCCCTACGCTCGACTCGCTCGCCGGAGAACGGCTGGGCTCCTACCCCACGGCCGTAGCGCTGACGCGGATGCACGCCGGCCGCGAGCAGCGTATCGTCGTGGTAGGCGATGCCGACTGCCTGAGTAATGCCGAATTGCAGATCGGCCAGCGTCCCGGCGTCGTTTCCTACAATTTCTCGATGATCCCCGGCACGTTCCGCTACCTGTGTTACGGCGAATTTCCGGTATCTTCGGCCCGCAAGCCCAACCGCGATACCGACATAAGGGTCACGCCGATGACCCTGCCCCGGATCAAACGGATCTACTGCTTCTGGATTCCGCTGCTGATCGCGCTGGGCGGCGTCCTGGTGTGGCTGCGCCGCAGAAGACGGTGAAACGGATTATATCGGTTAAAAACGGTAGAAATTACCGTTTCAGGTACGAATCAATTAACAATCGTAATGAAAGAAGATTCTAAAAAATTGGAAAAAACCTTTAATCCCATCCCGTTATGAACCAACGAATTTTTTATCTGAGTATACTGAGCATCTGTATTGCGACGCTCACGGCCGATGCAAAACCTCCCTTTGCAAACGGCATGTACCGATACGACATCACCATTACCGACCAGGCCGGACAACCGATGGACAATACGCAGGCCTCGATTATGGGCAGAGGTTTCGCCGTGAAGACCACCCGCTCGGGAGTAGCCGTCATTATCATCGACCGGCTGCTGATGCCCCAGGATACGATCGAGGTTTACAAGTGGGGCTATTTGCCGGAAAAGTTCTCCTTTTCGGAGGATTCCGACGGAAGCAAGAGCATCGTGCTGAAGAGCGATCCCAACCCCGGACCGAATCCGATGGAGGGCGACTCGTCGCGGAAAGAGAAAAAGCGGAAAACCAGAAAATAGGCGGTACGCCTTCGGGATGTCCCGTCCGTTGCGTTCAATGAGACGACAGATAACGCAATACTGCCTGCTGTTGCTGTCCGTCTGGCCATGGCTTGCCGCGGCGCAGACACTCCGCACGACCGCCACGCTGAAAGGAACCGTGACAGACTCCCTTACCCGCGAACCCCTGATACACGCGGTGGTCCGGGTGGCGGGTGTGCGCGACACGCTCTACACGGTGACCGACCGGGAGGGGGCATTCGCGGTTTCGGGGCTTTCCTGCCCGCAGGATTGCCACATAACGGGTTCGTTTCCGGGCTACGGCACCCATTAGGGCGCAGAAATAGTCAAAATATGTTGAAAGCGACAGCCACTAAACTTTCTTTTCCACTACCTGTTACCATTGTCTGCTTTTTAGCTTCCGAACAGGAGCCTCCTGTTAATGTATTTTTCCCTCATATACAATGTCAGGATCAGAAATCCGAACAATCCCGTCATACCATTTTAACCGGGAGCTGCGTCTGAAATATTTTGCATGTTTAATTGAGCGAGCAGAATAATTATCATTGAATAAGGTCCAACGGGACCTTATTCAATTTACATCTCCGATCTATCTATCTTGAACCGTATCGAAATCGTATTCTTCGAGTCCGGTCCGATTTCGAATATAAAATCCCCAGGCTCCCAAACATATTCCAACTGTTCGTTATAGAACTTCATGTCTTCGGTCGTAATTGAAAATTCAACCTCTTGGCTTTCTCCCGGGGACAAATCCGTTTTCCGGAAAGCCTTCAATTCCTTCTTCGGACGGGAAACACTCGCTACAGGATCACCGATGTAAAGTTGAACGGTTTCCGTAGTCCGAAAATTACCTTTGTTGGTCAACCTTGCCCTTACCGTCAGACATTCGGAACGCGGTTGCCGGTCAATCCGTATATTCGAATATTCCACTTGGCTGTAACTCAATCCGTAACCGAACGGATAGAGAGGCTCGTTCAGACAATCTATGTATCCAGCCGTATACTTCCCGTAAGGCACATAAGGGCGGCCTGTCGGCTTCGTGCTGTAATAGATCGGAATCTGCCCGACATTCGCGGGAAACGACATGGCCAGTTTCCCCGACGGATTGTACGCCCCGAAAAGAATATCGGCAATGGCATTTCCGCCCTGCACGCCGGGAGCCCATGCTTCAAGGATCGCCTTGCAGTTCTCGTTCTCCCATTCAAGGGTCATCGGACGTCCGTTGACGAGCACGAGAACCACCTCTTTGCCGGCATCGACCAAAGCTTCCAGCAACCGTCTCTGCGTTTTCTGAAGCCCAATGTCCGTCATACTTGCCGATTCGCCGGACATCCCGCTGGTCTCTCCCATCACCGCCACCACGACATCCGCATCCCGGGCGGCGGTCAGCGCCTCCGACAAAAGGTCGTCCGGATTTCCATGCCTCCGGACATCGTAACGGATCACACGCGAAAGATTCGGATTGTCAGTCACAATGGCTCCGGGAGCATATCGCAGGTTCCGGGTATACCGGGTCATCCCATCCTTAACCGTAACCACCTCGTCCGCATCGCCCGCGAGAACCCACGTTCCGAACAGATCGTATTTACTGTCGGCAAATGGACCGACCAAAGCAACCTTCGCATCTTTTCTGAGCGGCAGCATACCACCTTCGTTTTTCAGCAGCACAGCCGAAGCCCGGGCAGCTTCCAGCGCCAGCCGGGCCGTCTGTTCCCGTTCCGCAGTCCGTCCCCTCAGCCGGACAAACGGATCGGCGAACAGCCCGAGCCGATATTTCGCCTCCAACACACGCCGGCATGCCCGGTCGATCTCCTGCAAAGAAACATCCCCGGATTCGACAGTCGCTTCCAAATGCTTGTAAAGCCCCTCCGAAACCATGTCCATATCCAGTCCGGCCGCGAGCGCACGAGCCGCCACCTGCCGAAGATTTCCCAATCCGTGATTGGACAACTCACCCACCGATGTATAATCGCTCACGACCAATCCGCCGAACCCCCACTGGGTCCGTAAAAGATCCGTCAGCAACCATTTATTGGCCGTGGCGGGAACGCCGTTAATATCGTTGAACGAGGTCATCACACTGCCTGCGCCCGCATCGACAGCCGCCCTATACGGAGGCAGGTACACCTGATACATCCGGTTCAGGCTCATATCCACGGCATCGTAGTCCCGGCCGCCTTCCCCCGCACCATACAACCCGAAATGCTTGACGCAGGCCATCACGGCATCCGAACGGGTCAGGTCGTCGGTCTGATACCCCCTCACCATGGCTGCCGCTATGCAGGAGCCCAAATACGGGTCCTCGCCCGAGCTCTCGGCCACACGTCCCCAGCGGGGATCGCGGACAATGTCGACCATGGGGGAGAACACCCAGTCGATGCCCTCCGAAGAAGCCTCTTCGGCCGCTGTCCGAGCCGTGCGTTCCACCAATTCCATATCCCAGGAGCAGGCCAGCCCGAGCGGTATCGGAAATATCGTCCGATGACCGTGAATCACATCCTGTCCGAAAAGCAGGGGAATCCCCAACCGTGAATTTCGCAGCGCATATGTCTGCACGTCGATCCGTTCTTTCAGCGACCCTACATTAAACAATCCCCCGACTACTCCGCGGGCAATCTTTTCACTTACCCCAGTACTCTTCGCGGCACCTGTCTGCAAGCTTCCGTCCCACGTAAGCAGGTTTGTCTGTCCGACCTTCTCCTCGAGCGTCATTTCAGCCATCAGGCTATCGATAAACCGATCCATCTCCGGCTTTCCGGAACCGGCAGACGCTGTACCCGATATCGAAATAGTGAGCAGGACGATTAACAGAAAATTGATCTTCATCTCAGAAACCGTTTATTTTTCAATAGAATAATTTGATAACGAGCGACCTCCCAACCACCGGAAGAACGATCATTCCCTTTTTTACCCGCGCTTTCATTTTCGCATTAGACCACGGGGCATAAAATTCAACTTTCGCATAATTAGCACCAGGAATCAAATCATCCACACAAACGCGGACATTCCGCACGACTTCCGGCATTTTTCCGTCGGCCAGTTCCCGCTGCCAGTTATCGACCCGGTTACGACACCATATCAACGTCTGCGTCCGGCCCTTCAAACCGTAAAACCGCAAATCTCCGGCGTCATAAACGAAATTTGTAAAACATTCGGATTGCAAGTCAATCCCTTTGGTGGCACGTGCAAAACGCTTAAAATGGCACCACAACCCGTTCCGCCGGATATAATGGTCCCAATGCCACATCGATCCCGATCCCGCCGCACCACAAAAGAACGGAGCGAACACCATATCATGCAGAAGCATCCCGACAGTATCCCGAAGATACAATCTGGATGGTCCTGAATGGTTAGGTTCTACGGCTCCGATCTCGTTGATTACCACCGGACGATCCAGCACATATTCCCGAGCGAAATCGACTGCCGAACGCACGAGATCATCGATATCACCCTTCACTTCATCGTAGGTCCGGTCGGCCCGGTCGAGATAGCGGTGAACGGCGACGAATTTATTGGATTCTATGTCGAAAAGTTTCCGATACGATCTTTCGGCCCCTTCGGTATCAAGACTGCCCAGCGTCTGCATCACGAGATGGTTCGGAAAAAGAGCCTGAATACGTGGCAGCATCTCCTCCGTAAAACCGAGCCATCCGGCATCCTTCCAGGCCGCCGCATCCATCTCGTTCCAAAGCTCCCAGGCATAAATATCGGGATTGTCCGCATATCTGTCCGCCAGTGCTTTCGCCCGGTTGTAATAAGATTGCCGGCCGCGCCGGGTAGTCACATACTCGTCGATACCGCCGAACGAAGTTGACAGCGCCGTACTGGTCGCCCATCCGTCGCGGCGGGTGCGCTCAGGCGAAATGAACCGGATATGCTGCAAGGTAAATTTCACCCGGATCTCATATTTCGCAGCCAGCTCCAGAAAACGGTCTATCCGCCGGAAACGCGCCGAATCATATACTCCTTCAGCTTCGTGTTCGATTTCCAAAAAATCACCGCTGATCCATACCCGAATCGCATTTATGCCGTTCCGGGCAAAATTCCGGAAATACTCCTCGATTTCCGCAAACTCTGGTTCATCATCATCGTCCCCATTTCCGTCCGCAGGCAAGTAATTGATCGAAACGGGCAGCCATCCCCGACCGTCGAGTTCGAAATAACCGGGACAATTTTTACCGGCAGTCACATACCCGGGTGTCTTCCCCGCCGCACACGAAGCGGAGCAGAGCAGAAAAAGCAGATTGTAAAGAAACAGTCTCACAGCGGTCTATTTTACCTGAACGGTCACGGCGCTTTCGATCTCGCCCGCAGAAGCACCGCAATATAAAACATATTTATCGGACTCCACCTTCCATCCGCCCGTTTTTTCGTCGTAATATGCGAATACGGCCACCGGCAGTTCGAACGTCACCTCTCGGGTTTCCCCGACCTGAAGCAAGACCTTTTCAAAGGCTTTCAGTTCTTTCACGGGACGGATGACCGACGGACGTGACTGGCCCACATAGATTTGGATCGTTTCGGCACCTTCCCTTCCGCCGCTGTTGGTCAGCGTCACGGAAAGCATTACGGTATCCTGTTTTCCATATGCCTTCTTGTCAGCGGAAAGTCTGCCGTACGTAAAAGTCGTATACGATAACCCGTAACCGAACGGGAACCGGGGCCGAATCTTCTTCGTGTCGTGCCAGCGGTAACCGACCAAAATGTCCTCCAAATAGATCTGCTCGCCGTCGACCCCGGGATAAGATCGCTTGCCGAAAGCATGTGCCCCGTTATCTGCAAGTTTTTCAGGGATAGTGAACGGCAATCTTCCGGACGGATTCACGTCGCCGGCGATTACCTCGGCGAGAGCCTCTCCGGCCTCGGACCCCAGATACCACGCCTGCATCACACCCTTCACCTTATCCAGCCACGGCATGGCAACCGCATTGCCGCCAATCAGCACTACCCCGACATTTTCATTTACTGCCGTAATCGCGTCGAGCAGTTCGTTCTGTCCGAACGGCAGGTCGTACGAAAGCCGGTCCCCGGCTTCACAGTCCTGCTGATGGTTCTTGTTTAGACCACCGATGAAGAGTACGGCCTCTGCAACGCGCGCCATCTCCACCGCCACGCGCCGAAGCGAATCGGCATCATAGGGAGACTCCGCAACCTTCGCATAAACCGACGGGCCCGAACCGTAGCCCATCGTATAGGCGATCCGCTCGTCCCCATATTTCCGCAGGAGCCCCCCGAGCGGAGAGATTTCGCGCCGAGCTTTAAGTTCCGACGATCCCCCGCCGAGCGTAAGTTGTCTGACTGCGTTTTCGCCTATTACCAGGATTTTCCGGTAGCGGTTCTTTTCCACAGGGAAAAATCCGCCGTCATTTTTAAGCAGCACGATCCCTTCCTCCGCGATCCGGCGGGCGACGGCAGCGTGTTCCAGCGTGGCGAGCGATCCCAATGGCCGGGAGAGATTCAGTTTCGTGCGGAAAATCAGCGTCAACAGCCTGCGCACCTTGTCATCAATCACCGATTCCGGAATTTCACCGCTGCGCACCAGTTCCAGAAGTGGTCCGGCCATGTAATAATTGTCGAACGTTGTTTTACCGTAGGATTCGAGCCCGTCCGTCCATGTTCCCATCTCAAGGTCGAGGCCACAGAGTGCCGCTTCCCGGGTATTGTGCACCCCACCCCAGTCCGAAACCACGACCCCGTCGAATTTCCACTCTTCGCGGAGTATCCGGTTCAGCAAAAAATCATTGTGGCAACCGTGCTGCCCCCGGATACGGTTGTATGACCCCATGATGCACCACACACCTCCGTCCTGCACACTGGCCTTGAAGGCAGGCAGGTAGATTTCATGCAACGCCCTATCGCTCAGGTTCACGTTCACCCAATGACGCCAGGTCTCCTGATTGTTCAGGGCAAAATGTTTGACGCACGCGGCCACGCCATTGCTCTGAAGCCCCCGGATATAGGGTACCGCCATTCGGGATGCCAACAGAGGATCTTCACCCATATATTCGAAATTACGCCCGTTCAACGGAGTCCTGTAAATATTCACCCCGGGTCCCAACAGCACATCCTTGTTTCGGTAGCGGGCTTCCTCGCCCACAGCAACCCCGTAAGCGTGCGCCAGTTCCGGGTTGAACGTCGCCGCAAGGCATGTCAGAGCAGGAAAGGCCGTGCAGGAGTCACTGCTCCATCCGGCATAATCGAAATCGTTCCAGTTTATCTCGGCCCGAACACCGTGAGGACCGTCACTCATCCAGAGTTCGGGAATACCCAAGCGAGGGACTCCCGAAGAACTGAAAATGGACTGCGCATGGACCATTGAGATCTTTTCTTCCAAAGTCATCTGTTCCAAAATGGCTTCCACGCGCTGCGCTGTGTGTCGAACGTCATCCGGCTTCTGCGGAACTGCCGAAGCCGCCCCAATTGTCAACAGACCGGCCAATAATCCAACTGTTTTTTTCATATCAGTCCCATTTTATCACCATCGTCATCTCCGGACCGATCACGACCTCCGTCTTCTTCACCCCATTTACTCCGTCGGGAAAAATCACCTCGGGCCGGAGTGCGTCATCTGGCACATTCAGCCGAATACGCTGCTCGTTGGCACCTTTGTTAATGATCACCGTCACATACGCACCGTCACTGGCGAGCGTTTGCATGATAACCCCAGGATAATGCTCCTTAAACGAGAATGCGGATTTCGCCATCTCCTCCGCAAGTTCTTTGCGCAGGAAATTCGCCAGCGGGGCCTTATTCTGTGTCCGGATGGCTCCGAGTCCCACCAACGACGGAATCCAGACCACGCTGCCGCGTCCATAGATATTACGGACGGCCGAGACACAACGTCCGGTGCCATAGAAGGGGGTTGCCGTGTGTACATCGATATAACCGGTCCACAAATGCACGGGCATATCGTCCGGCACATTCCCGACCTCGTCCCCGGTCCGGCAATCAACCTCCCGGAGTTCACCTCCGAATACATCGGCCAGCGGAAATCCGGTATTGTGCAGGCTTTGCATTTTCTCGTCGTAAAAACCTGTCAAGCCTTCGACCAACAACTTGCCTCCCCGCTCCACGAACCCCCGTATGTCGTCCCAACGGTAGGAGGGAATCGCCACCTGATTGGCAAATACGATACACTCTCCCGAATAATCCGGTCTGGACCAGTCGTACTCATTGATCTCACCGATATTGGACTTCACTCCGTTCTCCGCAAACAACTCGTAAAAAGCCACCACCGATTTCATCACTCCGCCCTGGTTGCGACCTTCGTAGTTCGGATCGTTTTTGTTCACCCCCTGCGCCTTGGTTTCCACCCACAACGACTCACGGTTGTAAAGGATCGTTACAGGCGATCCAATGACCCCGGCATTCTTGAAAAACCGGCTATTCCGCTCCAGGCATGCCGCGACATTGCGCACGGCATCGAGCCGGCAGGTATTGTTACCCTGAAAATCGATCAGTGCCCACTCTCCGGCCTCCTCGCCCACTGAGCGCGGATTCAACGACCAGAAAATAATCCCCTGCGCTCCGGTCCCAAGCCCGGTCCAGAGCCACTGTGTTATCTCATCGCCCGTAGGACAAAAAGCCTTGTCTCCACTGTAAGTATTGTTGCCGCCCTGCATTTCGGTGATCAGGAACGGGAGATCGCCCGCTCCCGAACGGATGATCTCGCAATTAGCGGCCAATGCGACGGCATACCGGGAGCGTTGGAAATAATTGAAATGCCAGCTCGGATGCGCCGAGGTACCCAAAGAGGTCAGGAACTTCCTCCAAGCCGGGAAATCGTATTCAGCAACATTTTCGAACAATTGGTGATTGTTCACATGAACTTCGCTGTGTGGATCACATTCACGCACGCGTGCTGCCAACCACCGGAGATACCACGTATTGTAAACGGTCACGAATTTCTGCCGGTCGAAATTTACCAGTCTTCTGTAATTGGTACCGTAAGAACTTTCGGGCAAGGTATCGCGCCATTGTTCATACAACTTGTCCGACAAAGCGCTCTCCGGTATCCAGCCCCCGGTCCCGGGTTCGTTGATCAACACCCAACCGTACAGTGAGCCGAACTTGCTGAAATGTCCTACGGTATGCGAAATATAGTTCGCAATACGGGCCAGATGAACCTCGTCGGCAGGCAGTTTGAACCCGCCCAGCGAAGCCGCATTGTGTTTGTCGAGCGGAAAAAGGGTCGCAAATATCCGGATACCGTACTTCTCAGCCGCCGCGAATGCCTTGTCGAAAAGCGAGAAATCCCACGTACCGGACTCCGTATCGTGCATATACTCTTCGAACATCCGTATCCGGCACACCTTCATACCATTGTTATTCAGTATCCGAAACCACCCCTCTATCTCCTCGTCGGACTGCCCCGGTTCAATAATCACCTGTCCGCCCAATAGAGGAACATCCTGTCGGGCCCCGGCCGTCCGAGGAAGCACAAAAAAAACTGCAAAACAAAGGGATCTGAACAAATTTTTCATCATAAAACTATTAACATTCATCCGGTCACTCCCCTTTCAAGGTGAAACCGTACTTATAAACCTTATTCGCCAGCACATATTCCTTATGCACACGGGGCGACCAACTGTCGTCTCCGCCCAGGCCCATCTGTGCCAGATCCAGATGCAGGCAGGTCTTGACACCCCGTTTCAACTCATGCTTCTCCCTCGAATCGAACAACTCCTGATCGTCGTAATCCTGCACGTTGAAATCGAGCAAATTTCCGTCACCGGACACAGCCAATACTCTTCCCCGGGACGATTTCAATCTCAGCCATCGAACATCGGTCTTGTTTCCGTTCTCCTGGGGCATCACGTAATCGAAATGCTGATCGGCCACCCGTCCGGAATAAATCCCGACAAAAGCGGCCTCCTTGCGGTCCGCATAACTTTCGTAAGGCCCGCGGCCGAACCACTCCACTTCATCGTAATGAGCCGGTAACGCCAAAGTCATTCCGATACGGGCGGGCGGAGGCAGCCGGTCGTCGATCTCAAAGGTATTCTCCACCATAATCCGACCATCGGCACATACCGAATAAACGGCCTCATGCAAGATATATCCCTCTTTGCAAACAAGACGGTTGAGCACATAAACGTCCATCTGAGAGGAAGACACCTCAACGGTCCTCAGGGATACGGGCTCAATCTTATAATCGAAATACCCGGCTTTCTTCCACCGTGCGTAATAGGAGCCATCGCCTCCTCCGCAATCGTTATCGGTCGGCACTCGTCCGAAACAGGGACGTAACGGTTCCGTCAGCATCTCCCGACCATTATAGATCAAACTCCCGACCACGTGCTCGGTAGCATCGAAACCAATACTGAAATCCGCTCCGGAAACAACAAGTCCTTTTTGCCCCTCCGACACCTGCAGCGTATGCCCGGAATCGTCCGGAACGATCCACCTTTCCTCGGGAAGAAAATCAAACGCGATCTGCTCGGAAGCAATCTCATAATCCGCAGGGAGAGCCGCATCGGCCGCCTTGGTGCGAAAACTGAAATTGAAATGGTATTCATTTTCCCGCCTGATAAGTCCACGGTCGAAACCGATGCGGACAAGTTCTGCGGAACGAGAGGCGATGTTCAGCCGGTCCAACACCCCGGAAACGACCTCGGAGCCATTCTCAAGAATCGACCAATGGAGAGCGACCCCCTCCGACGAAATGAAATAATTGTCGTTCATAACCGTGAACATCCCGCAATGAACATCGACCTCCTTGACATTGAAATTCTGAAAAACTTTTTTTACCTCGTGGATCTCGGGCTGCGGAGTCCGGTCGGGGTTGACCAGGCCGTCGTCAGCATTGGCTCCGTCGCTGTAATTGACGACATTCCAATACTCCCTGCCGGTCTCGTCTTTCGAGCGCAGGCCCTGATCGACCCAATCCCAGATAAAGCCGCCCTGCATCCGCTCGTCAGTATAGAATAAATCCCAGTACTTTCGGAAATTACCGACCCCGTTGCCCATTGCATGCGCATATTCGCAAATGATCATCGGGCGCATCCGATCCCCGTTGTAAAGCCATTCCAACCGGTCAAAATCGGGATACATCGTGCTGATGATGTCATAACGGGTCATCGCCTGGGCATAAGCCGGATTCTGCGACTCGTAGTGAATGGGCCGACGCTGAGGGTCCGTCTCCCTGACAGCCGCATACGCCGCATCGAAATTGGGCCCAACACCCGATTCATTGCCGAGCGACCAAAAGATAATCGAGGCATGGTTCTTGTCACGCTCAACCATGTCTTTATTTCGTTCTACGATCGCCGTTTTCCACTCGGGACATTCCCCGACATAATACTCTTTTTCCCATAGCCCATGGCTCTCGATGTTCGCTTCATCCATGACATAGAGACCGTAACGATCGCACAGAGCATAGAATGCAGGATGGTTTGGGTAATGCGAAGTCCGAACGGCGTTGATATTGTGCCGCTTCATCAACAGAATATCCTGCAGCATAAACTCCGGAGTCACGTACCGTCCCGTATAAGGATCGAACTCATGTCGGTTCACACCTTTTATCTTCACGGGCTGCCCGTTGACGAGCAGCAAACCGTCCCGGATCTCCACGCGTCGGAATCCGACCGGCTGTGACAAAGCATGCAAAACACGGCCTTTTGCATCCAGCAGTTCAACGACGGCGGAATACAGGACTGGAGTTTCGGCGCTCCATTTCACCGGATCGGCCACTCTGCGGGACATCCCGACTGCAGTTTCCCTGCCGGCAGGAACGTGTACCCGGGCCGATTCGCAGACAAATACCATATTTCCCGAAGGGTCTCTGAAAGTCACCCGGACCCGGCAGTCCGATCGTTCCGCACCGCTGTTGCGCAGATCGAAATTCATCTTCATTTCCGCATCGTGCATGTCGCCATCGACTTCGGCGTACAATTCAAAATCGCGCACATGTGTTTTCGGAAGCGCATAAAGAGATACGTCACGATAAATGCCGCTGAAACGCCAGAAATCCTGATCCTCGAGATACGAACCGTCCGACCAGTTGAGAACCTGGACCGCCAGTTCGTTCGTTTCCCCGGAAAGATACGGCGTGATATTAAACTCCGCAGGCAGCATCCCGTCTTCGTGATACCCTACCCGACAACCGTTTACCCAAAGATACATGGCCGACTGCACACCTTCGAAACGAATGAAAATTTCGAGGTCTTCCCAACCGACAGGGACCGTAAAACTCCGCTTGTAAAGTCCGACCGGATTATAGTCCGAAGGGACATGCGGCGGATCGGGGTCGAACGGATATTTGATGTTCGTGAACACCGGAGGATCGTACGCCCCCTGCAACTGCCAGTTTCCCGGCACGCTTATCACGTCCCACCCGGAATATTCTTTCCCAAGCTCATAAAAACCATCGGGAACCGCCGAAAGAGAAGAACAGTATTTGAAACTCCACGTTCCGTTCAGCGATCGCACCCGGGAAGACGTTTTCCCGGCGGCTGCCTCCGCAGCATCCCGGTACGGTACACAGTAGGCATGTGCCGGCTCCGTATTGATCCGGTTGACGGACGGGTCCTCCCAGGGTTCCGCGGCGAAAACTGCTCCGAACATCCCAACTACCGATATCCAGGTCGTAACTATTCCGTATAGTCTCATTGCAAAAACATTCATGATTAAAAAATCAAGATCCGATATCTTCCCGGCACACGGTACGGAATGCCGAACTGCATTCCGTACCATGCGCATCGGGACAGCTATTGCCGGACCTGATAAACCCGCACGTAGTCAACCTCCAGCGTCACCGGATTGTTGATCACGTTGACCTTCGATCCCGACTGGATCACGAAACGATGCGCGGTCTGGGGAATCCGTCTGACATCGGTGAGCTCCCACACCTTTACGTTGTCGACATAAAGGTAGAGGTGATCGGGGAACCAGTCGACCCGAAACGTATGCCATTGGGTCCGGTCCAGTCCGGTATGCGTATACTGTACGTGGACATCCTTGTTCGGGTCCATGAAATCGGGATGGTGGATGAACGTATTGAGAACGGACGACTGAGGCGAAAGTATCTCGTAAAAATCCATCTCGCCATCCTGCGGCCACCGTTCGCTCGCAGGCCACGTAAGAATCACACCGCCGACATAACCATCGGGATCGAGCATGCTCTTGGCCCGGAATTCGATCCGCCCATACGTGAAGGGAGTCTTGTGTTTCATGCCGCCCGTAACCACCCGAGGGTATTTCGGGTCCATGTAGCATGTCAGATTCAAAATGCCGTATTTCACCGAGAATGCCTCGGGTTTCAACACACCGATGTTGGAATGTCCGTATTCCTCATCATAGATCGACCAGACATTCGTATTGACATCAGCCTCTTCAAACTCCTCGCTGAAGAGCAGTTCCCATTCGTAGTAGAGGTCCGAATCCTTGAGCAGCGCTATGGGATCGATGCGAATCTCCACCTTGGACAGCGACTCCTCGACGACGTATTTCGACGGATTGGACAAGACAAGCACAAGCGAATAAATCTTTCCCGCATGGTCTTCCCGAAGGAAATCGAGATTGAGATCGAGATTGAATTCACAGGTCCTCACACCTTCGGAAGAGTTGATGACATCCGGAAGCACATAGCCCTCCTCGGGAAGTTTTTCCGTTCCTTCGATCGTTTCGTCGAGCACCTCCAGCTTCACGGAATAAGCCTCCAGCTTATCCAGACCGGCGCGGTGGATCGAAAGCGGAACACTTATTACATCGGCCCCATCTTCATATTTGTAATTGTCAGGCACCGCATATGGTGAATCGAAGGCAGCCTGCGTCAGATAGATAAACGGAGCTTCTTTCTGATCGTCCGAATCGTTATCGCTGCATCCGGTGGTCACGCCGCCTGCCAGCAGGGCTACAAGCGAAAAGAACAGTTTGATAATTTTCATAACCGGTATCAATTAAAGTCCCTCCATTGAGAGGAGTTCCGACGTTTTGATATGAACTTTCGTTGTCGTATACTTGTCGTTGAACTGCCATTTGGTCAAGTTCGAAATGATAACTGGCAGCGAATAATCCGTACTGCGGTTCTTTAGCAGGAAATGCAAATCGACTTCGAGACAGAAATAATTTTCCCGCTTGCCTTTGGCAACACTGATCTTCGAGGGCATATCGTAAGCACTTTCCGGCAGCAGCGTCGTTCCGTCGACCGGAGCGCCTCCCGCCGAAATGTCGACCGAAAAACCGCCCAACTCCCCGACACCGGATTGATACACGCCGAGAAAAATGTTGACCTTGTTGTTGGCTTTGTCGATTTCATAATTTTTATTGTCTTTCGACTGGGTCCCATTGACCACATAAGTTTGCCCCCATGTCGACTGCGGCATGTACACCCTGGGGGAGACGTCGATCTCACGCTCGTTTTCGCAAGAACCCAGGAAAAAGGCCGCCAGCGGCAGAAACACAGCATATAATAGCTTTTTCATATTCATCCCTTTATCAGTTTACCAACCTGCATTCTGTTCCATCGTACCCATCGACCGGACGATCTCCTCCTGAGGAATGGGATAAAGATACATTTTCGGGGCCTCGAACTTACGGCGGCTCGCCTCGAACGATACATACTCATACGGTCGGGCCGCATCCTCCGTTCTGGTCACCTTCACACCGAATACGGGCCGGTTCAGCACCTCCGCTGCAATTTTCCAGCGACACAAATCCCAATATCGATGGCCTTCGAAAGCCAGTTCGACCCGTCGTTCATTCCGAATCCGATCCCTCATTTCATCCTGCCCGGGCGCCTCTGCAGCGGTGATTTCAGGCATTTTTACGCTCTCACTACCGCGGACCATGTTGACGGCTTCGCGGGCCGTGAGCGTCAGCCCGTACTCCGCAGGCCCGAGATCATCCGGTCCGAAAGCCTCATTCATCGCCTCAGCATAGCTAAGCAAAACCTCGGCATAACGGAAAACCGGCCAGGAGAAGTTCTTCTTTTCATCATTGACCAGATTGAGGTTGTCATTGAGGAACTTTTTGAGGTAATACCCTGTCCGCGACGTTTTGGGATTGTCCGGATCGTCGGCACCTCCCGACCATATTTCCAGCGTTCGGCCGTTCCACGAACTGCCGTTGATAGCCACATTGGCCGTGAAACGAGGATCGACGCCCGCATAAGGGTCGTTCGCATCGACAGTCTTGTGCTCATGGGCCAGGAACAGATCGTGTGTCGGGCAAACTCCGGTATTTCCGCCGGCTGTACCGTAAATATCCGTTCTAATGCATCTTGTGCAAGGATCATCGGGTCTTTATCTTTGTGTACCGATTGGATGATCTATAAAACGGTCGGCAATTGATTATGGACAATAAGAAATACGACC
>NZ_DBFWLG010000036.1:0-136498 GCF_048465575.1 Alistipes sp.
AAAAATCCGGCCAAACCCTTGACATCGCCTCTTCGATGTTGTATCTTTGTTCCGTCCCCCGCCGGGCGGGCCGTCGGAACTTGCGCGCAAACTCTCTTTCATGAACGACGGCAGCTATGCATGGCACCACTTGGCGATCCCGGATAACTATTCCACTTACCGATCGGTCTTCGCAGCGAACTCCCATCCAGAGTTCCTGGTCGTACACCGGATGCGGGCTTCGCGCCTCCTCCCTTTTCTCCCCCGACAAGCCGCGGGTTGTGCACGATGAACGGAAGTCGTGTACACGGTGAAATCCTCGGTCTTGCGGCTTCGGCTCAAGAAACCGTCGCTTCGGACGGAAAACCGCGCAGGAGGTTCCGAGACTCCCGTCCAAATAGTTCAAAGGCCTACCCGGCGCCGTGATGGCGGCCCCGGGCAGGCCCTTTTTTGTGGCCGCAAGCCAACGGCCCCGACAACCTGTCAAAATGCCCCTCCCGTCATTTCGCCGTTCGCCCGGACGCGACATAGGATCGCAGCACCAGCCCGACGCCGATGAAGATCACCACGGCGAAGAGCACCGTGTCGAGGTGGAGCCTGTCCAGCCCGAGCGCCACCGTAACGGCGATGGCGAGGATGGGTTGCAGGTAGGTGTAGATGCTCGATACGGTGGGAGCCACGCTTTTGAGCGCATAGTTGAGCATCAGGTTGGGAATGTAGGTCGGTACGATCAACACGAAGAGCGCCGGAAAAAGCACGTGCCGCGCGACGTCGGCGTAATCGACGTGGAGAATGGCGTCGAAACCGATGGGCAGCATGATGGCTGCCGAGATGCAGTAGATCCACCGGAGCAGGGTGGTGATGCGGTATTTGGAGACCACGCGTTTGAACCAGACCATGTAGACCGACGAGGCCAGTGCGCTCAGGAGGATCATCAGGTTGCCCCACAGGTGGGAGTGGGTGTGCGAGGCCGACACGCCGGTCAGCACCACCGCCACCGCACCGGCCATGCCTAACAGCAGCCCGATGACTTTCAGGCGCGTGAAGCGGTCGATCCCGAGGATGACCGAAAGCAGCAGCACCAGCAGCGGGACGACGGTGTCGATGATCGAACCGTCGATGGGGGAGGTCTTCGAGAGTCCGAACATGATGAAACCCTTGCGCATCACGCCGATCAAAAGCGCGGCTCCGATCATCTTCCGCACGTCTGCGCGCTCGATCCGCTCGGCCCGCTGCCAGAGGAGCGGCACGAGCGAAATGAGGGCCGTGACGGTCAGCGAACCCGCCACCATCGCGAGGGGATGGATGTAGTGCCCGAGGACCATGTTGTAAAAGGGGTAATCCAGGGCCCAGATCACATTGCACACCAACAGGGCCAGGTGGGGTTTGAGTCTGTTCATCCGAAAAGCGTTTATCCCGCTGAGGAATCAAAAACAGTGCCTTGCGCCATGCAGATGCAGCCGGCCGGGCCTGGCATAGAAATTGCCTGCAAAAGAGTATAAAACCGATAAAAAACGACTTTTATGAACACGAAAAATCAAACCGCATCCGAATCCGCCGCTTTCCGGGAGTTCTTCATCGATCAGATCAAGGATATTTACTGGGCCGAAAAACACCTGATTTCGGGCATGAAAAAGATGAAGCGGGCCGCCACGAGCCCCAAGCTGGCCGAGGCTTTCACCAACCACATCGAGGAGTCCGAGGGGCAGATCGACCGGCTGAAAAGGGTCTTCGAGCTGCTGGGCAAGCGTGCGCAGGCCAAGCGCTGCGAAGCGATGGAGGGTATCGTCGCCGAGGCCGAAGAGGTGATCGCCGACACCGAGAAAGACACCTATACGCGCGACGCCGCGCTGATTATGGCCGCACAAAAGGCCGAGCACTACGAAATCGCCTCCTACGGCACGCTGAAATACTATGCCGAGTTGATGGGCGAGGACGAGATCAGCCGCGAGCTGGACGCCACCTTGCAGGAGGAGAAGAACACCGACTCGCTGCTCACGTGCCTTACGGAAGAGGGCGTGCGCGAAATGGCGATGGCCGATTAGTTCGTAATCCCTTGTCTATTGAAAAAAGAGCTTTCCCGATGGGAGAGCTCTTTTTTGCGTCAGAAGAGGCGCCTGTGCGGAACCCGGAACGTGGCGGGCGAGGCCCCCGAAAGTTCCTTTCCGTTGCTGAAGACTTTCCAGTTGTCCCTGGCATACCCCTGTCCGAGCGTCGTGAACGACGAGGCCGAAGCACCGGCCACGATATGACCGCGGTAAAAAACTTTCCAGGCGTCCCTCGCGTAGCCGTCTTCGAGGTATTCGAAAGTCTGAGCCGAGGCGGCCTCCAGCGCGCGGTCGCGGTAGTAGACTTTCCAAGCGTCCTTGGTGTAGCCGCCGCCGAGCGGCTGCTTCGGGTCGCCCGGCCGTGACTTTTCACCCAGGTAGTAGCTGTTCCACGCATCCCGTGCGCGCCCTTTGCCCAGGTACTCGAAAGTCCGGGCCGAGGCGCCCTCGATCGCGCGGCCGCGGTAAAAGACTTTCCAGGCGTCCTTGCCGTAGCCGCCGCCCAGATCGGTGAAAGTGGAGGCCGATGCGCCCGCGACCTCCCGATCGCGGTACCATACCGTCCAACTGTCTTTGGAATAGCCTCCGCGCTCGCTTGCGGGGTCGGGACGTTGCGGCGGGCCGGCCGCGAAAACGGGGCCGAACGCCAGGGCGAGGAGCAGGAGGAGGATCGGGTTCTTCATCGGAGCGTTTTTTTAACCAACGTAAAGGTAGGGTTATTATTTTGTTTTCCAATCCGCGACGAAAAAAGGCTGCACCGTCGGTGCAACCTTTCGCTATCGTGAAGACGGGAAATTACTCCTCGCTCTTCTCCTTTTTGGCCTTGGCCGACTTGGCTTCGGCGGCCTCCATCGCGCTCTTCAGCGCAGCCAGGCCGGCGATGTCGCCCAGGGTGGTCTTCTCGACCGAAGCGTTGATCTTCTTGACGGTCGACTTGGTGGCGTCCGCAGCAGCACGCTTCTCGGCTTTCTCGGCAGCGACCTCGGCGCGCCTGGCCTCCTCGTAGGTGCGCAGGTGCGAGAGAGTGATGCGCTTGGTGGCTTTCGAGAACTCGATCACCTTGAAAGCGAGCTTGTCGCCCACTTTCGGGGTCGTGCCGTCCTCCTTGACCAGCTGGCGTGCGGGGCAGAAGCCCTCGACGCTCTCGCTCAGGGCCACGACGGCGCCCTTGTCGGTCAGCTCGGTGATGGTGCCCTCGTGGATGGTGTCGATGGAGAAGCGGCCCTCGATCTCGTTCCAGGGGTTCTCCTCCAGCTGCTTGTGGCCCAGCGACAGACGGCGGTTGTCCTTGTCGATCTCCAGCACGACGACCTCGATGTCGGCGCCCACCGACGTGAACTCGCCGGGGTGCTTGACTTTCTTGGTCCAGCTCAGGTCCGAAATGTGGATCAGTCCGTCGATGCCCTCCTCGATCTCGACGAAGACGCCGAAATTGGTAAAGTTACGCACCTTGGCCTTGCATTTCGTACCCACGGGGTATTTGGTCTCGATAAGCTCCCACGGATCGGGCGTGAGCTGCTTGATGCCCAGCGACATTTTGCGGTCTTCGCGGTCGAGCGTCAAGATGACGGCCTCGACCTCGTCGCCGACTTTCATGAACTCCTGGGCCGAACGCAGGTGCTGGCTCCACGACATCTCCGAGACGTGGATCAGCCCCTCGACACCCGGGGCGATCTCGACGAACGCGCCGTAGTCGGCCATGACGACCACGCGGCCGCGCACCTTGTCGCCAACCTTGAGCGACTGGTCGAGGGCCTCCCACGGATGGGCGGTCAGCTGCTTCAGACCCAGCGCGATGCGCTTCTTCTGATCGTCGAAATCGAGGATCACGACCTGGATCTTCTGGTCGAGTGCAACGACCTCTTCGGGGTGGTTGACACGGCCCCACGACAGGTCGGTGATGTGGATCAGACCGTCGACACCGCCCAGGTCGACGAAGACGCCGTAGGAGGTGATGTTCTTGACCGTACCCTCGAGAATCTGGCCCTTTTCGAGTTTCGACATGATGACCTGCTTCTGCGCCTCCAATTCGGCCTCGATGAGTGCCTTGTGCGAGACGACCACGTTGCGGAACTCCTGGTTGATCTTCACCACCTTGAACTCCATGGTCTTGTCGACGTATACGTCGTAGTCGCGGATGGGCTTCACGTCGATCTGCGAGCCGGGCAGGAACGCCTCGATGCCGAACACGTCGACGATCATGCCGCCCTTGGTGCGGCACTTGATGTAGCCCTTGATGATCTCGTCCTTTTCGAGGGCCTCGTTGACGCGGTCCCACGACTTGAGCTGGCGCGCTTTCTTGTGCGAAAGCGAGAGCTGGCCGTTCTTGTCTTCGGCCGAGTCGACATAGACCTCGATCTTGTCGCCGACCTGCAGATCGGGGTTGTAGCGGAACTCCGAAATGGAGATCACGCCCTCGCTCTTGTAGCCGATGTTGACCAGCACCTCGCGCTTGGTTACGGCCGTGACGGTACCCTCGACCACCTCGCCGACGTTGACGTTCGAAAGCGTCTTGTCATAGGCTTCGGCGATCTCCTCTTTGGGCTGATCGTAGACGCCCAGGTCGTTTTCGTAGGCGTTCCAGTCGAAATCCGCGTTGGCGACTACGTTCTTCGTTTCTTCCATGTGGAAAATTGTTTGCGATACAATCGCTCGTTAAATGTTAATAATGAATAGTTTATCCCTTTCGAACTGCGCTTCGTGCGCATTCGCAGGGGCTACAAAGGTAACTCTTTTCGAGGAATTTGCAAAAAAATAACAGAATCTGTGCGGGAATCGGGAATTATGCTTATTTTTGCGACTAAAATAAATATTAAATTGAATCAAATGCAATATATAATAGACTAAATGATGAAAAGAATCCGATTCGAGATCGAGAGCGACGGGCCGCTGTTGCAGCACGACGACAAGGCGGCCAATCCGTTCAATGAGTATGCCAAACGGCTGAAAGTCCTCTCGACCAAAGGGGTAAGGGGCGAAGAGGAGCTGATGGAAGCGGCGCGCACGGAGTGGATGGCCGCCCTCTACCACTCGCCCGAGCGGGGCTATTTCCTCAAGGCGGCCTGTTTCGAGGGGGCCCTCGCCGAAGCGGCCGGGGCGCGCAGGCGGGGCAAGGTATTCCGCGAGGCGGTGCGCGTGGCGGACGATCCGGCGCTGCGGTTCAAGCACGAAAAACTCGCGCCCGAGGGGTTGTTCCTCCGGGAGGAGTACAAGGATTTTCGGACCGTGAAGAGGCGGGGCGAGCGGATTCTGCGCTGCCGGCCGATCTTCAGGCAGTGGAGCTGCCGGGTCGAGGTGTGGTACGATCCGTCCCGGCTGCACGGGCAGGAGGTCGTCGAGGCGATGGAGTATGCGGGCCGCTACATCGGGCTGTGCGACTACCGGCCCCGATACGGGCGGTTCGCGGTGACGGGCGTGGAGCACCCCGAAGAGTAGACAACGGGACGGGATAGGGCGCGGTGCGGTGCCGCGGGGCGTGGTCGGGTAGGGTGAAACGGAACATGGCAGGGCAGGGCGCGGCTCGGTTTTTCCGGGATGCGGCAGCAGGAGCTGTTGTTTTGCGGGAGAACGCGGGCCGGAAAGAGACGGAACGTCGGGCAGGAAACCGGCTGCGGACAAACAAAATGCGAGAAATTTGCAGGATAGTTTGGAATTGTGGCGGATTTTGACGAAATTATCGCGCAAGGTTCCGGTGCAGTGCCGGGCCGAAGCGGGGGATCGCAGGCGCCGGACAGTCCGGATGCGCGGAGCGGTCTTGCCCAATGAAAAATACCATCTATCCATGAAACAGCGAAAAATACTTGCCTACACCCTCTCGCAGCTTGCGCAGCTCTACGGCCGGGAGTTTCCGGCGCTGAAAACGGCGGCGTTCGAGAGCGCGTCGCCCGGCGAATTCCGCCGCCGGCTGAAATATTATGTCGCCGAGCGGGCCGCGAACGCCGAGGCGGCGGAGGCGATGCGCGAGCTGATCGCCTCGGACGGACAGCAGATCGACGAACTCTCGACCGGGGAGCGGATGACGGTCGAAACTTTCGCCCTCCTGTGGCACTTTCTGCGCGGCACGCTGGAGAATCCCGAAATGCCCACCGATCTGTTCGTCGATCTCTACTGGCTGTTCCGCCGGCTGGAGGGGCCCGGACCGGCGGCCCCCTCGGCGCAGCGCGTGCGCAGCCGGATGGAGCGCTGGCCCTCGGGGTTGGACGCCGCCGTGCGGGAGGTGCGGGCCGAAAACCGCGAGCGGATGCTCCACCTCCTTATCCAGAAGATCGAGAGCCGCCCCTCGAAGATCGCCTCGCGCTTCCGCTTCGAGCCCGGAATGTCGTACGACGAGAAATACGCCCGGGTGGCGGCGTGGTGGTCGGATTTCCGCTTCCAGCTCGCCATGGCCGTGAAGAGCCCCGCGGAGTTGAACCGCCTGCTGGGCGGGACGCTTTCGCCCGAGACCATGTACCTGCTTTCGAAAGCCCGCAAGAAAGGGATGCCCTTTTTCGCCACGCCCTACTACCTCTCGCTGCTGGATGCCGCGGGCGGAAACTACGACGACCGGGCCGTTCGCAGCTACATCCTCTACTCGCCGCAGCTGGTCGAAGCCTACGGCACGATCCGGGCCTGGGAAAAGGAGGATGCGGTCGAAGCCGGTAAACCCAACGCCGCGGGGTGGCTGCTGCCCGACGGACGCAATATCCACCGCCGCTATCCGGAGGTAGCCATCCTGATCCCCGATACGATGGGACGCGCCTGCGGCGGGTTGTGCGCCTCGTGTCAGCGGATGTACGATTTCCAGAGCCAGCGACTCAATTTCGAGTTCGAGGAGCTGCGGCCCCGGGAGTCGTGGGAGCACAAGTTAGGGCGGCTGATGGCCTATTTCGAGCAGGACACCCAGCTGCGCGACCTGCTTATCACCGGAGGCGACGCGCTGATGAGCCAGAACAAGACCCTCCGCAACCTGCTCGATGCCGTCTGCCGCATGGCCGCACGCAAGCGGCGGGCCAACCGCGAGCGGCCGGAGGGCGAGAAATACGCCGAGTTGCAGCGCGTCCGGCTCGGGTCGCGCCTGCCGGCCTACCTGCCGATGCGCGTGGATGACGAGTTGGTCGAGATTCTCCGCGAGTTCCGCGAAAAGGCTTCGGCGGTCGGGGTCGGGCAGTTCATCCTCCAGACCCATTTCCAGTCGCCGTTAGAGGTGACGCCCGAGGCTGCGGAGGCCATCCGCAAGATTCTCTCGGCGGGATGGCTGGTGACCAACCAGCTCGTATTTACGGTGGCCGCATCGCGCCGCGGGCATACGGCGCGCCTGAGGCAGGTGTTGAACTCGCTCGGGGTGCTCTGCTACTACACGTTCACGGTCAAGGGGTTCGACGAAAACCGCGCCGTATTCACGCCCAACAGCCGGTCGATCGAGGAGCAGCACGAGGAGAAAATCTGCGGACGGCTCACAGCGGAGCAGTCGGCCGAACTGGCCGCGCTGGTGGCCGACGGACGCGATACGGCCGAGAAGATCCGCCGGTTCATGCGGCGGCACCGGCTGCCCTTTCTTGCGACCGACCGCAGCGTGATGAACCTGCCGGGGATCGGCAAGAGCATGACGTTCCGCGTCGTGGGCATGACGGCCGGGGGACGGCGCATCCTGCGGTTCGACCACGACCCCACGCGGCGCCACAGCCCGGCGATCGACCGCATGGGGGCGATCCATATCGTCGAGAACAAGTCGGTGGCGGCCTACCTGCGCCAGCTGGCGCAGATGGGCGAGGATCCGGAGGAGTACGCGACCGTGTGGGAGTACATGCGCGGGGAGACCGAGCCGCGCTTCGGGCTCTACGACTACCCCGTGCTGCCGTTCGTAAAGACCGACCGGGTGAGCAACCTGGAGCTCAAGTAGGGATTCACCGCGGGAAAACGAGCGCGCCGGGGCATCGGGCTCCGGCGCGTTTTGTGCGTGCCGACGAGCGGCGGACTGCGGCGCGCTATGTTTTCACGGTGGCTACTGCGGTGCGGTCAGAACTCCGAGGTGAAATGGAAGCGGATGTGCTTGAAATTCTCCTGCGCGAGCGCCAGGGCGTAGCTCGTGTCGGCCAGAAAGACATCGCGGCCGTGCTTGTCCACGGCCATGTTCGTGTGCTTGCGGCGCTTGAAATCGCTCAGTTGGGCTGCGTCGTCGCTCTCGATCCAGCACGCCTTGTAGATCGAGATCGGCTCCCAGCGGCACGAGGCGTTGTATTCGTGTTCGAGCCGGTACTGGATGACCTCGAACTGGAGCGCGCCGACCGTGCCGATGATCTTGCGGCCGTTGAGCGAGGAGGTGAAGAGCTGCGCTACGCCCTCGTCCATCAGCTGGTCGACACCCTTGGCCAGCTGCTTGAATTTCAGCGGGTCGGCATTCTCGATGTAGCGGAACTGCTCGGGAGCGAACGAGGGGATGCCCGTGAAGCGGAGACGCTCCCCCTCTGTGAACGTGTCGCCGATCTTGAAATTGCCCGTGTCGTGCAGGCCCACGATGTCGCCCGGGTAGGCCGTGTCGATGACCGATTTCTTCTCGGCCATGAAAGCCGTGGGCGAGGAGAACTTGAGCTGTTTGCCGCTGCGGACGTGGAGGTAGTTGCGGTTGCGCTCGAACACCCCCGAACAGATCTTCAGAAAGGCGATTCGGTCGCGGTGGTTGGGGTCCATGTTGGCGTGTATCTTGAAGATGAAGCCCGTCATTTTCTCCTCGGCGGGTTCCACCGTGCGCGTCACGGTCGGGGCCGGGCGCGGCGAGGGGGCGATCCGCACGAAGCAGTCCAGAAGCTCGCGCACGCCGAAATTGTTGACCGCCGAGCCGAAAAACACCGGGGCCAGCTCGCCCCTGAGGTAAGCCTCGCGGTCGAACGCATCGTAGACCCCCTCGACCAGCTCGACGTCGGAGCGCAGCTGGGCGGCCAGCTTTTCGCCCACGCGGCTGTCGAGCGTCGCATCCGAAAGGTCGGCGATCTCGACGGTCGAGGCGTCGGCAGTCAGCTTCTCTTCGGAGGTGAACAGCGACAAGTTCTTTTCGTACAGGTTGTAGACGCCTTTGAACGTCGGGCCGTTGGAGATGGGGAACGCCAGCGGCCGCACGCGGATGTGCAGCTCGCGCTCGACCTCGTCCAGGAGGTCGAACGGCTCCTTGGAGGGGCGGTCGAGCTTGTTGATGAAGACGATCACGGGGGTCTGGCGCATGCGGCATACCTCCATCAGTTTGCGCGTCTGCGCCTCGACGCCCTTGGCGCCGTCGATGACGATGATGACCGAGTCGACGGCCGTGAGCGTGCGGTAGGTGTCCTCGGCGAAATCCTCGTGGCCCGGAGTGTCGAGGATGTTGATCTTGCAGTCGCGGTATTCGAAGCCCATCACGGAGGTGGCCACCGAGATGCCGCGCTGGCGCTCGATCTCCATGAAATCGGACGTGGCGCCTTTCTTGATCTTGTTGCTCTTGACGGCCCCGGCCACGTGGATGGCGCCGCCGAAAAGGAGCAATTTTTCGGTCAGGGTCGTCTTGCCCGCGTCGGGGTGGGCGATGACCGCAAAGGTGCGGCGGCGGGCAATCTCTTCTTGTAAAGACATACTGCGTAATTAAGAATTAAAAATTAAGAATTAAAATTGGCCTCTTCGGCGAGAGAAAAGAGACGGGTCGTGGATATGCGTTATCGAAAGACCTGCGCTTCGGACGGGTTGCCGGTAAATCCCATTTTTTACTTTTTCATTCTTAATTTTTAATATGTGCGGATTATCCCTCTTTGGGATAATCCGCATTGTAGTGGCACCCCACGGACTCTTTCAGTTCGCGGCCCTGCTTGATGACCAGGTAGGCCACGGCGATCATGTTCCGCAGCTCGCACAGCTCGCGGTTGGGCTTGGTCTTGTTGTAGAGTTCCTCGGTCTCCTCGTAGAGGATTTCGAGACGCCGCATGGCGCGCTTCAGGGAGAGGTTCGAGCGCACGATGCCCACGTAGTTGGACATGATCTGCTGCACCTCGCGCTTCGACTGGATCAGCATCAGCATCTCCTCGGTGTGCTGCGTGCCCTCGAAATCCCAGTCGGGGATGCCCTCCTGAATCTGCACCCGGTCGAGCTCGGAGGCGGCGTGGCGCGCGGCCCGGTCGGCGTAGACCACGGCCTCGATAAGCGAATTGGATGCCAGCCTGTTGGCGCCGTGCAGGCCCGTGCAGGCCGTTTCGCCCAGGGCGTAGAGCCGCTGGATGGAGGTTCGGCCGTCGGTGTCGACCTTTACCCCGCCGCAGCAGTAGTGGGCCGCGGGGGTGACGGGAATCCAGTCGCGCGTGATGTCGATGCCGATCGAGAGGCATTTTTCGTAGATATTGGGAAAATGGCTGCGGATGGCCTCCGGGTCCTTGTGCGTAACGTCGAGGTAGACGAAATCCTCGCCCCGGCGCGTCATTTCGCGGTAGATGGCCCGGGCCACCACGTCGCGCGGAGCCAGCGATTTCATCGGATGGTAGTGATCCATGAACTCCTCGCCCGATTGCAGGCGCAGGATGGCCCCGAAGCCGCGCATGGCCTCGGTGATGAGGAAGTTGGGCTTCTCGGCGGGGTTGTAGAGCGTGGTGGGGTGGAACTGGATGAACTCCATGTTCTCGGTGATGGCCTTGGCGCGGTGGCACATGGCGATGCCGTCGCCCGTGGCCACGACCGGGTTGGAGGTCGTGGAGTAGATGTTGCCGCAGCCTCCGGTGGCGACGATCGTGAATTTCGAGAGCACGGTGACGATCTCGCGCGTCCGCTCGTCGAGGACGTAGGCTCCGAATGCGGCCAGGCCCCGCGTGTGGCGCGTGACGAACTCGCCGAGGTGGTGCTGCGTCAAGAGGTCGATGGCGAAATGGTGCTCCAGGACGGTGATGTTCGGGTGGCGGCGGACCGATTCGATGAGCGCGCGTTCGATCTCGGCGCCCGTGAGGTCCTGGTGATGGAGGATGCGGTGCTCGGTGTGGCCGCCCTCGCGGTTCAATTCGAAGCGGCCGTCGGGGGTCTTGTCGAAGCGCGTGCCCCAGTCGATCAGGTCGGCGATCAGCTCGGGGGCGTGCCGTACGACCAGCTCCACGGCCCGCTCGTCGCACTTGCCCGCACCGCAGACCAGCGTGTCGCGGATGTGCTTCTCAAACGAGTCGGGGGCGTAGGTCACCGAGCAGATGCCGCCCTGCGCGTAGTTGGTGTTGCATTCGGCCATCTCGCCTTTGGTGACCACGGTGACGTGGCCGCGGGAGGCGGCTTTCAGCGCGAACGAAAGTCCCGCGGCGCCGGAACCGATAACCAGAAAGTCGGTTTTCATAATTCTCAACAAGAGCAGAGACGCATTCGGGCTGTACGTAATAGCGACATCCCTCGATACGAAATCCGTCTCTGCTCTTGTCGAGGGGGACTGCGTCCCCGATTTCGTATCGACAATCCCTCTAAATCTCCCTTTGAGAAGGGAGACTTTGTGCTTTTTCAGAGTGAGCGCCGCAAAGTTACGAATAATTGGCCGATATTTCCATCCCGCGGGAACAAAAAAACGGATGGCGGCACCCCGGCGTATGACCGGGATGAGGAAAAAATCGGGGCGGGCCGAGGAAGATCGGGAAATTTTGCTACTTTTGCTTTTCGAACCAACCACCGGCTTATGAAAAAAATACTGCTGATCCTTGCCTCGGGCGTCGCGCTGGCCGCCTGCGGCGACTCGGCACGTCCCGTTGCGATCGTGCCCTATCCCAACTCGATCCAAACCCGCTCCGGCGTCTTCGACGTCCGCGGCCGGACCGTTGCGTGCGACAGCCGCGCCGACGAGCGCACGCAGCGCGCCGCATCCGAATTCGCCCGGCAGGTCGCCGCTGCCAGCAGCGCCGAAAATCCGTTCGTCGTGACCGACGAGCTGCCCGCCAGGGGGATTCGCTTCGAACTGTGCGACACGCTGCCAGAGGAGGCGTACCGGCTCGACATTACGCGCCGTGCGGTGACGGTCCGCGCCTCCGCTTTTCCGGGTTTCTTCCACGCCGTTCAAACGCTGAAGCAGCTGCTGCCGGCGGCCGTGTTCGGCGGGGAGTCGGACCCCGGCGCGGAGTGGACGCTGCCGTGTCTGGAGATCGCCGACGCGCCGCGCTTCGCCTACCGCGGGATGCACCTCGACGTGTCGCGCCATTTCTTCGGGGTCGAGGAGGTCAAGCGCTACATCGACCTCTTGGCCCTGCACAAGCTCAACCGCCTGCACTGGCACCTGACCGATGACCAGGGGTGGCGGATCGAGATTCGCCGCTACCCCGAGCTGACCGAAATCGGCAGCATCCGCCCCAAGACGATGATCCGCAAGGAGTGGGACAACTACGATACGACGCCCTACGGCGGATATTATACGCAGGACCAGATTCGTGAGGTAGTGGCCTATGCCGCCGACCGGGCCATCGAGGTGATCCCCGAGATCGACCTGCCGGGCCACATGCTCGCGGCGCTGGCGGCTTACCCGCAGCTGGGGTGTACGGGCGGTCCCTACACCGTCTGGGGGCAGTGGGGCGTGGCCGACGACGTGCTTTGCGCCGGACGCGAGGAGACGTTCGAATTCATCGAGGGGGTCCTTGCGGAGGTGATCGAACTCTTCCCCTCGCCGCTGATCCACATCGGCGGCGACGAGTGCCCGAAGGTGCGCTGGGAACGGTGTCCCCGCTGCCAGGCCCGCATCCGGCAGCTGGGGCTCAAAGACGACGTGCAGCACACGGCCGAACACTACCTCCAGAGCTACGTCATGGCCCGCGTCGGAGAGTTCCTCGCGCGCAACGGACGACGGATCATCGGCTGGGATGAGATCCTCGAGGGCGAGGCGCCCGCCGACGCCACGATCATGTCGTGGCGCGGCGACGAGGGCGGCGTGGCGGCTGCCAGGCAGGGGCACGAGGTGGTGATGACCCCTACGAGCCATTTCTATTTCGACTACTACCAGTCGCTCGATACCGAAAACGAGCCGTTCGGAATCGGCGGCTACGTGCCCGTCGAACAGGTCTACTCCTACGAGCCGCCTTTCGGGGAGCTCACGCCCGAGGAGCGGCAGCGCATCGTCGGCGTGCAGGCGAACCTCTGGACCGAGTACATCGCTTCGAACGAACACCTCGAATACATGCTGCTGCCGCGTCTGGCGGCCCTGAGCGAGGTGCAGTGGTGCCGGCCCGGAGTGCGCGACTGGCAGCGTTTCGCGGCCAATTTCCCGCTGGCTCCGATCTACCGGGCGATGGGGTGCAATTTCGCCCGCCACTTGTTCGGCGTGACGGGGGCGTGCGAGGTGGATACGGACGAGCACTGCCTGAGAATGACCCTCTCGACGCAGGGCGATGCACCGATCCGCTACACCACGGACGGCTCGGACCCCGCTCTGGCGGGAACGCCCTACACCGGCCCGGTCCGGATCGCCAAGAGCTGCCGCTTCCGGGCCGCGGCCCTGCGCGACGATGTGGAGGGGCCGCAGTACGAGCGGGAGTTCGCTTTCAGCAAGTCCACGGCCCGCCACGCCGTGCTCAATACCTCTCCGACGCCCAAATACACCTACGGCGGGGCGTCGCTGCTCGTAGACGGCTACTGCGGAGTTCCGGTCTACGCCAACGGGGCGTGGGTGGGCTTCATGCGGGAGCCACTGGACGCGACGATCGACATGCAGGGCGCCGGGCCCTATGAAGCGGTCGAACTGGAGACCCTCGTGCAGCGGGGCGAGTGGATCTTCCCGCCCGCACGGATCGAGGTGCTGACCTCGGACGACGGAACGGAGTTCGTAGCGGCCGGGTCGCTCGACGTGGCGGAGGAGCCGGCCGAAGCCGAGAACGGCATACGCCGCTACACGGTGCGCTTCCCTGCGACCGAAGCCCCGTTCCTGCGCGTGGTGGCCCGGACGGTCGCGCGGATGCCGGCCTGGCACCCGGCTGCCGGGCTGCCGGGGCACCTGTTCGTGGGAGAGATCGCCGTGAATTAGGGCGGATGGTACGCCTTGGGGCTGCGCGGCAGGAGGCCGCGCGGCCCTTTTTGCGCGAGAATGGGATCGGATGGTGAAAAAATATGTAATTTTGCGGCCATGATCGACATCAGACAATACGACTACGACCTGCCCGAGGAGCGGATCGCCAAGTTTCCGCTCGCGGAGCGCAGCGCCTCGAAGCTGCTCGTCTACCGTGCCGGTGAGATTACGGAGCGGCATTTCGCCGATCTGGGCGACGTGCTGCCCGTGGGACAGCTCGTGGTCTTCAACAACACGCGGGTCATCCGCGCGCGGATCATCATGCACAAGCCCACGGGGGCCCGCGTCGAGGTGTTCTGCCTCGAGCCGCACGACCCGGCCGACTACGAGCGGGCGTTCGCCGTGCGGGGCGCGTGCGAATGGTCGTGCATCGTGGGCAACCTCAAAAAGTGGAAAGAGGGGGACGTGCAGATCGAATTTCGCGTCGGGGAGCGTGACGAAAAGCTGCGGGCCCGGATCGTCCGTCGCGGCGGCCGCGAGCAGACGGTGCGTTTCGAGTGGACGGCGCCGATGACTTTCGGCGAGCTGCTGGAACACCTGGGGCGCATACCGATTCCGCCCTACCTCAACCGCGAGAGCGAGGAGATCGACAACACGCGCTACCAGACGGTCTACTCCCGGTTCGAGGGTTCGGTGGCCGCGCCGACGGCGGGGCTGCATTTCACGTCCGAGCTGATCGAGGGGATGCGGCTGCGCGGATTCGCGTTCGAGGAGGTGACGCTCCACGTGGGAGCGGGGACCTTTCTGCCGGTCAAGGAGCAGGACGCGACGCGCCACGCGATGCACACCGAGCATTTCGAGGTGCGCCGCCGGACGGTCGGGGCGCTGCTCTCGAAATGGGGCGCGATCACGGCGGTCGGGACTACCTCGGTCCGTACGCTCGAATCTTTGACGGCGCTGGCGTGGCGCATCCGCACGACGGGTTCGCCCGACGCGGAGCGCGCGGTAGGGCAGTGGGAACTCTACGACATTCCGTCCGCTTTCACGGGCCGCGAAGCGCTGGAGGTGCTGCTCGGGTACATGGAGCGCGAGGGGCTCGATGCACTGAAAGCCTCCACGCAGATCATGATCACCCCCGAGGGGTACGAATTCCGGATCGTAACGAATATCGTCACCAATTTCCACCAGCCCGCGTCGACGCTGCTGCTCCTGGTGTCTGCCTATGCGGGCGACGATTGGCGGCGCATCTACGACTATGCCTTGGGGCACGATTTCCGTTTTCTGAGCTACGGCGACTCGTCGGTGCTGATGCGGTAGGCGGGGCCGCGCGAAGACGCATCGAGGGCGGAACCGCAACGGTTCCGCCCTCGATGCAAATAATCGTTTGTGGTTGTCAAAGATTAAAATAATAGGTGATGGAAAGCGGTTTGGCACAATAGCGATAAAGCTTCTTGGGGTCTCTCCCAGTATAAGAGGAGTTATAGGTCGAATTTTTTGAGCAGATGGCATAATTCTTCGATTTACCGACCGTGGCATAAAAATCACTCCCTTTTCTGTAAATTTTCAAAGTCGCGGAGGTAACGGCAGCGGTACTTCCGGCATACCCAGTGATTGTTTTCACATAGGTATATTCGTTTGCAGGATTTGAATTTTCGGTGCCGGGTTCTATCCTCTCGGAATTTTCCGAACAACCGGTAAATGTAATAGATGCCGATAGGCAAAGCAGGATAGTAAGAATTTTTTTCATGATCTGCAAATTAATAGGAGAGCGAAATCTTTTTTTCAGCGCCGAAGACATCCCCATAGGTATGACCCCCGGGTTTGACCGCATAGGCTTGGTAGGTCAGCGTCTCGCTTCTGTTGTTGGTATAATGCTTTACCTCGAGCGTGGATATTCCGTCGGATTTTGCATCCCAAGAACTGTATGTCGTATTGGTCCTCAATCCCCATTTGGATGCCGATTTGTAGCCGTAATAGGAGTTCTTAATCTTGATGGTAAATTCGTATTTGTATGTTTTGCCGTTGACCAACTTGCCTGACGAATAGTATTTCTTTCCGGCGAGAGTCGCAGAAATGGTCGTTAATTCGATCGTTTTGCTGGTAACTTTTATTAGCTTGGCAGTTTTATGGTAGGCCGTTCCGTTGTATGCAGTCAGGGACGCGGAGAAAGAGCCGTATTCCGAATAGGTGTGCGTGGGGCTTTCTTCGGTGGAAACCGAGCCGTCACCGAAATTCCATTCGTATCTTTCTGCATCGGATGACGTGTTGGAAAAGGTGACCGGGGAACCGTTATAAGGTTCATCCTCTGAAACCGAGAACGAAGCCTTGGGAGTGGATCCTTTCCCACCGTATCCACTATCATCCGCATCCTCTGAGCAACCCGATAATCCGCAGCATACCAATGCGCAAAGAAATATGGTTTTTGTTTTTTTCATTTACCTCGTGTGATTATGGTTTTCGCTAAACGTCTGAGTGCCTTTTACTGTCTGCGCAATCGCCCGGTGAAAGGGCGATTGCGCAGAACAATAAAAAGATGATTATTCACGGTGCGGTACCTCAAAATTTGAGTCCGACCTTGACGAAGAAGGAGTTGATGCCGGCCTTTTCGCTCTCCTCGTCGCCGCGGTAGCTCTCCGTGAATTTCAGACCCTGGTGCTGGATGCCGAAGCCGAAATTGAGCCTTTTGTAGGTGAAGCCCAGCCCGTACTCGGCGTAGAAACCTCCTTTGAGTTTCTGTTCGACCCTACCGTCGTCCTCGCTCCACGAATCGTCCATCGAGGAGGTGGCGCAGAAACTGCCGCCGAAGCTCAGAGAGAGGTAGGGTGCGAAATGTTCCGTGACGGGGTAGCTGCCCTTGAGGTTGAGGAAGACGGGAATCATCAGCGTGTTCCACTTGTCGGACTCCTCCGAGTCGGGCGAGATTTTGCCCAGGGCATACTGCACGCTTACGCCCAGACCGGCGTACATGTAGTCGTTGAACCGGACGCCGTGTACGGTCTCGATGAACGGACGCGAGTAGTTGGTCTTCTCCTTGTCGCCGCCATCGGCCCATTTGAGCTTGCCGCCCGTGGCGAAACCGAGGTTCAGCTCGCCCTCGTAGCGGGGATCGAACCACTTGTTCGTGGAGATGTTGCGCGTCTTCTCGCGCGTGATGGTCGTGCTGGTGATTTTCTGACCGAAAGAGGTCAGGGGTGCGCACAGGACGAGTGCCAGTGCGAGGGTCGTGATTTTTTTCATGGTTTGGATGATTTGCTTGTTATTGTTTGGTGTTGGAAGCCGCTGTGTTTTTGAGAATATCCTGCACTTTCTCGATGTTGACGTAGATGTGCTGGTCGCCGTCGCGCATCTGGCCCAGGCTGTACATGTGTTTGATCCAGATGTCCTCTTTCTTCGTGGGCTGGAAATCGGTGTACTTGCCGGGGTAACCCTGCATCTGCACGTGGATGGTGTAGGTGTAGACCTCGCCCGAGACGTCGGGTTCGCCCGTGGTCTTCAGCGAGCAGAGCGAGCAGACGATCATGTCGGCCTTTTCCTGCTGCGTGAAATCGAAGAGCGCCTGCGCCTGGATGGCCTCCACGGAGGCGAAACCCTTGTTGCGGCCCGTCGGATCGACGATCAGCGGATAGTCCCTTTCGAAATAGGCCCGCTCGGCCGTGACGGCTACCTGGGCCGTGACGGGTGCGATCAGCATTTCGTGCGAGGCTCCGAGGTTGACGGCTTCGGTCTGGTTGAATGAGATTTTTTCTTCGGCTTTCTGGCGCTTGACCTGGGCCGACACGCTGCCGCTGCCGCAGATGAGGGCGGCGGCGAAAAAGAATAAGGCTATTCTTTTCATGACGAGATGTTTGGGTACATCCCGGCTCCGCGAATGTGATTTATTAAAAAAGAAAGTGTGGAGCCGTTCGTTTATCTGACGGGAGGTTCTGGAATACCTTAGGACAAATAAACAATACCCCACACTTGTACAGCATGGGGTGCAAGATGCAACCCGCATGCCGATACAAGTGATGAGTGTTGTCGTTTACCTTGCCCTACGAAAAATTTTCCAGATTTCCCGTCAAGGATAAAAGCGAAACACTTTCATCAATATGTCTTGCCGCCCTGAGACGACACGACAAAGGTAAAAAATGTTTTGCAAAACGCAACACCCGCGGGGTATCGAACGACAAATTAAGGCTATTTTTTATTGAAAATCAAGATTGAATACCGATTTTTTCTGTTTTAATTTGGCCCTTTCCGTCCACCGGGTGCAGGCGGAGAGGCGCTGGGCGCGGACGAATAGGAGGTATGCAAGATGGAAAGGTGGCGGGATGGAGGTGGGTCGGCGGGGTAATGGGAGGGAGTATTTGCCGAGACGAGACGGAGAGTCTGCGGGTGCGGACGGAGAGGCGCTGGGCGCGGATAAAGAGGAGGTACGCAAGATGGAAAGGCAGCAGGATGGAGGCGTTTGTCGGCGGGGTAATGGGAGGAGGTATTTGCCGAGACGAGACGGAGAGTTTGCGGGTGCGGGCGGAGAGGCGCTGTGCGCGGATGAATAGGAGGGATGGAGGCGTGTTGGCGCGGGACTGAAGAGGGTATGTCGTGACAGGGCGAAGATAAAGGAAGCATCCGACCGTCGGATGCTTCTTTTGGGACATAGAAGCGGCCCGGTCAGGCTGCCGAAGCGTCGGCCTCCTCCTGAGCGGGGTTGTAGCTGCGCAGCGCCAGGCGGCGGACCCAGAGGACGAAAATTCCCGTCAGGACGAGGTTCAGGACCAGCGTGAGCACCGAAATCAGCAGCGCCGGGCCGCCCAGGTTGTAGCCCAGGGCGATGAAGATGACGCCGGCACCCACCTCGCCGCGCGTGAACATGCCGATCGAGAGGGCCAGCCGTTCGCTCAGGAGGCGGTCGCGGTAGAAGAAGAGCGGGACCAGCTTGCCCAGGTTCGAGAGCGCCGAGACGGCCACCACGTGCAGCAGCAGCGTGCCCCACGGCATCATCGGCTGCGAAGCGGTGACAGAACCCGGGTCGGAGGAGCCGCCGTCGCCGATGAGCGGCATGCTCAGCCCCACGAGCAGCATGAACAGAAACGAGATACCCGTCGTGGCGCGCCGTTCGCCCGCCGAGTCGGTGTGGCGGTGGCGCATGAGCATCCCCACGACAAAGGCCGGAAGCAGCACCTCGATGTGGATGCTTTCGTCGGGTCCGTAGAGGCTCTTGGTGACCACATATATCAATTGAGTGGCAGCGCACACCACCACGGCCCAGCCCAGGATGGCCGGCCACTCCTGGCGGGCGTTCCACCGCCCCTGCCACCGCCAGCCGACCGCCAGAAGCACGACGACCACGGCCAGCAGCGCGCCCATCTGCCATTTCAGACCGATCATCAGCACTTGCAGGGGGATCATCAAGAGGATGGTGTCCAGGTCGTCGAAGATGGCAAGGACCTGAATCTTGCGGTAGATCCAGCTGCGCTTGAGTTGCAGCGCCGCCAGCATCGTGAAGAGGATGCCCGCGGAGGTGGGGGCGGCGAAGCGGCTCAGCAGCAGGTTCTCTTTCCACGCCTCGGGGCTGCTCCACAGCGATTCGGGCAGCAGGACAAAAATATAATAGACCACGATCAGCAGCCACGGAAGCGCCGCGGTGGCCATGGCGATGAAATAGTCGGCCGTGTAGCTCCGCCAGCGCGACTTGTCGATCTCGAACTCGCGGCCGACGTTGATCATGATGAATGCCAGCGCGACGTAGAGCAACGTGTCGGTGTAGGTTTTCAGCGAGGCGTAGGCTTCGCCCAGCACGCCCGGGAGCAGCTGGGACAGGACGAGGCCCAGCAGGAGGAAAAACGAGAACGAAAGGATCTTTCGCATTGACGGAATGTAGTTTACGTGGTTTGTACGCGCAACTTGCGGCGCCAAGATAGTGATTTGTCCCCGATTCTGAAAATCGCGTGCCGCAATCGTGAAAAAAATAACAGCTCCCGGCGGCAATTCACAATAATTTTGTACCTTTGCACCGGAAAATGCGAAAAAAAGAAATTTCAACCATAATCAAATTCTTACAGCTATGCAGATTGTAGAGATTCACGCAAGAGAGATCCTCGATTCACGAGGCAATCCGACCGTCGAGGTCGAGGTCCGTACCGTATCCGGCGCTTTCGGCCGCGCAGCCGTTCCGAGCGGCGCATCGACGGGCGAGAACGAGGCCCTCGAGCTTCGTGACGGCGACAAGAGCCGTTACCTGGGCAAGGGCGTGCAGCAGGCCGTCGAGAACGTCAACGAGAAGATCGCCCCCGCGATCATCGGCATGAACGTCGCCGACCAGGTGGGCATCGACAAGGCTATGATCGCACTGGACGGCACCAAGACCAAGTCGAATCTGGGCGCCAACGCCATCCTCGGCGTCTCGCTGGCCGTGGCCCGCGCCGCAGCCGACTATTTCGGCATGCCCCTCTACCGCTATATCGGCGGCTCGAACGCCAAGACGCTGCCCGTGCCGATGATGAACATCATCAACGGCGGCTCGCACTCCGACGCGCCCATCGCGTTCCAGGAGTTCATGATCCGTCCCGTGGGCGCTCCCTCGTTCAAGGAGGGCGTGCGCATGGGCGCCGAGGTGTTCCACAACCTCAAGAAAGTGCTCCACAAGCGCGGCCTCTCGACCGCCGTGGGTGACGAGGGCGGCTTCGCTCCCGCGCTCAACGGCACCGAGGACGCCATCGAGTCGATCCTCGAGGCCATCAAGGCCGCCGGCTACGAGCCCGGAAAAGATGTGATGATCGGCATGGACTGCGCCTCGTCGGAGTTCTACAAGGACGGCGTCTACGACTACACCAAGTTCGAGGGCGAGAAAGGCGCCAAGCGCTCGTCGAAAGAGCAGGTCGAGTACCTCAAGGGGCTGGTGGAGAAATACCCCATCGACTCGATTGAGGACGGCATGTCCGAGAACGACTGGGAGGGCTGGCAGATGCTGACCGCCGCCATTGGCGACAAGTGCCAGCTCGTCGGCGACGACCTGTTCGTAACGAATGTCGATTTCCTGAAAAAGGGTATCGAAATGGGCTGCGGCAACTCGATCCTCATCAAGGTCAACCAGATCGGTTCGCTGACCGAGACGCTCGACGCCATCGAGATGGCGCACCGCGCCGGTTACACCTCGGTGACCTCGCACCGTTCGGGCGAGACCGAGGACTCGACCATCGCCGACATCGCCGTGGCTACGAATTCGGGCCAGATCAAGACCGGCTCGATGTCGCGTTCGGACCGCATGGCCAAATACAACCAGCTGCTGCGCATCGAGGAGGAGCTGGGCGACGAGGCGATCTACGGCTACAAGAAGATCTACCGCAAGTAACGGGGGTTCGGACCCCTTTGTCGAGACCGCCCCGGACATTTCGTCCGGGGCGGTTTTGTTTTCCGGTCGTTTTTCGTATCTTTACGAAAACTGCTGACGAATATGAATCGGTGTAACTTTTTCGGAATGCTGGCCGCGATCGGTGCGGCAATGCTTTCTGCGGCGTGCGGGGATGGCAACCCGAACCCCGCTGACGTGCTGCCGTCGGCCGGGCAGACGGAGTGGCAGCGGATGGAATACTGCATGTTCGTCCATTTCGGTCCCAACACGTTCACCGATTCGGAGTGGGGAACGGGCGCGGAGCACCCGGCCGTCTTCGCCCCCGAGGCCCTCGACTGCCGCCAGTGGGCCGCAACGGCCCGCGCGGCGGGGATGAAAGGGATCATCCTCACGGCCAAGCACCACGACGGCTTCTGCCTCTGGCCGAGCCGCCTGAGCACCCACACGGTGCGGGAGAGCGGCTGGCGCGGCGGCCGGGGCGACGTGCTGCGCGAACTGGCGGACGCTTGCCGCGAATACGGGCTGCGGTTCGGGGTCTACGTCTCGCCCTGGGATCGCAACCATCCGGCCTACGGCACGCCGGCCTACAACGAGGTCTTCGCCGGGATGCTGCGCGAGGTGCTTACGGAATACGGCGAGGTGTTCGAGCTGTGGCTCGACGGCGCGAACGGCGAGGGACCCGGCGGAAAGCGGCAGGAGTACGACTGGGAATTGTTCCTCGGAACGATCCGCGCATGTCAGCCGCAGACTATCGTGTTCAGCGACGTGGGGCCCGGCTGCCGCTGGATCGGCAACGAGCGCGGGTATGCGGGCGAGACGTGCTGGGCCCGGCTCGACACGGCGGGATTCGAACCCGGAGCGGGTGCGCCGCCGACAGATACGCTCAACCGCGGCAATGTGTTCGGGGCGGCGTGGGTGCCGGGCGAAGCGGATGTTTCGATCCGGCCGGGATGGTTCTATTCGCCCGCGACGGACGCAAAGGTGAAGCGCGTTGAAGAGCTCTTCGATATTTATTGTGCATCGGTCGGTCGCAACGCCAACCTGCTGCTCAACGTGCCCGCCGACCGGCGCGGACGCATTCCGGCACCCGACTCGCTGCGCCTGGTGGAGCTGCGCGGGATGCTCGATCGCGTGTTCGGTCATAGCCTGGCGGCCGGCGCGGCCGGAGCGCTGACGGACGGCGATCCCGATACTTACAGGGAGTTCGGAGCGCGTGGAGGAGCGTTCGAAATCGTTCTCCCGGAGCCCGTGACTTTCGATATGCTGGTGTTGCAGGAGTACACGCCCTGCGGGCAGCTCGTCGCGGGCTGGGAGGCCGAGTATCGCGGGGCGGACGGGGAGTGGATCCGCTTTGTGCGGGGGACGACGATCGGGCACAAACGCATCGTGCGCTTCGACCCCGTGACGGCGCGGCGCGTGCGGGTGCGCATCACCCGAGCGCTGGGCCGCTGCCGGATCGCTGAAGCGGGGCTGTACTGCACCGCTGAGGGGGCGCGTTAAGGGGACGAGCGCAGTGGAAAACGGGGCTGCCTATTTATATATATAGGTAACCCTTTTTTTGTGGCTCGGGTTCTACGAGGCCGCAGCCCGGACGCAGGCGGAATCGGAGTCGAGAAAGAAAAATCGGCGGAAACGGAATGATTTTGGATAATAAAAATAGGTATTCGTACTTTTTGTCGGATGAAAAAACCCGCAAGGCGTATTTTTATCCCCGCCAGGGGGCAATCCGAAACGTTCGGCCGCTCCTGGCATGGCTGGTAAAACCGCTGCCTGACAGCGATATAAACCGGCGGCCGGTGCGTTGCGCCGGCTCGAAAGCCCTGCTTACAAAAAGATGGATTTTGCCACGTTGAAATTATAATTTTTATAGTCAATATTGATTTTCACAAACATTTTATTCAAATTTACACCCGCAACAGCTCCAAAAAAGGAAGACAACGCTTGCATTTTCGAAATATGTTTCTTATTTTTGGGCGACATATTAACACGGAAGTGTAAGTTTATTCTCACAGTGGAATCTGGAAAATTCAATTGGAGAGAGAATAGGCAGTTTTCTTCTTGCGTCGTATCCATTCTCGGGTATAGGCGTGGAGCTGTTGCTTATTTTATCTCCAAGGTATTCCAGAACCTCACTGTAAAAATAATCTTCAGCACCACGCTTCCTTTTTTCAATCCTGCTTTCAAGGTGCGGTGAGCAACCCCCGTTTCTCTGCAACGGCAACGGGGCATAAACGACCGAAATTCCGGCCGGGCCGTCCGGCTACACTTAAACCTCACCTCTATGAAAAAATTTTATCCAGTGTGTCTGCTGCTGTTCCTTTGCGGAATTTGCAGTTACGGGTTATCCTCCTGCTCGAACGACGATGAAAGCGTTTCGTCCGCCGAGCCGTTGAACAACACGTTGGTCTATGGGGATGCGCAAAGCAAGATCGAGTCGGTGGTCTATACGGTAGACGACCAAAAGGTCTATACTTTCTATTTCTCCCCGACCAAGGGCATCGTCGATCTCGAAGCAATGCTGCTGGCCGACGACTACCTGAAGATCGTGACCAAAACCCCCTCGGGGCCGATCGATCTGCTTGCGAGCGGCAACCAACTGCGCTACAAGGACCTGGAGGTTTCTGCCGCCACGGCGGACGAGGTGACCAACGCCACCCTCTCGTTGCAGTTGACCTCGCTCTTCACGGCCAAGATGAGCCTGGAGGTCAAGACCCGGACGGGACAGACGCTCCGGGCCGAGTTCCACGAGGTCTGCACCCGCCTGAGCCAGGATGATGAGGAGCAGGGCGACTACGACATTACGCTCACGAAGAAGATATTTTCCTACTACCGGGGTGTGGAGAAAGACGCCGGCACGGACAGCTACTACATAGCCATGACCAATGCCGACTATATTTCGATGGGTACGCAGTTCCAACTCAATGAGGAGGGGTATGTGCTCCTGCTGAGTTACTACGGTACGCCCGGCGATGACTGGAAAAAGATGCCGACCGGATCGTTCTTCGAGAGCGACAAGCTGAGCGACCATACCTATTTTAATGATTACAGCTTCGTCTACTACGTGGACGCCGACAAAAAAGCGAAAGCGTACCAGTTGCTCGACCCGGTTAAAATCGAGAAAGACGATGCGGGCCTCTTCACGGTCACGGCCACGTTCCTCGACGACGACCGCAAGGAGCGCACGATCGGTTACGTGGGCGAGTTGAAGCTGGCCGATGCCACGACAGGTAACATGTTGCCGCAGATCGCGCAGGATGTCGTTTTCGAAGGAGTCTACGGTGCGGGAATCTATGCAGGCGACATCAACGAGAACGGTACCGGCGTGGTGGAAATCACGCTCTACGACTGGAAAGGAGAGAACAACGAGCCCAACGGTTCGGCGATGAAGATCACGCTGGCAGGCAAGAAATTCGACAACCCGGCTGCGAAGCGCGGCCTGACACCCGGTACCTATACGGCCAGCAAGGGAGGCGAGTTCATGACCTGGGCCCCGGCCGAAGAGATGTACATGCCGCTGTTCGGCATCGTCTACCCGACAGGTACCTACTACGCCTACGACGACGGCACGCAGAGCGGACTCTACTCCTATGCCGAGTCCGGCACCATCACCGTCACCGAGGCCGTCAACCACATCTACACGATCGAGTTCGACCTCGTGTCGCAGGACGGCTACTCGATCCGCGGAACGTTCACGGGGGACGTCTACCTCGACAACCAGTCGCACGACGAGAAGAACGACGGTTCGACGACGCTCGAGACCAATTACGAGATGGACCTGGAATATATCACGCGCGCCACGCTCGATCCGAGGCAGACTATCGTTGTCCCGTCGCTGAGCGGCGAGATCACGCTGGAGGAGTGCTACAAGCATTCCCCGGGGGAATTCGGCTACCAGTACTTGCAGTTGGGTACGATCACTTACGAGGAGGACCCCGAATACCCCGTGAAAGGCAAGCTCAAGGAGAGCGACCTGGTTACGATCGAACTGGTCGTCAAAAAAGGCCAGGAGAGAACTCTCGTGCCGGGTATCTACCAGGTTACGCCCAACCGCTTCCCGATACGGTTCGTTCCGGGCAGTTGCATACGCGGTTATACAGGGGGCGCTCCCATCGACGGCACCTGCTGGAAAGGCGTTCGCAGCGCCATCGGCTGGGGCTATCCCACCGGGTATTACGATCCGGATTACATGGTGGTTGGCGGATGGCTCAATGTTCCTACAATAAACGAGTACGCGGCGATCTATTCGGGTTCCATCCTGGTGGCCAAAGCCGATGGCGGCGACAACCGGTTCACGTTCCAGATCAATGGTGAGGACGTGCTGGGGCACACCGTCTCGGGCACGTGGACCGGACCGGTCTACCTGACCGGCAGCGGCGAGCCCGTGCTGCCGGGCGGAGAGAATCCCCAGAGCCAGAAACAACAGGCGGTGCGCAAGGGTGCCCTGGGCATGATCCGCACCGGGGCCGAACTCCGCGAAATGGGCGCCACGCCGCGGGCTTCGACGATGTATCGCATGAAAAACGAGTAAAAAATCCGGGTTCGGAGCGCGGGTCTGAACGCCCGCGCTCCCGCGCCCACCTTAAAACAGCAATTCTTATGAAAAACTTTTACTGGTCGAGACTACGCGCTCTGACATGGGCAGTCCTGTTCACTGCCGGCGGTATGGTTTCCTGCTCCGACGACGATAAGAAAGACGATACGCCACCGCCTCCCCCTCCCGTCGAACTCAAGGATCAGATTGAATACGACGGAGGCAAACTCATCGACATCAAATCGGCCATCTACGAGGTGGAAGACACCGACCTCTACACGTTCCTGCTCTCGCCCACGTCGGGTATCGAGACCGTGGCCGCGATGGAAGAGGCCGGCGACTACCTGCGCGTCCAGGTGCGCAACCCGCGCGGTGCGGTCGACACCGGGACCGAAACGTTCGAAATCGGCTACAAGGATATTTCGGTCCGCAAGCAGACCATGACCGACATCGAGACCGTGAAGCTCTCGGCCGACTACCTCAAGGAGTTGCAACGGCTCAACCTGCGCGTCGAGGTCGTACTCAAATCGGGCAAGAAGCTGCTGGCGCGCTACAACAACATTTGCACCGAGGCCAAGCCCCGGGCGCTGGTCAACCAGTTCGAGCTGAACAAGGCCGTCAAGGAGATCGGCAGTGCGGTGTCCTGGTACAGCCCCGCCACGGCCACCACGACGTGGTATTTCTATTCGGGAGCAGGCGTGACCGCCCCGTCGGAAGACACGCCGGCCGATCTGCAAATCACGCTGGCCGACGGCGTGGAGACCGCCTCCATCGACCTTTCGGCGACCGAACCCGAAAAGGTGAAGATCGTCTGCGGCGCGTTCGAGAGCGGGGCCGGAACGACCGGCACGCTGGCGCTGAACCGCAAGAGCGACGGCACGATGACCCTTTCGATCGACGCCCAGGCCGGCGACAACCGCCTGCGCGCCGCATTCCTCGGAGCCTTTACCGCTGGAACCGACACCCGCAATTTCCTCAAGGTGACCGCCGGCGAGACCCCCGTGGAGGCGCAGCTCAGCCGCGTATTCTACAACAAGCCCTCCGGGATGGGGAACGATTTCGCATTCGGTATCCAGAACGCCACGACCCCTGAGGGGCTGATGGAGGGACGCTATGCAGCCATCCTGAGCGCCAACGACATCAATTTCGGCAAGACGGTCGACGTGGCAAGCGAGCCGGGCAAGATCAACCTTTTGGTTTACGACTACGAGACCTACGAGGTGTGGAATGCCAGCGAGGGCGCTACCGGAACGATCGCCACGGCCGGCACCGTGGAGCATCCCTATTTCCACATTTCGGTCGCTTTCACCAACGGACCCGCCATCGAAGCCGAGTGGTACGGCGACGTGACCGCATCGGCCACCGGATTCGACGGGCTGGTGCCGGTCAAGCCGTTCGAGCCCCACATCACGGTTTTGCCGGTGGAAGGCAATGAGCCGAAGAGCTATAAGAAGATCGCTTCCATGGAAGTGCGCCTGGAGAAGAATTACAGGCTGCGTGGCGGCGATCCGCAGTATGGCGGCGCAACGTTCGATGCCTATTTCCTCTATTTCCGGCCCGAAGGCACGGAGAACGAATCGGTCGATGACGACTATTCAGGTATACCCGTGCTGATGATCGCAGCACCCTACCTGGGTTCCACGGACCTCAAACTCTACGAGCCGCAAGACGATCTGCACTGGAATTTCATGTATTTCACGGAAAGCAATCTTCAATACGGTAGCCAGGGGTATTCCGAGACCTATACGAACTGGGGTTCGACTTATGGATATTGTCCCTCCGATGCGAAAGTCACCGTGGTCAAGAACGAGGACAAGACGTGGACGGTCGCCTTTACCATGACCGACTCCGGAAATGGTGTGGATTACAAGGGAGATCCAATGCCCTGGGGTTCCAAGAACAGGCTCGTCATCGAGTGGAGAGACGTTGCGACCAAGTACACCGGCACGAAAAAGAACGATCTCACCGAAGCAGACTATTGATTTCCAAGACGGTCCGTCAAGGCCGTCCACACCTCGCCCGACCGGTCCCGGAGCGCTTCGCCCGGGACCGGAAGAGGGGGTGAAAGGGGGTCGTAGGGCCTTGCGGAAAGGCCCGGGACCCGCGGACGGAGGGGCTACACGTGAAAAAAATCCTTATTTTATGATAAAAAAACTACTTATACCACTCGTAGTTGCGCTGGGTGCATGCTTCATGTCCTTTGCACAGCAAACCGAGGTCACCGGTACGGTCCGAGACCACGCCGGAGCACCCGTCGCGGGCGCGACGATTCTGGTCGACGGCACCACGCGCGGTACGACTACCAATTCGGACGGCACCTACTCCATCGCGGCACCGGCCGACGGCACGCTGCTCGTATCGTTCATCGGCTACGAGCCGCAGCAGGTCGCCGTGGCCGGCAAGACACGCATCGACATCGTGCTCCGGGAGGAGGCGCAGAAGATCGACGACGTGATCGTCATGGCGTTCGGTACGGCCAAGAAAGAGGCCTTTACCGGTTCGGCGACGGTCATCAAGGCCGACGACATCGCCAAGACGCAGAACTCCAACGTGGCCCAGTCGCTCGCCGGAAAGGTCGCGGGCGTGCAGCTGATAAACAGCTCGGGCCAGCCCGGCAAGAGCCCCGACATCCGCATCCGCGGTTTCAGTTCGCTCAACGCCGGCAACAGCCCGCTGTGGATCGTCGACGGCATGCCCTACTCGGGCGACCTTGCGAACCTCAACCCGGCCGACATCGAGTCGATGACCGTGCTGAAAGACGCCGCCTCGAACTCCCTGTACGGCGCCCGCGGCGCCAACGGCGTGGTGATGATTACGACCAAGAAGGCCCGTTCGCGCGAGGCGACCGTCACGGTGGATGCCAAATGGGGCGTCAACTCGCGGGCGCTGAAGAACTACGAGTACATCACCGACCCGGCCATGTTTTACGAGACGCATTACAAAGCCTTGAAAAACTACTACACGGATTCGGGTTACAGCACCGTCGACGCCCATGCACGCGCCAACCGCAACCTCACGGGTTCGGCGAACGAAGGGGGTCTGGGGTACATGGTCTACACGCTGCCCGAAGGCCAGGAGTTCATCGGCGCAAACGGCAAGGTCAACCCCCGTGCCACGCTGGGCCGCCACCTCATCTACGAGGGCGAGGAGTACTACGTGCGCCCCGACGACTGGACCGACGAGGCGTTCCGTTCGTCGCTCCGCCAGGAGTACAACGTGAGCATCGCCGGTTCGACCGAAAAGACCTCGATTTACGCCTCGTTCGGCTACCTGGACGACCAGGGTATCGTCGAGAACTCGAACATGGACCGCTTCACGGGCCGCATCAAGGTGGACTACCAGGCCAAGAAATGGCTCAAGATGGGTGTGAACGCCAACTATGCCCGCTTCCATTATAACAAGGTGGACGACGGCGGCGCGGGGAACAGTTCGGGCAACATCTTCGCCTACACCTCGCTCATCGGTCCGATCTATCCGCTCTACATCCGCGGCGGCGACGGACGGGTGCTCTATACCGAGGAGGGAATCAAGCGCTACGACTACGGCCGCAACGCCGGCATGGAGCGCTCGATCTTCACCGACAGCAACGCCATCTCCGAATCGCAGCTCAACACGGATCAGAGCGAGGGCAACGCCTTCAACGGCACGGCCTATTTCGACATCTCGTTCCTGAAGGATTTCAAATTCACGTTCAACGCCGGCGTGACGCTCGACGAGACGCGCTCGACCGACATCCGGAACCCCTATTTCGGTCAGTTCGCCAGCGAGGAGGGCCTCATTTCGAAGGGGCACGGACGTCATCTGGAGTACAACACGCAGCAGATTCTGAACTACACCAAGCAGATCGGCGCCCACAACCTCAACGTGATGGCCGGTCACGAGTACTACAACGAGAAGATCACCTCCCTGATCGCTGCCAAGAGCCACATGCTCACCGAGGACAACGACGAGCTGGCCGGTGCCATCATCGACATGCAGACGGGCAATTCGGCACGCGACGAGTACAACAACGAGGGCTGGTTCGCCCGCGTCATGTACGACTACGACAACCGCTATTTCTTCTCGGCATCCTACCGCCGCGACGCCTCCTCGCGCTTCCACCACAAACACCGCTGGGGCAATTTCTGGTCGCTGGGCGGGGCCTGGATCCTCTCGCGCGAAGCGTTCATGCAGGGGAGCGAATCGTGGCTGGACAACCTCAAGGTGAAAGCCTCGATCGGTTCTCAGGGTAACGACAACATCGGTAATTTCCGATACACGAACACTTATTCGATCCAGAACGCCAACGGCCAGGTGGCTACCGTCTTCAATTCGAAAGGCTCGGAGAAGATCACCTGGGAGACCAACTCCAACTTCAACGCCGGCGTCGAGTTCGGCTTCGGCCAGGGGCTGGTGTCGGGCGGCATCGAATATTTCCTGCGCCGCACCACCGACATGCTGCTCGCGTTCCCCGTGCCGCCTTCGATGGGCTACTCCTCCTACTACGCCAATGTAGGCGACATGCGCAACAGCGGTGTCGAGATCGAACTCAACTTCTCGCCCGTACGCCGGGAGAAGGTGCAGTGGGACATCAACCTCAACATGACCCACCTGAGAAACAAGATCACCATGCTGCCCCCCGAGCGCCGCAACACCGTCGTGGATGGGTACCACGGCTACGTGAGCGGCACCACCTTCTACGGCGAGGGGCTTCCCATGTACACGTTCTACATGAAGAAATACGCCGGCGTTTCGGACAAGGGCGAGTCGATGTGGTATATGGATGAACTGGACCAGGCCAAGAATCCCACCGGACGCCGGGTTACCACCACGGACTACTCCAAAGCATCGGACTATCTCTGCGGAAACCCCATTCCGGACCTCTACGGCGGCTTCGGAACCAGTCTGAGTTTCTACGGATTCGACCTGAGCGTGGCGTTCAACTACCAGATCGGCGGTCTGGCCGTCGATTCGGGTTATCAGGCGTCGATGTACTCTCCGGCCAACAAGTCGACCGGGCAGAACTGGCACAAGGACATGCTCAAGGCCTGGAGCCCGCAGAACGCCTCGTCGAACATTCCGCGCCTGCAATACGAGGACCAGGACCAGAACGCGCTGTCGGACCGCTTCCTGATGGACGCCAGCTACCTGAACCTCCAGAATATCAATTTCGGCTACACGCTGCCGCAGCGCATCACGCAGAAATTCGGCGTCGAGCGGCTGCGCATCTACCTCGCATGCGAGAACGTCTGGTACTGGTCCAAGCGGCAGGGCTTCGACCCGCGCTACTCCTACTCGGGTTCGACCTCGCAGGCCGCCTATTCACCCGTGCGCACGATTTCGGGCGGCATCAACCTCCAATTCTAAGACCCTATGAAAAACATGCTTAAAATAGCGGCGCTCTTCGCCGGGCTTCTGTTGAGCAGCTGTATCAAAGACGCCATCCCCACGACCATCGCCACCGAAGACCAGGTAACGCTCGAAACGCAGGTCCGCGGTATTCCGGCGGCGCTCGTCCAGGCCAACTCGCTGGGCTACGGCGGGCAGGGCGCGGCCTGGGATTTCTCCTATCCGGCCATCCACATCGCTACGGAGTCGATGACGGGCGACCTGGTGGTGACCGGCAACATCGGTTACGACTGGTTCAACCAGTGGGGAACCAACGATGCGCTCGGTCCGGAATACGCCGTGGGCGCACTCACGTGGAACAACTACTACAAGTGGATCATGATGGCCAACAACGTCATCAGCCTGATCGACGAATCGAACCTTGCGGCGCTGGACGCCACCGAGCGCACTTACCTGGGCTTTGCCTACACCTACCGGGCGCTGTTCTACCTCGACCTGGTGCGGCTCTACGAGTTCAAGGAGAACACCGTGACCAATGCGCCCGAACTGATCGGCCTGGGTGTTCCGATCGTGCTGCCCGACACCAAGGAGGCCGACGCCAAGAACAACCCCCGCGCTACGGTGGACGATATTTACAACAAGATCATCTTCCCCGACCTGAACAAGGCCGAGGAGCTGCTCGAATCGTTCCGCGCGCCCGACAAGTACACCATCAGCCTGGCGCTCGTATACGGACTCAAAGCCCGGGCCTACCTGGAACGCGGCACCTCGGAGAACGACGCCGCAGCCTACCGTTCGGCAGCCGAATACGCCCGCAAGGCCATCAATACGAGCGGTTGCACGCCGCTCACGCAGGAGCAGTGGGAGGACCCCAACAACGGGTTCAACAACGCAGGGACGAACAATGCCTGGATCTGGGGCCTGGCGCTTCCGAGCGAAAGCGTCGCCAACCTGCTGTGCTTCACGGTTCACATGAGCTGCGAGAATGACTGGGCGCCCTACCACGCGGGCCGCGGAATCAACCGCAACCTCTACAACAGCATCGACATCAGGGATTTCCGCCGCCACTCGTGGCTCGATCCCGACCGCAGTTCGTACGCCTACAAGAGCTGCCGCAGCGACAGCAAGGAGTACTTTGCCAACCAACTCAAGGACTACGCCAATATCAAGTTCCGTCCGGCACAGGGCGCTTACAAGGAGTTCAAGGTGGGCGGTGCGGCCGACCACTGCTGCATGCGCGTCGAGGAGATGTATTTCATCGAAGCCGAGGCCACGGCCCAGGCGGGCGACGTGGCCGGCGGCATCCGGCTGCTCAACGAGTTCATGAACTCCTACCGCATGACCCGCGGCTTCTACGACTGCTCGAACAAGTCGGTGCTCAAGAGCTTCATCAACGAGCTGATGCTCCAGAAGCGCATCGAGTTTTGGGGCGAGGGCATCGTCCTGTACGACATGAAGCGGCTGGACATGTCCAGCAAACGCGGTTACGTCGGCACCAACGCGCCGGCGTCGTACCGGCTCAACGTCGAGGGACGCGCTCCGTACTGGAATTTCGTGATCGGCCGCAACGAGGTGCAGAACAACTCGGCCATCGCCTCCCAGAACAACCCCGATCCCTCGGGACAGGTCGATCCCTGGAAAGGTTAAGCAGCTGAATAATGTGTAAATATCTAAATCAGAGCACAGTGAAGACACTCAAACATATCTTGTGGGCATTTCTGGCATCAGCAGTATGCGCCGGATGCTCAAGCGATCTGACCTACACGCCCGGTGCCGAGGACAACCCGGACAACTACGGCGTCTATTTCCCCGAGCAGGATGTTTCGACCACCGTGGAACGCGACCCGGCCGACGAGCCGACGGTCTCGTTCAAGGTCCGCCGCACACGCTACCTGGAGGCCATCACGGTTCCCGTGGTCATCACCCCCAGCGAGGAGGGAATCCTCGAGATCGAGCCGATCACTTTCGGCCCGGGCGAGGCGGAGACCGAATTCGAGGTCTCGTTCCCCAATGCCGTGGAGGGTACCGAATACAAGTGCGACATCCGCATCGAGGACCCTGACTACATCTCGCTCTACGGTCCCCGCTCCACCGAACTGTCGTTTTCGGTCGTCCGTGCGGGCTGGGAACTGGTGAAAGGTCCCGAGGGAGAGACCAAGGGCAAGTGGCGCGACGATTTCGTCAGCAACATGTACAGCAACGCATCGCCGGGTTTCAACAAGAATCCCGAGGTCGAGGTCGAGATCTACCAGCGGCGGGACATGCCCGGATACTACCGCATGAAAGTGTTCAACCAGGCATTGATCACTGCGATGGTGGGTGGAAACCTGCCCGTGACCTCACGGGATTTGTGGACTATCGTCGACGCCCGCAAACCCGAACGGGTCTACATTCCCTACCAGTCTACCGGACTGACGATTCTTACCGAGAACGGCGAACTGAAGATCGCTTCCAACTGCTCGGAGAATTTCATGATGGAGGAGTCGGCCAGCGAATACGGAACGCTCGAAAACGGAATCATCACATTCCCCGCCCAGAGCATCATGGCCGAACTGGAAAACGAAGCCGGGAAATTCTTCCGTTGCAACCGCGACGGTATGTTGCGTATTCAGCTTCCGGGCGTGGTCATACCCGACTATACGGTCACGCTCTCGAAGAACGACCCGGCGGACGGCGTGGTCGAGATCGCCGCGACGTTGGTGGCCGACGCCGCCGCGTTGAAATTCTCGGTATTCGAGGGAACGCTCGATGCCGGACAGGCCAGTCTGGCGGCGCAGGACATGGATGCCGCAAAAGAATTCGACGGTCAGATAACCGCTTCGGGCACCATCCGCATCGAAAACAAGGCGACGGGCAAATATACGCTCGTGGGCTGCGTCTACGACGAGAAAGATTTCATGCAGGACTACGTCTACGTCAATTTCGGCTACGTGGCCAAGGGCGACGAACAGCCGGTGATCGTGACCATGGGGCTGGAGGCTACCAATGAATACGCCGGCCAGGGAATCAGTACGGACAATGCGGTCAAGTTCTATGCTTACGGCGAAAATATCGAGTCGGTGACCTACGGTCTGTTCCGTACCGACCGGATGAACGGTGCCGATCCCGAAGCGCTGCTCAACGAGCGGGGCATCGCCTTTACGGCCGAACAGCTCGAAGCGCTCAACGGAGGCCATTTCAGCACGATGCTGACCAAACTGGCGAGCGACCGCGAATTCACGCTGCTGATGCGCGCCTACAACGGGTATGTCCACAAGATCTTCACGGCGACCTGCCGCACGACGGGTACCTACAACGCGCTGATGGATACGTTCGAGTTCTCCGATTTCCTGCCCTTCAACGAGCAGCCCTCGGTCGGGACGCTGACGGGTACCGAGTGGAACTACTATGCGTTGAATTTCGTGGACGAGAAAGCCACGCGGCGCAAGATCGGAAAGGTGACCATGAAAGAGGGAGATAGCAGTACGGCCTACACGCCGAAACTGAGTATCTTCGGTCTTTCCGGTCTGCAATTCGACAGCGACGGGGGAATCAACAGCGATTACATGCCCGGCGTGAGCGATTTCTCGAACAAGGACGTCTACGGAGGCGCTCTGCGGCTCAACATCCAGCAAACCGATGCGAAGCCAGTATACAAGGGCCAGGAGACGATCGTGGGCTTCATCACGGTAGAGGACCTCGCCCAGGGAAAACTCAATATCTATTCGGGTCCCTGCATGTACATGGGTGCCGTAGCCGACGGATGTCTCTATTGCGTGCCTTCGGTGGATGGGATCAATTCGGGCTATACTTTCCGGTTCCTCTTCTCGGGTAGCAACTCCGAGATCTTCAGCCTCATGGACGAGATGCTGCTCATCGACCCGACCAAGGATCACGGAATGGCGCCCAGCGCCGCGCTGGAGAATATTGCCGCCCTGCGCCGGCAGATGTACGCCTCGCTTGCGGTGCGCAATCTGGTCGAGCAGCGCGAATTCACCGGCGTGGGCGGCTACCTGCCGCCCGTGGAGGTCCGCATGCCGATCAACCTCGTCACCACGCCGCTGCCCGCTTCGGCGCCGGCCGTGAAGCGAGCTCCGGCCGCCATCAGCATCGAGACCACCTCTGTTCAGGCTGCGCCTGCGGCTGCGACGAGCGGTTTCGTCCGCACGGCGGGGCTCGAGGCAGCGCAGGTAGAAAGATAGCAGGACCGGGGCGGAACCGGCAGCAGGGCATGATGCCGGTTCCGCCCTTTTCCTAAAACGAAAGACATGCCTTTCACTCAATAAGACAATTTTATGCGGAACAACAAGAAATTTCTGATCTTTGCATCCATTCTGCTGGCGGCATGTACCTCCGACCCCATGCAGGAGAGGCCGGATGCGACCGGCGCCGCCGGGGACACGGCCGCAGCCAAGATATGCAATACCTCGGACCACGCGGCGCAAGGGACGCTGATCGCCAAGTTCGACGAGCAGGCCGTCCCGCAACTGGAACAGGCCGCGGCCGCTTTCGCGGCGACCCGCTCGGCGGTGACCCGTTCGGGGATCGAGTCGGTGGACGAGATTCTCGCCGATCTGGGCGTCACATCGCTCGAAAGGGTATTCTCCCACGCCGGGGAGCGCGAAGCTGCCACCCGCGCAGCGGGGCTGCACCGCTGGTACGTGCTGCATTTCGACGAAGAGCAGGACCTCGACGAGGCGGCCCGCCGACTCTCGGCCGTGGCCGAAATCTCGACCATCCAGTTCAGCGCCGAGCGCCAGTTGAGCTACCGAGGCGAGGCGATTCCTTTCCGGGAGAGCGCCCGCACGGAGAGCCGCTCGCTCATCCGCTCGGAGTTCAACGACCCCGACATCTTCTGGCAGTGGCACTACATCAACAACGCCGATCAGGCCGTGGGAACCCAGGCCGTGGCGGGTGCCGACATCAACGTGGCCGAGGCGTGGAAACTCACCGGCGGCGACCGGCGGGTGATCGTGGCCGTGATCGACGAGGGGGTGAAATACACCCATCCCGACCTGGCGCCCAACATGTGGACCAATCCCAACCCCTCGCCCGAATACAACTACCAGGACATCCACGGCTGGAATTTTTGCGACAACGGACCCATCACGTGGGACAAGGTCGAAAAAGATGCCACGGGTAAAAACGAGGGCGATAAGGGCCACGGCACGCACGTGGCCGGAACGGTGGCCGCCGTCAACAACAACAGCATCGGCGTGGCGGGCGTAGCCGGGGGTACGGGAAACAACGACGGCGTGCGCATCATGTCGTGTCAGATCTTCTCGGGCAAGAACAAGTCGACGGACCTGATCGTCAGCCGCGCCATCAAGTATGCCGCCGACCACGGAGCCTCCATTCTCCAGTGCTCGTACGGCTACGAGGGCTCCTCCATCGCAAACGACCGCGACTACCGCAAGTCGGCGCCGCTGGAATGCGAAGCAATCCACTATTTTCTCTCGCAGAACAACTGTCCCGCACTCGAGGGCGGTCTGGCCATCTACGCTGCGGGGAACGACGGCAAGAATTTATCAAGCTATCCCGGGTGTTACCGCGAGTGCATCTCCGTGACGGCGCTCGCTCCCGACTGCCTGCCGGCTCCCTACACCTGCTACGGCGACGGCTGCAACATCGCCGCCCCGGGCGGACAGACCGAAGGATTTACGGGCGGCGAGAAAGCCGGCGTGCTTTCGACGCTCTGCTCGGAGGTCAGCGATGCCGATTACGGCTACATGCAGGGAACGTCGATGGCCTGCCCGCACGTGTCGGGCGTGGCGGCGCTCGGACTTTCGTATGCACTGGCCAAGGGCAGGCGTTTCACCCGCGAGGAGTTCACGGCCATGCTGCTGACCTCGGTGAACGAGATTTATTCGCGCTTCGAGGGGACCAAGACCACGGGCGGAAAACTCAAGCTCGACCAATACCGCGGGCAGATGGGAACGGGTCTGATCGATGCCTACCAGTTGCTGATGCAGGTCGAGGGTACGCCCTGCATTCAGGTTGCATGCGGCAAACTCGAACTGGTGACGCTCACCAAGCATTTCGGCGGCGCGGCACAGGAGATGACCTACCGGGGAGTCGAGGTTTCGCCTGAAGACCGCAACCGGCTGGGCATGGAGGCGGCACCGAAAATGTACAACGGCCAGCTGATGATAAAATGTACGCGGCCGGGCGTCGCGCACATTACGGTCAAGGCGGTAGCCGGAGGTGTCCGGCCCGGAACGGACGTGGTGCCGGGCGGCACGGAGATTTCGAAGACTTTTGCCGTCATCGCCCGCGAAGCCGGTTCCGAGAACGGAGGTTGGTTATAAACGAAAGAGCTGAAAAAGTATGAAAAAATACATCTATTCCCTGTTAACGGCCGCCGTGCTTCTGTTCGCTGCCGGATGTTCGAAGGACGACGATGGGCCGAAAACGGTCGATTCGGGCGTGGTCGGCCAGTGGCACCAGACCGACTGGAACGGCCAGATGCCCTCCGAGTTCGATGTCTATGTCGAGTTTGCGGTGGATGGTCGGTGTACCATCTACCAGCAGGTCGAAACCTCGTTCTTCGAGAAGCGCACCGGAACCTATGCGGTCGAGGGTGCGCGCCTGACGGGTGTGTACAGCAGCGGCGCTCCGTGGCGTTCGGCCTACGATTTCACGCTGAGCGCCGACGGCAACACGCTGACCATGACCAGCAATGCTTCGGCCGCCGTCGAGAGCGTCTACGTACGGACCACCATTCCCGAGGAGATACGCAATGCGCCCGAGGTACGCTCGGCGCACGAAGCGGATATTCCCTGGATTTTCTGATCCGCCGACACATTCATACCAACGGACGGGCCTTTGCGGGCCCGTCCGTTTTTTTAGCGGGGAGGGAGCATCCTATCTTGCGGTGAGGAGGCCGCCGGGCTGCTCGACGTAAAGGTCGAATAGTTCGTGCCGGTCGAAATCGCGCCAGTAGGCCAGAGCCAGCCCCCGTACATAGAGCCAGTAGGGTTCGGTCAGATCGCCGTGCAGCTCGATGCCCCGCGCGACGTCGCGGCGGATGCGCTCGGCATACTCCGGTTTGAGCGCCAGCCGGATGGTCTTGCCCTTGAACGAGAAGCGGGCTTCGGGGCGCGGCGGGGTCCGCTCGGCCACCCGGATCAGGCCGTGGCCCACGGTGGCTCCGGTGCTGACCTGCAAGCCGTCGTTCATGCAACTGACGGGGGGCTTGCTGCCTGCGTAGCTTAGGACCTCGATGTCGTCGACTCCGATGTTGAAATACTCGCGGGCGCGGATGCCCATCTTCACGCCTACGGTGGCATAGATGCCCAGGTGGCCGTGCAGCTCGTTGGTCAGCACACCCGCGCGCCATTCGCTGAGGCCGTGGCGGGCGATGCAGGTGTCGATGATCGCCGCCACGTCGGGTGCGTAATCGCCGTACCGCACGGGAAAGTCGTAAAATACGCGGTTCTCCGCGTCGGGCTTGCCGCGCAGGATGGCCACTATCTCGGCCTCGGCCTGCCCGACCGCCCCATCGGAAAGGGTGCAGGCGAATACCTGACCGCCCGCTCCGCGCTGCGAAAGGCCGGCCTTTCCGCCGACCTCGCGGACGGCGAACAGCTCGGGCCGGAAGAGGCAGACGGCCGCCAGCTCGTCCCAGGCCTGCAAATGCCGCTCCCGGACCAGCCGGGCGAGCGGCTCGGCGCGGTGCGTGCGGACGATCCGGGCGGCATAAGGTGTAGGGATGGCGGCGATGGAGTCGAGAAGCGCCGGAGTGATGAGGAGCGGCCGGGCGGGGGCGGCCGAAACGACATAGACCGGGATGCCGCTCGCAAGGACGCTCCGGGCCGCTTCGGGGTCGGCGGCATAGTTGGCGCCCGCGAGCGGCTGCGCGGAGTCGTTGTACCACAAGATCCGGTCGAAACGCGCGGCGAGCGACGGGTCCTGCGCCAGCGCGTCCTGCATGTTGGTCAAGGCACCGAGGGCGATGAAAAAGACCTTTTCCTCCTCGTCCCGGAGCGTTTCGCAGATCAGCTCCGCAGCCGCGGGCAGCGGTTGCGGCGTGTCGGGTGCCTCTCCCCATGCGACCTCTTCGGAGTGGGCGCGCCAGGCCGGAGCGGGAGCCCGGACCGCACGCCCCACGCCGACCGGGACGCCCTCGTGGTAGAGCGATCGGGTGAGGGAGGCGACTTTCCGTGCGGCCCGGTCGGGCGTCAGCGCCCCTGAGGAGGTGGTCACAGCCAGTACCTCGACTTCGCGGTTTCCGAGTAGCAGGCAGAGCGTGCGCAGGTCGTCGGCCGCGCCGTCGGTGTCGATCAGGACGTGGAAACGGGCCTTGCCCGAGTGGGCGGAGGCGATGGACGCGAGGCCCAGCAGCATCGCGGTAAGCAGCAGGAGACGCTTCATGGCTCTAAAAATGGATGTTCAGACCGCCCAGGGCCGTAGCCCGTGGCATGGGATAACCCGCGTTAATCTCGTAGCGCTGTGCCAGCAGGTTCTCGCCCCGCACGAACAGATCGAGCCAGCGGTTGAGGCGGAACGAGAGGTTGGCGTTCCAGAGAACGAACGAGTCCCGAAGCTCGGGCTTTTTCTGCGTGATGAGGTTGCGGATGTACTGCACGCCCGTCGAGACGTTCCAACGCCCCCGCACATAGGTGGCCCCGACCCAGAGTTTGTGCTCGGGAGCCGCCACGACGGGGAATTTCATGTGGAGGTAGCTGTAATTGGCCGTGAGGGTCCAGGCTTTCGACAAACGGGCCGAGAGATCGGCCTCGACGCCCCAGTTCTCGATCCGGCCGGTGTTGACGTTCTTCATCTTGCCGTCGACCGGAATAGCCTGGATCATGTTGTCGCCGTCGATGTAGAAGATACTCGCCCCGTACGAGAACCCGCCGCCCGGGCTGCGCTGGGTGAACGAAAGTTCGTAGTTCATCAGCTTCTCGGGCTTCAGGTCGGGGTTCTGCGGCGGGAACATGTACATTTCGCGGATCGTCGGAAAGCGGAAGCCCTTGCTGACCATCGCCTTGAGCTGGGCGTTGCGCGGCAGCAGCAGCGAGAGGCCGCCCTGCGGCACCCACTCCGTGCCGGCCTCGGAGTGGTGGTCGAGGCGCAGGCCCGCGTCCAGAATGAGCCAGCGCGTGAGCGACTGTCGGAAATCGACGTATCCGGCCACCTCCTGTATCGTCTTGTCGGCCGTCGTCTTGTCCGGCTTGCCGTCGGTGTAGCGATTCCACGCCTTTCCGCCGAAACGCTGGTAGTCGAGACCCACGGTCAGGCGGTTGCCCGGGAAGAGCTGCACGCTCTGGTACCACGAGAGGCCCAGCATCCGGTCGCGCGAGTTGAAGCGGTAGTCGAGCGGCTCGCCGCCGGGCGAGTAGCCGTCGTCGATCTTGTGGCGGCCCCAGTTGTAGAAGAAGCTCAGGGCGCCCGAGGTCCGGCCGTAGTCGTTGCGCAGCGCCACGGAGGTCATGCCGCGCGTGATGCGCTGGTCGTTGTCCACGAGCGGCGCGGTCAGGGAGCCCGGATTCGAGGCGTTGAAATGCGTGAGGTTCACGTCGGCATAAGCATCCCATGCCCGCGAGATGCGATAACCCAGTTTGGCGTAACCGCCGTATTGCTCGAATCCCATGTCCTTGCGGTGGCCGTCGGTGCGGTTGTAGGAGCCCGTCACGGTCGAGGTGAAGCGTCCGGCCTGCACCTGGTTCGTGACCTCGGTTTCGAGCGTGTTGTAGGAGCCGTAGCCCGCATGGAGCGTAGTTCGCACCCCATCGCGGGGCATGCGGCGCGTGACGATGTTGATCACCCCGCCCATGGCGTTCGAGCCGTAGAGCACCGAGGCCGGGCCGCGCACGACCTCGACCTTTTCGGCCAGCATCGACTGGTAGGCGTCGGCGATGGGGTGACCCATCAATCCCATGTACTGCGGGTGGCCGTCGATGAGCACCAGGAGGCCGGTGGTCGGGCCGCCCGTCGGCGTGCCTCCCACGCCGCGCAGGGTCATCTGACCCGCTGCGCCGCCCGAGACGCCGTAGCCCATGATGCCGCGCCCGGTGGCGAAGAGGCCCGGGACCTGCTCGGTAAGGGTCGGGAGCAGCGAGGGCTCGTATCCGTTTTCGATCTTCGCACGGTCGACGACCGAGATGGTCATCGGCAGGTGGCGCGGGTCCGTTTCGCTGCGCGTGCCCGTCACGACGACCTCCGAAATGGGGTGGATCGTCTCCTTGCGCGAGGTATCGCGGGTTTGGGAATGCGCTGCGCACAGCGGGAGGATACTGCCCAGAAGCAGTATCGAAGCAAGGCTGTTTTTCATTGTCGTACTGTTTGTTATACTTGAGATTGTATCTTGACAGTGTGTTCTCCGGTATGGTGACGGCGCATGAACGGCCGGGCGAGTACGATTGAAGCGTTATTTTCCGTTGGCTGCATGACGGGTCGGGCATTCAATTTCGGTGCCAGACCCGCAAAGGGGGTGCGCGGCGTTATCGACAGGCGGGAACGATCCTGTTTTCCGGGGCGACGGTCCGAATCCGCCGCCCGACGGAAAAATATTTTTCGCAAAAAAGGTGCGAACGGCAAAATTTTCGCTACCTTTGTCCCGTAAACATTGCGAGTTCATTCTGATCCTTTCTTTTCTGTGCATTCCCCGGATGCGTTCCGTCCGGCGCTTTTCATCGTTGAATCGACTTTTTGCAGCTTCCTTGTTTTTAGATTTTTAATATCCGGGCAGTTTACACGCTTATCTGCAAGGAGGCAATACAGAGTATTACGAGAACGAGATCATTTCCTTTACGGCCCCACGAGCCACACCGCCTGCCGCAGCAGGCGGTGCGAAGCATTGTCCATGTCCGACACATACCTAATTCAATATAGTTTTAATGGCAGGATCGCAATCATTCCAGAAGAGAGAGAACGAAAAGAAGAAGCAGGCCAAGCGCCTCGAAAAACAGAAACGCAAGGAGGAGCGCCAGAGCGGCGGCACGGCCTCGCACGACGAGATGATCGCCTACGTGGACGAAAACGGCAACATCACCGACACGCCGCCTGAGATGCGGGCCCGCGAGGAGGTCAAGTTGGAGGACATCGTGATCGCCACGCCCAAAAAGGAGGACGTGGAGGAGGAACCGCTCCGCGGACGGGTCGAGTATTTCAATGCGGACAAGGGCTACGGCTTCATCAAGGATGCGACGTCGGGCGAAAAGTACTTTTTCCACATCACGGCAGCGCCCGCCGACATTGCGGAGGGGCGGATCGTCACGTTCGAACTGGAGCGGGGCACGCGCGGGATGAACGCCGTGCGGATCGCACTGGCACAGTAAGAGAGAACACAACAGTTATTCACAATAAAAAATCAAAAAATGAACATTTACGTTTCAAATCTGAATTTCCGCACGCAGAACGATGCGTTGCAGGCTCTTTTCGCCGAGTACGGCGAGGTCACCTCGGCCAACATCATCAACGACCGCGATACGGGCCGTTCGCGCGGCTTCGGTTTCGTGGAGATGGCCAACGACAGCGAGGGCCAGGCAGCCATCGACGCGCTGAACAATACCGAGTTCGAGGGTAAAGTGCTGACGGTGAACGTCGCCCGCCCCAAGACCGAGCGCAGCAACGACGGCTACGGCCGAAGCGGCTACGGTCGCGGCAACGGCGGCGGTTATGGCCGCAACCGCTACTAAACCGAGCGGTTCGTATTGTGGAGAGGGCGTTCGACCAAGCGGTCGGACGCTCTTTTTGTGTGCGGAGCGGAGTTTGTGGGACGAATGTTTCCCGGACAAGCCCTTTTTTCGGGGGGGCTGTCCGCGAACGGAAACGCCTGCACACCGGGAGGGTGCGCAGGCGTTCTTCATTTCGGAGCCGAGATTCAACGGGTCCGGCCGTCATGTGTCAATACCGCAGCCAGTCGGGGTAATAGAGTTGGTTGGCATGACTTGGAAGACCGGAGGTGTAAGGGGGTATGGCTCCGGCACCTAACCAGACGTTATCTGTCCCCGGGCCACTATTCCAAGTAATCCAAGCGATAGGCCCGCTGTCCGGTATTGTATACCTCGGCGGCAAGACGAACCCGAGAACATCGTTGAAGATACGGGTTCCGGTAGACATTTCCGCTCCTTCAATCATAGGTAGCAGTTCTGCTGTTACCAAGCGAGGAATTTCGGGATTGATTCGCCATTCTTCGTAAATCATATGGTTTTCCTGGATACGTTTGTTATCATAGTCACGATACCGAGCGAATAAAAGACCGTATTTGCTGCGGTCGAGCCCGGCAATTGGTTTGCGGGATGCTCCCGTTTCGAAAGGATTGACATTATCAAAGGTATTCCCGCTCCAGGCGTAATCAAGGTATTCGCCGGCCTGTATGCCGTCGTGCGCCTCGTAGAGTGTGGCAGACGGTTCGCCCACATCCGTGAGGGTGATGACCTTTCCTGCGGGAAGCGCCGCTCGCAAATCGCGGATAAACTTGGCATACGACGCGGGGTCGACCGGTGCCATCCCCTCGCGTCCGTAGCCCGACTGCTCGTCGTAGAGGTTTACCCCGTCCAGTTCGTATTGAGCAACAGTCTGGCGGATTTGCTCGACAAGTGCTGTGCGCTGTGCATCGTCGAGGTTGCAGAATCCGATGCCGGTCCCTCCGCCGCTTAAGATAACATGGACCTGGATTCCTGCCTCCCGAATCGGAGCCAGGTACTTGGAGTTGTTGCGCAGCAGGTGGATCAGATTGGAGTCGAATGCCAGTTTGGGTATCTTCTTTTCGGTATCGTAAATTACGGTAGCACCCCATATCGCTATTGCATCTATTGCATCATAGTTTATTTTTTCATTGATATTCTGGTTACGAATCCATATCCAACGTTGCAACTCACACTCCATGACGCAGCGGGGATCAATCAAAGAGGGGTCAATCATAGCGGTAATGTAGGGCAGACGCGGCTGTTCCACGCAGTCGGCTATGTCTGTTTTCTTCTTTCGTTCTCCGAAAGTGCGGCTTACGATCGGATCGTAACGCAACTGGTAGTAGAATGACTGAACGATCGGCTTCCCCTCTTCGTTCGTGTATTCCGCCTGCAATACGGCAAGATGCTGGCTGTTGGCTGCTACCGCTTTCGAAAGATCGAACCTCACTCCGATACGCACCCCGTTGCTGCCGGCCGGAATCGTCAGATTTCCCAGCGGCAATGTACACGCTTCCAGGGGCAAGTAGGCGCATTTCATATTCGTATTGAAATTGTAGCTATTGAAATCGGGATAGCTGCTCTCGCTATTGTACCGATTCAGCCATTCGTCGTCGGACAGCAGCGACAGGGTTATTTCCTTGTCAACAGGGGCCTCTTTCGGAAGACCGAATATCAATTCATCTTCGAATTTCGAGCCCGGTACCACGTCCATCATCACCATCGTATCGGAGATGGCCAGCCGACTGTAAAATCCCGGACGGGCCTCGCCCACGGGGTCGAATGCGGCGTCGGAACCCGCATCGAATTCGATGGGGTCGGCCGTGCAGGCCGCCAGTCCGGCGGCCAGCAGCAGCGACAGCGCGGCGGCGCAAAGCGAATGCAATAAGTTATTGTATGTTTTCATAATTGCTGCCATTAAGTTATTCCTTGTTGATTTGCGGCACCTCGACCGAGGTGTTCCACTTGAGCGGTTTGGCCGCCACGCCGTCGTTGCCGTGGCCGGTCATGTCGCGGATAATGTCGCCGTCCTCGGGCGTATCGAATTTCCAGTAACCCAAGAGACCGTCCGCGGCGGGGTCGACATCGTACATGTGGTCCCAGATCTCCTTTGCGGTGCGGACTTTCGACCACACCCGGGCCTCGGCCACCTCGCCCTGCAAGGGACGCTTCTCGTCGTAGGAGTAGCCGATAAGGAACTGGTAGGCCTCTTTGAGCGAGGCGTTCGTTTCGGGGTCGGCATCGTACTTGGCCCGCATGGCCAGGTCGACGGCTTCTCCCGACCACTTGGCCTTTCCCTCGCTCTGCACCTCGCCGTTGACATAGATGCGCATGTCGCCGGCCAGAACGTCGTAGGTCATGGCCAGGTGGTACCACTCGTTCGCTTCGAGCGACTTGACGTCGTCCGCATCGGGGAATTTCGAGCCCCCGGCCTGCACCTGCAGCTGCTGGCGCGGAAAACTCGTGTCGCCGAAGCGGAGCAGCAGGTATTGCTCGACGCCCATCACCGAGGAGATTTCGGCTTTCTGCTTGTCGAATTTCTTGACCCGCACGATGATCTCGTACGTCACGGCCGTCAGCCCGTTGAAGAGGTCGCTCTGCGGACCGGCCTTGTCGAGGGTTGGGAACGTGATCCAGTTGTCCGTCAGGTCGGCCACGGTCGTCACGGCGCTGGTCTGCTTGACGAGGTACCAGACGCGCGACGAGGCGCCCAGCAGCCCCACGTCGGAACTGGCGATGGTGACGGGGACCAGATAGGTCACGTCGATGGGAAGCGCGGTCAGATTCTTGAACTGCACGGTTGCGGGTTTGGAGTTGACCTCGCCCGCAGCGATCGAGAGCGCGTTGGTCGAGAGTTCGTAGTGGCTCTTGTCGAGCAACTCGTAGTCGGTGCCGTGGCGGGCATTGTAGAGGTCGACCAGCGCGGGATCGACGGCGAGCGAGGCTTCGATGTCGTGGCTCAGGGGGCTGCTCAGCACCGCCATCAGGTTTTTCTGCTGGGTCTCGACGGTGCGTTTGAAAAAGACGTTGATGTCCGGACGCGACGCCGCGGCATCGAGGTAGAGGGCCGGATCGTTGGGCGTCTTGTCCTTGTATTCATCTCGGTCGCAGGCTGTGGCCGCCAGGACCAGCAACGCCGCGAAAAGGAAGATTCGTTTCATGGTGCTCAGTTTTTAGGCATTAGGTTCAGGCGGGCGATCAGCTCGCGCGTGCGCCGGTAATTGATGGTCGTGTGGTAGTAGTCGCGGCCGATGTCGTAGAGCGAAATCCCGGCCAGCGCCCGCGAGGTGACGATCTGCTGCCCGAGGGTCATGGCGTCCTGCTTCGCGTTCTTGTAGTCGCGCCAGACGGCGCCCGGCATGGCCCCGAAGAGGATTTTGGAGGCCGGAACCCCGGCCCGCAGCGCCTCGTCGTACAGGAGGTCCATCTCCGCGAGGTAGGTCATCTGCGCCGTGGGCAGCACCACCAGGTCCAGTTCGGCCACCGAGGCGGCGTCGAGCGCCGAGGGGTCGCCCTCGTAGCTCACCAACCCGGCTTCGCCCAGCGTGCGGAGCGTGGCCGCGAGGTCGGCGAACGGCCGGTCGGCGATGAGCGCCACGCCGTCGAAGCCATGGCGGGCGATCATCGAGGAGGCCAGCGCCGGATCGCCGTCCGGGCCCAGACCGTAGAGGACGCGGGTGCCCAGCTTGTGCAGGCGGTCGAGGTCCTCCAGATCGGCGGCCGAGGGGGCGTTGCGCAGCGACACGATGTCGAGCGAGTCGGGCAGCGAGCGCAGGAAATCGCGCTCGGAGAGCGAAACGTCGGGGGCGTTGAGCATTGAGGCGTAGACCAGCGTGTGCGCGGTTTTCTTATAGGCCCGCACCGTCGCGGCATAGGCCGCCCAGGCGGCGGGGTCCTTGGTGTCGGGGCGGCCGATGGTGGTGCCGACCCCCTCCTGCTCGGTCCAGTCGTCGCACGACTGGAGGGCGCAGGTCGCGGCGCAGAGCGCCAGCGTCGTCAGTATGATCTCTCTGATTTTCATATCGCTAAGGTTACAGGTTTTTGACGTCCCACCACAGCCGCGTGCCGCAGTTGTCCGTGCCGCCGAGTTTGCGGACGGCGTCGGCCACGTGGACGGGGTTCTCGGTGTACTCCTCGGCGGGGTAGTTCAGGCGGCGCGCACCGAGGCTCGCGTCGACTGTCCCGCCCGAGTTGTTGCGCGGGGCGGGCAGCAGCCGCGGATAGCCCGTGCGGCGGTATTCGGCCCACGCCTCGGTGCCCAAGGGGAAAATGGCGATCCATTTCTGGGTGATGATGCGTTCGAGGTTGCGCTCGAAAGCCGCCTCGCCCTCCTCCCAGGGGATGGTGATCTCGCTCAGCGCCCGTGCGTTGGCTGCGCCCAGGTTGTCGACGTAGTCGGCGGGCTTGGCTTCGGTCTGCGCAAGGTAGTCGGCGGCTCCGGCGGCTCCGCGCTCCTCGAACGAAAGTTCGACGCCCTTTTCGTAGAGCGCGCGGGCCTCGTCGGCGCTGCCCCAGCGCAGTTCGTACTCGGCCCTGAGGAAAGCGACCTCGGCGGCGTTCATCCACAGGTAGGGCGTCGTGCCGCTGATGAGGATGTTCGAATAGGCCGCCTTGGCGTCGTCCTTGCTGGTGGGGACGGTGCCGATGCGCAGGCCGGCGAAGCCCTGCCTGGCCTGCTCGCCCTCTCCGAGCGTTACTTTCGTAAACATTTTCTCGCGGCGCGGGTCGTTGTAGCCGTTCATGCAGGCGATGATGTCGCCACCGACGCGGTGGTCGCCCCAGTCGTTCCAGCAGAGGGCCGTGCGGTTCTCCTCGAGGCGCAGGTTGGCGTTGTCGTCGTTGGTGAGGATGACACCCGCGGCGATGGCCTCCGCAGCCTTGGTCCGGGCCGTGGTTTGGTCGACATACGAAAGGCGCATGGCCAGGCGCAGCTTGAGCGAGTTGGCGTACTTGAGCCACTTCGTGATGTCGCCTCCGTAGACGCCGTCAAACTTGCCGAAAGCCGCGGTCGAGAGGGTGCGGTTGGCATCGAGTACGGAGATGGCCGCGTCGAGCTCCGAGAACATGTGGGTGTAGACCTCCTGCTGGGAGTCGTAGGCCACCGCGAGCGACTCTTTCTTGTTCTCGACGACTTTCGAATAGGGGATCGGGCCGTAGGTGTCGGTCATGCGGTGCATGATGGCCACGCGCAGCACGTCGGCCAGGGCGAGGATGGCCTCGTTGTCGGTGCCGTTCCGCACGCCCCGGTAGTAGGGGTAGGTCTCCGACATGACGTTCACGAAAGGCCATTTGAGCCAGTCCACGGTGGGGTTGAACGTCGAGAACTTATTTTGCCAGCCGTCGGGCGTGCCCTCGGCGTAACCGGCGTAGGAGCAGCCCATCAGGAGTTCGTTGAACTGGTAGATGTGCTCCTCGGCGGGGACCACCAGGCCGATCAGGCCCTTGATGTTGGCTCCGGTCTTGTAGTTCTCGCGCTGGATCTCCGCCTCGGTGACCTCGTTGGGGTTGCGGTTGATCTCCTCGAAATTGCCCGTGCAGGAGGGCACGAGGCCGACGAGTGCCGTTGCCAGGAGCGCTGCGGCGATAGGATTTGTAAGACGTATGGTTTTCATAGCGGTCGTCAGAATGTGAGTTTAACGTTGAAGCCCACGCTGCGCAGCGACGGCATCATGAAATAGTCGATGCCCTGGTAGAAGCTGTCGGTCGAGGCGGTGGACTCGGGGTCGAACGGCGCCTTGCAGTAGATCATCCAGAGGTTGCGGGCCACCAGCGAGACATTGATCCGGCAGGCGTCGCGGAACCAGCGCGCGGGCAGCGTGTAGCCCAGCGAGAGCTCCTGAAGACGGACGTTGGTCGCCGAATAGGTGTAGTACTGGGGCAGACCGCCCTGCGCCGAAACGGCCTGGTACCATTTCTGGGGGTCGACCGTCGAGCGGCCGTTGACCAGGACGCCGCCCGCGTCGCGCGCTGCGGCCGTCGATTCCGAGACGCCGAACTGGTCCATCCACGCCTGGGTGGCCGAGTAGCAGATGCCGCCGATGCGGGCCGAGATGAGGAACCCGAGATTCACACCTTTCCACTGGAAATCGTTGCGCCAGGCGAGGTTGTAGTCGGGAAGCACCGAACCCAGCAGGATCTCGGTCTTGTCGCTGAGGTTGTCCTCAACGGTCACGTTGCCCCGATCGTCGAGTTCGACATAGCCCTTTTCGCTGTACTTGAGGTGCGAGGCAGTGTAGAGGTCGCCCATCGTGCCGCCCGGCTTGAGCACGTACTTGGCTTTGGCCAGCCCCTTGATTTCGAGCCGCTCCTTGGTGATCGGCTCGCCCGTCTCGGGGTGCGTGTAGTTGTGGACCAGCTCGATGATGCGGTTGCGGTTCCACGAGAACGTGACGCCCGAGTCCCAGGCGAAGCCGCGCCACTCGTTCGAATAGCCCAGCGTGGCCTCGACGCCCGTGTTGCGGACATGGCCCGTCTGGAGGTAGATCGTCGAATAGCCCGACGAGACCGAAATCAGGGGGTCGAACGTCTGGTTGTAGGTGTCGGCCCGGTACCACGAAGCGCTCAGGCTGAGCCGCTTCCACAACCTCAGGTCGATACCCGCCTCCCAGGTCTTGGTCCGTTCGGGGTGCAGGTCGCCGATGGGGTAGTGCGTCTTGGGCTTCCACGCCTGGTTGGTGGCGTCGTACTCGTAGGTCGGGACCGTGAGGTGGCGCGGGAACGGTACGCCCACCGACGAATAGGAGCCGCGAACCTTGAAATAGCTGATGGCTTCAGGCAGGTCGAAGGTCTCGCTCGGCAGCCACGAGAGGCCTACCGAGGGGTAGAAGAACGACGACTGGGGCGATGCGGCCAGCTGTGAAGCCCAGTCGTTGCGGCCCGTGAGGGTCAGGTAAAGCATCTGCCGCCAGCCCACCTCGACCGAGGCGAACACCGACTGCGTCTGCTCCCGCCAGCCGGTTTTCGAGGCCCGCTTCTTGGTGTTGTCCAGGTCGAAGACCGAGAAGACGTTGGGAATGCCCTCGGTGCGGATGGGACCGCGGTAGTCCAGCTCGTCGGTGCGGGTGTCGTTGATCGAGGCGCCCGCGTTGGCGTTGAGCGACCACTCCTCGCCGAACGACTTGTTGATGCTGAGGATCACGTCGCCGTAAATCTGCTTGTCGTAGCGGCGCGCCTCGCCGTAGTAACCCTGGGTGCTGCCCTCGGTGATGGTCGCATCGGACGAGGCGTAGAGTTTCTGCGTGTAGAGGTTGTTGGCGTTGTCCACGCGGACACGGCCCGCCACGCTCAGCCAGTCGTTGAACCGGTAGGAGAGCGCCGCCGAGAGCATGTAGCGGTCGCGGCTGTTGTTCCTCAGATTGCGGTAGGCGATCCAGTAGGGGTTCTGCATCCGCAGGTCGCCGCCCTCGCCATAGGGCCAGAACTGTTCGTAAATACCGCGGGCGGGGTTCCAGCGCTCGAAATTCTCGGTGAGCGAGAAGTCCTCGCCGCGCGGGAAGAGGTAGGCCGAGACCAGCGGGTTGGAGTAGACGCCCTGGTTGGTCATGTTCTGGTCTCTCTGCACGATGTAGCTGGCACCGACGTCCAACTTGAGACGGTCCTGAAGAAAGAGCGTCGTGTTGCGGAACGTGAAATTGTAGCGGTCGTAATAGTTGTTCGGAACGAGCCCCTCGGAGTTGACCGTTGCGGCCGAGAAAAAAGTCTGGTTCTTCTCCGATCCGCCCGAGAGGGTCACCGAGTTGGTCGTCACGTAGCCCGTTTCGAAGAAATCGACCGGATCGTACCCCGTGCGGGCCGCGGGCAGGAGCTTCGGGCCCCAGCTCTGGACGGGCGAACCGTCGCGCTTGCCGTTGCTGCCCGTCCCGTAGCGGTTCTGGAAATCGGGCATTATGAAAGGCCGCATGAATTCGTTGTTGGTCGTCAGCCTCACGTCCAGTTTCCCGGCGCGCCCGCGGCGCGTGGAGATCATCACCGCACCGTTGGCGGCGTTCGAACCGTAGAGGGCCGACGCGGCGGCGCCGTTGAGGACCGAGATCGACTCGATGTCCTCTGGGTTGAGGTCGGCAATGGCCTCCGATTCGCCCTTGGAGTCGAACTCCGTGCCTCCGCCGCCCCCGAAATTGTACATGGGTATGCCGTCCACGACGTAGAGCACGTTCGACGACTGCGAGATCGACTTGGGACCGCGCAGCACCACTTTCGACGCGCCGCCGACGCCCGACGAGGAGGCGTTGACCTGCAAACCCGCGACCTTGCCGGCCAGCGAGTTCATGAAGTTGGCGTCCTTGACCTGGGTGATCTGGTCGGCCGTGACCTGCTGGACGTTATATGACAATGCTTTCTCCGAGCGCTTGATACCCAGCGCGGTCACGACGACCTGCTCGATCTGGGCCGCGGCTTCGCGCAGCGTGATCTCGAATGCGGTGCGCGTACCGACGGGCACCGTGCGCGTCTCGTAGCCCAGAAAGCTGACCTCCAGCTGCGCCTCGGCGGCCGGAGCGGGAACGGTCAGCGTGAAGCGCCCCTCGGCGTCGGTCGTGGTGCCGCTCGAGGTGCCGCGCACCAGGACGGTGGCCCCGGCGACGGGTTGGCGCCGCTCGTCGAGCACCTGTCCGTTGATCTGGGCGGGGAGGAGTGCGGGGTTGCGGGTCAGGAGGATGTTCATGCCCGAGGCGATCCGGTAGCTGACATCGGTGCCGCGAACCATGCGGTCGAGCGCTTCGCGCAAGGGGAGGTCGGTGCCCACGACCGTGACGGTCTGACCCACATTGGCATCCTGATTGAGGAAGAGGTATTTGGTCTGCCGTTCGATTTCGGCCATGACGCGCTCCATCGGGACGCTTTCGAGGCGGAGGGTCACGCGGGCCGTCTGCGCGTGTGCCGCGGAGGAGTTGAGGCACAGAAACGCGGCGAACGCCAAAGTACACAGACCTCGGATTTTGCCGAATACTTTTTTATTCATAAATTTGTAGAATTAAGGTACGATAGTTTGTGGTTTTGCGATGAACTGTTGTCCGGGCCTGTTCGGTGTTGGCGCACCGGCAGGCCGTTTTTTCTGACAACGGACTCGGTTGGTCGGTCAGGCGATGGTCTATGTCATAGGCACGAGGGTTTAAAAGATGGTGACGGTATTGGTCTCGGGGTCGCGTTCGAAGCGGAACGCGGCGCCCATTTGGAGGTTTCTGAGGGCATTGTCGATCCCCTCGCTGACGTAGAGTTTGCCGGAGAGGAAATTCACGTCGGGTATCTTCTCGCACCGAATCTCGATCCGCACGCCGAAGACCCGCTCGAAACGGGCCATCAGTTCTTCGAACCCGAGCCCCGCGATGTTGACGATCCCATCGGGCCAGAGGTATTCGGCCCGGTCGGTGATCGCGTGGCGGCAGAGGCGCCCGCCCGCGAGGTGGACCCGCTCGTCGGGCCGCAGGATCAGCTGCTCGCCCCCGTTGCGGTCGGTGACTTTCACGCTGCCGCGGAACAGTGCCGCCGAAAAGGTGCCCCGCTCGGCGTCGGCCGCCACGTCGAACTCGGTGCCCAGCACCTCGACGTCGCAGGCGAAAGTCTCCACCACGAACGGATGGCGCGCGTCGTGCTCCACGCGGAAGAGGGCTTCGCCCGCGAGCTTCACCCGCCGTTCGGAGCGGGCGAAGACCGGCGGGTATTCGATCGTCGTGCCGGCGTTGAGGCTGACGGCCGTGCCGTCGGGCAGCACCACGTCGAGCGTCTTGCCGGCCGGGACGCGGAGGGTCATCGTCCGCTCGGCCCAACGGCCCAAGGTGCGGTGTGCCACAAGGTACCCCACGCCGGCGCTCAGCGCAAGAACGGCAGCCGCCTGCACGGCATAGCGCGCGAGGCGCTGCCGGAGGATCGCAAAGCGCGGCGTGCGGAACGCTTGGGGTTCGGGCGCGTGGACCACCGCGGCGAAATAGGCCATGCTGGCGGCGTGTACCTCGTGTAGATTCCGGTCGTCCTGGAGAATCCACTCCTCCACCTCCTTGCGCTCGTCGGGGGCGGCTTCGCCCCGGACGTATCGGTCGATTTTTTCTGTCTGCATACAACCTTATGACAAACGGCAGCGCCGGATTCGTAAAAATCCGGCGCAAGGGATGCAAATAAATTTTTTTAATTACTGGATACCGCCGACGAGCAGGGCGATCAGCGCGGCGGGCAGGTAGTCGCTCAGGGCGCGACGCAAGAGGCGGGCGGCCTTGCGGTGTTCGTTGTCGATCTTCGAAGCCGAAATGCCCAGCTCGGCGGCGATTTCGCGGTACGATTTCTCCTCGTAGCGCAGTTTTTCGAAGACGGCGCGCGTCAGCGGAGGCATTTCGCGGAGCGTGCGCTGCACGGTCTCGGCGATCTCGCGGGTGAAAAGCTCCTCGGGGGCGAACAGTTCCAGACGCCGGAGCGCCACGTCCATCTCGCGCAGGCGGTCGGTGTAGAGTTCCGAAGCGATCTCCATCCCACGGCGGCGGCGCGAGAGGTAGTTACGGCATTGGTTCTTGAGGATGGTGAGGATGAAAGCCGGCACGTTATCGACCTCCGTACCCCCCCCCTCGGGGTCCGAGATCAGTTCCCAGTAGCGGCTGAAACTCTCCTGCACCAGGTCCTCGGCGACTACCGCGTCGTAGACGTAACTGCGCGCGATGGCTTCGAAACGGGGTTTGCAGGTGTTGAAAACCTCTGTGAATTCGCGGGTCGTGGATATGGCGGTTTTGTCGGGCATGCGTTCCTGGGGGCGTTCTTCGGCAGCTAAAGGTAGGAATTTATTTCGAAAAGCCGCGTGCGCAGAGCCAATAAAATTAGCCGTGGTAAATCGGCTTGCGAAAGCAATCGGCAGAAAATCGATTTCTACACCCGGTGCGCTATCCGGCGCTTCAGGCTGGCCGGCGCTCTCTCCTGATTGGGAGCGGACGAGGCCGTCCGGCAGCAGATTGCGATGTTTTTGTGTAGCGCGCGCTTTGCACTATCTTTGCCTGTGTATAACCGTCCGGCCCGGCATTTGCGCCGTGGACCGGAGCGTAAAATGCGACCGATGGAAACAATCCGTTTGTGGATAGATGCGCTGAACGACGTAATGTGGTCCTACCTGCTGGTGGGGCTGCTGCTGGGCTGCGCCGTGTGGTTCACCGTGCGTACGCGCGGCGTGCAGTTCCGCATGCTGGGCGAGATGGTGCGCCTCTTGGGCGAGTCGGCCGGAGGACACACGGGCGCAGACGGCCACCGCCACGTCTCGTCGTTCCAGGCTTTCGCCGTGTCGCTGGCCAGCCGCGTGGGGACGGGGAACCTGGCCGGAGTGGCGACGGCGATCGTGGTCGGAGGTCCCGGGGCGGTCTTCTGGATGTGGGTCATCGCCCTGGTGGGCGCTGCGAGCGCATTCGTCGAGTCGACCCTCGCGCAGCTCTACAAGCGGCGCGGGCGCGATTCGTTCGTGGGCGGTCCGGCCTACTACATGGAGCGGGGGCTGGGTCGCAGGTGGATGGGCGTGGTGTTCGCCGTGCTGATCTCGGTGACTTTCGGGTTCGCATTCAACTCGGTGCAGAGCAACACGATCTGCGCGGCGTGGGAGGGGGCGTTCGGCCTGGACCATGCGTGGGTGGGCGTGGGTCTTACTGTGCTGACGCTCGGGGTGATCTTCGGCGGCATCCACCGCATCGCCCGCGTAAGCGGGGTGGTCGTGCCCGTCATGGCGCTGGGGTATATCGCCCTGGCGCTGGGCGTGGTGCTCTTCAACCTGGGACGGCTGCCGGAGGTGCTGGAACTGATCCTCGCGGACGCGTTCGGTTGGAAGCAGGCGCTGGGCGGCGGGGTCGGTGCCGCGTTGATGCAGGGCATCAAGCGGGGGCTGTTCAGCAACGAGGCGGGGATGGGTTCGGCGCCCAACGTCGCCGCCACCGCCCGCGTATCGCACCCCGTCAAGCAGGGGCTGATCCAGACCCTGGGGGTCTTTACCGACACGCTGGTGATCTGTTCGTGTACGGCGTTCATCATCCTCTTCGGCGGTGCGCCCGACCCGTCGCTCAACGGGATTCAACTCACGCAGGCGGCCCTGGTGTCGGAGATCGGCCCCGCGGGCGGTGTCTTCGTCGCCGTGGCGATCTTTCTGTTCGCTTTTTCGTCGATCATCGGCAACTACTACTACGGCGAAGCCAATATCCGCTTCATCACCTCCCGGCGCGGGGTGCTTACCGGCTACCGGGTGCTGGTGGGCGGCATGGTGCTGTTCGGGGCCCTGACCACCCTCGAGATGGCGTGGAGCCTGGCGGATGTGACGATGGCCCTGATGACCCTGTTCAACTTGACGGCCATCCTGCTGCTGGGGCGGCAGGCCTTGCTGCTGCTCGGCGACTACATGGCGCAGAAGCGGTCGGGCATCAAAAATCCGGTCTTTACCAAAGACCGGATTCCCGAACTCGAGGACAAGGCCGAGAGCTGGTAGCGTCAGTTGACCACCACCGTGGCGAAATACTCCCGGAGCAGGGCCGCGGCCCGGTCGATCTGCCCGGGGGTGTTCTCCGGGACCCCCGCAAGGGCGTATTTTTGGCCCATCGCTTCGTATTTGTGCACTCCGAGGGTGTGATAGGGCAGCAGCTCGACCCGCTCGATGGAGGCGTATCCGCCCAGCCGGTCGCCCAGTGCACGGATGTGGGCCTCCGCGTCGCTCACCCCGGGCACCAGCACGTAGCGCAGCCAGAAAGGTTTGCGGTGTGCTTCGAGCCACGCCGCCGTGCGGAGCGTCTGTGTGTGGCTGCGGCCCGTAAGGGCGCGGTGCTGAGAGGGATCGGCCTGCTTGACGTCGAGCAGCACCAGATCGGTGAGCGTCAGCAGTTCCTCGACCGCCGGGTTCCACACCCCGCCGTTGGTGTCCAGACAAACGTGGATTCCCTCCTTTTTCAGTTTCCTGACGAGCGGCACCAGTTCCGCGGCCTGGAAGGTCGGCTCGCCTCCGGAGAAAGTCACGCCGCCCCGCCGCCCGAAAAAGGGCTTCTGCTCCAGGGCCATGCGGACGATCTCCTGAGGGTCGGTCGGGGTGCCGCCCGACGGGTCGATCGTGTCGGGATTGGCGCAGTAGAGGCAGCGGAAATTGCACCCTTGGAGGAACACGACGAGCCGGAGTCCCGGCCCGTCGTAGGTTCCCATCGATTCATAGGAGTGAACGCGGATCATTTCACCTTTAACCTTGATTACATTCTTTCGTGGAAGCTGCGGTTGATGACCTCCAGCTGGTGCTCGCGGCTCAGTTTTACGAAATTCACCGCATAGCCCGATACGCGGATCGTGAGTTGCGGGTACTGCTCGGGGTGCTCCATGGCGTCGAGCAGCATTTCGCGGTTCAGCACATTGACGTTCAGGTGATGGGCTCCCTTGGTGAAATAGCCGTCCAGCATCGTCACCAGGTTCTCCACGCGCTCCTCCACGGTGGGACCCAGCGAGCGGGGGATGATCGAGAACGTGTTGGAGATGCCGTCCTGCGAGTCGCGGTAGCGGAGCTTGGCCACCGACGCGAGCGAGGCGATGGCGCCGTTGCGGTCACGCCCGTGCATCGGGTTGGCACCCGGAGCGAACGCCACGCCCTTGGCGCGTCCGTCCGGCGTCGCGCCGGTCTTCTTGCCATACATCACGTTCGAGGTGATCGTAAGCAGCGAGAGCGTGGGACGCGCATTTTTGTAGACGGGCAGCTTCTTCAGCTCCTCGCTGAAATAGTAGACCAGGTCGACGCCCAGGTGGTCGACGCGGTCGTCGTTGTTGCCGAAGCACGGGAACGTTCCCTCGATGTCGAAACCCTCGGTCAGCCCCTCGGCGTTGCGGCGCGGGGTGACGCGGGCGTATTTGATCGCCGAGAGCGAGTCGATGGCGATCGAGAGACCGGCCACGCCGTAGGCGAGGTTGATGCGCGGGTCGGTATCCACGAAAGCCATCTGCGCCTTTTCGTAGTAGTACTTGTCGTGCATGTAGTGGATGATGTTCATCGCCTCGTTGTAGACGCGGGCGATCTCGCGCAGCACTTTCTTGTAGTTCTGCATCACCTCCTCGAAGCGCAGCGGACCCTCGGAAAGCGCCGGGATGCCCTGGATCATCACCGTGCCGGTGTTCTCGCAGCGGCCCCCGTTGATAGCCAGCAGCAGGGCTTTAGCGAGGTTGGCGCGTGCGCCGAAGAATTGGATCTGGCGGCCGATGTCCTGGTACGAGACGCAGCAGGCGATGCCGTAGTCGTCCGAGTGACGGACCTCGCGCATCAATTCGTCGTTCTCGTACTGGATCGAACTCGTGTCGGCCGAGACGCGCGCGCAGAACTTCTTGAAGCCTGCGGGCAGTTCGGGGCTCCAGAGCACGGTCATGTTCGGTTCGGGCGAGGGCCCGAGGTTGTAGAGCGTTTGCAGGAAGCGGAACGAGGTCTTGGTGACTTTCGTGCGGCCGTCGTTGAAGCGTCCGCCGAGGGCCTCGGTCACCCACGTGGGGTCGCCCGCGAAGATGTCGTTGTAAGACTGCATCCGCAGGTGGCGCACCATGCGCAGCTTGATGACCAGCTGGTCGATCAACTCCTGGGCGAACGTCTCGTCGATGAGCCTGTGTGCCAGGTCGTACTCGATGAAGATGTCCAGGAACGACGAGACGTTCCCGAGCGACATGGCCGCGCCGTCCTGCTCCTTGACGGCCGCCAGGTAGGCCATGTAGACCCACTGCACGGCCTCCTGCGCCGAATGGGCCGGGCGGCTCAGGTCCAGCCCGTAGAATTCGCCCATCGTGCGGATGTCCCCGAGGGCCTTGATCTGCTCGGCGACCTCCTCCCGGAGCCGGATGCGCGCCTCGGTCATGGGGCCGGTCAGTGCGCGCAGGTCCGCCTGCTTGGCTTCGATCAGCCGGTCGGTGCCGTAGAGGGCCAGCCGGCGGTAGTCGCCGATGATGCGGCCGCGGGCGTAGTTGTCCGGAAGACCGGTGAGGAATCCCAGCGAACGGAACGAACGAATTTCTTCGGTGTAGACGTCGAAGACGCCGTCGTTATGCGTTTTGCGGTAGTGCGTGAAGATGTCCTTTACGCGCTCGTCCACCTCCGTGCCCCGCTCCCGGCAGGCGCGGGCCACGACGTTGATGCCGCCGAACGGTTTGATGGCGCGCTTCAGGAGTTCATCGGTCTGAAGGCCCACGATCAGTTCGTTCTCGCGGTCGATGTAGCCGGCGCGGTGCGAGGTAATGGTCGAGACGGTCGCGTTGTCGAGCGAGCGGATGCCGCCCCGCTGCCGCTCCTCCTCGAGTGCTTCGAGACAGCGGTTCCAGAGGTTTCGGGTGCGCTCGGTGGGCCCTTCGAGGAACGAGGCGTCGCCCAGATAAGGGGTAATGTTCGTCGAGACGAAGCTCGCGGGGTCGATCTCCCGGCTCCAGAGCCCGTCGATAAAGGTCTTGTTGAGTTCCATGCTGTTATTCAATAGGTAATGAGAATTGTCCGATTTCGGCACTGCAAAGATATGTTATTTTTTTCACAATAACGTAAAAGGGCGCTCTTTTATTAAAAAAAATGAAAAAATACCTACATGTTGGGAGGGGCTTGGAGCGGCTGTCTATGCCGGGCTCCGGAGCGGGTTTGCACGGGGCCGGATTATTGCGTAATTTCGCGGCATGAAATATTTTGCAAAATGGAAGAACTGACGCTCACCACACCCGCCCTGTTGTTTTCGGCCGTATCGCTGATCCTTTTGGCCTATACCAACCGTTTTCTCTCCTATGCACAACTGGTCCGCACGCTCAAGGAGCAGCACTTGCAGCACCCCTCGAAACTGACGCGCGCGCAGATCGACAACCTCCGCCGGAGGCTCCATCTGACGCGCACAATGCAGATTCTGGGCGTTACGAGTTTGTTTCTCTGCGTGGTGACGATGTTTCTGATCTATGTGGGGCTCTTCGCGGCCTCGGCCTGGGTTTTCGGCCTGGCGCTCCTGCTGCTGATCGGCTCGCTCGGCGTGTCGATCCGCGAGATACAGATTTCGGTCCGGGCGCTGGAAATTCACCTGCGGGACATGGAGCATTAAAAAACGAAGATGCCGCGACCTCGCGTCGCTGCATCTCCCACTAACCTGATTACAACCTAAAACCAACTTTTTCGTCCGCATAAGAACGAAGGCGGGGCCGCTCGGGCCGAGCTTCGTTGCAGAGGGGATCGAAAGAACCTTACCGGAAAGGTATTGCTCCTTTCACGCTACAAAGATACGGGGCCGTCGTTACAGCGTAATGACGGCCCCGTTGCGTTTCGGTTACGATTCGGGGTTCGTGACTGTCCTGTTTCCCCGTCTGAAGCCCTCCTTTGAAAAGGAGGGCTTGGGTGGATTGTCGACAGGGTGCTGTTGGTACTATTTTTTGGAACACAAAAAATAGTGTTGCGATTTCAGAAGATTGCGCGCCTGCAAGACCATGGTTTTGGTCTCGTTGAGGATCGTCAGATACAGCACGCTGGCGCGCGTGCTGGCCGCCGGGTCGCCGTTCAGGCGCCGCAGCTGGCTCTTGATCGCCGCGGCGATGGTGTCGAACAGCCGGTCGCGCATTTCGAGCACGCGGTCCAGGTCCGAAAAGTCCTTGGACGCGAGCATGTCGTTGATCTTGTCGAAAATGGCCTCGACCTCGTCGTTGACACGCATCAGATCGACGATCTGCTCCTTGGAAAGCCCCTCGTGGTTGTTGTCGATGTGCTCGGCGGCCGGGCGCGTGATGTGCATGAGGGCCTTGCTTACCTCCGAGAGGTAGTCCGTCACCTGCACGTAGAAATGGCCCGTGTCGATGTCGCAGCGCTCCAGGCGGCGCAGCGTCGGCACGATGCCGTACTTGCGCGTGCGGGCCTGCTCGAAAAGGCGGTCCGAGGTCTGGACCATCTCGCGGAGGACCTTGCGGTTCTCCTTGAATACGGCCACCAGCGTGCGGTTGTAGATGCGCGTGACCTCCTGCATCGTGGTGCAGACCTCGCCGATGCAGGCGCACAGCACCTCGTCGGGGGTTTCGGCCGTCTCGATGGGCAGTTGCGCGCGTTCGGCCTCTTTCAACTCGGGCGTTTTGCGGTGGCTGCGCACCAAAAGCCAGACGCAGAGGAGCGTCAAGGCGGCCACGGCGATCCAGCCGCCCCAGAGCAGCAGGGCCGTGACGGCCAGCGCGATCAGGAATCCGCCCAGCGCCGTGACGAACCAGCCCGTGATGACGGCCATCACGCCCGTGATGCGGTAGACGGCGCTTTCGCGGCCCCACGAACGGTCGGCCAGCGACGAGCCCATCGCCACCATGAAGACCACGTAGGTGGTCGAGAGGGGGAGTTTGTAGGAGGTGGCGATGGCGATCAGGATCGAGGCGGCGGTGAGGTTGACCACGGCGCGGATCATGTCGTAGGGGGCCGACGAACGCTCCTCGGGGGGCAGGGGCTCGAACCGGCGGTCGATGGCCCGCTGGATGCGGAGGGGCACCAGTCCGGTCCAGAGGGTATTCATCACCAGCGTGGCCCGCACCAGGCTGCGCGAGACGAGCGTCGAGCCGAAGCGTTCGTCGCCCTCGTGCTGCGAGGCCAGCGAGAGTTCGGTCTCGGTGACGTGCTGCGATTTTTTCGAGAAGAAGAGCGTCAGGACCATGATAACGCCCGCGGCGGCGAGCAGCAGGAAATCGGCGCGCGCGGGGTGGGCCAGTGCGCCCATCATGATCTGCTCGCTGCCCGCCTCGCGCGCCGCCGACCAGGCGTCGTAGCCGGCCAGGGGCACGCCGATGAAATTCACCAGGTCGTTGCCCGCGAATGCGAGGGCCAGGGCGAAAGTTCCCGAGAGGATGGTGATGCGCATGATGTTGAGGCGCATGCGCTGTAAGAGGTAGAGCAGGATCGCCGACACGATCCAGAATGCCAGCAATGTCAGCAGTACATGCTCGCCGACCAGCTCGGAGATTCGTTCGGGAATCAGTCCCGAGCTCTTCAGCCCCTTGAACAGGGCGAAATAGAGGATGCCGGCCAGCGAGATGCCGCACCAGAGGGCGCCCCAGCGGCGGAAAACGGCCGCGTAGCGGAATGAGAAGATGAGCCGCGAGAGGTACATGAAGAGCGTTCCGGCGACGAATGCCAGCGCCACCGAGAGCAGGATGGCGGCGATGATTACGAGCGCCTTGCCTGTGTTGATGAACTGCGGCAGGTCCGAAAGCGCTGCCGCCGGGTCGCCGGCGATGCGCAGCAGCGCGGCGGCGACGGCTGCACCCAGCAGGCCGAAGACCATCGACACGGTGGTCGAAGTCGGCAGCCCCAGCGAGTTGAAGAGGTCCAGGAGCAGCACGTTTCCGAGCATCATTCCCAGAAAGAGCATCATGATCTCCGAGAAAGAGAACTGCGCGGGGTAGAAGACGCCGCTGCGGGCCACCTCCATCATGCCCGTGGAGGTGAGCGTGCCGACCAGGATGCCGGCTGCGGCGACCGTAAGGATCACGCGGCGCGGTGCGACTTTCGACCCCAGGGCCGAGTTGAGAAAGTTGACGGCGTCGTTGGCGACGCCCACGACGATGCCCATGACGGCCAGCAGGGCCAGGACGACGACGATCGAGGTGAAGAGTGGGGACATAGTTTCCGGTTTTTGCCGCTGCAAAGTTGCGAAACGGATGTTACAAAGCCGTTACGCAGGGGTTGCGATGCGGTGAATTCCGGCGGCTCAGGCGTGTTTGCGGAGCGTGAAGACGAACTCCAGGCCGCCCCGTTCGCGGTTGCGGACCGTGATGGCGCCGCCGTGGACGGCTACGGCGTTGCGGACGATGGCCAGTCCCAGACCCGTGCCGCCGAGCTTGCGCGAGCGGCCCTTGTCCACGCGGTAGAAGCGTTCGAACAGGTGGAGCAGGTGCTCCTCGTCGACGCCGATGCCGTTGTCGGCGAAGAGGATCGTACACGAATCGGCGGTCTCGGACAACAGCCGGATGAAGATGTCGCGGCCGCCCGAGTAGGCCGCCGCATTGTCCGCGAGGTTGCGCAGGAGCGAGCCCAGCAGGGAGGGGCTGCCCACGACGGCGACGGGGTGCGGGAAATCGCAGTTGACGCGCAGCCGCTGACCCGCGGGTCGAAGCTCCATCTCGGCCGCTATCTCGGCCACGATGTCGTTCAGCACGACCCGTTCCCGGCGGATTTCGCCCCCGGCCTCGTCCATGCGCGTGATGGTCGCCACGTCCGATAGCAGGCGAGCCAGCCTCTCCGCCTGTTCGCGGCTCTTTTCGAGGAATTCCATGCGCCGTGCATCATCCAGCGAGGGGTTGGCCGCAAGTGTCTCCAGATAGCCCCGGATTGCGGCCACGGGGGTCTTGAGTTCGTGGTTGATGTTGTTCGTAAGCTGCTTCTTGATGCGGATTTTCTCCTCCTGTTCGTGCAGCGCCAGCGCGTGTTCGCGGTCGCGGTCGGCCGTGGTGCGCTGCAAGGCGGCGTAGAGGCGGACGATGTGGCCGGAGATCGCGCCCAGTTCGTCGTGCGGAAAGTGCGGTATCGGGTCGATCGGTTCGCCGCGCTCGGCCCGCTCGGCGAACGCTTTGAGCCGCGTGATGTTCTGCCCCAGCCGCCGCGTGACGAAATAGCCCGCCACGCTCATCAGCAGCGTGACTCCGAGCATGAACCAGAGAAATTCGCGGTCGGCGGCGAGCAGCTCCCGGAGTGGGAGGGTGTAGGGAACGGCCGAACGGACGATGCACCGCTCGCCCCGCATGGCCGAGTAGAAATAGGAGCGGTCGGTGCTCTTCGAGTGGCGGCGGATGGTGTATCCCGTACCGCGGGATAAAGCCTGGGCGACCTCCGGGCGGTCGAGGTGGTTCTCGAGAAGCGAGTCGGCCGAGGTGTCGAAAACCACGGTGCCCCCGCGCCCGATCACCGTTACGCGCAGGTCGCCGAACGGTCCGCTGTGGAGCCGTACGGCTTCGGCCGCCGGAATGCCCTCTTTGAGCGCGTCCAGCAGGCGCAGGTTGAAGAGTTGCAGCCGGGCGTCGAGCCGCTCGGCCTTGAAATGCTTTTCGCGTCCGTACTGGAAAACAAGAAACGACGCCACCAGGGTCCACGAAAACCCCAGCAGTACGAGGAAAAGTCTCCGATGGTAGGGAAACCTACTTTTCGAAGCCGTAGCCATAACCCAGGCGCGTGATGATATGGTCCCCGTAAGGGCCGATCTTGCGGCGCAGGCGGGTGATGTTGACGTCGATGGTGCGGTCCAGGACGATCACTTCGTCGCTCCAGACGCGGCGGAGTATCTCCTCGCGCGAGAAGATCACGCCCGGGTGCGCCAGCAGCAGCGCCAGAATCTCGAACTCCTTTTTGGTCAGCCGCACCTCGGCATCCGCAAGCGTGCAGATTTTGCGTTTCAGGTCCAATCTCAACTCCTCGAAACCGACGGTCTCGGCCTCGGGCTGCGCCGCGCGACGGAGCACCGTTCGCACGCGGGCCATCACCTCGCGTACGGAGAAAGGTTTTCGGATGTAGTCGTCGGCGCCGAGGTTCAGTCCGGCGACCGTGTCGTCCTCCGTGTCGCGGGCCGTGCAGAAAATGACCGGAATGTTCGCCGTGCGGGGATTCGAGCGGAGCAGTTGCGCCATCCTGAAGCCGCTCATCCGGCCCATCATCACGTCCAAAAGGATTAGCGAGAAACGTTCGGGGTGCATCTCCAGCCCCTGCTCGGCACTGTATGCCACCTCCACCTCGTAGCCCTCTATTTCGAGGTTGAATTGCAGAATCTCGCACAGCGACTCTTCGTCGTCCACTACGAGAATTTTTTGTTTTGCCATGTCTGCGATTTGAATCCGGGTCAAAAATAGCACATTCCGGCCGCTTGCGGAGTGGCGGGCGGAATATTTAACCGAAATGTAATATTCGACTCACGATCAGGGGGTGTGCGATTCCTGATTTGTCATTCCGAACGCAGGTGAGGAATCTTCCATTTATCGTGTCGGCTTGCGACGCGTTGCTCGGGGATCGGAAACAAGTTTCGCCGCCACGGGCTGCGGCCCGCACCTGCGGCGTCTTGACTTTGCTCACGTTCGGCATAGCCTGCAAGCGGTCTCTTTCTTCGCTTGGCCGCAAAGTTCACTTTCACCTTTCACTTTTCACTTTTCACCTTGAGAACCTCCATCTGCTGCCGGATCGACTCTTCGTGGATGGCTTGCAGGACCGAGCGCATGAACTCGCGGTCCATACCCATCCCGACTGCCTGGGCCGCCCGGCGCGAAAGCAGCTCCTCGTACCGTTGAGTTTGCAGCACGGGCATGGCGTGCTCTTTCTTGTATTGTCCGATTTCGCGCGAGACGCGCATGCGGTGGGCGAGCAGATCGAGCAGCTGATCGTCGAGCTTGTCGATCTGGGAGCGGAGTTCGTTCAGACTTTCGGTCGTGGTATTCATTTCGCGGAGGATGAGGTTGCGGACGATGTAGGCCAGTGTCTGCGGCGTTACCTGCTGGGACTTGTCGCTCCAGGCCAGGTCGGGGTTGCTATGCGCTTCGACCACCAGCCCGTCGAAGCCCAGGTCCATCGCCTGCTGCGCCAGGGGTGCGATCAGTTCGCGCTTGCCGCCGATGTGGCTGGGGTCGCAGAAGATCGGCAGTCCGGGCAGACGCCGCCGCAGCTCGATGGGGATCGACCAGATCGGGTGGTTGCGGTAGAGGCTCCGGTCGATGGAGCTGAAACCGCGGTGGATAGCCCCCAGGCGGCGGATGCCGGCGTTGCGGATGCGCTCGATGGCACCGATCCACAGTTCCAGGTCGGGGCTGACGGGGTTCTTTATGAGCACGGGAACCTCCTGTCCCCGCAGGGCGTCGGCGATCTCCTGCATGGCGAACGGATTGGCTGCGGTTCGCGCTCCGATCCACAGCAGGTCCACGCCCCCGTCGATCGCGGCGGCGACGTGTCCCCGCGTGGCGACCTCGGTGGCGGTGTACATGCCCGTCTCGCGCTTCACACGCCGCAGCCACGCCAGCCCCTCGGCGCCCACGCCCTCGAATCCGCCCGGCTTGGTGCGGGGTTTCCAGAGCCCCGCGCGGAAAATGCGGAACCCCTCGGCGGCCAGTTCGCGGGCCGTGCGGAGGGTCTGCTCCTCGGTTTCGGCGCTGCACGGACCGGTGATAAGCAGCGGGCGGCGCGTGTCGACGCCCGGAAATTGAATGGGTTGCAAATCGTTCATGGTTTATCTGTTTTCGTCGTTTTCGGGATGGGGCGGATTGGGACACTCGGTGTATCGGCCCAGGAGGGTGAACTCGCCGGCCAGCGGCCGGGCCGCCTCGACGGCCTGCCGGAAGCGCTCGTGGTCGTCGAATGTCACGTCGACGTAGAACCGGTACTCCCACTCGCGTCCGATGATCGGGAGAGACTGGATTTTCGTGAGGTTCATGTCGTAGAACGACAAGACGGTAAGCACTTTGGAGAGGCTGCCGCGGGTATGCGTCAGCGTGAACACGAGCGAAGCCTTGTTGCATCGGAGCGGGTCGGTGAGCTCCGCCGCGCGGCTGCGGTCGGCCAGGATGAGAAACCGCGTGAAATTGTGGGGGTTGGTCTCGATGCCGCGGAAAAGAACCTCCAGCCCGTAGAGCCGCGCGGCCTCCTCGCCGCAGATGGCCGCCGTGCCCCGGAGCTGTTCGCAGGCGATTTCGCGGGCGCTGCCAGCGGTATCGTCCCGCTCGACGATCTTCAGATGGGGCCGGGTTTTCAGAAAGTCGCCGCACTGCATCAGCGCGATGGGGTGTGAACGCACCTCGCGGATGTCGTCCGCACGCTGCCCCGGCAGCGCCGCGAGCGTGTGCGAAATGCGGAGCTTGTACTCGCCGACGATGGCCGCGCGGCTGCGGCGCAGCAGTTCGTGGTTCGGAAGAAGGCTTCCCGCGATGGTATTCTCGATGGCGGCCACGCCCAACAGGCCGGGATCGCTGTCCATGCGTGCGAACAGCTCCTCGAAACGCTCCGCCGGGAGCGTTTCGAGCGGTTCGCCGCGGAAGAACTCCCGTGCGGCCGTTTCGTGGTAGCATCCACGGATGCCCTGTATTACTACCTGTTTCATATCGAGTTGCATAAAAAATCCCGCTCGGCACGAGCGGGATTTTCAGGTTTATGCTATAATCGTATCATCCGGTTACATACACGCCATCCCGCTCTTTCTCGTGCCGTAAAAGAAAAAGGAATAAAAATAGGATGCAAAACCGTACAATCTCATTGCAAAGCGTCTTTGTAGGGGACAAATGTAGCGAATTATTCGGGAATTCCAAATTCCGGGACCGTTTTTTCGCTTGTCAGGCCGCTTTTGGGCGCTGCCGCGAGCGGGTGCCGGGATGCTTCAGCCGTTTCTTGATCCGGCGGTGGCGGCTGAAAACCAGCCGGAAGAAAGTGCCGCGCAGCAGGGTGTCGTCGATGTTCCACGAGCGGTGTTCGGCGTATCGGTCGAGGATGCAGAGGAAAGCGCCTGCCGGGCACGCCAGCCGACGCAGGTTGACCATGCACTCGCGCGGGCGGAGCGCCCGTCGGCGGAAGCGCATCCGGTTGATGTCGATCAGTTGGAAACGGTAGCTGTCCGTGGCCCCGTCGTGCTGCCAGAGCACGTTGCTCTGGTTGAAATCCTCGTGAACGACCCCGGCGGCGTGCAGATCGGCTGCGAAGCGGGCGAAAGCCGCCAGCACGGGCAGCGTGTCGCGCGCCGGGAACCGTTCGGTTACCTCCGGGAGCGCCCGGTAATCCGAACGCAGGGTGACCAGGTAGGCATCGCGCAGCAGTCCGTGCCGACGGCATTCGCACCAGGCGACCGGACAGGGGGTGTCGAAACCCAGTCGCCGCAGACGCAGGGCGTGTTCGTAACCGCGTCGGGCCTTGCTTTTGCGCAGGAAAGAGTAGATAAAGGCATTGAGCGGGTTGGGACGCTTGTATCGCTTTACGACCAACTGTACTCCCTGCGCATCGTAAGCACGGATCGTGTTGCGCCCCTCGTGGAGCGTTTCGCCCCCGGCGGCAAAGGTGTCGGGCAATCGTTCGACCCAACCGCGCAACCGATCCCATGCGGGATTCAATCGAAGTTTCATACGGCAAAGGTAGGGCTTTCGGGCCGAACGGCGCAGTCCTTTTCGGCTGCGGGACTCTCCGAAAAGTTGAAAACGCACGTTTCGGGAGTTCGACGGTTCGGATGCTCGCTTTTCCTGAAGCCGAAGCAACAATTTACGAAAAAACCTTACATATCGTTGACATGTAAGGTTTGCTTTTTTTGCCTCTTTCTCAGTGCCTTGGGTGGAAGATGGGGCTCGAACCCACGACCTTCGGAACCACAATCCGACGCTCTAACCGACTGAGCTACATCCACCGTGTCGATACGCATCCGGCGTATCGGAATGCAAATGTAATACACTTTTTCGGTCCGTGCAAAAAAATCCCGGGAAAAATCATACGGAGTGACAAATTGGCAGTCGCCTCTGCTCGTTTGTCACCTCGAAACTGCCAAAAAACGGTTGGCACAGCTATTGATGGATGAGAGGTTGCAAACGCAAAATATTCTTCAAACTAATTAAATACGAAAGCTATGAATGTAAAACCCTTATCGGATCGTGTGCTGATTCTCCCGAATCCTGCTGAGGAGAAGACGGCCGGCGGATTGATCATCCCCGACACGGCAAAAGAGAAACCGCTTGCAGGCAAGGTCGTGGCAGCAGGTCCCGGCACCAAGGAGATCGCAATGGAGGTCAAGGTCGGTGACCAGGTGCTTTACGGCAAGTACGCCGGACAGGAGATTCAGATCGACGGGGTGGATTACCTCATCATGAAACAGTCGGACATTTTAGCAATTATCTAACACCATGGCAAAAGAGATCAAATATAACGTAGAGGCGCGCGAGCTCCTCAAGGAGGGCGTCGATGCGCTGTCGAACGCAGTGAAGGTCACCCTCGGCCCCAAAGGCCGCAATGTCATCATCGACAAGAAATTCGGTGCTCCGCAGATCACCAAGGACGGCGTGACCGTGGCCAAGGAGGTCGAGCTCGAAGATGCGTTCGCCAACATGGGCGCCCAGATGGTCAAGGAGGTCGCTTCGAAAACCAATGACGACGCCGGCGACGGCACCACCACGGCTACCGTGCTGGCGCAGTCGATCATCGGCGTGGGCCTGAAGAACGTGACGGCCGGCGCCAACCCGATGGATCTGAAGCGCGGTATCGACAAGGCGGTGTCTGCCGTCGTGGAGTCGCTCAAGAAGCAGAGCCAGGAGGTCGGTACGGATTTCGCCAAGATCGAGCAGGTGGCTTCGATTTCGGCCAACAACGACGAGACGATCGGCAAGCTGATCGCCGAGGCGATGGCCAAGGTCAACAAGGAGGGTGTCATCACCGTCGAGGAGGCCAAGGGCACCGAGACCCACGTGGAGGTGGTCGAGGGCATGCAGTTCGACCGGGGCTACATCTCGGCCTATTTCATCACCGATCCCGAAAAAATGGAGGCGCAGCTCGAAAAGCCCTATATCCTCATCACGGACAAGAAAGTTTCGACGATGAAAGAGTTGATGGGCGTGCTGGAGCCGGTGGCTCAGAGCGGACGTGCATTGCTCATCATCGCCGAAGATGTCGACGGCGAAGCCCTCTCGGCCCTGGTGGTCAACAAGCTGCGCGGCACGCTGAAGATCGCCGCCTGCAAGGCTCCGGGCTTCGGCGACCGCCGCAAGGAGATGCTCGAGGACATCGCCGTGCTGACCGGTGCAACCGTGATCTCGGCCGACAAGGGTATGAAGCTGGAGGATGCCACGCTCGACATGCTGGGCTCGGCCGAGAAAGTGACGCTCAACAAGGAGAATACCACCGTCGTGGACGGCTCGGGCAGCAAGGAGGCCATCTCGGCCCGCGTGGCTCAGATTCGCGCTTCGATCGAGAAAGCCACCTCGGACTACGACAAGGAGAAGTTGCAGGAGCGTCTGGCCAAGTTGGCAGGCGGCGTGGCCGTGCTCTATGTCGGCGCCGCAACGGAGGTCGAGATGAAAGAGAAGAAAGACCGCGTGGACGACGCGCTGGCCGCTACGCGCGCAGCCGTCGAAGAGGGTATCGTCCCGGGCGGCGGCGTGGCCTATATCCGCGCAACGAACGCGCTCGAGGGCATGAAAGGCGAGAACGAGGACCAGACCACGGGTATCCAGATCATCCGCCGAGCCATCGAGGAGCCGCTGCGCCAGATCGTCGAGAATGCCGGCGGCGAGGGTTCGGTAGTAGTGAACAAGGTCCGCGAGGGCAAGGACGCCTACGGCTACAACGCCCGCGACGACAAGTACGAGGATCTGATGAAAGCCGGTATCATCGACCCGACGAAAGTGGCCCGCGTTGCGCTGGAGAATGCCGCTTCGATCGCTTCGATGTTCCTGACGACGGAGTGCGTACTGGCCGAGAAGAAATCGGAGACGCCCGCCATGCCGGCAATGCCCGGAGGAGGTATGGGCGGTATGATGTAATCTTCAGTTGAAAATAAATCTGCCAAGAGGGGCGGTCGGAATTTCCGGCCGCCCCCTCTTTTTGTGGAACCAACGGTCTGCGAGCTACCTCCATCGGATCGTCGTTTCCGCTCCGGCGTCGAGCCTGAGGCGCCAGGTGCCGTCCGAAAGGCGCTCGGCGGGGAGGTCGGAGGTGGCGTTACGGGCTTCGGCGGGCAGGGCGATATGCAGTTCCGTCGCGCTGCCGCTGCGAACATGGAGGCTGTGCGTGTCGGCAGAAAGTGCATCGAGCCATCCGGTCGAGGAGAGGATGCGCACGCCCGTACCGTTATTGCCCAAGACGAACGCTTCGCGCGTGTCGTCCGGGGCGGCGAATTGCAGGTCGAGCCGCACGCCGCCGGAATCGGTCGAAAAGGCGTGGTTCAGTACGCCGAGAACTTGCGCGGTATCGAGTGCGATGTACGCCGTGTGGGCGACCGGCGAACCGCTGAATGCCGTGAACAGGGCGTACCCTTTTTCGGGTGCAGCCTGGATATATAGCTCTGGCGATGCGCCGACCCTGCCGGTGATGCTCAGGGGGCGTCCGGCTACATGGCGCAGGACGCGGCGCGCTTTGCCGGTCTGCTCGCGGATATAGCTTCGGTCGGCCGCGGTGGTTGCTGTCAGGTCGCCCCAGAATCCATGTCCGGCTTGCAAGACCGTGTTGACGTTGTAACGTTGAGTACAAAAGGGCGCTTTGTTGTGGGGATAGACGGCGTAGGTAAGCAACTCGGGCGGCAACAGACCGGCGGTGGCGTTGATCGATTGGCGGATGCTTTTGGTGCGGTAGGCGGAGTAATCGCCGTAGGCGGAAGCGCCGTTGTTCATCCAGAAGAATTTGCCCTCCTGCAACGGCATCAGACCGATCAGGGAGCGCTCGGGTTCGGTGAGATCGATCTCGACCACGGCGTCGGGACAATAGGCGCGCAACTCGCGCATCAGTCGGGTTACATAAAAAGGCAGGAGGTAGTTGTAGCGGTCGATCCGCTCTCGGCGGCTGTGTGTCGCATCGCCGTGGTCCAGTCCGGGCTGGGCGCTGTTGAATGTATTGACGGCATCCCACTTGAAATAGCGGATACCCATGTCCGCAAGACGCTTCAGGTCGGAAAGAATACAGTCGTAGAACCCGCCCACCAGGTCGCACGCCGGAAAATTCCACTGCGCCGCATAAGGCACACCCTGTCGGTCGCGGATGATCCACCCGGGATGCTGGCGGGCGCGCTCGGTCGAGGGGTCGATTCCCAGAAGCGAGAGCCAAATGCCCGGCGTAATGCCCTTGCAGCGCAGGGAATCGACCAGCGGACGGAGTCCCCGCGGCAGCCGTTCGCCATGCGGCCGCCAGTCGCCCAGGGTCTGCTGCCATCCGTCATCGAAAATGAACAGGTCAACGCCCGTTTCGGCTGCCAGGGCGATTTCGCGGGCGATGCGCTGCTCGGTGAAAGTTTCGCGCATATGGGGCGAGGCGTCGCGCTGCATGCCCCACGTGTTGTAATAGAATCGGGTTTCGCGCGAAGCGGCATGGTCGGTGATGCGGTGCAAGAGGTATTCGCGGATCGCATCTGCCGGTTCCTGGTTCTCGGAAAGGATGGAGATCGTGGACCAAACGGTTTCGTAGCAGCGGTCCGCGGGGATCACCTCGCCGTCGAGGTAGCCGCCTCGGCGGATGCGGCCGAAGAGCGTGCGGCGGTCGCCGTGCTGTCGGACGCCCGTGGAGATGAACCACAGGTCGTCGTCGGTCACCGTGTCGGAATCCCCTTTAACGCCCTGAGCCGCGTCGGTCAGGGCGGCGTCGATGGCCTGCTGCGTGGAGCGCATGTAGGTGCGGTCCTGCGAGGCGTGCTCGTAGGAGGTCAGGAGGCGGTGGCGGCGCGTGGGAATGAGCAGAAAGGGGCCTTTGACCTCGCAGCAGGTGTCGCCGCTAAGCCGATGGCGGATGACGTCGGGATGGAACATATGGCACGAGGCCAGGTTGCGCTCGGGTCGGCGGTCCTCGGTGCGTGCGGGATCGTATCCGGGCAGGATTTCGCCTCCGTAGGTTCCGATCCGCATTTCGGTGAGCGCGGTGCCGCCCGCAGCATCGGCCAGGGTGTAGCGCGGGAAGATGAAATGGTTGCGGCCTCCGACGTTCGTCAGGCGGAATGCCCCCTCCCGCTTCGAGCGCAGGCGCAGGCGTTCGCGCAAAAATGCTCCCGACGGGAAATAGTGGCGGTCGAGCAGCAGCAGGAGCCCTTGCAATGCGCCGCTGCCTTCGAACGTATAGGTCTCGATCCTGCCATCATTCGCAAGCCGTTGTTCTGCGGTCGAGACATAGCGCCACAGCGGCATGTCGGAAGAGACGCTGCGGCCGTTGACCGAAAATTCGAAGAGCGGTTCCCCGTCGGGCGCGAGCAGCTCGGACGCCGTGGCATTGTCGTAGAGCGAAACGGCGCGGATGCGGCCGTCCCGGACGAGCAGCGTGCTTCGGAAATCGTCGTTTCGTATCGTGAGCCGTTGTTCCGGTGTCGAAGCGTTTGCCGCGAGGAGCGGGCCGAGCAGAAGCAGGGCAGTCAAAATTCTATTCATGCGTTGTGTTCGGTTTGTCCGGGCAAAAATAGCGTCGGCTGCCCGATTCGGTTGTGCGGATCGATCCAAAGAGTTATTCCTGCGGTTCATTTTCACCGTTCGGAGCGGTTTCCCCGGCTTTTTCAGCCGCGTAGCGCGAGGGCGCGACGCCGTACTGTTTGCGAAAGGCGGCCGAGAAATGAACCAGGCTGTTGAATCCCGAAGCGGTGGCTACCTCCGAAACGCTCATGTCGGTTCGGCGCAGCAGCCGTGCCGCCAGATTGAGCCTTACGGACTGGATGTAGCGTGCCGGTGAGAGTCCGGTAGCGGCGGTGAGTTTGCGGTAGAGACTCGCGCGGCTCATGCCGATCCGCTGGCAGAGGGCATCCAGGTTCAGAGCCGGGTCGGCAATGTCGCGGTCGATGGCCTCGGTGAGCTGTTGCAGGAACTTGTCGTCGTCCGTGTCGATCTCGACGCCCAGGTTTTCGAGCGAGAGGCGCTGGCCGTAAAGTTCCTTGAGACGTTCGCGCGAAGAGATGATGTTGCGCACCTTGAGGATCAGCGCCCGCATGTGGAAAGGCTTGGTGATGTAGTCGTCGGCTCCGAACTCCAGCCCCTCTTTCATCTGGAGCACGAACTGGCGCGCCGTGAGCAGCACCACGGGGATGTGGGCCGTGCGGGGGTCGTGCTTGAGTGCATGGCACATTTCCAGACCGTTCATCACGGGCATCATCACGTCGCTGATTATCAGCGAGGGCATTTTTTCGAGTGCCAGCAGCCGGCCCGAGCGCCCGTTCTCGGCTTCGATGACGCGCCAGTAGGGCGAGAGGCTGCGGCGGATGTAGGTGCGCAGCGGACGGTTGTCCTCGACGATGAGCACCAAGGCGTCGCTGCGTTTTTCAGGGAGACGGACGGGGGCATCGGACTCCTCCGAGGGCTCCTCGGCATAGCGTTCGAGCGCTTCGCTGTCGCGGTAGTTCGTGATGATTTGATCGGGGCGGAAATGAGCATGCCCGGTAGGGAGGTATACGTGGAACGTGCTGCCGCCGGCAGGCGTCGATTCGGCCCGGATTGCGCCGCGGTGCATCCCGACGATACCTTTCACGAGCGAAAGCCCGATGCCCGTACCCATCCGTCCGAACGAGGATTCGCGGACCTGGTAGAACGGATCGAAAATGCGTTCCAGATCGTGCGCGTCCATGCCGATGCCGTCGTCCGTAAGTCCGAGATGGAGGTATTGCTCCGCCTCGGCATAAAATTCCTTGTCGTGCAGCACGACGTCGGGCAGCGCCGAACGATCTACGAGTTCCGTGCAGAGGGTGATGCGGCCTCCGTCCTGGGTGAACTTGAACGCATTGGAGAGCAGGTTCAGCACGACCTTTTCGAAAAGCCAGCGGTCGTACCACAGCATCAGTGGCCGCTGGGCGGATTGGAAACGGTAGTCGATGCGGTGCTGGCGGGCCTGGTGGTTGAAAGCGATGAAAATCTCCTCGGTGAAACCCGCGAAATCCCCCTCGGCGACCCGCACGGTCATCGTGCCGGACTCCTTGCGCCGCAGGTCCATCAGCTGGTTGATAAGCAGCAACATGCGCCGGGCGTTGGCTTCGATCATCCGCAATCCCTCCCGGGTCGGCGGCAGCGGGTTGTCCGCCGAAAGCATCTCTTCGAGCGGAGAGAGAATCAGTGTCAGCGGTGTCCGGAGTTCGTGAGCGAAACTGGTGAAAAGGTCGATGCGGGCCTTGTAGAGTTCCTCTTCTTTTTGTTTGATAAGGACGTGCCGCCGCAGTCGATGCCGCTCGCGTGCATGGCGCAGAACGAGCCGGGCTGCCGTGCCGAACAGAAGCGCATAGAGCAGCCAGGCCCACCAGCGGAGCCACAGAGGCGGTAGAATTTCGATTGCGAGGGTAGCTTCTTCGGGATTCCAGATGCCGTCGTTATTCGACCCGCGTACGCGGAAGAGGTAGCGGCCGGGCGCGAGGTTGGCATAGTTGACTTCCCGGTTCGAACCTGCGCTGCGCCACTCGTTGTCGGCTCCGTCGAGTTTGTAACAATAAGCGTTGCGCTCGGGGTAGACGTAATTCAAAGCACTGAATGCGAAGCTGAGGTTGTTTCGGTCGTGGGCGAGCCGCAGCCCCTTTCCGGCCGGGTACTCTCCGTCGAACGGGCGGTTGTTGACGTGGACCGACGTGATTACGACGGGCGGTACATAGGTATTGGCTTTTATCCGGTCGGGGTTGAAACTGACCAGGTAGTTGTCCCCGCCGACCCAAATCGTATTGTCGTCGGAGACCAGCGCCGAGGCGGGTGAAAATTCCTGCACCCTCAGGCCGCTCGAATGGTCGTAGGTCCTTCGAACGCGGTTCCCGGCGTCCAGCTCCGAAATGCCGGTCCGAGTAATGACCCAGATACGGCCCTGGCGATCCTCGACCGCCGAGCAGACCGTGTTGTCGTGAAGACCCTCCCGGTGGGTGACGGTCGTGAAGCGGTCGGCCGCGGGGTCGTAGATGTTCAGGCCGCCGTCGGAGGTGCCCGCCAGAATGCGTCCCCGGCTGTCGGCAGAAATTGTCGTGATGCGGTTACCCCAGATCGAGTTGCCGTCGTCGGAGGTGTACCGGATGAGTTCGCCCGAGGGACGGTAGCGGTAAAGTCCGCGGCTGCGGGTGCCGATCCACAACTCGCCGTCGGGCATGGAGTGGAGGGCCGAAATCTGGTTGATGTTGAGCGTGCGGCCGTCGTTCGATACAAGGTCGCGGTCCCGGATGCCGTCCGTAGCGAGGTATTTGAGCCCGTGAGCCGAATAAGTACCCAGCAGCAGCGTGTCTCGCATGCGCGCCAGGGCGTAGATGGCCGTATGGTCGGGATTATGCCATGTTTCGGTCCAGCGGCGGGTGCGGGTATTCAGCGAATGTAACTGACCGGTGTAGAGTCCGGCATAAAGTATTTCATCCGCCAACAGGAGCGTCTTGACGTTATTGTCTTTGTACAGATCGCCCGCGATGGGAGTGCAGGGGTAATGGTCGAACCGCTTCGAACGGGTGTCGAACCGCAGCACCCCGCCCGCATCGGTGCCGATCCAGAGCGCATCGCCACCGGGGTCGGCGACCAGGGCGCTCAATACCCCCGGCAGATGGCCGCTCTGCCGCGGGTCGTAATGGCTGAACATCTCCCGCTGCGCATGGGCGTAGTTGACCCCTCCGGCATACGTGCCGGCCCAGAGCGTGCCGGCCCGGTCGATATAGACGGTCTCGACGGCGTAGTGAGAGAGTCCGCCCTCCTCCTGCGGAGTTTGGTTGTAACTTTCGGTCAGTCCCGTTGCGGGGTCGTAGATGCGAAGCCCGTCGTAGGTGCCCAGAACAAGCCGTCCGCCGGGCTGTTCGGCGATGCTTCGGATCAGGTTGTCGCGCCGTTCGGGGGCGGCGGCGATGATCGTGCGTTCGAGCATTTCGCCCGTTCGGGGATCGAGCATGGCGAGCGTTCCGGTATTTGCGTAGCTGAAATGGATGAGTCCTGCGGAATCCGGGTAGATGAGGTTCACGGCACGGCTGCGGTCATCGCGGATGAGGTGGTGCAGCGTGCCCGAAGCGGAGAGCGTGGCAAGGCCGCGATCGTGGCCTACATAGAGCAGCGAATCGCAGTAGGCCAGGCTGTAAATGCGTTGCGGTAACGAGTCGACCCGCTGCGGTTCTCTTTCGACGTCGTCGATCCTGTAAAGCCCGTTGTAGGTGCCCAGCCACACGCCGCCCGCCGGATCGGTGCAGAGCGCATTGATCTCGTTGACGTTTCCCGTATGCCTTGTGCGGTCGACATAGCAGCGCGTGAAATTCCCCGACCTGGGATCGTAACGGTTCAACCCGTTGGTCGTGCCGATCCACAGTCCCTCGCCGCGGTCGCGGACCATGCAGCGGATGTAGTTGTCGCTCAGCGAGAGCGTATCGTGCAGTTCGTGCCGGAAGACGCGGAATCCGTAACCGTCGTAGCGGTTCAGGCCGTCGCGCGTGCCGAGCCAGAGAAAACCTGCGCCGTCCTGGATGATCGATACCACGGACATTTGCGACAGCCCGTCGCTGACCGAAAGATGACCGAAATGCAGCCGGCGTGTCTCTGCCACGGTGTCCGTGGGCGTATTCGCCCGCACGGTGGCTGTGGCCGGCAAAAGAGCCGTCAGCAGGACGAGGATGCGATTCGGGAAGAGGTTGCGCTTCATGACCCAAAGATAGGATATAATCGGAATAGTCCGTTCGGGCGCGACGGTCTTCCGACCGGTCGCAGGGCGGATTGAAACGCAGGAATAAATCGCTGAACGTTTCGATTAACCCCGTGCCGGCGATAATCCGTTCCTTTGTCTGTGGAAACGAATTCCTGAAATCCCTGATGAAAACTTTTTTTACTCTCTGCCTGTTCCTGCTCTGCTCGCTGCCATCGCGTGCTGTCTTACCCGACGAGGCGTTGCTGCGCCGAATCGCGGACCGTGTTTTGTCCGAGTATACCCTCTCGTATACAGACCGAGGAACGGGTTCGATCTACCGGAGTGTGGATGAAATACCGCAGGGTGCTCGCGTGCGCCTGGGGTGCAAATACATGGACTGGCATTACAGTCTCGGTGTATTGGACAGGGCCATGATACGCATGACAGAACGGTTCGGCGATGATCGCTTTGCCGGGTTTGCGGAACGGCAGATCGATTACGCCCTCGCGGTTTACGACCGTTTCGGCGTCACGGAGGGCGAGGACCACGAGCCGTTCCATTTTCTGCGCAAGTTCAACGAGCTGGACCACATGGGAGCCCAGTGCGCCGCCATGATTCTTCTGTTGGAACGCCGTCCCGCCAAAGCCGCCGTGTACGATCCCTGGATCGAACGTGCCGCGGACCATATTCGCCGGATACAACTCAGGTTCGCGGACGGTACGCTGGCGCGCACGTGGCCGCACCGCCCGACCCTCTGGGCCGACGATCTCTACATGGGGCTTTCGTTCATGGCTATCTATGCAAGCCGGTACGGCGACCGGAAGATGCTGCACGACGCCGTGCGGCAGGTGCGGCGGTTCCACCGCTACCTGTGGAATCCCGCGGCGGAGCTGATGTACCACGGCTATTACGGCGATCTGAAGCGCCCGGCCGGGGCGCACTGGGGCCGCTGCAACGGCTGGGTGATGCTGGCCACCTGCCATCTGTTGGACGTGCTCGAACCCGGAAGCGGGGAGCACAAAAGGGTCCTCGCGCTGCTCGAACGCCAAATAAGCGGCATCGTGAAGCGTCAGACGGCATCCGGGCTGTGGCGTCAGCTGCTCGACCGCGAGGACGCATGGGAAGAGAGCTCCTCGTCGGCGATTTTCATCTATGCGATCGCCCATGCCGTATGCGAGGGGTGGATCGACGCCCGCTATGCCACCGCCGCCCTGCGCGGCTGGGAGGGGCTGCGACGCGAAAAGATCACCCTCGGGGGCGAGTTGCGCGACGTCTGCGTGGGTACGGGTATCGGCGACGACATGCCTTTCTACTACAACCGCCTCCGGGTAGACGGCGAGACCCACGGCACGGGGCTGGTGCTGGAAGCGGGTCTGGAAATACTGCGGCTTAAAGAGAAAATGAATCCGAAAAAATAACCTGTCATGAAAAAACTGTTGCTGCTTGTTTTCCTGTCGATGCTTGTAGGTGCGGCTTCGGCAATTCCCGAGGGAAAAATACGGATCGAAATCACGCCCGACCGGGCCGACAGTTGGTGCTATGCCGCGGGCGACAGCATCGCCTACGACGTAGCGGTCACCGTAGACGGAAAACCGCTGCGCGGCGCTCGGGTGAAATACACGTTCGCCCGCGAAAAAATGCCCGCCTGCCTTACGCAGCAAGCCGTGCTGGCGGAGGGCCGCATCCGGGTGAAGACGGCGGGTTTGTCCTCGCCGGGGTTTCTGACCTGCCGCGTCTTTCTGCTCGACGAAGCAGGCCGCACGGTGGCGCAGGATCTGGCGCAGGCGGCCGTCGAGCCCGATCGGCTGCGTCCGATGACCGATCTGCCCGAAGATTTCAGGGCGTTCTGGGAAGAGGCCAAGGCCGGGCAGGCCCGGATTCCGATGCAACCGCTGGTCGTGCGCGCTGCGGAGTGGTGTACGGAAGAGGTCGAGGTCTACTACGTCCGGTTGCAGAGTTTCCGCAAAGGGAATTATGTGTACGGCTACGTCTCGGTTCCCCTTGCCGCAGGGCCCCATCCCGCGGTGCTCTACCTGCCCGGAGCGGGCGTGACGAAGATCGAGCCCTCGCTCTACATGGCCGAAAAGGGGGTCATCACCATGACCGTCGGCATCCACGGCATCCCGCTCGACATGCCCGAGGAGAATTACGTCTGTCTGAAGAACGGCGCCTTGTACGACTACCCGCTCTTCGATCTGGATGACCGCGACCGCTATTACTACAAGCGGGTGTTCATGGGGTGTCTGCGTGCCATCGACTACCTTTTCACCCGGCCCGAGTTCGACGGCGAGCGGATGATGGTCGCGGGCGGCAGCCAGGGCGGCGGGCTGGCGATCGTCACCGCGGCGCTCGATCCCAGGGTACGCTATTTCGTCTCGTTCTATCCCGCCCTGTGCGACCACATGGGCTACCTTTACGACCGGGCCGGCGGCTGGCCGCACCTCTTCGACCGGGTGCGCACGGCCAACCGCACGGCTCGGCGCATCCTCAATTCGCGCTACTACGATGCGGCCAATTTCGCACGCTTTGTCCGTGTTCCGGGCTTCTTCTCGTGGGGTTACAACGACCTTTCGTGCCCTGTGACCTCCATGTATTCGGCCTACAACGTCGTCACGGCACCCAAAGAGTTGGTTTTGGAACGTCGCAACGGACACCGCCGCAGTGTGCGTCAGAACAATTCGGCCGACGAGTGGATGCTGCGCCGGTTTTTCGGAGAGGGTGCCCGATGAACGGAGCGGTACTTTTTCCGGCGATGTTGCTTTGTTTTCGGATTGCCTTTGTAGAACCTCAAACACGGATCGATATGAATTTCTCCCGCATTTTATGTTCGCTGACGGTGCCGACTGTCCTGCTTCTGAACGCCTGTACGGCCGACGAGCCCCATTTCGAATACCCCGAACCGAAACCCGATACCGGAATCCGGCATCCGATGCTCTTCTTCAACTACTGGCAGGGCGAGCAGCTTCGCACGGCTATTCACTCGACGCACCTTGCACAGTGGACCCGTTTCAAAGCCCAGGCCGATGGGAAAGTCCGGCGCGATCCTCCCGCTTACCGGGAGGATGCAGGCGAACAGCTGTGGCAGCGCGAGGTGGGCAACACCGTCGCGGCGCTGGCCGTGGCAGGCTACCTCACGGGCGATGAAGCGTATTTCGAGGCCGCCGAACGGTGGGCGCTCGCTTCGTGCAGCTATCCCGCGTGGGGCCGCGACGACACCCCGGACGGCATGGAGTACGGACTGGCGTACGGGCACCAGCTGTTGGGGTTGGCGATGCTGTACGATTACGGGCAGCGCTTTCTTTCCGAAGAGACCCTTGCGACGCTGCGGCAGACGATGATCGCCCGTGTCGGGCGGCAGTATGCGGCCTATGCGTCGCTGGAAAAGGCCTACATCCAAAATCACACCTGGATCAACGTCTGCGGGATGCTGGCCGCGGCTCTCGTGCTGCGCGGCGAGGCTCCCGAAGCGGCGAAGTGGATCGCGTTCACGCAGCAGATGCTCGAAAAGTCGTCGCGCCTGCTCTCGCCCGACGGGGCGAGCCAGGAGGGACCCGGCTACTGGCAGTACGGCATGGAGTTTCTGATGATGGCTTTCGACCTCTCGCGCGGGGTGGGAAGCGATTTCTATGCGAACAGTACGTGGTGGAAGCACACGGCGGACTACGCCGCCTGGATGACCCTCCCGGCCGACAGGTGTACTGCCGAAAACAGCATCGTCGACTGGGCCGATGCGCCCCGCTATGCGTGGTACGGTCCCGAGCACCTCTACCGTCGTCTGGCAGCGCTCAACCGCGATGCCCGTGCACACTATTTCGCCGACAGGGCAGTCGCCTACGACACGACCTCCTCGTGGCTCAACCTGGTGTGGTACGATCCGTCGGTTTCGTCGGTGCTCTTGCCCGCAACGCCTACCTTGCGCCATTTCGAAAACATGGGTCTCGCGGCGGCACGCACCGACTGGAGCGGAGACGAGTCGCTCGTGGTTTTCCGCTGCGGCGCACCCTTGGGCACTTTCGCCCACACGCAGCCCGTCGGCTCCTATGTCGAGTCAGACATGGGCCATATCCATCCCGATGCCAACCATTTCATCCTCTATGCCAACGGCGAGTATGTCCTGCGCAACAACGGCTATGTGAAACGCCAGACCAAGTACCACAATACGCTGCTGGTGAACGCCGTGGGGCAGTGGGGCGAGGTTCGCACCTGGTTCACGCCTTGGCCGCTGACGCCCGGGCGCGATCCGCGGATTGTGGAGGCGTCGGCAGAGGGAGAGGTGGTCCGCATCGCGGGCGACGCTTCGGAGGCCTATGCGGATGCGGCGGGGGTGAAACGCTTTGTCCGCAAACTCGTCTGGCTGAGAAAACACGATGTGGTGATCGTTTCGGACGAGGTGGAACTCGCCGCGGCCGGAAATATCGAACTGTTGTTCTATCCCGAGCAGGCCCTTTCGGCAGACGGCGAAAACGCCGCGGAGTCGACCACGGCGCGCAACTCGATCCGCATCGAGAACCTCACTCCGGCGCAATCGACGCTCCGGCTGGGTACCGGGGCCGTCGAGGAGCGCAGTTCGACGCGCAGCGAGGAGCGTCCGCTGGTCACGATTGCGGCTTCGGCCTCCTCGTTGAGGCAGGTCACGGCACTCAGTTGGGCCGCGCTGCCTGCACGGGCGCCTCGTGTAAGCTACGACGCCGCGGCCGGAACGGTCGCGGTCGGCGAAGAGACATTCGTCCTGTGATTGAACGATTCGCTTCATTTTCCGAATCGCTCGGATAAGCCCGCCCCGAAGCGAATGGCTACCTTGCATCGGCTGCATAATCCGTGGACCAACCAAACGATAACCGATATGAAAAGATTCAATCTGATGATCCTTGCCGTCCTCGTCTTTTCGTCTTGCAACGACGTGGACAAGATACTCGGCCGCGAACGGACGTTCACTGTCGAACCGGCCACCACCGGGTGGCCCCGCAGCGAGTTCGGCGCCATCGCGCGGAGCTACCGCGTGACGGCTTCGGGAGCCGAGGGGAGTTGGAGCGCCCGGCTGCTCGACGGTGCGCAGGGCTTCGTGCTCGAAACCGATCCCGGAAGGGGGTGTTTCACCGTCTCGATCGGTCCGAACACGGGCCGGGTCAACCTCGCGGACAAGGTTTGCGTGGCCTATGCGGGCGAAATGATCTACCTCGATCTGATTCAGATTTCCAACTATTTCTCCGTCAGTCCGGGGCGCGACGTCGGGGGCGGCATCTGCAAATATACCGTAGCCGACGACGGTTCCTCGACCTACACGGGGGTCATCGCCAACCCGGGAAGCGGCCGGGTTACGGTGGGCTGGGTGAGCGGGTCGGAGCTCTTTACCGCCTTGCTGACGCCCGAGGACAAACCCGACGCCCTGCGCTTTACGGCTCCGGCCAACACCACGTTTTTCCCGCGGGAGGCTGTGTGGGAGGTGGCCGTTTCGGACAAACCCGACCAGACAGTTCGGATCGACGTCTGGCAGGCGGGGCTGGAGGTCCCCGCCGGCGCCGAGCCCGATGCGACGGCCCCGGGCGGCTACTGCTATCCGCTCGTGTGCGGCATCGACGTCGCGGGCGTGGATGTTCCCGTCGCGGCGACCGACACCTGGAACGATGTGTTCGATCCGCAGAAACTCCTTGCTCAGAACGGCACTGCCGCGAACCTCACGGCGACGGTCAATCCCTGCCCCGAGGGGTGGAACGCCCCGACCGAAGCGCAGTTGCGCCGGATCATCGACCCGGCGTGCTGGACCTGGAACAAGACGGCCGACGCCGCGGGACCCAACTATTTCTACTGGAACATGCGCGGCGGCGGGCGCAGCGACAAGGAGATTTTCGGAGCCACGCGCACCCATCCCGAGGTACGTTTGTGGTCGAGCGAAACCCGTCCCAACGCCCAGCCGCAGGCGTGGCGCGTCCAGATCAACCGCAGCTCGAGCGCCAAAGTCCAGATTTCGAGCGCCGGCCGCTTGACGGCGATGGGTTCGGGCAACTACCGCTATGTCGTGCGCTGCGTGCGCGAAGCGGAAAAATGACGATCATGCCGAGAAAATCAACATACCTGAGAGGATTGCTTTGTGCCCTGTTCACGGTCCTGGCGTCCACCATCGCAGCAGCTCCGCATGACGGTTTTCCGCTGGTCGCGGGCGGTCGCCCCGCGCCGGTCTGCCATGCGGGCCGCAGCGAGGTCGTCCGAACGGCTCTTGCCATCTACGAGGAGGATGTCCGGCGTGTGGCCGGCTCGGCTCCGGCTCGGCGGGCGGCTCCGGGGAATGGGGTGGTCGTCGTCGGCACGCTCACCGAGCGGGAGCGGATCGAACCCCTGTTGCGCGCATGGGGTGTCTCCGTGGCTGAGATCGGCGGACAGTGGGAGGCTTTTCGCATCACGGAAGCCGTGCAAGGCACACAACGTGCGCTGTTCGTCGTGGGCAGCGACGCCCGCGGCACGGCCTACGGGGTGCTGGAACTCTCGCGTCTCATGGGGGTCTCACCCTGGGAGTGGTGGGCCGATGTCGCCCCGCGCCGGAGCGATAGCGTGGTGCTGCCCGCAGGATTCGACCGAACCGCCTGTCCCTCGGTACGCTACCGGGGTATCTTTCTCAACGACGAGGACTGGGGGCTCGATCCGTGGGGCACGCGCTTCGAAGCGAGCGATGTGGCCGGGAAACTCGGGCCGAAGACCTATTCGCGGGTGTTCGAACTGCTGTTGCGCCTGAGAGCCAACACGATCTGGCCCGCGATGCACGCTTCGACCGTGGCGTTCTACCGGGTTGAGGGCAACCGCGAGGCGGCCCGCCGTTACGGCATCGTGGTCGGCACGTCGCATTGCGAGCCGATGATGCGCAACAACGTCGGCGAGTGGGACCCGGCGCGCTACGGAGCCTATGATTTCGCGGCCAATCGCGCCGGGGTCGAGCGCTACTGGCGCGAAAGGGTGCGGGAGGTATCCCGCGACGAGACCCTCTTCACGCTCGGGATGCGCGGCATACACGACGGCCGGATGGCCGGAGCCGAAACCCTCGACGAGCAGACCCGTCTGACGGGCGAGGTGATCCGCGCCCAGCGCCGGATGCTCGGCGAGGAACTCCGGCGGCCCGTGGAGAAGATTCCCCAAATGTTCGTGCCTTACAAGGAGGTGCTGGCCATTTACGATAACGGCCTGGCGGTGCCCGACGACGTGACGCTGATGTGGTGCGACGACAACTACGGCTATCTGACGCGCCTGTTGAATGCCACCGAGCGGATGCGCAGCGGCGGAGCCGGGGTCTACTACCACGTCTCCTATTACGGCAAGCCGCACGACTACCTCTGGCTCGCAACGACGCAGCCGGCGCTGATGGCCGCCGAGATGCACCGGGCCTGGGAGCATGGCGCCCGGACGATCTGGATACTCAACGTGGGCGATCTGAAACCTGCGGAGTACCACACCGAGCTGTTCCTCGACATGGCCTGGAATATCCGTTCGGTCGATCCCGCCCGCACGGGCGAGCACCTGGCGGGGTGGCTCTGCCGCGAATTCGGTCGGGAGGTGGGCCGCGCTGCCGCGCTGCTTATTGAGGAACACTACCGCCTGGCCGCCCAGCGCAAGCCCGAGCACATGGGGTGGAGCCGCATCCAGCAGCCGGGGTTCCCGGGCGGCTTTTCGCCCGTGGGCGATACGGAGTTCGGCTCGTTTGCGCCGGAGACTTTCGACCGCCTCGAAACATACGCGCGATTGCAGACCGAGGCACGGCGCCTGGGTGCGCAGTTGCCCCGCGACCGGCGGGACGCCTGGTTCGAACTGGTCCAGTATCCGGTCGAAGCGGCTGCGCTGATGAACAGGAAACTGCTCTACGCCCAATTTGCCCGCCGCTATGCCGCCGAGGGGCTGGCTGCGGCCGGGGAGTATGCCCGGGCCGCCCGGCAGGCCTACGATTCGATCGGCCTGATTACGGAGCACTACAACCGCGAAATCGCCGGCGGCAAGTGGCAGGGCATGATGTCCATGTCGCCCCGCGACCTGCCTGTTTTCGCGGCCCCGGCGTGCGACGGCCTGCCTGCCGGGAGGGGCACGGCGTTGTGGGTCGACGGAGCGCCCGGCCGGGTGGGTGTCGATACCGTGGTGTTGCCCGCATTCGTGCGCTCTGCTGCGAACCGGGTGACTGTCAATCTATTCAGTGCATCGGAGTCCACTTTGGAGAGCCTCCCCGCGTGGCTTCGAGCGGAGCGCCGGCGCATCGTGCCCTCGCACGAACGGCTGACGCTTCGAGCCGACTTTTCCGCTCCGGGCGGTGCGGATTATCTTTCGATCCTCTCACGCGGCCGCCGTTACGTCTTTCGTGTCGAACGGGTGGACGATGTCGGCGAGCCGGGTGCGGCCATGGTCGCGGGCGTGGCTGCCGTGGCCGGCGACGGTTTCACGAAAGCCGACGGCCCGGTCGCCGTCGTCGAGGGCCTGGGCCACAGCGGCCGGGCGCTCTCGGTAGAAAAGGGGGGCCGCGCGGAGTACCTGCTGCGCTGCGACCGGACTGCCGAAGCCGACGTGGTGGCCTGCTTCGTACCCCGCCACCCAGCGGCGACGCAGTATCTGCGTTTTCGCCTCGTGGTGGACGGCGCCGAAGCGGGGGTGTTCGATCTGCGGGAAACGTTCGGCTCGGAAAAGTGGAAGATCGATGTGCTGCGCAACCAGGCGCGGCGCGGCGTGCGCATCCCGCTTGCAGCGGGCCCGCACCGCATCGGTATCGAACCGCTGGACGAAGCGTTGCTCGTCGACGGGGTCTTCATCGACCGCACCTTTCGCCGGCCCTATGTCCTGCGGGGCTTTACCAGATAGCAACCGAAAACCAAACCTATAACTCAACCGATATGAAGAACTTTTTACTGCTGCGTGCCTTGTGCATGCTCTCGGCGCTCCTCGTTTGCACGGGTGCCGGAGCCCAACATGCAAAAGAGGTCCGAGGCCGTGCCACCGACGCATCGGGGCGGCCGCTGGCGGGCGTAACGGTCATCGAAAAGGGGACCACCCGCGGCACCACGACCGACACGGATGGCGCCTACGTGCTGCGGACCGCATCCCACGAGCCGACTCTGATCTTTTCGATGCTCGGATACGCTACGGTGGAGGTAGCCGCAGGCAGCCGCACCGAGGTGGACGTCACGCTCGGCGAGGAGGCGAGCGAGATCGACGAGGTAGTGGTCGTGGGCTACGGATACGTTCGCCGCGTGGACCTGACCGGGGCGGTGGCGTCGGTCAATACCGACGAGATGCGGAAAGCCCCCGTGCGGTCGTTCGACGAGGCGCTGGCGGGCCGCGTGGCCGGGGTGCAGGTCACCTCGTCCGAGGGCGAACCGGGTTCGTCGGTCAATATCGTCGTCCGCGGGCAGAACTCCCTCACGCAGGACAGTTCGCCGCTCTACGTGGTGGACGGGTTCCCGCTGGAGAGCTTCAACACCTCGTCGCTCAACCCGGCGGACATCGTTTCGATCGACGTGTTGAAAGATGCTTCGGCCACGGCCATCTACGGAGCGCGCGGGGCCAACGGCGTCATCATGGTAACAACCCGCAGCGGCCATGCCGGCCGCACGCAGGTGAGCTACGAGGGTTCGTTCGGCTTGCAGAACACCACCAACCGCATGGAGCTGATGGACCCCTACGAATTCGTGAAGCTGCAACTGGAGATCGACCCCTACCAGGCCCGCAAGAGCTACCTCAAACCCAACTCCGACGGGCTGGATACCCGCACTGCGGATTATTACCGCTATGCGCAGCATGTCGACTGGCAGAAACGGGTGTTGCAGGTGGCGCCCATGCACAACCATACGGTCTCGCTCACGGGCGGATCGAAAGCGGTGAAATACGCCGCTTCGCTCAACTACATGGGCCAGGAGGGCGTCGTCCGCCAGTCGGGCTACGACCGCGTCACGGGACGCCTGCGTCTGGATGTCGAGGCCACGAAGCACCTGAAAGTGGGCTTCAACACCAGCTACTCGTGGACCAGTCAGTACGGAACCTCGGTGCGCATGCCCTCGAGCAATGCCGAAGCGTCGCTGACGCTCATGTACAACATGTGGGGCTATCGTCCCGTGACGGGCGGCAACATCGACGACCTGCTGAATGCCGACGAGGATACCGAGATCGTGGAGATGACGACCTGGGGCAATCGCTACAACCCGATGCTCTACCTGAATAATGAACAAAAGGATTATGCGCAAAATACGTTCGCAGCCAATGTTTACGGCGAATACCGCTTCGGCAAATACCTCAAGTTGCGCGTCTCGGGCGGCATCAATCGCAACACGGCCATCCTGGAGGACTTTTTCAACAGCAAGCATCCTTATTCGCAGAAGATCGCGGGCATCATCAAGGGGGTGAACGGTTATGCGCAATACGAGGTCCGGCAGTCGCTGCTGAACGAGAATACGCTTACTTTCGACCGCACTTTCAACCGCCGCCACCACCTGAACATCCTGGGCGGCGTGACGGTGCAGGAGTACAAATACTTCTCTTTCCGGGGCACGGCCTGGAACGTCCCCCGCGAAAGCCTCGGCATTGCGGGTCTGGACGAGGGCGAAGCCCAGCCGCTCAATTCGTCCAAGTCCCTCAACCGCATGGTTTCGGGTCTGTTCCGCCTCAATTACGATTTCTCCCGCAAGTATTATGTGACTTTCTCGTTCCGGGCCGACGGTTCCTCGAAATTTCCGGCCGGGAACAAGTGGGGCTATTTCCCCTCGGCTTCGCTCTCGTACCGTCTCTCGCAGGAGAATTTTCTCCGCGACAGCAAGGTGATCTCCGACGCCAAGATCCGCCTGAGCTACGGCCTGACGGGCAACAACCGGGTGGGCGATTTCGCCTACATGTCGCAGCTGAACCTCTCGAACCTCGACGGCTACACCTGGAACAACCGATTCGTTCAGGGTGCGCAACTGGCCTCGCTGGGCAATTACCGGCTCAAATGGGAGAGCACCCGGGCTGCCGATGTGGGGCTCGATCTGGCGCTGTTCGATTCGCGTATTTCGCTTACGATGGACTATTACACCAAGAAGACCTACGACCTGCTGCTCAACGCCAACCTGCCGCTCTCGTCGGGTTACCAGCGGGCGATGATGAACGTGGGGGCCGTGCGCAACTACGGTTTCGAATTGACGCTCAATACGGTGAATGTCGAGACCGAACATTTCCGGTGGACAACCAATTTCAATATCTCGCTCAACCGTTCGCGGGTGCTCGGCCTGGCGGACGGCGAGCAGAAGATGGAGTCGTTCATCAACTGGAACTCCGACTACCAGAGCGTGCCGCTCTACGAGACGCGCGTCGGGCAGCCCGTCACGCGCTTCGTCGGCATGGTCTGGGACGGGCTTTACCAGATTTCGGATTTCACGTGGCAGAACGACAGCGACCCCTCCGTGCCGCACGAGAGCCGCCAATATGTGCTCCGCGACGAGGTGCCCGACAACGGCATGGCCCGCAACCAGATCCGGCCGGGCTACATCCGCTTCCGCGATTTCGACGGTGACGGGCATGTCGGCTCGGAGGACCGCCGGGTGCTGGGCGATCCCAATCCCAGTTACACGGGCGGATTCTCCAACAGTTTCGTCTGGCGCAATTTCGACCTGAACCTCTTTTTCCAGTTCAGCGGCGGTAACAAGATCATGAACGCCAACCGCATCCTCTTCGAGGGCACCTACCGCTACGGCCTCAACCAGTTCGCCTCCTACGTGGACCGCTGGTCGCCCGAAAATCCCCGCTCGCACAACTACGTGCCCGGCGGACAGAAGGTGGCCTACTACTCGGACAAGACGCTCGAGGACGGCTCCTACCTCCGGTTGAAGACCGTGCAGATCGGCTACACGCTGCCCCGGCGGCTGCTTGCGCGGCTGCATATCTCCCGGCTGCGCATCTACCTGGCGGCGCAGAATCTCTGTACCTGGACGGCCTATTCGGGCTATGACCCCGAGGTGTCGATCTACAATTCGCCCCTCACGCCCGGATTCGACTACCTCTCCTATCCGCGCAGCCGGACCTGGACCGTGGGACTGAACCTCTCTTTCTGACCATCAAACAGTTTGACATGAAACGATCGATACTTTTACTGCTGGTCGCCTCTGCATGTGCGGCATGCCTGGATACCCAGCCCGAAGATTTCACCTCGCCCTCGACCTGGTACCGGAATGAGAAAGAGCTGGAGGCGGCGCTGGCCACGGTCTACGACCCGCTCCGGGACGTGTACGGCCTCTACCTGAGCGTCGAATTCTCGCAGGGCAGCGACGAGTGCTTCTCCAAGGAGTCCACGCCCAAGCTGGTGCCCTATTATTACAATTACGATACCGGCAACGCCAGCGTCAAGGTCGTCTGGCAGGAGCTCTACAAGGGCATCGACTGCGCCAACGTGCTGCTGGAGAATGCCGGCAAGGCGGCGTGCGCGCCCGAACTGCTCCGGCAGGTCGAGGGCGAAGCGCTCTTTCTGAGGGCGTACTACCATTTTCTGCTGACGGCCTATTGGGGCGATGTGCCCCTCAGGCTCGAATCGACCAAATCGGCGGCCGACGTCCATCGCCCCCGTGTAGCCTCGCAGACGATTTATGAAACGGCGATCGGCGATATGGAGGATGCACTGGAAATGGTTGCGGACATTCGTACTCTCGGGTTCGGGGGCCGCGTTTCGAAACAGGCCGTCAAGGGCATTCTCGCCCGCGTGTGCCTCCATGCCGCCGGGCGGCTCGGCCGGCCCGAATACTATGCCGAGGCCCGCAAGTGGGCGTGGAGCCTGATGGAGGAGGGCGTGCACGGGCTCGAACCGGATTTCCGCGAGCTCTTCATCCGGCTCATGCAGGACCGCTACGACATCCGGGAGTCGATTTTCGAGGTCGAGTGCTACGGCAATGTCGAATCGGCGGAAATGAAAGAGACCGGTCAGTTCGCGGCCTACTATACCCCCATGTATACCAAGCAGGACTACTGCGCCGACGAGCAGACACGCCTCTCGATCGCCCGCGGCCGCGGGGTCTTCTACTGCACGCCGCAGCTCTACGACTCCTACGAGGAGGGAGACCTGCGCCGCGACTGGACCATCATGCCCTACATGTACCGCAACGACGCCGTCGTCGAGCGGATTCCCTACAACGAGCCTTTCCGCTTCCGCTGGCCCGGCAAGTTCCGCCGCGAGTACGAGATCAACCTGCCGGTCTACTCCTGGGGCAACTCGACCAACTACCCGCTGCTGCGTTATGCGGATGTGCTGCTCCTGTTCGCCGAAGCCGACAACGAGGTTAACAACGGTTCGACCCCCGAATCGCTCGAAGCCGTTAACCAGGTCCGCCGCCGCGCTTTCGGGTTCGATCCGCTGACCCCGCTTGCGGAGGTGGATCTCGGGGCCATGCTGCACGACGAAATGCTCGCATACCTCCAGGCCGAGCGCGCCCGCGAACTGGCTTTCGAGTCGCACCGCCGGCTGGACCTGCTGCGCTGGGGCATCTTCCTCGAACGGATGCACCGCATCGGCGAGGAGCTGGCGGCCATCCCGCTCAAGGTGACCGTCGACGGCAAGCCGGTCGACAATCCCGTCTTCACGCAGTCGGGCTCGGGCTTCCCGATGAACAGCAACCCGACGGGGCCCGAGATGATGGCCCGGCCGTTCCGCAACGTGGCCGATAAACACTGCCTGATGCCGATTCCCGAGTTGGAAATGTCGGTCAACAAAGCCATCACGGAGAACAACCCCGGGTGGAATTAGCCGGGTCGCCGGTCCACGGAAAGGGGATGCACCGTTCGGCGGCGCACCCCTTTTCTTTTGCCGGACGGGTTAATTTTCGTACCTTTGCGGCCGTAAAAATGGGCAGAATATGAAAAAAGGGATACTTTATGCCGTGCTGGCTTCGGTGTTGTGGGCCATCGTCAACCCCTTTATCAAGCAGGGGCTGAGCTACGATTTCACGCCCATGAACTTTGCGGGCCTCCGCTTCATCGTCGTGGGCATCCTCCTCTTCGCCTACACCGCTCACCGCGGCATGTGGGCCGAGATCGTCCGCCACCGCAGGCTCTTCGGCAACCTCATACTCATCAACATGTTCCTGGGCTACACGGGGTTCTATTTCGGCGTCGATTTCGTCAGCGGCGCCATCAGCTCCATCGTCATGGGCCTCACGCCGCTCATCAACGTCCTGCTGGCGCACCTTTTGGCCTCCGACGACCGGCTCAATCGCTACAAGGTCATGAGTCTGGCGGTCAGCCTGGCGGGTCTGCTGCTGATCGTCGGCACGGGCGGCGACGGCCGGCCGCTCGACTGGCGCGGCATCGGGGGTATCGTGCTGCTGCTGGCGAGCATCGTATTCCAGGGCTATTCGGCCATCTCCGTATCGGAGGACAAGGGCAAGGTCGACCCGGTCTTTCTCAACGCCGTGCAGATGTTCTTCGGCGGCCTCCTGATCTACGGCGTGGGCGTCGGGGCGGAGGGCTTCCAACCGTTCTGGGCCAAACCCGCCGGTTTCTATCTGAGCCTCGGGGTGCTGGTCTTCATCTCGGTCTTTGCTTTCAGCTTCTGGTTCATGGCCCTCCGTACTGCCGGAACGAAAGTCAGCGACATCAACATGTGCCGGCTGATCAATCCCGTGCTGGGCGCGGTGCTCAGCTGGATCATGCTGCCCGGCGAATATCCCCGGTTCAGCACCGTGGCGGGCATGGCGGTCATCGTCGGTTCGCTTCTGATCTATTTCAAGGGCGAGCAGTTCGTACAGCGCTTGCGCCCGATGCGCGGATAAACCTCCCGCTGGACGCTCTTCGTCAGGGCATCCACTCCAGAATGCCCATAACCGGATTTTTCGCCCGCCACGCTGCGAACTCCTCCCACGAGCGCACGCCGTCGCGGATTACGGCCTGGTAGTATTCGATCCCCATGATCTTCTGGTCGGCGGGCGTGTCGTACTTGATTTTCAGAATGGCATACCGGGTCTCGGGGGTCAGCACGGCCGCAATTCGGTCGGCCACCCGTTCGAAATAACCCTCCCAGGCCGAACCCCGAGCCATGTGGATCAGGTCGATCTGCCACGGCTCCCCGTCGGTGGCTTCGTACCAGGCGTGCCATTCGAGGCATTGGTCGGGGGCGTCCAGCAGGTTCGTGTACCCGATGCGGCGGATGCGTGGGTGGCGGGCCAGCCGGGACATGGCGGCGAAACTGTCGGCGATCCGCAGAGGCGAGGAGTAGATGTGAAAATCGATGTCGCGGTGGGTCATCAGCAACCCCGACCGGAGCGAGCCCACCAGGTTGGGCTCGGCACCGACCGAGCGCCAGCAGGCTTCCAGTTCGCAGTCGCGGATGACGTCGCGGGCGCGCTGCTGGTTGGCGGCCGCAAGGTCGAGAATCTTGTCCATATAAGTTTGCTATTGAGGGCGGAACGTACGTTCCGGGTTATTCGCCGAGCAGAATGCGGGCCTGGGCCAGTGCGGCTTCGGTAATTTCGGAGCCGGAGAGCATCTTGGCGATTTCGCGGGTACGCTCGACGGCCGTGAGACGAGCGATGGAGGTCTTTCCGTCCGATTTCGAAACCACGAAATGCGCTTCGCCTTTCGAGGCGACCTGCGGCAGGTGGGTAATGTCCACGACCTGCATCGTGCGGGAGAGCCCGTCGATGATAGCGCCCATGGCGTCGGCGATGCGGCCCGAGACCCCGGTGTCGATCTCGTCGAAAACGATGGTCGGCAACTGCTTGTGCTCCGCCAGAAGCGCCTTGATCGCCAGCATGATGCGTGAAAGTTCGCCGCCCGAAGCGATGCGCTCCGCGGCCTGTGGTGCGACGTTGCGGTTGGCTGAGAAGAGAAACGCGATCGTATCGCGGCCCGTGCTGCCCAATTCGCCTGCTGTCACCTCGACCCGGAACACCGCCTCGGGCATGCCGAGCCGGGAGAGCATCCGGAGCATGTGTTTTTCGAACTCCGGAGCGGCCTGCTCGCGCGCCTTGTGGAGTCGGTCGGCGAGGGCTTCGGCCCGGGTGCGGGTTTCGAGCAGTTCGGCTTCGGTGCGGGCGATCTCTTCATCGCCGTGGGTGATGGCCGCCAACTGCGCCGCATAGCGGTCGCGGGCGGCGATAAGCTCCGCCTCGTCGGCCGCGCGGTGTTTCTGTTGCAGGGTGAGGAGCGTATCGAGCCGCGCGGAGAGCTTCTGCAACCGCTCCGGATCGGCGTCGATGCGCTCGCTGTCGGCGGCTGCGGCCTGGCCGATGTCTTTGAGTTCTTCAATGGTCGAACGGATGCGCTCGGCGTACTCCCCGGCAGCGGGGTAGTGCCCCCGGATGCGGTTGAGCCCGTTCTCGCACTCCTTGAGCCGGGCCAGAACGCCCGTTTCGTCGGCATCGAACGCGTTGCGCAGCGCCGCGAATACCTCGCCGATGCGGTCCGCATGCTCCAGCACGGTCAGTTCCTGCTCGATCTGCTGCTGTTCGCCCTCGCGGAGATTCGCGGCTGTCAACTCGTCGTGCTGAAAGCGCAGCCACTCCTCGTCGCGGCGGCCTGCGGCGGCCGCCTCCCGGAGGGCTGCGAGGCTGCGCTGCAACGCTTGCAGGCGGGCGTATTGCTCGGCGTAGGAGGCGAGCAACTCTGCGTTGTCAGCCACCGTGTCGAGCGCTGCCGTACGGAACTGCTCGGAGGAGAGGATCAGGTTCTGGTGCTGCGAGTGAATATCCACCAGCCGTGTGCCGACCTCGCGCAGCTGGGTGAGCTGCACGGGCACGTCGTTGACGAAAGCGCGGCTCTTGCCCGCCGGGGTGATGATGCGCGTAAGTGTCGTCCGGGGCGCATACTCCAGGTCGTTCTGCTCGAAAAAAGCCTCCAGCGCCAGCCCCTCGATGTCGAACATTCCCTCGACGACGCAGTTGCGCGTGGCGTCCTTCATCGCCGAGCCGTCGTTCCGGGCGCCCAGCAGCAACCCCAGCGCCCCAAGCAGGATCGACTTTCCGGCACCCGTCTCACCCGTGATGATATTCAGGTGCGGGTCCAGCTCCAGGCTCAGCGAGTCGATCAGGGCGTAGTTTTCAACCGACAGACGACGTAACATACCAGTGAAATCTAAATGAAGAATTATGAATTAAAAATTTCAAAAGCGGCCGAAAGACAACGGACGAAACGGCGAATGATCAATCGATGGGCGCTACCGCTCGAAAAACCGCTCGATCCGTTCGACGATGCGGACGGCCACGTCGCGTTTGTTCATCAGCGGCAGCTCCTCGTGCCCCCTGCGGTCGATCAGCGTCACCTTGTTGGTGTCGCCGCGAAAGCCCGCACCGGGATCGCGCAGCGAGTTGAGGACGATGAAATCGAAATGCTTGCGGATGAGTTTAGCCTCCGCATTGTCCGCTTCTTGGTCGGTCTCCAGGGCGAATCCCACCAGCAGACGCTTCCCTTTGCGGGCACCCAGTTCGGCGGCGATGTCGTGCGTGCGGCGCAGTGTGACGGTCATCTCTCCCTCGCTCTTTTTGAGCTTGGTCGGACTGACCTCGACGGGGGTATAATCCGCCACGGCCGCGCACATGACCCCGCCGTCCGCCTCCTCGAAAGCCGCCGCTGCCGCCCGGTACATCTCCTCGGCCGAGAGTACGTCGACGCGCTCGACGCCTGCGGGCGTCGGCAGCGCGGTCCGGCCGCTGACGAGCGTCACGCGGGCGCCCCGGAGGGCCAGCTCCGCGGCGATGGCGTAGCCCATCTTGCCCGACGAGTGGTTGGAGATGAAGCGCACGGGGTCGATCTGCTCGATCGTGGCCCCGGCGGTGACGATCAGGTGCTTACCTGCCAGTGTCTTTTTTTTTTCGGCCAGCATCTCCTCGACGAACGCCACGATCTGGTGCGGTTCGGCCATGCGGCCCTTGCCCGTCAGCCCGCTCGCCAGTTCGCCCTCCTGGGGCTCCACGATACCGACGCCCTGTTCGGCGAGCCGCCGCAGATTCTGCTGCGTGGCGTGGTGGGCATACATGTCCAGGTCCATCGCCGGAGCCACGACCACCCGGCAGCGGGCCGAGAGGTAGGTCGTCAGCAGCAGGTTGTCGGCGATACCTGCGGCCATCTTGGCCAGCGTGTTGGCCGTGGCCGGGGCGATCAGGTAGCAGTCGGCCCACTCGCCCAGCGCGACGTGGGAGTTCCAGGCGCCGTTTTCGGGGTCGAAGAACTCCACCAGGATGGGGTTTTTCGAGAGCGTGGCCAGCGTCAGGGGCGTAATGAACTGCTTCGAGAGCGGGGTCATCATCACGCGCACATCGGCGCCGGCCGTCTTCAGTAAACGACAAAGCACAGCGGCCTTGTAAGCTGCTATGCTGCCTGTGATGCCCAGTAGTATGTGCCGCCCCTCCAGCGGGCGTGCGGCGTGCTCGGAATCCATTGCGGGGAAGCCGTTACGCCTCTTTCTGCTCCTTGGCTCCGTCGCGGTAGAAAAGTTCGCCGTCGAGGAACTCTTCGGTGGCGATGATGACGGGCTTGGGCAGGCGCTCGTAGTAGCGCGAAATCTCGATCTGCTCCCGGTTTTCGAAAGTCTCCTCCATCGTGTCGGTGGGCGACGAGAAATCGGCGAGCTTGCGGTTGAGTTCGCTCTTCAGTTCGGTCGAAATCTGGTTGGCGCGGCGTGCGATGATATTGACGGTCTTGTACACATTGCCCGTCTCCTGGTCCAGATCCACCAACTTGCGCGTGACGGTGTTGTTGGGAATGTTCTTCTTGATTTCCATTTCTATATGTTGTTTTCCTTGTTGTTGCGGTCCAGGTAGTCGCGGGCGTGCTTGGCCATGCGCTCCACCTCTTTAGTATGCTCCGACTCGGGAAACTCCTCGCGGAACGAGAGGTAGGAGTCGAGCATCGAGAGGTAGCGGTCCGTCTGCTTCTCGGCGATGGAGTTGCTGGCGAAACGGTAGCTGGCGTCGACGATGAGGTACATGATCTGCTCGCGGTGGTTGCTCTCGGGGTAGAGTTTGAGGGCGTTTTTCAACGCAGTGATGGCCGACTTGTAGCGGCCGATCTTGTAATAGGTGTAGGCGTTCAGGTAGGCTTTGTCGTGCAGCCGCTGCGTCAGCTCGGCGTTGATCGACTTGAAATTCTCTACCTGGTCGCTCTCGGGGTAGCGCGACATGAATTCGTTGATGGCGATCAGCGCGTGCCCGGTCATGGTCTGGTCGCGCGAGGGCCCCGGCGAGAGGTAGTAGAAGCAGAGCGCGTACATTCCTTCGGCATCCTCGACAAAGGGGCTGTGACCGAACGTGCGGCGGAAATCGTCCAAAAGGGTCGAAGCGGTGTCGTAGTCGCGGTTCTTGAATTTGCAGCGGGCGTTGAAGAACGTGATGCTGTCCTCGCGGGGGGTGCCGACATAGTAGTGCTGCACGCCCTCGAAGAGGGTCGAGGCCCGCGACCATTTCTCTTTCTCGTAGTATTCCAGCGCCTTGCTGTATATCAGGTCGGGCTGTCCGCTCTTGAGCAGCGAATTGATGCCTGCGCATCCGCTGAGAATGACCGCCACAGCCACTCCGCACAGGAGGTTTAAGAAAGTCTGCTTCATGTATGAATCTTTTACGGCGCTTTATCGCGCAAAGTTACGCATAAATAAACGATTTGCAAAAAAAATTATTGCCTCGTGCGGTGCGGAAGCAGTGCGAACCTGCATCCGGCAGGGGCGCCCAAAAGAAACCCCCGCCGAAGCGGGGGCAGTGGGGTTGGGACGGGTGCGTCAGAAGAAGAAGCCCAGCGAACCGCCGTAGACGATGTCGTGCGGGACCTGAACGCGGGTGGTTACGCCTTTGGAGGTGAACGTCTGCCAGACGTGCGAGCGGGGATAACCCGAGACGCGCAGGTCGATGAAGAATTTGCGGATGTTGATTCCGATACCGCCTATCAGAGCAATGTCGCTGTCGTTGAATTTCACTTTCAGAAGCTGCGGGGCGCTGCTGCGGCCGGTGTCGGCCACACGGAACTGCGCGCCGCCGAAGATGCGCACTATGCCGAACTGGAGACCCAGCTGGACGGGGATTTCGAGCCGCTCGGTGCGCAGCCTGACCTCGCGCGTCGAGTAGGCGCTGCGGGCGTGCAGGGAGTAGTTGACGAAATCGTAGTTGAACTCCGATTGCAGGTGGAGGTGTTTCGAGAGGTTGAACCGCACGACCAAACCGGCCTGGTAACCGACCTGCGCCGGACCGGGCGAGAACGTGTAGTCGCCGATACGTGTACGGGCGGCCTTGTATTCCGTGGCGTTGATACCGCCGTGGATACCGACCTGGAACCGTTGCGCCGAGGCGGTGCCGGCCGCCAGTAGGAGGACCAAAAAGAGGAGGACAAATTGTTTCATGACCAAATTGACTGATTTAAAGGTTTTCGTAACGGCGGTTACATGACAGGTGACACCAGACGCAGCACATCGCCCAGGGTTCTTCGCCAGAGCGGTTGCCCCCACTGGCCGGGCGGGATGCGCCGGCACAGGGTCAGGTCCCGGTCGAACGTGGCGGCCAGTTCGCCGACCGTTTCGCGGTCGTAGAGAAAGGCCGTCACCTCGAGGTTGTACCTGAGCGAACGGTAGTCCAGGTTGGCGGTGCCGACCGAAGCCACCCGGTCGTCCACGATCAGCAGCTTGGCGTGCAGAAATCCGTTTTCGTAGCGGTAGAGTTCGACCCCGGCGTCCAGCAGGTCGCCGATGTAGGAGTCGGACACGAGGTCCGTGAACGGGGAGTCGCTGCACGTGGGGATCATCACCACGACCCGCACCCCGCTGCGAGCAGCCAGGCGCAGGGCGTCGAGCAGCATGCCGGGCGGCATGAAATAGGGGGTGCAGATGCGTACCGCCCTGCGTGCCCGAATGATCGTGGCGGCGAATGCGTCGGCGATCGCTGCTCGGCAGCGGCCCTCTTCGGACCAGGCCAACTGGATCGGCAGCCGTCGGCGGATGTCGTGCGGCGCGATGTAGAGCGAAGCGTCGAGACGCTCCGCGCTGGCGCGTGCCCAGTCGGCGATAAAAAGTCGTTGCAGGTCGGCTACGGCGTCGCCCTCGATGCGGAGGTGCTCGTCGCGCCACTTGCCCATATAATCTCCGTCGAGGTAGTATTTCGCAATATTTATGCCACCCAGGTAGGCCACGCGCCCGTCCGTTACGACGATCTTGCGGTGGTTGCGCCGTGTCACGGCAGGCCTGAACCACGGGAAGCGGATCGGCTCGTAGGCAGCCGTCCGCACGCCCGCCTCGCGCATGCGGCGCAGCATCCGCCGGCTCAGGCGCCACGAACCCACGGCGTCGTAGATCACCCGTACCTCCAGCCCCGCGCGTGCCTTGCGGATCAGTATTTCGGCGATGGTGCGCCCGATGCGGTCGTCGCGGATGATGTAGTACTCCATGTGGATGGTGTGCGTGGCCCGTTGCAGCGAGGCGATCAGCGCTGAAAAGGCGTTGTTGCCGTTGTGCAGCAGGGTAACCTCGTTGTGCCGTGCGGGAGGCGTGCCGCAGCTGCTGGCGATAAGGGTTTCGAGCCGTCCTCCGCAATGGCCGGGCGTGCCTGCGGCGGGCGTTGCGCGGCGGTAACCGGCCAGTATGTAGAGCAGCGTGCCTCCCACGGGCACGAGGAAAATCAGCGCGATCCACGTTGCAGCCGCAGCCGGCGCGCGCTGTTGGCGCGTGACAACCACAAGGGCGCAGAGCGTCCAGAGGAGGTGAATCACCAGAAGAATATACATACGCCGCACGCCCGGCACGATCCGTGCCATAAAAAAGATTTGGAAATTCGGATTTTACTTTCTACCTTTGTCTACACGATACACAAGGGGTTCTGGCCTGCATGGGCCAGGATTCTTATTTTTTTACGTTTTACAGATTATGGCAAAAGAGATTATTTACCTGACGGCGGAGGGTTACAAACGCCTCAAGGAGGAGCTCGACCACATGCGCTCGGTCGAGCGGCCGGCCATGTCGGCGGCGATCGCCGAGGCACGCGACAAGGGAGACCTCGCGGAGAATGCGGAGTACGATGCCGCCCGGGAGGCGCAGGGTCTGCTCGAGATGCGAATCGCCAAGATGGAGGATACCCTCTCCAATGCGCGCGTAATCGACGAGTCGAAGATCGACAAAAGCAAGGTGCAAATTCTGAGCCGGGTGACGCTGCTGAACCACAACAACGGCAAGCAGGTGACCTACACCCTCGTAGCCGAGCACGAAGCCAACCTGCGCGAGGGCAAGCTGGCCATCGGTACCCCGATCGCCAAGGCGCTGCTGGGCCACAGGAAAGGCGACCGCGTCGACGTCGAGGTGCCCGCCGGCATGCTCCATTTCGAGATTCTCGACATCAGCATCTGACGCCTCCGCCCCCGTGGGCCGCGCGGCGCATCGCCCGGCCCGCAAATCGGGTAGCCGGGCACGACATACATCCCCATTTCGGGGTATTTTGCAGGGACCGCTTTGAGCGGTCCTTTTTTATGGTTACCTTTGCCGCGAACCGGGACGGGCAAACACTCCCGGTGCGGAAAGATGAAACGGACGACGCTCAAACGAATCCATGCACTGCTCCTGCTCGTGATTCTCTTCACGGCCTACGCGGGACAGCAGCTCCATATCTACCTGGAGCGTCCCGAGCATTTCGCCGCATTCAACAGCGATCCGGCGGCTGACGACACCGCCCGCAGCCGGGTAGTGCAGCAGCACGTCGTGGACGATTTTTCGTTCTATCCCTGTCTTATCGAAACGCAGTTTGCGCCCAGGTTCCACGCCGAGGTGCTGGCCGTCGTGCGCCCCGCCGCTACGCACTGCAAGCGGGCGCACTCCGAACGGGGCATTTCGCTGCGCGCTCCGCCCGCGGTCTGATCCGAGCTTTTCCCCGTTTTCACTTTTTTTGCCGCCGGTTCTTTCCGTGCGGTTCATTCACCTAATCGCAACATGATATGAAACGATATATCCTGTCGGCACTCCTTGTGGCGTGCCTGCACGTCTGGGCTGCACAGGCTGCCCAGACACCCAAGAAAACAACCGATGCCAATCTTTTCGGGCACGTCGTCGACCGCCAGACCCACGAACACATCCCCTACGCTTCGGTGGCGGTCGCAGGAACCGCTTTGGGCACCACGACCGACGCTTCGGGACATTATTACCTGAAGAATCTGCCCGAGGGCACGCTGACCCTCGAGGTGCGGGCGCTGGGGTACGCTCCCGCGCGGCAGACCGTCACGCTGCGCGCGAAGCAGACTTCGGAGTTGAATTTCGAGGTGGCGCAGAGCGGCATTTCGGTCGACGAGGTGGTCGTCTCGGCCAGCCGCACGGCCACCTTGCGGCGCGAGGCGCCCTCTCTGGTCAGTGTACTGGATGCGGGACTTTTCGAGAAAACCAATGCCGCCTGCCTGGCGCAGGGGCTGGCATTCCAGCCGGGCGTGCGGGTCGAGGACGACTGCCAGAACTGCGGATTCACGCAGGTGCGCATCAACGGACTGGACGGCCATTATTCGCAGATATTGGTCGATTCGCACCCCGTATTCTCGGCCCTGACTGGCGTCTACGGACTGGAGCAAATTCCGGCCAACATGATCGAGCGGGTCGAGGTGCTGCGCGGCGGCGGCTCGGCCCTCTACGGCTCGTCGGCCATCGGCGGTACGATCAACGTCATCACGCGGCAGCCCGCGCGCAGCTCGGCGCAGTTGTCCCACACGCTCACGGCGGTGGGCGGCAGCAACTCCTACGACAATACGACGATGCTCAACGGGTCGCTCGTCTCCGAGAGCGGCCGCATGGGGCTCGCCGTCTTCGGGCAGAACCGCCACCGCTCGGGCTACGACCACGATGGCGACGGGTTCACCGAACTGCCCGCCATCCATTCGCAGGCGGTGGGCCTGCGGTCGTTCGTCCGCACGGGCGCTTATTCGCGCCTGACGGCGCAGTACCACCACATCGAGGAGTACCGCCGTGGCGGCGACCTGCTCGACCAACCGCCCCACGAGGCGCTGGTCGCCGAGCAGACCGACCACGCGATCGACGGCGGCAGCCTCTCTTTCGACCTCTCCTCGGCCGACCGCCGCAACCGGTTCAACGCCTATGCCTCGTTCCAGAACACGGCCCGCCGCAGCTATTACGGCAGCAAGCAGGACCCCGACGCCTACGGCACCACGCACGACCTGACGATCGCCGCCGGTGTACAGTATATCCGGGCTTTCAAAAAGTTGCTTATCATGCCCTCGGAACTGACCCTCGGCGCCGAGTACAGCTACGACGGACTCGAAGACCGTTCGATCGGCTACTCGATTCACACCGACCAGACGGTGCATATTGCGGGTGCCTATTTGCAGAACGAATGGAAGACGAAGAGGTGGTCGCTGCTCGTGGGCGGCCGCCTGGACAAACACAACCTGGTGGACCACGCGATCTTCAGCCCCCGTGTCAATGTGCGCTTCAACCCCTCCGAGGCGGTGAACCTGCGTGTGAGCTACGCTGCGGGGTACCGTGCTCCCCAGGCGTTCGACGAGGACATGCACATCGCCATCGCGGGCGGCGAACGGGTCCGCATCCGCCTGGCGGACGATCTGAAAGAGGAGCGGTCGCACAGCCTAAGCCTCTCGGCCGATCTCTACCGCACGTTCGGCCGCGTCGGGACCAACCTGCTGGTCGAGGGGTTCTATACCCGGCTCGACGACGTCTTCGCCTTGCGCGACCTGAAAGACACGGCCGACGGAGGGGTCATCAAAGAGCGCTACAACGGCTCGGGCGCCACGGTCGGGGGCGTGAATGTCGAGGGCCGTGCCGTGTTCGCCCGCTGGTTCGAGTTGCAGGCGGGCATGACATGGCAGCGGAGCCGCTATGCCGAACCCGAAAAATGGAGCGAGGACCCGGATGTGCCGCCCGTGAGGCGCATGTTCCGCACGCCGGACCTCTACGGCTATTTCACGGCGGCCCTCAAGCCCCTGCGTTCGCTGACGGTCGATCTTACGGGCACCTGCACCGGGGAGATGCTCGTGCAGCACATGGCCGGTTCGGGCGTGGAGCGTGACGTGGCCGTCACCACTCCGCGCTTTGTAGATGTCAACCTGCGTGTAGGATACGATTTTCGTCTCTACAAGGAGGCTACTTTACATCTCTACGGCGGCGTGCAAAACCTCTTCAACGCCTACCAGGACGATTTCGACCGGGGCCCCGACCGCGATTCGGGCTACGTCTACGGCCCCTCGTTGCCCCGTAGCTGGTTCCTCGGCGCCAAACTGAGCTTCTGATCCGGCGGGGGCATTCTGTTTTTCCGAATGCCCTCCCGACTGTCATTCCGAACGCATGTGAGCAATCTACCGCTTATTCTTGTCTAAGGCAGATCCCTCGTCGCTAACGCTCGTTCGGGATGACATGTGAGTTGCGCGGCCCAAAGCCTGCGTAAGGGATGCTCGAAGCCGAATGGCCGAGTGCAGCCCTACGCCGGGAGAGGCTTCGGGCTGCCGTCTCCGGCCCAGGGCCGGAAGCGAACCCTGAATTATTTCAGATATTTCTCATTCCTAAGTCCTCCCCGCTGTCTTCCGAAGCGCCAGCGAGGAATCTACCGCTTTAATAATTGCTTCACAGATCGTTAATAAAGGCAGAGATATAGGAAATGCGGCTCTGCGCGTTGAAATAGAAATCGACAGACAGCCATTCATAAATTCCCTTGTCGGTCGGTCGCCAATTATAAAGCGAATTGATTTCGGTTCTGACAAGTTTTTTAATTCCACCCAATGCGTTCAATGCAGGCAGGAAATTTCCGACTCGAATCGTTCCGTTTACTAAGAATTCGCTTGTCTGGATTTCGAATCCGTAAAAAATCCCATCGATCCAATAAAACCGATCTTTGTCGTAACAGTAAGTGTATGCATTGGGATATTCGTCAAATTCGGATGGGGGTATTATTTTGGTTGGCTTGCCCAATGCCTCCACGAACTGCTCTTGCGTATAGCGTTCCCCGACCCGTAACCCGTTGATCGTGATGGCATCCGTTACAATCGTATTCTGGGCGGATGCGAAGAGGGCGAATGCCAGCAAGACGGGGAGAAACAACCGCCGGTATTGAAACGGGAAAACACGCCCCGTGGACGTGTTTTCCAGAAAAAGTTTGCCTTTTGGCATTTAATACTCAGGCTTGTTTTACAGCGCCTTGATCTCATGGAGCACGGCGTTGGTCTTGTGGACCGCGGCAGCCGAAGCGGCGAATGCGGCGGCCTCTTCGGCCGTAAGGTCGATCTCGACGATCTTCTCGATGCCCTTGCGGCCGATGATCGCCGGAACGCCGATGCAGAGGTCCTGCTGGCCGTACTCTCCCTCGAGGTAGCACGAGCAGGGGATCATCTTCTTCTGGTCCTGGAGGATCGCCTCGACCATCATCGAAGCGGCGGCTCCGGGGGCGTACCAGGCCGAGGTGCCGATCAGTTTGGTGAGCGTGGCGCCGCCGACCATCGTGTTCTGCACGGCCTCCTGGAGCTTCTTCTTCGACGCGAACTGTGCGACGGGCACGCCGTTTACAGTGGCTTTCGAGAGGAGCGGAATCATCGTCGTGTCGCCGTGGCCGCCGATGACCATGCCGTCCACGTTGTTGATGTTGGCGCCCGTGGCCTTGGCCAGGTAGCACTTGAAGCGCGACGAGTCGAGCGCGCCGCCCATGCCGATGATGCGGTTCTTCGGCAGGCCCGATGATTTCAGCGCCAAGTAGGTCAGCGTGTCCATCGGGTTGGCCACCACGATGATGATGGTGCGGGGCGAATACTTGATGATGTTCTCCACGACGCCTTTCATGATGTTGGCGTTGGTGCCGATCAGCTCCTCGCGCGTCATGCCCGGCTTGCGGGGAATGCCCGAGGTGATGACCACCACGTCGGAGTTGGCGGTTTTCTTATAGTCGTTGGTCGCGCCCACGAGCTTCGTGTCGAAATCCATCAGCGTTGAGCACTGGTACATATCGAGCATCTTGCCCTCCGAAAGACCCTCCTTGATGTCGATGAGGACCACTTCGCTCGCCACCTCGCGGCAAGCCATCACGTTCGCACAGGTTGCGCCCACGGCGCCTGCACCTACAACGGTAACTTTTGACATAACAGGTAAGTATTTGAGTTAATTGTTCGTTTTCTCTCTCCCGGCCGTCCTTATCGCCGCCGTTGGCGGCGTTTACAATTCGGACCCCTCCCCAAACCCCTCCCTTGGGAGGGACTTTATCCGGGCCGAATCAAGTGTTGCCAGACGGGTATGTATAAGTTTGCGGGCGCCCGGACCTTTTGCGGTCATTCGAACCGCGTGAAGAATCTGACACCGGGCATAGTCCAGACCCGTTTTTAATTGTTCCTGTGGAACTATCCGATCAGCTCCTCGTACTGCGCGGCGCTCATCAGGCCGTCGTACTCCTCGGGAGCGGTCATGCGGACCTTGACGATCCACCCCTCGCCGTAGGGGTCCTTGTTGACGGTGGCGGGGTCGGCGTCCACGGCGTCGTTGAATTCGACGATCTCGCCCGACACCGGGAGGAATGCGTCGCTGACGGTCTTGACGGCCTCGATCGAGCCGAACACCTCGCCCGCTGCGAGCGTCTCGCCGACCGTGGGCACGTCTACGAAAACGATGTCGCCCAACTGGCTCTGGGCGAAATCCGTAATGCCGATCACGGCTACATCGCCCTCGATGCGGCACCACTCGTGGTCGCTGGAGTATTTCAGGTTTGCAGGTACGTTCATGGTAGAATCTCTCTTTTAGGTTGTTTTACGATGCAAATATAGTTGTTATTTCGGTAACAGCAAGGGTTTCTGTTATTTTTTTCACACGATTCCGGGCCGTTTTCCCGGCCGCCGGCCGGGGTAAGGGCTCAACGGTCCGCAATGACGAATCCGATCTGCTGGAAAAGGTACTCCCCGAGGCGGCCGTCGTCGTGCCGCAGGAGCAGCTCCCCCGTGGGGCGCACGCCCTCGATCACGCCGCCGATGAGCGTTCCGTCGGGCAGACGGTAGAGGTGCCGCTCGCCCAGGCGGTACATGCGTGCGCGGTACTCCCGCTGCAAGGCCTCCCGGTCGCCCCGTTCGAGTTGGGCATAACGGGTTGTGACGCAGGCGGCGAACGTTTCGAGCACCTCGCGGCGGTCGAACGTATGGCCTGCGGCGACGGCCAGCGAGACGGGGTTGGGCAGCGCCGGGTCGAACACGGTCTGGTTGACGTTGATGCCGATTCCCGCAATGGAGCGGGCAAGCATCGGGCCCGAAAAGTTGTGCTCGATCAGCATCCCGACCAGCTTGCGGTCGCCGGCGTAGATGTCGTTGGTCCACTTGATGCGGGTGTCGACGCCGAGGGCCGAAAATGTGTCCGTGAGCGCCAGTGCTACGGCCTCCGAGAGCAGGAACTGCTCCGTAACGGGCAGGAAGCGGGGTTCGAGCATGAGCGAGAAGGTGAGGTTCTCGCCCTCGGGACTGGTCCAGGTATGGCCCCGCTGTCCGCGCCCGGCGGTCTGCCGCTCGGCCCATACGACGTCGCCGTGTCGGTATCGCGGGTCGCGCGCCTCGTCATTGGTCGAGGTGGTCTGTGCAATCGGATAAATCATATTTCAATTCATAATTATGAATTCACAATTCATAATTCCGCAGTATCCTGTCTATCGGCCTTGCAGGCGGGATGTTCCTCCAATTATGAATTGTGAATTAGGAATTGCTCACGCCGACACCCCGAAATCTCTGAGTGCGTCGTTCAGCGAGGTTTTCTTGTCGGTGGACTCTTTGCGTTGCCCGATAATCAGTGCGCACGTGACGTTGTATTCGCCCGCGGGGAACTGCTTGCGGTAGCTGCCCGGGACGACCACCGAGCGGGGCGGCACGTACCCCTTGTAGGTCACGGGCTCCGGCCCGGTCACGTCGATGATGTGCGTCGAGCCCGTGATGACGGTGTTCGACCCCAGGACCGCTTCGCGGCAGACGTGCGCCCCCTCGACGACGATCGAGCGGGAGCCGATGAAGCAGTTGTCCTCGACGATGACGGGCGCCGCCTGCACGGGTTCCAATACCCCGCCGATCCCCACGCCGCCCGAGAGGTGGACGTGGCGTCCGATCTGGGCGCACGAACCGACCGTGGCCCACGTGTCGACCATCGTGCCCGTATCGACATAGGCCCCGATGTTGACGTAGGAGGGCATCAGAATGGCTCCCGGCGCGATGTAGGCGCCGTAGCGCGCGACGGCATGGGGCACGGCCCTGACGCCCAACTCCTCGTAGCCGTGCTTGAGCTCCATCTTGTCGAACCACTCCAGTTCTCCCGCCTCCATCTTGCGCATGGGCTGGATCGGAAAATAGAGGAGAATGGCTTTCTTGACCCACTCGTTGACCTGCCACTCGCTTTTTGCGAGGTCCACGGGTTCGGCCGTGCGCAGGCGGCCCGTGTCCACCCGTGAAATCACCTCGCGGATGGCCTCCTGCGTGGCCTCTTCGCGGAGCAGGCCGCGCTCCTCCCACGCCTGCTCGATTATGCTCTTCAGTTCTTCGTACATATCGTACCTTTTTTTCAGCAGGTAAAGATAGTGCAAAATCTTCGTTTTTTTCCTAACTTTGCACCGGTCATCACCCAAACCGTTTCGACAATGAGAAAAATCGCGTTCCAAACCGTTCTGCTGCTCGCGGCTGCGGCCGTGGCGGCAAGTTGCAGCAACATGAAGCAGATAAAGCACCGCTCCTATCCCGCCGCCGAGCGGCAGGAGGTTACGGACAACTATTTCGGCACCGAGGTCCCGGACCCCTACCGCTGGCTCGAGGACGACAATTCCGAGGCCACGGCGGCTTGGGTGGCGGCCGAAAATGCCGTCACGGAGGATTATCTTTCGCAGATTCCGTTCCGCGGCGCCATCCGCGAGCGGCTGACCCAAATGTGGAACTACGCCAAGCAGAGCGCGCCCTCGAAGCATGGCCAGTGGTGGTACTACTCCTATAACGATGGCCTGCAAAACCAGTCGGCCATCTGGCGCACGGCCGAGCCGGGCACCCCGGGCGAGGTGTTCCTCGATCCCAACACCCTCTCCGAGGACGGCACCGTGGCGCTTGTCTCCGTCTCGTTCTCCGAGGACGGCCGTTACTGCGCCTACGCCGCCTCGGCTTCGGGCTCGGACTGGGTCGAGATCCGCGTGCTGGATGCGGCAGACGGCCGGCTCGTGGAGGACAAGATCGAGTGGGTGAAATTCTCGGGCGCCACGTGGGCTCCCGACTCCAAGGGATTCTATTACAGTGCTTACGATGCTCCCGAAGAGGGCGTCTACTCGTCGCAGAACCAGTTTCAGAAAGTCTACTACCACCGGCTCGGTACGCCGCAGTCGTCCGACAAGCTGATCTACCACGACCCGGCGCATCCGCTGCGCTATTTTTCGGCCTGGCCCTCCGACGACGGCAAGTGGCTCTTCGTGGTCGGCTCGGAGGGCACATCCGGTACGGAAATCCTCTATAAAAAGGTGAATGACAAGACGTTCCGGACCCTGCTGCCGGGCTTCGACGCCGACTATGCACCCGTCGAGTGCGTGGACGACGCCCTCTACTACGTCACCAACCGCGACGCGCTGAACTACTGCCTGCGCAAGATCGATCTGAACAATCCCGCCAAAGACGTAACCCTCATCCCCGAGCATGCGAAGAACCTGCTCGAAGGGGTCGGCTCGGCGGGCGGTTACCTCTTCGCCACCTATTTGCAGGATGCGCAGAACAAGGTCGTCCAGTACGGCTTCGACGGCAAGCCGGTCCGCGAGGTCGCGCTTCCGGCCATCGGTTCGGTCGGCGGCTTCGACGGCGAAAAGGAGGACACCGAACTCTACTACACGCTCTCGAACTACACGGCACCGGCCACCATCTACAAATACGACATCGCCTCGGGCACCACCGAACTCTTCAAGGCTCCCGAGGTCAATTTCGATCCCTCGCTTTTCACCACCGAACAGGTGTTCTACTCCTCGAAAGACGGCACCGAGGTTCCCATGTTCATCACCCGGCGCAAGGACCTGAAACGCGACGGCAAGAATCCCTGCCTCTTGTACGCCTACGGCGGGTTCCAGATCAACATGACTCCCGGCTTCAACCCCTCGGCGATGATGTTCGTCGAGCAGGGCGGCATCTACTGCGTGGCCAACCTCCGGGGCGGCTCGGAGTACGGCGAGGCGTGGCACAAGGCGGGCATGCTCGAAAACAAGCAGAACGTCTTCGACGATTTCATCGCCGCCGCCGAGTACCTCGTCGCCGAACGATACACCTCGTCGGACAAACTGGCCATTCACGGCGGCTCGAACGGCGGCCTTTTGGTCGGCGCCTGCGAGGTGCAGCGCCCCGATCTCTTCGCCGTATGCCTCCCGGCCGTGGGCGTGATGGACATGCTGCGCTACCACAAGTTCACCATCGGCTGGGGCTGGGCCGTCGAATACGGTTCGTCGGACAACGCCGAGCAGTTCCCTTATATCTATAAGTACTCGCCCCTGCACAACATCCGCGAGGGCGTGGCCTATCCCGCCACGCTGGTGATGACCGCCGACCACGACGACCGCGTGGTTCCGGCCCACTCGTTCAAGTTCGCCGCCACGATGCAGCACTGCCAGGCGGGAGAGGCTCCGGTGCTGATCCGCATCGAGTCCAAGGCGGGCCACGGCGCGGGCAAACCCACCTCGAAGCGCATCGACGAGGCGGCCGACATGTATGCGTTCCTGTTCCAGAACGTCGGTGTGCCGTACGAACCGATTAAGAATTAAAAATTTTGGGGAGGGCACTACCCGGGTAATGTCGAGGGGCGCAGGGCAGGTGAAAGGTGAAAGGTGAAAGGCGAAAGGCGAAAGGCGAAAGGCGAAAGGCGAAAGGCGAAAGGCGAAAGGCGGCACTCGATCCCCGAGCAATGTCGAGGGGGCGGCTTTTGAACTTTTTGTCATTCCGAACGCAGGTGAGGAATCTTCCGCTTCCTGTTCGCTCCCGGCCTACAACCGGAAGCGGCGGCCCGGGGCTGCGAAGATTTCCGAAGCGACAGTTTCGGAAAAACAGCGCAAAGACCATCGGGAGATCGATCGCCTATTTAAGTATTAGAAGTCACAAAGCATGAAAGTCTATAAATTCGGAGGTGCTTCAGTGCGCAATGCCGAGGGCGTGCGCAACCTGCGGAAGATCATCGACGACGAGCAGAACCTCTTTATCATCGTCTCGGCCATGGGCAAGACGACCAACGCGCTCGAAAAGGTGTTCGAGGGGGTTCAGCAGGGCGACCGGGCGATGTGTGACGAGCACGTGGCCGCCATCCGCGAATACCACACCGGGATCATCTCCGAACTGTGGCGCGGACCGCGGCGTCTGGAGCGGGTCGAGGAGCTGTTCGACGAGCTGGCCGGGTTCGCCGCCCGTCCGGGCTACCGCGCCGAGGAGGCCGAACTGTGGTACGACCGCATCGTGGCCTACGGCGAGTTGGTCTCGACGACCATCATCTCCGAATACCTCAACCATGCGGGAGTCAGCAACCGCTGGATCGACATGCGCCGCTGCTTCGTGACCGAGCAGCGCCACAAGGACGCGGGGGTCGACATCGCGGCCTCGGCGCAGCGGCTCAAGGGCGCGCTGGCAGCCTGCGAGGAGACGATCTTCGTGGGGCAGGGCTTTATCGGCGCCGCACCCGACGGTACGACCACCACGCTCGGCCGCGAGGGGTCGGACTACTCGGCGGCCGTCGCGGCCCACATCCTCGATGCCGAGTCGATGTCCGTGTGGAAAGACGTCGACGGGGTGCTCAACGCCGATCCCAAGATCTTCCCCGACGCCGTGCAGATCGCCGAACTGAACTACCTGGACACGATCGAATTGGCGTACAGCGGTGCGCAGATCATCCACCCCAAGACTATCAAGCCGCTGCAAAACAAGAATATCCCGCTCTACGTGCGGCCTTTCGGCGACAAGCGCAAGCCGGGCACTGTGATCCGCGGCATGTCGGCCCCGGTCGAGGTTCCCATCCTCATTCTCAAGAAAGACCAGGTGCTGCTGACGATCCGCTCGCGCGACTTTTCGTTCGTGCTGGAGGAGAAATTCGCCACGATCTTCGCCCTGCTCGAGCGGTTCCGCATCAAGGCCAACCTGATCCACAATTCGGCCGTCAATCTGAGCCTGTGCGTCGACCGCACGTGGCATATCGACGAGGCGATCGGCGCCCTGCGCGCGTCGGGCTTCGACGTGATGAAAGCCGAGAACATGGAGCTGCTGACCGTGCGCGGCTATACCGACGAACTGTGGCGGCGCTATGCCGACGGGCCGCAGGTCTTCGTGCGGCAGTCCACCCAGTCCACCGTGCGCGTGGTCCGCAAGCGCGGATAGACCGGTCCTTTTACGGCAACTCGCCCAGCCCTAATTCTTAATTTTTAATTCTTAATTGAATTACTGCTGCCTGAGGTTGCGCAGGATGGTGAGGTAGGAGTCGCCCTCGATCTCTCCGCGGTGCTTCATGTCGATGATCGTGCGGACGATGTAGCGCGTAATGTCGCGCTGCAAACGCTTGTACAGCGGACACTTGGTGTAGTTCTCGTTGTCCAGCAGCACGTCGCGGATCGAGCGCAGCGAGTTGGTGTAGTTCGACATCTCGTTCTTAAGCGCCACGCCCTGCTTCTTCGACGAGGTGATCTTGGCAATGGACATCTGCCGCAGCTTCTCGCACACCGTATTGAGACAGATCAGCACCACGTTGTCCATCAGCGTGTGGCCGTGCATGAACAGGTAGGCCGTCTCGGGCGCGAGGCCCCGGGCCTGGAGCTGCTCTTCGAACGCCTGCATCGGTTCGATCATCCGCGGGTTGCGCTGGCGCAGCAGCTGCTCGCGCTTGGAGACGTTGCGCCGCAGCCACTGCAAGGTCCGCTCGCCGTTGTCGGCGATGTCGAGGTAGTTGATCCGCACCGCGGCCTTGAAATCGATGAGCGGAAAGACGCTCTCCGACGCGAGCTGCGCCGAAAAGGCGTACCACACGAACAGCGGGTAGATCGCACACGAATAGGCGTGGAGGAACTCCACGAAATCGAAGATGCGCGTGTCGTTCTTGGTGGCCTTGACGCAGACATTGTGCAGCGAGGGAGCGTAGCAGAGGTAGTTCTCGGTGGCGTAGGCGTAGGTGTGGAACATGAAGCGCGAGTCGTTGACCTGCTGCGACTGCTCGGTGCGCCCGGCGAAGAGGTAGTCGAAATCCGAATCGACGCACAGCAGCAGCTCTTCCGACGAGCGGGGGATCATTCCCAGCAATACTTTTTTGCCCTTGGGCAGGTCACCGCGGTCGGGCACCGAAATTTCGAACCGCAGGTAGGGATTCTGGAAATGGTCGAAGATACCGCGCCAGAAAGCCACGTCCTCGTACCCCTCGACGTAGACCCGTACCAACCGCTGATTGGGGTTGGCCGGCAACGGCCGGGGCAGCTCCTCCGGCGCCAGGGGGCGCGTAAAGGGGTTCAGGCGGCGCAGTTTTTCGCTAATCTTGTTCGGCATACGACGTAAAGATAAATATTTTACTAAATTTGCGCAAAATAACGCGGCCGATTCGGCGTTTTATTTCTACTTTTCGAACAACACGATGGCGGATAACGATTGGAAAACACGTCTGGGCATGGTCTACTCGACCGACCCCGATTTCAAATACGAGACCGAACGGCAGGCCGACCGGCCGACGCTGCCGCCCGCACAGCAGGAGCTGCGCGTGTGGCTCGACCGCAAGCAGCGCGGGGGCAAGATCGTCACGCTCGTGCGGGGGTTCGTCGGCAGCGACGCCGATCTGGAGGAGCTGGCGCGCATGCTCAAGACCCGCTGCGGCGTGGGCGGCGCGGCCAAGGCGGGCGAGATCATCATTCAGGGCGACCACCGCGACCGCGTGGTCGAACTGCTCACGCGCGGCGGCTACCGCTGCAAAAAGGCCGGCAATTGAAACGGCTGCTGCTCCGAGTCGCTTTCGTGCTCTGCGCCCTGACCGGCTCGCAGCGCCTCTCGGCCCAGTACTACACCTGGGGCTCCGACCCCACGGGGCTCAAATGGTCGACGATCCGAACGCCCGACGTGAGGATGATCTATCCCGACACGGTTGCGGCCGTGGCGCGGCGTACGCTCTTCTACATCCGCTCGGTGCAGCCCGACATCGCCTACGGCTTCCGCCACGGCCCGATGCGGATTCCGTTCGTCATGCACCCCGAGAATTTCCAGTCCAACGGGCTGGTCATGTTTCTGCCCAAGCGGGTCGAATTTCTCACCTCCCCGGCCATCGACGGCTACTCGATGCCGTGGTACAAGCAGCTGGTGGCGCACGAATACCGCCACGCCGTGCAGTACAACAACCTCAACCGGGGCGTGATCCGCGCCCTGAGTTATGTCCTGGGCCAGCAGGGCTCGACCATCGGCCTCTTGTGCATGCCCATCTGGGCGATGGAGGGCGATGCCGTAATGTCCGAGACCGCCATGTCCTCGTTCGGCCGCGGACTGCAACCGGCGTTCTCGATGGGCTACCGCGCCATGGGCCATGTGGGGGCCGACCGCCGGGGTCGCCGCGATCGCTGCAACATCGACCGCTGGTTCTGCGGCTCGTACCGCGACTACATCCCCGACCACTATGAGCTGGGCTACCAGATCTGCTCCTACGCTTGGGAGCGCTACGGCGAGAACGTCTGGGACCGCGTGGCGTGGTTCGGCTCGCGCAACCCCTACATGCTGGCCACCACGCGTATCGCGCTCTCGAAATATTACGATACGAACGTCAACCGCCTCTTCCGCGAGACGTTCGCCGACCTGGAGCGGCATTGGAATTCGCTGCCACGGGTCGAGGACAGCGCTGCGCCGCTCACCGACCTGCCCGAGGGGAACTACACCACCTACGCCTGGCCGCAGTCGCTCGGCGACACGACGGTGCTGGCGCTCAAAACCGATTACGACCGTCCGACGCGCTTCGTGGTGCTCGACCCCCGCACGGGCCGCGAGCGCCGGGTGGCCTACACCGGAAGCGTCTCGACCCGCCCGGCACTGGCCGGCGGCCGCGTCTGGTGGACCGAGTACCGGCGCTCGAAGCTCTTCGAGCAGCGGGTCAATTCGCAGCTCTGCTACATGGACCTTTCCGACGGCCGGCCCCGGCAGGTCGCGGGGCGCCGCAACGCGCTCTATCCGACACCGGGCGGCCTGGCGATGGGGTGGGTCGAGTACAATCCCGACGGCCGTTACTCGGTGGTCGTCGAGCATTGGGGCGGTGCCGAGGAGCGATTCCCGGCCCCCGACTGCGCGGAGTTGCACGGCCTGGCGTGGGATGCACTGACGGTGGCGTGGTACGTCCTGGTGACCGACGACACGGGCATGTGGATCGGCCGCATCGACCGCGAGGGTGTGCACCCGATTACCGACGGAGCCTACATCACCCTCTCGAACCTGCGCGCCGCCGACGGCTGGCTCTACTACGGTTCGATCCAGTCTGGCAAGGACGAGGCGCACGCCTACGACCTGATGGGCCGCCGCGAATACCGCCTCACGGAGTCGGCCTACGGCTCGTTCGCTCCGGCGCCCGCGGCGGACGGGGTGCTCGTGACGACCTACGACCGCCACGGTTACCGCGTGGCCCGGCAGCGCGTGGCGGACAGCCTCATGATCCCCGTCACGCCGGCGCGGCTGCCCCTGAATACGGTCAACCCGTCGCGCAGGCGCTGGAATGTCCTCAACCTCGACACGGTGCGTTTCACGGCCGTGGATTCGGCGCGGCAGGAGCGTTCGTTCCGCTCGAAGCGCTACCGCAAGGGACCCAATCTGGTGAATGTCCACAGCTGGATGCCTGTGGCTTTCAATCCGTTCGAAGCGGTGGACGAGCATGTGATCGACCTCAACGTGGGCTTCACGCTCCTCTCGCAGAACCTCTTGTCGAACACCGAGGCGTTCGCCTCCTACGGCTGGAACCGCCGCGAGGGTTCGCTCTACAAATTGGGCGTGCGCTATTTCGGTCTGGGCGTCCACCTCGATCTCGATGCGACCTACGGCGGCAACCAGGTCTTCTACTCGCTGGCGCAGTACAACGAGCAGACCGGAAAATACGAGTACCAGCAGCGTCCGGCTCCGAACAAGTACTACTCCGTGGGGCTCTCGGCCCTGCTGCCGCTCTATTTCCAGCGGGGCTACCACACCCGCCAGCTCTCCCTCTCGACGGGCTGGAACTTCTCGAACGGCATGGTAGCCAACATGGACAAGATCGACTGGAAGAACGGCGGCATCACCAACATCCAGCACATCGGCTTCCGCAAGGGGCTGCACAAACTCTCGTTCGGCATCGGTTTCTCGGACCAGGTGCGGCTTGCGCACCGCGATTTCGCACCCCGCTGGGGCTATACGCTAAGCACCTCCTACACCTTCAACCCCGCCAACGACCATTTCAGCGACCTGATCTCGGTCTACGCCCGGGGTTACCTGCCGGGCGTCGCCGACCACCACTCGCTGATGGTGGCCGCCACCTACCAGACCTCGGTCGGCGGGTACAAGTTTCCGACGGGCTACGCGCCACTCAGCTACCGCTCGACGCGCCTTATCCCGCGGGGTTTCACGTCGGCGGATATTCTCTCGAACAACTATACGGCTTTTGCCGCGAACTACCAGCTGCCCGTCTGGTACCCCGAAGGGGGCATCGGCTCGGTGATCTATTTCAAGCGCATCCGCCTGAACGTCGGGGGCGACTACGCCCGCTTCCGCGACCTCACCCCGAAGGGGATGCGCTGGCGGCACATCTGGTCGGTGGGCGGCGACCTGGTGTTCGACATCAACGCCTTCCGGCAGCCCGCATCGGCCACCTCGACCGTCAAGATTTCGGTCTATCACCCCTCGAACGGGGGCATGTGGTACGCCGCGTCGGTGGGACTGCCGTTCTGAAAAGGTGAAAGGTCGAAGGTGAAAAGTTGCCCAACCCTCGCCCCTGAGCGGTGGTGCCCGAAACCATCCCGGGCGGAGGCGTGCATCGTGGCGCGGGCCCGGTTTGTCCCCCGGTGGCTGCGTATCGCAAACGACAAGCGGGTTCTGGCCGCTTCGGGTCCGCAGCCCGAAACGGCAGACAGAAGCCTCGCCCGGCGAAGGGCTGCATTTTCAGCCTTCAGGCTTCGAGCGACCCTTCGCAGGCTCCGGGCCGCAATGCCCATCCCGACTGCGATAATTGTGAATTATGAATTGTGAATTTTGCATTGTCTTTTCGTATCTTTGTCATCAAAATAGCGCACTATGGCCCAAAAGAAAAAAACGGACATCTCTCCGAAGACGATAAAATGGATCTGGGGCGTGGCCCTGGCTCCGTTCGCCCTGCTGCTGGTGATGCTTCTGCTGACTGCCGTGGGGTTGTTCGGCCGCATGCCTTCGTTCGAGGAGCTGGAGAATCCGCGCAGCAACCTCTCGACCGAAATCTACTCCGAGGACGGCAAGGTGATCGGCACGTTCTTCGTCCAGAACCGCTCCTACGTGCAGTACGACGAGCTCTTCCCGGCCGATTCGACGCTCCATGTTTGGCTCGGCGGGCACGAAGTGCCGCCCATCGTCGCGGCGCTGATCTCCACCGAGGACGTCCGTTTCCGCAGCCACTCGGGCATCGACATCCCCTCGCTGGCGCGCGTGGCCTTCAAGACCGTGCTGATGCAGAATACCTCGCAGGGCGGCGGTTCCACGATCACGCAGCAGCTTGCCAAGAATCTTTTTCCGCGCGACACGGTCCGCAACCGCGGCCGCATCGTGCGCAACGCCAAGCTGGTCACCTCGAAGCTCAAGGAGTGGATCACGGCCCTCAAGCTCGAATACAACTACACCAAGGAGGAGATCGCCTCCATGTACCTCAATACGGTCGAGTACGGTTCGAACGCCTACGGCATCAAGTCGGCGGCCCAGACCTTCTTCAACAAGGAGCCGCATGAGCTGAACGTGCAGGAGGCCGCCGTGCTCGTGGGCGTTGTGAACGCCCCGACGCGCTACTCTCCGGTGCGCAACCCCGTGAACGCCCTCGCGCGCCGCAACCTCGTGCTCACGCGCATGGAAGATGCCGGGGCCCTGACGCGCCACCAGCGCGACTCGCTCGCGGCGCTTCCGATCGTACTCAACTACAAGCCCGTCTCGCACAACGAGGGCTCGGCGACCTATTTCCGCGAGATGCTGCGCCTGGTGATGAACGCCTCCCGTCCGCGCCGCAGCCAGTTCTACAACGAGTCGGACTACGAGGTAGCCGTCAGGGAGTACGACACCAATCCGCTCTACGGCTGGTGCCGCAAGAACCGCAAGGCCGACGGCACGGAGTACAACATCTACCGCGACGGATTGAAAATCTACACCACCCTCAACTCCGCGATGCAGACCTACGCCGAGCAGGCCGTGCAAAAGCAGATGGAGACGGTGATCCAGCCCCAGATGGATGCGCAGTACAAGCGCACGAAGACCCTCTTCATCGACGCCGACCGCGAGGAGCGCGAGCGGATCATGCGCCACGCCGTCCGCTATTCGGACCGCTACCGCGAGATGAAGAACGCGGGCGCCTCCGAAAAGGAGATCGAGGCGTCGTTCGACCGCCCCTCCCGGATGAAGGTCTTCACCTACCGCGGCGAGCGGGATACGCTGATGACCCCGCGCGACTCGATTCTGCACCACAAGCGGATCATGCGCGCGGCGTTCGTGGCGCTCGATCCCCGCACGGGCTATGTCAAGGCCTATGTGGGCGGTCCCAATTTCCGCTATTTCAAGTACGACATGGCCAAGCAGGGCAAGCGGCAGATCGGCTCGACGATCAAACCCTTCGTCTACACCTTCGCTATCGACCACCTGGGTCTGACGCCCTGCACGCCGGTGCCCAACCTGCCCGTGACGATCGAGACGGCCAACGGCACGCCCTGGTCGCCCAAGGAGGCCGGAAAGGTCGAGCAGCTGGGCGAGCTGCACCCCCTCTCGTGGGGCCTTGCGCGCAGCCGCAACAACTATTCGGCCTGGATCATGAAGCAGGCCAAGGAGCCCGCGGCCGTGGCCGATTTCATCCACAACATGGGCATTCGGAGCTACATCGACCCCGTGCCCGCGCTCTGCCTGGGTACGTCCGAGTCCAACGTCTTCGAACTGGTGAGCGCCTTCTCGACCTTCGCCAACGAGGGGGTGCACACCGATCCTGTTTTCGTCACCCGCATCGAGGACCGGCAGGGCAACCTGATCGCCTCGTTCATCCCCCAGTCGCAGGACGCCATCAGCGAGCGCACGGCCTACACGATGCTCACCATGCTGCAAGGTGTGGTCAACGCCGGTACGGCCGGGCGGCTGAAATGGCAGTACGGTTTCAACGACGTGGAACTGGGCGGCAAGACGGGCACCTCGAACAAGAACCGCGACGCCTGGTTCATGTGTGTGGCTCCGCGCCTGGTGGCCGGGGCCTGGGTCGGCGGCGAGGACCAGTCGGTGCACCTGCTTTCGCGCGGCGAGGGCGGCGTGGTGGCGCTGCCGATCGTGGGTGATTTTCTCAAGAAGGTCTACGACGACGGCCGCCTGGGCGTCAGCCGCTCGGACCAGTTCGTGCGGCCGCCGATGATGCCGCGCTACGACTGCGACGATGAGGCCGACCAGCACGAGCGGGCTTCGGAAACGGGTATCTCGGAGGACGACGATTTCTTCGATTGATCCCGTTGCCGGGAGGAGTGAAACAGCGGGTCGGACGGTTGCGTCGAGGACCCCGAAAAAACTTATTTAAGCGATGGAGGATTTGCTGAACGGGCGTTGCGGCTGGGCCGGAACGGATGAACTCTACATGGAATACCACGACAGGGAGTGGGGCGTACCGACGACCGACGACCGGGTGCTGTTCGAGTTTCTGGCGCTCGAAAGCGCACAGGCGGGGTTGTCGTGGATCACGATTCTTCGCAAACGGGAGGGTTTCCGGCAGGCTTTTCACCATTTCGAGCCGGAGCGCGTGGCGCGGATGACATCCGAGGATGCCGAGCGGCTGATGCAATGCGACGGGATCGTCAGAAACCGGTTGAAGATCAACAGTATCATCCACAACGCCCGGTTGTTTTTGGACGTTGCGCGGGAGTTCGGCGGGTTTCACCGCTACGTCCTCTCCTTCTTCCCGGACTGCAAACCCGTTGTCCACCGTTTCAAGACCCTGAGCGAGATTCCCGCCACCTCTCCCGAGTCGGATGCGCTGAGCAAGGACCTGAAAAAGCGGGGCTTCAAATTCCTCGGCTCCACCACCTGCTATGCGTTCCTGCAGGCGGCGGGCTTTGTGAACGACCACCTGGAGGGGTGCATGACATGTCGCTCGGATAAAGTCGGATCAATCAAAATCTAAACCATTTCCTATTATGAAAATTGCTATTGTGGGCGTGAGCGGCGCCGTGGGACAGGAGTTTCTGAAAATTCTGGAGGAGCGTGCGCTGCCGATGGATGAATTGCAGCTCTTCGGCTCCGCGCGCAGTGCGGGCCGCACCTACCGCTTCCGCGGGCAGGATTTGACGGTCCGGCTCTTACAGCATAACGACGATTTCCGCGACGTGGATTTCGCACTCGTCTCGGCCGGAGCCGGCACCTCGCGCGAGTATGCCGGGACGATCACCCGCTACGGAGCGGTGATGATCGACAACTCCAGCGCCTTCCGCATGGACCCGGACGTCCCTCTGGTAATCCCGGAGGTCAACCCCGAAGATGCGCGGAACGCTCCGCGGCGCATCATCGCCAACCCCAACTGCACCACCATCCAGATGGTCGTGGCGCTCCACGCCATCGAGAAGCTGTCGCATATCCGCCGCGTGCACGTTTCAACCTACCAGTCGGCCAGCGGAGCCGGCGCTTCGGGAATGGCAGAGCTCGAAGCGCAGTACGCCGAATTGGGGGCCGGCAAGGAGCCGACGGTCGAAAAGTTCGCCTACCAGCTCGCCTACAACCTCATTCCCCATATCGACGTGTTCACCGACAACGACTACACGAAGGAGGAGATGAAGATGCACCACGAGACGCGCAAGATCATGCACTCCGACCTCTCGGTGTCGGCTACCTGTGTGCGTGTTCCTGTCATGCGCGCCCATTCGGAGAGCGTCTGGCTCGAAACCGAGCGGCCCGTCTCGGTCGCCGAGGCCCGCGAGGCGTTCGCGGCGGCTCCCGGCGTGGTGCTGATGGACCGGCCGGGCGAGAAGGTTTATCCCATGCCACTCTTCGCCGCCGGGGAGGACCCCGTCTACGTGGGCCGCATCCGCAAGGACCTCACCTCGGACAACGGCCTGACATTCTGGTGTGTCAGCGACCAGATCCGCAAGGGGGCGGCGCTCAATGCGGTGCAGATACTCGAAACCCTCCTTTCCGATTTGTAAGCGTCGATTTCCGCACATCCCTCGAACGGGACGAATGGAATGTACCTCATGTACTATCCATCCGTCCCGTTCTTCACGATGCACGGAACTCGCCTGCTTAAAATCGGAAATTGTTTTCAATTCTCGCGGGCATCTTTCACCTTGCCTTGTCCGGGCCGAACGGGAAATACCGCATGTATGTCCCGTCCGGCCCGAACTGCGTGAAGGCAAAATCTGCTCCGCGATAATCGAAAACTATCCCAGCGTCTTGCTTCTGATGCACGCAATTAATCTGCGTAATAAAGAGTTACGATCCGCAGGGCACCTTTCGCCTCGCTTGATCCGGCCCGAACGATCGTCATCCTCGATCCCCGAGCGAGTCGAGGAGTGCCAATCACTAATTGTCATTCCGAGCCCCGGCGAGGAATCTTCCGTTTATCGGATTTCCCGGGCCGCCCATGACGAGACCAGCCCGCAGCCTCCAAAGGCTGCGGGCTGTCCCGATCATGCAGGATTCTCAACGCTTCAGACCCGCTCCAGCTCCACGGTAAAGTGCCTCAGGATCGGCGCTTCGAACGTGATGCGGTAGCCCGTGGTGATCTCCGCGCGGCGCTCGTAAATGTTGCGGCAGGCGGCGGCGATCACACGGATGTGGTTGTCGGTGTAGACCCGGCGCGGAATAGCCAGACGCAGCAGCTCCAAAGCGGGGTAGCGGTTCTCGTGCGTCTCGGGATCGCGGTCGGCCAGGATCGAACCGATCTCCACGCCGCGGATTCCCGCTTCGAGGTAGAGCTCCACCCCGAGGGTCTGCGCGATGAACTGCTCCTTGGGCAGTGCCGAGAGAATCTTCTTGGCGTCGAGGAAGATGGCGTGTCCGCCCGCGGGACGCTGGTAGGGTACGCCATACTCGTCCAGCAGGTCGCCCAACAGTTTGACCTGCCGGATGCGGGCGTCCAGCTGTTCGAATTCGGTGTTCTCGTCCAGCCCGACGGCCAGGGCGTCCATGTCGCGGCCCGACATGCCGCCGTAGGTGACGTATCCCTCGAACATGATGTTGAACGACATGGCCTTTTTGTAAAGCTCCTCGGAGCGCATGGCCACGAAGCCGCCCATATTGACCACGCCGTCCTTTTTGGCCGAGATGGTCATGATGTCCGCATACTGGTAGGTTTCGCGGACGATCTCCTTGATCGTCTTGTCCCGATAACCCTCCTCGCGGGTCTTGATGAAATAGGCGTTCTCGGCGAAGCGGGCCGAGTCGATCAGGAGCGGCACCCCGTAGCGGCGGCACACGGCGGCCGTCTCGCGGATGTTGCGCATCGACACGGGCTGCCCTCCGGCGGTGTTGTTGGTGATCGTGAGCACCACGCACGGCACTTTTTCGCGCGGATTCTCCTCGAGGACCCTTTCGAGTTTGAAGAGGTCCATCTCGCCCTTGAACGGCAGCTCTTTCTGTGTGTCGGCCGCTTCGTCGATCGTGCAGTCCACGGCGTGACAGCGGCGGAACTCGATGTGGCCCTTGGTGGTGTCGAAATGGGAGTTTCCGGGGACAATATCGCCCGCTTTCAGCAGGGCCGAGAAGATCACGTTCTCCGCGGCGCGCCCCTGGTGCGTCGGCAGGAACCACGGCATTCCGAACAGGTTTTCGATCACGGCCTTGAGCCGGAAATAGGACGAGGCCCCGGCGTAGCTCTCGTCGCCGGTCATCATCGCGGCCCACTGGCGGTCGGACATCGAACCCGTGCCCGAGTCGGTCAACAGGTCGATCGTCACCTGGTCCGAGCGGAGCTTGAAGAGGTTGTAACGGGCCTGGCGGATCCACTCCTCGCGCTCGGCGCGGGTCGAGGTCCGGATCGCCTCGGTCATCTTGATCTTGTAGGGTTCGGCATACGGAAGTGTCATAGAAAAGGTCTTTTTAAGTTATGAATCGTTAACGGTTTTCCAAAAATACAAAAAATTTCTCAGAAATTCGTCTCGGGCACTCTATTTGTTTGGCGGGTGAAGAAATTCCAACTCCTTTCGACATGCGAAAATACCGCTGCACCGTTTGCGAATACATCTACGACCCGGCCCTGGGCGACCCCGAAAACGGCATCTCCGAGAACACCTCGTTCGACGATCTGCCCGACGGCTGGATATGTCCCGTCTGCGGCGAGGGCAAGTGGGCATTCGAACCCCTCGACGAGGATTGAACAATACGACCCGTATGTATCCGCTTTTACTATCACTCCTAATATTACCCTTTATGGCAACCGACATGATGAAAGAGGCGCGCTTCACGCCCAAAGACCTCCCGTATGCCTACGACGCCCTGGCGCCCGAGCTCTCCGAGGAGACGCTCCACTACCACCACGACAAGCACTACGTGGGCTATGTGAACAAACTCAACGAACTGATCGTCGACACGCCGTTTGCCGACCAGCCGCTCGAGGACATCATCCTCTCGGCCGACGGGCCCATCTACAACAACGCCGCGCAGGCGTGGAACCACGAATTCTATTTCGACCAGCTCTCGCCCCGGCCCCGCAAAGAGCCGTCGGGGGCCTTGCTGGAGGCGATCGACCGCAGCTTCGGTTCGCTCGACGAGCTGAAAGCGCAGATGAGCAAGGCCGCCGCCGGGCTGTTCGGCTCGGGCTGGGTGTGGCTGGCCGAGGACAAGTCGGGCCGGCTGGCCGTCGTGAGCGAGGCCAATGCCGGCAACCCCATGCGGCACGGCATGCGCCCGCTTATGACCATCGACGTCTGGGAGCACGCCTACTACATCGACTACCGCAACCGCCGTCCCGACGCCGTGGAAGCCCTCTGGAACCGCATCGACTGGAAAGTCGTCGGCGACCGCTACGAGCGGCGGTAAAACACGTACGGAAGGTCTCATTCCGAACGCATGTGCTGAATTTTCCGCTTCTGTTTTTGCGGCATGACGCTGAAATCCCTGTTGCGGCCGCTCCCCCATGCTTACCCGCATAGTGGCACGAAAACTGTTCGGGATGCTCCGAACAAAAACAACGAACTCATGGCTAAATCGAAAAACATCTCCACCACCCAGCTGGCCCTGATGACGGCCGCCGCCGTCATCAGCCTGCGGGGTCTTCCGATGATGGCGCAGGAGGAGCTGACCATGTTCTTCTATATCTTCTTCGCCACGTTCCTCTTTCTGATTCCCGCGGCGCTGGTGGGCGCCGAGCTGGGCAGCGCCTACTCCGACCGGGGCGGCGGGGTCTACACCTGGGTCAAGGAGGCGTTCAACAGCCGCCTGGGCTTCACGGCCATCTTCCTGCAATGGATTCAGAACGTGGTCTGGTACCCGACGGTGCTGGGCTTCGCCGCGGCGTCGATCGCCTACATGATCGGCATGCCCGATCTGGCGCAGAACGGGCTTTACGTGGGTCTCTTCTCGATCGCCATGTACTGGTGCGCCACGCTGGTGACGCTGCGCGGCACCGACGCCATCTCGTCGATCACTTCCAAGGGCTTTCTGATCGGCACGGTGCTGCCGGGCATCGTCGTGATCGTCATGGCGATCGTCTGGCTGGCCACGGGCAACCCCGACGCCATGCGCCACATTCCGGCCGAGGTAAGCCAGGTGGTCAACGTCGATGCGATGCAGCACGTGCATCCGAGGCTCTTTCCCCATATCTCGGGCATGAACGACATCGCCTTTCTGGCCGGTATTCTGCTGCTTTTCGCCGGTGTCGAGGTGCATGCCGTACACGCTCCCGAGCTCAGGAACCCGCAGTCGCAGTTCCCCAAGGCCATGTTTCTGGCGGCACTGATCTCCTTTGCGCTCTTCACCTTAGGGGCGCTGGCCGTGGCGATCATCCTGCCTTACGACCGGATCAACCTCCAGTCGGGCCTCTTCACCACCTACCAGATCGTCTTCGACCACTACCATGTGGGCTGGCTCTCGAACGTGATGGGGCTCCTGGTGGCGTTCGGAGCCCTGGCGGGCGTCATGTCGTGGATTTCGGGTCCCAGCCGCGGTCTGCTCTGGACGGCCAAGGAGGGCGTGCTGCCGGGCTTCATGCAGAAAACCAACAAGAATGGGGTGCAGATCAACATTCTGCTGATCCAAGGCTGCATCGTCTCGGTGCTCTCGTCGCTCTATATCTTCATGAACGACGTGAGCGTGGCGTTTTTCCTGTTGAGTGCGCTGACGGTAGGGTTGTACCTTATCATGTACATGATGATGTACGCCGCCGGCATCCGCCTGCGCTACTCGCAGCCCGACCTGAAGCGCACCTACCGCATCCCGGGCGGCAACGCGGGCATGTGGTTCGTCGCGGGCATCGGCTTTCTGGCCGTGCTGTTCGCTTTCGTGGTCACTTTCTTCCCGCCCTCGCAGCTCCCGGTGGGCAGTCCGGCCATGTATACGTGGCTGGTCATCATCGGCACGGTGGTGTTCCTGGCCATCCCGATCATCATCAGCGGGGTGATGAGCCGCCGCAAACGCACCCCGCAGGCCTGATCCCGTACGCCGTCCCCGAATTTCGGGGACGGCGTTTTTTTGCAATTTGCCGAAATAATCCTATCTTGCGTCAAATTCGGCGCGCAACGTGAAACCCGCACCTCTTCTGCTGACCTGTGTGATTCTTCTGCTCCTTGCATTGCGGGCCTTCGCCGCCCGCAGCGGCTACGGTGCGGGCACCCTGATCGTCGTGCGGGACAAATCCGGCCGCGAACAGCTCGTCGGGGCCACGGTGCGGATCGTCTCGGGCGCCGACACGCTTCGGGGCGTCACCGTGCGCAGTGCTTCGACCTACATCGATGAGGCCGAATTCGTCTGCGACAAGCTGTTCCGCGATTCGGTCGATCTGACGGTCAGCTTCCTGGGTTACAAGGAGTTCCACCGCCGTTATTCGCCCTATGATTTTTCAGGTTTTGTTCCGGTGGAGATGGAGCCCGACTCCACGACCATCGGCCAGGTGGTCGTCCTGGGCAAGCAGATCGCCATGGTCTACAAGGGCGACACGGTGGTCTACAACGCCGGAGCGTTCAAGACGCTGGCGGACGACCGGTTTTCGGAGCTGATCAAGCAACTGCCCGGCGTGGAGATTCGTGAAAACCGCCTCTACGCCGACGGCGAGGAGGTCAAGCGCGTCTACGTGGACGGGCGCAACCTCTTCGGCTCGAACCCCAACGCTTCGCTGCGGGACATGGTCGCCAGCGACGTCAAAAGCGTGCGCGTCTACGAGGAGCAAAACCCCGACGCACGTTACATGGGCGACCACACGGCCAAAAAGGAGAAAGTGATGGACGTGGAGACCAAATCCAAACGCCAAACCCTGTTGGGCGGCCAGGCGGAGGCGATCGGGGGCGCGAGCATCGAGCGGGACTACTCCGGACGCCGGGAGGTCCGCCATGCCGAGCAGCTCTCCCTGTTCCGCCACGCCGAAACGGGGAGTTTCCGGCTGTCGGCCTCCAACTCCAAGGACGAAGGCAATCGGGACGAGGGTTCGATGCAGTCGCGGGTTACCCCGACCAAGAAGACCGCGGTCGACCTCTCGCACGAGTACCGCCGAGGCGATTCGGCCCGGATCGCAACCACGGCCCGGTTCCGCCGGGGCCGCACGAGCAGCGTCAGCACCTCGCAGACCGACTATTTTCCCACCGAAGCCTACGCTCTCCGATTGAGCGAAACGCTTTCGGAGGCTCTTTCGAAAAACCTTTCGGCAGCGCTGAACAACCACACGTTTTTCAGATACAAGAGGCATCTGTTCCATGCGACCGTGGGCTTGCGGTTCAATGACGACAATTCGCTCGGCCGCAACGCCACCACGCAAACCATCGACCGGGAGGTTACGCGCACGCGCCTCAATTCCGACTCCCGCACGCGCGGCCTCGGGGCTGACGGCCGGATAGGCTATGCGATCCGCTTTCTGGAAAAGGCGTCGCTGACTTTCGCCGCCGGAGGTTCCTATACGGACAACGACAGCAACGGCTGGCAGGTCGATACGCTGGCCTCGACGCCCGGACTGCGCACGATTCTGCGCAACGGCGGTCATGCGCGGCAGTGGAATCTGTACGGAGAAATCTATTTTTCCTACCAGACGGGGGAATTCTCCAACTTCTCGCTCCGATACCGGTTCGACCGCAGCCGCAACAGCTCCGAGCGCCGCTCGCTCGACTACCTCGATGACCCGCGGGGACGGGTCGATACGACCAATTCCTACCGCTACGCCATCGCCGAGAGCGGCCACAGCCTGAATGCCTCCTGGAGCTATGCTCCGCACGATATCCTCGTGTGTCGTTTCAACCTCGAAGCGGCCCTGCGGGACATTTCCCGCAACGAGACGTTCCCCGAAGCGCAACGCTTCCCCCGCCGCTTCTTCCAGCTCAACCCCAACCTGCTCCTGCTTTTGGGAAAGTCGCGCAACCGATTCCAGTTCGATCTGAGTTCCCGGTCGGAGACCATCCCCACCGAGATGCTGCGGCCGACGCTCAACTCGACCGATCCGCTCTTTTTGCAAGCCGGCAATCCCGATCTGAAAATGGCCAACAAGATCGACGGTTCGGTCTCCTACTCGCGCATCGATGCCCATGCGGCCCGCACCCTGAGCCTCTCACTCGACGGCAGCTACACGTTCAATTACATCGCCACGCGGCGCACGCTCTTTCTGGAAGACACCTACCTGCCGCAGTACGACTACACGGCCCGGCGCGGCTCCCAGCTCACCACGCAGCGCAATGTCGGAGGCCGCTACCGGGTGCAGGCGGCACTGCGCTACTCGCAGCAGTTGCTGGCGCTGCGCTCGACGCTGCGCGCCAACCTAAGCTACGGCTTCAACCAGCAGCCCTATTTCCTCGACGAGGCGCTCTACCGCTCGGGCAGCCACACCCTTTCGGCCGTCGTGGGTTTCGAATCGGGCTTTTCGACCAAGGTCCGTCTGGTGGTCTACTCGAATACCTCCCTGAGCCGCTACCGGACCCGCAGCGAATGCACCGACGCCCTGAGCGAAAACGTGCAGGCGAGCCTCAACCTCAGCCTGGGCCGCTATTTCGGCTTCGTCGGCACGAATTACGAATTTTACTGCAACAGCCGCTCGCAAGAGCTTACGCGCCACACGGTGGTGCTGAACGCCTCGGCCGGCCGCAAGTTCGGCAAGAAGAACCGCTTTTCGCTGAGCTGCGGGGTGGTCGACATCCTCAACCGGCCCGACTACGCCACGACGGTTTTCGAAACGGACTACATCCGCACCGGCAGCACCTCCTACCTGGGCCGCTACGCCTACCTGCGGGCCGCCTTTACGTTCGACTGATCGCCCGGTCGCTTTCCCGCAAGCCTCGACCGTTCGTTACCCGATAGCGCTCGTCCTGCCGGAGCATGTCCTTATCCCTGCTTCACCGTGATTGGGCAGCCCCCACTCCGCCTGCGTGCAGCCGTCCGCTCCACGACCTTTCTGTGCATTCGCACCCGTTGTCGTCCCTTGGAAGCGATCCGGATACTCCCGAACCAAACCGAGCACAAACCCGCACCAACAAAAAAGCAGCCGCATCGCTGCAACTGCTTGAAAATGTTGTGGGAACATGCGGATTTGAACCGCAGACCTCCTGCTTGTCGAGCAGGCGCTCTAAACCAACTGAGCTATGCTCCCTCGATAAAAAAACCACCTGCATCGCTGTAAGTGGTCGATCTAAATCTGTGGGAGCTGAGGGATTCGAACCCCCGACCCTCTGCTTGTAAGGCAGACGCTCTGAACCAGCTGAGCTAAGCTCCCCTAAAAATGGCTCGGGACTGCAAAGGTAATTCAATTTTCTGGAACTCCAAACTTTAGCGAAATTTTTTGTTCCGAAATACTTTGCAGAAAGTCTAAAGAACCTTTACGCAACCCTCGCGCATCTGCGCCTGAACAAGGACTTGAACCTAGGACCCCATGATTAACAGTCATGTGCTCTAACCAACTGAGCTATTCAGGCATTCGAGCCGGTTTTCCGAACCGTTTCGGAGTGCAAATATAGAGCATTTTTTTATTCCCGCAAAATTATTGCACGAATTTTTCAAAAAAATGTACCTTTGCATACCGAACAACCAATTCGAGATGTTACGAAACTGTACGATACCGCTTGCACTGCTCGCGCTTTGTCTCTTCCAGACGGCCCGCGCCCAGTTGGTTTTCGATCCCGCGGAATGGGATTTCGGCACCATCGAAGAGTCCGACGGGCGTGTGACGCATACCTTTACAGGCGAGAACCTGGGCGAAGACCCCGTGGTGATACTGGACGTGGTGACCTCGTGCGGCTGTACGGTGCCCGAATTTTCGCGCAAACCGGTTCTGCCGGGCGAAAAGACACGCATCACCGTAACGTTCGACCCGACCAACCGGCCGGGCACTTTCTCCAAGGATCTCGACGTTTACTCATCCCAGCGGCGGAAGATCGCCACGCTCGGGGTGCGGGGCACCGTCGCGCCGCGGCCCCGGAGCCTTGCGGAGCGCTATCCGGTCGACGCCGGAGGCGGACTGCGGCTCGACGGGACACTCTGCGCCTTTACCTATATTTATCCGGGACAGCAGATGCAGTCGGCTGTCGGTTACGTCAATACCTCCGCCCGGGAACTCACGCTCGAGTTGCGGTCCCAGGCCGGGAGCGGGGTACTCACCCCACACTATCCGCGCCGGATCGCCCCCGGCGAGGAGGGTCAGATCGGCCTCGCGTACCTCGTCCCGTCCGGCGAGCCCCGTTACGGCACGCTGCGCGATGCGCTGGAGGTCCTGGTCGACGGCCGCAGCAACGGCACGACGATCGTGGCGCACGGCATCGGTGTGGACAACCCTGCGGACGCGGACCCGCAAAATTCCCCGCGGTTCGAACCCGAGGAGAGCATCGTCAAGTTCGGGGCCGTCAAACGGGGCGCTCCCGTGCAGCGCCGTACGCTTCGCCTTACGAACGCCGGGCAGGGCGAACTGGTGATCCGGGCCGTCGAAAACCGGGGACACTACGCTACGACGCTCGCTCCCGGGCAGCGCATCGCGGCTGGCGAAACCCTCTCCACGGAGCTGCTCCTCGACCCCGCTTCCCACGACTACGGCATCCTCACTGATCACCTCGTAATCATCACCAACGACCCGCAGCGTCCGATGAGGCGGGTGCGCGTCACGGCAATCATCGAAAACTGAAAAGACTAAAACAGATACCATGTTCCCCATTCTTGAAAAACGGTGCCTGGCCCCGGGCATCTACCTGATGAAGATCCTCGCTCCGCGCGTGGCCCGCTCGGCCCGGCCGGGGCAGTTCGTCATCGTCCGCGCGGACGAGCGCGGCGAGCGCGTGCCGCTCACCATCGCCGATTACGATCCGGAAGCGGGCAGCGTCACCATCGTCACGCAGACCATCGGCGTCTCGACGCGCAAGATTTGCGCCCTCGAAGCGGGTGAATCCCTCGCCGACTTTGCCGGCCCGCTCGGCCACCCCTCGGAGTTCGTCACGCAGCCTCTCGACGAGGTGCGCCGCAAACGCTACGTCTTCATTGCCGGCGGCGTCGGCACGGCCCCGGTCTATCCACAGGTCAAGTGGCTCCACGAGCACGGCGTCGCGGTCGACGTCATCATCGGCGCCAAAAACCGCGAGATGCTCATCTATACCGACGCCATGCGCGCCGTGGCCGGGAATCTCTACATCGCCACCGACGACGGCTCGGAGGGGTTCAAGGGGCTGGTTACGCAGTTGCTCGAAAAACGGATCGCCGAGGGTGCGCACTACGACGAATGCGTGGCCATCGGTCCGATGATTATGATGAAATTCGTGGCCCTCACCACCCTGAAATACGGTCTGCGGACCACCGTGTCGCTCAATGCGCTGATGGTCGACGGCACGGGCATGTGCGGAGCGTGCCGCGTCACGGTCGGCGGCCGCACGCGCTTCACGTGCGTCGACGGCCCCGAGTTCGACGCCCACCAGGTCGATTTCGACGAGGCGATGCGCCGCCAGGGCATGTATCGCTCCGAGGAGCAGCGCCGCGCGGCCCTGGCCGCAGAGCGCGAAGCAGGCCACCGATGTAAAATAGGTCTTGACAAGTAGCAGGGGGGGGTGGAATCGGAAAGGTTTTTCGCAGGCTTTTCGAATTTCACCCGTCATCCAGTTCATTTTCCTCCGCCGACTTTTCACCTTTCACTTTTCACCTTTCACTTGAATAAATGGCAACCAAAATACCCCGCGTCCCCGTACGCGAACAAAACCCCGAACTGCGTGCGACCAATTTCGAAGAGGTGTCGTACGGCTACAGCCTCGAAGAGGCCACGGCGGAGGCCTCGCGCTGTTTGCAGTGCAGGAATCCCCGCTGCGTGGGCGCCTGCCCCGTGGGCATCCGCATCCCCGATTTCATCGCCGCGCTGCATGCCGGCCAGTTGCAGCGGGCCGCCGACCTGATCGCGGCCGACAGCTCGCTGCCCTCCATCTGCGGCCGCGTCTGCCCCCAGGAGACGCAGTGCGAGGGCGCCTGCATCCTGGGTATCAAGGGCGAACCGGTGGCCATCGGCAAACTCGAACGCTTCGTCGGCGACTGGAAAATCGACCACGGCGCCGCGCCCGAGCCTGCGCCCCGCAACAAAGGCCGCGTGGCCGTCATCGGCAGCGGCCCGGCGGGTCTGGCCTGCGCGAGCGACCTGGCCCGGATGGGCTACGGGGTCAAAATTTTCGAAGCGCTGCACGAACCGGGCGGCGTGCTGGTCTACGGCATTCCCGAGTTCCGCCTGCCCAAGGAGCGCATCGTGGCGCGCGAAATCGAGGCGGTCCGCCGGTTGGGCGTCGAGATCGAGACCGACGTGATCGTAGGCCGCACCCTAACCGTCGACTCGCTCCTGGACGAGGAGGGGTTCGACGCCGTCTTCATCGGTTCGGGGGCCGGCCTGCCCCGCTTCATGGGCATCCCGGGCGAAAACCTCAACGGCGTGGTCTCGGCCAACGAGTTCCTCACGCGCGCCAACCTGATGCGGGCCTACGACGCGCAGTACGACACCCCGATCTACGTCGGGCGGCGCGTGGCGGTCGTCGGCGGCGGCAACGTGGCCATGGACGCCGTGCGCACGGCCAGGCGGCTCGGCGCCGAGGCCACCATCGTCTATCGCCGCTCCGAGCGGGAGCTCCCGGCCCGTGTCGAGGAGGTCCACCACGCCCGCGAGGAGGGCATCCGCTTCCGGATGCTGACCAACCCCGTGGAGGTGCTCGGCGATGAGCGGGGCTGGGTGCGCGGCCTGCGGTGCGTGGAGATGGAGCTCGGAGAACCCGACGCGAGCGGCCGGCGCTCGCCCGTAGCCAAACCCGGCTCGGAGTTCGACATCGACTGCGAGGTGGTCGTCATGGCGCTGGGCACTTCGCCCAACCCGCTGCTCTCGGCCACCACCGAGGGCCTTGCGACCGACCGCCGGGGCTGCATCACGGCCGACGAGCACGGCGCCACCACCCGCGAGGGGGTCTTCGCGGGCGGCGACGCCGTCACGGGGGCCGCCACCGTGATCCTCGCTATGGGTGCCGGGCGCACCGCGGCCCGGGCCATCGACGAATACATCCGCAACAAACCCCATAAAAAATAGAGCGATGAAAAACATCCGAATTACGCTGGCCGCACTGGCTGTTATGGGCCTGGCCGCCTCCTGCTCGAACGAGCCCAAAACTTTTACCGGCACCATTGCCGACGCCTCGATGAACACCGTCACGGTCAAGGAGTCGGTGGGCGACCGGACCGTCACTTTCTCGACGATGAACGCCGACAAGGCCGCCGCTTACGGGCTGCTGCTCGGAGCGCCGATCACCGTGGACTACAAAGGGAGGCTCAAGGAGGGCATCGCTGCCACCCGGGTAGCCACCGACCCCACCTACTCCGCGGCCGTCGGCCGCTGGACAATGGCCGACCCCAACGATCCCGAGGCCGTGATGGGCATCGAGATCGAGGTCGAGGGCCAGGCGCAGTCGATCAACATGGCCACGCTGCTTTACAATGCGTGGAAACTCACCGGCGAGCCGAACCGCATCGAACTCTTCGGCCAAAGCCTGGGCAACGGCCAGACGATCGATTTCACCCAGACGGGGCTGATCTCGAAAGGGGCGGACGACAGCTACTCCCTCACGATCGAGGGTACCGATGCAGTCTACACCAAGGCCAACGAGTAACCCGCTCCCCGTCACGAAAAAACCTCCGTTTTCGACGGAGGTTTTTTCATTTCAGCGGCCGACCGCCCCGGCCACCTTGGCCGCAATCATTTCCGGCGTGACGGCCCGCAGGCAGCGGTAATCGCCGTAGCGGCAGGGCTTGGCGCCGTAGACCGAGCAGGGGCGGCACGCGAGGTCGGCCTGCAATACGAGTTGCGAGTCGCACCCCCAGCCCGCAAACCCCAGTCCGGGGTGCGTCGCGCCCCAGACCGATACCACGGGCGTGGCCACGAGCGAGGCGAGGTGCATCACCAGCGAATCCATCGCCACCACGCAGTCGAGATGCGACAGCAGATCCATCTCCCCCTCGAAACGCACCTTGCCCCAGAGGGCCGTGACGTTGGGGTAGGTCCGCTCCATCTCTTCGGCGAACGCGGCTTCGGCGCCGCCCCCGCTGTGGATGAACACCCGCTCGTAGCGCCCGGCCAGCAGCCGCACGACCTCGCGGCGCTGCTCCGCAGGGTAGGTCTTGCCCGGGTGGGCCGAGAAAGGCGCGAATCCGACCCACACGCCGTGCTTCGTTCCGAATGGATTGGGCCGCTCGCGCGGCACGGCGGGACGGGGATCGTCGCATGCGAATCCCAGGCGGCGGAAGACGTCGCAGTAGCGCAGCACGGTGTGCCGGAGCGGCTCGGCCCGGCGGCCGCCCTCGCGGATAAAGCGCCGTTTCTCGCGGCGGCCCTTGTCGATTGCGGCCACGGGTACCCCGTGCAGCCGCATCGAGAGGCTGAACGCCTCGGAGCGCATTACGCCGTGTACGTCAGCCACGGCATCCACGCCCCGCCTGCGTGCCTCCCGCGCCAGGCGCCACATTCCGGCCAGGGAGTGCTCGGCCCCCTTGGTATTCACGTCGAGAAACTCCACGTCCAACCCCCCGAAGAACGGGCGGAACTGCGGCTGCGTGGCCACGGTGATCCGCAGATCGGGGTAGGCGGCTTTCAACGCGAGCAAAGCGTGCGGCAGCATCGCCACGTCGCCCATGGCCGAGGTGCGCAGCACCAACAGGTGGCGCGGCAACGCTCGCCCGGCAGCTTTCCCGGTCCGGTCGGGTTGTTCCGTCCGCGCGTCCTTTCCCGACTGTACCGGTTTCCCGGCCAGTTCCGGCTGTACCATCCGCATGTCTTTTCCAGTCCGCTCCGGCTGTCCGTCTTTTTCAGGCCCTCCCAACCCCGCGGGCCCTCCCGGCAACTCCGGCCGTTCCGTCCGCGCGTCCTTACCCGGCCGCGGGTCCGACTGTTGGTCCATCCCAGGCCGTCCCGGCCGCCCGTCCCGGCCCGTCTCGTTCGCCGACCCGCCAGTCCATCCCCTCTCTTCGGTCCGGTCCGTCTGTGCCTGCTGTCCGTCCTGCTCCGGAACCCTATTTTTTGCCATACAGCACCGGGTTGAGGGCCGGATCGTTGTACATCTTCATCTGCTTGTAGGTCTTCATGTACTTGCGCCCGGCCTCGATGTCCTCGATCAGCTCCTCGATGGCGCGCGACAGGTCGACCTGCTGCGCGAGGAGCACGTCCAGCTTCTTTTGGCAGGCCGCGCGATGGGCGTCGTCCACGTCGGTGCGGGCCGTCTCGGCGGCCATGTGGTAGATTTTCAGCGCCAGGATCGAGAGACGGTCGATCGCCCAGGCCGGGGTCTCGGTATTGAGCCGCGCGTCGGGCCGGGGTGCAATGTCCCTGTATTTGTCCATCAGGTACGAGTCGACGTACTCGACCATGTCGGTGCGCTCCTGGTTCGAACGGTCGATCCGGCGCTTGATCGCCAGGGCTTCGGCGGGGTCGATCGCGGGGTTGCGGATGATGTCTTCGAGGTGCCACTGCACGGTGTCGATCCAGCACTTGTGGTAGAGCAGGTGGTCGAGGGTTCGGGGCGTGTAGGGATTTTCGATCGGGTGGTCCACGTCGTCGTGGCGGTGGTACTCCTCGATGGCCTCGCGGAAGATGCGGTTGGCGTTTTCGGTAAACATAAGTTTGGCGGTTTTATTTGGAATTGTAATTTTCGACGGAAAGTTATACCTTTGTCCGTAAAGTCTAACAAAGTTAATGAATATTTCCAAAAAAGCAATATCCCTGGCCGCAATCCTCCTCCTCGCGGCCGCGCACCTGGCGGCGCAGACGCGCCTGACGCGCGAGGAGTACGTCGACCGCTACAAATCGATCGCCGTGGACCACATGGAGCGCTACGGCATCCCCGCGAGCATCACCTTGGCGCAGGGCATCCTCGAATCGGACTGCGGCAACAGCCTGCTCTCGTGCAAGTCGAACAACCATTTCGGCATCAAGTGCAAACGCGGCTGGACCGGCCGAAAGGTCTACCACGACGACGACGCCAAGGGCGAGTGTTTCCGCTCCTACGCCTCGGTCGAAGCCTCCTACCGCGACCACGCCGAGTTCCTCGACTCGCAGCCCCGCTACGACTCCCTGTTCGCCTATTCGAATACCGACTACCGCAGCTGGGCGCGGGGGCTGAAGGCCGCGGGCTACGCCACGGCGCCCGACTATGCCCAACGGCTGGTGCGCATCATCGAGGAGTCGAAGCTCTACCTCTTGGACCGCCCCGACGGGATCAGGCTCTACGCCTCGCGCACGGGCACGAAAACCGACCCCGAGGAGTGGTTCTCGGCCGGAAGCAGCGTCGTCGCTGCCGAGACGGCGGTCGACCCCGACAACTACCGCGTCACGATCAACGCCCACGCGGGCTACAACGTCTACGCCACCAACGGCGTGCATTACGTGCTTGCGAAAGAGAACGACACGTTCGAGAACATCGGCCGCAAGTTCCGCCTCTCGGCGCGCAACCTGCGCAAGTTCAACGACCTGCGGGACAAGCGCGCCCAACCCGCCCCCGGCGAGACGGTCTACATCGAGCGCAAGAAAAAGCGCTGGCAGGGCAATGCCCGCCACCATGTCGGCCGGGCGGGCGAAACGGCCTGGGCCGTGGGGCAGTCGTACGCCATCCGCACCCGCTCCATCGAGAAGATGAACCGCCTCGGCGCGGGCGAGCGGCTCGCCGAGGGGCAGCAAATACGCATCAAATAAAAACGCAATCCTATGGAAACCACACCTTTAAGAACACGCATCCTGGAGACGATCGTCCGCAAGTCGACGCTCAAGCAGCGGGTCTTCGACAACACGTTCTCTGCGTTCAACACCCTCAAGGAGACCTTGCTGGAGATGGCCTCGGAGATGGACGACGCCCTGGACGGCAAGCTCGACCGCCGCGTGCGGCTCGAATACCGCGACCGCGGCAAGTTCGAGGCGCAGTTGCAGGTGGCCAACGACATCCTGATCTTCCAGATGCACACCGACGTCTTCGAGTTCGACCCCAACCACGTGATCTGGCAGAACCCCTACGTCCAGGCCGACCGAGAGAACTCCTACTGCGGGGTTGTCAACATCTACAATTTCCTCTCCGACTCGTTCAAGTTCAACCGCAACGCCGACGAGGGCTACCTGATCGGCCGCATCTTCATCAACCGCGAGCGCTCCTATTTCGTCGAGGGCAAGCAGCAGAACTCCATGCGGGCCATGCAGTTCGGCCAGGCCGAGATCGACCGCGACGCCCTCATTCCGATCCTCGAAGCGGCCATCGCCTTTGCGTTGGAATTCGATCTGCTGCTGCCGCCTTACGAGGAGAACAAGCGCGTCACGGTCGACCAATTCAACACCAAGATGGACAACTCGAAATTCGTCACGGGCAAGCGGCTCGGGTACGAATTCGACGTGGAGGATATTTGAGCCGAGGCTTAACGAATTGAGAATTAAGAATTAAAAATTAAGAATTGAAAACCTTTGTCCTTGCCGCGCTGGCGTCCCTTTTCACCGCCGGAACCGCCGCGGCGCAGAACGAATACGCCGAAATAGCGCGCCTGCGCGATCTGAATGAGACGGTGCGCGGCATCCGCTCGATGAACGACGGCGAGCACTATACCGTCCTCGAATCCGGCGACATCGTCCGCTACCGCTACGCCGAAGCCGGACGGGGCGTAAGCCTGCTTCCGCAGCCCAAGCCCGGAATGGAGATCACCGACTACGCCTTTTCGCCCGACGAGCGGCAGCTGCTCATCGCTTCGGGCCGCACGCCGATCTACCGCCACTCCTACACCACGCGCTATTACCTCTCGGACGGCAGTGCCCTAAGTCCCGTGCTGACCGGGGCCGAGGCGCCGCGCGACGCCACCTTTTCGCCCGACGGTCGGATGATCGCCTATTCGGACCGCAACGACCTCTACCTCTGGGAGATAGCTGCGGGAAAAACGCGCCGCATCACTACGGACGGCGTGTGGAACGAGGTCATCAACGGGACGACGGACTGGGTCTACGAGGAGGAGTTCGGCTTCACGCGGGCCTATGCGTTCTCGCCCGACAGCCGCCGCCTGGCCTACCTGCGTTTCGACGAAAGCGCCGTGCCGCTCATGGAGATGATGCGCTACGACGGGAAACTTTACAACCGGGCTTTCTCGTTCAAATACCCCAAGGCCGGCGAGCGAAACGCGACCGTGCAGTTGTGGGTCGCGGACCTCACGACGGGCGAAAAGACGCGCATCGACACCGGTCCCGAGAGCGACCAGTACATCCCCCGCATCGGCTTCACACCCGACGGCCGCCTCTGGTTCTATCGCCTCAACCGCCGCCAGAATACCTTTGAAATGATCGTCTGCGAACCCCACGGCGCTCAGCGTACCGCTTACGAAGAGCGGGCGCAGCAGTATGTCGAGCGGGTGGACGGCAGCACGATCACGTTCGTCGACCGCGACCGCTTCCTGGTCCGCCAGGAGAGCCACACGGGCTACATGCACCTCTATCTGTACAGCCTCCGCAGCGGGCTCCTCTCGCAGGTGACCCGGGGCGACTGGGAGGTGACCCGCGTCGTGGGGACCGACGGCAAGCGCGTGTGGTACCTCTCGACCGAGACCTCGCCCCTGCGGCGCAATCTGTACAGCGTGCGCCTCGACGGGCGCGACAAACGCCGCCTCACCCCGGGCGAGGGCTACTACGACATCGCGCCGAGCCGCGGGATGAAATACTACATCTCGACCTTTTCCAACGCCTCGACGCCCAACCGGGTCGAGATCGCCGACGGCTCGGGCCGCGCGGTCCGCACGCTCTGCGAGAGCCGCGAACTCAGGGACGAACTGGCCGCTTCGCGCCGTCCTGTGCGGGAGTTCTTCACGTTCACCACCGAGCGGGGCGACACGCTCCACGCCTGGATCGTGCGTCCGCGCGATTTCGATCCGGCGAAGCGTTACCCCGTGCTGCTGACCCAGTACTCGGGTCCGGGGTCGCAGCAGGTCCGCGACCGCTGGTCGCTGGACTGGGAGGATGCGCTGGTCGACAAGGGCTATGTGGTCGCCTGCACCGACGGCCGGGGCACGGGGTTCCGGGGCGAAAAGTTCAAGAAGCAGACCTACGGGCGGCTGGGGGCGCTCGAAACCGAGGACCAGCTCTCGTTCGCCCGCCACCTCGCGTCGCAGCCGTGGGTCGATCCCGACCGGATCGGCATCTACGGCTGGTCCTACGGCGGATTCATGGCCCTGAGCTGCGCTCTGAAAGGGCACGGGCTGTTCCGTGTGGCCATCGCGGTGGCGCCGGTGACCTCGTGGCGCTACTACGACTCGATCTACACCGAGATCTACAGCAACCTGCCCCAGTACAACGCCGCGGGGTACGACGACAACTCGCCCCTGAATTTCGCGCGGATGCTCGACGACGGGCGCACGCGCCTCCTGCTGATCCACGGCACGGCCGACGACAACGTCCATTTCCAGAACACGGCGGAGATGGCCCGCGCCCTCAACCGCGCCGGCAAGCGCTACGACATGATGATCTACCCCGACCAAAACCACTCGATGCAGCCCGACGACACGCACAACGTCCGCCAGAAGATGATCGACTACACCCTGCAACACCTCTGACAATCAAGGTGAAAGGTGAAAAGTGAAATGTGAAAAGTTGAGAGCAGTCGAAAAACGATCCGTCCTCGACCCCCCGAGTGCAGTCGAGGGGTCGCCGGTCAATCGTTGTCATTGCGGGCGCATGCGAGGAATCTTCCGCTTACTGTTTTGTCCGCGCCGCCCTCGGCGGCGGCAGTCCGCAGCCACGCCGGGCGGAGGACTGCACTCAGCTCTTCGGCTTCGAGCAGACCTCCGCTGGCTGCGAACTGCAAAATAAGGTGAAAGGTGAACTTTGCGGGTAAGCGAGTGCAGAGACCGCTTACGGGCTATGCCGA
>NZ_DBFWLG010000037.1:0-12804 GCF_048465575.1 Alistipes sp.
CAAATACTTGTTAAGCGTATTTGCTATACCGAAAGTAACAATTCTTCCTCAAATCTCCAAATGTTTATCCCGAAATTCATAAAATACATTTTAAAGATGTGGTAGAGCGAATATTTACGGTTCAAACTCGTTCAGGACAAGTTCGCCGGCAAAGAAATCACGTGGACCGCGGTGCGCATAAACCCCCTCCCGGTCAACACCGAGCAACTCGCAGCGACGGGGTGGATGCGGCTTATCTCCGTGCAGGAACTCTTCGAAAGATGGGTTAAAACGGTTCAGGACCCCCAATATTCGGGGGGGGGGAAAATTCGAGCTTCATAGGGGCTCGGACATCGGAGGCACGACATGCGGCTTAGATGCTTCCGGGCAGTATAAGATGCAGGTTTCGTTCTACGCCGGAGTGGTGCTTTTCACCGGAGATAAGCATTTCCGCATCGAGGGGCCGCGGTCCTTTTTCAAGGTCATCGGCCGAAATACCGACGGGACGATGGCAATAGTGCATATTTGATCTTGGGTATCGGGGAAGAATAATAATGTTATCCCTTGTATGGGAGAGAATACTAAATGCACTCTGATAGGGGGCTTTGGTAATTTGACTCGACACCCATCTTTTTGAAATCCTAACAAACCGATATAATGAAAGTGATTTACAACGACACGCTGCCTTTCGGGCGCTTTACGGCCATGACCGTCATGTTCTGGATATTCGTCAGGAACGGGAAACGCTTCACCACCCGGATGCTCAACCACGAGCGGATTCACGCCCGGCAGCAACTGGAGATCGCGGCCGCGTGCCTGCTTCTGGGCTTCGTCGTGGCCTCGCTGACCGGGGCCTGGTGGTGGCTGCTGGCCTGCGTTCCGGCGCCCTTCCTGGTCTATGCCCTCTCGGTCGCTATCGAGGTCCTGCTGCCGCCCTACGACCAGGTGTACCGCAACAGCTGCTTCGAGAGCGAGGCGATCTACAACGAGCACCGCAGGGACTACACCCGCCGCTGGTGGCGTCATCTGTTTGCCTGGGTACGCTACATCTCCAATGCGAAATATCCCTACATTCCGCACGAGGACAGACCGCCCATGCAGGACTGACCCGTTGACATAGGGGCATGAAAAAGCCCCCGGTCTGTTGTAGTATCTCACCACGTACAGCAGAACGAATGCGCCGTAACACATCCACCGAGGGCTAAAGCCATCGGATGTGCTACGGCATTTTTGGTACGTGGTGAGGTTGCAAATATACACTTTTTTCGTGAATGAAGAAACCCCTTTACAATTCCTCCCCGCTGCCTTTCATGGGACAGAAACGCCGCTTTGTCGTTGAATTTCGCAAAGCGCTCGGGCAGTACTCCGACGCTGAGGTCTTCGTCGATCTGTTCGGCGGCAGCGGGCTCTTGTCTCATATCACCAAGCAGGAGCGCCCGGAGGCGCGGGTCGTATACAACGATTACGACGACTTTCATCTTCGACTGGAGAATATCCCACGGACGAACGCCCTGCTGGCTAATATCCGCAACATGGTAGGCGTCAAGCCCAAGGGCCAGCGGTTGCCGGAGCCGCTGCGCAGGCAGATTCTCGACCGGGTAACCCAGGAAGAAGCAACCGGATTCGTGGATTACATTACCCTGTCGGCGTCGTTACTGTTTTCCGGCAATTATGCGACCTCTTTCGAAGAACTGGCAGCTGAACAATTTTATAATTCGGTCCGGCAGACGGATTATGCTGCCGAGGGTTATTTGGCCGGAGTAGAGATCGCAAAGCACGACTACCGGGAGCTCTTCGGGCTATTCAAAAACGTGCCCGGAGTGGTATTCCTGATCGACCCTCCATACCTCTCTACCGAAGCGGGGGCTTACAAATGCTACTGGAAGCTGGCCGACTACCTGGATGTTTTGCAATGCTTGCAAGGACAATCCTACGTTTATTTCACCTCCACCAAATCGCAAATTGTCGAACTGATCGACTGGTTTGCCCGGACACAATTCGACGGCAACCCGTTCGACGGGGCAGAGCGGAAAGAGGTCAGCGCAACAATCAATAAGGACGCCAAATATACCGACGTGATGATTTATAAACGGGCTTGAACATCTTAACCGAATGAATAAATATTACTCAATGCTGGATAAAATTCTGGCTTCCGGCAAGATGCAAAACAATCGCAAAGGGAGCATTAAGTACCTTTTGAACGAGCAGCTTGCCCTCGCACCGGGCGACCTGCTCGATATATTCGAGGGGCACAATATCGCCCGAAAGAAGCTCAGGAGCGAATTGCAGCTATTCATGCAGGGGGAGCGGTGCGTGGAGAGATACCGCGAGGCAGGGATCAACTGGTGGGACTACTGCGGTTCGATTCTGGTCAACAGTTACCCGACCTATTTCGAAAAACTGCCGCCGCTACTCGCCAAGATCAACCGGGAGAAGCGCAGCAGTAAGAACTACGTGCTGTTCCTGGGCGAAACCGGCGCTGAAAGCAATCAGTCGCCCTGCCTGAGCCTGGTGCAGTTTCAGATCGACGAGGACGAGTTGGTCCTTTCTGCCTATCAACGCAGTTCGGACGCCAATTTAGGGTTACCTGCCGATATTTACCACTTGTACCTGATGACAAGGCAAATAGACCTCCCTCTAAGGTCGATCACCCTAAACCTGGGGAACGTTCACATATACGAGAATAACGTCGCAAAAACCCGTGTATTGATTGCAGGAAATGAAAACGTCAAGTTCGATTTAAACGTATGATTGGATGGCGTTCGAATGGAATTTAAAACCAATTCTAAGAGTGTTTGCAACTAATAAAACTAACGAAGCGCACCCGAAATAGGTACGCTTCGTTTTTCGAAATTGTCGCTTCGTTTTAAAATTCTGCTAACATTTCGTTTTGCGGATTATACAAAAAATCGCTTTCGGCTATTTTGCCATATAACCCTTGATGTAGTGGTGGTGCGAACCCCAGCGTTCGAACGCCGCGCGGTCCAGCTCCTCGCGTGCCGAGGGGTGGGCCACCAAGATCAGGAGGCGCGCACGCTCCTGCATGGTCTTGCCGTAGAGGTCCACGGCGCCGAACTCCGTGACGAACCAGTGGATGTGGTTGCGCGTGGTCACGACGCCCGCACCGTCCAGCAGCGTTGGGCAGATTTTCGATACGCCCTTGTTGGTGACGGAGGGCATGGCGATGATTGCTTTGCCTCCCTTGGAGAGCGAAGCGCCGTAGACGAAATCGATCTGACCGCCCACGCCCGACCAGAATTTGGTGCCCAGCGAGTCGGCGCACACCTGGCCCGTCAGATCGACCTGCAAGGCCGAGTTGATGGCCACGAAACGGTCGTTCTGCGAGATGATGTAGGGGTCGTTGGTGTAGCCCACATCCATCATCAGCACGCCCGGGTTGTCGTCGATAAAGTCGTAAACGGCCTGCGAACCCATCAGGAACGTCGAAACCATCTTGCCCGGATCGGTCTTTTTCGCCTCGCCGTTGACGACGCCTTTCTCGACCAGCGGCAGCACGCCGTCGGCGAACATTTCGGTGTGGATACCCAGGTTCTTGTGTCCCGTGAGCTGCGTGAGCACGGCGTTGGGAATGGCGCCGATACCCATCTGGAGCGTGGCTCCGTCCTCGATCAGGGCGGCGCAGTGGCGGCCGATGGCGGTCTCGACCTCGTTGGGTTCCGAGAATCGGGCCTCGATCAGCGGCGTATCGTCCTCGACGAACGTGTCGATTTTCGACATGCGGATCATGGCTTGGCCGAACGAGCGGGGCACGTTCTTGTTCACCACGGCGATCACGTGGTCGGCGCATTCGACGGCCGCCAGCGTGGCGTCGACCGAGGTGCCGAGCGACACGTAGCCGTGCTTGTCAGGCGTCGAGACCTGGATCATGGCCACGTTGCACGGCACGGCGCCGCAGCGGTAGAGGCGCTGCGTCTCGCTCAGGAAGATGGGAATGTAGTCGGCGTGGCCGCTCTGGGTGACCTTGCGGACGTTCGAACCCACGAAGAACGAGTCGAGCTGGAAGATGCCCTCGAATTCGGGATCGGCGTAAGGCGCCGGACCCTCGGTGTGGAGGTGGTGGACATGGACGTCTTTCAACTCGCCGGCCCGGCCGCGGGCGCACATGGCGTTGATGAGGCACTGCGGTGCCGAAGCCACGGAGCTCAGATGCACGTGGTCGCCCGATTTGATGACCTTGACGGCCTCCTCGGCCGTGGTAAAGTGGATAGGGGTGTTCATGTTTTTGAGTTTGGGATATGGGTTTTGGTTTAAGGTATTCGGGGAGCGGTACGCGCTGCCGTCAGTGAGAAAACACGGCCGTTACCGCCCCGCAACAAGTGCGGAGCAGTAACGGCTGTGCAATCGTGTGTCGGATCATGGCCGTGCCGGTTCGACGATAGGTTTCTACTTGCGTTTGACTTCGACCTGTTCGTAGCCCTCGACGATGTCGCCCACGCGAATGTCGTTGAACGACTCGATGTTCAGGCCGCAGTCCTGGCCTACGGTCACCTCTTTCACGTCGTCCTTGAAGCGTTTGAGCGAGCCGAGTTTGCCGGTGTAGATCACGATGCCGTCGCGGATGACGCGGATCGGGGTCGAGCGCGTGAGCTTGCCCTCGCGGACCACGCAGCCGGCGACGGTGCCGACCTTGGTGATCTTGAAGATTTCGAGCACCTCGACCGAGGCGACGATCTCCTCTTTCATCACGGGTTCCAGCATGCCCTCGATGGCGTCCTTGATGTCGTTGATCGCGTCGTAGATGATCGAATAGAGCCGAATTTCGATCTCCTCTTTCTCGGCCACGCGGCGTGCGGCGGCCGACGGACGCACCTGGAAGCCGACGATGATGGCGTTCGAAGCGGCGGCCAGCAGCACGTCCGATTCGGAAATCTGCCCCACGGCGGCGTGGATGACGTTGACCTGCACGGTCTCTTTCGAGAGCTTGATCAGCGAGCCGGACATGGCTTCGATCGAGCCGTCGACATCGCCCTTGACGATGATGTTCAGCTCCTTGAACGAGCCGATGGCGATGCGTCGTCCGATTTCGTCCAGCGTCACGTGCTTCTGGGTCATGATGCCCTGCATGCGGGCCAGCTGCTCGCGCTTGTTGGCGATCTCGCGGGCCGAACGGTCGTCGTCCATGACGTTGAACGTGTCGCCGGCCTGCGGCGCGCCGTTCAGACCCAGCACCTGCACGGGGGTCGAGGGACCCGCCTCGGTGACTTTCTTGCCGTTCTCGTTGAACATGGCTTTCACGCGGCCCGTCGAGGTGCCCGAGAGGATCACGTCGCCGATGCGCAGCGTGCCGCTCTGCACCAGGATGGTCGAGACGTAGCCGCGCCCCTTGTCGAGCGTCGACTCGATGACCGTACCCTGCGCTTTCTTGTTCGGGTTGGCTTTCAGGTCGAGCATCTCGGCTTCGAGGAGCACCTTTTCGAGCAGTTTGTCGAGGTTGAGCCCCTGCTTGGCCGATATATCCTGATCCTGGTACTTGCCGCCCCACGATTCGACCAGGTAGTTCATTTGCGAGAGCTGCTCCTTGATGTGGTCGGGGTTGGCGTTGGGCTTGTCGATCTTGTTGATGGCGAAGACCATCGGCACGCCGGCGGCCTGCGCGTGGTTGATCGCCTCGACGGTCTGCGGCATGACGCTGTCGTCGGCCGCCACGATGATGATCGCCACGTCGGTGATCTTGGCGCCGCGGGCACGCATGGCCGTGAAAGCCTCGTGGCCGGGGGTGTCGAGGAACGTGATCTTCTGTCCGTTCAGTTCGACGCTGTACGCACCGATGTGCTGCGTGATGCCTCCGGCCTCGCCCTGGATGACATTGGTCTTGCGGATGTTGTCCAGCAGCGATGTCTTGCCGTGATCGACGTGGCCCATCACGGTCACGATCGGCGGACGCGGAACGAGGTCCTCCTCGCGGTCGGCGTCCTCCTCCGAAATGGCCTCCTGTATCTCCACCGAGACGAATTCGGTGGTGAACCCGAACTCTTCGGCCACGACCACGAGGGCTTCGGCGTCGAGACGCTGATTGATCGAGACCATCAATCCCAGGTTCATGCAGGCCGTGATGACCTCCGTCGGCGAGACGTTCATCATCGTGGCCAGTTCGCTTGCGGTCACGAACTCGGTGACTTTCAACACCGAACGTTCCTGCTCCTCGCGTTCGAACTCCACGTTCATGCGTTCGTGCACCGCGTCGCGCTTGTCCTTGCGGTACTTGGCGCTTTTGCTCTTGGCACCCTTGGCCGTCAGCCGGGCCAGGGTGTCCTTGATCTGCTTCGAAACCTCCTCGTCGCTCACCTCGGGGCGGACGATGGGTTTGGGGGCGTTCTTCGACTTGCTGCGGCGTCCCTCGCCCGGCCGGGGCTGGTTCTGACCCTGCCCGCCACGGTTCGGACCTGCGCCACCCGGACGGTTCTGGCCTCCCTGACCGCCCTGTCCGGCGGACTTGCCGCCCTGAGCACCGCCTTTCGGAGCCTTGTTTACGTCGACTTTCTCTTTCTGGAGGCGCTTGCGCTTGTGCTTGCCGCCCGCCACGAAGCCCGATACGTCCATCGTACCCAGGACCTGAGGCCCTTGCAGGGTCGGGGTTTCGGGGCGGAAGACATTGTCTTTCGGAGCCGCTTTGGCAGGCTCCTCGGCGGGACGTGCGGGCTCGCCGGACGGGATTTCGGCGGCGGGACGTGCGGGTTCTGCTGCCGGTGCCGCTGCTGCGGGGGCTGCCGGTTCGGTTGCCGAAGCTGCCTGAGCCGCGGAGGGCGCGGGAGCCGTCACGGTCTCACGGACCTGTTCCGGAGCAGGGGTTGCAGACACTGCGGGCGTCTTTTCAGTTGCAGGCGCCGTTGCGGGCGCTGCTGCGCGTGGCGTCTCGGGTTTCGGCGCCGGTGCGGGCGTTGCGGCCGGCCGGGGTGCGGCCTTGGGTTTGGGCGACAGGTCGATCTTGCCCAGAATCCGGGGCTGCTGCCGGATTTCGTCCTTTACGTTGATGACGTTGCTCTTGATAACCACCTCGCGCTCCTCCTCGCGTTCCTGCCGACGGGCCTCCTCGAGGGTGATGGTCGTCTGCTTCTGCGCGATGCGTTCGCGGATCGATTCGCGCGCATTGCCTGCGCTGCGGTTCGAACCGAACTCCTTTTCCAGCACTGCATACGTCTCATCATCGACCAGCGTATTGGGCGATCCGTCGCTCTTGATGCCTTTCTTTTGCAGAAAATCCGTGATGGTATTCAATCCCACCTTGAACTCCTTGGCGACCTGAATGAGCCTTAATTTTCTTTCGTTCCCCATATAGTCTCTTCTCCTTTCCTCTCTTGTTTTACTCTTCGAATTCGGCCTTGAGAATCGCCACGACCTTTTGTGCCTGCTCCAGTTCGAGGTCGGCGCGTGCGGCGATCTCCTCGACGGGAAGCTCCAGTACGCTCTTGGCCGTGTCGCAGCCCACGTTCTTCAACGCATCGATGATCCACGCATCGATCTCGTCGGCGAACTCCGTGAGGGCCACGTCCTCCTCTTCTACCTCGCGGTAGACGTCGATGTCATACCCCGTAAGCATCTTCGAGAGGCGGATGTTCAGACCTCCCTTGCCGATAGCCAGCGACACCTGATCGGGCTTGAGGTAGACCGCTGCGGTCATCTTCTCCTCGTCGATGGTGATCGACGAGACCTTGGCGGGGTTCAGCGAGCGCTGGATCATCAACTGCGTATTGGCCGTGTAATTGACCACGTCGATGTTCTCGTTGCGCAGCTCCTTGACGATCGAATAGATGCGCGAACCTTTCATGCCGACGCAGGCGCCCACCGGGTCGATGCGCTCGTCGTAGGACTCCACGGCCACCTTGGCCCGCTCGCCGGGGATGCGGACGATCTTCTTGATGGTGATCAGCCCGTCGAAAATCTCCGGCACCTCCTGCTCGAACAACCGCTCGAGGAACTGGTTGGCCGTGCGGGAGAGGATGATGCGGGGCTGGTTGTTGTTCATCTCGACCGACTTGACGATGGCCTTGATCGTATCGCCCTTGCGGTAGAAATCGTTGGGAATCTGCTCGGCTTTGGGGAGGATCAGCTCGTTCTCGTCGTCGTCGAGGATCAGCACCTCCTTTTTCCACATCTGGTAGACCTCTCCGGTGATGATGTCCCCGACCTTTTCGGAGTATTTTTCGTAGAGGTTGGCTTTCTCCAGATCGAGGATGCGCGAGGCGAGGTTCTGACGCAGCGAGAGCACGGCGCGGCGTCCGAACGACGAGAGTTTGATCTCGTCGGCATACTCGTCGCCGATCTCGTAGGTGGGGTCGATGGCCTTGACCTCCGAGACGGCGATCTGCGTGATGGGATTCTCCACGGCCCCGTCCTCGACCACCGTGCGGTTGCGCCAGATTTCGAGGTCGCCCTTTTCGGGGTTGATAATCACGTCGAAATTCTCATCCGTTTCATACTGCTTCTGCAAGGCGTGGCGGAAGACGTCCTCCAGCACGCCGATCATCGTCGACTTGTCGATGTTCTTCAACTCTTTGAACTCGGCAAAGTTGCTGATTAAATTCAGGTTGTCCATTGTGCGTTATCTTGTTTTTAGTTTTCTTCTATTTGAAATCGAGCCACTCGCGCGTCCACTTGATCTGCACGAAAGGGTAGCGGCGCGTGACGGTCACCAGCTCCTTGCGCTTTCGGCCCTCGACGGCCTGCTTCTCCTCGTAGGAGAGGGTTATGCCCTCCTCGTTCGCCTCGTCGAGCCGCGCCGTGATCTTCACGCCGCTCAGGAGCAGCACCTCGACCGGGCTGCCGATGAGTTTTTTGTATTGTCGGAGATGCTTCAACTCGGAGCCTATGCCTGCCGAGGCCACCGTCAGCGAAAAATCCTCCTCCTCGCGGTCGAAGCACGCCTCGATCCGCCTGCTCAGCTCCACGCAGGCGTCGATTCCGACCGACGTGTCGCTGTCGATCGTGAGCTCGACCTCGTTGGCATGCGAGCATGTACAGCCGACCACGAAGAGGTCCGTGCCCTCCATGTTTTGTTCCGCCACGTCGACGATTTTCTTTGTATCGATCATAAATAATTGTGTATCAGTCGAGTATAACTATGAAAGAAGGGGACTGCCCGTCCCCTTTCCTCTCTTCGTGTCTTTCGACACTGCAAATATAGTGAAAATTTCTTATATACCAAGGTAGAGCGCTTCTTTTTTATTCAGGGTGAAAGGTGGAATGTGTTCTCGACTCCCGAGCAACGTCGGGGGGCAAGCCAATCATTGTCATTCCGAACGGATGTGAGGAATCTTCCGCTGTTTGCTTCGCCTTGCGACCCCTCGACCGGGCCCGGGGATCGTGCATGCTGCAAAGATGGTTTGCGCCGCAGTCCGAACCGGGCTGCGGCGCAAAACGCTACTCCTCTTTCGTCTTGGCTTCGTAGGGCTTGATGATGCCGCGCTTCGATTCGCGGATGAACCGCACCAGCGCGTCGCGCTCGGGGCTCTGCGGCACCTCGCGCTCGACCTCGTCGCAGCCGTTCAGGTAGTTCATGCCGCTCTGGAAGAGGATGCGGCAGGCGTCGTGGATCTCGGCGATGCGCTCGGGAGTGAAGCCCCGGCGCGAAAGGCCGATCTTGTTGATCCCCGCGAAGCGCAGCGTGTCGTTGCGCACGATCACATAGGGCGGCAGGTCCTGCCCCAGAAGCGCACCGCCCTGGATCATCGCGTGGTCGCCGATGTGGGTCCACTGGTGCACGGCGGCGTGGCCTCCGATCACTACCCAGTCGCCCACGTGCACCTCGCCCGCGAGCGAGACGCGGTTGGCGATGACGCAGTTGCTTCCCACCACGCAGTCGTGGCCCACGTGGACATAGGCCATCAAGAGGTTGTGGCTCCCGATACGGGTCGTGCCGGTCGATTTGGTGCCTCGGCTGATGGTGACGTATTCGCGGATGTCGTTGCGGTCGCCGATCTCGCAGGTCGTCGTTTCGCCCGCGAACTTGAGGTCCTGCGGCAGACAGGCCACCGAGGCGGCCGTGTGGATGCGGCACCCCTTTCCGATGCGGGCGCCGTCGTGGATGACGGCCCCGGGGCCGATCCAGCAGTCGTCGCCGATCTCGACGTCGCCGGCCACGTAGGCGAACGGTTCGACGGTTACGTTCTTGCCCAGTTTAGCGTCGGGGTGGACGTAGGCGAGGTTGCTTATCATCGTCTGTGCTATTTTTTGTTTTTGACGACCTGGGCCATCATGATGGCTTCGCACGCGAGCGTCTCGCCCACGAACGCCTTGCCCTCGACCACGGCCACACCGCGGCGGATGGGTTCCAAAAGGTGTATCTCGAATTGGAGCGTGTCGCCCGGAACGACCTTGCGCTTGAATTTCACGCCGTCGATCTTCATGAAATAGGTCGAATAGTTCTCCGGGTCCTCGACGCCGCTCAGCACCAGAATGCCGCTGCACTGGGCCATCGCCTCGACGATCAGCACGCCCGGCATGACCGGCTCCTCGGGGAAATGGCCCACGAAGAACGGCTCGTTCATCGTCACGTTCTTGATGCCGGCCACGTCTGTCGAGTCGATGTGGAAGATGCGGTCGACCAAAAGGAACGGCGGACGGTGGGGGAGCATCGAGCGGATGCCGTTGATGTCGTAGACGGGCGATTTGCGGCAGTCGTACGTGAAGCGCGGCTTCTCGCCCGCCTTGCGGATGGTGCGCTTGAGCTGCTTCATGAACTCCGTGTTGGCGAAATGGCCCGGACGGGTGGCCCACACGCGCCCCTTGATGCGCTGGCCCAGCAGCGCGAAATCGCCCAGCAGGTCGAGGAGCTTGTGGCGCGCCAGCTCGTTGTTGCAGCGCAGTTCGAGGTTGTTCAGATAGCCTGCCTTGATCTCGATGTCGGGTTTGCCGAAGATCGTTTTGAGGTGCTCCAGCTGCTCGTCGGGCACGGGATTTTCGACCACCACGATGGCGTTGTCCAGGTCGCCGCCCTTGATGAGATTCATCTTCATGAGCGGCTCCAGCTCGTGCAGGAAGACGAACGTGCGGCAGGGGGCGATCTTGGTGGCGTAGTTGTCTCCGGGATCGAATGTGGCATACTGATTGCCAATGACCTTCGAGTTGTAATCGACGTGCAGCGAGACCGAGAATTCGTCGTCGGGGTAGAGGATGATCGCAACGCCCTTTTCGGGGATCGTGTAGACCATCTTTTCGGTCACGTGGTAATATTTTCGTTCGGCATCCTGGTCCACCACGCCGGCTTCGGTGATGGCCCGGGCGTATTCGCGGGCCGAGCCGTCCATGATGGGAGTCTCGGGGGCATCGATGTCGATCAGGGCGTTGTCCACGCCGAGGGTCCAGAGCGCCGACATGATGTGCTCGATGGTCGAGACGCGGTGGCCGCCGGCTTCGATGGTCGTGCCGCGCGACGTATCCACCACGTTGTCGCACAGAGCGGGTATTATCGGCTGCCCCTCGATGTCGATGCGGCGGAAGAGAATGCCGGTATCGGCCTCGGCGGGGTTCACGGTCATGGTCACTTTGACGCCCGTATGCAGACCCTTTCCAGAGAAGGAGATGGGAGCCTTCAGCGTTTGTTGTTTGGTTGACATAGTCGGTGCTTTTAAATATTTGCGCCCAAAGATAGGAAAAAATCGTTAAAAAAAGCTATTTTTGCCCGAAATTATGACCTTGGCGAATGAGTGACAAATCGTTGGACAACAAACCGAAACCTGCGCGGCGTCCGCGCATCGACCTGCCGTTCGGCAACCGTCCGAAAGATGCGGGCGTGTGGACCTACGACCACCGGATCGGTTTGAGCGTCACGCTCATCGCCTACCTGGTGCTGATGATCGTCTTCGTCAGTTCGAAGATCGTCGTGGGCCGCAAGTCCGCAACCCAGGGCATGTACATCGATCTCGAAACCCTGGCCGAAATGGAGCGCGAGCGCGACCGGCTCCAGCGCGAGGTCGAAGAGCGGCAGCAGCAGGACCCGATCGACTGGCGCAGCATCCGGAATCAGACCTCGAACGAAAATGCACTGAACGAGCAGCTGCGCGACGACCGCGGAACCAATGCCGCCGAGCTCAATGCCGAAGCCGCCGAGGCCGCCGAGCGGATGCGAGCTAACCGCGAAGCGTACGAACAGGGGCTTGCCGAGGAGCGCGCCATCCGCGAACGCCTCGGCAAGGAGGAGGGCACCGAGCACCGCGACCGCAAGGTCAAGGGGCGCGTCACGGTCTCGTTTTCGCTCAGCAATCCGGTCCGTACGTCGCGCTACCTCGATGTCCCGGCCTACCTCTGCGAGGGCGGCGGCGAGGTGGTGGTCGAAATCACGGTCAACCGCTCGGGCGAGGTCACGGCTGCCCGCGTGGCCTCGGGCGGCGACGAGTGCATGCGCTCCACGGCGCTCCGTGCCGCCCGCTCCTCCCGCTTCAACATCGACCCCTCCGCTCCCGCCCGCCACCAGGGCACCATCACCTATATCTTTATTCCCCAGTAAACGGGCTTTCGACTTTCATACTATTTTCTCTCGATCCCCGACCCTGTCGAGGGGTCACACGCCCCTCTGTCCCCGGTCCCGTTCTCAATTCCCGAGCCCGGTCGAGAGCTCGCAAGCCCTCCTCCTCGCCTCCTCCGACACCCGTCGACAGCCCGCAACCACCTACCACCTGCGGAAATAATTATGAATTGTGAATTATGAATTCTGAATCGGTTTAGCCGGATTTTTCGAATATCCGATCGAAAAAATCCGGCCAAACCCTTGACATCGCCTCTTCGATGTTGTATCTTTGTTCCGTCCCCCGCCGGGCGGGCCGTCGGAACTTGCGCGCAAACTCTCTTTCATGAACGACGGCAGCTATG
>NZ_DBFWLG010000038.1:0-58218 GCF_048465575.1 Alistipes sp.
ACGGTCGTATTTCTTATTGTCCATAATCAATTGCCGACCGTTTTATAGATCATCCAATCGGTACACAAAGATAAAGACCCGATGATCCTTGCACAAGATGCATTAGAACGGATATTTACCTTGGGCGACAACCTAAACTTTCATTATTATGAAAAAACTTTTATGCGCGGCTGCCGTTGTAGCAGCTGCCGGTCTGATGACCAGCTGCGCAACCTCTGCGCACCTGACAGCCAACCGGAACGTCACGCAAACAAATGTCGAACTTGCACAGAAGAACTACCGGGTTATCGGCACCGTCGAAGGTTCCGCCAAGATCGGCCGTGTCTTCGGTATCGGAGGAATTTCGGGTAAAGCCATCCGGGCCAATGCTTACGCAGACATGGTGAAAAATGCCAAACTTTCGGGTTCTCAGGCAATCATCAACACGACCACCGAGGTCAAGCAGCGCGGCGTAGCCCCGTTCTATTGGAAGACCGTCGTAACAACTTACGGGCAAGTAGTCGAATTCACGGAATAATCATCCATCGAGCCATAGCCTGGTCAATCGGGCTATGGCTTTTCCGTATGCGAAAGTTCTTAACACTGCTTCTGATCGGAAGCCTTTTCGCCGATCCGTTATCGGCCGTCCCCCTCAAACGCGGAATTCCGTTGATCGTCTGCATGCGCACCTCGGCTAACAGCAATCGAAATACGCCCATCATGGCAGAGGTCGCAAACGACCTGATCGTGGCGGGCGAAACCGTAATCGTCCGGGGCACCCCGGTTATGCTGGCCGTCAACAAGAAGAAAGCGAAAGGCGTAGGAAAACCGGGTTATTTGCAACTGAGTTGCATCTCGACCTATGCTGTTGACGGGCAGACGATCCTCTTGTCGGGCGGAATCGAAAGAGAGGGTGAGAATCGGGAAGGCACCGCCATCGGTCTCGGGGTCGGACTGGGTCTTACGTTTTTACCTCTTGGAGGGTTCTTCTTTCTGTGTCTGAAAGGCGAAAAGGCGGTTATACCCGCCGGAACCGTACTCTTCGGCGTAACAGTAGCCGAAAGTTACGAGGTAGAAATCAACTGAACGCAAGCCCGCCGCCTTTTCGAGGCGGCGGACTTGCATAACCGGATGACTTACTCCAGAAAGTGATTCTCGTCGTTATTCGTCACAGCGAATTCGCTGAGCGAACGCAGGTGGCGGCGCAGCATCTCGGCGGCACCCTCCTCGTCCTGCTCGCGCACGCAGCGCAGCAGTTCGCGGTGCTCGAAACACACCTCTTCCAAGGGCACCGTGCAGACGCGGTAGCGCTGGTAGTAGCGCAGCACGTCGGGCGTGATGACCAGCAGCAGCGACACGATCACCGGATTGTGCGATCCGCGGGCGAGGGCCTGGTGGTAGGCAAAATCTTTCGACACGCGCTCATCGGTATAGAATTTCTCCTCGCACTCCCTCAGCGCCGCCTCGATCCGCATCAGATCATCTTCGGTACGGTTGCGAGCGCATAGCTTCACCGCCTCGATCTCCAGCAGCACGCGCACGTATACCAGCGATGCGAAATCGTACCGCTCGATCTGAAGCGCATCCGTTATCATGCGTTCGAGCACCTGCATCTTCTCCTGAGCCACGACCGTACCGCTCTGAGGAAAAGTCTGCACGATCCCGTAAAATTCGAGCTTCTGAAGCGCCGCACGCACATGGGCGCGCCCCACTCCCAGCATTTCGGCCAGGCGTCGCTCGGCAGGCAGCCGCGCGCCGGGTTGCAGGCAGCCCGAGTAGAGCTGCTCCTTGACATATTTGAGTACGCTGTCGACCTGTTTGCTGTTGGGTGAGTGATTCATCATTTTCGATTTACGGAGGCAAAGATCGTAAAAAAACCAATCAAACCAAAATATGACATGCCTGAAGCAGCCATGCAGGTTCGCCCGGCTGCAAGTTTTTCACGAACGGTCTATCGGAATTCTACCGTTATAGGTCGGATTCACAACTTGACTTGTTGCCTTGCCTGAAAAAATTTGCTAAAATTTTTGGATAAATAAAACGTTTTAGCTTACTTTGCAAAAGCAGGAGTTTTTCCATGCGACACAAGCAATGCTGAAAAATATGCGTACCCGCAAAGTTACGATCAAGGATATAGCCACCGAGGCAGGCGTTTCGGTCTCCCTGGTGTCGTTCGTGATGACCAACCGGGCCGGCGGAAAGGACGTGTACCGCGTCAACAAAGAGACGGCGCAGCGAATCCTCGAGGTGGCCGAGCGGCTGCGCTACCAGCCCAACAACGCCGCCCGCACGTTGCGAAGCGGCAAAACGCGGACGATCGGCGTCATCGTCTCCGACATCTCCAACAAGTTCTTCGCCGACATCGCACGCTGCATCGAGGATTTGGCTTATAAACATAAGTATACGGTTCTGTTCGGCAGCACCGACGAAAATCCGCGCAAACTCGAAAATCTGATGACGGTCTTCTTCAACCGCGGGATCGACGGGCTTATCATCGTTCCGTGCGAGGGGGCCGACCAGGCCATCCGGCGCGTGGCGCAGCAGGAGATTCCCATCGTCCTGCTCGACCGCGAGGTGGAGGGCGCCGAACTGAGCAGCGTGGTGCTGAACAACTGCAAGGCGGGCATCCGCATCACCGAGTCGCTCGTGGACCGGGGATATACGCACATCGAGATGGTCTCCTACTCCATGTCACTTTCCAACATCCGCGAGCGCGAAGAGGGGTATCGCCGCTGTATGGCACTGGCCGGACTGGAGGAGCGCATCCGCATCCACCACCTGCACCACGACCGGCTTGAGCAGATCGATCCGGTGGTGCGCGATGCCCGGGCGCGCGGCGTCGAAGCCTTCGTCTTCGCCACGAACACGCTGGCCCTCACCGGCCTAACAGCCATTCACCGAAACGGCTGGCACGTGCCGCAGGATTTCGCCCTGGCGTGCTTCGACAGCAACGAAACATTCGACATCTACGGCACCGCGGTGGCCTGCGTGCGCCAGCCCATCGAACAGTTCGGCCGCGAAGCCCTCGAACTGCTCATCCGTCACATCGAGCACCGCGACCAGCCGCCGAGCCCGGCGCGCATCGTCCTCACGCCCGAGATCGTCGAACAGGGTGACATCGCAGCTTCCGAGCCATCCTCCGCAAGCGACCGGGCCGCACCGATTCCGGTGTAATCCTTTTTTTTGTCCGCAATGCTAAATCGTTTTAATTCAACCCAAAACCCAATCCAACCAACCTATGAACAGTAAAATTCTACCATTCCTCTGCCTGCTGTGCTGCGTTCAGCAGGGCTGTACGGACGAACCCGACGGTGCGGGGGGGGGAGTTCCTCCCACCACCGGATTCGGTAACCGGATCACGGAGCTCACCGCCACACTCCCGAACGCCGGAAGCGATACCGAATGCGTGTGGCTGGTCGGCGATGCGGTCACCGTGACCGACGGCATCCGTTCGGCCCGGTTCGGCGCCAGCGCCGGCATCGGCACGGCGACCGGCAAATTCAACGGTTCGCTCGCGTGCGAGGCAGGACCTCTGTACGCCGTCTATCCGCCCGTCGGCGACCTGAACGGCTTTGTCGCACCGATCACGATCGGCACGGCGCAGCATGCCGGAACGCGCCTCGCCAACGACATTCGCGTGGGCCGCTGCGACGAGGCGCTCTTCCCCGCCGGCTCGCACTTCCAATTCGAGCGCAAAGCCGTCGAGGTGCATCTGACGCTCGACTTCGCGGCACCGGACGATCCCTATGCCGCCGAAAGAATCGCATCGGTGAAGATCACCGCCGACGGGGTGAATATCGCCGGAGAGTGCGCCTGCGACCTCCGCACGCCCGATGCCGCGCTGACGGGTTCGGTCAACAGCATCACCTACACGTTCCCCGAAGCGCCCGCGCTGGCCCGTCCGGTCGAAGCGGTTGCGCTGCTCGCCCCGTGCGACCTCACCCGCGCCGCCAGCGTACACTACCTCGTCACGACGGACCGCTATTCGTTCCTCTTCAGCCAGCGACCCGAAGAGGCTTTTGCAGCCGGACAGACGGTCCGTGTTGCGTTGGCGATCGGGGAGTTCTCGCCGACCGATGCGGAGACCCCCGCCGAGGGCGAGGTTCGCATCCGCCGCGAACTCCCGGCTCTCGATCTGAGCGCCCGGGGCACGGCCAACTGCTACATCGTGGACCGGGAGGCCCGTTGCAGTTTCGACGCCACCGTGATGGGCAACGGCGCCGCGGGCATCCTCGCCGCCGGCGGCTTCACCGACTACCTGGGCAACCCCCTCGCGGAGTCGGCGGCCATTGAGCCCGTCTCGGCCGCACTCCTCTGGCAGACCGCCGACGGGTTGATCTCCGAGCCTGTCCTGAGCAACGGCCTCGTCACGTTCACCTCCTCCGGCAAGCGGGGAAACGCCCTGGTGGCCGTTTTCGACGCCGAGGGGCGGATCATGTGGAGCTGGCACATCTGGTGTACCGACACCCCCGCCGAGCTATCCTGCATGCCCAATAAGGCGGGCAACGCCTACACGTTCCTGGACCGCAACTTAGGTGCGACCGCGGCGGACGACGATCCGGGGCTCGCGCTGGAAAAGGACCCCGCTCCCACCCTCGGTCTGCACTACCAGTGGGGCCGCAAGGACCCGCTGCCGGGCGCCGCCTGCTACAACAGCATGGCCGAACCCGCCCTCTACGGTCCGGTGGACAAGGTAGCCGTCGAAGCCCCCACCGCCGCCACGACCATCGGCTATGCCATTCAGCATCCCGCCACTTTCTTCAAGGCCGCGGACTGGCTCCAGGCCGGGCGCAACGACGCCCTCTGGGGCAATCCCGACGGGGAGGGTTCGACCCCGGCCGCCGTCCGCAAGTCGATCTACGACCCGTGTCCGCCCGGCTACAAGGTTCCGCCCCGCGACGCTTTCACGCTCTTCACCACGACGGGCGAAAACACCAAACTGCCCGCCGAACACAACATCCGCTTCGCGGAGTCGGCCAAGCGCGGCTGGCACCTCTACTACACGGCCACGGGGAGCGGGGCCGCCGCCTGGTACCCCAGCAACGGCTGCCGCTATTACAGCACGGGAGCGCTCAACCGCGGATCGTTCTACTACTACTGGACCTCGGCGCCGTCCGCCGGCACCAAGGCCTGCTGCCTGGCCGTCAAGAACGACGCGAAAGAGGTCGACCCGCTCTACACGTTCCAGCGCGGCAATGCGCAGACCACGCGCTGCGTCAAAGAATAACCGACAAAAAACCGAAGAAATGAACCGCATAATCCAAATCGCACTCCTGCTCCCGCTCCTGGCCGCGGCCTCTCCGGTCGCCGCCCAGGCCAAAGGGCACAAGGTCGCGGGCACGGTGATGGGCCCCGACAGCCTGCCGCTGACGGGCGCCGCCGTCATCATCAAGCAGGTCAACCGCGGCGCCGTGGCCGACTCCCGGGGCCGCTACGTCCTCCCGAACGTCGAGCCCTCGGCCACGCTCGTCTTCTCCTATCTGGGCATGGTCACCCGGGAGGTCGTCGTGGGCGACCGCACCGAGATCGACATCGTGCTGACCCCGGCCGACGCCCGGCTGGACGAGGTGGTCGTGGTCGGCTACAGCGAAGTCAAATACCGCGACCTGACCGGAAGCGTGGGCCGCGCCGACGTGGGCGAGATGCTCAAGGCGGATGCCGGCAATATCGCCGAGGCCTTTGCGGGCCGTGTGGCCGGGGTCGAGGTCTCCTCGAACGAGGGTATGCCGGGCGCCGAGATGAACATCGTCGTCCGCGGCAGCAACTCCGTCACCCAATCCAACGCCCCGCTCTACGTCATCGACGGATTTCCGCTCGAGGACACCTCGCTGGGCCTGCTGAACCCCTCGGACATCGCCTCGATCAGCATCCTCAAGGACGCTTCGGCCACGGCGATCTACGGTGCCCGCGCGGCCAACGGCGTGGTGATCGTCACCACCCGGCTCGGCACGCCGGGCGCCACCCGGGTGTCGTTCGACGCCAGCTGGGGGTTCGCCGACATCTCCCGGAAGATCGAGCTGATGGACGCCTACGATTTCGTCCGGCTCCAGCAGGAGATCATGACCGGGGCGGATTTCGAAAAGACCTACCTGGGCGAGGGCGGCTCCGTGGAGGATTACCGCCGCGCCCGCACGATCGACTGGCAGGACAAGGTGTTCCAGCGGGCCCCCGTGCAGAAATATTCGCTCAACCTCTCGGGCGGCAACCGGTCGACGCGCTTCAGCACCACCCTCTCGGTTCTCGACCAGGACGGTATCATCCGCAACTCCAATTACAGCCGCTACCAGGGCCGCGCCACCGTCGACCACCGCTTCGCAAAGCGCTGGCACGTGCAGGCCACGGCCAATTTCGCCCGGACCGTGCAGACGGGAGACTCCCCGTCGCAGACCAACTATACCGGGAGCGCCAACCTGCTTCCCAACGTCTGGAGCTACCGCCCGTTCGCATCGGTCGGCAACGACGACCTGGTGAACGAATGGGTGGACCCCTCAATCAACCCCTCGCAGGACTACCGCGTCAACCCGGTCTACATCGTCTCGGAGGAGATGCGCCGGCGGTTCAACAACAATTTCAGAGCCAACGCCTACGTCGAATACGAGATCGTGAAAGACCTCAAGCTCAAAGTGATGGGCGGTTTTCTCAACGACGACTACGCCTACGAGCAGTTCAACGGCTCGCGTTCACGCACGGGCAACAAGTACCGTTCGGACGGCGTGAACGCCTCCGTACAGCACAAGTCCACGCAGCAGTGGGTCAACGAGAACACGCTCACCTGGAAAACCGCGCTGGACGCCGACGGCAGGCACCGGTTCGGTCTGCTGGTGGGCCAGACCATGCAGGGCAGCCGCTACACCAACACCTATCAGAAGACCACGCACATCCCCAACGAGCACATGGGCATGAACGGCATGGGCGAGGGTTCGCCCGTGGTCTCCACCTACACCTCGGCCGAGTGGACGCTCATGTCGCTGCTTTCGCGCCTCGACTACAACTACGACGACCGCTACTATCTCACCGCGACGCTGCGGGCCGACGGTTCCTCGAAATTCGCTCCTAACCACCGCTGGGGCTATTTTCCCTCGATATCGGCGGCCTGGGCCCTCTCCCGGGAGCCTTTTCTGAGGGACAGCAAGGTCCTCTCCAACCTCAAGCTGCGCGTCAGCTGGGGCCTGACGGGCAACAACCGCGTGCCGGAGTATGCCTGGCGCACCCAGATGAACGCACTCGAAGGCTCGGAATACCCGTTCGACAACTCCAACACCACGGGGTACGTCATCACCAACCTCGGCAACCGCGACCTGAAATGGGAGACGACCTCGCAGTGGGACGCCGGCCTCGATGTCGGGCTCTTCGACGACCGCATCGCGCTGACGATAGATTGTTACCGCAAGGTAACATCCGACCTGCTGCTCTCGGCCGACATTCCGCCCTCGTCGGGATTCCTGACCAACACGATGAACGTGGGCAAGGTCCGCAACCAGGGGCTCGAAATCACGCTCCGGACCGAGAATATCCGGACGCGCCGGCTGCGCTGGACCACCGATTTCACTTTCTCGATGAACCGCAACCGGGTACTGGCCCTGTCGCGCAACCAGGAGAGCATCGTCAATGTCATCTCCTACGCCAACGCCTACATCACCAAGGTAGGCAAACCGATGGGCATGCTCTACGGCTATATCTACGAGGGTACCTACAAATACGAGGATTTCGACCGCGTGAACGACAAGTGGGTGCTTCGGCCCGAGATTCCCGAGAACGGCACGGGCCGCTCGGGCATCCAGCCCGGCGACGCCCGCTTCCGCGACCTGAACGGCGACGGCACCGTCAACTCCGACGACTGCACCGTCATCGGACGCGGGCAGCCGCTGCACACGGGCGGACTGAACAACACGATCGAGTTCGGCGGCTTCGACCTGAACCTCTTTTTCCAGTGGAACTACGGCAACGACATCCTCAATGCCGCCCGCATGCAGTTCATGCGCGGCAAATCGGAGGTGGGCTACAACCGCTGGAAGGAGTACTGCGGACGCTGGACGGCCGACAACCCCACAAGCGACATTCCCCGCGTGGGTGGCTGGGGCTCGGGCCAGTACTCGTCGTTCGAGGTCGAGGACGGCTCCTACCTGCGGCTGAAAAACCTCTCGCTGGGATATACCCTGCCCGCGAAGATCACCCGCAAGTTCTTCGTCGAGAAGTTGCGCATCTACTTTTCGGCGCAGAATCTGGTCACCTGGAGCAATTACTCGGGCTACGATCCGGAGGTCTCGACCAAAAACTCGGCCCTTACGCCCGGTTACGACTGGTCGGCCTATCCCCGGTCGAGGGTCTATAATTTCGGCATCAACGTCGTATTCTAAAACAACCGAACGCCATGAAAAAAATACTTATTCCGCTTTTGGCCGCCACGCTCGCCGCATGCGATTTCTTCGACGTCGAGACCGGGGGCTTCATCCCGCCCGAGACCTCGTACGTCGACCGGAAGAGCGTCGAGATGGCCCTCACGGGGGTCTATGCGCCCCTGTCGGACCTCTCGTTTTACGGCCGCGACTGGTTCTACGCTTTCAACCTCCAGGACGACCTGAGCTACTACGACCGCAACTACACCAAGCAGGAGTTGTTCCTGAACAACTACACCAACACCAACGCTACGCTCAACAACCTCTGGACGACGCTCTACCTGGGTATCGACCGCGCCAATTCGTTTCTGGAGTACATCCAGGGGTCGCCCGTGGACGAGGCGCTCGTCACGCGCTATACGGGCGAGGTGCGTTTTCTGAGGGCCTACTACTATTTCACGCTGGCGAGCCTCTGGGGCGACGTGCCCCTCCGGCTGCAATCGACCCGCGACGCCGGCGCCTTGCAGATGCCGGCCACTCCCGCAGCCGAACTTTTCCGGTTCGTGGCCTCCGAGATGGAGGGCGTCGTGGATCTGGTGGAGCCCGCCGACCGGCTCGCCGGCCCGGGCCGCATTTCGCAGTCGACCGTCGCGGGCATTCTGGCGCGCGTCTATCTCAAGATGGGCGGCTTCCCCACGCACATGGGCAAAGAGGCCTACGAGAAAGCCGCCTACTGGGCCCGGCAGGTCGTCGACAGCGGGCTGCACACGCTCAACCCCTCCTACGAGGAGGTCTTCACCAACCTTTGCAAAGATGTCTACGACCTCCAATACCGCGAAAGCATCTGGGAGATCGAGTTCAAGGGCAACAACCAGGACGGCCACACCACGGGCGGCTGCGTGGGCAGCTACAACGGGGTCTACAACAACCAGAACGACAGCTACGGATTCGGTTACGGCTACGTTTCGGTCACGCTCAAGCTGTTCGACCTCTACGACGACCCGGCGGATACGCGCCGCGCGTGGAACATCTGCGAGTACTACTACCGCAACGGCGAAAAGCTGTGGCGCAACCTCAACAACAAACAGCACGTCTATTGCAACGCGGGCAAGTTCCGCCGCGAATACGAACTCTCCGGCACCCGGGACAAGGACTACACGCCCATCAACTTTCCGGCGCTGCGTTACGCGGACGTGCTGCTGATGCTCGCCGAGGCGGAGAACGAAGCCTACGGCGGTCCGACCGGCCTGGCCCTCGACTGCCTCGACCGGGTACGCCGCCGCGCCAACCCCCTCTGCGCCGCGACCGAGGGGCTGGACCAGGCGGCTTTCCGGCAGGCGATCGTCGACGAGCGCGCCCGCGAGCTCTGCTTCGAGGGGTTGCGCAAGCAGGACCTCATACGTTGGGGGCTCTACGTCGAAGCCATGACTGTCGAACGCCGCGCCCAGGTCGCCGACCCGCGCTGGCACGCCAACAAGAGCTACGCCGGTGCCGTCGCCGACTACACCGAGTACCGTCACAACTGGTACCCCATTCCCAGCAAGGAGCTGGCCACCAATTTCCAGATCGAACAGAACCCCTTATGGTAATCCGACCCATGAAAAAGCTCATCCTCCTGCTGGCGGCCCTGTGCTGCCTGGCCTCCTGCGACAAGGTGCTCGAAGAGGTCTCGTTCCGTGTCGAAGCGGACGGAAATACACCCTGCGAAGCCGGCCGCGAAATCGTCTTCCGCCTCGGCGGGAACCCCGATTACATCACGTTCTACTCGGGCGAAGCCGGACACCGGTACGAATACGCCGGGCGGACCGATCCCGACGGCACGGCCCACTACGGCGTGTCGGTCAAGGCGATGGACAACCGCAAAAACGCTTTCACGTATGTCTATGAAAATCCGGGCGAATACGATGCGGCGTTCGTCGCCAAAAACGTTACCTTCGAGGGTGAAAACACCGCCGTCGTGCGGCTCCGGATCACCGTCTCCGAGCCCGCCGACCAATAAAACCGCCTGCCATGAACGCCAAAACGCTTTTCTCACTCTGCGCGCTGCTGCTCTGCGCAAACACACGGGCCTCAACACCCGACCAAATCCGTCTGGTCGAAATCCCCGCCGGTTGGTTCTGGATGGGTTCCAACGGAGCGGGCCCGGACTACGACGAAGCGCCCCTGCACCGGGTTCGTATCTCGCAGCCTTTCCGCATGTCGGCGACCGAGATCACCAATGCCCAGTACGAGCGGTTCGATCCCGCGCACAGGGCCCTGCGGGGCAGGCAGGGCTTCTCCACGGGCGACAACGAAGCCGTCGTCTTCGTCAGCTGGCACGACGCCGTCGCTTTCTGCCACTGGCTCTCCCGCCAGGAGGGGCGCAACTACCGGCTTCCGACCGAAGCCGAGTGGGAGTACGCCTGCCGCGCCGGCTCCTACATGCACTACTCGTCGGGCGACCGCCTGCCCGAAAAGTCGTTGAAAAACCAGACCGAACACCATGCGTTCCGCCCCGTGGACCTCACCGTCGGACAGGGCCGTCCCAACGCTTTCGGGCTCTACGACATGCACGGCAACGTCGAGGAGTGGTGCCGCGACTGGTACGGCCCCTACATCGGGGGCGAGCAGACCGATCCGGCGGGTTACGCCGACGGCTGGTACCGCGTGACCCGCGGCGGCAGCCACTCCACGACCGCCGAACACCTCCGCTCGGCCAACCGGCTGGCGATGATCCCCGAAGACCGCCACTTCCTCACGGGATTCCGCATCGTCGAAGCCCCGCTGCCGGACACTCCGCCCCTGCCGTTCGAGGCTCCGGCTTTCGAGGTCGCGCAGGAGCCCACCCGCTGGACCCCGGAACGAAAACCGCTGTTTCTCGAACCGCTGGTCTATGTGCGTCCGCCCGCCGCATCCGTTCCGCCCCTCTACCCCCACAACCACTGTCCGGCCGTGACTTGGTGCGCGAACGGCGACCTGCTGGCCGTCTGGTTCTCGACCATCACCGAGTTCGGGCGCGAAATGGCCATCTGGCACAGCCGCCTGCGAAGCGGCGCCGCGGAGTGGGACGAGGCCGCGCTCTTCTGCAAGGTCCCCGACCGCAACATGACCGGATCGTCGCTCTGGACCGACCCCGACACGGGCCGCCTGCTCTTTCTCAACGGCGTCGAAGCCGCCGGCTGGTGGCGCAACCTGGCGCTGATGATGCAGTCGTCCGACGACAACGGCGCCACTTGGAGCCGTCCGCGCATCGCGGCACCCGACCACGCGCCCGGACACCAGGTGATCGCCGGCATGATCCGCACCCGCGAGGGGTGGCTCCTGAACGCCTGCGACGCCGGACCCGACAACAACGAAGGCTCGGTCGTGCAGATCAGCCGCGACGGCGGCCTAAGCTGGACATCTCCCTGCGGCGAGCGGCCCGCAGAGTTCCGGGCCGGGGCCACGGGCGGCACGATCGCGGGCATCCATGCCTGCGTCGTGCAGCTTCTGGACGGCTCGCTGCTGGCTTTCGGCCGCGGCAACGACCTCCCCGATTCCGAGGGGCGCCGCCGCATGCCCCGCAGCATCTCCCGCGACATGGGCCGCACGTGGAGTTACTCGGCCTCGCCCTTTCCGCCCGTCTCGGGCGGCCAGCGCTGTACGATGATCCGGCTGCGGGAGGGGCCCATCCTGCTCGTCTCGTTCACCCACCATCCCCTGCGGCCGCCCAAAGAGGACGAGCGGATGCGCATCGGCTCCCAAATCGTGAGCGGCATCTTCGCCGCCGTCTCCTACGACGAGGGCGAAACCTGGCCCGTCGTAAAACTCCTCACGGACGGCGAATACCGGTTCATGGACGGCGGCGCCTGGACCGGATTCTTCGAAACCGACGCCCGCCGGGCCGAACCGCGGGGCTACCTGGCGATGACGCAGACCCCCGACGGGATGATCCACCTGCTGTCGAGCCGCAACCACTACCGTTTCAACCTCCCCTGGCTGGAGAAAACCGATCCCGAACCATGAAACCCGTTCGCAGACTGACCCTCGTACTGGCCTTCGCGCTGGGCCTCCCGGCTCTTGCAAAGCAGCCGACGCTCTTCACCAACCACTACGACCCCGCGGCCGACACACCCAAGCTGGACGCCGAGAAAGCCGTCGTCTTCGACCCCGTCGGGAGGTGGACCTACGCGCACCACCCCACTTTGGCCTTTTTCAAAGGCTGTCTTTACGCCGCTTTTTCCAACGGACCGGCCGGCGAGGACGAACCCGGTCAACGCATCCTCCTCTCCCGCTCGGAGAATTTCACCGACTGGAGCGAGCCGGAAGTGCTGCTCGAACCCGGCGCGGGCGACTACGGACAACCCGAGATTCTTACGCCGGGCGGACTGAAAGTCATCGGCGACAGCCTGGTGCTCTACTACACCGTCAACGACAACGACGGCACCTCGAACCGCCGTCTCGACCCCACCCTCCACGCCATCGTCACGCGCGACGGGCTGGAATGGTCCGACCCGATCCGCCTCTCGCTCCGGGTCTTCCCGTGTCACAGCCCGCTGACCCTCTCCGACGGGCGCATCCTCCTGACGGGCAACACGCTGGTCTACTATACCGACGACCCGTCGGGCACGGGGCGCTGGAACCGCTGCCGGATGGAGCTTCCCGAATTCCAGGACGGAGCCATCACGTTCGACCAGGTGCGCCCCTCGCTCTGCGAGGGCGCCCTGCTGGAGCACCCCGACGGACAGGTCTTCTGCCTGCTGCGCAGCACGGGCAAGACCTACGACGGCTATCTGTGGCAGATGCAGAGCGCCGACGGCGGCCGGTCGTGGAGTTCGCCCGTGAAGAGCCGCTTCACCGACAACAACACCAAGTCTTTCTTCGGACGCCTGCCCGACGGTCGCTGTTTCTACGTCGGCACTCCCGACACCACGCATCCGGGCGAACGGTGGCCGCTCGTGCTGGCCCTCTCCGACGACGGCTACGACTACGACCGCACCTGGATTCTCTCCGACGACCGCTATGCCCAGCAATACCGCGGCCGCTGGAAAGGCGGCGAATACGGCTATCCCTACGCCATCCTGCACGACGGCTACGTCTATGTGATCCTCTCGCGCCGCAAGGAGCGCATCGAGGTGATCCGCATCGAAACCGAGGCCTTGAAATAAAAAACCATGACACGACTTTTCCTGCTTCTGTGCTCATTCGCGCTCCTGCCGGCATCGGCGCAGCAGCTTCGATTCCCCTCCATCATCAGCGACCACATGGTCCTCCAGCAGCAGACCGACGTGCTGCTCTGGGGCCGGGCCGCCCCCGGTGTACGCATCACGGTCGCGCCCTCGTGGTGCCGCGAGACATTCTCCGCCGCAGCCGACCCCCGCGGCCGCTGGGAGCTGACCGTCCCCACCCCGGCGGCCGGAGGGCCTTTTCGGATCGAGGTCACGGCCGGGCAAGAATCGCGGACGCTGCACGATGTCCTGGTGGGCGAGGTGTGGCTCTGCGGCGGACAGTCCAACATGGACGTCAGTTTCCGCGGCCTTCAGAATCAACCCGTAGCGAACGCCGCGGACGAGATTTTCGATTCGAATTACCCCGCGCTGCGCCTGTTCCGCGTGAAGCGCGATTACAGCCTCGCTCCGCAGGAGGATTGCCGCGGAGCGTGGGCCGTGAGCAGCAGCGAATCGGCCGAGACGTTCAGTGCCGTGGGGTTTCTGTTCGGCCGGCTGCTCCACACGAGCGAGCGGGTACCTGTCGGGATGATCCTCTGCGCCTGGGGCGGATCGAAAGCCCGGGCGTGGATGAGCCGCGACGACGTGCTCCGCTTCGCCGGGATTCCCATTCCCGACACGACCGACCTCCATCATGCCAACGTCACCCCCACCGCCCTCTACAACGCCATGCTGCTCCCCATTGCCGGCTACACCATCCGCGGCTGCCTCTTCTACCAGGGCGAAGCCGACGTGGCGGACCCCGCGGGCTATCGCGCGCAGTTCCCGGCCCTGGTCCGGGAGTGGCGCAGGCTGTGGCGCAGGGAGTTCCCGTTCTTCTATGTCCAGCTCGCGCCCTACGGCTATCCCGACCTGGGCTGGACGCCGCGGGGCCGGGAGGCCGCCCGCTTCCGCGAGGTACAGCAACAGTGTCTCGCGGACATTCCCCGCAGCCGGATGGCTGCCACCTCCGACATCGGAGCGCCGCACACCATCCACCCCGACGACAAGCAGACCCTCGCCCGGAGACTCTTCTACCTGGCCGCCGCCGACTGCTACGGGCGCAAGGGTTTCGAACCGTCGAGCCCCGCCTACTGCGGCATGGAGATTCACGGGGATTCCGTCGCCCTCCGTTTCGAACACGCTCCCTACGGAATCAGCTCCCGCGGCCGGCCGATCACGGGATTCGAAATCGCGGGCGCCGACCGCACCTTCCACCCCGCCCGGGCCTGGATCCGGGGCCGCTCGACGGTGTGGGTCCGCAGCGACCGGGTTCCCGAGCCCGTCGCCGTGCGCTACTGCTTCACCAACTACTACCGGGCGAACCTTTATAACAATTACGGCGTCGTCGCGCTCCCGTTCCGCACCGACGACTGGAACGACTGAAAACCGAACACATGAACCCTGCTTTGCTCTTCTGCCTGACGTTGCTGTGCGCCCTCGGCGCAGGCCGCGTCCCCGCCGCGGAACCCGTCCGCGTAATTTTCGAAACCGACATGGGCAACGACGTCGACGACGTGCTGGCCCTCGACATGCTCTACAAATACCGGGAAGCCGGGCTCGTCGACCTGCTGCTCGTCTCCAACAACAAGGGCGACGCGTTCTCGGTCCCGTTCATCCGCCTGATGAACGCCTTTTACGGCCATGCGGACATTCCCGTCGCCTCGTCGCCCGACACGCTGCTGCCCGCACAACGAATGAAACAGCCTCCCTACACAGAGGTCGTCGTCCGCTCGGGCGAATTCGTTGTGCCGGACGGCCCCGCCGGCGATGCGGTGGATAGGTACCGGGCGACGCTGGCCGCACAGCCCGATCGGAGCGTGGTGATCGTCTCGGTGGGCTTCTCGTCCAACCTCGCGCGGCTACTCGCCTCCCCGCCCGACCGGCACAGCGACCTCGCAGGCCGCGAACTGGTCGCCCGCAAGGTGCGGCTGCTGACGATGATGGCCGGGAATTTCGACGGCGCGGGGCGCCGCGAGTTCAACGTCCGCATCGACATCCCGGCCGCCCGCGCGGTCTTCGTCCTGTGGCCCTCGGACATCCTGGTCTCCCCCTGGGAAGTCGGCGGAAGCATCTTCTACCGCTCCCCGGCACTGGACGGGATCGACTATGCCGCACCCCATCCGCTGAAACGGGCCTACGCCGCCTACCTCCCCATGCCCTACGACCGGGAGTGCTGGGACCAGACCGCCGTGCTGGCGGGCGTCGAGGACCCCCGGCGCTGGTTCTCGCTATCGCCCCGAGGCGAGGTCACGGTAGACGACCGGGGCCGCACGACTTTCACGCCCGCCCCCGCAGGCCGCATCCGCATCCTCGAAACCACGCCCAGGCAAAGGCGGCGGATCGCCCGCCGCATCACGCAGCTGGTCGGACGGACGCCCCGCCGATACGCAGCGGACAGGTAAGCGTCTCGCAGATAGGCGGAAGCCCGTCGACAGAAGCGACGGCAGCACTCCTGCTGCCGTCGCTTTTCGTATACTTACAACTTGACGGGCAAACCGCCCTGTTGGTAATATTTCGACGGATTTCGGTCGAATTTCTTAACTTTTTATCGCCAAACCGCAATTTTTAATTAAATTTTCCTAAATTTGTAAATCAGGATTAAAACCGCAGCTATGGCAAAACGAGAACTTTTACTCGGAGACGAAGCCCTCGCACTGGGGGCGCTCCACGCGGGACTCTCGGGCGTCTACGCCTATCCGGGCACGCCCTCGACCGAAATCACCGAATACATCCAGGGCCATCCGCTCACCGCCGCGCGCGGCGTGCACTGCACCTGGTCCGCGAACGAGAAAACCGCCATGGAGGAGGCGCTGGGCATGTCCTACGCGGGCAAACGGGCGCTGGTCTGCATGAAACACGTGGGGCTGAATGTGGCCGCGGACGCTTTCGTCAACTCCGCCATGACCGGAGCCAACGGCGGCCTGGTCGTGGTGGTGGCCGACGACCCCTCGATGCACTCGTCGCAGAACGAACAGGATTCGCGCTTCTACGGCAATTTCACCCTCGTGCCCACCCTCGAGCCCTCCTCGCAGCAGGAGACCTACGAGATGGTCCGCGCGGCATTCGACCTCTCGGAAAAGTACCGTCTGCCCGTGCTGATGCGCCTGACGACCCGCATGGCCCACTCGCGCGCCGTGGTCGAGGTCGCCGACGTGCGCGAGCCCAACCCTTACGCCTGCCCCGCCGCCGACCGCACGCGCCAGTGGGTGCTCATGCCCGGCAATTCGCGCGTCCGCTACAAGGCGCTGCTCGACGACTGGGACCGGCTGGAGCGGGAAGCCGCCGAGAGTCCGTTCAACGATTATGCAGACGCCGCGGACAAATCCCGCGGCATCATCGCCTGTGGCATCGGCTGGAACTACCTGATGGAGAACTTCCCGGACGGCTGTCCCCATCCGGTGCTCAAGATCACGCAATACCCCCTGCCCCAGGAACTCGTGCGCCGCATGGCCGCTCAGTGCCGCGAACTGCTCGTCATCGAGGAGGGACAACCCGTCGTGGAGCAGGCCGTGCGCGGCGTGCTGCCCGCGCCGCTGCCCGTGCGGGGCCGCCTGACGGGCGACCTGCCCCGCACCGGTGAGCTCACGCCCGACAGCGTGCGCATGGCCCTGGGCATGGCACCCCACCGGGCGCATGCCGCCAGTGAGACCGTCGTACCCCGTCCGCCCGCCCTGTGCCAGGGCTGCGGCCACCGCGACATGTACACGGCCCTCACGGAGGTGGTCCGCGAATACGAAAACGCCCGGGTCTTCAGCGACATCGGCTGCTACACGCTGGGGTGGCTCGCACCGCTGCACGCCATCGACACGTGCGTGGACATGGGTGCCTCGATCACGATGGCTAAAGGCGCCGCCGATGCGGGACAGCACCCCTCGGTGGCCGTCATCGGCGACTCGACCTTCACCCACTCGGGCATGACGGGCCTTTTGGACGCTGTGAACGAACGGAGCCCCATCACGGTCATCATCTCGGACAACCTCACCACGGGCATGACCGGCGGGCAGGACTCGGCCGGCACGGGGCGGCTCGAACAGATTTGCGCCGGCATCGGCGTCGAGGCCGACCACATCCGCGTGGTAGTCCCGCTCCCGAAGAACCGCGACGAGATGAAGCGCATGATCCGCGAGGAGATCGAGTACCCCGGCGTCTCGGTCATCATCCCCCGCCGCGAGTGCATCCAGACGGCCAAACGGCACGTCGCCGAGAAAATAAGAAAATAGCGGATTCCCGGGTGCCGCCCGCCGAAAGGGAGCAACACGGCCTACCGACAAAGCCCCTCCCGAGGGAGGGGTTTGGGGTGGGGTCAGCATTGTAAACACGGCGTTCCGCCGTGCATTCGAGACCGGCTAATACGCAAAACATTCGACAAGGACAATCAGGTTACAAAATCGTACAACCATGAAAAAAGACATCATACTCTCGGGCGTGGGAGGTCAGGGCATCCTCTCGATCGCCACCGTGATCGGCAGGGCGGCCCTCGACATGGGCCTTGCACTCAAGCAGGCCGAGGTCCACGGCATGAGCCAGCGCGGCGGCGACGTGCAGTCGAACCTGCGCATCTCGTCCTCGGCGATCCGCTCCGACCTCATCCCGCGCGGCGCGGCCGACATCGTCATCTCGCTCGAACCGATGGAGGCGCTGCGCTACCTGCCGTGGCTCTCGACCGACGGGTGGGTCATCACCAACACCGCGCCTTTCGTCAACATCCCGAACTATCCCGATGAGGAAGCCCTCCGGCGCGAGCTGGCGGCCCTGCCGCACGTCGTGGCGCTCGATGTCGACGCACTGGCCCGGGAAGCCGCCTCGCCGCGCGCCGCCAACATCGTCCTGCTGGGCGCCGCGGCTCCGTTCCTGGGGCTGGAGGCGGAAAAACTGGAGCAGGGCATCCGCGACATCTTCGCCCGCAAGGGCGACGCGGTGGTCGACACCAACCTCGCGGCATTCCGCGCCGGATACGAATACGCACAAAAACAACTGCGATGAAACTGCCGCTCGACAACTCGCTCCTCGCCTCCGCGCTGGAGCGCATGGACATCCGGGACATCGCCCGGGCGACCATCCGGCAGTCGGGCGACATCGCCCGCATCCTCGAACGCGAATCGGAGGTGGAGTTCCTCCACCTCGAAATGGGCGTCCCGGGGCTTCCGCCCGAACAGGCGGGCGTCGAGGCCGAGTGTGCGGCGCTGCGGGCGGGCGTTGCGTCGCAATACCCCAACATGTTCGGCATCCCCCAACTCAAGGAGCAGGCCTCGCGCTTCATCCGGGCGTTCCTCAACGTGGAGGTCGCCCCCGAGGGGTGCATCCCGACCGTCGGTTCGATGCAGGGCAGCTTCACGGCGTTCCTCATGTGCTCGCAACTGGACCCCGCACGCGACACGATCCTCTTCATCGACCCCGGCTTCCCCGTGCAGCGCAGCCAGGTCCGCATCCTGGGCATTCGGAGCGAGTCGTTCGACATCTACGACTACCGGGCCGGGAAACTGGGGCCCAAGCTCGAAAGCTACCTATCGACCGGCCGTATCGCCGCCATCGTCTACTCCAACCCCAACAACCCGGCCTGGGTCTGCCTCACGGAGGATGAGTTGCGCACCATCGGGGAGCTGGCCACCCGCTACGACGCCATCGTCATCGAGGACCTGGCCTACCTCTGCATGGATTTCCGCAAGCCGTTGGGCCGTCCATTCGAAGCGCCCTACCAGGCTTCGGTGGCGCGCTATACGGACAACTACATCCTGATGATCTCCGGCTCCAAAATATTCAGCTACGCCGGCCAGCGCATCGCCGTAGCGGCCATCTCGGACAAGCTCCGCACCCGGGAATACCCCGCCCTGCGGGAGCGCTACAACATCGGCCGGCTGGGCGACGCTTACGTACTGGTCTACCTCTACGCCGCCTCGTCGGGCACGAGCCACTCGGCCCAGCACGCCCTGGCCGCCATGTTCCGCGCCGCGGCGGACGGAGAGCTCGATTTCGTGGGCGAGGCTTCGGAGTATGCACGCCGTGCAAAGCTCACCAAGGAAATTTTCCTGCACCACGGCTTCCACATCGTCTACGACAAGGACCGGGAGGAGAAAGTGAGTGACGGTTTCTTCTACACCATCGGCCGCAAGGGCTTCGGCAGTGCGGAGCTGCTGCGCGAACTCATGCTCTACGGCATCTGCGCCATCTCGCTCACCTCGACGGGCAGCCGGCAGGAGGGCATCCGCGTCTGCGTCTCGCAAATGAACCGCCCCGAACAGTTCGAGCTGCTCGACCGCAGGCTGGCTCTGTTCGACGAGCGACACCCCCGGTAAAATCGGTTGCGAGGAGGGCTTCCGGGCACTGCGGCGGCATCCTATCCGTCCGGCGGCAGCGCAACGGACCCGGTGAGTGCCGACAAGCGGTCGCCCCGGAATAATTATGAATTGTGAATTATGAATTTTAAATTGAAAACTCCCGCCGAAGCCGTGCGGCTCATCTCGTCCGGCGACAGCGTCTACATCCAGGGCAGCACCTCGATCCCCGAGGTACTGGTCCAGGCCATGACCGACCGCGCCGCCGAGCTTCGCGGCGTGAAAATCTACTCGGGCTTCGCCGTGGGACGCGCCGACGCCCCCTACTGCCGCCCCGAGCTGCGGGATTCGTTCCTGGTGAACAGCCTCTTCGTGGCCAACAACATCCGACGCCACCTGGCCGCGGGCGACGGGCAGTCGATCCCGGCCTTTCTGGGCGAGATTCCCGGCCTGTTCCGCGACGGTACGCTTCCGGTGGACGTGGCGCTCGTGAACCTCTCGCGGCCCGATGCGGAGGGGTACTGCTCCTACGGCGTCTCGGCCGACCTGGCCGTCTCGGCCGTGGATTGCGCACGGATCGTCATCGCCCAGATCAATCGGGCCATGCCGTTCTCCTACGGCGATGCCGTGATCCACCTTTCGGAGGTCGACGCCGCGGTCGAGGTGGACGAACCGCTGGTTGAGGTTCCCACCGCGACCCCGACCGAGACCGAGACCCGCATCGGCCGCTACATCGCCGAACTGATCCCCGACGGCGCCACGCTCCAGATCGGCGTGGGCGGTATCCCAAACGCCGTGCTGGCGGCTCTCAAGGACCACAAGCACCTGGGACTGCACACCGAAGCGATGACCGACGGCGTGCTGCCCTTGTTGGAGAGCGGCGTGATCGACAACTCGCTCAAAACGGTCATGCCCGGTGTATCGGTGGCTTCGCTGGCACTGGGTTCGCGCCGCCTCTACGACTACATGGATTACCGCAAGGACCTTGTGATGAAAGACGTGGCGTGGACCAACGACCCGTTCCGCATCCGGCAGAACCCCCGCGTGATGGCGATCAACTCGGCCGTCGAGGTGGACCTCACGGGCCAGGTGTGCGCCGATTCGGTGGGCCAGCGCATCATCTCGGGCGTCGGCGGCCAGCACGATTTCATGTACGGCGGGTCGCTGTCCGAGGGCGGCAAGACTTTCATCGCCATCCCCTCCACCACGCCGCGCGGCGAGTCGAAGATCAAGGCGCTCCTTACGCCGGGTGCGGGCGTGGTCACCACGCGCCACATGGTCCAGCACATCGTCACCGAATACGGCGTGGCGCACCTGCGCGGCAAGAATCTTGCGGAGCGTGCCCGGGCGCTGATCGCCGTGGCGCACCCCGCCGTGCGCGAAGAACTGGAACGGGCCGCCGCCGAGCGCTTCGGCCATTCGTTCCTCCGAATCAAGTAACCAAACCCCGGCTCCGAAAAAGCCGGGGTTTGCATAACCGCATTTTATGAACCGCAAATACCTCTTTTTCGACCTCGACGGCACGCTGACCGACTCCATGCCCGGCATTACGCGCGGGGTGCAGTACGCCCTCGCCCATCTGGGCATCGAGGTCGACGACCTCAAAACGCTTCTCCCTTTTATCGGACCGCCGCTGCGCGACTCTTTTCGCGTATACTACGGACTGGACGAAGCCCGGATCGATCTGGCTGTCAGTAAATACCGCGAATACTACGAGCCGCGGGGCCTCTTCGAGAACGCGCCCTACGAGGGCATCCCCGAGCTGCTCCAAGAGCTGCAATCGGCCGGCTTCCGGCTGGTCATGGCCACCTCCAAGCCCGAGCACCTCGCCCGCCGGATCGCCTCGCATTTCGGCTTCGCCGACCGCTTCGCGCACATCGCGGGCAGTGCAGCCGACGGTTCGCGCGACAGCAAGGCCGACGTGATCCGCCATGCGATCCGGACGCTCGGCATCGCCGATCGGCGCGAGGCGGTGATGATCGGCGACCGCCGCCACGACATCGAGGGTGCGGCCGCCGCGGGCGTGGACGCAATCGGCGTCCTATGGGGCTACGGAAGCCGCGACGAACTCCTTACAGCCGGAGCGCACACCCTCGCGGCCGACCTCGGGGAGCTGCGACGCCTGCTGCTCGGATAGAGGCTGCGACCGGAGTATTGGTTGGACCGGCCGAGGTAGAAACTGCGAGCCGGGGAGCCGCACAAACGAATCGCCCTCTGCCGGAACAAGCTCCGGCAGAGGGCGATTCCCGTCACGGCAGAGCCGCAGCTACTTTTCGAACCGCATCTCCCGGAGCAGCTGCCCGGCCCCTGCGTAGTGCTCGATCACCCACATCACGTAGCGGATGTCGACCGAGACCGTGCGCGCCAGTTCGGGGTGGAACCACACGTCGCCGGCCATCGACTCGCGGTTTCCGTCGAACGCCAGCCCCACCAGCCGGCCCCGCGCATCGAGCACCGGGCTTCCCGAGTTTCCGCCGGTTATGTCATTGTCGGTAAGGAAATCGACATGGAGCGTTCCGTCCTCGCCCCAGCGGCCCCACGCGCGGGCCTCGACGAGTCGCCGCAGCCGTTCATCCACACGCCATTCGTAGACGCCCGGATCGTACTTTTCAAGGTACCCAGCCACTGTCGAACGGGCGTCGTAGTGAATCCCGTCCGCGGGGCTGAGGGGTCGGACCGTCCCGTACGAGAGCCGCATCGTCGAGTTGGCGTCGGGATATTGCGGCACGCCCTGCGCGGCCCGGAAATCGTAGAGCGCCTCGGCGTAACGCCGCTCGGACGGGCCGATCTTCACCCTCGCACGCTTCTCGGCCCGGTCCACCTCGCCCGTGAAGCGCTGGACGCGCACCGATTCGGTCAGCGCCACCAGCGGATCGCGGCGTATTTCCGCAACCGACCGGTCCCGGGAGAAATAGGCGTCGTAGCGCGCTGCCGTTGCGCAGAACGAGCGGTCGAACGCCTCGCGGGCCATGCGGTCGGCATCGCCGCCGGCCGCGTCGTACATCGCGCACAACGTCTCGCCCCACATCCCGCGCGGCACGTGGGCCGTAAAATTGACAGCCATCCGGGCCAGCAGGTCGCAGTCGGTCGCCGGATCGTAGTTGCGCTTCAGGCGCCCGCTCCCCGCGACCACGGCCTGCGCGTCGCGGTCCGACAGGCGCAGCGAATCGCGCCCCGTGCGGTCGAGTTTTCCCAGAAACGACGAGACGCGGTTGGCCACCAGGAGCGCTTCGCTCGGCCCGAGCCACGCCTCGCGGAAATAGTTAAGGTCCCGCTCGGCTTCGCGCCGCGCGGCATAGCCCCGCTCCAGTTCGCCGAGCACCCCGCCGTAACGGGTCCTCCGCGCCGTGTCGGCCTCGATCCAGCGCTGCATGGCCTGCTCCTCCTGCCGACGCCGCTCCGCCACGTCGAACCGCCTCAGACATTTCGTCTCCCACTTGGCGTAGTCGGCATAGTTGCTCAGCGAGAAAAAGGCGTCGGAGTAGGCCATCCGCACCTTCGGGTCGCGCTCCATGTGGCGGCGAATGATCGCCATGCGGTCGTGGCGGTTCCCCACGACGATGGGGTTCTTGATCCGCTCCCGCTCCCGGATGGCCTGCGACGAGGCGTAACGATTGGTGTGCCCCGGAAATCCCACGACCATCGTAAAGTCGCCCTCCCCGACGCCGCCCGCAGCGATCCGCAGCACCCGGCGCGGACGCAGCGGCACGTTGTCCGCCGCATACTCCGCCGGACGCCCATCGGCATCGGCATAGACGCGGTAGAGCGCGAAATCGCCCTTGTGCTGGGGCCAGCCCCAGTTGTCGTAATCGCCGCCGAACGCACCGATCGAGACGGGCGGTGCGCCCACCAGCCGCACGTCGCGGTAGACGTCGTAATAGTACATCAGGTAGCGGCGCCCGCCCCAAATCGACGCACACGACACCTCGCAGTCGGTCCCCTCGCCGTGACGCTTCTCCAGGTCGGCATAGAGACGCCGCATCGACATCATGCCCCACCGTCCCGCGGCTTGCATCCCGGCCCTGAGCGCCTCGGCCTCCGCGGTCACGTCCTCGACGCGGCGCAGAAACGACACCGTCTTACCCGGAACCGGAATTTCGTCGGCGCGCTCCGTAGCCCAGAAACCCGTCTCGAGGTAGTTGCGCTCGGGGGTCGAGAGGGCGCAAATATCGCTGTAAGCGACGTGGTGGTTGGTAATCATCAACCCCTCTTCGGAGATCATGCTGCCCGTTCCCGCACCGCCGTCCACGGCGACCACGGCGTCCGCCAGCGCCTCCTCCTGCTCGTTGTAAATCGCTTTCAGGTCGATCTTCAGGCCCGCTTTCCGCATCCGGGGGTAGATCCCCTCCAGCGAATTGACAAGCCACATCCCCTCGTCCGCCGCCACAGGTTGTGCGAGCGGGAGCAGGACGACCAGCCAGATGAACCATCTTTTCATATCCGTTCCTTTCTAAATACGGTCGAGGGCCGTTGACGGCCCTCGACCCGGTACGTTACTCCCCGACGGTCCGCCCCTCGCGGGTGAATTTGAGCCGCGGGTCGACCTCCTTGAAAGTGCCGTCGGCCATGCGGACCGTCCATTTCTCGGCCTGGAAAACCTCGTTCCACAGCCGCGCGTCGTCCCACATCGACCGCACGTAATGCACGCGCATGACGGGCACGAGGTCTCTCAGCACGAAATCCACCGACACGATACCGTCCGTACACGAGAGAAAACTCTTGAAATAGGGGAATCCCATGCGGATCGGCAGTTTCTCGATCCCCGGGAACTCCATCTCATAGACCGCCTTGGGGAACTGCTCGTCGTCCCCCCATTTTTCGGCATTGGCCACAAAGCGGCCCGAGAGCTTCTCGACCTCACGGAACATCGTCTGCGCAAACTCTTCGCGCGAAATCCGTCCGGCGACGTCATACGTTTTCAACACCGTGTGCATCGGGATAATTTTCTCGCCCTCCTTGGACGGAATCACCAGCTCGCGGGCGTCGATGGCCTCTTCGAGCTGCTTTTCGGTGATCCCGGCCGCCGGATCGGCATAGACCGTCACGTCCACCGGGCAGGCGAACTCGGTCGTGAAGCCGTACACGCCCTCGATCCGCTGGAGCACCATGCCGAAATAGACCATGTCCATGCGGTCGTGCAGCCCCTCGACGCCCAACTTGAGCACGTCGAGTTCGGGAATATGCTCACCCGGCGTGGCGAACTTGCGCAGCGTGGGAGAGAAGATCGCCGCCTGAATCTTCAGCGTATCGGTCTTCGCGGGATCGTACAACACCTCGATTCCGTGGCGCCGCACGAACGTCTTGACGCCGTAAACTCCCGGCACGGTCTGCATCTTGGCCGAAAAGGCTTTCGACGAACCGAAGCACTTGATGGTTTGCAACCCCTCCATCTCATAGGTCCTGAGCCCCTCGGCCTGCTCGTATTGGCCCCATTTCTCGTCGATGGTCGGCAGTTCGAGCTTCGACCCGAGCCACAGGGCCATCAGGAAGAGGACGATGGCCAGCAGGCCCGGCACCCAGCGCCACGAGCGGCGGCCGTTGACCTGGAGCGCCTGCGTGGCGCACGACGAGATGCACTGCCCGCACATGGTGCAGTCCACGTGCTTGACCTTGGCGTAGTCGTGGATCGGAATGCGGTAGGGACACTTTTTCTCGCACAGCCCGCAGTTGTTGCACAGGGCGGCATCGCGCCGCACGTACATCAGCGGGAATGCGCAGCTGCGCAGCTTGACGATCTCGATCAGGTAGGCCGCCGCGCACGTTGCGCCGACCACCCACACCCAGGCTTTTTCGACGCCCAGCAGGCCCAGCACCCACGCTCCGACGGCCGCCACGACGAGCAGCACCGTGAATTTGAAGATGTTGCTCACGGCTCCCAGCGGGCAGATATAGCGGCACCAGAACATCCTGACCACGAAGCCGCCCAGGAGGAGCAGCACCAGGCTCGTCAGCGACATCCACAGCACGATCTCACCCTGGAAGCCCGTGGCCACGGCATAGTACGGGTCGAGCTTCTTGCAGAACAGTTCGCTCGACGAGAGCGTGAAATAGAGGATCGTGAAGAGCAGCACGTATTTCACGGCCCGCAGCAGGCGGTCGGCCGCACTGCCTGACGGCACCTCGACCTGTATTTTCAGCTTCCGCCCTGCGCGGCCCATCGCCTCGCCCACCGTACCCAGCGGGCAGAGGTAGCCGCAAAAGAGTTTCGAGAAGAGGATGACGCCCGCGGCCAGCACGAGGCCCATCATGATCTGGAGCATCGACATCGAGCAGGCCAGCGAGTTGTTCACCAGGTAGGTGCCGAAAGCCTGCAAGCCGCCGAACGGGCAGTATTTTTCCACATCGACGGGTTTGTCGCTGAACGTGGCCCAGAGCACCGTCGTGACGATGGCGGCCAGGACGCCCCATTGCAGTATGTGCTTCAGGTAGTTGGGTTTTCGTTTCATCTATTGTTGTGTGTTGTGTGTGTTTGTGTGTGTCGGCAGGTTATTCGGCGTTTTTGATGCAGCGGACGGGAGCGGCACCGTACGCACCCTGATAGGCAACGGTCAGTCGGTTATTCTTGGCGTTGTAGGTCAGCATCCCGGCATAGTATTGTATGTTCTTGATGCCGCTCGTCGTATCGTCTGCCGTGTTGTAAGTAAGTTTGTAGGCCGTGGATGAAGCGAAATAACCCATGCCATAAGCCGACTGGTCCACAGCGGATTTCGTCGCTGCATAAGCGGGAGCCGCCACGGAACTGGCTGCATTGATATAGCCGTAACCGGCGATGTTCAACCCGTCGGCATTGAGTTTCGGAATCGGTGCTCCCGACTCAGCCGCATCGAAATAGGGCGAGGTCGGATCGGAAAGGCTGCCGCTTCCGGTACCGGCCAGTTTGAGCCATTCGGCCATGGTCGGCACGTGCCAGCCATCTGGGCAGATACCCTGCACGCCCTCCTTTTTGTCGAAATTGTCCGCTGTAAATTCGCCGGAGATCCCCAACAGCATGGGGTAGCTGTACAGCAGGCCATTGGTCTCGACCAAGGCCGGATCGGCAGCCTTTTCCAGATTGCACGGATACCATACGCCGTTCCCGTCCGAGGGATCGCTCGATGGAGTTTTCCCCTCCGGCACATACCTCAGGTTCTCGGCCATCCACGTGCGGCCGTCCTTGAGGGTGACGATCTTGTATTTCACGCCGCCCCACTCCACCGTGGGAATCTCGATCGTTCCCTCGCCGTCGGGCAGCAGTTCGTCGCCATCCTCCCAGCCGGCGATCGCTCCGGTGTATTTCACCTCGATGTCGGCGGGCTGGACGTTGCATTCCATGCCGCGGTTCTCACCCGACTTGAGGTCGGTCACCCCGAGCGTCTGCGTACGCTTCTTGCCGTCGGCCGTCGCCACCGTGACCTGGAGTTGCACGCCGCTCTGGGGCACCAGCAGCGCATAGTAGACCGACGCGGAGGCCTTGTTGGCCGTCACATCCACCTTTTCGGCGCCCTCCTTGGCCGTGAAATCTCCGGTCCCGGGGTCGAGCACACCCGTGCCGACTGCGCCCTTGACGACGATTCCCGTCACATCGGAACCCGATTCGTTGGTCACGCGGATGACGATGCGCGCCATCTTGTGCCGAAAGGTCATGGCTGTGGACGAAAGCGTGGGTTTCACGCCCGCCTTGACCGCCACGATCAGGTCCGAAGCCTTGTAGTTGTCGCCGCCCTGGTCCGCCAGGACCGCGAACTCCGTGGGGACGGTCGCTCCCTCGGCAAAAGGATAGTAGGCCAGCATCGTCGAGGTGGCGTTCACATCCTCGTACCAGAGGAATCCGTCGCTCTTGAAATCCGTGCCGTCGAACGACATCAGTTTGTTGTCCACGAATTGCGAGCCGTCGGCATTCATCGTGATGCGCAGGCCCACCCGGTCGCCCAATTCGAAATCGGTATCGGTCGCGCGTGTCGATTTTGCGGAAGGCGTCAGCGCCGGATTGGCGATCGTGGGGTTAATGCGGACCGTCCGGTCGCCCGCAGCCGTCGTTCCCTCCTCCTTGGAGCAGGCGGATAAAAGCATTGCCGCCAGCGCCATCATCGTAATCGAGTTTTTCATAATAGGATGGTTTTAAAGTAATTTAAAAATTATACCCTACGCTCACCGTCGCCCGCACGCGGTAGGACTGCGGCGCGAAGCGCAGGCCGAAGCCGTGCTCGTAGCGGGCCGAGAGGTCCACGTAGAAACGGTGTATGTTGCGTCTGAGGCCCGCTTCGACACCCACGCGGTCGGCCGTGAGGTATTCGTTCTCGCGGTCGTACCAGGCGCTCAGCCGCTCGGGGTAATCACCCGGTTCGGCGGACGACTCATAGCGTCGTTCCCGCTCCGAGAATCCGCCCGTGCGGAAATCGGCCGCCAGGGAGACCTCCCAGAATCCGAACATGCGGATGACGGAAGCGTAGATCTCGGCATAGCGCAACTTCTGCCCCTTGACCAGCGGGTACATGAGCGTCGATTCGCGGTTGAGCTCGGAATAGGCCGCCCCTGCGCGCAGGTCTGTCTTTCGGGTCACCCACTCGTACTCGCCCCTCAGGTCGAGGCTCCGGCGCCCGAACGTGGGCGTCGAGCCGTGGATGCGGGGATTCGAAACCCCGTTGACCGTCTCGTAGGTGATGATGTTCTCGTTGTTCTGCTGCCGTTGCCACGCGAGCCCCAGGCGCAGGAAATGCAGGCCGGATGTCCCGCCGAGCGTCAGCGCCGCATCGGCCGTCACCCGGTCGGTCGTGAACTCGTGCCAGATCACGCCCCGCTCGCCCGTCTCGCCCTGCCGGTTGCGATAGGTCGCGTCGACATAGAGCGGGCCGTATTGCAGCTCGACGCCCGCACCCTGGGTATTCTCCCGCACGGGGAACCCCGATACGCCGCTGGTGGTCAGGTGCATGTCGCTGCTCTCCCACAGTTGCAGCGACCCGTAGCGCAGCCCCCGGTCGAAGAACGCCTCGTAGGAGTCGGACGAGGAGCCGATCTCCTCGGCCTCGAGTTTCTCGGAGTTGGTGCCCACGATGTAGGCGGCCCCGAATGCAAAGCGTCCCGCACGATACATCGCGCCGGGTGCGAATTCGAAATCCAGCCGCGTGTTCTTGTGGCGCAGGTCCTTGCGCTTGGCGTAGTTGCGGGCTTCGAACGCGACATTCAGCCCGCCCGTCCAGCGCCGCCCCAGCACGGCCGCGACAGCGCCCGTGAAAGCATAGGTCTCGCGGACCTTGCGGCCCGGCGTGAACTCCAGTATATCCACGGGATAATATCCCGGAGAGGTGAACATCGACCCCGCCATGTTGCGGCCGTCGAAATAGTCGTAGGCGAAGCCGCCCCGGAACGACACCTTGTCGAAATGGCGCACCGACTCGGTCGCGGCCCCGGCGTTCCAGCTGTCGTCCGAGGCCGAGGGGTCCGCCAGACCGCCGTTCTCCTTGGTAAAGTAGACCACGGCATAGGAGCGGCTCAACGTATCCTGCCGGATGCCCGCGGCATTCACGCTCCCGTTCCACGCATTGCGGCGCACCACGTAGTCGAAACGCTCCTGCGCCCCGGCGCCCCAGGCGGCCAGCACCGCCCCGATCAGCAATATCCGTCTCATAGGCTCTCGCGCAGGGATTGTGTCTCACGCTCGTAAAAGTCGTTCGACGAGTTGTTGGTATCGACGAGGATTTCGAATCCCGCGGCGCCCGAGGCCTCCTCGTCCCGCTTGCGGTGGACGGTATGGCCCAGCGAGGTGCCCGAAAACCCGAAATACCCGGCATCCACCTCGCCGTGGAGGCGCTTGTTGCGCACCGCCTCGCCGGCATTGCACACCTCCGCCCCGTCGACGATCCACTCCCAGGGAATCTTCGAGTAGAGGATGCTGCTGTTCTGCACCGTCGATTGCTGGTCGTCGGCCAGGTAGGCCTCGAGATCGACGTCGGACGGCGCTCGGAAGAGAATCACGGCGGGCGAGAGATCCGAGATCACATAGGTGTTGGCCCCGTTCTCGCCGCTGCGGCCCGTCTTCTTGAGCACCTTGAGGTAGTGCGACGGATCGATCCGGTCGCCCGGCACGGGCGTGGGGTTGGCCTTGTTGCCGGGATAGAGCGCCTGGTCGTAGAGGACGAAACAGCCCTCGCGGTCGAGGTTCACCGAGCGGGAGTAGGTCTGCGTGTGGTCCACGCCGTGGAACGCCACCACGGCGTCCTCGCCCGGTTCGAGCGGGAAATCGGTGCCCGAACCCGGGAATGCCCAGATGCAGTCGGGCACGGCGGCATAGTCACGGAAGAGGATATTCCCCGACGGATCGATGCTCGTCCACGGGTTGTTGGCGTTCGAATTGTAGGGCGCGACCATGTCCAGACACAGCCCGTCGAGGTAATAGGTTTCGAACGAGTTGTTGTGCAGGACGATGTACTTGTCTTTCTTGTAAGTCCCCGTGGCGGGCGGGTCGACGGGGCAGCCGCCCGAGTAGATCTCCTTGATGAGGATCGAGCCCGGTTTGGCGGCTTTCAGCTCGACGGTGAGCGCGGCGTCCTCGCGGGCCAGGTCCACCTGCTCGATGAGGCCGTTGAAGACCACCTCCGCCGAGGCCCTGTCGAGCGACGAAAGGCGGTAGTGACCGGCCGCCACACGGAAAGCGGCCTCGCCCCGAGCGTCCGTAAGGGCCGTATAGACGTTGCTCGTGTTGCGGTCCGCCAGCCGCACCTCGACCCCCGCGCGCAGGTAGGAGCCGTACTCGGTAGGATAGATCAGCCTTACGTCGAGCGTCCGCAGCGTATCGCCGTAGGGATTTCCCTCGAACGAGGTGCAGGCCGCCGGCAGCAGGCAGAAAAGTATGCAGACAATCCGTTTCATCGTTTCAGAATTTGAGCCGCAGCGTGAGTCCGTAGTAGAACCCGGGCGTGAAGACCGCCTTGACGCCCGTGGCCCACGAGCGCACGAACGGCCGCGAGTTGGTGAAATTGTTGGCATAGAACGAGATCGAGACGTGGTCGCCGATCTCCTTGGTAATGCTCAGGTTGGCCGAGAAATAGGGGTCGTAGCCGTCCGGATCGTAGGTGTAGGCGTTGGCCGAACGCAGCAGCAGCGAGGCGAAAGCGGGGTCGTTGCGCTCGGCATCGGTGAACGGACGGCGGTTGCCCTCCAGGTCGATGTAGGCCGTGGGCCAGATGGCCGTATAGCTTCCGCCGCCGTAGATCGAGCCGCCCGTGGGGTTGCGGTTCTCATCCACGTTGAAAGCGTATTCGCGCCCACCCAGTTCCGAGAGGTTCTGCGACCGCCTGACCAGCGAGGCTTCGAGCCGCAGCGAGACGATCATCCGGATCGAGGGCAGGTGCGTCGTGGCCGTGAGGTTCATGTCGAGCGCATGGGTCTTGCGGCCGTTGTAGGTCACCACCGAACTGCCCCCGTTGTCGGCATAGATGCCCACATAGGGGTAAAAGTCGCCGCCCGAGGTGGTCGAGGGGTAGTAGGCCGCCTCGCCCTCGTTGACGTATTTCGTGTAGCCGTAGGCTCCGTCGAGCCGCAGCTGCGTGCGGATGGGGTTGATCTGCGGAAAATCGACCACCAGCTCCAGCCCCATGCGGTCCACGGGCGATCCGTTGTCCTGGCAGGTGTTTTTCACGAACGTCCGCTTGGTCGAGGTCACGGGCATGGCGATCCACCCCGGCGAGGGGTTGTCGGCATCGCGGACGAAGATTTCGCCCGTCTGGCTGTCCACCCGGAACAGCGGATTGGAGGGCATGCGGTAGGTGGTTCCGTCGGGCAGCGTCGCGGGCAGGCCCATCAGGTTGTAGGTGAACGGCTCGTAGGAGGCGCTCAGTTCGTAGGGGTACCGGGTCCGGTTGAAATAACCCACCAGCGAGACGGAGGTGCCGCCCAGCCGCAGGTCCAGGCCCACCTCCGCGTTGCGGTTGCGCTGCCAGCGCAGTTGGTCGTTGTAGCGGATTTCGAAAGGCTGCGTGTGGTAGACGTAGGCGCTGCGGCCCGCGGCGTAGGTGGTGCTGAACACGCGCGTATCGCGGTACTGGGGCTCGGGATAGAGCACGTTGAACGACGGCAGCTTCTCGGTGATGCCCCAGCCGCCGCGCAGGGTCACGGCTTCCGAGATGCGGAGCTTGAGGTTCAGACGCGGCGAGAGGCTCTGCGTGTTTTTGTACTGCGAATTTTCGATGAACGTCTTTTCGGCGCGCAGCCCCGCCATCAGTTGCAGCGACACGGAGCCCAGCGGCACGGTGAGCGTCTCCTCGACGTAGGCCGCGAGGTTGTGCATGTAGGGAATGTCGGTGTAGGGCCGCGGCCGGTAGCCGTTAGGCGCAAGGGGGGGGGAGTCGTAGTACGCGCCCTTGCCCACATTGCCGTCGGCGCGCCACGAGACGCCGACCTTGGCGTGGCTGTGTATGCCGCCCCAGCTGCGGACCCACGAGGCTTTCAGGTTGGCCGCGTAGTCGAGCTGTTTCGAATCGACGTAGCGCGTGGCATAGTAGGTCGTCGGCAGCATTTCGGCCTGGTAATAGCCCTCGTCCAGGCTGTGAACCGCCGGGCTTTCGGTCGCCGAGGAGAAATAGGCATGCGTGCGCGCCAGATTGTCGGCATAGTTGAGCGAAGCATCGAAATCGAGGCTGGTGATCCACTTGCGGTTGAGCTGCCACTTGAGCGACGTGTTGACCCGCACGGCGTTGTCGCGCTCTTTCTCCCACTCCCCGACCATCGCGTCGGGATCGTCCTCGGTGTTCATGCCGCCGATATTGGCCGCCAGACCGAGGTTGAAGCGCAGGACCTGCCGAAAGGTATTCTGGTAGTTGAGCGAGAGGCCCGTACGCGCATAGGAGGTGTAGGGCGAGGTGGGGTTCTTCGTGGCGCGGGTGTACTCGACGCTGCTGTTCAACACCCCGCGGTCGCGGCCCAAATCGAAGCCCTTTGAGGCCGAGATCTGCTTGGTGCGCGGATTGGTCGAGAGCACCAGCGTGTAGGGGGTTTTGCCCTTGCGCGTCCGGACTTTCACCACGCCCGAGGTGATGTCGCCGTATTCGGCCGACGGAACGCCGGTCACCACCTCCACCGACTCGATGTTGGTCGAGGCGACGTTGCGCGTGCTGGCGCCCGACATGTCGGCGAGCGAAGCGTTGGTCGAGAGCCGTACGCCGTCCACCTCGACGGCCGTGCCGAACGAGGCATTGCCGGCCGAGGAGCCGCCGTCGCGCAGCGAGAAGACGTTGTCGGTCATCAGGTCGGGATTCACCGTCTTGCCGCCGGGCAGCAGCGAAGCGATGTCCGAGGCGTTGACCATTTGGAGGTGGTCGATGGCGCTGCCGCCGATCGAGCGCGAGGTGGCCATGGCGTTGGGGGCCTCCCGGGCCGTAACGACCACGCTTTCGAGCGTCAGGTTGTCCTCTGGGGCATAGAGCCTCAGCGAATCGACTCGGCCCCGGATGTCGATCTCCGCCACGGTGGTGACGTAGCCCAGACACGACACGGCGAAGCGCGTCTTTCCGGCCGGCACGCCCTTTACGAAGAAATTGCCGTCGCTGTCGGCCACGGCCCAGAGTCCGTTGCCGGGAAGTTCCACGACAGCCTGCCCGATGGGCTTGTCGGTGCCTGCGACAAGCACCTTTCCCGTCACGTCGAAACGCTGGGCCAGGGCGAGCGCAGGAGCGGCGGTATACAGAATCAACAGGAAAAGTTTTCTCATAGCAGCCCTCCTAACGCAACAAATATAACAAAAAAGAGCCGTACATATATCGCATATCGTACTTTTTTTTGCCGTTTCGGTTGCCTGAGCAAAGGTAGAGCATCTTTTCGGGGGCTGCAATCGCCAGAAAAAGGTATTTTCCGAAGACGGGATCCGACGCTTGTTGGTAGGGAAACCGGCACGAAAAAAGGGCGGCCGAAACCGACCGCCCCGAGGCTGCGAGATAACCAATCCCTCAAAAGTATCCCGACAGCGACCGGGTGGGTTTTGCAGGCTCTGCCCGGCACAGAAGCCTTGTGCGTCATTACATTCCCTGTGTGAATCAAGGCAGGACAAAGATATGCAATAAAATCTACGAATCCATGCCCGGAACGGATTTGTCGAGACGTCGGACCGAATTAACCGGTCGAAACGTCTGGCAATAATCCATGCGGACCGGATCGGAAAACAAATCGTTCGGCGAAAACGGGGGATTTTGGAAAAATTGCCCTACTTTTGCAGCAGTTCACGTGAAGCAGAGATGGAATGGCTTAAAAACTTAGTGGTCGAGCACTCGGCGTTGCAGGCCGTGGTGGTGATCTCGCTCATCTCGACCGTCGGTATCGGGCTGGGCAAAATCCGGTTCATGGGTATCTCGCTCGGCACCGCTTTCATCTTCTTCGTAGGGATCGTGGCCGGCCATTTCGGACTGACGCTCGACCGCTCGATGCTCATCTACGCCGAGAGCTTCGGCCTGATTATCTTCGTCTACGCGCTGGGACTCCAGGTCGGACCCGGCTTCTTCTCCTCGATGCGCTCCGACGGCCCCAGACTGCTCTCGCCCTCCGTCGCCGTGGTGCTGCTGGGCACGGCCGCCGCCGTGGGGATGACCTTTTTGCTGGGCGTCCCGCTGCCCGACATGGCGGGCATCCTGTGCGGCGCCACGACCAACACCCCGGCCCTCGGAGCCGCCCAGCAGACGCTCGAGCAGTTGGGGATGGACACCAACGGCGCAGCCCTGAGCTGCGCCCTGACCTATCCCTTGGGGGTGGTGGGCGTCATTCTGGCCCTCATCGCCGTCCGCAGGCTCTTCGTCCGGCCAGGCGACCTGGCGGGCCCCGACGTCGAGCACCGCAAAAACGTCTTCATCGCCAGCTACCACCTGACCAACCCCGCCGTTTTCGGCAAGAACGTCCACGACATCGCCGTCGAAAGCCACCACCGCTTCGTCATCTCGCGCCTGTGGCGCGATGGCCGCGTCTCGATCCCCACCTCGGACAAGACCCTGCAAAAGGACGACGTGATCCTGGTGGTCACCACACCCGGCGAGGCGGACGCCCTGCGGCTGATCTTCGGCGAACAGGAGAAGAAAGACTGGAACCGGGAGAACATCGACTGGAACGCGGTCGACAGCCAGCTCACCTCGCAGCGCATCCTCGTCACGCGACCCGAGATCAACGGCCGGAAACTCGCGTCGCTGCGGCTGCGGAACAACTACGGCATAAACATCAGCCGCGTCTACCGCTCGGGCGTGCAGCTGCTGGCCACGCCCGATCTGAGGCTCCAGCTGGGCGACCGCCTGACGGTCGTGGGCGAAGCGGCGGCGATCCGCAACGTCGAAAAAATCCTCGGAAACGCCGTCAAGAGCCTCAACGAACCCAACCTGGCGGCGGTCTTCATCGGGTTGATCCTGGGTCTTGTGCTGGGGTCGATCCCCGTCTCGCTGCCGGGCATCTCGATTCCCGTCAAGCTGGGGCTTGCGGGCGGCCCGATCGTCGTGGGCATTCTCATCGGCACGTTCGGACCCCGCCTGCACATGCTCACCTATACCACGCAGAGCGCCAACCTGATGCTGCGCGCGCTGGGCCTCTCGATGTACCTCGCGTGCCTGGGGCTCGACGCCGGCGCCCATTTCTTCGAGACGGTCATGCGGCCCGAGGGGGCGCTGTGGCTGGTGCTGGGCTTTCTGCTGACGTTCGTTCCGGTGGTGCTGCTGGGGCTCTTCTCGCTGCGCGTGCTGCGGCTCGACTACGGCTCGGTGGCCGGCCTGCTGTGCGGCAGCATGGCCAACCCGATGGCCCTGAACTGGGTCAACGACACCGTCGAGGGCGACAACCCGTCGGTATCATACGCCACGGTCTACCCCGTCTGCATGTTCCTGCGCGTGATCGTCATTCAGATCGTGCTGATGATCTTCCTTTAAGGATACGTCCGGCCTGCGCAGCGCCTCCAGATCGCTGCCCGTAGGGTTCTGGAATACCCTGAGGTCGAACTCCGGAATAATGGCCAGCACGTGGTCGAAGACATCCGACTGAATGCCCTCGTAGGCGATCCAATCCACCGTGTTGGTAAAAAAGTAGAGCTGCATCGGCAGGCCCGTCTCGGTGGGTTGCAGCTGGCGGACCATGAGCGTCATCTGCTTGTTGACGGGCACCTCGTTCTGCAAGTAGCGCACCAGGTAGGCGCGAAAGACCCCGAGGTTGGTCTGGTGCAGCCCGTTGATGCGCCGCTCCGCAGCGGCGATGCCGTGCGCCGTGTTGTAGGTCTCGACGCGCTTCTCGGTCTGGTCGATGTAATCCTTGATCAGGTCGATCGTGCGGTAGCGGTCGAGCATATCGGAGGTGCAGAATTGCACGCTGGTCATGTCGATGGCCACCGAACGCATCACGCGGCGTCCGCCCGAGAGCTGCATGGCCCGCCAGTTCTGGAACGATTCGCTCACCAGAATGTAGGGCGGCAGCATGACCACCGTGTTGTCGAAATTGCGGATTTTGACCGTCGTAAGCGACACCTCGATCACGTTTCCGTCGGCGCCGTACTTGGGCACCGAAATCCAGTCTCCGACCTGAAGCATGTCGTTTGCCGAGAGCTGAATGCCCGACACGAAACCCAGGATGCTGTCGCGGAAGATCAGAATAATCAGGGCCGCCGAGGCGCCCAGACCGGTCAGCAGAATGGTCGGAGACTTGTCGATCAGGATCGACACAATCAAGATCACACTGATTATCAGCGCGATTCCCTGCGCCGTCTGGCGCAGCCCCTTGATGGGTTTGTTCTGCCACGCAGGCCGGTCCGAGGCGATGCGGAACGCGGCCGAAAGCAGGGCGTTGACGAAGCGCAGGACTGTGATGACAACATACACCTCCATGAGCCGCATCACCACCTCGCGCGCCGTCGACGCCTCCTCGAAGACCACGGGGAGGATGAATGCCAGCAGCACCGCGCTCAGGATGTGGCACAACCGGTTCAGCACGTCGGTGCTGAAGAGTTCGTCGTCCCACCTTGCGCGCGTACGCTGCACCAACCGCCTCACGCCGCGCACCAGAATCAGCCGGCTGACGAAATCGAACAGCACGACCAGCACGACAGCCAGCGCCAGCGCCACCCAGCGATCCCAGCCGTCGTGCTGCGCGGAGGTAGCTCCCAGCCAATCCAGCAGGGCATCGGTCCATTTCTTCAGAAACGTCTGCATGCCCCGCCTATCCGCAATTTCCGCGCCGTGCGGTCGAACGCCGAAGCCCGCAAATACGCGTACCATCCGACCGCCCAATCCCTAACTGCCAAACCCGAGTCATTCCGAACGTCTTATCTTACCATTCCGACCGCCAGCGGGCCCCTCCTTGCCATCCCGACCGACCCTATCCAGCCCTCGCGGCCACACATTGTCATTCCGACCGACACACTTTGTCATTCCGACCGTCCCAATCCTGTCATTCCGATCGTCAGCGAGGAATCTTCCGTTTATGATCTTTCCCTTGCCTCCCGCAGGCTCCAAGCCACCGGACCGGTTCGTTTCGAGCATCTCGAAGCACGGACGGGCGCCGCTTCCCGTTTTCGATTTTAGAGGAGCAGATTTGCGCTTAAACGAGCAGCGCGCGGATGGGTAGTACATAAGTACGTCCCATTCGCGCGCAGCGAAGAGCAAGTGCAAATATGCCCTATAAAATCGAAAACTACCGTGGCTGGCCGACCTCGTAACCCAACGTCCGCATCCATTCGACGGTGGCGGCATCGACCTGATCCTCGCGGTCGGACCAGCGGTGCAGCTCCGTCAGACGCACGCGGTCCTCGTCGATGCGGCGGCGGATGGGAAAGTCGGGCCTCCGCAGCCCGGAGCGGTACTCCCGCTCGGAGGGGCGGATCGTGCGGTCGAAGACCTCGTCCCGGGTCGGACGCCGGGCGCCCTCCCACTTGAAGCCCTTGAGGTAGAGCTCCTGGTCGGGCGGAATCTTGTTCATCGGATAGAAATTGTAGACCGGATTTCCCTGCCAGGCGATGCGCACGACCTGCTTCTGTTCGATATAGAAAGTGATGCTGCCGCTCTCCACCACGCCCATCATCGTGATCTCGGGCGGCTCGCCGTCCTGCATGAAATAGAGGGTCTGGGCATTGCCGTTGACGTCGTTGCGGTAGATTTCGTTGTTGCGGAAATAGGCCGTCATGGTCTTTCCGGCCACCTGGTTGTAGTGGAGGGTATCGATTTCGGAGACCATCATCGGGCTGCCGATGAACTCGGCGCGGACGATCTGCTGGTTCTCGGTGAAGATGTCCATCACGTCGGAGGTGATCTGGTTGTTCTGGTTCCAGATCACGGGATCGATGTAGAGGTGGATCGTCGAGTCGGTCGAGATGGCTACGATCGAGTCGCAAACGGACTGGAAATCGGTGCGGAAAATCCGCACGTCGCGGTAGCCTTTCACGAGACGGTACATGGTGTCGCGGGGCGCGAGCGAATCCGGAGCGAGCGCCGAGGGATTCATCCCGAGGCTGTCCGCCGCGAGCGAATCGGCCACGGCGCGCTGAAGCGAATCCTGCTGGGCGCCGTTTTGTTCGAGGAGCGAATCCAGTTCCCGCAGTCGGGTCGAGTCGGCCGGGAACGGCTTGCCGCGTCGCTCGGCACGCAGTCGCCGCGCCCGGAGTCTGGCCTCGGCTTTCAGCCGCCGGGCCGCCAGCCGCTTCTCCTCTTTCTCATTCTGGGCCAGGAGTTTGGCCGTGGCTTTCTCCTGCCTGGCGGCCGCTATCTCGGCCAGTTTTTCCTTTTTGGCCTTTGCGGCGGCCGCTTTCTTCGCGGCGGCGGCCTTGCGAGCCTCCTCTTTGAGGTAGGCCTTGCGGGCGTCGCCCACCAAAGTATCGAGGGGATTGACGGGCTGCGGGGCCAGCGAGTCGGCCTCCATGCGCAGCGAATCGACCGGCTGGGCGGAGAGGAGCGAATCGGGCCGCGAGAGCCGCAGGCTGTCGGAAGCGGGCTTCAGCGAGCGCAGCGCCCCGGCCAGCGAATCGCTCGGTTGCACAGGTGAAGCAACCAGGGTGTCCTGCACGGCGGCAACCGCCGTGCTGTCGGCTTGGGCCGCGGGCTCGTCCCGCTCGAAGACGGTGAAGAGAAAGAGCGAGTCGGCGCGCATGAAGAGCGAGTCGGGCCCCTGCGAGAGGTCGTAGCTCACCACCGACGGGCGCCTGGTGAGAAAGGCGTCGCCCGGCTCTTTCCAGTACTCGCCGTAATCGCCGAACAGAAGCACCTTGTGCTCCGTGTCGTCGATCTGCAAATCGTGCCGCAGGATGACGTGCTCCTCGGCGCGGTAGTAGTGGATGCTGTCGCTCCACATCTCTTCGTCGGGGGTGAGCACATAGCCGTTGCGCGTGACGATGTAGAGCGTGTCGGCTTTGTCGTAGGCGCCGCGGTCGGCATAGAGGTAGTCGCCGTCCCGGCTCCAGATATTCGTCCGGTCGAAGAAAAAAGCGTTGTCGGTGGCCATGTTGTAGACCACCGAGTCGCCCTTGAGTTCGTATTCGTCGTTGCGCATCTCGACCCGCTCGACGCAGATGAGCTCTTTCGAATCGGCGTAGTAGTAGCCGCGCACCGATTCGAGCAGGTTCTCGCGGTTGAGCATCACCCCGCCGCCATCGAACTCGCCGATGTTCTCCTTGGTGTTGAACAGGAAATCGTAGGTGTAGAGCGTGGCATCGCCGTCCACGACTTTCACGATGTCCGAATAGACGCGCGCCTCGTTCAGGTCGCCGTTGTATTCGGCCCGGTCACCGTAGATGTAGGTGGTGTTCTTGTTGATCAGGACGTTTCCGAAGAACTCGATCCGGCGGTCCGAGTAGCGGACGGCCGAGTCGCAGGTGATGACCGCGCCGTTGTGCTGGGCGGCGAAATTGCCGACCAGGAAGATCACCGAGTCGCCCGGCGCCACCGGCCCCGAGAGGTCCGACTTGAGGTCGATGATCTTCTTCTCGGACTCCGCCTCGGTACCGGTTTCGGTCGCGCGCGGTCCGGTCGGGGGAGGCTGCATGCCGCCGCGGGCGAAGAACACCCCGCCCGCCGCGAGCGCCACGGCCGCTATGGAGACGATCCGGCGCACGGTGCTATTTCACCCAGTGTTTGTTCTCGAACTCGCCGTCGCGGAATTCGGGCGTGATAAAGACGTACATGCCGTCGATCTTCTTGCCGAGCCACTCCTTGAATATCCGCTCCTTCTTGTCTGCGAGGGCCATATCCTCCAGACGCAGGTAGTCTTCGTTGAGCGAAGCCGTATGCGTGGGGATGATCTCCACGAGCTTGACGATCTTGCCCAACTGGTTACCCAGAATATCCTGCGTCAGAAAGGCCCCCGACACCTCTCCGGGCTTGAGTTTCGAGAGGGCGTTGTAGTCGTCCAGCGCGTTGAAATGGGCGAAATCCTCCTTGAGGAACCGGGTGACGGTCAGCTTGGCGTCGAATGCGTTGAAACGCTCCAGAATGTCGTGGTTCGAGACGATGCCGCCGTTCATCTTCGACGTGGCGTCGTCCGAATGGAGCAGCGCGGCACGCTCGAACGTGATCGAATCCCGGTGGATCCGGTCGGCGATGCTGTCCAGCACGTTCAGCGTCTCGCCCAGCTCTTCGGTCGTATAGACCGGACGCAGCAGGATGTGGCGGAAATGGTAGAGCTGGCCGCGCTTGTCCAGGAGCTGGATGATGTGGAACCCGAACTGCGACTCGACGACCTCCGAGATCTGCCCGGGACGCATGTTCTCGAGCGCCGCAGCGAACGACGGATCGAGCCCCGCCAGCGGCGAGGGGTCCATCTCGCCGCCCCGCATCATCGTTCCGGGGTCCTGCGAGTACATGCGGGCCAGGTTCTCGAACTTGGCCTTGCCGGTGATGACCCGCTCGCGCATGTCCAGCAGCCGCTCGCGCGTACGCTGCTTGGCCGCGGTCATCGACTTGGGGAACTTGGTGATCTGCGCGTAGACGTACTGGTCGGCGACGGTAGGCAGGCTGTCTTTCGAGATGGATTTGTAGAAGCGCTCGACCTCGCCGGGAATGACCGAGACCTTGCCCGTCACCTCATTCTGCATGCTGTTGGCATAGGCCTGCTCCTCGTACCGGCGGCGCATCATCTCGCGGATGTTGAAGATGGCCATGTGGTGTTTGGCCTCCAGCAGGGGGATCGACCCCTCGGTATCGACCATCTGCTGCACCTGCTCCTCGACATGGGCGGCAATGTCCGCCTGGTTGATCTGCACCGAGTCGATCTGGGCCTGGTTGTAGAGCAGTTTCTGCGTCATCAGGGCTTCGAGCGCCTCGTTCATGGGGTCGCGGTCGGAGGTATACCCCTCCTGCCGCCGCTGCTCGGTGAGCTGGCGCGCGTATTCGTCCACCTCGGAGTAGAGGATCGACGACCCGCCCACCACGGCCACGACCTTGTCGAGCATCACCTGCCTCTTCTGCGCGACGGCACCCGCTGCCAACAGGGCGAGCGCCACGGCCATCATACCTTTCTTCAACATCTTCTATTCGTTTATCGTTTTTATTCTTCTTTTCCGTTTTCCGGTTCGTAGACCCGCACCTCGCCCTGCTCGGCCGAACGGGCATACAACTCCTCCTCGTAGCGGCGGATCGCTTCGCCCTGCCGCTGGTTGAAGAGGATGCGGCGGATGATCGGCCGCAGCCGTTCGAGCGGTATGGGCTCGCCCGCGCGCCGCACCTCGTCGATCTGGAAATAGTAGTAGGAGTGGCTGTCGCGCATCTCCTGCACGCCGCTGGACGCCAGCAGCGAGTCGTAGCTGGCCGAGCGCAGCGTGGGCAGGTAGCTCAGAAACTCCGTGTAATCGACCCAGCGGTCGCGGAAATCGCTCACCGTAAATTCGTTCTTGGCGCAAATATCGTGAAAATCCTGCTGTTTGGCCTCCGCCGGGGAGCCCATCAGCTCCTTGAGCTTGCGGGCCTGGCGGTAGTTCTCGCCGAAGCGGACGATACGGCCCTTGACCAGCGTGCGGTCCAGCTTGAAATCGCCCTGGTGAGCGTCGTAATAGGCCGCAATGTCCTCCTCGGTAAAGGTCGTGTCGACCCAGCGGTCCACATAATGCTGGTCGAGCTTGCGGATCAGCAGCGCCTGGCGGTACTCCTCGACCATCTTGTCGATGTCCGCGGCCGAGGAGGAGAAGAGTATCTCGGCCTCCTGCAGCTTGAGCTGCTTGCGCACCCAGCGGTCCACCCACACCTTGACGAACGCCGCGCTGTCCTCGGCGGCCATCCCTTTCGGGGCCACCGACCTCAGGTCGCGCAGCAGCAGTTCATTGCCGCCGGCGCGCGCCACGACCGTGTCGCCTCCCAGATAACGGGGCAGCTCCCGGCAACCCGCCAGGAGCAGCACCAGGGCCGCGACCGCTATTTTCGTCCGCCGATTCATCATTGACTTACCGGGCAAAGATACGCTTTTTTACTTGTATGTAACGCGGCGCGGCACGGATTATTACTCCGCGGCCGCAATTTTCTCCTGCGCACCGAGCCGGCGCAGGGTGCGCCAGACCATGTATCCCGAGACCCCCGTGACGGCCAGCGCCGCAATGTAGATCACTGCATAGAGGGCGCGGCTCTGTACCATATCGTACAGCAGTATTTCGCCGTTCCCCGTTACCAGCAGCAGGTAGGCCACGGCGTTGTTGAGCGCATGCAGGATGATGACGGCCCAGAGCGAATCGGTGGCGATATAGATGAATCCCAAAATGAGTCCTATGACGAAAGCGTTGATAACCAGCGTCGGCTGTACGTGCAGCACGCCGAAGAACACGGACGATACGAGCCACGCCGTCAGCACGCCGTAGCGTGCGCGCAGCGAGCCCAAAATGACCCCGCGGCAGATCAGCTCCTCCAGCACCGGAGCCAGGACGACCAGCGCCACGATCGTCCACAACCCGCGTCCTACGTCGGGCGAGGACACGGGCAGCAGCGCCAGCAGGGGTTCCACGACGATACCCGCCGCGATCATCAGCACGAAAGCCCAGAGCAGCAGCACCGGATTCAGCCCCCGGCCGGAGAAACGCAAGAGCGGACCCCGCGCCCCGCGTACCCGGCGGTAGCGGCGAATCAGGAGGTAGGCCGGGAGCATCGAGAAGAGGTAGGTTGCAGCCAGCAGGCGCCCCATCGCAGCCGGGTCCAGCTCGTTCATATTCCGGCCGCCGACCAGCAGCACGACCGCCGCCACCAGCCCCACGCCGATTTGCAGGCCGAGGACGATACCCAGCATGGCGAACAGATCGCCTACCGACGGAAATTTCTTCCGCACGATCTCCTGCACCGGAGCATTCGGCGCGGCTGCGGATTCCCGGCCGGGAATCTGCGGATTGTTTTCACTCTTCATAATGCGCACAGTCACAATTTTCCAAGCCCAAAGGTAAGCATTTTTCGGGAACGGTTATGGATTTCCGCGGATTTTGTGTAAATTTGCCCGATTATAATCCCGTTCGAAACATGGCAAAGGTTATCGCATTAGCAAATCAGAAAGGGGGCGTGGGCAAGACCACCACGGCCATCAACCTCGCGGCCTCGCTGGCGCTGCTGGGCAAAAAGGTCCTGCTGCTGGATGCCGATCCGCAGGCCAACGCCACCTCGGGTCTGGGTTTCGACCTCGACCTCGAGGGTATCTACGAATGCATCGCGGGCAGCAAGAGGCCCGAGGAGGTGATTCTTCCGAGCGAGGAGGTGAAAAACCTCTGGCTGCTGCCCTCGTCGATCGATCTGGTGGCCGCCGACACCGAACTGGCGAAGCGGGACGATGCCCATTTCGTAATGAAGCGTCTGGTGGACTCCGTGCGCGAACGGTTCGACTACGTCTTCATCGACTGCTCGCCCTCGCTGGGCTACACCACGGTCAACATCCTCACGGCCGCCGACTCGGTGCTCATCCCCGTGCAGTGCGAATACCTGGCCCTCGAGGGGCTTTCCAAACTGCTCAACACCATCCGCAAGGTCAAGTCGGGTCTCAACCCCGAGCTCGAAATCGAGGGGTTCCTCCTGACCATGTACATGCGCAACCGCCTGAACAACCAGGTGGTCGCCGAGGTGCGCGAGCATTTCGGCCCGCTGGCCTATGACACGATAATCCAGCGCAATATCCGTTTGGGAGAGGCCCCCTCGCACGGCAAACCCGTCATGCTCTACGACGCCTCGGCCGTCGGCTCGGAGAACTACCTCAACCTGGCGCGTGAGTTTTTGAAAAGAAACAGGAAGAAGAATTCATAATTTAAAATTCACAATTCATAATTACCGGTAATAATCGTTTGCCGCCGCCGGCACGCAAGCTCCTCCCGAGGGAGCGGTTCGGGGTGGGGTCGGAATTACGAACGACGCCGAAGGCGGCGCAAACAGCATTCGGCAGCGAAAACGGACTGACGGATAGATAACAGAAAAAGGAATTACAACCATGAAACAACCAAAGGGCTTAGGGCGCGGACTGGACGCCATTTTCGGTTCCGAGCGGATCGACGCCGGGCTCAAACCCATGAGCCGGATGGCCGAGATCGAGATCGAGCGGATCATCCCCAACCCCGCGCAGCCGCGCACGCAGTTCGACGAGGAGGCGCTGGACGAACTGGCCGACTCGATCCGCCAGCTGGGCGTCATCCAGCCCGTGACGGTCAAGAAGACCGCCGGCGACCAATACATCCTCATCAGCGGCGAACGCCGCTGGCGGGCCGCGCAGCGTGCCGACCTGAAAACCCTCCCGGCCTACATCCGCGAGGTGGACGACGAGAACCTGCACGCCATGGCCCTCGTGGAGAACATCCAGCGCCAGGACCTCAACGCCATCGAGATCGCGCTGGGCATGCAGCGCCTCCTGGACGAGTGCAACCTCACGCAGGACGCCCTCTCGGAGAAAGTGGGCAAAAAACGCTCGTCGATCGCCAACTACCTGCGCCTGTTGAAACTCCCCGACCAGGTGCAGCTGGCCCTCAAGGAGGGGCTGATCTCGATGGGCCACGCCAAGGCCATCGCCGCGGCTCCCGCCCCCGAGCAGCTGCGCCTGCTGAAGCGGTGCCTCAAAAAGGGCCTTTCGGTCCGCCAGGCCGAAGAGCTGGCGCGCACGCTCTCGGAACGGCCCTCCGCCCCGGCCGCCGAGGCGGAGGAGGAGTACCCCGAGAGTTACTCGCGGCTGGTCGAGCAGCTCGAACGCTTCTTCTCGCAAGACATTTCGATCAAGCGCTCGAAGAGCGGCGGAGGCCGGATCACGATCAGTTTCGCGGACGACAGCGACATCGAAAATTTCATCGAACGCTTCTCGAAGCACTCCTGACGGTATGACGGCACCCCGGTTGCGCTTTTTGCTGCTGGTCCTGCTTTTCGGGATCGCCTCGCTGCCCGCCTCGGCACAGCTGCGCCGCGGCGCCCGCACGGTGGTCCGGGGCGGCATGTTCGAACGGCCCGACTCGCTGCGCCTCAGGGCCGATTCGCTCGCCCGTTCGGCTTTCGCCCGCGCGATGGATTCGACCCTCAGGGCCGAATACCTCGTCGACTCGGCGCTCGTGGCGGCCCTGCGCACCGACGACCGGCATACGCTCGACTCCATCGCGCTGGCCGAGTTCCGCTTGGGCGGCGTGCGGCCCGACACCGTGAAGAAGCACCTATTCAAGAAAGGGTGGTTCATGAGCGACTCCATGTCGCTCTCCAAGGTGTGCTGGATGTCCACCGTCGTGCCGGGCTACGGCCAGATATACAACAAGCAGTACTGGAAACTGCCGATCCTCTACGGCACGGTGGGCGCGGGCCTGGCGCTGTTCCTCCACGAGAACAAGAACTACAAGCCGCTCAAACGCAAGTACGAGGCCATGACCGACATCAGCCTCACGCGCACCCCCGAGATGAACGCCCTGCAAACCAAGATGATCCGCAGCAACACGCGCCGCCAGCTCTACCTGGGGCTGACCATCGCGTCGTACATCTATTTCATCGGCGACGCGGCCGTGAGCTACAAGACCAACGACGTCTCGGACGTCAAGAAAGCCACCACGCTGGCCTGCATCTTCCCCGGCGCGGGTCAGATTTATAACAAGAGCTACTGGAAAGTGCCGTTCGTCGTCGGCGGCTTCGCCTCAATGATCTACTGCATCGACTGGAACAACCGGGGTTACCAGCGCTTCAAAAAGGCCTACAATCTCCTGGCCGACTACGAAGCCCATCCCGACAAGTACCCCGACGGCCCGACCGACGAGTTCCACGGGCGCTACTCGGCCTCGTTCATCCGCAACCTGAGGAACAACTACCGCCGCAACCGTGACCTCTGCATCATCATCACGGGCGCCCTCTACGTCTTGCAGATCGTCGACGCCCACGTCGACGCCCACCTGAAGGACTACGACATTTCGGACGACCTGACGATGAACCTCGAACCGCTGGTCGACTACACCTACGTGCCGAACCTGGGCGGCAACCGCCCCGTCTTCGGCTTCAACATGAGCATCAAATTTTAGCGATGAGAATCCTGATCCCGATCGTCCTGCTGCTGGCCTTTGCAGCCGCTCCGGCCGCAGCCCTCGACCGCAAACCCCGCAAGAAGAGAAAGGCCCGGACCGAAACCCCCGTACAGATGGCCCCCGCGCCGCAGGCCGCTCCCATGCCGGAGCCGGAGCCGACGCTGGATTCGGCGGCGCTGCTGCCCCCGCCCGAACGGGTCGACGACCTGACGCTGGGCCTTTCGGCCGCCCAGGCCGATTCGCTGGTGGCCGCCTGGAGCGAGCGGCAGCGGCAGGAGGCGTTCCGCGCCTTTTTCGAGAATTACGTGCTGGTCGACCCGCCCGCCGGCGACACCACCCCCGACTCGGTCTACACCCACCGCCTGCGGGCCCTCGCCTCGCCCGTCCAGCTCCCCTACAACGCCATCGTGCGAGGCTACATAAACCGCTACGTCGATTCGCGCTACGGCACCATCGGCCGCATCCTGGGCATGTCGCAATACTACTTTCCGCTTATCGAGGACGAACTCATCCGCTCCGGCCTGCCCGTCGAACTGCGCGCCCTGCCAGTGATCGAGTCGGCCCTCTCGCCCACGGCGATCTCCCCGATGGGCGCCGCGGGACTGTGGCAGTTCATGCCCTCCACGGGCAAGAGCTACGGGCTGGAGGTCAACTCGCTGGTCGACGAGCGGCGCGACCCGATCCGCTCGACCGAGGCCGCCTGCCGCTTTTTGAAAGACCTCTACGCCATCTACAACGACTGGACGCTGGCCATCGCCGCCTACAACTGCGGTCCGGGCAACGTCAACAAGGCCATCGCCCGCTCGGGCGGCAAGACATTCTGGGACATCTACGACTACCTGCCGCGCGAGACCCGCGGCTACGTCCCCGCATTCATCGGCGCCTCCTATGCCTATGCCTACCACCGGCAGCACGGGATCCAGCCCGTCGCGGCCCCCGTTCCGCTGTCGGTCGACACGCTGCGCATTTCGCGCCTGATGCACCTCGAGCAGATCGCCTCGACCATCGACGTGAAGATGGAGACCCTGCGCCAGCTCAATCCCCAGTACAAGCTGGACATCATCCCCGCCACGACCAAGACCTACACGCTCGTCCTGCCGCAGCGCAACGTGGCGCAGTACATCGCCCGCGAAGCGGAGATTCTGGCCAAGGACTCCATGTACCTCAAGGAGTACATCGACCCGGCCAACCTCGACAAGAAACGCCAGGAGCGCACCGGCACGGTCTACACCGTCAAGCGGGGCGACACGCTGGGCGCCATCGCCCGCCGCTACCGCGTCACCACGGCCCAACTCATGCGCTGGAACAAACTCAAAAGCGCCCACAAGCTGCGCATCGGGCAGCGCCTGCGCATCGAGGGACGATGATCCGCGACCGCGATACCATCGCCGCCCCCGCCACCGCGCCGGGCGGCGCCTTGGCCGTCATCCGCCTTAGCGGCGGCGAAGCCCTCACCATCGCCGACCGCATCTTCCGCGGCGCGGCGCCCTTGTCCGAAGCCGCGGGCTACACGGTCCATTACGGCCGCATCGTCGAGGGCGAACAAACGGTCGACGACGTGCTGGTCACCGTCTTCCGCGCCCCCCGCTCCTACACGGGCGAGGACGCGGTCGAAATCTCGGCGCACGGCTCGCCGTTCATCGTCTCCGAAATCCTGCGTCTCTTGATCGCCTCCGGCGCCCGCATGGCCGAGCCGGGCGAGTTCACCCTGCGCGCCTACCTGGCGGGCAAGCTGGACCTCTCGCAGGCCGAAGCCGTCGGCGATTTGATCGCCTCCTCGTCGCGCGCGGCGCATGCGCTGGCCTCGAACCAGATGCGGGGCGGCTACTCCGAGGCGCTCGAGGCACTGCGCGAAAGGCTGCTCCACCTGGCCTCGCTGCTCGAACTGGAACTCGATTTTTCGGAAGAGGAGGTCGAATTCGCCGACCGCTCCCTCCTGCGCGACACGATGCAGGAAATCGGCGGCCGGATCGACGCGCTGAGGCAATCGTTCTCGCTGGGAAACGCCATCAAGGAGGGGGTCGCCGTAGCGCTGGTCGGCGCGCCGAACGTGGGCAAGAGCACGCTCTTGAACCGCCTGCTGTGCGAGGAGCGGGCGCTGGTGTCGGAGATCGCCGGCACGACGCGTGACGTGATCGAGGAGCGGGCCAACATCGATGGCGTGGTGTTCCGGTTTCTCGACACCGCGGGCCTCCGCTCCACCGACGACCGGCTCGAGCGGATGGGGATCGAGCGTACGCTGGCGAGCCTCCGCCGCGCCCGGATCGTCGTCTGCCTTCTCGACGCCGCGAGCCTCTCCCCGAACGCCCTTTCCGTCGAGAGCCCGCACCCCTCCGACCTCTCGACCGACATTCCCGCCGGATCCGCCCCCGCTGCGCTCACCCCTGCCGCAACCGCTTATACCGCATCCTGCCCCGTCGAATCCGCACCCGTTGCAACCGTCCCCGCTGCGTCGGCTGCTGGCGTGTCCTCTCCTGCCGTTCTCCCTCCTACCGTTCTTCCTCCTGCCGCAACCACCAATACCGCTTCCTGCTCCGCCGGGTCCTCCCCCGCCTCAGCCGTCCCCGCTGCGTCGGCTGCTGGCGTGTCCTCTCCTGCCGCATCCGCCCCTGCCGCATGCACCGTTCCAGCCCCCGATTTTCCGCTGCACGCGGCCCAGACGCTTCTGACGGTGGTCAACAAGATCGACACCGTGCCCGGCCTCGTGCTCCCGGCCGGCGTCATCGCCATCTCGGCCAAACGGGGCGACGGCATCGACCGCCTGCGTGAGGCCCTGCGTTCGGCGGTCCCGACAGACGAACTCTACGCTGGCGACGCGGTGGTCTCCAACAGCCGCCATTACGAAGCCCTCACCGCCGCCCGCGAGTCGCTCGACCGAGCCCTTGCAGGCTTGCGCGACGGCCTGCCGACCGACCTTTTGAGCGAGGAGGTCCGCCAGGTCATCGACCGCCTGGGCACCATCACCGGCCGCGGCGTCATCACCCCCGACGAAATCCTCACCTCCCTCTTCAGCCGCTTCTGCATCGGCAAATAACCCGCTACTAACGCTTAAAAAACAAATTATGTCCGTCAAATCGCACGATACCGACCTGAGCGAACTGCTCGCAATGGTCGAAACCGGAAAAGCCCAGCTGCCCGAGTTTCAGCGGAGCTGGGTCTGGGACGACACCAAGATATGCAAGCTGATCGAAAGCATCACCTCGGGCTTTCCGATGGGGGCGGCCATGTTTTTGGAAAACGGAGGAAACACCAAGTTCAAATACCGCAAATTCACCGGCACGGCACCCGATCTCGCAGCCGATCCGACCTACCTCGTTTTGGACGGACAGCAGCGTCTGACCACGCTTTTCCAGGTTTTCAAGTGCCGGAACGCCGTCGAAACACGTGTCGAGACCAACCGGGAGCAAACCATCAAACGGTACTATTACCTCGACATCCGCAAGGCGCTCGACCCCGCAGCGGATCGCCTCGATGCGATCGTTTCGCTACCCGACACCCGTAGAGTCTCGACCAATATCGGCCGGGAAATCGTATTGGACCTGCAAACGAGGGAGAAAGAGTACGAGCACCTCATGTTTCCGCTGAACATCACCTTTTCACAGGCCGACCTCAGCCATTGGATGCTGGGTCTTCTGAACTACTACCGGGACGCGAGCACCACCTACCTGGAACTTTTCACCCGTTTTCAGGTCTCTGTCCTCAACAGCATAACCACCTATAAAATACCGGTTATTTACCTCACCCAGGATACACCCAAAGAGGCCGTCTGCCAGATCTTCGAAAATGTGAATACCGGAGGTGTCTCCTTGACCGTGTTCGAATTGGTAACCGCCACGTTCGCTGCCGACGATTACGATCTGCGGGCGGACTGGGATTCCATTCGGGACGATTTCGCGGCACACAAGAAAGAGACCCTCACAGAGCTCGACGGGACCCATTTCATCACCTCGATGACCCTGCTGGTAAGCTACATCAGAAGCCGTTCGGGAGAGGCCCCTGTCAGCTGCAAGAAACGGGACGTACTGAGGCTGGAACTCTCCGACTACCGACAATACCGCGACTCGCTGGTAAAGGGATTCAAGGCGTCCGCCGATTTTCTCGTACACCAAGGCGTCTACGCAACCCGTGATTTGCCGTACAGTTCCCAGTTGATTCCGCTGGCTGCAGTTTTCGCTTTCGACGACCTGAACGGACGCAAATTCCATCTTTCGACAGCCAGAGAGCGCTTGAGCAGGTGGTATTGGTGCGGCGTGTTCGGCGAACTTTACGGCGGTGCCAACGAAACGCGCTTCGCCCAGGACATCGCAGGCATCTTCGACTGGATCGACAACGACCGGCAACCCGACACGGTCGTGCGTGCCAATTTCCAGGCAACCCGTCTTCTGACGATGCAAACCCGCAACAGCGCGGCCTACAAGGGTCTGATGGCGCTGATCTTGCAGGATTCCCCGCTGGATTTCATGAGTGCCAACAAAATGGACATCGCATCCTATATCGACGAAAATACGGACATCCACCACATCTTCCCGCAGGCACACTGCCAGCTGCGAGGCTATCCCGTCCGGAAATGGAACTCGGTCATCAACAAGACCCCGATCTACGCCAGTACGAACCGTTCGATCGGAGGACGGGCTCCAAGCGAATACATCCGGACTATGGAGAAAAAAGGGTTAACTCCGACCACTATCGACGATGCTATCTCCTCTCATCACATCGATCCGCGACTGCTCCGTGCGGACGCTTTCGAACCGTTTTTTCTCGACCGGGCTCTTCGGCTGCTCGACAGAATAGAAAAGGCGATGGGAAAAACGGTGTCCGGCCGGGAGAGCGAAGATACGGTCCGAGAATTCGGAACGATTTTGGCAGCATCCCGTCCATGATCCTCCAAACCGCATTCACCCTCCGCCCCCGCCGCCGGGGTTTCCACCTGATCACGGATGAGATCGAGGCCAACCTGTCGCCGCTGCCCCGGACTGGAGTGGTACACCTCTTCATCCAGCACACCTCGGCCGCCCTTGCGATCAACGAGAATGCCGACCCCGACGTGGGTATCGATCTCCGAGCCATCTTCGACCGCCTGGTCCGCGAGCGCGAAAGCTACTACCGGCACACGCTGGAGGGCGACGACGACATGCCGGCGCACGCCAAAACCGTGCTCGCGGGCGTCGACCTCACGCTCCCCGTCACCGGAGGACGGCTCGCCCTGGGCACGTGGCAGGGCATCTACTTGTGTGAATTCCGCGACCGCGCTCCGGGCCGCCGGATCGTCGCCACGGTCATCGGAGATACGCCCTGAGCCGTTCTTTCGTCTCTGTTTCACAACCGAGTCGCAGCTGATCGATCCCCGAGCCTGTCGAGGGGTCGCAAGCCTCCTCCCCACCCCCGTCGAGAACCAGCAAGCCCCCCTGTCGAGGGGTCGAAATAATATTCTCATTCCGAAACGCTTCCATTTGTCATTCCGAACTTTATGTGAGGAATCTCCCGCTTCCGCTCTTCTGTCCGCACAACCTCAGCCGCAGCAGCCCGGCGTCGAAAACGCCGGCGAGAGGCTGCACCCCGAGCAAAAGAAAGATTCCGCCCCTGCAAGTCGGAACGACCTATAATTCTGCATCGGGAACTCCGAATTGTGAATTTCTCTCGCTATCTTTGCCGTGCAGGCGCACACGTCCTGCCTGAAAACGGATGGAAACCTTTACGCAACTCGTCCTCGATTGGGGCTATTGGGGTCTCTTTCTGTCGGCGCTGATCGCCGGCAGCATCCTCCCGTTCAGCTCCGAGGCCATCCTGGTCGCACTGGTGGGCATGGGGCTCGACCCCGCGTGGTGCGTCGTCGCCGCCACCGCGGGCAACACGCTGGGCGGCATGACCTGCTACGCCATCGGCCGCCTGGGCCGTCCCGAGTGGATCGCGCGGCTGGGTATCGGCGAGAAACAGCTGGCAAAGGCCCGCCGTTTTCTCGCAGGACGGGGTGCACTGATGGGCTTCTTCGCATTCCTGCCCACCCTGGGCGAGGCCGTCGCCGTCGTACTGGGGCTTCTGCGCAGCAACCTCTGGCTCACCGCCGGCTCGATGCTCGCGGGCAAGGCGCTGCGTTATATCCTCCTTTTGGCCGCTTTCCAAGGCGCTGCAAAACTCCTTTGACATGGAACTGAAGATCGAAAAAACCGACGCGCCCTCGCGCGAACTGCTCCTCCTGGCCGACGAATCGGAGGCACTCGACGACTACATCGACCGCGGCATCGTCTATGCCGCCCTCCGCGACGGCCGGATCGTCGGGCAGTACGTCCTGCTGCACACGCGGCCTTTCACGGCCGAGGTGGTGAACATCGCCGTCGCCCCCGACTGCCAGCGGCAGGGCATCGCCACGGCCCTCCTGCGCCATGCCGCCGAGACAGCCCGCCGGGCGGGCTTCCGCATTCTCGAAATCGGCACGGGCGACTGCGGACTGGGCCAGATCGCCCTGTACGAGCGGTGCGGCTTCGTCCGCACGGGCCTCGACGTGGACTATTTCCGCAAATTCTGCCCTGTCCCCGTCTTCGAAAACGGCGTCGAGTGCCGCCACATGGTGCGCCTGAGCATGGACCTGAACTGAGCCATGTCCGTCTCGTGGAACCCCTGGCACGGCTGCCGCAAGCTCAGCGAAGGCTGCCGCCACTGCTATGTCTACCGGCAGGACGCCCGGCACGACCGCAACGCCCGCGAGGTACGGCGCACCGCGGCGTTCGATCTGCCCGTCCGCCGCAGCCGCAACGGGCAATTCAAGGTCCCGGCGGGTGAGATGGTCTATACCTGCTTCACGTCCGATTTTCTGCTCGAGGAGGCCGACCCCTGGCGCGCCGAGGCATGGGAGATGATGCGCCTGCGGGAGGACCTGCGGTTCATGTTCTTCACCAAGCGCATCGACCGCCTCCGGGAGCTGCTTCCGCCCGACTGGGGCGCGGGCTATCCGAACGTCATCGTGGGCTGCACGGTCGAAAACCAGGCGATGGCCGACTACCGGCTGCCGCTCTTTCTCGACTTGCCGCTCCCCCACCGGATCGTCATCTGCGCGCCGCTCCTCGGCCCGCTCGACCTCGGAAGCTACCTCACGCCGCAGATCGAGCTGGTCTCGGCAGGCGGCGAGTCGGGCGCCGAAGCCCGCGTCTGCGATTTCGACTGGATCCTTTCGCTACGCGACCAGTGCGTCGCTTCCGGCACGCCATTCTGCTTCCACCAGACCGGAGCCCGGCTTATCAAGGACGGCCGCCTCTACCGCATCCACCGCCGCTTCCAGCATTCGCAGGCCCGCAAGGCAGGCATCGATTACCGCTTCGGCCGGTAATCCCAGCGCACGCAGTCCGACTTGCCCCCGTCACACAAAAAATCCGACCCCCAGACGGGGGCCGGACCACTCATACTATGGGTTTTCGGAAACCGGAGGCTACTCGTTGGACGCAGCCAGCGGCGACGCCTGCACGTAGGTGCGTGCCGCCAGCTCCTTGTCGAGCATGTAGAGGCCGAACTTGTTACCCTCGACGGCCTCGCAGGCCTGGATCATGTCGCGTGCCGACTCCTCCTCCTCGACCTGCTCGTCGACGAACCAGACGAGCATATTCGACGAGGCGAAATCCTTGTCGGAGGCGGCGATCGAGGCCAGGTTGTTGATCATGGCGGTCACCTCCTTTTCGTGCGCGAGCGTGTCCTGGAACATTTCGAGCGGCGAGGCCCACTTGGTGCGCACCTCCTCGATGGGCAGCAGCTTGACCTCCGCATCGCGCGAAAGAATGTAGTTCATCAGAATCCGGGCGTGGTCCTGCTCCTCCTGGAACTGGACATAGAACCAGTTGGCGATTCCCTTCAGCCCCTTGGCCTCGGCGTCCATCGACATCGAGAGGTAGAGATAGGCCGACCAGAGTTCGGCGTTGATCTGCGCATTGAGCGCTTCGTGTAATTTCGAGCTTAACATGGTAGTATTGTTTTTAAGTTTGCGGTTATTTTGTTTTTGCTGATACAAATATACAATAGTTTTTCGTGATATGTACCATTGCGCCGATCATATTTTTTGATACCGCCATAGCCCGCATCTATACCCTCCGCGCAAACGGCGCCGGAGCCCGCCCAACGGGTCCCGGCGCCGTCCTTGAGCTTGCGCGCGATCAGTCGTCGATCTTGGTCACCTGGAACCGGTTGTTGAAATCCAGCTCGATCCCGTTGTCCAGCACGACCTCGTATCCGCGGCGCGTGCGTTCAATGTCCGTGATGCGGCGGCCTTCGAAATGCGCGGCCACATAGCTGCCGATCTGGGGCGGAACGATCGCCTCGGGCACCATCCCGAACTTGCTTTCGACCTCTTTCCACTCGCCGTTCTTGTTGAACTCCACTTTCGAGCCGTCGACGAAGACCACCGTGTAGTCCTTGTCCATCACCCCGCCGTCCACCTTGGCGTAGGAGACCTTGACGTTCTGGAAATGGTCCCTTACGAATTGCTGCGAAGCGGCCGGAAGCTCCCCGAGGGAGATCGGACGGTCGTTTCCCGCCAGCGCGGGGAGGGCAGCCACGGAGAGGACCGCGCCTGCGAGAATCATTGCCAACTTTTTCATACTCATTTTCGATTAAGGTTTTACATGTGTTTTCTGTTCACACTGCAAAATTGCTACCCGAATCTGAAATGAATATGAATTTTTCGCTTTTCGGCACATTTATTTTGCAAACCGCACCCGGAAGCAGTGCCGGCCGGCTTCGTAGGCGTAGTCCGCATGCGCTCCGTAGAGGCGGCAGACGGCCTCGACCAGCGCCAGTCCCAGTCCGGCCGACCCCTTGCGGCCGTCCGCGCGGTAGAAGCGGTCGAAGATGCGCGAGGCATCCAACGGGCCATCGGAGGCCGTGTTGCAGATCAGCAGTTCGCCCGCACCCGACACGACCGTCACCTCGCCACCCTCCGGCGCGTGCAGGAATGCGTTTTTCAGCAGATTCCCCACCAGCACCCCGGCCAGTTCCGGGTTCATTTCGACGCGCAGCGGCTCCGCAGCCCGCAGCTCGAAGCGCAGGCCCCGCGACGCATGCACCTCCCCTATCTCCCCGGCCAGACGTTCGGCCAGCGCCGCAAGATCGACCTCCTCCACCCCGGGAAACCGGCCGTTTTCGATCCGGGTCAACAGCAGCAGCGAACGGTTCAGCCGCACCAGACCGTCCAGCGTCCGCTGCACCTTGGCGATCTGTGTCAGCTGCCGCTCGGTGAGTGTATCCGACTCATCGACAAGCATCTCCAGCCGGTTGCGGCAGACCGCCAGCGGCGTCTGCATCTCGTGCGAGGCGTTCCCCGTAAACTGCTTTTGCCTTTCCAGCAGCGCCTCGGCCCGCGCGGCATAGCGCATTGCGGCTTCGTTCAGCCGCCGGAACTCGGTGATCCGCGTATCGCTCCGCAGAGGCGGGTTTTCGCCCCCCGCGGCATAGTCGTCCAACCACCGCAAGAGGGCGCGCAGCGGCCGCAGCGTGCGGTGCACGACGGCGGCATTGACCGCAAGGATCGTCCCCAACAGCAACAGGTAGAGCGCCACGACCCACCCCAGAATCGTCTCCTGCAAATCCTCTTTCTCCACGCTGGGGCTCATCACCGTCACTTCGTAGCGGCGGCCCGCGGCGTCGCGGAAAAGCATCCTGCCGACGCGCGCCGGCTGCCGCTCGTCCTCGTGCGGAAAGTAGGTCTCCTCGTCGGTGTAGACCATCCGCCCGAGCGGGCCGTCCGATTCCTCCGCCTCCCGGATGCAGAAGCCCTCGCCCTCGCGCGGCTGCGCTCCGCCCAGCATCCGGCGTACCAGCACCTCGGCCCTGTTCTCCAGCATCTCGTCCGTCTGGTCGTCGATCTCGTCGACCAGTACGACGTAGAACAGAGCTGCCCACGCCCCCACGAGGAGCGTCAGCAGCCACGACATGTGCAGCACGATCCGGTAGACCAGTTTCACGGGACGAAGAGTTTGTAGCCGAATCCGTACACGGCGCGGATCTCGATGTCCGCTCCGGCCTCGGCGAGTTTGCGCCGCAGGTTCTTCATCTGCGCATAGACGAAATCGAAATTGTCGGCCTGGTCCGCATGGTCGCCCCACACGGCCTCGGCCAGCGCGGCCTTGTCGATGGTGTGGCCCGGGCGGCTCAGAAAGTAGTTCAGAATGTCGTACTCCTTGCGCAGCAGCTCCACCCCGCGGCCGTCGATCTCCACCCGCCGGCTGTCGGGAAAGAGCCTCACGTTCCCCGCATCGAGGCTTTGCTGCCCGTCGCGCTGGTGGCGGCGCAGGACGCTGCGGATGCGGGCGCTCAGCTCCGCGAGGTGGAACGGCTTTGCGAGGTAGTCGTCTGCGCCCAGTTCCAGCCCGGCGATCTTGTCGTCGAGCGAATCGCGCGCCGAGATGACGATCACGCCCGCCCGGCGCCGCAGCCGCCGCAACTCCTCCAGCAGGCGAAGCCCGCTGCCGCCGGGCAGCATGATGTCCAGCAGGATGCAGTCGTAATCGTATTCGGCCATCTTGGCAAGCGCCTGCGAAAAGTCGGCGGCCTCCTCCACGACGTAGCGCTCGCGCACCAGCGTGCGGACCATGATCTCGCGCAGCGAGGGTTCGTCTTCGACGATCAACAGTTTCATAGCATCTCTCTTATCCAGCGCAAAGTTCGCACGCAATTCCGAAAAGAAACCGAAACGCCGCCCCTCAGAGCTGCCCCGTGCGCTCGAAATATTTTTGCAGCACCCCCAGCGCGATCAGTTTCTCGCGCTTCGGGTCCTCGAACTGCGCCACGAACTCGTGGGCATGGGCGACGATGGCTTCGGCCTCCACGGGATGGTCGATGTAGTAACGCATGCGCTCCTCCAGATCGGAGTAGTCGGCCCGAATCTCCACATAGTGGTAGTTCGGCACCAGCCGCCCCTCCATGAACCACGTCTCGTAAGTCGGGCGCGGCATGACGGCCAGCGAGTTCGACGACAGGACCCACTTGAGGTTGGTCGCCACGTCGTTGCCCTCGATGCAGAGGATGAACTTGTAGCCGAGGTGGTCGTACATGGGGATCAGCGGCTTGGTCCACTCGGGCGGCAGCGAGGGGTGGCGGTTCGAAATACCGGCGTCGCACACCGCCGAATCGGCATAGAGGCGCATGAACCTTTCGCGCAGCACGTGGTTGGGGTGGTGGCAGTTGATCGCCCCGCGGAAGATCGCCCGGTCCTCCTTGTTTCTCCAGGGTATGCCGTCCCTTAGAAAGACGAAATGGCGGTGCTTGTCCAGGTTGAGCAACACCGCATTGCGGTTGTCGCCCGCGATCGGCCGGCTCTTGACCACGGCGGGAATTTCAGGCACGGTCGTCACGTCGCCCGGCACCATGCACCACCTCAGGTCATCCCGGAACCAACGGGTGAACTCGTACGAATCGAAGAAATAGGCCGTCCGCACCCCCTTGCGGAAACGGTGCTCGCCTAAGGGGCGCATCCCCTCGCGGGGGGGGGTGACGGAGCCGTCCAGACGGTTGTAGTAATCCGTGCGCTCGCGGATCCTCTCCCAGTCGTCCCGCTTGCGCGCCTGGGCGAGCAGGCGTTCCAGCCGCCAGCGAAACATCCCCTTGGGCACGGCATACCGCGCGAAATTGCGGATAAAATAGACGATCTTCAGGGGCTTGTTGTGAAAAATACGGTTCAGACGGTTCATAAGCGCTCGGGTTGACACACAAAGATAGAAAATTCACGATTTATATTGCATAATTCACCAGAATTTCTGTTCCGGGGTATGGCCCTGTCTTCGACCTCCGTGCCCGATCGACGGGGCGCTGATCCACGTCCTCGATCCCCGAGCCCGGTCGAGAGGCCGACAATTCACGTCTTCGATCCCCGAGCAACGTCGAGGGGTCGCAAGGCAATACTTGTCATTCGAACGCTTCTTCATGTCATTCCGAACGCATGTGAGGAATCTTCCGCTTATCACGTCGCGTTCCGCGGCGGCAGTCCGCAGCCACCCCGGGCGGAGGACTGCACTCCGGGAGCGCATAACGGGCTCGAAAGCGCCTCGGAACGGCTGCCGCCCATAAAACGGGCGTCTTACGCCCGCCGCTGG
>NZ_DBFWLG010000039.1:0-35595 GCF_048465575.1 Alistipes sp.
CCCTCTTCTCCTCCGACAAGCCGCAGGTTGTGCACGATGAACGGAAGTCGTGTACACGGTGAAACCCTCGGTCTTGCGGCTTCGGCTTAAGAAACTGTCGCTTCGGACGGACAACCGCGTAGGAGGTTCCGAAACCCCCGTCCAAATAGTTCAAAGGCCTACCTGGCGCCGTGATGGCTGCGCCGGGCAGGCCCTTTTTTGTGGCCGGACCATTTTCTGTTCCTTGCCCGCACCTTACTTTTCACCTGAATGCAGTCCCTGCTGGCTGCGGATCAAGGCTTCCGGAGCTCGGAGCCGGAAGCGAACAGTAAGCGGAAGATTCCTCGCATACGCCCGGAATGACATTTTGACGAGGTGCGGAATGCCCTGTTCTCGATCCCCGAGCGGTAGTCGAGAGGTCGCATATTATGGCGCGATCCCTTTGCGCCCCCTCGACGGGGCTCGGGGCTCGGGGATGCAGCATCGTAGAAAAATGCGAATGCACAAAGAACCTGCAGGACAAGGCAGGTCCCGCGGGTTCTTCTGGCCGGGCAGCGAACTAATCTCTGGTGGCAGGCTGCCGGGCTTTGTGCACGCAAAAATTACCGGAAAATCAGCATCGAGGGGAACCAGTATACTGTCTCGCTCTCCGAGGTGTAGGGAATCCGCGATTTCTGCGTTCCGTCGGATAAATCCGTAAACGCAAAATCAATTTTACAATGCAATTAACGTATAATTCAACAAGTCATTGTCACTTATAGTCGTATTTGGAAGAGTTTCGACCCAGCGTCTTATCCCATATGTATCAAGCAAATAATCACCATTACCTACATAAATGGAATATCCAAATTTTATCCCGTTTTCGTTATAAAGCAGGTATAACATCTCGTGATTTAAATCGAGGTTTTTTTCATGTTAGGTTCCACAAACACGTCCTCTCCTATATATCCAATACTTATCTTAGAATTATAATTACTATCCTCTATAAAAACAATTTTTTCTGCTTTTATTCTGTATTTGCCGCATAGTTCATCAAACATGTCATCCAATTCCTTTTTTGCCTGAAGATCATCCTGAGGCCTCAAATCCTCTCGGATTAAGATTGCATCGTTAAAACGAGTGATAAGTGACATTCTACTTACCATAGGGCCCGATGAGGAACTTCGAAAGTATTCATGTACAAGTTTAGGTTCAACAAATCTTTCCGATGGGAAACTCTACCCCAGCAACATATTTCTTGTATTGGGCTATTAGATTCTTTTCGATAAAAAAACCGGATAACGGCATTAATCCATTATTCTGTATATCGATTAATGCATGATTGCTTGTAGTGTTGATCGAATTTGCCCATGCTGTAAGATCGATATTCATATAATCAATTGACTTAGGAGTAGTAAATGCTCCGAGACCATAAGTGCCGCCCAAAGTCATCAACGTTGCCTCTAATTGCATAAACGTATTTGTACTTGAACTGCCGTTTGTAAAACCCTTACCAAAGCCTAACGAAACAGAATTATTATCACTCTTTTTCAAAGTAAATGAAGCAGATATTTCACTGTCCATGCTTTTTTCACGTGCTTCTGTTGTGGTGTCCGTTTTAGTGATTCCGGCAAACAACGCTGAAGCACGACCCCCAGTAATAAAATTCGTCAATACAAAAGGTCCGTAAAAAGAAACAAATTCAAAAGGATGCAGATTATAAAGGTCATCGGTGGGTTAATAGAGTAAAAAGTAATTTTTCCCGGTCTAAATCCTGTGCAACAAACATGAGTTGTGATTTTTTAGAATCAGACACGACTTTAATCTCCGATCGCATTCCAAATCCGCAATAATCTTCAGCGAAAAATCAGCATCGAGGGAAACCAGTACTCAGCATCCGTATAAGGGAACGTCTTTTTCAGTTCCCCCGATGCGCCATCTACTACGTAAATCGTCGCATGCGCCCCCCAGTCGTTGGTATAAAACAGATAGAGATCGTCGGTTGCAGGATCGATATTGAGTCCCGAAGCATAAACGGAGTATTTTTGCCCCTCCACGACCGGCGCTGAAAAAAGTTTCGAAGCGGTACCCGCAGCGATCGCATATTTATAGACGTCGTATCCGGAAGAGGTGCCCTCGACAAAATAGAGCGCATCCCCTCTCTTCGATGCATGCAAACCCGATGGCGTATAGGTCCATTGGTTGTAATAAACCGAAATACCCTCCGGCAATGCGAACTCTTCCGCAGTCAGCGTCACCGGGTCTATCTTCACCAATTTATCCTTATTGGCTGCCCACAGCATGCCGCCAGCCTCGGTAAAGCCCGTCGTAACGGAGGAAAAATCCTTCACGAATTCGAGCGTCGAAGCCTTGTAGACTTTGACGACATACCCGTCGTTGGCCGAGGTGGTCAGAAAAACATGGCCGCCCTTCACCGCGACATCGCCCCACAGGGCGCGCCCCTCATAAAAAGCCCGGTCCAGCCGGATCGGATCGAGCGCTACGGAATACGCTCCCTCGGAAGTCGTCAGCACGCCGTGCGCGTCGTCGATCAACGCAAATCCATAAGCCTGAGCGGACAGCGCTTCCTCCGGCAGAGCGGACTTTTTTACGAAATCCGCAAGGCCCACCTCTACCAGACTGGGTGCTCCTTTCGACACAAGGTACATCTTGTCCGTACCGCACACCGCCATCGTGCCGGTATTGCCGAGCGTCTCTCCGGGATTGTTCGCCTGAAAGATATTGAGCGACCACTGGCCGGAAGCCGGATTGTAATAGTTTACCGAGGCAGGCGTATGTCCGTAAGAGCCCTCGTTGAGCACATAGAACCCGCCCGTGTACTTGTCCGTGGGCGGAACATAGTTGTAGCCGTCATCGTCCGAACACGAACCCAGGGAGAGGATCGCAAAAGCCGCAAAAGCGTAAAGGAGTAGTTTTTTCATCTTTCGTTTGTTTTATCGGGTTAAATAAAAAATCCGGTTCCGGCGCTCCCGAAATCGAATCCTCATTTTACCGACAGGTGCCGGGCTGTAAACCCCCACCCACAAACGTTCGGCCTTGCAGCCACCGTTCGACGCACTCCGTTCTCCGCAGACGGCGTTCGAAAAAGGACTCTCCCCTCGGGAGATGCAAGGCAGGTCTTCTGGCTCGTTCCGGCCGCAATGCCTTCCCAACCCCTCGGGGGATCAGTGGCTAAAGAGTTTGCGGCCCATGACGGAACTTACAGCAGCGGGAACTGCTGCCGATTCACACGGCATTCCCATTTCATCACGCGAGGCCTTGCCCGGCCTTTTGTGAACCATTGCGGTGCAAAGTTAGAAAATAAATTCGTATCTTTGTCCCCGCAAACACAAAAAAATTCGAAACCCATGAAACACGCATACGTTTTCCCCGGCCAGGGAGCCCAGGCCGTCGGGATGGGCAAGGACCTCTACGACAACGTCCCCGCGGCCCGCGAACTGTTCGAAAAGGCCAACGAGATTCTCGGCTTCCGCATTACCGACATCATGTTCTCGGGCACGCCCGAAGAGTTGAAACAAACCCGCGTGACGCAGCCCGCCGTCTTCCTGCACTCGGTCATCCTGGCCAAGGCGCTGGGTATCGAGCCCGACGCCGCGGCCGGCCACTCGCTCGGCGAGTTCTCGGCGCTGGTCGCTGCCGGTGCCCTCTCGTTCGAGGACGGCCTCAGGCTGGTCTCGAAGCGCGCGCTGGCCATGCAGGCCGCCTGCGAAGCGCAGCCGGGCGGCATGGCCGCCATCCTCGGTCTGGAGGATCGGACCGTCGAGGAGATCTGCGCGTCGGTCGACGGCGTGGTCGTGGCCGCCAACTACAACTGCCCGGGGCAGTTGGTCATTTCGGGTGCAGCCGAAGCGGTGGATGCAGCCTGCGAAAAGGCCAAGGCCGCCGGCGCACGCCGCGCGCTGCGGCTTCCGGTCGGCGGCGCGTTCCACTCGCCGCTGATGGAGCCCGCCCGGCAGGAGCTCGAAAGAGCCATCGAGGAGGCGCCGTTCCAGACCCCTGTGTGCCCGATCTATCAGAACGTCGACGCCGAACCCCACACCGATCCGGCCCAGATCAAGGCGAACCTCATCGCCCAGCTCACGGCCCCCGTGCGCTGGACCCAGATCGTGCGGGCGATGCTCGCAGACGGGATCGGGGAGTTCACCGAACTCGGCCCGGGCAACGTGCTCCAGGGACTTATCAGAAAGGTCGACGCCGAAGCGCAGGTGGAATCGAAATCGACACTGTAAAACATTCGGGTTTTTGTCCGTAAGGAACACTTTGATAATCAAAGTGTTCCTTTTTTATTTCCACGCCGGCCTCAAAATTTATTAAATTTTATTAAAAAACCGTTGCATTTATTAAATTTACTTGCTATCTTTGCAGAGTTGGTTAAAAATGAGACTGAAAGGATGACATCGCTAACCGAATTTTTCAACAAGCACGAAGACGATGCCCTGAAGGGCATTATCCACAAAAACAGCATCATCAAGCGCAACATCATCGCGCACATGGCCGTCAATGGCGAATGCACGCTCTCGGAGCTTACGAAAGAGCTGCATATCAGCGTCCCGACGATTACGAAGCTCGTACAGGAGCTGGTCGACGAGCACATCGTCACCGACCTGGGCAAGGTCGAAACGCCGGGCGGGCGTCGTCCCAACATCTTCGGGCTGACCAATTCGGCCATCTATTTCGCCGGGGTGAACGTCGGACGCGACAACATGCGCTTCACCATCACCGACCTCAAGAACGAGATCATCAAGGAGGAGGCCGATTTCACGTTCGAGTTGCAGGACCGCCCGCAGTGCATCGAGCGCATCTGCACGAACATCGAGAATTTCATCTCGTCGTGCGGTATCGACCGCAGCAAGATACTCGGCCTGGGCGTCTGCATGACCGGCCGCGTGAATCCCGAAACGGGCCGCAGCTACAAGTATTTCACCTCCTCGGAGCAGTCGCTGCGCGAGATCATCGAGAACCGGATCGGCATTCGCGTGCTGCTGGAAAACGACACCCGCGCCCGCTGCTACGCCGAGTACACGACGGGCAAGTCGAAAGACGACAGCAACGTCCTGTACCTCCACATGGGCCGCGGCGTGGCCATCGGAATCGTCGTCGACGGCCAGCTCTACTACGGCAAGAGCGGCTTCGCGGGCGAGTTCGGCCACATTCCGTTCTTCGACAACGAGATCATCTGCTCGTGCGGCAAAAAAGGGTGCCTCGAAACCGAGGTGTCGGGTATCGCCATCGAGGAGAAGATGTGCCGCCTGATCGACGAGGGGAGCAACACCATCCTCAAGGAGAAATACGACAAGCAGAAGAGCCTGCACATCGACGACATCATCCAGGCCGCCAAGAACGACGACAACCTCTCGATCGAGCTGATCGAGGAGGCGGGCGAAAAGGTGGGCAAGGCCGTGGCCTTTTTGATCAACACGTTCAACCCCCAGACGGTCATCGTCGGCGGCAACATGGCTGCGGCGGGCGACTACATCATGCTGCCGCTCAAGTCGGCGACCAACAAGTATTCGCTGAACCTGGTCTACAAGGACACGAAATTCCGCGTGTCGAAAATGTCGGAAAATGCAAACGCCCAGGGCGTTGCGATGCTTATCCGCAACAAGGTAATCGGGCTGTGACCAACCTCCGCGGCAAGACGGTCCGCCTGCGTGCGCTGGAGCCGGAGGACCTCGACCTCCTCTACGACTGGGAGAACGATCCCTCCGTATGGGAGGTAAGCGGCACTTTGGCACCATTTTCGCGGAACCTGCTCTCGAAATTCATCGAGCAGCAGCAGTTCGACATCTACCAGACCCGGCAGCTGCGGCTGGTGATCGAGAATGACGGGCAGCGGGCGGTCGGGCTGGTCGACCTTTTCGAATTCGACCCGCACAACCGGCGGGCGGGCGTCGGAATCCTCGTCCACGACCCCTCGGAGCGGGGCAAAGGCTATGCTTCGGACGCACTGGAGGTGCTCGTCGAGTATGCCCGGACGACGCTGCGGCTTCACCAGTTGTGGTGCAACGTCGGGGTGGAAAACCAGGCGAGCCGCGCGCTGTTCCGCAGCGCGGGGTTCCGCGAGGTCGGCGTGAAAAAGGCCTGGAACCGCACCCCGGACGGCTACGAGGACGAACTACTGCTGCAACGAATGATAGATTGAAGAACCTCGCACCGAAGTATTCATCAATCAATCGTTTAAGGTATGAAAAAAGCAATCGCCGTTTTAGCGCTCGCGCTCTTCGTTTCGGCAAATTCAATCGCAGGCAACATCAAGGAGGACAAGGTACCCCTCGCGGTCAAGGAGTACGTCTCGAAGAACTATCCGCGCATCTACCCCGTCGAGTGGAACTACGACCAGAAGACGGGTTACTACAACGCCCTGTTCAAGATCGAGACCCTCGATTACTCGCTCGACCTCTCTCCCGACGGCAAACTGGTCGCATCGGACATCCAGGTCGCATCGACCCAGCTTCCGCGGCCCGTGCAGGTTCACATCGCCAAGCTCTACCCCGGGTACAAGATCAAGGATGCCACGAAGATGACCCACCAGGGCGAGGTGACCTACCGGGTGATTGTCTCGATGAACAACGACGACCAGACGCTGCTGCTCACCCCCAACGGCCGCCAGGTAGACCGCAGGCCGCTCTAAGGGCTGCCTCTCGAACAAATCAAAACGCCGGCCCGCAGCGGGTCGGCGCTTGTCGTTGCAGGACCGGGAGCTCAGAGCCGCCGCGATCCGTCGGAAATGACCACCTCGTAAACGGCCGGTTCGTGGCCGTAGCGGGCGGCGAATTTCTCTTTTGCCGTGGCGATGAACCGGTCGTACACGTCGTCGCGGACCAGGTTGATCGTACAGCCGCCGAAGCCGCCGCCCATGATGCGCGAACCCGCGACGCCGCACTCCTCGGCCACGCCGACCAGGAAATCCAGCTCCTCGCACGACACCTCGTAATCGCGCGACATGCCCCAGTGGGTTTCGTACATGCGTTTGCCGACCGTCTCGTAATCGCCCTTTTCAAGCGCGGCGCAGACGTCGAGCACGCGCCGCTCCTCGCCGATGACATAGCGGGCACGCTTGTAGTCCTCCTCCGAAATCTTATCCTTGATCGCGTCGAGCTGCTCCATCGTGGCGCCCCGCAGGAATTCCTGGCCCAGCATCTTGGCGACGCGCTCGCACGAGGCGCGGCGGTCGTTGTAGGGAGAGCCGACCAGTTCGTGCTTCACGCGAGAATCGAGCAGCACCAGTTTGTAGCCTTCGGGATCGAACGGGAAGTATTCGAACTCCATCGAGCGGCAGTCGAGGCGCATCAGGCACCCCTTTTTGCCGAAGACCGAGGCGAACTGGTCCATGATGCCGCAGTTGACCCCGCAGTAGTTGTGCTCGGTGGCCTGTCCGATCCGGGCCAGTTCGAACTTGTCGATGCCCAGCGAGAAGAGATCGTCGAGCGCATAGGCGTAGGTCGATTCGAGCGCCGCCGAGGACGACATGCCGGCCCCGAGCGGTACGTCGCCAGCGAAAACAGTGTCGAAACCGCCGATCTTACCGCCGCGCTTCTGAATTTCGCGGCAGACGCCGAAGAGATAGCAGGCCCACGACTGCGCGGGTTTGTCCGCTTCCGAAAGGCCGAACTCGGCCGTCTGGCCCAGGTCGAGGGCATGGGCGCGCACGCGGTCGGTGCCGTTGAGCCGGATGGCGGCGACGATGCCCCGGTCGACGGCGCCCGGGAAGACGAATCCACCGTTGTAGTCGGTGTGCTCCCCGATCAGGTTGATGCGGCCGGGGGAGGCGAACAGGACGGCGCCCGGGCCGTAGAGCTCCTCGAATTTGCTTGTGACTTTCTCTTTCATGATGCTATGGGTTTTAAGTAGATTTGGGATCGTTCGGGTTGCGGCACAACGTCACGAAGATAGCAAAAAATTCCGGGACTGCGAGCGTTGCGGACCGATTTTCCGCACGAAAATCGCACTGCTTTCGTTTTAAAACCCACACCGGAATCGTTCCCGATGACATTCCGATGAAAAACACCCCGTCCGTGGAGCCGAGAATTGCGATTCCGAAAAAAATCGCTATCTTTGTCATGGTTTCGTTTCACAAGCCATCAACCAACCATGCAGACATCATGACAAAAAAACTCATCCTCGCAGCCTCCCTCGTTCTGGCGGGAGGAGCCGCCTCGGCGGCACAACCCAAAGTGATCGCCCACCGCGGCTACTGGACCGCCCCCGGATCGGCGGAAAACTCGCTCGCCTCGTTCACCCGGGCCGACGCCGTCGGGTGTTTCGGCTCGGAGATCGACGTGTGGCTCACGTCGGACGACCGCCTCGTCGTCAACCACGACCGTGTATACAAGGGTACGGACATGGAAAAATCGACGTTCGAAACAATCACCGCCATCGAACTGCCCAACGGCGAGACCATCCCCTCGCTGGATACGTACCTCCGCTTGGTGCGAAGCAAACACTCGACGCGCCTCATTCTGGAGATGAAATCGCTCACGGACCTCAACCGCGAGGACCTCGCGGCGCGCAAGATCGTCGAGGCGCTGCGCGCGCACGACCTGCTGGACCGCACGGACATCATCGCCTTTTCGATCAACGCCTGTCTGGCGTTCCGAAAGCTGCTGCCGGGGGCCAACATCTACTACCTCAACGGCGACCTGCCGCCCAAGAGCATTAAAAAGCTGGGGCTCAAAGGGATCGACTATTCGGTCCGCGTGCTGCGCCGCCATCCCGAGTGGATCGACCAGGCGCACGAACTGGGGCTGGAGGTGAACGTCTGGACCGTCGACTCGGACGAGGACATGCGCTTTTTCATCGAACGGGGCGTGGACTACATCACCACCAACTACCCCGAAAAGTTGCAGGCGATGCTCCGGGAATAACGGACCTTGCAAAAACGGGGGCGGCAGAATCTTCTGCCGCCCCCGTTCGTTTAGCGGGCTTCGAGGTAGTAGACCCCGCTGTCGTATAGCTTGCACAGGTCGGGATTGATACCTTTCTCGATCAGGAAATCGCCGCCTAATGTCTCTCCATGGCCCCAGAATTTCGAGCGGTCGACGTTCAGTTCGGTGAGCAGGTACCGTTTTTCGGGGTCGAGTCCGCGCAGGCGGAACTGCGGCTTGACGGTCCGGCCCTGGTACTCGATGCAGTAGGCGAAGACCACGGCCCGCGACTTGTCTTTCGAGACGTACATCAAGGCACAGAACCCCTCGGGATCGTAGGGCGATGCGATGCGGTAGAGGTCGCCGCCGAAAACCAGATCGCGGTACTCCGTGTAGGAGGCCACGGCCCGGCGGGCGAAAGCGCGTTCGGCCTCGGTCATCTGCTGCGGCTGCAACTCCATCCCCAGGCGCCCGGCCGAGGCTACGTCGAAGCGGAACTTGAGGGGCGTCGTATTGGCCGTCTGGTGGTTGGGAACGGCCGAGACGTGCGCGCCGGTCACTGCGGCGGGATAGATCAGGTTGGTCCCGTACTGGATGAAGAGGCGCGAGAGGGCCTCGGTGTTGTCGCTGGTCCACACCTCGTCGAAATAGCGCAGCGCGCCGTAGTCAACCCGGCCGCCGCCCGACGAGCAGGCCTGGATCAGCACATGCGGGTACTTGGCGCGGATGCGCTCCATCACGCGGTAGAAACCCGCGACGTAGTCGATCCAGAAACGGGACTGGCGGTCGGCGGGGAGGTATGCGGAGCCGACGCTCTCGACGTGGCGGTTGCAGTCCCACTTGATGTAGTCGATGCGCGGCGAGAGCTGCATCGTGCGGTCGAAAACCCCGAAGACGAAATCCTGCACGGCGGGGTTCGTAAGGTCGAGCAGCCACTGGTTGCGCATGCGGGGCTTGTCGCGCCCGACGGCCCCGACGACCCAGTCGGGGTGCTCGCGGTAGAGCGCGCTGCGCTCGTTGACCATCTCGGGTTCGATCCAGATGCCGAATTTCAGCCCCTGCTCGTGGGCGTAGCGGGCCACGAAGTCGATGCCCTCGGGGAGCTTCGCGCGGTTGACCTCCCAGTCGCCCAGTCCGGCCGAGGAGTCGTTGCGCGGGAACTCGCTGCCGAACCAGCCGTCGTCCAGCACGAACATTTCGAGCCCCATCTCCCGCGTGCGGTCGATCATGCGGAGCAGCGTCTCGGTCGTGAAATCGAAATAGGCGCCCTCCCAACTGTTCAGCAGCGTCGGGCACGCCTGCCCGCGGCTTCGCACGCCGTGGTTGCGCGCCCAGTCGTGGAGGTTGCGCGAAGCGCCCCCGGCACCCTCGAAGCTGTACGTGAGGATCAGGTCGGGCGTGGTGAACCGTTCGCCCGCGCCGAGCGTATACGCCGACGCATAGGGGTTGATACCAGCCAGCAGGTGAAGCGTGTTGAACTCGTCGAGCTCGAAATCGAGCTTGAAATTCCCGGTCCACGCCAGAGCCCCGGCGATCACCTCGCCGGCGTTTTCGTCGAACGACTCGGTGTCGAGCGAGAGGAGGAACGAGGGATTCTCGGTGTGGGTCGTGCGCACGCCCTTGCGCGAGGAGATGCTCTTCGTGCCGTGGGTCAGCAGCGTGTGGTCGACCTGCATTTCACGCGCCCAGGCACCGTAAAAATGGGTCAGGAGGTATTTCGAAGCCCGCACGGGGAGCGCGGCCGAGTAGAAATTCTCGAGCGTAAGGGGTTGGGTGCCGCCGTTGCGGATTTCGCTGCGGGCCGTGATGACGTTCTCGCGCTCGTAGGCCGTATAGACCAGCGCCACGGCCGTTGCCGTCTTGGCGTCTGCCAGTTCGACACGGGTTTCGACCACCCCGTCCCCGAGGCGTTTCGTAGCGTGCGACACATAGCTCAGTTCCGTGTTCAGGTCGCCGTCCGCATGGGTGATGGCCAGCGCAGGTTCGCGGAATTCGCGGCCGCCGCGGGTCGGACAGGCCCGGTTGTCGGTGCCGTGGTCGGCGCGGCGGTAGCTCTTCCAGGCTTTGAAAGGTGCGGGATCGGCGATGCGGCCGCCGAAATGGTGCAGGAGCACCTCGCCGTCCCGACCCACGCCCAGCACCAGCGACAGGCGGTCGGTCGTGACCTCGATCACCTCCGGACCGGCAGCAGCAGCGGCCGGCAGCAGCAGGGCGAGGAGCGGAATCAATAGTTTTTTCATCGGAAAATTCGGTTAGGTAAAGGCGGGAGGGGCTTTTTCGAAAAGTCCCTCCCGCCGGTTTTTATTCGGTTCGGATCACGATGTCGTCCAGGAGCAGACGGCAGTTCTTCGCCCCGGAGGCGATGAACTTGACGCGCGTCGCGGCTGTGGCGCCGGCGATACGCACCGTCTGGTCGGACCAGACGAAATTGTCGCCCATCGTCAGCGAGGTACGGTCGGGTGTGCCGCCGCCCGTAACCTCGATGTTCAGGGTTTTCGAATCGGAGGTCTTGCCCGTGCCGTAGTCGATCCACGGACACGCCTTGAAAGTCACCACCAGATTCTGCGTACCCTGGACGGCGGCCAGTTCGGGGGTCTGGATCCACCCCTGCGACGAGCCGGCACCCAGCTTGGCCGTGCAGGCCAGGCCGTAGACCTTCGAGCCGCTCCAGCCCGCCAGCCCGGCGTAGCCGTTGCGGAACGCGGGGTTGACGCCCGTGTTGAAATAGTCGCCGATCGAGGTGGCGGGAACGACCTGCACATTGGCCGGGGTGGTCTCGGTGGCCGTCTTCTCCGGATCGCCGTCGCCGGGCCGGAAGCCGTAGGCGCCGCGCATGTAGTCGCCGCCCCAGAGGAAATTGTCGAAATACATCTCGAGCACGGCGGCGGGATCGGGCGTGCGCGGGGCAAGCGTCTCGCCCGCGACGGGAGCCGAAAAGTCGGAATCGAGGGCTGCGGCGGCGTCTTTCGACAGGGCCTTGACCGTGAAATAGTATTTGGTCGAGGGCTCCAGGTAGGTGAAGACGACGCGGGCGTCATACTTGAGATCGGTCAGCGTCTGCTTCGAAACCGATTTGACCACCACCCCGTTGGGCGACCCCTTGCGCAATTCGTAGGCGTACTGCTGGCCGGAGGAGGCGTGCTCGATGCGCGGCCACTCGAACGCCAGGCAGCGCGCCTCGGCATAGGAGAATGCGGGGACGGGAGCGGGCAGCATCGGCTTCGAGTCGCCCACCTCGCGGATCACGATGTCGTCGATCAAAAAGCGGCGGCCGTCGACATTGCTGGCGGTGTTGAAGCGGATCTTCGTGGAGGCAGTGGCGCCGCGGACGACGACCGTGTGGGTCGTCCACGAGAAATTCTCCATCCCGAACTGGGTCTCTTCGGGCGTACCGCCGCCCTCGACCGCGAGGGTCATGGTCTTCGAATCGGAGGTCTTGCCCTCGCCGTAGTCGATGTAGGCGCAGAGGCGGAACGTGAGGGCGATGTCCTTGGTCCCCGCGATCTTTTCGAGCGCAGGCGTGGCGAGGTAGCCCGTCTTTTTCCAGCCGCCGACTTTCATCGCACCCAGGTGGCCGTAGTTGTAGGAACCCGTCCAGCCGGTCAGCCCGGCTGCTTCGCGCAGCTGCGGCGTAAAGGACATGTAGTCGCTGATGCTCGTCTGCGGCTCGGCGATGCGCGTGAGCGGCACGTCGAACGAGGTGGCCGATTTCTCGTCGGCATCCGCGGCAGGACGCATGCCGTAAGCGCCGCGGATGTAGTCGCTGCCCCAGCGCAGACGGTCGAAGTGCATCTCAAGAAGGGCCTCGGGATCGGCGGTCCGCTCGGCGGCCGTCTCGCCCTCGGCAAAGGCCGAATAGGGGGAATCGCCGCAGCGCTCAGCATCGGACGAAAGCGCCTTGACCCGCAGGTAGTATTTGGTCGCGGGCTTGAGGTTGGGGAACGCCACGCGCGTATCGAACTGCGATTTTGTGAATGCCTGTTTCTCCATGACACGCACGGGCGTACCCTCCGCCGCGCCCTCGTAGAGTTCGTAGGCATAGGACTGGCCGGCAAACGCGTGTTCGATGCGCGGCCACTCGAAGATCACGTAGCAGGGTTCGGAGACGGTGCAGGCGGGGACGGGCGCGTCGAGCTTCGACGCCTCCTGCGCCACCTCGACGCGGGCCGTGGCTTCGCCCGCGGCGAACGTCAGGGAGGAGTTGCGCTCGGAGCCCCACGTGGTTGCGGCCGAGACGAAGACCTCGGTGGTTCCGGCGTCGCCCGAAGCGGGGGTGCAGACCACCCACTCGTCCGCCGGATCGACCGTCCACGGCACCGTGGACTCGACGACCACTTTCTGCGCCGTGCCCTCTGCGGGAATCGTTACGGACTCCGTGTCGACGGACACCTGACCCGGACCGGCGATCTTCTCCTTGTAGTAGATTTTCACGTTGTCGAAGAAGAAACGGTTGGAACGCGACTGCGCGGCCTGCGTGGCGTCGGGCGTGCCGGCGCGGAACTGGATCTGCGTCTGACGGGTCGCACGGACAACCTCGACCGTGAAATGGGTGAATGCGTTGCGGCTGGCGATGTTGAAAGTGGTGGAGGCCTCCTCGGTCGAGGCGATCAGTCCGCCGTTCTTCACCGCCACGGTCAGGGCGTCGAAATCGTCGTTGTACTGCGCGGCGTCGAACTCGACGACAATGTCGAGCGTCCCCTCGCCGATCTGGTCGAGTTTGGGGGTCACCAGACCGCCGCCCGCATTGGTCTTGCCCAGCTTGGGGAAGCCCGGGCGCACGTAGACGAAGACGGGATCGACCGTCCAGCCGTGCATGTCGCCGCTGTACTGGCTGTCGAAGCGGTCGCCGTCGGAGCCGGGCAGCGCCGAGGTGCCCTTGTCGGAGGTCATCCACTCGAAATTGTCCTGGAAGAGGATGCGCTCGACCCAGTTGACGATCTCCTCGGGGAATTCGATCGTGTCGCCCGACTCGTCGCCCTCGTCGAGCGAGAGGTCGTCGATACGGTAGCCGCCTGATTCGCTGACCGCCTTGACGTAGAGCTGGCCGACGCCCTCGCGGATGAAGAACGGCACGCGCGTATAGCTCCAACCGGGGGTAGCGGCGCGCTCGTAGGGCACCTCGGCCCACGTGTCGGGCTGCCCGGTGCGGCTGATGTATAGCTTGAGGTTCTCCGCGTCGAACGTCTCCCCCTCGGACATGGAGGCGAACGAAAGGACGAAATCCGTGTCCTTGAGGATGTTGAACGCTCCGTACGAAACGAATGCGCCGGGCTCTTCGAGGTAGAGGTTGTTGCCGCCCGAGGCACCCTCGTAGCCGTCCGACGGGGAGGTCGAGTCGACATAGGCCCCGGCTGCGGAGTAACCGCCTCGGAAGATGCCTACTCCCGTGGGTTCCAACGGGTATTCGGAAGCGTCGGCCATCGAGGCGCCCGTGCCGAAATCCTCCTTGTAGTAGTAGAACGCTTCGCCCGCGGCGCTCTGCGAAACGGTGACCGTGAACCGGAGGCCGCGCAGCGTACGGAACGTGATGTCGGCCGTGCGTTTCTCGCCGTCGTTCTCGCCGACCGTCAGTTCGATCTCGGCGTCGCCCTCGCCGCCCATGCGGTCGAGCGCGAGCCACGTGTGGGCTTCGTCCGAAAGCGAAGCGGTCCAGTAGGTGTTCGACCTAAGGTCGATGCGGGCATTCGCGCCGTCGTACGTCACGCCGCGCTTGGTCAGAGCGAGGTAGTTCGTCCCGGCGTCGAGGTACAACTCCGAGCCGGCCGTGTCGTCGTCCTGGCACCCGGCGGCCAGCGCAAAGAGAAGCGCTGCCGCCCAAAGCGTGAGGACTTTCCATGTATTTTTCATGAGGCAGTGTTTTAGCGGTTAAAAGATCGACGTGTCGAACGCCTTTGGGCGCGTCATGGTCTCGGTGTAGCGGTTGCCGAAGCGGTCGGTGACCTCGATTTCGAGCGTCGTCGCGGGGCCCGAGGCCGTCACGCGGAACATGTGGCGGTTGTTGCCCGACTGGAACGAGGTGGTCAGCGTACCGTCGGCCGTCTCTCTCACACGCGGAATGTCGTAGCAGATCGTATGGAGCGGATCGCGGTCGTAGACCTGTGTGACGGGGAGCTCCCGGCCGTTCTCGGTGACCTTGATCGTCCACCGGGAATCGTAGTTCCAGACGTTGAGATAGACCGCATTGTCCCCCACTCCGGCGTAGTCGTCGCGGTCGGGATAGGTCGTGCGCAGAATCCGCGCGCCCGCGTCCTCGGCGAAGAACTTTTTGACGGTGTTCATGTCGTAGGTGCGCAGCTGCTTGGAAGGGTCGCAGCCGATGCCGCGGTAGTACCACGACGCGATGCGTCCGTCCGCGATCTCGTAGACGCCGTAGCCGCCCGGCGAGCCGTCCTTCGAGATGTGGTTGTTCTTGTAGTAGCCCGTCCACCACCAGGTCGCGCAGACGGCGGCCGTGTTGTGTTCAATGATCCGATCCCCCACCTCGGTATTGTAGTTGTTGTGGGTGTGGCCCGAGAAGATGTGGATGTCGGTGAAGCCCTCGAACGAGGCGACCAGCGCGTCGGCGTCGCCTTGCGTCTTGAAAGCGTTGGTGGTTTCGAGCTTGCTGTTGAACGAGTAGAGCGGGCAGTGCATGCAAACCACCAGCGGTTTGCTCTTGTCCTGAACCGCCGCGAGATCGGCCCGCAGCCACGCCAGCTGCTGCTCCGTGAGGCGCGCCTCGTAGGTCCGGTCGCCCATCTTCGAGGAGCTGCCCCCGTTGTTGACGTAGAAATTGTCGTCGAGCATGACGTAGTGGACCCCGCCCGCGTTGAACGAGTAGCAGGTCGGCCCGATGTCGCGCTTGAAAGCAGCCTCGGCGTCGAAATCGCCCGCCGTGTAGGGATCGTTGTCGTGGTTGCCCGGGACGTGGAACACGGGGCAGCCCAGTGCGGCGTCGTTGAGCGTGCGGCGGTAATCGGAGAGTCCGTACCGGTTCGATTTCCAGTAGAGGTCGAAAGTCATGTCGCCCAGGTTGACCGCAATGCACTTTCGGGGGTTGGAGGCCACCAGCGTACGCACGTCGCCCTCGAAGCCGCCGATGAACTGGCTGAGGTCCTGCAAGCGGTTGGCCAGGTGCATGTCGGTCATTACGAGCAGCGTGTAGTCCGCAGCATCGCTTTTCAGCAGTTCGAAATTGTGCTGCTCGACCTGGCCGGCTGCCGATTCGAGCGGCGCCCAGAAGCGGGGAAACGACCCGTCCGTCTCGGCTTCGTAACCATTCGGAATCGAGACGAAGACGTAGCCGTGGAGCTTGTCGGACGCGAGCCAGTAGTAGCCGTTGTCGTCGGTGCGCGTGACCGTCACGCCGTCCGAAACGACGGCCCCGACGATGGGCTCGGTGCCGCAGAAGACGGCGCCCTTGATGCTCGCGCCGTCGCGGTCGGGCACCGTCAGATCGATGCTCTGGCGAAACCGGATCGTACCGAGCGGCTGGGTGACGGCCCCACGCCGGAGCGTGAGCATGTAGGAGCCCGATTCGAGTTCGGCGGGAATGGCGAAGGTGATCCAGGCATGGGCGGCGGCGAGCACCTCCAGGTCGTAATTGCGCCCGCCCGCAAGTTGCAGCCGGTCGCCCTTCGCAAAGCCCTTGCCCTGGATGGTGAGCTGCCGCAGGTTGGCCGTATAGAACGTGTTGGCCGGAACGAGCAGGTCCGTCACCAGCCGCGCCGTCTGCGCCGTGTTGACCGTCTCGGGGTCATCGGCACACCCCGTCAGCGGGAACGCGAAGGCCGCAAGCGCGCATAGCAGGAAGATTCGCATGAATATCGTTTTCATAGTTCAATCTGTTTTCGTTGTTTCGGGTACGGCCCTCCGGCGGTTTCGGCCGGAGGGACCGCATCCGGGTCTATTTTGTTTCGGTGATGGCCAGGTAACCGAAGCGCGGGGAGCCGCCCGTGCGGATGGTGGTGATGTCCTCCTTGCCGTTGCACATGCCCACGCCCGCACAGAGGTTCCGCGACACGCGCAGGCGGATGGTGAACTTGTCGAGCGTCTTGAGCTCAGCAGGGAGCGGGTAGACATACTGCTGGCATTGCAGACAGGTGTACCAGTCGGGGTTGATGTGCTCCGCGAACTTGTGCCACCCGGTGATGGGCGCGTTCTCGTCCTCGGCCCATTCCAGATCGAAATACATGGGTCCGGTTTGCGAACTGGCGGCCGAGAAGACGAGTTTCAGGTCGCCGCCCGCGGGCTGGAAATCGTCGACGCAGATGATCCACGCCTCGCCCTTGGCCTCGGGGTCCATCCCCTCGCGGTTGATGGTCGAACCGGTGGCGTCCCAGAACTGCTGCGCCTCGATGCAGAAGAAGATGTTGATCAGGTGCGGCGTCGAGTTGGCGTTGATGATTGTCGGCAGTACGTTCTGCACGCCTGTCGAAGAGATCATCACCTCGGCCGGATCGCGGCGCGCATAGGAGTAGCTCCACCCGAGCGAGTTGCTGCTGCCGCCGCCCAAGGCGCTGACGCGCTCGAATTTCGACGACTTGAGCTGCGCCGAACCCACCGTCGAGCGGACTGCGGCCTGCGCGTCGTAGGAGGTGAACGGTCCGAACTCCACGAGCGTGCGGCTCAGGCGGTCGCCCGCAGCCGCCACCCCGTTGTCGGCATGGCTGCGCAGGGTGAGGATGTTTTGCGTGACGCCGTTTTTGGTGTATTTGGAGACGATGCCCGTCACCGGACCCGTGCCGCGGGGCATGGTGACGGCCACGCGGTCGAGGAACGTGTCCCGGGAATAGAGTTTCACGCTTTGGCCGCGGGCGTCGGTCAAAAGATGGCCGTAGTAGTGCGTGCCGTCGCAGTACGGCAGGGCCGTCGGGTTGCCCTGCGCCTTGAGGTTGGGCCGCTCGTCGATGTTGACGTAGGTTCCCATCGGGATGGAGAACTCGACGTTGCGGAGCGTGACGAGCGTATTTTCGTACTTGTCCAACTCCTCGATCCACTCCACCTCGACGGGACGGATCCCCTCGCCCGTGCCGCGGTCGAAGACCGCACCCGAGGTGAACGAGGCCACCTTGCGGCCGCGCGTGGTCTCGTCGACGACCAGTTCGGCGTTGTAGAGGTGGATCTTGAGCCGTTCGCCCAGCGCGTAGACATTCTCGCGGGCCGAGGCGAACTCGAAGAGCATGCCGCGGCCGCTCTCGTCCTGTAGGAAGAGCTGGTTGGCTTCGAAATTGAGTTTCGAGGGATCGCTCGTGACGTACCCTTCGACCCAGACATTCTCGCGGATGGTCGTGGAGACGCCTGCGGGCAGCGCGTCGAGCAGTTCCTTCATCGTCTTGTGCTCCCCGTTGTAGGGGTCGTGCTCCTGGTCGAACTGGCTGATGTGCACGTCGACGAAGAGCTCCTCGAAGCCCGTGCCGACGGCCTGGAAGCGGACCGTTCCCGTGCGCTCGGCGCCGGGGTTGGCCGCCACCTCGACCACCTGCGTGCGGTCGGTGGCTTCGCCGAATGTGAGCCACTCGGAGGCTTCGCCCAGTGCTTCGGGTAGCCAGCCGACGTTGGTGTCGAGGCTCACGGTAACGGACGTCTTGCCGGCCGAGGCGTTCATGCGGTCGGAGCCCATGTCGAGGGCCAGGCGGGCTTCGCCGCCGGCCTGGCTGACGATCAGCGACTTGATGATGCGTCCGCCCACCACCACGTTGACCGACGTGGTGCGCGAGTAGGCGCCCGGATTGGCCGCCACGGTGATCTTGAAGCGGGCGTCGCGGTTGCCCTCGTCGGGCCAGATGTCGAGCCACTCCTCGTCTTCGGGGTAGGCCGTTTCGATGACCCACGGGCCCTGGTTGCAGTACATTTCGAGCGACTTGCTGCCGCCGGTGATGGTGTAGTCCAAAAGTTCGGTGCCGTCGGCGAAATAGACGTACGGCTCGGCCGCTACCCCCTCGTCGTCGCTGCACGCCGCCGCGAAGAGTGCGGTGAGCAGCACGACCGCGATGAGGGCGGCGCGGCGCAGGCCGAATGCCGGCTGTATCCTGTATCTTGTCATGATTGCGGTAAGTTTAATTGGTTGAACCATTCGTTCGGGCGGCCGCCACGGCGCTCCACCAGACGGGCGTACGCATGTTGTCGGGTCCCTGTCGCGCGATGGCTTCGCGGACATGGGCCTCGTTGGTGCTCACCGTCCGCTCGGGATAGACCAGCCGCGTGGGCAGCACGCCCTCGTTGGAGGTGGCCGGGCCGATGTTGAGCTGCGGATAGCCCGTGCGGCGCAGGTCGCAGTAGGCCTCGTAACCGACGTAGTACAAAGCGATGTATTTCTGCGTCAGGATGCGCTCCAGGGAGCCGTTGTAAGCTACTTTTTTAAGAAACTGCTCGCGCTGGAGGTCCGAGACCTCGTAGTCGGTCGAAGGGTTGATCCCGTCCCAGAAATCGATCGAGGAGAGAATGGCTTCGTCGTAGTATTTCTCGGCCGCAGCCTCTCCGCCGGCGATCATGCCCCGCTTGGCGGCTTCCGACAAGAGGAACAGCAGCTCGTCGTAGCGCATGAGCGAATAGGGCGAGTTCTTCAGTCCCAGCACGTCCTTGTTCATCAGGGCGCAGCCCGAAGCGGCCTGGTCGGTGTCGGGGGTCGAATACCCGCTCACCAGCCCTTTCCACTGGTTGTTACGCTGGACGGCATAGATGCCCAGCCGGGGATCGTCGTTCTCGTCCATGAGGTTGACCAGATTTTCGGCCATCAGGCGGGCATTGGACGAGAAACTCGGTTCGGCCACGTCGCCGAAGCGGTTGACAAAGGGGTCCTGGCCCGTGTAGTAGACGATGGCGGCATCGTCGATGGAGGTGAAGACGGGATAGTCCGCCGGATTGGAGACGATGCGGTTGAAAGCCTCCGCTGCGCCCGTCTCCGCATCGCGGTTCGTCAGGCGCATCAACAGGCGCAGGTGCAGCGAGTTGGCGAACTTGCGCCAGCGGGCGAAATCGCCTCCGTACAGCAGGTCCTTCGAGCGGATCATCGACATTTGGTCCTCGTCGATCTTGGCCGAGGGGTTGAAAAGCTTGTTGGCTTGTTCCAGATCGGCCAACAGCTGCGTGTAGATCGCCTGCTGGGTATCGAAGCGGGGCTGCGTGTTGCCCTGCCCGCCGTCGACGCGGCCCTGAAAGGCTTCCGAGAAAGGAACCTCGCCCCAGATGTCGGTCCAGTAGGAGACGTAGAGGGCGCGCAGCGTGAGGGCGATGCCCAGTGCGTTGTCGGCCTCGGGGATGCCCTCCTCCTGCGCGATGACGGCCAGGCGGCGCATCTCGTCGGCATACGACGCGGCGCGGGCGAGGTGGTTCCAGGCCCCCTGCACGTAGCTGTCTCGGATGATGTAGCGGTGGACGTTCTCGGTGTAGCGCTGCGTGGTGTACTGCACCAGTTCGCCGTTGAGCTGCACGGTGCGGTAGAGCAGCCCGTCCGCCCCGTCGAAGATCGCGTCCTCGATGATGCCGAACGGCCCGACGCCGCCCACGGGCATTTGATTCGGATTGCGGTTGTACTCGCCGAAATTCGTCGTACACGCCGCCAGAAGCAGACCCGTAGTCAAAAGGAAATATATTTTTTTCATCTCGTTGCAGGATTAGAAAGTGAGTTTGAGGTTCACACCCCAGGTGCGGGTCATGGGATAGGCGCCCGACTCGATGCCGCGCTTGATCGATGCGCCGATGGTGGCGCCCGCCTCGGGATCGTAGAACGGGAAAGAGGTCCAGCAGAAGAGGTTGGTGGCGTAGACGCCCACCGAGACGCCCTGGATGAAGCCCGTCTTGCGGCAGATCCGCTCGGGAAGCCGGTAGTCGAGCCGGAGTTCCTTGAGTTTGAGGAACGAGGTTTCGAAGACGTTGTTCTCGGCATTTTCACGCGCCCAGACGTAGGTGTTGTAGTAATCGACGATGCTGGTGGTGATGGTATTGTTGGGCTGATAGGTGCCGTCGGCGTTGAGGTTGACGCCCGGGTGGATCAGGCCGTCGTAGCGCCCCTCGAGCGAGTTGGTCAGCTTGCCCTGGTAGGCCAGCGCGAAATGGGTCACCGAGTAGCTGTGGCCGCCCCACTGGAAGCTGAACGCCAGGTTGAGCGTCAGGTTTTTCCAGCGCAGCGTGTGGGTCATGCCGCCCGTCCACTCGGGATAGATCGACCCGAGGTCCTTGACGTCCTCCATCAGTTTAGGCGAACCCGACGCGGCGTCGACGATCACCTGATTGGAGCAATCCACCATGCGGCCCTCGGAGTCGACGTAATAGGCGCCCTGGGGTGCCCGCTGGTAGCCCTTGCCGTACAGGCGGCCCAGCTCGGTGCCGGGATAGGCGTTGATGTAGATGTTGCCGCCGATGTTCATGCTGCTGTTCATCTGCCACACGTCCACGCCCGGAGCCAGCTCTTCGAGCTTGTTCCAGTTCTTCGACCAGTTGAGGTTGATCGTATAGTCGAAATTCTTGGACCGGACGGGCTGGATGCGGGTCGAAATCTCGACGCCGTGGTTGCGCACGGCGCCGGCGTTGATGACTTTCGACGTGGCGCCCGTGGCCTGGTCGATCGGTACGGGGATGATCTGGTTGGTGCTGCGCGAGTCGTAGTAGGCCACGTCGAACGTCCAGCGGTTGCGGAAGAGCTTGGCCTCGATGCCCGCCTCCCAGCTCTCGATGTTTTCGGGTTTGAGGTAGTAGTTCTGGATGGTGCCCGCGGGGTGGTAACCGCCCGTGAAAGAGCTGTTGGTATAGACCTGCTCCAACTGGTAGGGGTTTGTGTCGTTACCCACGTTGGCCCACGAACCGCGCACCTTGAGCATGTCGATCCACGGCGCGCGGTCGCTCAGGCCCAGGACCTTGTCCAGCAGGACGCTGGCGCTGACCGAAGGGTAGAAATAGGAGTTGTAACCCGGTGCCAGCGACGACGACCAGTCGTTGCGGCCCGTGACGTCGAGGAAGAGCATGTCGCGCCACCCGAGCGAGACGACGCCGTAGAAGCTGTTGACGCCGTATTTCTCGCGGCGGGCGTACTCCTTGACCCGGTTGCGGGCGTTTTGCAGGATGTAGACGTTCTGCTCCTGCAAGCCGTCTGGGGTCGAGAGCTGGACGTTGTTGTACTCCTTGACGTAGTTGTTGCCGCCGAACGAGGCGTTCAGGGTGAAATCGCCGAACTGATCCGCGTAGTTCAGGAGAAAATCGTTGTTCATCTCGAAATTGCGGACCGTCTGCTCCTTGTAATAGCCGCGCTTGTAGTTGACCGAGTACCAGGGTTTCTGCTGCGTGCGGAAATCGGTGTTCAGATCGACGCCCGACTTGACGGCCAGGGTCAGCTTCTCTTTCCAAAGGTTGAAAGTCATGCCCACGTTGCCGTACAGGCGGTCGCGGTCGAGGGTGTTCAGCTGCTCGTAGACCTGCATGTAGACGTTGTCGGCATAGGTCGAATTGATCAACAGGTTGGGCGTGTTCTCGGCGTACATCTGCTGGATGCGGCCGTAGCGCCACTCTTTCCAGTAGGAGGAGACGTCCACCACGTTGGGGTTCCAGATCAGCGTGTAGAGCGGCGAGGCCCCGCTGTAACCCGACATGGGGAGGTTGTCGCTGTTCTTGCGGTAGTAGTTGATCTTGGCGTTGACTTTCAGCAGCTTGTTGAACTTGTGGTTCATCGAGATGCTTACGGACTGGCTCGTGTAGCCCGTGTTGGGCACGATCCAGTCGTTGCGCGTGTCGCGCAGGGAGACGCGCATCGAGGTGCCCTTGCCGTTGTTGGCCTCGAGGGCCAGGCTGTTGTTGTAGGTGACGCCCGTCTGGAAGAAACCCTTGTACCAGTCGCGGTAGACCCACGGCAGCTTGCGGTACATGTTGGTCTCCCAGTTGCGCGACTCGTACTGGTAGAACTCCTGGCCGTCGAACTTGGGTCCGTAGCCCACGCGGGCATAGGTGCGGCCCGTGGAGGCGATGCCATCCTCGGCGTTGGCAGCGGGGACGCTCCAGTAGTTGTAGAAGCGCTGGTCGGCCTGCCCGGCGCCGTACTGAGTCTGGAAATCGGGCCAGAAGCCGGCGTTCTCGAACGTGAAAGAGGTGCTGTACGTGATGCCCAGCCCCTTGTCGCGGCGGCCGCTCTTGGTGGTGATGATGATGGCGCCGTTGGCCGCGCGCGAGCCGTAGAGGGCCGTGGCCGAGGGGCCCTTGAGCACCGAGATGGACTCGATGTCCTCGGGGTTGAGGTCGCTGGCGCCGTTGCCGTAGTCGATCGGAGCGTCGGTATCGAAAGCCACCGAGCCGGAGCTGCTGGCGGTCATGTCCGAATAGATCGGTACGCCGTCGACCACGAACAGGGCCGAGTTGTTGTCGTAGGAGAGCGATCCCTCGCCGCGGAGCGTGGCGCGGACCGAGCCGCCGGGACCGGCGGAGGCATAGTCGAAATTCAGGCCCGCAACCTTGCCGGACATGCTGTTCAGCCAGTTGCTCGAGACGGTGTTGTTGACCACGTCGCCGCTGACTTTGGTGAGGGCGTAGCCGACCGATTTCTCGGCGCGCGTAAGGCCCAGGGCGGTGACAACCACCTCGTCGATGACCTGGTTGTCCTGGTGGAGGACCGCATCGACGCGCGTACGCGCGTTCAAGGGTATTTTCTCTTCCTTATAGCCTAAGAATGAGAAAATCAGAACCCCGTGGGGGGGGGAATTCAGGGTGTATTCACCGGATGTTCCGGTGGTGGTACCGATCGTAGGCGAACCCTCGACGACGACGGTGACGCCCGCCATCGGAGCGCCGTTCTCATCGGTCACTTTGCCGGTCACCCTGGCCGTTTTGGTCTGCGAAGATACCGTCAGCACCGCAAGCAGCAGAGCAACCAGAAGCGACAGCGCTTTGGTTAGCAAATGTTTGAAATTCATTCCCGATGTTTTAAGGTTGTACAAGAGTGAGTGTCCCGAAAAACGGACACGCCGAAGAGCCGGCAGGGAGGCGAACCGCACGGCGGTTCCGCCCGGATACCGGATGGAAGATCTTTTTCATAGGCAGTTAAGTTTTGGTTTAAAAATAATTCTATTTCATTTCAAAATACAAATTTAGCGATTTAGATTTAAAAACAAAATATTCGGACCTGAATTTTGGATTTGTAATCGATTTTTAGCACATCCGGTCTTCGTTTGCGAAATTCGAAAGCCGGCAGGTTGCGGTATACCTATAATATAATACGACGGCGCGCACCCGGAGGCACGCGCCGTTGCGAAACGAAAAGAGAGGGATCAGAGGTCCACCACCGTCACCTCGATGCCGCGCTCGCGCAGGCGGTCCAGGTAGAGCGGTTGGATGCCGCTGTCGGTAATGATGCGGTCGACGGCCTCCAGATCGCAGATCTTGCTGAAGCCCCGGCGGCCGAATTTGGTGCTGTCGGCCAGCACCACCACTTTCTGCGCCGCGTCGATCATGGCGTTGTTGAGCGAGGCTTCGAGCATGTTGGTCGTCGTCAGGCCGAACTCCAGGTCGATGCCGTCCACGCCGAGAAAGAGTTTGCTGCAATTGAAATGGCTCAGCATTTGTTCGGCGAAAGGACCGACGACCGAAACCGAACTGCTGCGCGTGATGCCGCCCAGCTGGATGACGTCGATACGCGGATGCTGCGAGAGAATCTGCGTCACGGGAACGGCGGCCGTGAGCACCGTCAGGTGCCCCTCGGGGTCGATCTCGCGCGCCAGGAAAGCCATGGTGGTGCCCGAGGCGATGATGATCGAGTCGCCCTCGGAGATCATGCCCGCGGCCGCCATGCCGATGGCCCTCTTCTCGGCCACGCACCGCTTCTCTTTCTCGTTGACGTGGCGGTCGCTGATGTAGGGGCTGATGAGGATGGCGCTGCCATGGGTGCGGTAAAGTTTCTTCTGCTGTTCGAGCAGCGTGAGGTCCTTGCGGATGGTTACCTCCGAAACCCGGAACAGCTCGGCCAGTTGCGCGACGGAGATCGAACCGTTCTGCTGAAGCAGCGTCAGAATCCGGTTGTGGCGCTCCGGAAGGCTCAAAAGGTTTTCTTCGCCCGATTTATTCATCTCGAATGAAAGTTTAAGCATTATGTTATGCAAGTTACGAAATAATTTCCGGATTTCTCCACATTCGATGCGATTTTTTCAGGCAGACAATTCGGAACCCGAATATTATGAAATAAAACTTATTTTATTTTGAAATATAAAATATCATCCGTACTTTTGTTGCAAAACGAAATACACTCCTTAAAATGGATAGAAAGACACAACTGAAGAATCTGTCGGATACGGACAAGGTGTGGGACTTGGTGGTGGTCGGCGGCGGTGCGACGGGGCTGGGCGTAGCGGTGGATGCCGCCACGCGCGGGATGAGCGTTGCGCTGTTGGAAAAGACCGATTTCGCCAAGTGCACATCGAGCCGCTCGACCAAACTCGTCCACGGCGGCGTGCGCTACCTGCAAAAAGGCGACGTCATGCTGGTGCTCGAAGCCCTGCGCGAAAGGGGGCGCATGAAAGCCAACGCGCCCCATCTGGTCAAGGACCAGGCGTTCGTGATCTCCAATTACAGCTATTGGGACAACGTGCTCTACTTTTGCGGACTGACCTTTTACGACCTGCTTTCGTTCGGTTTCGGTTACGGACGCTCGAAATTCATCCCGGCCAAAAAGGTGATGCAGTACATCCCCACCGCTGTGGAAAAGGGGCTGAAGGGCGGCGTGGTCTACCACGACGGGCAGTTCGACGACGCCCGCATGGCCATAAACCTCGCGCAGACCTGCGTCGAGAACGGCGGGACGGTCCTCAACCACGCCACCGTCGTGGGAATCGTGCACGACGCGCGCGGGCGCGTGGCCGGGGTGCGCTTCACCGACAACCCGTCGGGCACGAAGTACACGCTGCGGGCCCGCAGCGTGGTGAACGCCGCGGGCTGCTTCGTGGACGACGTCATGCACATGGACAGCCCCGCGCACCGGCGGATGGTCACCCCAAGCCAGGGCGTGCACCTGGTCCTCGACCGGCGGTTTCTGCCCGGCGACCACGCCGTCATGGTGCCCAAAACCTCCGACGGCCGCGTGCTCTTCGCCGTGCCCTGGCACGACAAGGTGGTCGTGGGCACCACCGACATCGTGCGCCCCACGGCCGAGGAGGAGCCCCGGCCGCTGCGCGAAGAGATCGACTTCATCCTTTCGACCGCGGGCCGTTACATGAACCCCGCTCCAACTTATGCGGACATCCTCTCGGTGTTCGCCGGGCAGCGGCCGCTGGCGGCACCCAAAAAGGAGGGGCGCAGCACCAAGGAGCTTTCGCGCAGCCACAAGATCATCGTCTCGGACAACGGGCTGGTGACCATAACCGGCGGCAAGTGGACCTCTTACCGGCTGATGGCCGAGGACACGGTGGACCGCGCGATCGAGGTGGCGGAGCTGCCGCGTCGCAAGTGCGTCACCAAAAAACTCCCGATCCACGGTTACCGCAAAAACCCCGACCTGACGAACCACCTCTACGTCTATGGCTCGGACGAGGAGAAGATCCGCGAGCTCATCCGGCAGCGGCCCGAGCTGGGAGAGCGTCTCTCTCAAAAATACGGCTACACGCTGGCCGAGGTCGTCTGGGCCGTGCGCGAGGAAATGGCCCTTACGGTCGAGGACGTGCTGGCGCGCCGCGTGCGGCTCTTGTTCGTCGACGCCCGCGAGGCGCTGGCCGCAGCGCCTGTGGCGGCCCGCCTGATGGCCCGCGAACTGGCCGAAGACGAGGCGTGGATCGACCGGGAGGTGGAAAATTTCGCGGGCCTGGTAAAAAATTATATCTTTGCCGCCGAAATGCCGGCTTCGGACGCGACTGCTCCGGCCGAAGTGCGCCCGAGCCGGGCGGCCTGCACGGGAGAGGAATCCCCCGAGGCAGCCACCGTCTGAGCCGGCCGAACGAACCAGAACCGAAAAACTACCCGACCCGACCATGTGGAAAATACTGCAACCTCCCGCGCATAAGCCCCCGATGACGGATCCCGAGGCCGTCGACGCGACCTACCGTCGTCTCCGGCTGCGCGTCTTTCTGGGCATTTTCATCGGATACGCCGGCTTTTACATCGTGCGCAAGAACTTTTCGATGGCCATGCCCGAATTGGCCGCACTGGGCTTCGACACCGGCGAACTGAGCGTGGTGCTGTCGATGAACGCGGTGGCCTATGCCCTCTCCAAATTCCTGATGGGCAGCGTTTCGGACCGCAGCAACGCCCGCGTGTTCCTGCCGCTGGGCCTCGTGCTGGCCGCCCTGTCGATGGTATTCATGATCGTTCCGGTGACGCTGCTCGGACCCGAACACCGCCATGCGGCGATCGTGCTGATGGCCGTGCTGAACTTTCTGGTCGGTTGGTTCAACGGCATGGGCTGGCCCCCGTGCGGACGGGTGATGACCCACTGGTTCTCGCAGAACGAGCGGGGCACGATGATGTCGATCTGGAACTGCGCCCACAACGTCGGCGGCGCGCTGGTGGGGCCGATGGCCGTTTACGGCGCGATCTGGTTCGGCTCGTGGTTTTATGCCGGTAATACGCAGCTTTACTTTCTCATCGGCACTTACCTCTTTCCGGCCGTCGTGGCGCTCTTCGTAGCGCTGGTGGCCTACCTGTTGATCCGCGACACGCCGCAGGCGTGCAGCCTGCCGCCCGTCGAACAGTGGCGCGACGACTACCCCAAAAATTACAGCGCCCGGCAGGAGGAGGTTCTCACGACCCGCGAAATCTTCTTCAAATACGTGCTCAACAACCGCCTGCTGTGGTTCATCGCCATTGCCAACGCATTCGTCTACATGGTGCGCTACGGCTGTCTGGACTGGGCGCCCACCTACCTCAAGGAGGCGCAGGGCTACGACATCAAGCAGGCGGGCTGGGCCTATTTCGCCTACGAGTTCGCCGCCATTCCCGGTACGCTGTTCTGCGGATGGCTCAGCGACAAGGTCTTCCACGGCCGCCGCGCCATGCCGACCATCCTCTTCATGGCCGTGGTCGCGGTGTTCATCTTCCTCTACTGGCAGTTCTCGGCCAACTACGTGGTGGTCACCGTCTCGCTGATCGCCATCGGCTTCTTCATCTACGGTCCGGTGATGCTCATCGGGGTGCAGGCGCTCGACCTGGCGCCCAAGAACGCCGCCGGAACGGCCGCGGGGCTGACGGGATTTTTCGGTTATTTCCTCGGCACGGCCATACTGGCCAACATCGTGCTGGGCACCGTGGCCGAAGCGGCCGGCTGGGACTGGACATTCATCCTGCTGATCGCGGCCTGCGGTCTTTCGATCCTCTTCATGGCGTTCACCTACCGCAAGGAGAAAGAGTTGTTCGGAGCGCGGAAATAGCACCGCTGCTTCAGCGGATCGTAAAAGCCTTCAACTCCCGGTTGAGGGCTTTTTCGTTGCCGCCGACAAGCCGGTCGAGGAGGGCGTGGAAGCGCGGGGAGTGGTCGTGGTGGACCGTGTGGCAGAGTTCGTGGACGATGACGAAATCGCGCAGGTTTTCGGGCAGGGTCACCAGAAACAGACTCAGCGAGATGTGGTTGCGCCCCGAGCAACTCCCCCACTTGGTGCGCGAGGCGCGGATCGAGAGCTTGGCGTAGCGGAGACCCGTTGCGGCGGCAAGGCGCTCGATGCGCGGCGGCAGATCGGCCCGGGCCGCGCGGCGCAACTCCTCGGTGCGGGCCCGCTCCTCGTCGGGCGGCAGCGGGGGCGCGACGGGCGGGCGGGCCGCCAGGCGCGAGCGGGTAGCGAGTACCCAGCCGGCCTTTTCGTCCAAGAAAGCCAGCGCCCGCCGCTCCGAAACCCCGGGCGGAAACGACAGCCGCACCTGCCCCGAGCCGCGCACCGTGACCGTGATGCGACGGGCGCGGCGGGTCCGGGAGAGGACGACCTCGCCCAGCCGGGGGTGTTCGACAGAGCGGATCATCGGGTCAGCACCTGCCGGACCGTCACATCGAGCAAACGGAGGGTCGAATCCCGCTCCTCGAAACGCATGTCCGTGAAGAGGATCATCACCTCGTCGTCGCGGTAAGTCAAAAGGCGGTCCGCCGCGTTTTCGAAAGCCGACCGGTTGCTATCCGAAGCCCGGAGCCCGGTCTCGCTCATCTGTTTTTCGAGCAGGTCCCGTGCAGCGATGACGAACGGCGGACGGGCGCCCGCGAAATGGATGCGCAACGTATCGCTTCTGAACTCGTAACTGACGTGTTCGTCGTCGTACCACGACCGAACGACGGGATAGAGCACCCGGTAGCGGCCGAAATCCTGCACGGGATGTCCCTCGTAGTCGGAGACACCGAACGTATCGTCCTTCCGTTCGTCCGCCGGAGACTCCCAGCCGTTGACCACGTAATCGTGGTACGCGGCCGGGAGCGCTTCGCGGAAATCGGCGAGGTCGACGCCCAGGCGGTCGAAATCGTCGTCGCGGCTCCGGGCATAATCCAGCGATTCGTACAGACGCCGGTAATCCCGTTGCGTCAGCGAGTCGGGAGCGATCCGGTCGAGCCGGAGGCGCCCCTCCTCGTTGAGCAGATCGAGTCCCCGGGCCAGCTTCACCGCCCGTTTGTACTGCGCCCGTCCGGCGATCTCGGCGGGCAGCATCCCCGGCACGTAGGCCATGATCCCGAAGAGGAGGAACGCCACCAGGCACAGATAGAGGTAGCGCCCCGTGCGGCGCGCGAGGAAAAGGAGCAACGCAAGGGTCATCAGCGCTCCGCAGACGACGAGCAGCACGCGGGCCTCAGTCAGCCCGTACTCCGCGATCCGGCGTCCCGCCCCGGCCCAAAAGAGCACGACGGCAGGCAGCAGCACGTAGCTGAACGCGCGGTAGAACCACGCGCCGATGCGTTTGTCCAAAAGGCCCTGCATCGCCAGCATGAGCAGTGCAAACAATGCAAAGGCGAAGACCATATAAGCCACGCCGCCCTCGGGCAGCTCCCACAGCACGACGATCTTGGCCATGTAGAGGTAGAGGATGGCGGCATAGATCATCAGCGCGGGCGTCACGATGTAGTTCACCAACACCTCCATGACGCGCGAGCCCCGGCATTCGCACCCGGCCCAGCGGTCGAGCATCACCAGAAACAGCGTCGGCACGGCCCCCATCTCCGCAAGGATGAACACGTCCGTTGCGACCTGTTCCACCCACCGGGCGTCGGCGAAGCCGAAGATATAGGCCGTCGACCACAGGATCGCCTCGAAGAGCCCCAGCGCGACGTTAGCGAAAAACAGGGCCAGCAGCGCCGAGCGCAGGTAGATCAGCGCATCGGAGGTGAAGCGGCGGTTGTCCGCGGCGCACCGGCAGAGGAGGATCGCCAGCGGCAGCAGCACCAGCCACGTAATGGCGAACTGGGTGGAGGACATCCACTCCAAAAGCCCGGGCCAGAAGAGCAGCGGAACGAGCGGCGCCCACGAAACGTAGTAGAGTTTGCGCCACGGCGTGCGGCCGGCCAGCGTACCGACGATGAGCGCAAAGAGCGCGAAGAGGGGCAGCAGCCAGAGCTTGATCGTGCTCCAGTGGCTCCAGCCGGCCTCTTCGGCGACCACCATCAGCACGGCGCTCACGGCGATCAGCAGCAGTTCGACGGGGTGATGGCGCAAGGACGCTTTCAGTCCCTCGGACAACAGGCGGAAATAACGTTGCAGTTTCTCTTTCATGGCAGTAAGGGATTTTTAGCAAGGTTTAGCCGATACGCTGCCGCACCACCTCGAAGAGCATGACGGCGGCGGCGGCCGAGACGTTCAGCGATTCGATGTGGCCGATCAGGGGAATGGCCAACTGCTCGTCGCAGAGTTTGAGCACTTCTTTCGAGATGCCCGTGTCCTCGGCGCCCATCACCAGGGCCGTCGGACGGCGGAAATCGGCGTCGTAGAGCAGCTTGCGGCTCTTTTCGGTGGCGGCGACGACCTGGAAGCCCTCGCCCTGCAACAGGCGGAGCGTGCTGCGGATGGAGCCCACGCGGCAGACCGGAATCGCCGTCAGGGCGCCGGCCGACGAGCGGATGGCTTCGGCATTCACCGGGGCGGAGTTCTTGAGCGGCGTGATGAGCCCGTGCGCCCCGGCACACTCGGCCGAGCGGGCGATGGCGCCGAAATTGCGCACGTCGGTCACACCGTCGAAGACCACCACCAGCGGCGTTTCGTCCTCGGGCACGCGGTCCAGGATGTCCTGCAACCCGACGTAGGCGATGGCGGCGGTCTGCGCCACGACGCCCTGGTGGTTGCCGCGAGTGAGGCGGTTGAGCTTCTCGACCGGGACCTCCTGGTAGCGCACTTTGTGCCGCATGCAGAGCTCTTTGAGCTCCTGCATCAACTGCCCCTCGGCGCCCTTGCGGATGTAGAGCTGCTCGATCTCTTTGCCGGCCTCGACGGCTTCGGCCACGGGACGGATCCCGAAAATGATATTGTCCATGATGTGCGTTGATTACGGTTCCCAGCTCTCGACCTTTACGCTGTCGAAGAGTTGCAGGAACTCGGGAATATAAATTGAAAAATCGACCGTGCCGTCTTGGCCCAGCCGGCGATGGATGCCGTCGTTGAGGTGGTTGCTCACTCGCTGGAACAGCAGCTCGCGGGCGTTGCGGATGCTGTCCGGTGCGGTCAGCAAGGCGTCGATCCGGGAGAGCGTATACGCCAGGTATGCGCGGTCGAAAGTCACGCTGTCGCGTTCGAATTTGGCACGCTCGTCGGCGCGCAGCAACTCGCGCACCTTGCCGACGAAGCGGTTGCCGCTTCGGGTGAGGATGTCGGCGCTGCGGACCAGCAACGAATCGCTGCGGGGGCAATCGTAGAGATAAGCCGGATCGCGTTCGGCCCGGTAAACGATATACTCCCGTTCGAGCTGCTGTTCAGACCACGCCAGATACAACGCATGCACCGCCGTCCACGGCTCGCCGTCGAGCCACTCGAGCGACCGCAGGCTGTCGAGCAGCCGATGCCGCAGCCGGTCGGCGCCCGACGCATCGGCGCAGTCGTCGAAATCGACATCGACCAGATAGCTCTCGAACAGGATGGCGCGCAGATGCTCCAGCGCTTTCGGGTTGCGGCTCCCGGCCGCATAGTAGCAGGTATATTCGCAACACGCCTCTGCACAGACGATCGAGTCGAGGCGGGAAACCTCGCTGCGCACCGCGACAGCCGGGGCGGCCGACGGCGCACTGCCCGCGGAAGCGGTGCGCCCGCTCCGGCATCCGGAAGCGCAAAGCGCCAGCAAGGTCAGGAAAGGTACAACGCGCTTCATAATCAACTGTTTTCGACGATTTCGAGTTCGTAGGAGGCTTTCTCCCACTCGTGCATCAGGTGGTCGTAGCGGGTTTTCAGCTCGTTGTACTCCTTGTAGTCGGCCTCGTCGTAGGCTGGGGCGGCGGCGAATTTCGCGTCGAATTCGGCGATCCGCTTCTCGACCCGGGCGAGCTCGGTCTCGACGGTTTCGACCGCGCGGCGCAGCTTGCGCAGCTGTTTCTCCTGCTCCTTGCGCTGCTCGTAGGAGAGCTTCTCGCCGCTGTCGGCCTTGGGTGCAGCCTCCGCTTTGACGGGTGCATCGCGGCGCTCGACCTCCTGCAAGGATTCGAGTTTGCGCTTTTCGAGGAAATAGTAGATGCCCCCGAGGTATTCGCGGACACGTCCGTTGCGGAATTCGTAGACTTTCTGGACCAGTCCGTCCAGAAATTCGCGGTCGTGCGAGACCACGACCACCGTGCCGTCGTATTTCCGGATGGCGTTTTTCAGGATGTCTTTCGAACGCATGTCCATGTGGTTCGTCGGCTCGTCGAGAATCAGCAGGTTCCTCGGTTCGAGCATCATGCGCGCCATGGCCAGGCGCGCGCGCTCGCCGCCCGAAAGCACCTTGACCCGCTTGTCGATCTCCTCGCCGCGGAAGAGGAACGCCCCGAGAATGTCCCTGAGGCGCGTGCGGATGTCGCCCACGGCCACGCGGTCGAGCGTGTCGTAGACCGTGAACTCGCCGTCCATCAGGTCGTCCTGGTTTTGGGCGTAGTAGCCGATGTTGACATTGGCCCCGAGGCGCACCGAGCCCTCGGTGGGCGCGAGCTGCCCGACGAGCATCCGCGCCAGGGTGGTCTTGCCCTCGCCGTTGCGGCCGACCAGCGCGATCTTGTCGCCCTTTTCGATGATGAAATCGGCCCCGCTGAAGACGTGTTTGTCGCCGAATGACATGCCCGCCTCCCGGATTTCGGCCACGATCTGCCCCGAACGGGGCGCGGGCGGGAACTTGATATTGAGCGTTGCGAGGTCTTCCTCCTCGATTTCGAGCCGTTCGAGCCGTTCGAGCTGCTTGATGCGCGACTGCACCTGGTTCGACTTGGTGGGCTTGTAGCGGAATTTCTCGATGAACTCCTCGGTCTTTTCGATCATCCGCTGCTGGTTCTCGTAGGCCGCCACCTGCTGCGCCCGGCGCTCGGCGCGCAGCACGACGTATTTCGAGTAGGAGACCTTGTAGTCGGTCACGTGGCCCAGCGACAACTCCACCGTGCGGTTGGTCACGTTGTCCAGAAAGGCACGGTCGTGCGAGATGAGCAGCACAGCGCCGTTGTAATTTTTGAGGTACTCCTCGAGCCACTGGATCGACTCGATGTCGAGGTGGTTCGTCGGTTCGTCCAGGAGGAAGATCGAGGGACGCCTTAGCAGCAGCTTGGCCAGTTCGATGCGCATGCGCCAGCCGCCCGAGAACTCGCTGGTCGGGCGCTCGAAATCGCTGCGCCGGAAGCCAAGGCCCAGGAGCGTCTTTTCGATGTCGGCCTCGCGCGTCTCGCCGCCGAGGATGTGGTAGTGGTCCTGCGCGTCGTTCAGGCGGTGGAGCAGCTGCTCGTAGGAGGCGCTTTCGTAGTCGGTGCGCACGGTGATCTCGTGCGTCAGCGATTCGATCTCGGCTTCGAGCCGCAGCACCTCCTCGAACGCCTTGGCCGTCTCCTCCACCAGGGTCGTGGTGTCCGCGACGCGCATGGTCTGCGGCAGGTAGCCGATCGTGCAGTCGCCGTTCAGCGTCACGGCGCCCGAGGTGGGCTGCTGCTCGCCCGTGATGATCCGCAGCAGCGTGGTCTTGCCCGCGCCGTTGCGGCCCACCAGGCCGATGCGGTCCTTGGGGTTGATCAGAAAGGAGATATTGTCGAAAAGGGTCCAGCCGCCGTAGCTGACCGTCAGGTTGTCGAGTGAAATCATAATTCGGTAGAAAATCGCCCCAAAGTTAGCGATTTTATCCGACATATCGTACCTTTGGTCACGCAAACACCCCGTCACGATGGAAAACCTCGAACGATACCTGCTGTTCATCCGCGAAGCCGAGCGGCTCAAGAGCGTCCTGCGCACGGCCTACACCTCGACCGGACGCCACGAAAGCACCGCCGAACACTCGTGGCGGCTGGCGCTGACGGCTGCCGTGCTGCTCACGGAGCGGCCCGAGCTCGACCCGCTGAAGGTGCTGCTGATATGTCTGGTCCACGATCTGGGCGAGGCCTACGACGGGGATATTCCGGCGGTGGAACAATCCGCCGACGGACGCAAGGAGGAGTCGGAGCGCAACGCCGTGGAGCGGATGACCGCCCTGCTGCCCGTCCAGGCGGGAACCCGCATCCGGGCCGTCTGGGAGGAGTACGAGGCGGCCGAAACTCCGGAAGCCCGCTGGGTCAAGGCACTCGACAAGGCCGAGACCCTCCTCCAGCACAACCAGGGCGCGAACCCCGCGGGGTTCGACTATGCGTTCAACCTCACGTACGGCGCGCAGTGGTTCGAGGACGACCCGCTGCTGGGCGAACTGCGCCGGCTGCTCGACCGCGAGACCCGGCGGCATATCTTGAAGAACGATTCATCGACTCGCTGACCCCGCCCGGCCCGGCCGGTCGCAGAAGCAGCGGATGCCACTCAGGAATTCAATATGTTGAGGATTTCGTCCTCGGGATTCGCCGCGCCGAAAACCGCGTTTCCGGCCACCAGCGCATCGGCTCCGGCCTCGTAGAGCGCCCCGGCGTTGCGCGACGAGATGCCGCCGTCGACCTCGATCAGCAGTTCGGGGCGCAGCCCGGCCGCCAGGGCGCGCAGTTCGCGCACCTTGTCCAGCGCCGCGGGCATGAACTGCTGCCCGCCGAAGCCCGGCTCGACGCTCATCACCAGCACCAGATCGACCTCGGGCAGCAGTTCCCTGAGGGCCCCGACCGGCGTGGCGGGCTTGATCGAGACGCCCGGACGGGCACCGGCGCGGCGGATCAGCGCGGCACAAGCACGCGGGTCGGCGGCGGCTTCGAGGTGGAACGTCACGATGTCGGCCCCGGCCTCGACGAAGCGCTCGACATACCGTTCGGGCCGGACGATCATCAGGTGTACGTCCAGGCACTTGGCCGTGGCCTTGCGGATGGCTTTCAGCACGGGGAATCCGAACGAGATGTTGGGCACGAAGACGCCATCCATCACGTCGATATGGACCCACCGGGCCGCACTGCGGTCGATCATCCGCGTGTCGCGTTCGAGGTGGCCGAAATCGGCCGAGAGCATCGAGGGGGCTACTATACGCTGCATAGCACAAAAGCTGTTTACGGGGAGTAAAGATAGAAAAAATCCGCAGAAATTCCTACCTTTGTTCCCATGAATACCGGAATCCTCCTTGCAATCGTCCTGCTCGCGGTGCTGGTCGCCGTGCTCGGGACCGTCACCGCCGCCCTGCGGCGCGAAACGGTGCGGCTCGCGGCCGAGAAAAGGGCCGCCGAAGCCGCCCGCGACGAGGCGCTGGCCGAATTGCGCCGCCTCGGCGAGCAGCGCACGGCGGTCGAAGCCGAGCTGGCGGC
>NZ_DBFWLG010000040.1:0-161264 GCF_048465575.1 Alistipes sp.
CTTTGCGATTGAGCGAGGGCAAAGACCGCTTGCGGGTTTTGCCGAGCGTGAGCAAAGTCAAGCCGCCGAAAGGCGGGTTAAAGGTGAACCGACGCAGCGAGCGAGTGCAGAGACTGCGCGGCAGGCTATGCCGAGTCGCAAGGAGAAAAGACTGCGCAGCAGGCTTAACTGCGGGTAAGCGAGGGCAGAGGCCGCAGGGCGGGCTATGCCGAGCGGAAGCAAGGTCAAGCCGCCCAAGGCGGTTAAGCTGAGGTAAAAGTGACACGGAGTCGGTTGCTGGACCCGCGAAGCATTCCCGATCTTCTCGCGGTCCGCAGCCAGCGGAGAGTGCCCGAAGCCGTCAGGCTGAGTGCAGTCCTCCGCCCGGGGTGGCTGCGGACTGCCGCCGCCCTGGCGGCGAAAACCCCTCCCGATCCCCGAGACAAAGTCGAGGGGTCGCAAAAAGTTGAAAGGTGAAACGGAGTCGGTTGCTGGACCCATGAACTACTCGCGGACCGCACATAGAGGGAGGATTCCTCGCCGGCGCTCGAACGACATGGTGCGCGGCTGCCGGAAATTATGATTGTGAATTATGAATTGTGAATCGATACTATGAAGCCTTACACGAAAAAAATCGTTCTGGAGAACGGCCGTGAATTCTACGGCTACGGTTTCGGCGCCGACCGCGAAGCCATCAACGAGATCGTCTTCAACACCTCGATGGTGGGGTATCAGGAGATCATGTCCGACCCCTCCTACACGGACCAGATGGTCGTCATGACCTACCCCCTGATCGGCAACTACGGCATGGCCGACGAGGACTACGAGACCCGGACGCCCTCGATCGGCGGCATGATCGTGCGCGAGTACAACGACTCGCCCTCGAATTTCCGCTACACCAAGACGCTCGGCGAGGTCTTCGAGGAGCACGACATTCCGGCCGTCTGGGGCGTCGACACGCGGGCCCTGACGCGCATCATCCGCGACGAAGGGGCGCAGAAAGTGATCGTCACCGACGCCGCGACCCCCCGCGAGGAGTGTATGCGCAAACTGGCCGCCTACCGCATGCCGCACGACATGGTGGCCCGCGTAAGCTGCAAGAAACGCTGGATGTCGCGCGTGCCGAACCATAAGTGGGACGTGGTGGCCATCGACTGCGGGATCAAGAACAACATCATCCGCCAGCTCAACCGCGTGGGCTGCAACGTGACGGTGGTGCCGTTCGACGCGTCGCTCGAGGAGATCATGGCGTTCCGGCCCGACGGCATCGTCCTCTCGAACGGCCCCGGCAATCCGGAGTACGTGACCCCGGTGATCGAACGGGTGCGGGCGCTGCGCGGCAAACTCCCCATCTTCGGCATCTGCATGGGGCACCAGCTCATCTCGCTGGCCTACGGCGCACGGACGTTCAAAATGAAATTCGGCCACCGCGGCGGCAATCACCCCGTCAAATGCCTCGCTACGGGGTTGATCGAGATCACCAGCCAGAACCACAGCTATGCCGTCGACGTGGAGTCGCTCAAGGGTACCGGGCTCCGCCTTACGCACGTCAATCTGCTGGACGGCACGGCCGAGGGGGTGGAGTGCGCCGCCGAGGGGGTGTTCTCGATGCAGTACCACCCCGAGAGCGCGTCGGGTCCGCAGGACAGCCGCTACCTGTTCACGAAATTCACCAAAATCATGGAGGAGCATAAAAATGCCTAAGAGAAGAGATATTAAGAAAGTACTGGTGATCGGCTCGGGTCCGATCGTCATCGGCCAGGCCGCCGAATTCGACTACGCCGGCACGCAGGCCTGCCTGGCGCTCCGGGAGGAGGGCTATGAGGTAATTCTCGTAAACTCCAATCCGGCCACGATCATGACCGACACGCACATCGCCGACAAGGTCTACATGGAGCCGCTGACGCTCGAATACGTCGCCAAGATCATCCGCTACGAGCGGCCCGACGCCATCGTGCCGGGGCTGGGCGGGCAGACGGGTCTCAACCTGGCTGTGCAGCTGGCCAAAAAGGGAATTCTGGAGGAGTGCCAGGTCGAGATTCTGGGCACCTCGTTCGAGTCGATCGAGCGCGCCGAAGACCGCGAGCTGTTCAAGGAGCTGTGCCAGTCGCTCGGCGAGCCGGTGCTGCCCTCGGAGGTGGCCTCGACCATCGACCATGCGGCCCAGATCGCCGAGCGGATCGGTTATCCCGTGGTGCTGCGTCCGGCCTTTACGCTGGGCGGCACGGGAGGCGGCTTCGCCGACGACGAGGCGGAGCTGCGCGAGATGATGCGCAACGCCCTGGCCCTCTCGCCCGTGCACCAGGTGCTCGTCGAGAAGAGCATCAAGGGGTACAAGGAGATCGAGTACGAGGTGATGCGCGACCACAACGACACGGCCATCTGCATCTGCTGCATGGAGAACATCGACCCGGTGGGCATCCACACGGGCGACTCGATCGTCGTGGCCCCGAGCCAGACGCTCACGAACAAGGAGTTCCAGATGCTGCGCGACTCGGCCCTGAAGATCATCCGCGAGCTGAAGATCGAGGGGGGCTGCAACGTGCAGTTCGCATTGGACCCGCTCTCGTTCAAGTACTACCTGATCGAGGTCAACCCCCGCGTCTCGCGCTCCTCGGCGCTGGCGTCGAAAGCGTCGGGATTCCCCATCGCGCGTGTCAGCGCCAAGATCGCCGTAGGCTTGACGCTCGACGAAATCCGCATCGCCAACACCCCGGCGTCGTTCGAACCCACGCTGGACTATGTGGTCACAAAGGTGGCGCGCTTCCCGTTCGACAAGTTCTCGGACGCTTCGAACCGCCTCGGTACGCAGATGAAAGCCACCGGAGAGGTCATGTCGATCGGCCGCACGATGGAGGAGTCGCTCTTGAAGGCCGTGCGCTCGCTCGAGACGGGCGTCTGCCACATCCACCACAAGAAATTCGACACGTGGACGAACGACGAGTTGATGGACTACATCCGCGAGGGTACCGACGACCGGATCTACGCCATCGCGCAGCTCATCCGCGGAGGGGTCGACCTGGTGATGATCTACAACCGGACCAAGATCGACATGTTCTTTCTGGAAAAGTTCAAAAATATCGTCGAGATGGAGCGCGTCGTGCGCGAGCATCCGCTCGACATGCCGACGCTGCGCGAGGCCAAGCGCATGGGATTCAGCGACAAGTTCATCGGCCGGCTCTGGGGCCTCTCGGAAGCGGAAATGTACCGTCTGCGCGAGAAAGAGGGCATCTTCCCGGTCTACAAGATGATCGACACGTGCGCCAGCGAGTTCGCGTCCTACGTGCCCTATTTCTACTCGACCTACGAGGAGGAGAACGAGTCGAAAGTGAGCGACAAGGAGAAGATCGTCGTGCTCGGCTCGGGCCCCATCCGCATCGGGCAGGGCGTCGAGTTCGACTATTCGACCGTACACGCCATCTGGTCGATCCGCGAGGCGGGCTACGAGGCGATCATCATCAACAACAACCCCGAGACCGTCTCGACGGACTACACGACCAGCGACAAGCTCTATTTCGAGCCGCTGACCGTGGAGGACGTAATGAATGTCCTGCACCTCGAAAAACCGAAAGCCATCGTCGTCTCGCTCGGCGGGCAGACGGCCATCAACCTCGCCGAGCCGCTCGCCCAGCTGGGCGTGCCGATCATCGGGACCGATACGGCGGCCATCAAGAACGCCGAGGACCGCGGCTGTTTCGAGAAGATCATGGAGGAGCTGGGCATCCCCCAGCCCGAGGCCGAAGCGGTCACGGACATCGAAGCGGGCGTCCGGGCCGCGGCCCGGATCGGCTATCCGGTGCTGGTGCGTCCGAGCTACGTGCTCGGAGGCCGCGCCATGCAGATCGTCTCCAATGAGGAGCGCCTGCGCCACTACCTCCAGACAGCTGTGGAGATCGACGTGGACCAGCCCGTGCTGGTCGACCGCTACATCATGGGCAAGGAGCTCGAGGTGGACGCCATCTGCGACGGGACGGACGTCTTCATCCCCGGCATCATGGAGCATGTCGAGCGCACGGGCATCCACTCGGGCGACTCGATCAGCGTCTACCCGACTTTCAGCGTGAGCGACGCGGCCAAGCGCAAGATCGTCGACTACACCGTCAAGCTGGGTCTGCGGATCGGCATCGTCGGACTGTACAATATCCAGTTCATCCTCGACGGCAACGATGAGGTCTACGTCATCGAGGTCAACCCGCGTTCGTCGCGCACGGTGCCGTTCCTTTCGAAATCAACGGGTGTGCCCATGGCCCACATCGCCACGCAGGTGATTCTGGGCAAGACGCTCCGCGAGCTGGGCATCACGGAGGTGTGCGGACGGGAGAAAGCCCGCTGGTACGTCAAGGCCCCGGCATTCTCGTTCGCCAAGATCCGCGGCATGGATTCGTACCTCTCGCCCGAGATGAAATCCACTGGCGAAGCGATCGGCTACGACGACAAACTCACGCGCGCGCTCTACAAGGCGTTGCAGGCCACCGGAATGAACGTCTCGAACTACGGAACGATCTTCGTCACCATCGCCGACCGCGACAAGGAGCAGGCGCTGCCGCTCGTCCGCCGCTTCTACGACCTGGGCTTCAACATCGAGGCTACGACCGGCACGGCGGAATTCCTGCGCGAGCACGGTATCCGCACCCGCACGCGCCGCAAGCTGAGCGAAGGCAGCAACGAGATCATCGATTCGCTGCGCCAGGGCCACGTGAGCTACGTCATCAACACCATCGACGTCAACCAGCACAACACCCGCCTCGACGGCTACGAAATCCGCCGCACGGCCGTCGAGAACAACGTGACCGTGTTTACCGCGCTCGAAACGGTCAAGGTGCTGCTCGACGTGTTGGAAGAGATTACACTCCGCGTTTCAACCATCGACGCGTGATATTTTCGATTCTCACGGGCATCTTTCGAGCTTCCCTCGCCGGACAAGACAGTCACATACCTTATGTATGCTCCTGCCTTGCCCGACTCACGAAACTCGAAACCTGCTCCGTGATAATCAAAAATCCGAAGGACCGGTCAGGCCGAAATCTGCTCGCCTAAAATCAAAATCGGGGTGGAGACCTGCTCCGCGATAATCGAAAATCCAAGTGGGGACAGTTTGCTTGATGAAAATGATGCCGCATTTTCGTTTGGAGCGGAAATAGAGCAGCGGAGGCTTTGAACGCCCGGAACGGGATGGAGTATAGCCTTGTTCTTACTCCGCCCGTTCAGTGAAAAGCCGACGATGCTTCCGCGGAAAACGATATGCGGATGGTTTTGGGTACCTTTTGCCACCAAAAGGTACGACATGAAAAAATATGTACAAGAAAGGCATCTACAAGATTCTGACCAACGAACCGCTCACCGACACGGTGTGGCGGATGACGCTTCGGGGCGATACGCAGTGGATCACGGCGCCGGGGCAGTTCGTCAACATCGCCCTCGCGGGGCGCTACCTGCGGCGGCCGATCTCGGTGTGCGACTGGGACGAGCAGACGCTGACGCTCGTTTACAAGGTCGTGGGCGGCGGCACGGCGCAGATGAGCCGTATGGCGCCGGGCACGGAACTGGACCTGCTGACGGGGCTGGGCAACGGATTTTCGGTGGACAATGCGGCGCTGCGGCCCCTGCTGGTCGGCGGCGGCGTGGGCGTGCCGCCGCTCTACAACCTGGCCCGCCGGCTGCTTGCCAGGGGCCTTCGGGTGCAGGTCGTGCTGGGGTTCAATTCTGCGGCGGAGGTTTTCTACGCCGAAGAGTTCCGCGCGTTAGGGTGCGAAGTGACCGTCGCCACGGCGGACGGCACGGCGGGCATCCGGGGTTTCGTCACCGACGCCATCGCGGCGCAAGGGCTGGATTTCGACTACTTCTACGCCTGCGGGCCGCTGCCGATGCTCCGGGCCCTGTGCGAGGGGGTGTCGCAGGACGGGCAGCTCTCGATGGAGGAGCGCATGGGCTGCGGATTCGGCGGCTGCATGGGCTGCACGTGCAAGACCAAGGCGGGACCGAAACGCATCTGCCGGGAGGGTCCGGTGCTTACCAAAGATGAAGTTTTTTGGTAAGAACAATTAAAAGTTAAGAATTAAAAATTAAAAATGACAGTGGATACGTCGGTTACACTTTGTGGTCTGCGGCTGGACAATCCGGTCATTCCGGCCAGCGGTACGTTCGGCTACGGCAACGAGTTCCGCGAATTTTACGACATCAACATCCTCGGGTCGTTCTCGTTCAAGGGCACCACGCGCGAGGCTCGCTTCGGCAACCCCACGCCCCGCATCGCCGAGTGCCGGGCGGGCATGATCAACGCCGTGGGGTTGCAGAATCCCGGCATCGACGCCGTGATCCGCGAGGAGCTGCCGCGGTTGAAAACCTTTTTCCGAAAACCCGTGATCGCCAACATTTCGGGCTTTTCGATCGAAGAGTACGCCTACTGCTCCGAAAGGATCGACCGCGAAGAGCAGGTCGGGATCATCGAGGTCAACATCTCGTGCCCCAACGTCAGGCACGGCGGCATGTCGTTCGGCACCTCGCCCGAAGCCGCCGCCCAGGTGACGCGCGCCGTGAAGGCCGTGACGACCAAACCTGTGGTCATCAAGCTCTCGCCCAACGTGACGGACATCGTGGCGATCGCGCGGGCGTGCGAGGAGGCCGGGGCGGACGGAATCTGTCTGATAAACACCCTGCTGGGCATGCGGATCGATACGCTCAGGCGCCGCCCGGTGATCGCCAACACGATGGGCGGATTTTCGGGTCCGGCCGTCTTTCCCGTGGCCGTGAGGATGGTCTACCAGGTGGCCAAAGCGTGCTCGGTGCCCGTCGTCGGGTGCGGGGGCGTCACGACGGCCGCGGACGTGATCGAAATGATGATGGCCGGAGCCACGGCCGTCGAGGTCGGGGCCGCCAACCTGGTCAACCCCTACGCCTCGAAAGAGATCGTCGAGGCGCTGCCCGCCGAGATGGAGCGGCTGGGGATAGAACGGTTGAGCGAAATTATCGGGATCGTGGAATAGAGAGAGCTGTGCGGGCCGCCGGAAAAAAGACTAAGACACAATAAGAACATGCAAAAAGACGTAATCATTGCCTGCGATTTCAAGAGCGCAGAGGAGACATTCCGCTTTCTGGACCTCTTCCGGGACGAGGAGCGCAAACCCTTTCTGAAGATCGGCATGGAGCTCTTCTATGCCGAGGGCCCCCAGATCGTGCGCGAAATCAAGCGCCGGGGCCACAAAATATTCCTCGATCTGAAGCTGCACGACATTCCCAACACGGTGAAAAAGGCGATGGCCGTTTTGTCGCGGCTCGACGTGGACCTATGCAACGTCCATGCGGCGGGGACGATCGAGATGATGCGGGCGGCCCGCGAGGGACTCACGCGCGCCGACGGCACGCGGCCCCTTTTGATCGCCGTCACGCAGCTCACCTCGACCAGCGAGGAGCGGATGCAGCGGGAGCTTTTGATCGGCGCTTCGATCGGCGAGACGATCGTACAGTACGCCCGCAACACCCGCGAGGCGGGGCTCGACGGGGTGGTCTGCTCGCCGCTGGAGGCCGGCATGGTCCACGCGGCGTGCGGTGAGGGGTTCCTTACGGTCACTCCCGGCGTGCGATTTGCAGACGGCGAGGTGGCGGACCAGGTGCGCGTCACCACCCCTGCGCGCGCCCGGAAGATCGGCTCCGATTTGATCGTCGTGGGCCGGCCCATCACCGCGGCTGCGGACCCCGTGGCGGCGTACCGCCGGTGTGTCGCGGAGTTTTGCCAAGGGGAAAAGTAAAAAAACGATAGCCTTATGAAGCCCGTAAAACTGTTCTATCTTAAAACGTGCCCCTTTTGTAAAAAGGCACTGCGCTACATCGAGGAGGCCCGTGCCGCTCATCCCGAGCTGGCTGCCGTCGAGATCGAAATGATCGAGGAGTCGGAGCAGCCTGCGATAGCCGATCGGTACGACTATTATTATGTGCCGACGTTCTATGTGGACGGTGTGAAAGTCCACGAGGGCGGCATTTGGCCCGATGAGGTGGAAGCGGTGCTGCGCAAGGCGCTCTGAGAACGAAAACCAACAAACCGAAATAACGATGGAGAAAGAAATTGCCAAAGACCTGCTCTCGATCGGCGCGGTGTTCCTGCGCCCCGACGAGCCTTTCACGTGGGCCAGCGGGATCAAGAGCCCGATCTACTGCGACAACCGCCTGACGCTCTCGGCGCCCGCCGTGCGCGAACGGGTCGAGGCCGGACTGGCCGAGACCGTGCGGACGCGATTTCCCGAGGCGGAGGTGCTGATGGGTACCTCGACGGCCGGAATCGCCCATGCGGCCATCACGGCGACGATCCTCGGCCTGCCGATGGGGTACGTGCGCTCGGGGTCGAAGGACCACGGCCGCGGCAACCGCATCGAGGGACGTCTTGAAAAGGGACAGAAAGCGGTGGTGATCGAGGACCTGATTTCGACCGGCGGCTCGTGCATCGAGGTGGTCGAAGCGCTGCGCGAGGCGGGTGCCGAGGTGCTCGGCGTAGCGTCGATCTTCACTTACGGGATGCAAAAGGGGCTCGACCGCCTGCGCCAGGCCGGGGTGGTCAATTACAGCCTCTCGAACCTCGATGCCCTGGTCGAAGTGGCTGCCGAGGAGGGGTATATCCGGGCCGAAGACCGGCAGCGGCTGCTCCGGTTCAGGGACAATCCCTCCGACGAAAGCTGGCGCGGGTAAGGTTTGCCGTGATCGCACGGCATCTTCCGCTTGTGAAAGGTTATTATGTCTACATCCTGACGAACAGCAAACGGACCGTCCTGTATACGGGTGTCACGGACAACTTGACGTCGCGCCTTAATGAACACAGGCAAATGCGACCGGGGTCATTTACCTCCCGATACGGAGTGGACAGGGTCGATCTATTTTGAGGAATGGAGGGATGTTCGTGCGGCAATTTCCCGGGAGAAAGAGATAAAAGGTTGGCGCCGCTCGAAGAAAGAAAGGCCGATCGAAAGCCTGAATCCCGGTTGGCGGTTCCTGGATGAAGAATTATAAGGAAGATTCCTCACATGCGTTCGGAATGACAAGACATATGCCGCAGGCGGCGGTGAACCGCGGTCGGACAAGGCGATAGGATGAAACAAAAAAATAACCCCAACGAATAAACTTATGCGACACTTGATAGACCCGACGGACCTCACCGTCGAAGAGACCGAGCGGATCGTGGCGCTGGCCGAGGAGATCATCTCGAACCGCGCCCGGTACAGCGAAGCGTGCAAAGGCAAGAAACTGGCCACGCTCTTCTACGAACCCTCGACCCGCACGCGGCTGAGCTTCACGGCCGCGATGCTCGAACTGGGCGGCCAGGTGATCGGCTTCTCGGACGCCAACTCCTCGTCGGTTTCGAAAGGCGAGACGGTGGCCGACACCGTGCGGGTGATCCGCTGCTTCGCGGACATCATCGCCATGCGCCACTACAAGGAGGGCGCACCGCTCGTCGCCTCGCAATACGCCGGGATTCCGGTCATCAACGCGGGCGACGGCAGCCACTCGCACCCCACGCAGACGCTGACGGACCTGCTGACGATCAAGCGCGAAAAAGGGCGCTTCGATCACATGACCATCGGCTTCTGCGGCGACCTGAAATTCGGCCGCACGGTCCACTCGCTCATCAAGGCGCTGTCGCGCTACGAGGGCATCCGGGTGATCCTGATTTCGCCCGAGGAGCTGCGGCTGCCCGATTACATGCTGCACGAGATGCGCGCCAACTCGAAGCTGGAGTTCAGTGAGGTGCGCTCGATGGAGGAGGTAATGCCCGAGTTGGACGTGCTCTACATGACGCGCGTGCAGAAAGAGCGCTTTCTGGACGAGGAGGAGTTCGACCGCGTGAAGAACAGTTTCGTGCTCGACTGCTCGAAACTCCGGACGGCCAAACGGGACATGATCGTGCTGCATCCGCTGCCGCGCGTGAACGAGATCGCACGCGAGGTGGACAACGACCCCCGGGCGGCCTATTTCCGGCAGGTCGAGAACGGCAAGTTCGTCCGCATGGCGCTGATCTACACCCTGCTCGAATGGGCCGACGAGAACCGTCCGTTCGAGCGCACGCCCGTTTACGCCGAGAACTATGCGGTCAACGAGCTGGAGTGCCCCAACCGCCGCTGCATCTCGTCCACCGAGGACGTGGACCAGCTCTTCCGCACAGCGGCCGACGGCACCTGCCGCTGCGCCTACTGCGAGGCCAAGGCCCGGTAATCCACGGCCGCAAGCCGAAGCCGGGACGGAAAAAGGACGGATCGCTTGTCGGTTTGCCCTCTTTTTCCTACCTTTGATCCGTTTGTTGCTAACCTGAAAAAACCGATATGTCAACTGTAAACCGTAAAGTGTCGCCCCTGGCGTGGGTCCCTACGGCCTATTTCGCCATGGGTCTTCCGCTGATCATGCTCAACCTGGTGGCGCCGCTGATGTTCAACGATTTCGGCATCAGCGACACGCAGGTCGCATTCTGGACCTCGCTGCTGATCCTGCCTTGGTCGCTCAAGCCGTTCTGGAGCCCGCTGCTGGAGATGTACCGCACCAAAAAGTTCTTCGTCGTAACCACGCAGTTGCTCTCGGGCGTCTCGCTCGCGCTGGTGGCCATGGCCCTGCCGCTGCCCGATTTCTTCCCCTATGCGGTGGCGATCATGGCCGTGATCGCGTTCAGCGGAGCCACGCACGACATCGCCTTGGACGGCGTCTACATGCACGAACTTTCGAAAACCCAGCAGGCGCAATATATCGGCTGGCAGGGCGCGTTCTACAACATCGCCAAGGTGACGGCGATGGGCGGGCTGGTCTACCTGGCGGGCGTGCTCGAAGAACATGTCGGGGTGCTCTACGCCTGGATGACGATCATGGGGCTGACCGGGACGATTCTCATCCTGCTGGGGCTCTACCACCTGCGCATGCTCCCCTCGGGCGGCGGCGCGACGGCCAGCGCCGACGGCTTCGCCGAAACCATGCGCGAAACCTGGTCGGTCTTCATGCAGTTCTTTCGCAAGAAATACATCCTGTTCTACATCGCTTTTATCGTCTTTTACCGCTTCGCCGAGGGGTTGGTCATCAAGATCGTACCGCTGTTTTTGAAAGCACCGGTGGCCGAGCAGGGCATGGGGCTCACCAAAGGCGAAATCGGTCTCTACTACGGGACGTTCGGCGTGGTGGCTTTCATCGTCGGGTCGATCCTGGGCGGCTATTTCATCTCGTGGCGCGGACTGAAGAGAGCGCTCTTCCCGCTCTGCTGCATCTTCAACGTGCCGTTCGCCGTCTACGCCATGCTGGCGTGGTGGCAGCCTGCGAATCCCGCGCTGGTGTGCGGCGCCATCGTCTTCGAGTATTTCAGCTACGGGTTCGGATACGTGGGCCTCACGCTCTTCATCATGCAGCAGGTGGCGCCCGGCAAGCACCAGATGGCGCACTATGCGTTCGGGACGGCACTGGCCAACCTCGGGGTGATGCTGCCGGGCATGGTCAGCGGTCTTTTGAGCGATGCCGTGGGGTACCGGGCATTCTTCCTGTGGGCGTTGCTGGCGACGGTGCCGGCTTTCGTCTTCACGTGGCTGGTGCCTTTCTCGCATCCCGACCGCCAAACGGAAGAGCCGGCTGCGGCGGAATAATTTTCGATGTGAATGCAATGCCTTGTCTGCGAGTGTATTATCGCAGACAAGGCGTTCCTTTTTTTCAATTTGTGCGAGGGTTTGCGCGCTTTTTGGTATCTTTGCCGCATCGAAAGGCCGTTAGAGATGGAATCCAAAGAATATCGAACCGGTGCGCCCCTGGACCTGGCGGCGTTCAACCACCTCTTCGGGGTGTACCAGCAGCGGTTCATCCGGTTTGCCGTGAGCTACATTGCAGATGAAGCGGCCGCCGAGGATATTGTCATGGAGAGTTTCGTCGCCGCCTGGAGCCGCCGCGAAACGCTCAGCGTCACCATGTTCGCCCCCTACACGCTCACGATCGTAAAGAACAAGTGCCTGAATTGGCTGCGTGCACAGCAGGTGCGCAGCCGCGTGGCCGAAGACCTCCATTCGCACGGCGACCGGATGCTCCGCATGCGCATCTCCACGCTCGAGGTGTGCGATCCCGAGGAACTTTTCAGTGAGGAGGCCCGCCGGCTGGTGGAGAAGACCCTCGCGGCGCTTCCCGAACGCACGCGCGAAATCTTCCTGCGCAGCCGTTTCCGCGGGGAGAGCTACAAGCAGATCGCCGCCGAGACGGGCACGACCGTAAAAAGCGTGGAGTTCGAGGTCTCGAAAGCGATGAAGCAGCTCCGGACAGCCCTCAAAGATTACCTTGCATATTTTATTTTCTGGTTCTATATCAGTTGATTGACGCCTTTGCGAAAGTCGCTCCCTGAAAAAATGCACAATTTTTTCAGGGATTTTCATTTCTGAAGTGTTAATAGTATATCATGGAGAAAGAATTGCTGTACCGTTTTTTCAACGGGGAGGTTACCACCGGCGAGGAGAAGCGGGTGCTCGACTGGCTCGAAGCCGACCCCGCGCACCGGCAGGAACTGCTTGCCGAGCGCAGGCTCTTCGATGCGGCCCTGCTGCTGGCGCCCCGAACCACGGCACGGACCGCATGGCGTCTGCCGCGCTGGACGCGCGAGGTCGCAAAATACGCTGCGGTGCTGCTGCTGGCGGCGGGCGTGGGAGGGGCTTACCTCACGCAGTTGCACGAACGGCTCTCGCAGTCGTTCAACACCATCTCCGTTCCGGCCGGGCAGCGCGTGAACCTGACGCTGGCGGATGGAACCCAGGTATGTATGAACGCCCTCTCGGAGTTGACCTACCCCGCTTATTTCGCGGGCGGGGAGCGCAAGGTGAAGCTGCGCGGCGAGGCTTTCTTCGATGTGAGCCACGATGCTTCGCATCCGTTCGTGGTGGAGACTTTCGCCTGCGACGTGGAGGTGCTCGGCACGCGCTTCGATGTCGAGGCCCGGCCCGAAAGCGGGGAGTTCACCACCTCGCTGGTCGAAGGCCGCGTGCGGGTGAAAGACAAAAAGGACACGCGCCACAGCGTCGTGTTGCAGCCCTCGCAGCAGGCAGCGCACGTGGACGGACGCCTGGTCGTAGGGAGTATTCCCGCCGGGGAGCAGTTCCTGTGGCGCGAGGGGCTGATCGCTTTCCGCGACGCTTCGTTCGAGGAGCTGCTCGCGGAGTTCGAGAAATATTACGGCGTGCAGATCGAAATGCAGCGCAAAAACGTCACGGGCAAGCTCTTCACCGGAAAGATCCGCATCTCCGAGGGGGTCGATCACGCCCTGTGGGTCTTGCAGCGCAGCGCCGATTTCACTTACCTGCGAAACGATACCAAAGATACGATCTATATTCAATAAGCCTGCCTGATAATCTAAAAACAAAAGAACCGAAACAGTATGAGACAAGAAATTTAGCCCCGACCCAACACCGGTTTTCACGTGCGATACCGTTGAAAATCCCGATCCTCGCCGGAAGGTTTCATCCGGAAATCCCTCTTCGGAGGGCCTAACCTAAATCAACAACCAACGTATGAAAATGAAAGATCAAGTAAGAGCCGGCGTGCTCTTGCCTCTTTTGACGCTTATGTGCTGCCTGATGGTTTCACAGACGCGCGCACAGTCCGTGCCGGTTACCCTGAAGGTGGCGGACGCTCCCCTGGAGCAGGTGCTCGATGCAATCGAAAAACAAACCTCCTATCTATTCGTTTACGACAAGAGCGTGGACGTGACCCGCAAGGTCACGGTCGATGCGACCGGTCTGCCGCTGGGCACCGTGCTGGCACAGCTGGCCCGCACGGCCGACTTGGGGTATGCCGTCGAAAACACCTCCATCGTATTGTCGCAGAAGAAGAGCCCGGCCGAAAGCGCCAAGAGCGTGACGGTGACCGGGCGCGTGGTCGACAAGAACGGCCAGCCGATCATCGGCGCAGCCGTGCTGGTGAAAGGCACGACGCTGGGCACCAGCACCGGAATCGACGGCGATTACAGCCTGCAAATTCCCCCCCCCCGCGGCTGATGCTGTTCTGACGGTCAACTATTTGGGCTACGAGACCATCGAGATCCCCGTAGGCTCGCGCTCGAAGATCGACATCACGCTGACCGAATCGGCCGTGAGCGTCGATGCCGTGATCGTGACCGCCTTGGGTATCAAGCGCTCGGAAAAGGCGCTCTCGTACAACGCCCAGCAGGTCAAGGCCGACGACATCACGGCGGTCAAGGACGCCAACTTCATCAACGCCCTGAACGGCAAGGTGGCCGGCCTGAACATCAACGCCTCGTCGTCGGGTATCGGCGGCGCTTCGAAAGTGGTGATGCGCGGCTCGCGCTCCATCGAGCAGTCGTCCAACGCGCTCTATGTGATCGACGGCATTCCGATGAGCAATTTCCGCAGCGAGGGCGGCATGGAGCACTCCTCGCAGGGGTCGACCGAAGCCATCGCCGACCTCAACCCCGAGGACATCGAGTCGATGACCGTCCTCTCGGGTGCAGCGGCTGCGGCCCTCTACGGTTCGGACGCCGCCAACGGCGCCATCCTCATCACCACGAAGAAAGGCAAGGTCGGACAGACCGTGGTGACCCTCACGAGCAATACCGAGGTGCTGTCGCCTTTCGTCATGCCCGTCTTCCAGACCCGTTACGGTACGGGCGAACTGCTGACCGGCACGACCAACAACGTGCTTTCGTGGGGTAACAAGCTCAACAAGTTCGACTACCGCGGCTACGATGTGGCGGACGACTACCTGCAAACGGGTGTCGTGGGAACCGAAACGGTGACCCTCTCGACCGGTACGGAGAAGAACCAGACCTACCTTTCGGCCGGAGCGGTCAACTCGCGCGGCATCGTGCCCAACAACGGCTACGACCGCTACAATTTCACGTTCCGCAACACCACCTCGTTCCTCAAGGACCGCCTGACGCTCGACGTGGGAGCCAGCTACATCATCCAGAAAGACCGCAACATGGTCAACCAGGGAACGTATGCCAACCCGATCGTGGCGGCTTACCTCTTTCCGCGCGGCGACGACTGGGAGGACATCAAAATGTACGAACGCTGGGACCCTGCGCGCCAGATTTCGATCCAGCACTGGCCCACGATGGGACAGGACGGGTTGCAGATGCAGAACCCCTACTGGCAGAACTACCGCAACCTCAGGGAGAACCGCAAGGACCGCTACATGCTCAACGCGAATCTGACCTACAAAATTCTCGACTGGCTCTCGGTGGCCGGACGTATCCGCGTCGACAATTCGAGCAACACGTTCACCGAGAAATATTGGGCTTCGACCAACCTGCTGCTGGCCGAAAACTCGCCCAACGGCATGTACGGCATCACCAAGACCAACGAAAAGCAGACCTATGCCGACGTGATGGTCAACATCAACAAGACGTTCGGCGACGACTGGTCGTTGCAGGTCAATGCCGGTGCGATGATCTCCGATTTGCAGTCCGACGCGCTCAAGGTGCGCGGTCCGATCGCCTACGGCAAGGTGATCGGTTTCGACAAGGACGGCAACGAGATCAAGGAGCCCAACAACATTCCCAACGTCTTCAACGTCTACAATCTCTCCAACTCGGGTACCGTGCGCGAGCAGATCGGCTGGCGCGAGCAGTCGCAGTCGGTCTTCGTTTCGGCCGAGGTGGGCTACAAGGGCGCCTATTACCTGACCGTGACGGGGCGTAACGACTGGCCCTCGCAGCTGGCGGGTCCCAATTCGAAGAACTCGTCGTTCTTCTATCCGTCGGTCGGTGCGTCGGTGGTGCTGTCGCAGATCATTCCCAACATGCCCGAGAACCTCTCGTTCCTCAAGGTGCGCGCGTCGTACGCTTCGGTGGGTCTGGCTTTCTCGCGCTTCTACGCCAACCCGACCCGTCCCTACTCCAACGCCTCGGACGGCTGGAGCCTCTCGACGCAGTATCCCCTCTACAACCTCAAGCCCGAGCGCACCAAGTCGTTCGAGGTGGGTATGACGATGCGCTTCCTGCGCCATTTCAATTTCGATTTCTCCTACTACGACACCCGCACGATCAACCAGACTTTCAACACGGGTATTCCGGCCAGCTCGAAATACAGCAAGGTCTACGTGCAGTCGGGTAACGTCCGCAACCGCGGTATCGAGCTCTCGCTGGGCTACTCGAACACCTGGCGCAGTTTCTCGTGGGACACCAATTTCACGGCAAGCAGCAACAGCAACAAGATTCTCGAACTGGGCCGCGACGTGATCGACCCCAACACGGGCAAGGCGTGGCTGATCGACGACCTGGTCGTGGACGGCGGTCTGCACAACGCGCGCTTCATGCTGCGCGAGGGCGGTACGCTGGGCGACCTCTATTCGCGCGCCGACCTGCAACGCGATTCGAACGGCGACATCTACGTCGACGAAGCGGGCAACGTGGCTCTGGACAACAAGACCAGCACCAAGGACTACATCAAGCTCGGCTCGGTCTTCCCCGACGGCAACCTCGCGTGGCGCAACGATTTCCGGTGGGGTCATTTCAATTTCGGCTTCCTCGTGACGGCCCGTCTGGGCGGCGTGGCTTTCTCGCGCACGCAGGCGACGATGGACGAATACGGCGTCTCGGGCGCTTCGGCCGATGCGCGCGATGCGGGCGGCGTGGTCATCAACGGCAACGACCGGGTGAATGCCCAAATGTGGTACCGCACCATCGGAGCCGGCGACATGGTGCCGCAGTACTACACCTACTCGGCCACCAACGTGCGCCTGCAAGAGGCTTCGATCGGCTATACCATTCCGCGCAAAAAGCTGGGCGGAATCGTGGAGATGACGCTCTCGCTGGTGGGCCGCAACCTCTGGATGATCTACAACAAGGCTCCGTTCGATCCCGAGGCCGTGGCTTCGATGAACAACTACTACCAGGGTATCGACAATTTCATGATGCCCTCGATGCGCAGCATCGGTTTCAACGTGCGCCTTAAATTCTAAAATGCAACAGTCATGAAATTCAATATAATACCGAAAGTCGTTCTCGCCGGGCTCGCACTTGCAGCCGCAGCGTGCACGGGCAATTACGAAGAGATCAACCGCAACCCCTACGAGGTTACGGGCGACGAGATGGACCGCGACGGCTACGCCATGCGTTCGTTCCTGACGACGATGCAGAGCTGGGTCATCCCCACCGAGGTCAACCAGTGCCAGTTCACCGATGTGCTGATGGGCGGCGTCTACGGCGGCTATTTCGTCGATGCCAACTCGGGTTTCAACAACAATTCGTTCTCGACCTACCTGCCCGCCTCGAACTGGTCGGAGGTCTTCTACGAAACCGTCTACCAGAAGATCAGCGCCAACTACGCCGAGCTGATCGGCATTACCCAGGATGAGAACGCCCTGGCCGTGGCCCGGATCATCAAGGTCGCCGGTCTGAGCCGCGTGGCCGATACCTACGGACCGATTCCCTACCAGGCATTGGAAGATGCTCAGAAGAGTGCGCTGGATTCCGAAGAGACGGTCTACAAGGCCATGTTCGCCGACCTCGATGCAGCCATCGAGGTTCTGACGGCCAATCGCACGCAGGCCATTGTGTCCGATGCCGACCGGCTCTACGGCGGTAACCTGGAAAAGTGGTGCCGGCTGGCCAACTCGCTCAAGCTGCGTCTGGCCATGCGCATCGTCTACGCCGATCCGACCCTGGCCCAACAAATGGCCGAAGAGGCCGTTTCGTCGGAGGTGGGCGTGATGCGGGACAACTCGGACAACGCCATGTACACCGGTTTCGGCAAGGACGGCAATCCTTTCTACGTCTGCTTCTACACCTACAAGTCCGGTAAGGGCGACCACAAGGTTGCGGCCGACATCACCGCGTACATGAACGGTTACAGCGATCCGCGCCGCGATTCCTATTTCACCGCCTCGACTTTCGGCGGCGTCTCCGGCGGATACGAGGGGCTGCGCAACGGCATCACGGTCTCTTCGGACGAGGTCGTGGACCAGTACAGTTCCTACGACGTGACGGCCGCCAGTTCGCTGATGTGGATGAACGCTTCGGAGGTGGCTTTCCTCAGGGCCGAGGGCGCTCTGCGCAACTGGGCGATGGGCGGCGACGCCGAGACGTTCTACAAGCAGGGAATCGAACTTTCGTTCCAGCGCTTCAATCTCCAGAACGCTGCGGCTTATGCTGAAAGCACGGCTGTTCCGGCCGCCTACGAGGACCTCGGAGGCCAGGGCTACGGCTTCCCGGCGCAGTCGACGATCGCCATCAAGTGGAATCCGGCAGGCGACGGCGCGTTCGAGGAGAACCTCGAGCGCATCATCACCCAGAAATGGATCGCCAATTTCCCGCTGGGCACCGAGGCGTGGGCCGACTACCGCCGCACGGGCTATCCGCATCTTGCGGAGGTGGTCGTCAACCGCAACGCCGACGTCGACAAACAGCTGGGCGCCCGCCGTCTAACCTATCCCCTGAAAGAGTACGAAACCAACGGGCCGACGATCCAGGCTGCCGTGGACGCCTATCTGGACGGCCAGGACAAAATGTCGACCCGCCTGTGGTGGGACTGCAACCCCCGGATCAATTAATCACCAACCCTGAACGACAAAACTATGAAACGCAATATCAAGCACCTGCTGCTGCCGGCCCTGGCTCTTGTGACGCTCTCGCTGGCATCGTGCAGCGACTGGGTCGAGCCCGAAAGCCTCGACATCAAGAACCCGTCGCTCGAAGAGCAGAATCCTGCGCTGTACGCTCAGTACATGGAGTCGCTGAAAGCCTACAAGGGCAGCGACCACAAACTCCTCTTCGTCGCGCTGGAGAATCCCGAGGGGACGGCTCCCGTGCAGCGCAACCAGCACCTGACGACGCTGCCCGACAGCGTGGATTTCATCGTGCTGAACAACCCCGCGAACCTCCATCCCGACTACGTGAAAGAGATGAACGAGGTGCGCAAGAAGAGTACCCGCGTGCTCTATGCCATGTCGATGGAGACCTACGAGGCCGAATGGGCGAAGATGCTCAAGGCCGATCCCAAGCTCACCGAGGAGGAGGCGCTCGGCTATTTCGGCCAGCGGACCCGCGAGGAGCTGGCGCTGTGCGACCGCTACGGATTCGACGGCGTGATTTTCGGCTATACGGGCCGTTCGCTGGTGAGCATCACCGAGGCGGAGATGGAGGCATACAACGCCCGTCAGAAAGCCTATCTCGATCCGGTGACCGCCTGGCGGAACAGCCATAAAGGTAAGGTCTTCACGTTCATGGGCAGTGCCGACAACCTCCTGCCGGAGAACCGCACGATCCTCTCGGAGTGCGACCACATCGTCGTGCCGACGGACAACGCCCAGAACGAAAACGACATCTCGCTCAAAGCCCTTATGGTGGTACAGGCCGAGGGCGTGCCCGCCGACCGCATCGTGGTGACGGCCCTCGAAATCCGTCCCGACGACAAGGACAAGGTGTTCGGCTATTTCGGTACGAAAGACGAGAACGGCGAGAAGATCCGCGCGTTGTACGGCGCCGCCGTATGGGCCACGCTGCCCTCTCCGAATTTCACGCGAGCCGGCATTCTGGTCAAGGACGTGGAGCCCGACTACTACAACCGGCTGCACGTCTATCCCCACCTGCGCGAGGCCATTTCGATCATGAATCCCTCTCCTAAAAACTAACTGGCTATGAAACTGAACAAATATCTGCTGGTGTCGTTCGCGCTCGCTGCGGCCGCTTTGACGGGGTGCAAGAAAGACGACCTCGACGAACACCATTTCGGAAACAAACTCTACATCTCTTCGGCCCTCTACACCGACGACCTGCTGATCGACCCAGCCAATACGGAGCTCTCGCGCACCGTGACCATGCGCATGGCGCAGCCGGCGTCGGAGGACGTGACCGTCCGCTTCGAGGCGCGGCCCGATCTGGCGGCACAGTACAACCAGATCTACCGCGACAATGCGTTCGCTCTGCCCAAAGCCAACTACTCGCTGCCCGAAACGACGGCGACGATCACGGCGGGGAATGTGTCGGGAGACGACATTCCGGTCGTTTTCACCGGGATCAACGAACTGGACGTGAAGATGCGCTACGTCCTGCCGGTCACCATCAGCGAGGTGCAGGGCGCTTCGGTGCTCGAAAGCCGCCGGACGGTCTATTTCGTGGTGCGCGGCGCGGCGCTTATCAACGTGGTGGCCGACATCACCAAACTCAAGGCCCCGATCGGCTGGTCGATGGCTGCACGTTCCTACGTGACCGGCATGAGGCAGATCACCGTGGAGGTGCTGATGCGCTCCAAGGACTGGACGGGCGGACGCTCGGGCTTCGGACTGAGCACGATCTTCGGTATCGAAAGCAATTTCCTGCTTCGTATCGGCGACAACGGCCTGAATCCCAACCAACTCCAGTTGGTATCTCCGTCGGGAAACTGGCCCTCTAAGTCGCAGTCGCCCGCACTGCCGGTGGACGAGTGGGTGCATATCGCCGTGGTTTACGATGCGATCAACCGCGAAATGCACTACTATTTTAATGGTGAACTTGCCGTCTCGCAGACAAACAGCTCCTCGCAAAGTGTCAGTCTGTTGCAGAACTGTTATATCGGCTATGCCTACGACGACACGCGCTGGTTCCCGGGCGAAATGTCCGAGATGCGTATCTGGAACGTCGTGCGCACGCAGCAGCAGATCAAGGACAACCCCTATCGGGTCGATCCTGCAACGCCCGGACTGGTCGCCTATTGGAAATTCAACGAGGGCCAGGGCAGCAAGATCATGGACCACTCGGGCAACGGCACCGACCTGAATTTCAGACGGAATACGGGCCAGACCGAGAGCGATGACATCACGTGGGTTCCCGTAGAAATTCCCGCACTCAAATAACCGTACTTTAACAGACTAACAACCATGAAGACAAGATATTTCAAATCCGGCGCGCTGGCGGCTGCGGCTGCTCTGATCTGCGCCGCGGCGGTCTCCTGTGCCGACGACATCGTGGTCGGATCGCCCGTCGACGAGGGTGCGTACGATGGTATCCACGAGAATACCGTCCTCGTGCAGGATGCCAATTCGGGCAAGTCGTCCGTCGAGGTCGATTTCTCCGGGGGCTCGTTCTCGACCGACATCAAGATCGGTCTCTCGCAGGCCCCGGCCGCTCCGGTCGAGGTGCGCGTGGCGGTCGACACCGACTACCTGACCGAGTATAACAAGCAGCACGGAACCGATTACAAACCCTACCCGGCTTCGCTGGTGACCTTTGCCAACGAGGGTGCCGTAACAGTCGCCGCCGGGGCCAAAAACGCGACGGTAGCGATGACGATCAACACCGATCCCGAGATGGTGCTGGGCGAGACCTATGCCGTGCCGGTCGCCGTGACCACGGCTGGTTCGGGCCTGACGCTCAAACCCCGGGCCAGCCGCTGCCTCTACCTGATCGAAGCCAAAGAGGAGCTTCCGACCTGCCACAAGGGCGACGATCTGCCCAAGGGTTTCCTCTTTTTCGAGGTCAACGATGCCAACCCGCTCAACGCGCTGGCCTACGAACTGGAGGACGGCCGCCTGTTGTGGGATGCCGTGGTGCTCTTCGCCGCCAACATCAACCACAACCTCGAAGAGGATCGGCCCTACATCCAGTGCAACCCCAACGTGCAGTTCCTCCTGGACAACAACGAGAAGTTCCTCCAGCCGTTGCGCAAACGCGGTATCAAGGTGATTCTTGGCCTCCTGGGCAACCACGACAAGGCCGGTCTGGCGCAGCTCTCGGACCAGGGCGCCAAGGATTTCGCCGCGGAGGTGGCCGCCTACTGCGAGGCCTACAACCTCGATGGCGTAAACTACGACGACGAGTATTCCGACTATCCCGACACGAGCCACCCGGCCTACACCCGGCCCAGCACCGCGGCGGCTGCGCGCCTTTGCTACGAAACCAAGTTGGCCATGCCCGACAAGCTGGTGACCGTATTCGACTGGGGCTCCATGTATGGCGTGGGAACCGTGGACGAGGTGGGCGCTGCGAAATGGATCGACGTGGTGGTGGCCAACTACGGATCGTCGGCCTATCCCGTCGGGGACATGACCAAGAAAGCCTGCTCGGGCTGCTCGATGGAGTTCTGGCTCGGATCGGGCGGTTCCCTGAACGCTTCGAAGGCGCAGCAGCTCATCGACGGCGGCTACGGCTGGTTCATGGGCTTCGCGGCCAACCCCGTGCGCGACGGACGACCCAATTTCAGCGCTTCGTTCAACCGTTTGCAGGGCGGTCCCGAGGTGCTCTACGGTTCGCCGCTCAAATCGCCGACTTTCTACTACAAGAAAAACGATCCCAATCCCTATCCCTATCCCTTTTAGCAGTCGCAGTCATTGTTGCTAACCTTATCGTTCCGGATGCGGCCGGGCCGTGGCCCGGCCGGCCGGGAGCGATACCAACCGAATAAAACGAATATGAAAAACATCCGAAAAATAGCGCTTCTCGCTGTGCTTGGGGCTGTCGTCATGACCTCCTGCCGCGAGGACGAGACCGTCGATCTGGCGGGTTACCCCTCGACCAACGTCGGCATGGGGATCGAGGGCCAGGAACCCGGCGTGACCTCCGTGCCCCTCAAGGCGACCTACGATGCCGAGGGTGCGATCTCGGTCAGCGGCGACCTGACGCGCACCTACACGTTCCAGCTCGCTTCGCCGAGCCCCGAGGACCTGACGCTCAAGCTCGAACCCATCATCGTGAACATCCCCGCCGACAAGGTGGAGATCAGCGCCACGGAACTGCACATTCCGGCCGGCTCGAAATCGGCAGACCCGGTGACCGTGACGTTCCTCGACCCCGATTTCTCATTCGCCGGACCCGACCCCGAAGCCAAGACCTACGAACTGGGCGTGCGGGTAGCCAAGGCCGAGGGTTACGACCCTCAGTTCGAGGGCGGAAACGAGGCCAAGGTCGTGGTCGAGAAAGACGCCTACGTGGCTCATTTCTCCATCCGCGGCTCGCTGGGCAACTATGCGCTCTTCACCCGCAGCTACGCCAAGGGCAAGATACTCAACACCGACCCGATGACCGTCTCGTTCCGCGTGCTGACCGACCGTCCGGTGCTCGAGGATACGCAGATCGCCATCACGTCGGAGGGCGTGCCCGAGGCGTTCAAGGACGACGAGACGATCGCACCGGCCGTGCTGACGATTCCGGCCGGAGCCAAAGAGTCGAGCGAGTATGCCGACTGGACGCTCACGGACGACCTGCTGCTGACCAACGCCGAGGCCGAGGAGTACGGCGTGCTGCTCAAGATGGCCGCCGTGGCGGAGAATCCCAACGTGGCTCCGGCCGAGAGCGACCAGGAGCTCGCCATCCAGATCAAGAAAGAGCTCTACATCGCCAATCTGTCGATCGCCTCCGCCTCCAACTCGAGGGCCGTGGAGTTCCGCCGCAGCTATGTCGACGGACAGATCATGAACGAAACGCCCATGAGCTTCCAGTTCCGCGCCAAGCTCAACCGTCCGGCACTCGAGGAGGTCAAGGTCGTCGTTTCGATGGAGGGCCTGCCCGATGGGTTCGCGGACGACGTGACCATCACGCCCGCGGAGCTGACCATTCCGGTGGGTGCTTCGGAGTCCGATCTGGCGACCTGGACCATGACCGACGATTTCCTCCTGACCGACGCCGAGCTCAAGGATTTCGCTTTCAAGCTCAACGCCGCACCCAAGGTAGAAGACCCGACCATCAAGCCCGTCGAGGGCCAGATGGCGATCGGGATCATCGTCAAAAAGGTCGCCGACCTGCTGTCGTTCGTCGATGGCATCGATCCTGCGTGGACCAAGCACTCTCCGGCGGGTTGGGTTGGTACGCCTCTTTCTTCGGCATTCTTCGGCAGCGTCAACGAACTTTTCGACGGGGGAATGTATACCGATTTCTATACACGCAACTCCGAACTGAGTTTCTCGGTCGATATGCTGGAGTCCAAAAAGATCAACGGCGTGGTGATCCGGGCCTATGACAATTCGGCGAACAATCATCCGGTCCGCTTCGTGCTCTCGACCTCGGACGACGGAGCGACCTGGACCGAGCACGGGGAGCTGCAAAGCAGCCAACAGAACCAGGGCGTACAGTATGTGGCTTTCCTCAAACCCGTCACGGCCCGTTACATCAGGTACCAGGGATACGGGAAGCAGGGTACGAGCTACTATTCGTACATCGACCTGAGTGAATTCGAGGTTTACGGAACCAACTAATTACCCGACACGTCGCTGACGACGGTCGTACATTTGTCGCCGCGCGGTCCGCAAAGGTTTCGGCCTTTGGGCCGCGCGGCTTTTGTAATCCGAAAATAAGTGCTATATTTGTCTTTCGAATGAACCTCTCAGCCGCCCATACCCGTCCGGTCGTGCCGACGCCTCCGCGCTGCACCGCGGCAGAGGACCTTTTGTCCGCAAATCTCAATCAAACTCATTTTCCGATATGAACTCAAACCTGAAAATCGCGGGTCCGGCGCTTCCGGACATGCCGTGGGAGGAGCGTCCCGCAGGCTGCACGCATGTCATGTGGCGCTACTCGGCCAACCCGATCATCGGCCGCTACGCCCTCTCGACCTCCAACTCGATCTTCAACTCGGCCGTCGTGCCGTTCAAGAGCGGTAAGTACAACTATGCGGGCGTCTTCCGCTGCGACGATACCAACCGCCGCATGCGCATCCACGTGGGCTTTTCGGTCAACGGTATCGACTGGGACATCGAGGAGGCCGATTTCCACCTCGAGGGCGCCGACCCCGAGATCGGGGAGTGGGTCTATGGCTACGACCCCCGCGTGGCGAAGATCGACGACAAGTACTACGTGACGTGGTGCAACGGCTACCACGGCCCGACGATCGGAATCGCCTGGACGACCGATTTTCGGACGTTCCACCAGTTGGAAAACGCTTTCCTGCCGTACAACCGCAACGGCGTCATGTTTCCGCGCAAGATCGGCGGCAAGTTCGCCATGCTCTCGCGTCCGAGCGATACGGGCCACACGCCTTTCGGCGATATTTTCTACTCCGAGTCGCCCGATCTGGAGTTCTGGGGCCGCCACCGGCATGTGATGGCTCCGGCAGCGTTCGAGGTCTCGGCCTGGCAGTGCATGAAGATCGGCGCGGGGCCCGTGCCCATCGAGACAAGCGAGGGGTGGCTCTTGTTCTACCACGGCGTGCTGCGCTCGTGCAACGGCTATGTCTATGCGTTCGGCTCGGCGCTGCTCGATCTGGACGAGCCGTGGAAAGTGATCGCCCGCAGCGGTCCGTACCTCATTTCGCCGCGCGAGCAGTACGAGTGCATGGGCGACGTGCCGAACGTGACGTTCCCATGCGCCGCGCTGCATGATCCCGAGACCGGCCGCGTGGCCGTCTACTACGGCTGCGCCGACACGGTGACGGGGTTGGCGTTCGGACACATCGACGAGATCATCGAATTCACGAAGAAAACCAACATCCTGTGAAACGCCTTGCGCTGCTGACGGCTCTCACGCTGTGTCTCGCCGCCCGGGCGCAGACCCCCGCCGACCGGGTGGACCCGTTCATCGGGACGACCAATTTCGGGACGACCAACCCGGGGGCGGTGTGCCCCAACGGGATGATGGCCGTCGTGCCGTTCAACGTCATGGGCTCCGAGCGGAACGTCTACGATAAGGACGCCCGCTGGTGGTCGACCCCCTATGAGCGGCACAACAAGTTCTTCACCGGCTTCGCGCACGGCGCGCTGAGCGGGGTGGGGTGCCCCGAGATGGGGGCGTTGCTGACGATGGCCACCGCGGGCGAACTGGAGGTGGATTACAAGTCCTACGGCTCGGGATACCGCGACGAACAGGCTTCGCCGGGCTACTACGGGTTGCGGCTGGACAAGTACGGCATCCGCGCCGAAGCTACCGCCACCCCGCGCTCGGCAGCCGAGAGGTACACCTTTCCCGCGGGCAAGGGGCATATCCTGCTCAATCTGGGCGAGGGGCTGACCAACGAGTCGGGCGCCGTGGTCCGGAGGGTGAGCGCCACGGAGATCGAGGGCACGAAACTGCTGGGCACGTTCTGCTACAACCCGCAGAAAGTCTTTCCCGTCTATTTCGTGCTGCGGGTCAGCCGCACGCCGTCGGCTGCGGGCTACTGGAAGAAGCAGCGGCCGATGACGGGCGTCGAGGCCGAGTGGACCCCCGACAACGGAAAATACAAACTCTACACGGAGTACGGCCGCGAGTTGGCGGGCGACGACGTGGGCTACTGGTTTACGTTCGACGACCTTGCCGAGGGCGACCAGGTCGAGGTGCGCATGGGCATTTCGTTCGTCTCCACGGAGAACGCGCGCCGCAACCTCGATGCCGAGCAGCCCGTCGGCGCGACTTTCGACGCGCTCCGCGCCGCGGCCCGCAAGCGGTGGAACGACGACCTGGGGCGTATCCGCGTCGAGGGCGGCACGCCGGAGCAGCAGACCGTCTTCTACACGGCGCTCTACCATGCGCTGATCCATCCCAATCTCGTGAGCGATGTCAACGGCGAATACCCGCTGATGGAGCGCTCGGGCGAGGTGGGCGTTACGGAGGGCGAGCGCTACACGGTCTTCTCGCTGTGGGACACCTACCGCAACCTGCACCAACTGCTTACGCTGGTCTACCCCGAGCGGCAGAGCGAAATGCTCCGCTCGATGGTGGACATGTCCCGGGAGTGGGGCTGGCTGCCCAAATGGGAACTGTACGGGCGGGAGACTTTCACGATGGAGGGCGACCCCTCGATTCCCGTGCTGGTGGACAGCTGGATGAAGGGGCTGCGCGATTTCGACATGGAGGCCGCCTACCGCGCCATGCGCCGCTCGGCCACGACGCCCGGAGCCGAAAACCCGATGCGGCCCGACATCGATCCCTACATCGAGCGGGGTTACATTCCGCTGGGATTCTATGCCAAGGACCTGGCGGGCGACACCTCCGTCTCGCACGCGCTGGAATACTACGTGGCCGATGCAGCCCTCGCGCTGCTGGCCGACTCGCTCGGCTACAAGGAGGACGCCCGGCTGTTCCGCGACCGTTCGCTGGGCTACCGGCACTACTACGACAAGGAGTACGGCACGCTGCGCCCGATCAACGAGGACGGTTCGTTCCTGACCCCGTTCGACCCGCGCGCGGGCGAGAATTTCTCGGCGGCGCCCGGCTTCCACGAGGGCTCGGCCTGGAACTACACGTTCTACGTGCCGCACGACGTGGAGGGGCTGACCCGTCTGATGGGCGGCCGGCGCAAATTCGTCGACAAGCTGCAAATGGTCTTCGACGAGGGACTGTACGACCCCGCGAACGAACCCGACATCGCCTATCCCTACCTCTTCAGCCGCTTCCGCGGCGAGGAGTGGCGCACGCAGCGCGAGGTCAGGCGTCTGCTGAACAAGCATTTCACCACCGCAGCCGACGGCATTCCGGGCAACGACGACACGGGCACCATGTCGGCCTGGGCGGTCTTCTCGATGATGGGGTTCTATCCGGACTGTCCGGGTGAGCCGTACTACACGCTGACGGCTCCGGTTTTCGACCGCGTGGAGATCGACACGGGGCGGGGAACGCTCCGCATCGAGAAGCGCGGCGAGGGCTACATCCGCCGCATGACGCTCGGCGGCCGGCCGCTCGGCAAATACCGCATCGCGCACGACGAACTGACGGGCGGTGGTACGCTGGTATACGAACTCGAAAACCGCAGATAGCATGAATGCCGTCCGAACGCTTGCCGCAGCGCTGCTGCTGTTTACGGCCGGGGGCGCCTCGGCGCAGACCGTCGTTACGCGCAACGGAAAGGCCGTCGCGCGGATCGTCGTGGCCGAGGATACGCCCGCGAACCGCACGGCGGCACGGCTGCTGCAACGCTTCGTCGCCGAATCTTCGGGGGCGAAGCTTCGCGCGGCCGCAAAGGCCCGGCCGGGCGACATCCTGATCGGGGCGGCGGATACGGCGGGACTCGGACGCGACGGGTTCCGCCTTTCGACCCGCGACGGGGTGCTGCGCATCTCGGGCGGAGGCTGCAAGGGTACCGTATACGGCGCGATCGCCCTGCTCGAACGCGAGCTGGGAATGACGTACTACGCTGCCGGAGTTTACGACCTGGACCGCCGCAGGGACATCGTTTTCGAGCGGATGGACCTGGCGGAGAATCCGGCTTTCCGCTACCGCCAGAGCCAGGGCTACGGCATGGCGCAGGATTCGGTCTACCGCCTGTTTCTCCGGCTGGAGGAGCCGCGCGACCTCTTCGCGGGCAATCTCTGGGTACATACGTTCAACACCCTGTTGCCCGCTTCGGTCTACGGAGAGGAGCACCCCGAATACTACTCTTACATCAACGGCGAGCGGCGCCCCGGGCGGGCGAGCCAGTGGTGCCTGACCAACGACGCGGTGTTCGAGCTGGCCGCGGCGAAGATCGACTCCATTTTCCGCGCCAACCCCGGGATGGACATGATCTCGGTCAGTCAGAACGACAGCAATTTCACCTACTGCCGCTGCGAGGCGTGCGAACGGGTCAACGAGGAGGAGGGTGCCCCGTCGGGCAACTACGTCCGGTTTCTGAATCGCCTGGCCGAGCGTTTCCCCGACAAGCAGTTCTCGACGCTGGCCTATCTCTTCACGATGCAGCCTCCGAAGCACGTGCGGCCGCTGCCCAACGTCAACATCATGCTGTGCGACATCGACTGCGACCGCGAAGTGCCGCTCACGGACAACGCCTCGGGCCGCGAGTTCATCCGCGCGCTCGAAGGGTGGGCAGCCCTGACGGACAACATCTTCGTATGGGACTACGGCATCAATTTCGACAACATGGTGGCGCCGTTCCCGAACTTTCCGATACTGGGTCCCAACATGGAGCTCTTCCGCCGCAACCACGCCACGATGCACTTTTCGCAGATCGGCGGATCGTACGGCGGCGATTTCTCGGAGATGCGCACGTGGGTCGTCTCGCGCCTGATGTGGAACCCCGAGCAGGATACCGACTCGCTCGTGCGGCATTTCATGCGGGGCTACTACGGTTCGGCCGCGCCGTATCTTTACCAATATGAAAAGCTGTTGGAGGGGGCGCTGCTGGCTTCGGGACAACGGCTGTGGATCTACGACTCGCCCGTCTCGCACAAGGACGGAATGCTCAACGCCGCGTGCCGCAAGCGCTACAACGCGCTCTTCGATAGGGCCGAGCGGGCCGTCGCGGGGGATTCGGTGCTGCTGAGGCGCGTGCATCTGGCCCGGCTGCCGCTGATCTATTCCGATCTGGAGATCGCCCGCACCCTGCCCGAGAAAGACCTCGGGGAGGTGGTGCGCGAACTGGATACTTTCGAAAAGTACGTCGTGCAATACGGCGTGCGGACGCTCAACGAGCGCAGCAACTCTCCCGAGGAGTACTGCCGGCTCTACCGCAGCCGCTACCTGCCCTCCGGGGAGCCGAGCAAGGCGCTGGGCGCACGGATCGAGTGGATCGCGGGGCCCGCCGAGAAATACTGCGCGTCGGGGGAACGGACGCTGACCGACGGCCTCTACGGCGGAGCGTCGTTCGTCGAGAGCTGGACCGGATGGGAGGGCTCGGACGGGGCGCTGGTCGTCGATCTGGGCTGCGAAAAGGAGTTCACGACCGTCGAGGCGGATTTCCTCCACCAGCTCGGACAGTGGATTCTGCTGCCCCGGTCGGTCACTTACGGCGTGTCGGCCGACGGAGAGCGGTACGAACCGTTCGGCCGCGTGGAACTGGCCGAGGACCAGTCGGTGCCCGTGAAATTCGTACAGGCCACGGCCACTGCGCCGCAGCCGGTACGGGCGCGGTACATCCGGGTCGAGATCGAGGGCGTGAAGACCTGCCCGTCGTGGCACTACGGCGTGGGTTGTCCCTGCTGGTTCTTCCTGGACGAGATCGCCGTCCGTTAGCAAAACATGCAAAACTCAAAACTTTTTTCGGATAATGAACCTCAAACATCTTATTTTATTCGGTGCAGCCGCACTTGCCGCCGCCTGCTCGCGGCCAGCGGCTCCGGAGAGCCTCACGCGCTGGGTCGATCCCAAGATCGGCGCCGGCGGCCACGGCCACGTCTTCGTGGGGGCCAACGTGCCGTTCGGCATGGTCCAGTTGGGCCCGACGAGCATTCCCCAGACCTGGGACTGGTGCTCGGGCTACCACCAGTCGGATTCGACGGTGATCGGTTTCTCGCACACCCACCTCAGCGGTACGGGTATCGGCGACCTGTTCGACATCACGCTGATGCCCGTCACGGGCGAGGTGACCTATGCCCGCGGCGAGGAGAACGATCCCGCCTCGGGCATGTGGTCCTACGCCGACCGTTCGCGCGAGGTGGTGCGGCCGGGGTACTACTCGGTGCCCCTCGTGCGCTACGGCGTGACCGCCGAGCTGACGGCGACCCGGCGCGTGGGATTCCACAGATATACGTTCCCCGCGGCGGAAGATGCCGCCGTGGTGTTCGACCTGGAGAACGGCGGCTGCTGGGACAAGGCGACCGAAACGCATCTCGAAGCCGAGGGCGACCGCACCGTTACGGGCTGGCGCCACTCGACGGGCTGGGCCAAGGACCAGCGGGTCTATTTCGTGGCGGAGTTCTCGGAGCCTTTCGAGCGGTTCGAAACCGTCGGCGACCAGTACGGCCGCGCCTCCTTTAAGACCTCGGCCGAAAAGCCGGTGCTGGTCAAGGTGGCGCTCTCGCCCGTAAGCGTCGAGGGGGCCAAGGCCAACCTGGCGGCCGAGCTGCCCGGCTGGGATTTCGACGCCACGGCCGCAGCCGCCGACCGGGCGTGGGAGGAGGAACTGTCGAAAGTCCGCATCACGACCGCGGATGAGACGGCCAAGCGTATCTTCTATACGGCCCTCTACCACACGATGGTGGCCCCCTCCGTCTTCTGCGACGTGAACGGCGACTACTACGGCTCGGACCATCGGATCCACCGCAACGCCTCGTTCTCCAACTACACGACTTTTTCGCTGTGGGACACCTACCGGGCCGCCATGCCGCTGATGACCGTGATCCATCCCGAACGCATGCCCGACATCGTCAACACGATGCTGCATATCTACGACCAGCAGGGCCGGCTGCCGGTCTGGCACCTCTGGGGAAACGAGACCGACTGCATGGTCGGCAATTCGGGTATCGTGGTCGTGGCGGACGCCATCGTGAAGAACATCCCGGGCTTCGACCGCGAAAAGGCGTTCGAGGCGATCCGCACGACGGCGCTGGGCGACGGCCGCGGAGGAGACCTGAGAAAGAAATACGGTTATATCCCGTGCGATCTGTTCAACGAGGCGGTCGCCTATGACATGGAGTATGCCATCGCGGACGGGGCCGCGGCGCGTGCCGCCGCGGCGCTTGGCCGCGAGGAGGATGCGCGTCTGTTCGAGCAGCGCAGCCACTCCTACCGCAACTATTTCGACCCCGTGACGCGCTTCATGCGCGGCCGCGACAGCCGCCGGGGGTGGCGCACGCCGTTCAGCCCGTTCGCTTCGACCCATCGGGCCGACGACTACTGCGAGGGCAATGCCTGGCAGTACACGTGGCTCGCGCCGCAAGACGTCGAGGGACTCGTGGCCTGTTTCGGAGGCCGGGAGGCCCTGCTGGAAAAACTCGATTCGCTCTTCACGGTGCCCTCGGTGATCGAGGGCGGCGACACCTCGCCCGATATTTCAGGGCTGATCGGGCAGTATGCCCATGGCAACGAGCCGTCGCACCACATTCTCTACCTCTATACCATGCTTGGGCAGCCGTGGAAAACGGCGGACAAGGTGCGCCAGGTGCTCACGACCCTCTACCACGACCAGCCCGACGGGCTTTCGGGTAACGAGGACGTGGGGCAGATGTCGGCGTGGTACGTCCTCTCGTCGCTGGGCATGTACGAGGCGGAGCCCGCAGGGGGACGCTACTGGTTCGGTTCGCCCCTGTTCGACCGGGCCGAGATTCGCGTACCGGGCGGCACCCTGACGATCGTAGCTGAAAACAACTCGGCCGAGAACCGCTACATCCAGCGTGTATGGCTCGACGGCGAGCTCTACACCAAACCCTGGATCGACCACGCCGATGTGATGCGTGGCGGCGAACTGCGGTTCGAGATGGGCGCCGAGCCGAAAGTGTGGTACTGCGCCCAGGAGCCGGAAACGTACGCCGATCAGCGTCCGGCAGCCGGGGAACGGCTTTTTAAGTCGGAAGCAGTTGAGGCCGAGGTCGCCCGCGTGTGCGGCCTTTTGAAGAACGACCGCCTGAGGTGGATGTTCCGCAACTGCTTTCCCAACACGCTCGACACGACGGTCCACTACCGCGAGGACGAAGCGGGAAATCCCGATACCTATGTATATACGGGCGATATTCCGGCCATGTGGCTGCGCGACTCGGGGGCGCAGGTGTGGCCCTACGTGCAGTTCGCCCCGCAAGACGAGGCGCTGAAGCGGATGATCGCGGGGGTGATCCGCCGGCAGTTCCGGCTCATCAACATCGACCCCTATGCCAACGCTTTCAACGACGGCCCCACGGGGGCGGGCGAGGACGTGGGCTATCCGGGGAACAAGCAAAGCCCGTGGGTCTTCGAGCGCAAGTGGGAGATCGACTCGCACTGCTACCCGATCCGCCTGGCGCACCACTACTGGAAAACGACTGGCGATGCCTCGGTGTTCGACGAAGAGTGGGTTGCGGCGATGCGCAATATCCTCTCGACGCTCCGCGAACAGCAGCGCAAGGAGGGGCCCGGAAGCTACACGTTCCTGCGCACGACCGACCGGCAGCTGGACACCAAGTGCCACGTGGGCCGCGGCAATCCGGTGAAGCCCGTGGGGCTGATCGCCTCGGCGTTCCGGCCCTCGGATGACGCCACGACGTTCGAGTTCCTCGTGCCCTCGAATTTCATGGCCGTCTCGTCGCTGCGTAAGGCGGCCGAGATTCTCGGGTCGGTCAACGGGGAGGCCGGGCTGGCTGCGGAGTGTACGGCGCTGGCCGACGAGGTCGCTGCGGCGCTGCAAGAGCATGCCGTGGTCGAGCACCCCGAATACGGAAAGATCTATGCGTTCGAGGTGGACGGTTACGGCGGGCGGTTTTTGATGGACGACGCCAACGTGCCCTCGCTGCTGGCGATGGCCTACCTGGGCGACGTGGAGCGCACGGACCCCGTGTACGAGAATACGCGCCGTTTCGTCTGGAGCGATGCCAATCCCTATTTCTGGCGCGGCCCGGCGGGCGAGGGGATCGGCGGGCCGCACATCGGAGTCGAGATGATCTGGCCGATGAGCATCATGATGCGGGCTTTCACCTCGACCGACGATGCCGAAATCCGCGACTGCATCGCGCAGCTGATGACCACCGACGCCGGCACGGGCTTCATGCACGAGTCGTTTTCGCGCCACGACGCCGCGAATTTCACCCGGGCATGGTTCGCCTGGCAGAATACGCTGTTCGGGGAGCTGATCGTCAAACTGGTCGGCGACGGAAAGGTCGACCTGCTGAACTCGATCCGCTGATCCGCGGGCGGCAGCTTGGGGCGTATGCGCGAGCGGGCCTAAGGGCCTAATGGCTGCGGCCGCACGGCTCGAAGCGCCGCATAGAAAACTATAAAAGGGAAAAAGATGAAAAAACTGACGATACTGGCCTTTGCAGCCCTTGCCTGGAGCTGCTGCGCCACGCAGCCCGCCCCGGAGCGGGTGCGACCCACGGAGTACGTCACCACGCTGATGGGGACGCAGTCCGACTATTCGCTCTCGACGGGCAATACCTATCCTGCGGTGGCCGTGCCGTGGGGCATGAATTTCTGGACGCCCCAGACGGGTAAGATGGGCGATGGCTGGGCCTATACCTACGGGGCCCACACCATCCGGGGGCTGAAGCAGACCCACCAGCCCTCGCCGTGGATCAACGACTACGGGCAGTTCTCCCTGATGCCCGTGCGCGGCGGGGACAAGCTGGACGAAGAGTCGCGCCAGAGCTGGTTCTCTCACCAGTCGGAGGTGGCCAAGCCCTACTATTACAAGGTCTACCTGGCCGACCACGATATTCGCGCCGAGGTCGCGCCCACCGAGCGGGCGGCCGTCATGCGCTTCACGTTCCCCGAGTCGGACGAGTCGGGCGTGGTGATCGACGCTTTCGACCGGGGCTCGCGGGTGGAGATCGTGGACGCCAATACGGTGGTGGGCTACACGACGCGCAACAGCGGCGGTGTGCCTGAAAATTTCCGCAACTGGTTCGTCATCCGCTTCGACAAATCGTTTGCGGGCGTCGAATTGACCGACAACCCCTCGAAATACAAACCCGGCAGCCGCGTGCTCTACCCCGAGGGCGGCAAGTCGGCCGAGGGCGACCACGCCGTGGCAAAGGTCCATTTCACGACGCGACGCGGCGAGCAGGTGACGGCCCGCATCGCCTCGTCGTTCATCTCTCCCGAGCAGGCCGTGCGCAACCTCGAAACCGAATTGGGTACGGACGATTTCGAGACCGTACGTTCCAAGGCGCAGGCCCGTTGGGACGAGGTGCTGGGCCGTATCGAGGTCGAGGGCGGCACCGACGATCAGCTGCGCACGTTCTATTCGTGTCTCTACCGCTCGACCCTGTTCCCGCGCAAGTTCTACGAACTGGACGCCCAGGGAAATCCCGTGCATTACAGTCCCTACAACGGCGAGGTGCTGCCCGGGTACATGTATACCGACACGGGTTTCTGGGACACGTTCCGCTCGCTGTTTCCGCTGCTGAACCTGGTCTACCCGTCGGTAAACGCCGAGATTCAGGCCGGCCTGGCCAACGCCTACCGCGAGAGCGGTTTCCTGCCCGAATGGGCGTCGCCCGGCCACCGCGGCTGCATGGTGGGTAACAATTCGGCCTCGGTCGTCTCGGACGCCATCCTCAAAGGCATCACGCCCGAGGAAGACATGGCCACGCTCTACGAGGCGATGCTGGCGGGCCGCAACAAGGTCCACCCCGAGGTCAGCTCGACGGGCCGTTTGGGACACGACTACTACAACCGCCTGGGCTACGTGCCCTACGATGTGGGCATTCACGAGAATGTCGCCCGCACGCTCGAATACGCCTACGACGACTGGTGCGCGGCGCAAGTGGCCGAAAAGCTGGGCCGCACGGAGGATGCCGCGATGCTCGAGCAGGCTGCGCGGAACTGGCGCAATGTCTTCGACCCCTCGACCCGCCTGATGCGCGGCCGCAACGCCGACGGGGAGTTCCAGTCGCCGTTCAGCGCCTACAAGTGGGGCGACGCTTTCACCGAGGGCAATGCCTGGCACTACACCTGGTCGGTGTTCCACGATGTCGGTGGGCTGATGGAGGCGATGGGCGGCCGCGACGGGTTCGTCGAAATGCTCGACTCGGTCTTCGTCGTGCCGCCGATCTACGACGACAGCTACTACGGCGTGCGCATCCACGAGATTACGGAGATGCAGGTGGCCGACATGGGCAACTACGCCCACGGCAACCAGCCCGCACAGCACATGATCTACCTCTACGATTACGCTGGACAGCCCTGGAAAACGCAGTGGTGGACGCGCGAGGTGATGGACCGCCTCTATGCGGCCCGGCCCGACGGCTACTGCGGCGACGAGGACAACGGCCAGACCTCGGCCTGGTACGTCTTCTCGGCCCTGGGGTTCTATCCCGTCTGCCCGGCCTCGGATTTCTACGCCCTCGGTTCGCCCCTGTTCCGCAAGGCGGTGATCCACCTCGAAAACGGCGAAACGATCCGCATCGAAGCGCCCGAAAACGGTCCCGCGACCCGTTATGTGGGCCGAATGACCCTCGACGGGAGAGCGCATGAGCCCAATTTCGTCCGCTATTCGGACCTGGTGCGGGGTGCCCGCCTCGGCTTCGAGATACAGGCCGAACCCAATACCCAACGGGGAGCGGCGGCTTGCGGCGACCCCGCGAAAGGGGCGTGCCGGGAATGTCGATAATTTGTCGATAGTTTCTGTCCGGTAATTTTGAAAGTCGGCCGAAAAGCGTTACTTTTGTTCCGTTGTTTTTGCAACGCAACAGGTTAAAGAGAACAATTCGATGACTGCTATCGGCCATACCGACCAACGGGAACGAAAAAAACAGCAGGGCCAGGCCGCTGCGTTTTACTCGTCGTGCCGCCCCCAAGCGCACGCCGGGCAGTTGCAGGGGCAGCAGATGCCCGCCTGTGGAGTACGCTGAACAGTACCATACCGCCATGACATGCGTGTCGTGGCGGTTTGCTTTTGATTCTAAAACAATAAGATATGAAAGTCGGAGTGATCATGGGCTCGCGGAGCGACTACGAGGTGATGGCCGAAGCCGTGGCTGCGCTCGAAGAGTTCGGCGTGGAGTTCGAAAAACGGGTCGTGAGCGCCCACCGCACGCCCGATCTGCTGGTCGAATACGCCAAAACGGCCCGCGAAAGGGGACTGGGAGTCATCATCGCCGGAGCCGGCGGCGCCGCGCACCTGCCGGGCATGGTGGCCTCGATGACCACGCTGCCCGTGGTGGGCGTGCCGGTGAAATCGCGGGCCCTGAACGGGCTGGATTCGCTGCTCTCGATCGTCCAGATGCCCGCCGGAGTTCCCGTCGCCACGACGGCCATCAACGGGGCCCGGAACGCCGCGCTGATCGCCGTCTCGATCCTCGCGTTGCAGGACGGGGCGCTGGCCGAAAAACTCGAAGCGTTCCGCGCCCGGCAGACCGCGGAGGTACTCAGATCGGAGCTGGGATGAAAACCGTCGGCATTATCGGCGGCGGCCAGCTGGGGCTGATGATCGCCCAGCAGGCGCGCCTCTTGGGGGTACGGACGATCGCGCTCGATCCGGCGGCGGATGCTCCGGCGTTCGCCGTGGCGGACGAACGGATCGTGGCGGCGTACGACGATTCGGCGGCGCTCGAAGAGTTGTGCCGCCGCAGCGATGCGGTGACCTACGAATTCGAAAACGTGCCGGGCCGGGTGCTCATTCCGCTCTGCCGCCGCTACAACATACCGCAGGGGTTCCGACCGCTCTACGACTCGCAGGACCGCCTCCGGGAGAAAGAGAACGCCCGCGCCAACGGGTTTTTCACGCCCGAATACGCCGCCGTGGACGACGAAAGGTCGTTGCGCGCGACCGTGGAGCGGATCGCGCTGCCGGCCGTACTGAAGACCCGCACGCTGGGCTACGACGGCCACGGGCAGCAGGTGCTCCGGACCGAGGCCGACATCGAACGGGCTTTGCCCCTGCTTGCGGTGCCGTGCATCCTCGAAGAGTTCATTGCGTTCGATTACGAGGTCAGCCTGGTGATGGTGGCCGACGGTGAGCGGGTAGTTACTTTTCCCGTCGGACGCAACGTCCACCGCGACGGCATATTGGACCTCTGCTTCCTCCCGGCCGGGATGGAGGACGGGGTGCTTGCGCGGCTCCGCCAGGTCGGGGAGCGGTTCATGGCGCAATGCGGCTACCGGGGAATTCTGGCCGTCGAGGTCTTCGTGCGGGGCGATCGGTTCTGGTTCAACGAGATGGCTCCGCGGCCGCACAACTCGGGCCACTGGACCATCGAGGGGGCTACGACCAACCAGTTCCGCGAACTGGTGCGTTTTCTGGTGGGGGAACCTTTGGAGGAGCCGCAAATTGTCGCGCCGACGGTGATGAAGAATATCCTGGGACAGGACCTTGCCGAGGCCGAAAAGATCGCCGCCGAGCGCCGTCCGAACGTGCATGTCCACCTTTACGGCAAGAGCGAGAGCCGTCCCAAACGCAAGATGGGCCACATCACTTTCGTTGGGATGACCCCCGAGGAGTATGCCCGCGACTGGGCCGCAAGATTCGTATAGAGAGAAAAACAAGATAAAATGAAGAATTACCGCATTTTCGTTGAGAAACGTCCCCGCTTCCGGGTCGAGGCCGAGAGCCTGCGCCGCGAGTTGAATGCCAACCTCGATCTGGACATCCGCGAGCTCAGGCTGCTCAATGTCTACGACCTGTTCGGATTTTCGGAAGAGCTGCTCGAAAAGAGCCGCTACACGGTTTTCGGCGAGGTGGTGACCGATACGGTGTCCGAGACGTGCTGTCTGGCGAACTGCCGCTACCTGGCCGTGGAGTACCTGCCCGGGCAGTTCGACCAGCGGGCCGCTTCGGCCGTCGACTGCGTGCGGCTGATCGACCAGGCGGCCGACGTGGCGATCCGTTCGTCGAAACTCATCGTTTTCGACGACGGGGTGACCGACGAGCAGCTTGCGAAGATCAGGCGCTACTGCATCAACGCCGTCGAGTCGCGCGAAAAGGATCTCTCGCAGCTCACACGGATGGAGCAGGCCGAGGTGAAGCCCGTCGAGGTGCTCGAGGGCTTCCGCGAAATGCAGGATTCCGAGCTGGACGCCTACTGCAAGCGGCAGGGACTGGCGATGAACGGCGACGACCTCGGGGAGGTGGTGCGCTATTTCCGCGCGGAGGGACGCGACCCGTACGAGACCGAACTGCGGATTCTGGACACCTACTGGAGCGACCATTGCCGCCATACGACCTTTACCACCTGCCTGGAGGGCATCTCGGTCGAAGAGTCGTTCGTCAAGGACGAGATCGAGGATTCGCTGGCGCTCTACCTGCGCATCCGCCGCGAACTGGGCCGCGAGCACAAGAGCGTCTGTCTGATGGACATCGCCACGATCGGGGCGCGCTACCTGCGGAAGCGGGGGCTGCTCGACGACCTGGAGGTCTCGGACGAGAACAACGCCTGCTCGGTCTATGTGGACGTGGAGGTGGACGGACGGAGCGAAAAGTGGCTGCTGCAATTCAAGAACGAAACCCACAACCACCCCACGGAGATCGAGCCGTTCGGCGGCGCTTCGACTTGTCTGGGCGGCGCCATCCGCGACCCGCTGTCGGGACGCAGCTACGTCTACCAGGCCATGCGCGTCACGGGGGCCGGCAACATCTGGCAGCCCGTTTCGGAGACCCTCGCCGGGAAACTGCCCCAGAGCGTCATTTCGAAAAAGGCCGCCGCGGGCTATTCGAGCTACGGCAACCAGATCGGGCTGGCCACGACCCATGTGCGTGAGATTTACCATCCGAACTACGTGGCCAAGCGGCTCGAGGTCGGTGCCGTGGTCGGTGCCGTAAAAGCTGCGAACGTGCGCCGCGAGCGCCCCGAGCCGGGCGACAAGATCATTCTGCTGGGCGGCCGGACGGGCCGCGACGGCATCGGAGGCGCAACGGGCTCTTCGAAGGAGCACGACGCCCGCTCGCTCGAGACGTGCGGCAGCGAGGTGCAGAAAGGCAATGCCCCCGAGGAGCGGAAACTGGAGCGCCTGTTTCGCCGTGAGGAGGTGACGCGCCTCATCAAGAAATCCAACGATTTCGGGGCGGGCGGCGTAAGCGTGGCCATCGGCGAACTGGCCGACGGACTGGACATCTATCTGGACCGGGTGCCGGTGAAATACAGCGGGCTGAACTCCACCGAACTGGCCATCAGCGAGTCGCAGGAGCGCATGGCCGTGGTCGTCGAGGCCGCGGACGTCGAGCGCTTCATGGCATATTGCCGCGAGGAGAACATCGAGGCGGTCGAGGTGGCCGACGTGACGGACACGGCGCGCATGCGCATGTTCAACCGCGGCCGCAAAGTCGTGGACCTCAGCCGCGAGTTCATCGACAGCGCCGGAGCGAAGCACTACGCCGAAGCCCGGATCGGCGCCGTGGAGGAGCGCGATCCGTTCACCCGCGAGGTCGCGGGAGCAACTGTGGCCGAGCGCTTCGCTGCGAACCTCGGCGACGACAACGTGCTCTCGCAGCGGGGGCTGGTCGAAATGTTCGACTCGACGATCGGCCGCTCGACGGTGCTCATGCCGTTCGGAGGCCGCACGCAGCGCAGCGAGACGCAGGTTTCGGTGCAAAAACTCCCGGTGGACGGCTATACCGATACGGCCAGCATCATGGCTTTCGGTTACAACCCCTCTCTGGCCTCTTGGAGCCCCTACCACGGCGCGGCCTATGCAGTCGTGGAGGCGGCGGCCAAAGTGGTAGCAGCCGGGGCGCGGTACGAAAGGATGCGCTACTCCTACCAGGAGTATTTCGAGCGCATGACCCGCGACCCGCACTCGTGGGGCAAGCCGCTGAGTGCGCTGCTGGGTGCACTGAAGATGCAGGTTGAACTGGGCCTCCCCTCGATCGGGGGCAAGGACTCCATGTCGGGCACGTTCCAAGATATAAACGTTCCGCCGATGCTCATGGCGTTCGGCATCACCACGGTCGATGCTTCGCGGGTCATCTCGACCGACCTGAAAGCCCCCGGCCACCGCATTTACCTCGTGCGCCATACCCCCCGGGAGAACCGCATGCCCGACACGGCGCAGCTCAAGCGCAATTTCGCGCTGGTGAGCGACGGGATCGAATCGGGCCGGATCGTCGCGGCGTGGGCCATCGGTTTCGGCGGCATCGCAGAGGGCCTTGCGAAGATGGCTTTCGGAAACGAGGTCGGCGTCGAGGTGGCGATGGACGAGCGGAAACTATACGACTACGCCTGCGGCTCGATCCTCGTCGAGTGCGAGGGCGAACTGGAGGACGCGGCCGTCGAGCTGGTCGGCTTCACGGTCGCCGATCCGGCGCTGACGGTGGGCGGCGTGCGCATGCCGCTCGAGGAGCTCTACCGGGCCAATACCGAGCGGTTCGCGGCGGTCTACCCCGACAAGGGCATGAACCGGGCCGACGTGATGACCGCGGAGCCGGTTGCGCGGGCGTTCGCCTACGCGGGCGAAGCCATCGAGCATCCGGTGGTTTACATCCCCGTTTTCCCGGGCACCAACTGCGACTACGACACGGCCAAGGCGTTCCGCACGGCGGGTGCGCGGGTCGAGACGAGCGTGGTGTGCAACCTCGCGGGCGACGACATCCTGCGCTCGATCCGCGACATGTGGGAGCACCTCCGCCGGGCGCACATCCTGGTGCTCGCGGGCGGCTTCTCGGCGGGCGACGAGCCGGATGGGAGTGCCAAATTCATCGTCAACGTACTCAACAACCAGGATATTCAGGAAGAGGTGCACGCCCTGCTGGACCGCGGGGGCCTGATCCTCGGTATCTGCAACGGCTTCCAGGCGCTGGTCAAGTCGGGCCTGCTGCCCTACGGACGGCTGGGGATGGTGACCGAGGAGTCGCCGACCCTGTTCCGCAACGACATCAACCGCCACATCTCGCAGGTCGTCACCACGAGGGTGGCTTCGGTGAACTCGCCGTGGCTCGCGGGATTCCGCCCGGGCGACCTGCACGCCATCGCCGTCAGCCACGGCGAGGGCAAGTTCGTGGTGAGCGAGAAGATGGCCCGCGAACTGTTCGAGCGGGGCCAGGTGGCATTCCAGTACGCCGACGCTGCGGGAAATCCCACGGCCGAGGCTCCGATGAACCCCAACGGTTCGTCGTATGCCATCGAGGGCCTCCTCTCGCCCGACGGCCGCATCCTGGGCAAGATGGGCCACACCGAGCGCTACGAACGCAACCTGTTCCGGAACATCGCCGGGGAGAAAGAGCAGCCGCTGTTCCGCAACGCGGTAAACTATTTCAGAAAGAAGTAATATAATATAAAACTTTAAATTCCGTACACCATGAAACAGCTCGAAATGCTCTACGAGGGCAAGGCAAAACAGGTCTTCCGTACCGACGATCCCGACAAGATCATCATCCACTACAAGGATGCGGCCACGGCTTTCAACAACATCAAGAAAGCGACGATCGAAGGAAAGGGGCAGTTGAACAACGCCATTTCGACGATCATTTTCAAGGAGCTTCACAAGGCGGGCATCAAGACGCACTACATCGAGACGATCAACGACCGCGACCAGGTGTGCCGCCGTGTCGAGATCATTCCGCTGGAGATGATCGTGCGCAACACCATCGCCGGATCGATGGCCCAGCGCCTGGGCATCGAGGAGGGCACCAAGCCCGGGAACGTCATCTTCGACATCTGCTACAAGAAAGACGAGTTGGGCGACCCGCTCATCAACGACCACCACGCCGTGGCGCTCGGTGCCGCGACTTACGAAGAGCTGAACGAAATGTACGCCATGACGGCCAAGATCAACGAGGTGCTCAAGGGGCTCTTTGCGAAGATGAACATCAACCTCGTGGATTTCAAAATCGAGTTCGGCAAGACCTCGGACGGCGAGATCGTGCTGGCCGACGAGGTGTCGCCCGACACGTGCCGCCTATGGGACGCTACGACCAATGAGAAACTGGACAAGGACCGCTTCCGCCGCGACCTGGGCAAGGTGCGCGAGGCGTACGAGGAGATTCTGGCCCGGTTGCGGAAAATCACGGCATAACATGCTTCCGATCAGCGACAGAGAGATTCACGAGGAGTGCGGTGTGTTCGGCGTCTACGGGGTGCCCGACGCCGCATCGCTCACCTACTACGGCCTGCACGCTCTGCAACACCGCGGGCAGGAGGGGTGCGGCATCGTGAGTGTGGACGGAGGGGGCAAGCTGCACCGCATCAAGGGCGAGGGGCTCGTGACGGAGGTCTTCAACGAAGCCAATCTCGCAACGCTCGATGGCGCCATGGCCATCGGCCACGTGCGCTACACGACGGCGGGCGGCGGCGGTATCGAGAACGTGCAGCCGTTTCTGTTCCGCCACAACACGGGCGATTTCGCGCTGGCACACAACGGCAACCTGGTCAACTCGTCGCGCCTGCGCATGTACCTCGAAAACAAGGGAAGCCTTTTCCAGTCGTCGTCGGACAGCGAGATTCTGGCCCATCTGATAAAAAAGGAGACCAAGTACCACGACCGGCCGCGCATCCACGCCATCGTCGACGCACTGAACATGCTCGAGGGGGCGTTCGCGTTCGTCGTCATGACGGCCAACCGCATCTACGCCTGCCGCGACAAGTACGGGTTGAGGCCCCTTGCGATCGGGCGACTGGGCGACGGCTGGGTGGTGTCGAGCGAGACCTGCGCTTTCGATACGGTGGGCGCGGAGTTCGTGCGCGACGTGGAGCCGGGCGAGGTGGTCACCATCGACGACCACGGCCTGCGTTCGACCGACTACTCCATGTATAAGCGCCACCAGATGTGCGCGATGGAGTACATCTATTTCGCGCGCCCGGACAGCGACATCGAGGGGTGCAACGTCCACGCCTACCGCAAGGAGTCGGGGCGTCTTCTGTGGCAGGAGTCTCCCGCACCGGCCGACATCGTGGTCGGCGTGCCCGACTCGAGCCTCAGCGCCGCGATGGGATATGCCGAAGCGAGCGGACTGCCCTACGAAATGGGACTCATCAAGAACAAATACATCGGCCGCACGTTCATCCAGCCCTCGCAGGCCATGCGCGAAAAGGGCGTGCGGATGAAACTCTCGGCCGTGCGCACCATCGTTCGGGGCAAGCGCGTGGCGCTGGTCGACGATTCGATCGTGCGCGGAACCACCTCGCGGCGCATCGTGACGATGCTCAAGGAGGCCGGGGCCACCGAGGTGCACGTGCGCATCGCCAGCCCGCCGATGACCGATCCCTGCTTCTACGGCGTGGACACCTCGACCTACGACGAGCTGATCTCGGCCCGCAAGAGCGTCGAGGGGGTCCGCGAGGAGATCGGGGCCGATTCGCTGGCGTTCCTCTCCGAGGGGGCGCTCTACCGCGCCGGCAACCGGCGGGAGCTCTGCACGGCGTGCTTCACGGGCCGCTATCCCACGGCACTCTACACGGCCAAGGAAGAGGCGAACAAGGACGGAAAATTTTAGTAAAACATTAGAACAATGGCACAATCCTATGAAAAGGCCGGCGTGAACCTCGAAGCCGGATACGAGGTGGTGCGGCGCATCAAGAAACACGTCGCCTCGACGGCGCGGCCGGGCGTGATGGGCAACATCGGCGCATTCGGCGGCATGTTCGACCTCTCGGCCCTCCGGGTCGAGGAGCCGGTGCTCGTGAGCGGCACGGACGGCGTGGGCACCAAGCTCAAGCTGGCTTTCGAGATGGACAAGCACGACACGATCGGCATCGACGCCGTGGCCATGTGCGTCAACGACGTGCTGGCGCAGGGCGCCGAGCCGCTGGTGTTCCTCGACTACGTGGCCGTGGGCCGCAACGAACCCCAGAAGATCGAAGCCATCGTGGCGGGCGTCGCCGAGGGGTGCCGCCAGGCGGGCTGTGCCCTGGTGGGCGGCGAAACGGCCGAAATGCCGGGCATGTATGCCGAGGGCGAGTACGACATCGCGGGCTTCACGGTCGGCGTGGTCGAAAAGAAGAAGCTCATCGACGGACAGAAAGTCAAGGCCGGAGATGTGCTCGTGGGAATCGCGTCGAGCGGCGTGCACTCCAACGGCTTCAGCCTGGTGCGCAAGATCGTGGCGGACAATTGCCTCGACCTGCGCGACTCCTACCCCGAGCTGTCGAACAAGCAGCTGGGCGAGGTGCTGCTCGCGCCGACGAAGATCTACGTGAAGCAGGTCCTCGACGTGATCCGTCGGTGCGACGTGCATGGCATCAGCCACATCACCGGGGGCGGTTTCGACGAGAACATACCCCGCATCCTCGGCGAGGGGCAAGGGATCGAGATCGACGAGGGATCGTGGGAGATATTGCCCGTATTCCGCTTTCTGGAAAAGTACGGCCGGGTGGCCCACCGCGAGATGTTCAACATCTTCAACATGGGCATCGGCATGGTCATCGCGCTCGACCGTTCGGAGGCCGAAAAGGCCATCGGAATACTCACCGAGCAGGGCGAACGCGCCTCGGTCATCGGCCGCGTAACCGACACCGTGGGTGTCGTCATCCGCTGACACGATGCGTCGTCTCGCGGTCTTCGCCAGCGGTTCGGGCACCAATTTCGAAGCCATCGTCGCGGCCACGCAGCGGGGCGAACTGGATGCCCGTGTGGTTCTTTTGGTCTGCGACAAACCCGGGGCACGGGTCGTGGAGCGGGCCGCGGCGCATGGGGTCGAAACGTTCGTCTTCTCGCCGAAGGAGTACGCCTCCAAGGCCGAATACGAACGGCAGATCGTTCGCCGGCTCGATGACGCGGGCGTGGAGCTGGTCTGCCTGGCGGGCTACATGCGCATCGCGGGCGAAGTGCTCTTAGGAGCCTACGGCGGGCGGATCGTCAACATCCACCCCTCGCTGCTGCCGGCGTTCCGCGGCCGGGACGCCATCGGGCAGGCTTTGGAGTACGGTGTCAAGGTCTACGGCGTGACGATCCACCGGGTGGACGCGACGCTCGACGGCGGGCGGATCATCGCCCAGCGGGCGTTCGAATACGACGGCTGCGACCGCTCCGAACTGGAGGCGAAAATACATTCGGTGGAATACCCGCTTTACGTCGACACGATCAAAAAACTGATTCAGGATGAATAACGATTTGAAGCTGCTCGAAGAGCTTGTCCAGTCGCGCGACACGGCTTTCATAGCCTCGGTCGATACCGACGGTTTTCCCCGGATGAAAGCCATGCTGGCGCCGCGCGTGCGCGAGGGGCTGCGGGTCTTCTATTTCACGACCAACACCTCGTCGATGCGCGTGAGACACTACCGCCTCGATCCGCGGGCGTCGGTCTACTTTTGCGACGAGCAACAGTTCCGGGGGCTGCTGCTGACGGGCACTATGGAGGTGCTCGAAGACGCCGCCAGCCGGCGCCTTGTCTGGTGCGAGGGCGACGAGGAGTACTATCCCGCGGGCGTGGACGACCCCGACTACTGCGTCCTGCGGTTCACGGCCCGCGAGGGCAGGTATTATGAAAATTACCATTCGGAAAATATTGAAATAGCATAACGATGAGAGCATTAATCAGTGTAAGCGACAAGACGGGCGTGGTGGAGTTTGCCAGGGGCCTGCGCGCCCTGGGCTGGGAGGTGATCGCCACGGGCGGCACGATGAAACTGCTGCGCGAGAGCGGGGTGGAGGTAATCGGCATCAGCGACGTGACGGGATTCCCCGAGATATGCGACGGCCGCGTGAAGACCCTGCATCCGGCCGTGCACGGCGGACTGCTGGCCCGCCGCGACGACCCGAACCACGTCGAAGCCTTGCGGGAGAACGGGATCGAGTTCATCGACCTGGTGTGCGTCAACCTCTACCCGTTCCGGGAGACCATCTCCAAGCCGGAGGTCGGGATGGAGGACGCCATCGAAAACATCGACATCGGCGGCCCCTCGATGCTGCGCTCGGCGGCCAAGAACTGGGCCGACGTCACGGTGGTGTGCGATCCGGCGGATTATGTGCAGATTCTCTCGGAGATCGGCGCCGGAGGCAACACCGAAAAACCCACGCGCCTGCGTCTCTCGGCCAAGGCCTACACCCATACCGCCCAATACGACACGATGATCGCCGGCTGGATGCGCGAACGGGCCGGGCTGAATGAAAAGCTCTTTCTGGAGTTCGACCTCGTGCAGTCGCTGCGCTACGGCGAAAACCCCCACCAGTCGGCTCGCTTCTACCGCGAGGCCCGGGAGGTGCCCTACTCGCTGGCATTCGCCCGCCAGCTCAATGGCAAGGAACTCTCTTATAACAATATACAGGATGCCAACGCTGCACTCTCCATCGTGCGCGAGTTCGACCGTCCGTTCTGCGTGGGGCTCAAGCACATGAACCCCTGCGGCGCGGCCGAGGGGACGGACGTGGCGGAGGCGTGGCGCAAGGCCTACGAAGCCGACCCGGTTTCGATCTTCGGCGGCATCGTGGCGGTCAACCGCACGCTGACGCGCAAGGCTGCGGAGCTGATGAAGCCCGTTTTTCTGGAGATTATCATGGCCCCCGGGTTCGAGGAGGGGGCGCTGGAGGTGCTCCGCACGAAGAAGAACCTGCGCCTGCTGGAGGTGAAGATGGAGCGCGGTGCGGCCGATCCCGCGCAGTATGTGAGCGTCAACGGCGGCTTGCTGGTCCAGGACCTCGATGTGGAGACCAAACCCGTCGCGGCCGGGATGTGCGTCACGGCGTGCAAGCCCTCGCCGGAGCAGCTCGCCGACCTCGATTTCGGCTGGCGGATCGTCAAGCACGTCAAGTCGAACGCCATCGTGGTCGTGAAAGACGGCCGCACGCTGGGCGTGGGTGCGGGGCAGATGAACCGCATCGGTTCGGCCCGCATCGCCCTTGAAGAGGCGCGAGCCGCCGGCTTCACCTCGGGGCTGGTGCTGGCCTCAGACGGCTTCTTCCCGTTCGATGACTGCGTGACGCTGGCCGCGGAGTACGGCGTCGAGGCCATCGTGCAGCCCGGCGGGTCGGTGCGCGACGAGGATTCGGTCCGCAAGGCCAACGAGGTCGGGATTGCGATGCTCTTCACCTGGGAGCGCCATTTTAAGCATTAGGTGAAAATTGAAAGGTGAAAGGTGAAAAGCCAAAGTGTCATTAACTTTTCACTTTTACCTTTCAATATGAACCATGTATTGTAACCTTTCACATTTCACCTTTCACTTTTCACATTATGAAAGTTTTGGTTATCGGTAGCGGCGGCCGCGAGCACGCCATTGTCGATGCGCTGGCACGCTCCGCGCAGGTCGGGAAAATCTGGTGTGCGCCCGGCAATGCGGGGATCGCCCGGCAGGCCGAGTGCGTCGCAATCGGCGACACGGAGGTGGAAAAGCTGTGCGATTTCGCGCTCCGCAACGGGGCGGACCTCACGGTCGTGGGGCCCGAGTCGTCGCTGGCGGCGGGCGTCATCGATCGGTTCCGCGAGGCGGGGCTGCGGATTTTCGGTCCCACGAAAGCCGCCGCGCGGATCGAGTCGAGCAAGGAGTTCGCCAAGCAGCTCATGGCAAAATACGCCATTCCGACCGCGGGTTTCCGTGCATTCGCCGACTACGCCGAAGCGCTCGCCTATGTCTCGGCACGTCCCTTTCCGGCCGTGCTCAAGTACGACGGGCTGGCTGCCGGCAAGGGGGTGGTGATCGCCGGGACGCTGACCGAGGCCGAGGCCGCTCTGCGCGACATGCTGCTCGAAGACAAGTTCGGCGCGGGCAAGGTCGTTGTCGAGGACTACCTCGAAGGCCCCGAGTTCTCGTTCATGTGCTTCGTCTCGGGCAGCCGCGTGTGGCCGATGGTGCTGGCGCAGGACCACAAGCGGGCCTGCGACGGCGACCGGGGCCCCAACACGGGCGGCATGGGCGCCTATTCGCCGCTGCCGTTCATCACGGCCGAGGACGAGCAGTTTGCCCTGGAGCGGATCATGCAGCCCGCGGCCGACGCGATGGTCGCCGAGGGGTGTCCGTTCGAGGGGGTGCTGTACGGCGGGCTGATGAAGACCGCGCGGGGCATCGAGGTCATCGAGTTCAACGCCCGCTTCGGCGATCCCGAAACCGAGGTGGTGCTGCCGCGCCTCAAGAGCGACATCGCGGATATTTTCTGCGCCGTGGCCGATGGATGCGATGCGCAGATCGAGTGGCACGACTTCGCCACGCTGGGCATCGTGCTGGCATCGAAAGGCTATCCGGGAACGTATGAGAAAGGCTGCGAAATCGGTGGGCTGGATGAGATGGAGTGCACGGTTTACCACATGGGCACCCGCACCGAAGACGGACGGGTGGTCACGGCCGGCGGGCGCGTGCTGTTCGTCGTCGGGCGCGGGAGCACGCTTGAGGAGGCGCGGGCCGAGGCCCTGCGCAACGTCGCCCGCATCCGCTGTGAAAACCTCTTTCACCGCACAGACATCGGACACAGGGCGTTCGAGTAAATCACAATTCTAAATTCAATATCTATCGTCTGCATGGCAGCAATTATCAGCGGAAAAGAGCTTTCGGCCCGGTTGAAGGCCGAGATGGCGGCACAGGTCGCAACCTTTCCCACCAAATACGGACGCGTACCCCACCTGGCGGTCATTCTGGTGGGCGAGGACCCCGGAAGCGTCTCCTACGTTACCGGTAAGGCCAAGGCTTCGGCCGAGGTGGGCATTCGCAATACGACGTTGCGGCGCCCGGAGTCGATCACTGAGGCCGAGCTGCTCGGTCTGATCGCCGAACTGAACGCCGATCCCGGCGTCGACGGGATTCTGGTGCAGCTGCCGCTGCCCCGGCATATCGACGAAGAGCGCGTGATCGCCGCCATCGACCGCACGAAGGACGTGGACGGTTTCCACCCGATGAACGTGGCGTCGCTCTGGCAGAAACAGGCCTGCACGCTCCCCTGCACGCCCAAGGGGATCATCAAGATGCTCAAAACCGCGGGTGTTGAGATCGCAGGCCGCGAAGCCGTAGTCATCGGCCGCAGCAACATCGTGGGCCTGCCCGTAGCGAAATTGCTTCTGGATGAGAATGCCACGGTGACGATGACCCACAGCCGCACGCGTGACCTGGGGGAGGTGACGCGCCGGGCCGATATTCTGGTCGTGGCGATCGGACGCCCCAAATTCGTGACGGCAGACATGGTGCGCGAGGGTGCCGTGGTGATCGACGTGGGCGTCAACCGCGATCCCGAGACGGGCCGGTTGTGCGGCGACGTCGACTATGCCGCCGTGGAGCCCAAGGCCGCGGTTATCACCCCCGTGCCGGGCGGTGTCGGGCCGATGACGATCTGCTGCCTGATGGAGAATACGATCGAATGTTTCCTTGCCCGGATCGAGAGGTAGCAAAATAGCACCCTTTTTTCGTCGGCGGGTGCGATTTTTAACTCCCGGTTGCGGATTTGGAACAATTATTCCTATATTTGCACATTGGACGGATTTGTCTGTGCAAAGGTTGTAAGTGTGTAGCGGGTGGGCGCAAAATTCGCCGCAGTCCAAAAGTATCGGAACATATGGGAAACAAACCATCAAACAAATTCGGCTGGAGCGACGAAAATGCGCCGTTCTACCAGAAATACCTCCTGCCCGCTTTCGAGGAGTACTTGCCCGACCCTGCTCCCGATACGGCGCTTCTGGACGTAGGCTGCGGCAACGGCTATTTTGCCAATTATCTGATTTCAAAAGGATATGACGCCTATGGCGTGGATATTGCCGAGGACGGCATCCTCATCGCCAACCGCAAGAATCCCGGCCATTTCTTCGTCAACGACGTCGAGACGGACAGCCTGCCCGCTCCGCTGCGCATGGCTTCCGTGAAGATCGTCGTTTCGATGGAGGTGATCGAACACCTCTACCATCCGCGGGCGTTCGTCGAGCACGTGCGCCGCATCCTGGCGGCCAACGGCGGTGGAATTTTCATCCTCTCGACGCCCTACCACGGCTATATCAAAAACTTTTTCATCTCCATCATCGGCAAGTGGGACTACCACTGGAGTGTCCTGTGGGAGGGCGGTCACATCAAATTCTGGTCGGAGCGGACTATGACCCGCCTGCTGACCGAAGCGGGCTTCCGCAAGGTAGAGATCCGGGGCGTGGGGCGCTTCCCCTACCTCTGGCGCCACATGGTCATCCGGGCCGAACTGTAACCCGCTTAAGAAGCGGGTGATTTGGGCATTCGTGGGATCTGCCGCTCTCGTTCCTGCTCCGTGCTCCCTGCCCGCTTAGGAAGCGGGTGATCGGGGCAGTGGGAGGTTTGCTGCTTTCAATCCTGTCCCGTGCTTCCCGCCCCGCTTAAGAATTTTGCGGTTGCGGGATCACTATTTCGAGAATGTGCAGGTGAGCTTTTCGGGCAGCGGCCCGGCCGGGTCGCGCCGCCAGACCATGGCCCGGTCGCGTTCGGAGTCCCCCGTGCCGAAATCGAACCCGTCCTCCGAGTTGAACGCCACCGGGACGGAACCCCCGAATCCGAATTTGGAATAAAATCCGTGCAGCCACTCCTCGCTGGGGATCAGCAGAGCGGCATCGTCACCGCGTTCCTCGATGATACGCATCGCTTCGCGCATAAGCCCCTGCGCCAATCCCCGATTGCGGAACGCCGGATCGGTCGCTACGCCGTAGACGTAGGTCGTGCGGCCCAGTTCGCTTCGGAACGGCAGCAGATGCAGCATGGCAGCCGTGCGTCCCTCGTACCGGGCCGTGAGCATGCGCCGGCGGCTGTAATAGCGGATGAGGAACGAATCGATGAACTGCTCGTCGTCGTCGAACGCCGCCTGCCACAGCTCCTTGCAGGCGATCTCGTCCGGATGCAGGCGGATGGCCGTGAACTTGTGCGCGATCGAGACGGGGTGGTAGGAGAGCTTGGCCCGGCGGAGCCCCTCCAGCCCGAGGTCCTCCTCGCGGTTGATGAGGGTGAAGTGTGCGGGCAAGTGCTGCGCGAAGAGCTTGTTGATGATCGTGAAAGCGCCGTCGTAAGCCGTGTCGGCCTTTTCGACATGGGTGTCGAACGTGTGGTCGTTGACCGCCGAACCGTAGGTAAACGCCACCAGGCGGTCGCCGACGTAGATGCAGCCTCCCAGCATGCCCAGCTCCTCGAAGTGGTCGAACGCCCGCTGCATGGCCCGCTGCTCGGCGCACAGCTCCGAGGTGTGTCCCTCGTGCTCGCGCCGCCACCGGGCTTCGAGGTCCATGCACGCGGCGAAACGGTCGGGTGTCAGCGGCTCGTAGCGGTAGTCGGGGTATTCGGCCGTGAAGCGGTTGATGTGGTTGCGCTTGGGCTGGAAGCGGCGGCCCGGGAGGTTCCGCAGGTCGTCGGCCGAGTAGATGTAGTCCTCCAGCGCGCGGTCCGATTCGAATGCGAACTGCCCCGCGTGCATCCCCCGGATCATCTCGCGGCCCCGGTCGGTGAGGCCGATGATCCGCAGCCGCTGCCCGTGGGCGTGGGCGTCCTCCGCAAGACAGGGAATGATCGGTGCGAAATCGCCCGTGCCGACCGGCTGCATGTAGCCGATCTTCTCGCCGCCGCCGATCTGGAAACGGATCACAAGAAAGCCCTCGATCACCGCCCAAGCGCTGTGGTACATGGCCTGCCAGCAAAACATGTTGGCGAAAGCCAGGTCGCAGTTGGTGATGCCGCTGGGCATGGTATGGCGTTCGATGGCCTGCCGGTCTTCGAGACGCACGGGTTTGAACTCAATCATCGACTGTGTAATTCTTGCTTTCCACGTGGGCATAATACTGCTGCACGAAAGCCTGCAACCGTTGTGCCGCGGAGCCGGAAACGGTGTCCGCGGGAGCGTTCTCGTCTACAACTACGACCCCGTCGCCGGTCAGGGCCCGGAACTGTCCGTCGTAGGAGACCGACCAGCGGGGGCGCTGCGGTTCGTTCAGCACGTCGCGGCCGAAAGCGAAATAAGGCTTTCGATTGCCTACGAGCCCCAGGACGGTGGGCATGATGTCGATCTGCTGTACGACCTCCTCGACCCCCCCCCGCAGTATGCCGTCGGGCGTGTACATGAACCCGATAATGTGCATGTTGCCGGGGTATTCGCGGGTTTCGGGCGCGAATTTCTCGCTCGATACGTGGTCGGCCACGAAGACGAACAGGGTGCGGCGGAACCACTCCTCCCGGCCGAAGCGGTCGAAAAAGAGACGGAACGCTTGGTCGTCGTAGGCGACGCCCTTGTGGATTTTGGTGTACCCGTCGGGCAGCGTGTCTGCGTATTTCTCGGGTACGACGAACGGGTGGTGCGAGGAGAGGGTGAAGAGGGCTGCGAAGAACGGTTGGGGCGTTTGGGAAAGCTCCTCGCCCATGAATTGCAGGAACTCCTCGTCCCAGATACCCCAGTAGCCGTCGAAATCGCCGGTGCCGTGCCGCGCTTCGTAGTCCTCGCGGCTCAGGAGCCGCTCGATGCCCGCTGAACGGGCGTAGGCGCCGAAGCCCATCGAACCCCGTTCGGAGCCGCAGAAGAAAGCGGTCGAGTAGCCCCTCTCGCGGAGCATGGCGGGCAGCTGGCGGCTCGGTCCGATCGACTGGGGCATCAGCACGAACGGGGTTCGCAGCGAAGGAATGCTGCCCAGCACGGCGGGCATGGCCTGGATCGAACGGGTGCCGTTGGCATACATGCGGCGGAACGTGAATCCCTCGCGCATGAGCGAATCGAGAAAGGGGGTGAAACCCTGCTGCTCGCGGCCGGCATAGAGTGCGGGCATGAGGTAGGCCGAGTGCTCGGCAGACATGCTTTCCATAATGAAAACCACCACGTTGCGGTTACCCAGATCGACCGCCGGCTGTGCGGCGGGATAGTGTAGGGGCGTGAAGAGCCGGGGCAGATCCTCCGCGGAGAAGTATTTTCGGTAGCGGACGCTTCCGGCGCTGCCGACGGTCCGCAGGATGCAGAACGGGTTGCTCAGAATGAGGTTGGCCTTGCCGATGTCGGCGGTGTAGAGTGAGGCATTTGAGAGGGTGATGGGGCGCGTCATGCGCGTGAAGCCGCCCCGCATGCCGCCGATGCACAGGCCGGCCGCCAGGGCCAGCACAAGGGTGTTGAGCGGGTAGTAGAGCCATCCGCTGCGCAACATGCTCTCACACCGGATGCGGCGGCCGAAGCCACGGACCAGCACCGCTGTCAGCAGCGCCGCAACCGGAACGAGGAACCAGTTTTCGAGGAGAAACTTGCCGGCTAACTGCAACGAATTGGCGTTATCGGCGAAGAAAAACTCGTCGGCCGTGAAGCGTTTTTGCGTGTAGCGGAAATAGACCGCATCGGCGAGGTTGAGTGCCACGACAAGCAGGCCGTTCACTACCACGTAATACCAGAAGAGGACATTCTGATACCACTGCCGGCAGCGAATGCGCAGCGGCAGCAGCGACAGGAGGATGAAAAGGCCGTCGGCGTAAATCACCGAGGCGGTGTCGAATTGCAGCGCGCCGGTCAGCAGCTGCCCAAGTTCGCTCCATGCAACGGGCCCCAACAGGCGGGCGTTGTAGAGATAAAAGACGACCCGGCAGCCCATCAGCACGGCATAGAGCAGTGCGATGCGCCGCAGCAGCAACGCCAGCGGAGTGTGGAGGATGCGTTTCATGGGGCGGGAAAATTGCGTGCGGGACCGCCCGCCGGGAGCCGCTTCGTACGGCTCGGCGCGCAACGGTCCGTAAGCGTTATTCGCAGGCCTTAAGCGACATGTCGAGCGAACGGATCTGGTGCGTCAACGCTCCGACCGAGATGAAATCGACGCCGCATTCGGCGTATTCGCGCAGGGTGTCGAGCGTGATGCCGCCGCTCGATTCGGTTTCGCAGCGTCCGGCGACCTTTTCCATGGCGCGGCGTGTCATTTCGGGCGTGAAATTGTCAAACATGATGCGGTCCACGCCCCCTGCGGCGAAGACCTCGTCGATATCCTCGAGCGAGCGGACCTCGCACTCGATGGGGAGCTGCTTGCCCCGGGCGGCGAGGTAGTCGCGGGTGCGGGCGATCGCCGCGCGGATGCCGCCCGCAAAGTCGATGTGGTTATCTTTCAGCAGGATCATGTCGAAGAGACCCATTCGGTGGTTCTCGCCGCCGCCGATCTTCACGGCCATCTTGTCCAGCACGCGCATGCCGGGCGTGGTCTTGCGGGTGTCCAATACGCGGGTGTGCAGCCCCTCGAGCCGCGCGACATAGACCGCGGTTTGGGTCGCCACGCCGCTCATGCGCTGCATGATATTGAGCAGGATGCGCTCGGCTTGCAGGAGCGATTGCAGGCGCCCCGAGACGTAGAACGCCACGTCGCCCGGCTTCACCCGGGCGCCGTCATCGAGCAGCTGTTCGAACCGCATCGCGGGGTCGAGGCGGTGCAGTACCAGCTGTGCAATCTCGACGCCCGCGAGGACGCCCTCCTGCTTGCACAAGAGACGCATGCGTCCGTGCGCTTCGGCGGGGATGCAGGCCAGGGAGGTGTGGTCGCCGTCGCCGAGGTCCTCCTCGATCGCCAGTTCGATCAGTTCGTCGACGAAAGGTTTGTATTCGGGTTTCATATCAGTGCTCAGTTTGTTTTGGTTCCGGTGTAAGAGACGTTGTAGTTCATGCAGACGAACGAGAGGGTAAGCCGGTTGCCGGTCGCCGTGCCTTGCAGGTCGGTGACCTTGCGCTCGTCCATCGGACGCGAACCGTAGTAGGGGATCAGCTCGGGTGCCGAGAGGGTCACGCCGCCCTCCGTGGAGCGGAAGCCGATGCCGGGGAAGATCATGTCGATGGCCATCGGCATGCCGGGAAACTGCATGTTGTGGATCAACATCGTCAGCGTGCCGTCGTCCGCGTTTTTCAGGTCGAACGACACGTGGTCGAAAGCGTAGGTCTTCGACGGATCGTCGATCGAGATCATGGAGAGCGTACCCGTGTAGCCTATTTCGGTGTTGAACGGAGGTTCGTTCTCCGTGTCGCACCCCGTGCTGAAGAGGGCCGTGAAGAGCAGAGCGAATGCGAGTAGGTTTTTCATGCGAGACTATTTTTATATGTTTATATTCAGGGTAATGCCGAGCGTGCGGGGACGTCCGCGCTGCACGAAGCTGTTGCCGATGGATTTGAAATGGAACACGTCGTACGTGCGGCCCGCGAGGTTGCGGCCCCACAGATCGATCGAGTAGCGGGCATGCTCGATGCGCACCGAGGCGTCCACGAGGGTGTAGAATGGCTGCGAGAGGGTGTTGCGTTCGTCCCACCAGATGCGGCCTGCGCTGCGGATGCCCGCACGCAGCACGACGTCGCCCAGCCACGTCGTGCCCGTGGGAATCGTCCAGCTCGCCCCGGCCGAAAGGGTCTGTGCGGGGGCGTAGGGTATGCGGTTGCCCTTGTAATCGACGCGGACCGGCTCCCCGGCCTCGCTGCGGTCGGTGGTTGCGAACCGGACGAACCGGGCGTCGGTGTAACCGTAGGCGGCGTTGAGGTCGAGGTTGCGCCAGGGCGAGATTTGCAGGGAGAGCTCGCCGCCCAGCGAGCGCGTGCGTCCGGCGTTGGTCATCATGCGGCCCGTGGTCGTGCCCGGCGGAAAGACGGTGAGCTGCTGGTCGCGGCAGTCGATGTAGAAGAGTGCGAAATCGCCCCGCACGGCGCCGTCCATGCACGAAAAATGGCTGCCCAGTTCGTAATTCCAGCTGTATTCGGGGTCGTAGCTCACCACCTCCGAAACATCGTATTTCGTCCCTACATGGAAAAAGTCTTTCATGATCTGCTGCTGGAGCACGTCCGAAAACATCTGGGTGTTGAACCCGCCCGCCTTGTACCCTTTCGATACCGAGAGGTAGAGGTTGCGCACCTCGTCGAAAGCGTAGAGCAGGGTGAATTTCGGGAGCAGTTCGGTGAACGAGCGGTGGAGCGTGCGGCTGTTGTCGATCCGGATGGGCTTGGTGTCGAGCAGTTCCCGCGTACCGTCTGCCAGCACCTTGTAGGTCTTGCATCCGGTGTCGGCCGTGTTCCGGTAGTTCAGCCGGGCGTATTCGTAGTCGAAGCGCAGGCCGGCCGTGAAGCGCCAGCGACCGGTCGCATAGGTCGATTCGTGGTAGAGCGCGCCTCCGGCCGTGGGGTTCCGAAAGCGGCTGCCCAACTCGAATTCATCGCTGTCCCAGACGTCGACATATTCGGGCGATATGGCATTTATGTGTTTGAGGATCAACTCCTCGATGCCCGTTTTCTTGAAGAGTACCGGGGCGTTCATCCGGCTGTGGCGGTAGAATCCGAACGCCCCGAACAGCCAGCCGTAGGCGCCCCGCCCGCGCGAGCGGAACACGAGGTCCTCGGTCAGCGTGTGCTCGGTGCGGGCCTGCGTGAGGGTGAAATAGCTCAGCGGCAGGAAATCCTGGTCGAGCGTCATGCAGTCGTCGGAGTACTGGTAACTGGTGATCGACGATACGGAGAACCGGGCCGCTTCGTAACGTATCGTCAGGCCGTCGCTTAGGTTCGTGCGGCGGTAGGAGGAGGGGTCGTTGTAGCCGATCTGTCCTTTGCCGAGAACGGTCTTGCCATCCAGCACGATCTCCTCGCCAATGTATGCGTAGGGATAGCCGCCCTGATCGAGCACCGAAAACGAGAGCGTGTTGTCGATCCCTACTCCTTTCGGGCTGCGCCACTGGATTTTCCAGCGTCCGCCGCCCAGGCGCTCCCAGTCGCACTTTTCACCCGTGGCGAGATTGTCGAAAAAGCCGTCCGTGCGGGTGTAGTAACCCGTCACGGCCATGCCCAGGCCGGGTTTGAGCAGGTAGTAGGACGAGGCGCGCAGGCGGTATGTGTCGCCCGAGCCGTATTCGGCCACAAGGCGCACGCCCTGGTATGCAAGCGGCGAAAGGGTATAGACGTTGATGACCCCGCCCATCGTGTTGCGGCCGTAGAGCGTCGACTGCGGGCCGCGCAGCACCTCGATCCGCTCGGCGTCGGCTAGCTCCGTGTCGTAGTTGTCCTTGTTCATCACCGGGACGTTGTCGACGTTGAGCCCCATGACGGGCTGGTCGATGCGGGCGCCCAGCCCCCGCACGTAGATCGACGAGGTCATGCGCGAACCGTAGTCCGGGGCGTGCAGGTTGGGGACACTATGAGAAAGGTCCTTGATCGCGCCGACGTGACCGCGTTCGATGGCGCGCTCGCCGACGATGGTCGAAGCCACGGGCTGGGAGCGCAGCACCCGACCCTGCTTGATGGCTGTTACCTGCACCTTGTCCACCACGATCGTCGTATCCGCGGCCGTCTCGTCCCCGGCCGCGTGGGCGGAAACGATGGCTGCGGCGGGGAGCAGCAGGACGGAGAGTATGTGCCGGATGCAAGTCTTCACGGGGTCGTTCTTCTGGGGTGCAAAGTAAGGGGTTTATTTCGATCCGTGCAACTCTTTCATGCCCGGGGAGGACGGATCGGGCGCGAAAAAACGGCTATGTCGGAAGCGGGCCGCATCTATTCGTGGTGGTAGGGTTCGTTCTGGAGGATGGTGAATGCGCGGTAGAGCTGTTCGGCGAAGAGGGCCCGCACGATCTGATGCGAAAAGGTCATGCGCGAGAGCGACAGGCGGCCGTCGGCGCGGGCGTAGACCTCCTCGGAGAAGCCGTAAGAGCCGCCGATCACCAGCACGAGCCGCTTCCGGCCGCTGTTGAGCCGCTTCTGCAACCACTGGGCGAACTCCACCGACCGCATCTGCTCGCCCCGTTCGTCGAGCACCACCACGCAGTCGCCCTCCGCAAGTTGTCGGAGAATGGCTTCGCCCTCGGCCGTGCGCTGCTGTTTGGGGGTCAGGCTGCGCGTGTTGCGCACGTCGGGCAGGAAGGTGATCGAGAACTTGCAGTAGAAATTCACGCGTCGGGCGTACATCTCCACCAGCGCGGCGACCTCTTTCGAATCGGTCTTCCCGATGACTATCAGTTCGATCGACATGCCTTACAGGTCGGTGTTCCACTCGCCGTCGGCTCCGGCATAGATCACCGGCCGCGACTTTTCCACCCCTTTGAGCCACTCGTAGGCCTTGTACATGTTGTATCCGTTGCCCGAATCGCCGCCCAGCGCGTAGGCGATCACCGAGGTGAAATTGCGCGAACGGTAGTACATGGCTTTCACCCGCTCGAGAAACTCCCCGGCCAGCGCCGGGTCGTTCGAGGGGGTGCCGCCGACGCGGCGGTCGTCGCGCTTTTCGGGCGCGTCGATGTTGGCCCGGTCGATCACGTAAAGGCCCAGTTCGTCGCACAGTTCGTAGAACCAGGCCGGCTGCGGATAGTCCGGAGCGATCGTATTCACACCTTTGGCTCTCAGGGCTTTGAGTTGCGTGAGGGTCGTCTTGCGGTCGGCCCCGGCGTTGTAGGTGGAAGCGTTGATTTTCAGCTCCTTACCCAGCCGCACGATCTTACCGTCGCGCAACTCCGTCTTGCCGAAGCCCACCCGCAGGGGCATGTACTCCTTGTAGGCGCCCTGGCGGCGCGAGAAGAGCATCACCCGGTAGAGCGGCGGATTCTTGGCCCCGGCCTCCCACTTGTTCTCGAAAGTGTGGTAGATGTAGGGGCGGAAGCGCACGGTATCCGTCGATCGGCCCGGAATACGGACCTCGACGATGTTGAAATCGAGCAGTTTGCCCTGCGGCGAATAAATGTCGTAGCCCACCTCGACGGGCTCTTCGTAATTAAAAGCGTTTTGGGCGATGATCCGCAGGTCCAGCACGCCGAAATTGCGGCCTGCGGAGTCGGGAACGAGTGCGATCTCGAAATCGCGGATCGAGCGTTTGTTCTGGTAGTAGAGGTAGCTGTTCTCGTAGGGGGTGCGTGCGACCGACGGGGCGTTGAGCTGCGCCCGTTGGCCGGGGTAGCGGATCAGCCGGATGGTGTTGGCGCCCTCGCGGATCGCGGGCGTGAGGAGGAATTCGGCGGGCGTGGCGTAGTCCTCGACCTTGCCCACCAGCGTGTCGTTCACCCAAAGCGCATAGGCCGAGGGGACGTTCTCGAGGTGCAGGTAGACTTCGCCGTCGGTCCAGACATAGGGTATTTCGATCCGGGCCTCGGCTAGCTCGCCCTCTCCGGTCGAAGCCAGCGTGCGGGGTGCAAAGTCGATTGTATGGCCCGAACCGGCGCGGTTGCGCGCCTCGGCGTCGTGGCGCGTATCGTAGGGGATCACCTCCGTGCGGTAGATGCGTCCGGCCTGTTGCGCTGCAACGGCGGCGGTGGCGAAGAGGGCGGCCGCAAGCAATATCGTTCGTTTCATCGTGTACATAAATATAGGTCGGACAAAGGTACTTTTTTTTCACGAAACCGCAAACTGTATCTTTCCGCCGCCCTGCCGCGCACGGGAGGCGGTGCCCGGGTTCGGCCCATTCGGGACGGCGAGCGGGCCGAAACGTCGAATTTCGGTGCAGGGATTTTGTTCCCGGCGCGATTTTTACTACTTTTAGGCGCATTTTTCAGATAAACCCATGATCCGCACCGTCAATGTCTTCTCTCCGGGGGATTCGCGCAGCATAACCCTTTGGTCGAACGTCCCTTACATGCTTTGCCGCGCGCTGGAGCGCTGCGGCTACCGGGTCAACCGCATCGACTACCACGACAACGCTTTCCGCCGCCGCAAGTGGCTCAAGCCATTGGTCAGGCTGTGCGACGTAATCCGTCTTTTGGGGATCAATTTCAGCGTCTACACCTGGTTCTACTACCGTTCGGCCGACCGGAAGATCCGGGAGGCCGACCGGAAATTTCCGGCCGACCTCCAGATCACCACCTCGTTCGACATGTGCAACCGCTTCTCCGCGAAGCCCAACGTGGTGATCGGCGACTGGACGCAGGAGTACCTCTACCGCCGCCGGCTGCACCGCCGCGTCAAGGGACACGACCGGGTGCGCATCCTGCGCCAGAAGCAGGCCATCGAGCGGAGCGACTACGTGGTGTCGCTCTTCCCGCAATGCGCCGAAGACATGCGTGTGCACTACGACAATCCGCGCATCTTCCACTTGGGATGCAATGCCGTCAACTCGGTTTACGACGGGGTGTTCGACCCCGAGGCGGTCTGCCGCGACAAAGCCTCCTCGCGCAAGATTCTGTTCGTGGGCCGCAAACGGTACCTGCGTGCTGCGCGCCTTTTGGTCGAGAGCTTTGCCGACCTGCTGTTGTCGCAGCCCGATGCCGAACTGCACATCGTCGGGCTGTCGGCTTCGGATCTGAAAGTTCCCCCCCCCGCTGCCGCAAGCGTCCATTTTTACGGTTATCTGAACAAGGCCGACGCCGCCCAATGCGCGCAGTATTACCGCCTGATGCTGGAGGCGCGGGTCTTTGCCAACCCCACGCCGCTCTGGGGCGGCTACTCCTCGACCATCGAGGCCATGTATTTCTGCAATCCGGTCCTGATCTCGCCCTACGAAGATTTCACGGCCGAGTTCGGGGCCGACAATCCTTTCACCTACTACTGTCCCGAATTTACGCGCCAAGGGCTTGCGGGGGTGTTGGAGGGTATCTTCTCCGAGCCCGCCGAAGCCTATGCCGCCCGGTGCCGGGCCGCCCGGGCCGCGGTGGCGGAGTACACGTGGGAGAACTGGGTTCGCCGGCTGATCGCCCTGGTCGAAAAGGGGTGAACGGCGAACCGGGCGTATTCGAATTATCGACCGCAAGATTTCGTTGTATAAGTAAAAAACCGTATCTTTGCTGCTTCGGTAAGAGACCGTTTCAAAATGCAAGATATGAAAACGCAGAGAATCGCAGAAATTCTGAAGTCGGGTGTCGTGGACACAGACATCGTCGTCAAAGGTTGGGTGCGCACCAAGCGCGGGAACAAGAACGTGGCTTTCATCGCCCTCAACGACGGCTCGTGCGTAACCAATATCCAGGTGGTCGTCGACCTGCAACAGATCGCCGAGGAGCAGCTCAAGACCGTAACCACGGGCGCCTGCATCCGGGTGGACGGGCGGCTGGTGGCCTCGCCGGGCCAGGGGCAGGGCGTCGAGGTGCAGGCCGCGAAGATCGAGGTGTACGGCACGGCCGACCCCGAGAGCTACCCCTTGCAGAAGAAAGGGCACTCGCTGGAGTTCCTGCGCGACATCGCCTACCTGCGTCCGCGAACCAATACGTTCGGCGCCGTGCTGCGCATCCGCCACGCCATGGCCTACGCCATCCACGAGTATTTCAACCGCGAGGGCTTCTACTATTTCCACACCCCGATCATCACCGCCTCGGACTGCGAGGGCGCCGGAGCCATGTTCCAGGTGACGACGCTCGATGTGAACGACCCGCCCCGCACCGAGGAGGGCCGGATCGACTACTCGAAAGACTTTTTCGGCAAGGCGTGCAACCTCACCGTCTCGGGGCAACTCGAGGGCGAGCTGGGCGCGCTGTCGCTGGGCCGCATCTATACGTTCGGCCCCACGTTCCGGGCCGAAAACTCCAACACGCCGCGCCACGCTTCGGAGTTCTGGATGATCGAACCCGAAGCGGCGTTCTACGAACTGGAAGACAACATGGAGTTGGCCGAGGATTTCCTCAAATACCTGATCCGCTATGCGCTGGAGCATTGTGCCGAGGACCTCGCGTTCATGAACAAAATGTGGGACAAGGGGCTGCTGGAACGGCTGAATTTCGTGCTGGAAAACGATTTCAAGCGCCTCGACTACACCGAGGGCATCGAGATACTCCAGGCTTCGGGCCGCAAGTTCGAGTTCCCGTGCGAGTGGGGCTGCGACCTGCAATCGGAGCACGAACGTTACCTGGTCGAGGAGCATTTCAAGCGACCGGTAATTCTCATCAACTATCCCAAAGAGATCAAGGCGTTCTACATGAAGCAGAACGACGACGGCAAGACGGTACGCGCCATGGACGTGCTGTTCCCCGGGATCGGCGAGATCATCGGCGGTTCGGAGCGGGAGGCAGACTACGGAAAACTGCATGCACGTGTCAAGGAGCTTGGGATGAGCGAGAAAGAGCTTTGGTGGTACCTCGATACGCGCCGCTGGGGTTCCGCCCCCCACTCGGGCTTCGGCCTTGGCTTCGACCGGCTGCTGCTCTTCGTGACGGGTATGACCAACATCCGCGACGTGCAGCCGTTCCCCCGGACACCGCAGCACGCTGACTTTTAGGATAACCGCCTGCGAAATGTTTCCGTCGCAGGCGGTTTGCCGAGGTTCGCAACGGTTTTTCGTGGTCCGCAATGGGCTTGTCCGGCAACCCGGACCGGACGAACCGGGAGGCAAATCGACTGTTGGAACGAATTTTGCCCGGATGCGGCCGGTTCCGGGCCGCAGCCCCGAACGAGGGGCTATTACGATCCTCGATATGAAGAGACCGAATTGAACGTGTGAAATCTCAATTTGGTAAAAAAATATGGCAATCAATCAGAAACAGGTTCTCTCCCTCCAGCAGAAACTCTCTCCGCAGCAAATTCAGATGATCAAGCTGCTGGAGCTGCCCACCGTGCAGCTCGAACAGCGCATCAAACAGGAGATCGAGGACAACATCGTGCTCGAAGAGGAGGAGCGCTCCCCGGAGGAGGATGGGCAGGAACCCCAGCAGATTTCGGTGGACGAGTACCTGCGCGAGGACGATACGCCCTCGTACAAGAGCCGGGTCAACAACTATTCGAAAGACGACAAGCAGCGTCCGATCTTCCTCACGGGCGGCCGCTCGTTGCAGGAGTACCTCGTAGAGCAGTTGGGCTACCGCAACCTCTCGGAGCGCGACATGCGGCTGGCGGTCTACCTCATAGGCAGCATCGACGAGGACGGCTACCTCCGCCGCGATCTGGAGTCCGTCTCCGACGACATCGCTTTCACGGTGGGGATCGAAACCTCGGTCGAGGAGCTCGAGCGCCTGCTGGGCATTCTGCACGAGCTGGAACCGGCCGGTGTCGGGGCCCGCAACTTGCAGGAGTGCCTGCTGTTGCAGATGGCGCAGATGCCCATCAACACCCGTCCCCGGCGGCTGGCCCGCAAGATACTGACCTCTTATTTCGAGGAGTTCGTCAAGAAACATTACGAGAAGCTGATGGCGCGGCTGCAAATCTCGGAGGACGATTTCCGCGAAGCCATCGCCGAGATCAAGCACCTCTCGCCCAAGCCCGGCAACCTCTACACCGAGGGCGGCACCGACACGACGCCCTATATCATTCCGGATTTCATCCTCGACTACCAGGACGGCCATTTCCAGCTCTCGCTCAACTCCTACAACGTCCCGGAGGTGCGCGTCAACCGCCGCTATATGGAGATGATCCGCGAAATGGTCTCCTCGGACGGCACCGTCAAGGAGAAGGACCGGGAGGCGATCCAGTTCGTGAAGAACAAGATCGACTCGGCCAAGTGGTTCATCTCGGCCATCAAGCAGCGGCACGACACGCTCATGCGCACGATGCAGACCATCCTCGACTACCAGGAGGAGTATTTCAAGGACGGCGACAAGTCCAAGCTGCGGCCCATGATCCTCAAGGACATCGCCGACCGCACGGGGCTCGATGTCTCGACCATCTCGCGTGTGGTGAACAGCAAATACGTGCAGACGCAGTTCGGGATCATCCTGCTTAAATCGCTCTTCTCGGAGGCGATGCAGACCGATTCGGGCGAGGAGGTGTCGAGCTACGAGATCAAGAACATCCTCCAGGAGTGCATCGACGAGGAGGACAAGCGCCACCCGCTCACGGACGAGACGCTGATGGATATTCTCAACTCCAAAGGGTACCGCATCGCCCGGCGCACGGTGGCCAAATACCGCGAAATGCTGGGTATTCCCGTGGCGCGGCTGCGCAAGCAGATTTAGACGGAGCGGAGGCTAAGGTGAAAGGTGAAAGGTGAAAGGTGAAAGGTGAATTGGGGTAGGGCAGTTTTAGTGCTCCGAGCCACCGAGTACAGAGCACCCGATCTCTGAGCTTGTCCAGTCGCAAAAAGGGTGAAAGAATTCGCCCCGGAAGGCCTGAATGCACGGCCGCAACCAGTTGTAACCCGACGGAGCTTGATCGCACAAGGTTCGGAATGACAGATGGAGTCTTCGGCGGCCGCAGTCCGAAGCCACCCGGTGAGTGCATCGCATTGTGAGGGGCCTAATTGATCCGCAAACGGCGGTCCGCAAACGGGGTAGATCGAATAATTTTAAATGACGATTAAGTAAAAAATGAACTATACCAAACTTGCATCCGCCCTTTCGTGGGCGTTCCATCCGTTCGTGCTGCCCCTCTACCTGATCGCGGTCCTGCTGACGCTCACGGTCTTCGCCCAATACCCCGCGGGCGTGAAATTCTACCTGCTGTGGGTGGTTGTGCTTTACACGATGGTTATTCCGCTGCTGATGCTGGGTGTACTGCGGTCGCTGGGCCGCATCTCGTCCTACCGGATCGACGACCGCCGGGAACGGCTGCTGCCCCTGCTGATCGGCGCCGTCTGCTACCTGCTCTGCGCCCTGACCATCGCCAAAATCCCCTCGGTGATCTTCCTGCGCAAGTTCATGGTGGCCGCCGCCTGCTGCGAGGCGATGTGCCTGGTGGTATCGCTCTACTGGAAGATCAGCCTGCACCTGACGGCCATGGGTGCCGCCGTGGCGCTGCTGGTGGTGATGAACGTCGTGGGCGTAGGCAACATGCTCGTGCCGCTGATGATCGCCATTCTCTCGGCCGGGGCGCTGGCCTCGGCCCGCCTTTACCTCGGCTGCCACAACGGACGGCAGGTGTTGGCCGGCTTCGCGGGCGGCTATGCCGTGGCGACGCTCGCGGTGCTCTTTCTCTGAAAAACGAAAGGCAGCCTGCTTAGCAGGCTGCCCCGTCCGGTCGCACTTTGCAAGACACTACCAGGCAGAAATCTTGTTCGGATCGAAATAGGAAGCATGATTCCCGTATGCCGTCGTGCCCGAACCCCACTCCGAAGCCTTGTAGGCAGCGACGGCACCGGAGGGCACCTTGACCGTCCAGCCGGCCATCGTTTCCCTGGACATCCAGTCCGAAAGATCCCCGTTAGCGAGGGTATAATACACTACCGTCGGTGGCGTCGTTCCCTCGAAGAGGATCGTGCCGGGTCTGTTCTCCCAGTAGAATGCGCAATCGGCCAGCGATTCCAGCGATGCGGGCAACTCGATACGCTCCATCGGAACGTAGTTGAACGCCGACTGCTCGATGCGCTTCAAACCGTCGGGGAAATCCACCGAATTCATGTTGTTGCAGGAGGCAAAGGCCCGTCGGCCGATGACCTCGAGGCTTGCGGGCAGCTTGCCCAGCACCAGATTGTCGCACTGAGCGAACGCATCGTTTTGAATCTCGGTGATCTGGTCCGGAAGCGAAATGTGCGAAAGGGCGTGACACATGTAGAAGCAATCCGCGGGCACGACGGTGATTCCCGGGTCGATGTCGACCGAGGCGAGTTGCGTGCAGCCGTAGAACGCGCCCTGGCCCAGCGTGGTGACCGTGGCGGGAATGCGGATATTGGTGAGGCGCGGGCAGGCTTCGAACGTCCAGCCCGGAATCTCGCTCACGGTCGAGGGGATGCGCAGGGTGAAAATGCCGCAGCCGTAGAAAGTCGACTGGGAGAGCGTTTCGAGCCCCTCGTTCAGCACGACCGTTTCCAGGTTGGTGCACCCCTCGAAAATCCAGCGGCCCAGCGTGCGGGTGCTCTTCGGGAACTCGATCTGCGAAAGCGAGGTGCAATGGTAGAATGCCGAATTGAGGACAGTTTCGAGCCGGTCGCCCAGGTCGATCCGACGCAGTGCCGAGCAGCCTTGGAAAGCCCATTGCCCGATCTGCACCGGATTGCCCGCGTCGATGTATTCGAGGGCCTGGCAATTCACGAAAGCGGCCTCCTCGATCCCGCCCACGCTTTCGGGCAGGATCACGCGCCGCAGCGTCGTGTTGGGCGCCGCTTCGTTGAAAGCCAGTCCGCGGTCGGGCATCGAAGCCAGATCGGTCATCGAGAGGTCGAGAACCTCCAGTGCGGTCAGTGTCGTGCGGATGTATTCGAAATCCGTGGCGTCGATGCTGCCTTTCAAGGCCAGCCGGGTAACCGCCGGATTGATACCGGCAGCGTTCAGACCGCCGGCCGTGCTGGTGCCGATAGCCCCCTCGAAATATTTTACGGGGCGCGTTACCGACTGCTCGCGGCCTTTCGAGTCCACGATCGTGACTTTCAAGAGAGCCGTCTCGGCAAGTGCGATGTTTTCGGGAGCGGTCAGCGTCACATACGAACTGCCTGCAACGGGTTTGTCCTCGGCGTTGTACTCGGGCAGGGTGACCTTTACGCCCCAGACCTTGTCCGTGGCAGCCGAGCGGGTCTGAATGTCCATGCCCGTGCCGTTTTCGTTGGTTACGGCTGCCGTCATGGCGGTGAAATCCCCTTTCTTGAGTGTTGCGGGGAATACCAGCGTCACCTTGTTGTTCTCCCTCGATGCGAAGAACGTCTGGTAGCTGTCGAACGCGACCGTCACCGCACTTTTGCGCGGCAGGGTGATCTTGGTCGTTCCGTCGGCCAGCGTGAAAGTTACGTTGTCGGGGTCGGAGGTGTCCACACCGTCCTTGGCGAAAATGGCATCGCCCTGGGCGCCCGTGGCGGGCACTTTGGCTCCGTTGTCGAGTAGCCACTCGTTGTCGACTTTCCAGTAGAGCACGCCCTCGAATTCCGCTACGCTGATCTGCGGGGTATCTCCTTTCGGTCCGGTGGGTCCGGTGGGTCCAGTGGGTCCGGCAGGACCCGTGGCGCCCGCTTCCCCGTCGGTGCCGGAGGCGGGAATCTTGTTCCCCTCCTCATCGAGAATGTAGGTGGGATCGGCCTGACCGATCTGCACCGTCCAGTAGTATTTTCCGTCGATGAACTGCTTCACGCCGATAATCGGGGTGATACCGTCCTGGGCATCTACGCCGTGGCGGATGGAGATGGGGGTGCTTTTTTCGAAAGCGATCGTGTAGCCGACCTCTTTCGACCCCTCCATGATGGGCGTTATGCCCGTGATAAAGTCCTTTGCTTCCAGGGCGGAAACCAGCTCCTGCAAGGCGCCGATCTGTCCGTTGACCGTGTTGCACCAGTGCTCCAGGTTTTCGACCCGTTTTTCGAGGTCGTTCACGTCTTTGCGCAATCCCGTGTCGTCGTAGTCGTCGCACGACGCCAGGGCCGCCGCTGCCAGAAGCAGCATCCCGTAAAATTTCAGTTTTTTCATGCCAGATTTTTTTGTGAATGGATTAGATAGGTATACAACAAGCCCCACCTGCCTGCGGACCGGTGACAGGCGGACGGGGCTTGAAAATTAAATAATAAGGTGTTCGGATATTAAGCGAATGACCGGAAAATCCCCCCCCCACGGAGGGCGGCAGAAAGTAACAGGCAGGCGAAAGCGGTATGTTGTGTTCACACGCATCGAGGCAGTTATGGTTAAACAAAGATAATGAATTTATCCGACAATCCAAATCCTCTCCGGCAGTGCACTGCACGACCGAACAACCGGCCGGTTCTGTCCTCGGCTTCCGCAACGGGCGACAGGTGCCGGCCGGCTTTGCGGGCGGCTAAGGGGTAGTCGCACCCAGGGGCTGCTTCTCTGAGAATCCCGGTCGCGGATCGAAAAAGGGACGAGCCGCACGACCCGTCCCCTTTTTTGACGTCTAATTCTTAATTCTTGATTGGTTATACGCACCCTTGCGCCAGCATGGCGTTGGCCACTTTCATGAAGCCGCCGATATTGGCGCCCACCACATAGTTGACGTATCCGTCGGGTTGGGTGCCGTAGCGGACGCAGACCGCGTGGATGTTCTGCATGATCGATTTCAGCCGGGCATCGACCTCTTCGGGCGTCCAGCTCAGGCGCATCGAGTTCTGGCACATCTCCAGCCCCGAGGTGGCCACGCCTCCGGCGTTGGCCGCCTTGCCCGGGGCGAAGAGCAGGCGGTGCTCGTGGAAGATGCGGATGGCTTCGGGCGTCGAGGGCATGTTGGCGCCCTCGGCCACGCACTGGCAGCCGTTGTCGACGAGCACCTGCGCCTCCAGGCCGTTCAGCTCGTTCTGCGTGGCGCACGGCATGGCGATGTCGCACCGCTCGCCCCACGGACGCTCGCCCGCATGGTAGGTGGCCGAGGGGTAGCGGTCGGCGTACTCCTTGATGCGGCCCCGGAAGACGTTCTTCAGCTCCATGACGTATTCGAGTTTCCCGGCGTCGATTCCCTCCGGGTCGCAGATGTAGCCCGACGAGTCGGAGAGCGTGATGACCCGGGCGCCCAGTTCGGTGGCTTTGCGGCAGGCGTATTGGGCCACGTTGCCCGAGCCCGAGATGCAGACGGTTTTGCCCTCGAACGTCGTGCCGCGCGTCGAAAGCATCTCCTGGGCGAAATAGCAGGCCCCGTAGCCCGTCGCCTCGGGGCGCAGGGGGCTGCCGCCCCAGTCGCGGCCCTTGCCGGTGAGCGTGCCGGTGAACTCGTCCCTCAGACGCTTGTACTGGCCGAACAGGAAGCCGATTTCGCGGCCGCCGACGCCGATGTCGCCCGCAGGGACGTCGGTGTCCTGGCCGATGTGGCGTTGCAGTTCGGTCATGAACGACTGGCAGAATTTCATCACCTCGTTGTCCGACTTGCCCTTGGGGTCGAAATCCGAACCGCCCTTGCCACCGCCCATCGGCAGGGTCGTCAGGCTGTTCTTGAAGGTCTGCTCGAAAGCCAGGAACTTGAGGATCGAGAGGTTGACCGAGGGGTGGAAGCGGATGCCGCCCTTGTAGGGACCGATGGCGCTGTTCATCTGCACGCGGTAGCCGCGGTTGATCTCGATTTCGCCCCGGTCGTTGAGCCACGGCACACGGAAGATCACGATCCGCTCGGGTTCGGCGATGCGTTCGAGAATCTTCATCCGTTGCAGCACGGGACTCTGGACGATGTGCGGGGCCAGCGACTCGGCCACCTCGCGCACGGCCTGGTGGAACTCCGGTTCGTTCGGGTTGCGTGCGATGAAGCGGTTCATGAAATCTTCGACCCACTGTCGGATTTGTTCATTCATAAGCGAGGGTAGGGTTTTGTCTGTTTTCGGGGTTAAAAATAGTGCATCCGGATGTGTTTTGCAAATTCTTTAAGAAATCGGTTCCCCGGACCGAAGCGGGCATGGGGCCGGTCTGCTTGCGGTCCGGCGACCGCGGCGGCTTGCGGGGTTTTGATCCGTAACGAAAAAGGACGGATTCGCTGTGAATCCGTCATGCAGGAAAAAGTTATCGAAAAGTTATCGACTTTTCGGGGCTGAACTTGAATGTCGCCGCCGAGGCGTTGCTCAGAGCGTCTCCAGTTCCTTGAGCCATACGGCCGCCGAAGCGTCGGAGGGCATGCGCCAGTCGCCGCGGGGCGAGAGGGCCACCGAGCCGACTTTGGGACCGTCGGGCATGGCCGAACGCTTGAACTGTTGCGCGAAGAAGCGGCGGATGAAGACCCTGAGCCATTTGAGGATCGTCGTCCGGTCGTAGGTGCCCCCGAATGCGGTCTCGGCCAGGAACAGCATCTTCGCGGGTCCGTAGCCGGAGCGCAGGAAATGGTAGAGGAAAAAGTCGTGCAACTCGTAAGGGCCGACCAACTCTTCGGTCTTCTGGGCGATGCTCCCCCGGCTGTCGGCGGGCAGCAATTCGGGGCTGACGGGCGTGTCGACGATGTCGTGCAGGGTGTCCCGCGCCGCCGGGTCCTTTTCCGTGTCGGCGGCCCAGCTGACCAGGTGGCGCACCAGCGTCTTGGGCACCGATGCGTTCACGCCGTACATCGACATCTGATCGCCGTTGTAGGTGGCCCACCCCAGGGCCAGTTCCGACAGGTCGCCCGTGCCGACGACCAGCGCCGACTCCATGTTGGCCACATCCATCAATACCTGCGTCCGTTCACGCGCCTGGCTGTTCTCGTAGGCGACCGAGCGGTCTTCGGGGTCCAACCCTATGTCACGGAAATGCTGCGTGCAGGCGTCCCGGATGGGAATTTCGCGGGACGTGACGCCCAGCTGCCGCATCAGATCGAGGGCATTGCGGTAGGTGCGGTCCGTGGTCCCGAATCCGGGCATGGTGATGGCGATGATGCCTCGCCGGTCGAGCCCCAGCTTGTCGAACGTGCGGACCGCGACCAGCAGAGCCAGCGTCGAATCCAGCCCGCCCGAAATACCGATCACGACGCGCTCGCAGCGGGTGTGGCGGAGCCGCCGGGCCAGTCCGTGCGACTGAATCTGGAAAATCTCCTCGCAACGTGCGTTGCGCAGGGTTTCGTCCCCGGGTACGAACGGCAGCGGGTCGATGTCGCGGTCGAGCGCCGCGGCGCGCAGCCCCTCGGGGACCTCCATCTCGATGACGGTATTTTCGGTCGCGCCCTGCCCTTGCCGGAACGAGGTGTTGCGTCGGCGCTCGAACTCCAGCCGCTCCAAGTCCACGTCGGCGACGACGAGCTGCTCGCCGAGCGAGAAGCGCTCTGCTTCCCTCAAGATACGGCCGTTCTCGGCCACGAGCGCGTTGCCGGCGAAGACCAGGTCGGTCGAGGATTCGCCGAACCCCGCCGAGCAGTAGACATAGGCCGAAATCGTGCGGCCCGACTGCTGGGCTACCAGCTGTCGGAGGTAGTCGTGCTTGCCCACCGCCTCGGGCGAGGCCGAGAGGTTGAAAATCACTTTTGCGCCGTTCAGCGCCAGTTGCGACGAGGGGGGCACGGCCGCCCAGAGGTCCTCGCAAATCTCGATGCCGAACTCCGCGCTGTTGACCTCGAACGTCAGGTCGGCGCCGAAATCCGCTTTCCGGCCCGCCACGGCGATCTGTTCTTCGGTGATGCCCGCGCCCGATGCGAACCAGCGGTTTTCGTAGAACTCCGTGTAGTCGGGAATGTAGGTCTTGGGCACCACGCCCAGTATGCGGCCCTGCGAGAAGACCACGGCGCAGTTGTAAAGCGACGAGCCGTGGCGCAGCGGCGCGCCGGCGATCATCGTCAGCGGCAGTTTGCGCGTCGTGCGCACCAGCTCCTCCAGCGCTGCGTCGGCCGCGTCGAGCAGCGCGGGCTGCAACAGCAGGTCGCCGCAGGTATAGGCCGTCAGCGCCAACTCGGGGAAGACGACGATCTCGACGCCCCGCTGCGCGCCCTCTTCGGCCAGCGCGGTGATCCGCGCAGCGTTGTAGTCGCAGTCGGCGACGCGCAGGTGCGGGATGGCCGCCGCTACTTTCAGAAAACCGAAATTATCCATAGCTTCGCTAATTGAGAATTAAAAATGAAGAATTAAAAATTAAAAATTGGCGACGGTTCCGTGTTGTAGATGCACTTTGGCGATAGAAAAAACTGTTAATTCTTAATTTTTCATTCTTAATTTTTAATTGTCAGCATTCCGCCCACAGCTGCGCCAAGTTGAGGATCACCTGCTGGGCCTTGCGCATGGTGGTCAGGGAGCAGTACTCGAACTTGCCGTGGAAATTCATGCCTCCCGTGAAGAGGTTGGGGCACGGGAGGCCCATGAACGAGAGGCGCGCGCCGTCCGTGCCGCCGCGTATGGGCCGCACGAGCGGCTCCACGCCCGCCATCCGCATCGCTTCGATCGCCTTGTCGATCACCTGCGGATGGGGTTCGACCATCTTGCGCATATTGAAATATTGGTCTTTAAGCACAAGGGTCAGCACCTCGTCTCCGTACCGCTTTTTCAGCAAATCGACCGCAGCCCACATAAAGACCTTGCGCTGCTCGAAGCGCTCGGCGTCGTGGTCGCGGATGATGTAGCTGATCGCGGCTTTCTCGATCGTGCCGTTCAGTGCGACGCAGTGGTAGAAACCCTCGTAGCCCTCGGTGTGCTCGGGCCGCTCGGCCGCGGGCAGCAACGCCTGCAACTCGCAGGCCACCTCGATGGCGTTGATCATCTTGTTTTTGGCGTAGCCCGGGTGGACGTTGCGGCCCTGAATTTCGATCTTGGCGCTCGCGGCGTTGAAATTTTCGTACTCCAGTTCGCCCTCCATGCCACCGTCGACCGTGTAGGCGAAATCGGCGCCGAATGCGGCCACGTCGAAATAATCGACCCCGCGCCCCACCTCCTCGTCGGGGGTGAAGCCGATCCGGATCTTGCCGTGCCGCATCTCGGGATGCTCCATCAGGTACTCCGCAGCGGTCATGATCTCCGCCACGCCCGCCTTGTCGTCCGCACCCAGAAGCGTCGTGCCGTCGGTGTGGATGAGGGTGTGGCCCTTGAAAAAGGCCAGTTCGGGGAACTCCGCGACCCGCATCGTCAGCTGCCCGTTGAGCGCGATGTCGCCGCCGTCGTACTCCTCGATGATGCGGGGCCGGACGTTCTCTCCGCTCATGTCGGGCGAGGTGTCGACGTGGGCGATGAAGCCGATGACGGGCGCATTCTCGAGTCCCGGCGAGGCGGGGATCGTGCCCATGACGTAGCCGTTTCGGTCCATCACGACCTCCGTAAGGCCCAGCGTCAGCATCTCGTCGTGCAGGGCTTTGAGCAGCACTTTCTGCTTCTCAGTCGAGGGAAAGGTCGTGCTCTCCTCCGAAGACTGCGTGTCGTAGGAGACGTATTTAAGGAAGCGTTCTTTAAGTTCCATCTAATAGTGAATTGTGAATTATGAATATTCTTTCTTGGCCCGGACCGTATGCCATGCGAAATAGCCGATCAAAAGCAGGTACATGGCCAGGCCCACCCATTCCGCGGCGTTCGAGGCGGCCCAGCCCGAGAGGAACCAGTCCACGTTGAGGAATTTCAAAAGGGCGCTCACTACGCCCATCAGGGCGCCGCCCGCGATGAATCCCGAGGCGATCAGCGTGCCGCGGTCGAAGCGGGCCTTGTTCAGCGCCTCGTCCTGCGAGCGGGTCGAAACCCACCAGGCCACCAGGCCGCCAACCACCAGCGGTGCGTTCAGCTCCATCGGGATGAACATGCCCAGCGCGAATGCCAGGGCCGGAACGCCGATCGCCGTCAGCACCAGCGCCAGCGCCGCACCGCAGAAATAGAGCATCCACGGGGTCTGGCCGCCCGTCATAAGCGGCTGGATCACCGCAGCCATGGCATTGGCCTGCGGAGCGACCAGCGCACCCTCGCCCACGAAGCCGTACGACTTGTTGAGGATAATCATCACGCCCGCCACGGTGGCGGCTGCAACCAGCGTGCCGAGGAATTTCCACGACTCCTGCTTTTTGGGCGTCGTGCCGAGCCAGTAACCGATCTTGAGGTCCGTAATGAAGCCTCCGGCCATCGAGAGCGCCGTGCAGACCACGCCGCCGATGATGAGCGCGGCGGTCATGCCCGTCGTGCCGCTCAGACCCACGCTCACGAGGATCAGCGACGAGAGGATCAGCGTCATGAGCGTCATGCCCGAGACGGGGTTGGTGCCCACGATGGCGATGGCGTTGGCCGCCACGGTGGTGAAGAGGAACGAGATGACGAAGACGATCAGAATGGCCGTTACCGACTGTACCCAGCCGTCCAGCAGCCCGAAATGGAAGAAGACGAAGACCGAGATCAGCGTGGCCACCAGAATCGTCAGCACGCGCTTCATCGTCAGGTCGCGCTCCGTGCGCACGGTCGTGGCCTCGGGGGCCGAGCCCTTGCCGCCGAATTCCGAGACGGCCAGCCCGACGGCCTGCCGGATGATCTTCGACTGCCGGACGATGCCGATGATGCCCGCCATGGCGATGCCGCCGATACCCAGCGGTTTGCCGATGAACGCAAAGAGGTTTTCGGGCGTGAAGATGCCCGCGGGGTCGGCCATGAGGTCGGCGCGCGTGACGCCCAACATCGAGACCAGTGCTGCGGGATCGATGGCCCCCTGGAGCGACCCGACCAGCGGGACGACCAGGAACCACACCAGACACGATCCGGCGGTGATGATGAGGGCATATTTCAGTCCGATGATGTAGCCCAGACCGAGCACCGCGGCCGAGGTGTTGAGCGAAAAGACCACCTTGAACCGGTCGGCGGCCGCGGCGCCCCACTCCGCCATGCGGGTCGAGACCGACTCGGTCCACAGGCCGAACGTGCCGACCGCGAAATCGTAGAGTCCGCCGACGACTCCCGCTACGGCCAGCAGTTTGGCCTGGTTGCCGCCCTTTTCGCCCGAGACGAGCACTTCGGTGGTCGCCGTGGCTTCGGGGAACGGGTACTTGCCGTGCATCTCCTTGACGAAATACTTGCGGAACGGAATCAGCAGCACGATGCCTAACAGGCCGCCGAAAAGCGACGAGAGGAACACCTGCCAGAATGCGGCTTCGAGCCCGAGGATGTAGAGCGCCGGCAGGGTGAAGATGGCGCCCGCGACGATCACGCCCGACGAGGCGCCGATGGACTGGATGATGACGTTCTGGCCGAGCATGTTTTTCTTGCCCAGGACGTTGCCCATGCCCACGGCGATGATGGCGATGGGGATGGCGGCTTCGAATACCTGCCCGACTTTCAGCCCCAGAAAGGCCGCTGCGGCCGAGAAGACGACGGCCATCACGACGCCCATCCCGACCGAGTAGGGCGTCACCTCGCGCGGTGTGGCCGAGGCGGGCATGACGGGGGTGTAGGTTTCGCCCGGCCGGAGTTCGCGGTAGGCGTTCTCGGGCAGCGAGGTTTGTAGTTTTTCCTGTTCCATCAAGGTGTAATTATGAATTTCGAATTTTGAATTCTGAATTGCAATCTTTCGGCAAGAGCCGAAAGATTATCGGTTGTCGCCGCTGCCCGTGAGGTGGTTGCGCTGCATGCGCGAGCGGAGTTTTGTGACGTTCATCTGCGCCACCTCGTCCAGTTCGTAGCCCAGGTCGCGCGCGAGCGTGGCGCAGTACCACAGTACGTCGCCGATCTCCTTGACGATTTCGAGCCGCTTCTCGTCGGTGAACTCTTCGCCGCCGTCGCGGATGACTTTCTTGACTTTGTCGGCTACCTCGCCCGCTTCGCCCGTCAGGCCGAGCGTGGGGTAGATGATGCGCCGATTGTCGGGGTAGATGGCCGTTTCGAGGGCGTGCTGCTGGTATTCGTTGAGTGTCATGTCTTTGGGTTTTACACGTACTTAATCGGACAAAAATAGCAAAATAATTTTACAAACGGCATGAAAAAGCCCCGTTTCCTGCCGGGGCGGGGCGTGTCGGGTTGTCAGGCGGCCCGAAAGTTTTATCCGAAGCCGCTGCCGCTCGGGGGCGGTTCGGTTCCGCGGTCGACCCGGGGGCGAGCCGTCCGGATCAGAGCAGTTCCACGCTCCGCTCCAGCCCGGTGCCGCGTGAACCCTTGACGAGCACGAGCGGGTCAGAGCAGTTCCACGCTCCGCTCCAGTCCGACGCCGCGCGAATCTTTGCCGAGCCGTCCGGGTCAGAGTCATCCCACACTCCGCTCCAGTCCGACGTCGCGCGAATTATCTTTGCCCAGCCGTCCGGATCAGAGCAGTTCCACGCTCCGCTCCAGTCCGACGCCGCGCGAACCCTTGACGAGTATGAGCGCATCGGCAGGCGGGTTTTGTCCGAGAGCCGCACAAAGCGCCTCACACGAGGGGTAGAGCGTCGTGTTGGCGGGCTTATCCGCCAGGCTCTCCCAGGCCAGGGCGAACTCCCCGCCGACGAGCAGCAGCTGCGCCCGGGGGTCCGTAGCGGCCAGACGGATGACGGCGGCATGCTCCTCCGCGGACCAGTCGCCCAGTTCGAGCATGTCGCCCAGAATCAATATCCGGCGGCTGCGGCCGGCGAGCGGTTCGGTCAGGAAGTTCGTGACCGAAGCGCGCATACTCGACGGATTGGCGTTGTAGCAATCCACCACGAGCGTGTTGCGCGACGTCTGAATGCGCTGCGAACGGTTGTTGTCGGGCGTGTAGGAGGCGATGGCGTGGCGGATGCGGTCGTCGTCCACGTCGAAATAGCGGCCCACGGCCACCGCGGCGGCGATGTTGAAGCGGTTGTAGTCCCCCTCCAGGTGGTGCTCCACCCCGTCGGCCAGCCGCGTCGAGTAGTACTCCGCAGCCAGTCCATACCGCTCGGCCGCCAGCGCCGTGAGCACCTCGTCTTCGGAGCGGACGAATGCGCGGCCGCCGTTCGCCGCCAGGTAATCGAGCAGTTCGCCCTTGCCGCGGCGCACCCTCTCCGGACCGCCGAACCCTGCGAGGTGGGCGCGGCCGATGTTGGTCACCAGGCCGTAGTTCGGCTGGGCGATCGAGGCCAAAAGGGCGATCTCCCCGCATGCGCTGGCGCCCATCTCCACCACCCCGAACTCCGTGTCGCGGTCCATCGCAAGCAGCGTGAGCGGCACGCCGATGTGGTTGTTGAGGTTGCCCCGGGTGGCATAGACCGTAAAACGCTCGGCCAGTACGCGGCTGACAAGTTCCTTGGTGGTGGTCTTGCCGTTGCTGCCCGTGATCGCCAGAATCGGGATGGAGAGTGCGCGGCGGTGTTCGCGCGCCAGCTCCTGCAAGGCGCGGAGCGTGTCGTCGACCAGCAGCGTGCGCTCGCCCCTCACCGCCGAGGGGTCGTCCACCACGGCGCAAAAAGCCCCTTTGGCGAGCGCTTCGGCGGCGAACCGGTTGCCGTCGAACGTCGGCCCGTGCAGGGCGAAAAAGAGCGAATCCGGTTCGATCCGCCGCGAGTCGGTCGAGATGCGGGGGTGTTCGCGGAAAAGGTCGTAGAGTGCGGACATGAAAAACGTCAGATGTGTTTCTCGCCGTCGTTGAATTTCACCTCGTCGATGAATTTCTTGATGTTCTGCTCGTCCGAGCGGGGGCAGATCATCAGCACGTCCTCCGTGTCGACGACGATGAAGTCCTTCAGGCCGCTGATGACGGCGATCTTGCCCTGCGGCAGCGAGACGATCGACGAGCGCGTGTCGTAGAGGTAGCAGCCCGTTTCGGGTATGGCGTTGGCATAACGGTCCTTGCGCGAATGCTGGTAGACCGAGCCCCAGGTACCCACGTCGCTCCAGCCGAACTCGCCGCAGCGGACGTAGACGTTGTCGGCTTTCTCCATGATGCCGTAGTCGATCGAGATGGCGCGGCACTCCGCGAAAGCCATTTCCACCACGTTCTTCTCGGCGTCGGTGCCCAGCGCGCGCTGCACGCCGCCGAAGAGCATGTGGTGCTCGGGGAGGTATTTCCGGAACGCTTCGACTATCGTGTCCACTTTCCAGATGAAGATACCCGAGTTCCAGAAGAACTCGCCGGTCTGGAGGAACGTCTGGGCCAGCTCCAGGTCGGGTTTCTCGGTGAAGCACTTGACCTTGCTGATGGGGCGGGTGTCCGAGACCTGGATGTAGCCGTAGCCCGTATCCGGACGCGTGGGTTTGATACCCACGGTCAAAAGGGCGTCGTGCGCCGAGGCGAACTCCAGGCATTCGGAGATGATCGCCCGGAAATCGTCTTCGTTGAGGATCAGGTGGTCCGAGGGGGTGACGATCATCTCGGCGTCGGGGTCGTGCTTCTGCAAGGTGTAGGCCGCGTAGGCGATGCAGGGGGCGGTGTTGCGGCCGATGGGTTCGCACAACACCTGCTCTTGGCCGATCTCGGGGATGTGCTCCAGCACCAGGTCCTTGTACCGGCGGTTGGTGACGACCAGGAAATTCTCCGCCGGAACGAGCTTTGCGAAACGCTCGTAGGTATGGCGGATAAACGATTTTCCGGTCCCGAGGATGTCGAGGAACTGTTTGGGCATCGTCTGCCGGCTCTTGGGCCAGAAGCGGGAACCGATACCGCCCGCCATGATGACGCAATATTTGTTGCTTGCCATGAGTTATAAGGTTGCAAGTCCGGCCGATTCGGTTTCTTCCGCTCCGAAATCCTTTCGGCCACGAACCCGCCGGACCTGCGTTACGGCGTCCGCGACGCCCGGTTCGTGCTTCACTCTGCGCGCATCTCCCTTTTTAAGGGGAGTCCAGCCCGCAAGGGGGCGGACAAGTTAATGGCGCAAAACCACACAAAGATAAAAATATTTTGTAACTTTGCCGCCTGTTGCAGAAATTAAATTTTTTTCGCCGGCCATGAAGATCAGACTTTTCACCCTGCCCAACCTGCTGACCCTTTCGAACCTCCTTTGCGGATCGTTCGCGGCGGTTGCGGCGTTGGTCTCCGGCAATCTGACGGCCGCGTTCTGGCTGGTCGTCGCTGCGGCCGTGTTCGACTTTTTCGACGGTTTCGCGGCGCGTCTGTTGGGGCAGAGTTCGCCCATCGGGTTGCAGCTCGATTCGCTGGCCGACGACATCTCGTTCGGCTTCGCTCCCGCGGCCGTGCTTTACACGCTCTACGAACGAATGCAGGGTGTGTGGCTGCCCGATACGGGGTACGCCTCGCTGGCGGTCTTCGTCTTTGCGGCTTTCGCGGCCCTGCGGCTGGCCAAGTTCAATATCGACGAGACGCAGCATGCCGAGTTCGCGGGTCTTCCGACCCCTGCCGCAACGCTTTTCTGCGTCTCGCTGGGCCTGTTGGCCGAGGTGCGCGGTCTCGAAATACCGCGCGAGGCGGTGCTGGCCGTGGCCGCGGTTCTTTCGCTGATGATGGTCTCGCCGGTGCGGATGTTCGCCCTGAAATTCGCGGGCTTCGGCTGGCGGGGCAATGAAATCCGGTACGGGTTCATCCTTTTCGCCGTGGCGGCGGTCCTGCTGTTGGGAGTTTACTCGATTCCGCTCGTCATCGCGGTCTACGTGCTGGTTTCGCTCGTCCGCTGGCTGGGGTGCCGGAAGCGGGAGTAATTGCATATTTAAAATTTTTTAATTATCTTTGCCGCGGATTTCCGCTCTTTGGGTCGATATGTCGGGATTTTCGAAAGCAATATTGCTCACGCTCTGGTTCGGTCTGCTTCTTGCAGTGCCCCGGGAGGTGCGTTCGCAGAATTTCGATGCCAAGTCGATCATGCGGGCGCAGCAGCGGGGCGAGTCGGGCAGCCTCTACGGGGGCAATCCGTTCGAGCAGACCGACGAGGAGAACCCCGATGCCGAGCCGCAGGACACGACCAAGAAAGAGCGCAAGATCCGCAAGCCGCTCGAATCCTATTTCTTCAGCGATTCGGTGCGCTCGCTGCCCAATTTCAAGTGGCACGTGCGGCGCGACTACAACCGGGTCGAGATCGCGGATATGGACACCACGCTGACCGATTACCGCATCGACTACCCGTTCTACCGCGAGGATGTGGGCGACCTGGCGCAGGGCGCACTGGGCCAGACCTCGCTGCCGCTCAACTATTTCCGTCGGCCCCAGTTCTTTGATTTCAGTTTTGCCAGTCCCTACTACGCCTACATCTACGACATGGAGAACGTCCCGTTCTACAACACGAAAAAACCCATGATCCGGCTCAGTTACGCCGAGTCGGGGCAGAAGCGTTACCGGGAGGAGAATTTCGGCATCATGCACGCGCAGAACATTTCGCCCACTACCGGGTTCAATGTCGACTACAAGGCGCGCGGCACGCGCGGCCAGTACGTCTGGTCGCGGACCAAGAATCACAACCTCGCGGTGGCGTTCAACCACACCGGGCGCCGCTATTCGGTTCATGCGGGGTACTACAACAACCACATCGAGCAGCAGGAGAACGGTGGCGTGGTCGGAAAGTGGGCCATTGCCGACACCACGTTCCAAATGCCCTCGGGCGTGCCGATGAAGCTCTCCGACGCCGAGGCCGAGAACCTCTACCGCAACAACGCCTTTTTCGTCACGCAGTCGTACGGCATTCCGTTGCAGCGGCTCACCGAGAGCGACTTTTCGATGGCGAACCTCTCGGCGGTCTATGTGGGGCACTCGTTCGAGTACAGCTCGTGGAGCAAGGTCTACACCGACCAGCGGGCCTCGTACATCGATGAGCGGGGGCACCGCGACGAGGCGGGCAATTTCGTTCCGGATACGCTCATGTATTACCAGAACTGGTATATCAACCCGCTCGAAACGCGCGACTCGCTCTACGAGCGCAACATTTCCAACCGCTTCTTCGTCCAGGCGCAGCCCTGGGACCGAAACGGCGTGGTGGGCACGATCGACGCGGGCGTGGGGCTCGACCTGCACACCTACTCGCAGTTCGAGCTGAACGACTACATGACCGGAAAGTATACGAAAGTAAACAAGACCAGCTATTTCGTCTACGGCTCGGTCGGCGGCAAAATAAAGAAGTATGTCGACTGGGATGCGAATTTCAAATTCTTCCCGTCGGGATACAGAGGCGGAGACATGACCCTCGGCGCACACCTGGCGCTCACGGGATTTCTCCGCGGACACCCCCTGATTCTCGAAGGCAGGTTCACGATGGACCGCCGTTCGCCATCCTACTGGCAGGAGAATCTATTCTCGAACCACTACATGTGGTCCGCTCCTTTGAACAAGGAGAATGAGACTCGTTTCGAGGTCAAGTTTTCGGTTCCCGATTTCGCATTCGAAGCGGGAGCGTGGCAAGGAGTCGTCACGGACAAGATCTACTACGGTCCGGACAGCCACGTCGCCCAGAGCGACGGAAACGTCAGCCTGACGAGCGTGTATGCTCGCAAAGATTTCCGCTTAGGCGGACTTCATTTGGACAACAGGGTATTGTTGCAGTGGAGTACGGATCAAGAAGTCATACCCGTTCCGCTTTTGAGCGCCTACCTCTCGTATTACTACGAATTTTGGGTGGTGCGCAACGTACTGCGCTTACAGATCGGTCTGGACGGACATTACCACACACGGTATTATGCGCCCGGTTACAACCCCGCTCTGTCGGTGTACTACAACCAACGCGAGGTCGAGGTGGGGAACTATCCCTACGTGGACGCTTTCGTGATGGGAAAGTGGAAGAGGATGCGGATATTTCTCAAGTATCAGCATGTCAACAAGGGACTGTTCGGCAACGGAGAGTATTTCTCGGCGGCGGGTTATCCGCTCAATCCGGGCATGTTCAAGATAGGTATCTCATGGGGTTTCTATGATTAGCGTATTGTTCTGCGCGGTATAAGCTGCCCGCAAAACAACCATTTATGTTAAAAAAGACAGTTTTAACGTTTGCGTTCTTAACCATTCTTACCACTTTTTACGGCTTCAACGCCCAGTTCAGCGCACCCGTGACGGATGACATGCTGCTGAACGAAGAGAAGACCGGGGTTCCGGACAATTCGCTACTCACGGAGGGCGATTACGTGATCTCGGTGTACGACAACCTCATTCGCAACATCAGCGAGCAGGAGGGGCACGACTGGCGGCTCATGTCGGCCATCGCCTACCACGAGTCGCGCTTCACGGCGGACATCACCTCGCGCAGCGGAGCCCGCGGGCTGATGCAGATCATGCCTTCGGTGGCGCGTCAGTTCGATGTGCCGCAGGAGCGGGTAGCCAATCCCGAGACCAATGTCTGGCTGGCCAACAAGCTGCTCTCGAAGATCAAGACGACGCTGCGCCTGCCGGAAAGCACCTCCGAGAAAGACCGCATGGCGCTCGTCCTGGCCGCGTACAACAGCGGCATCGGCCATGTGAGCGATGCGCGCCGCCTGGCCCGCGCGAACGGCGAGGATCCCAATTCGTGGGAGGTCGTGGCCCGCTACCTGCAACTCAAGGCGGACCCCGCGTACTACGAAAACGCAGTGGTCAAGTGCGGCCGTTTCACCGGCAGCCGGCAGACGCTGGCCTACGTGAACGACGTGATAGGACGCTACGACAAATACTGCCGCATTACCCGACGGTAACGACGGACAGGAGATGATAAAAAGCAGCACCTCGCTTCAGGCGGGGTGCTGTTTTTTTGTGCGGCTGCGGGAGGCAAGGCCGTTGCGGCCGGCCGGACAAGAAAGCGCGGCCCGGTTTCTTGAGTCGGGCCGCGCCTGTCGAACGGGGCGTGGAGCCTATTGCCCGCTGTCGGGCAGCGGGTCGTAGACGAGTTCGAAATCGTCGAGCCACATTTTGCTGTCGCGGCTTCCGGTGAAATAGTCGCCCCAGCGCGAGGCCGAGCAGACGACCATGATGTGCGTCGGGCGCAGGCTTTTGTCGGGGTAGTCGATCGGAATGGTGATCTGCTGCCACTCGGCGACGCTTTCGGTCAGGATGCGTTCGCCGTAGCCGATCACGTCCTTGCCGCGGGGGTTGAAGAATGTCTTCACGTCGCGTGTGTCGATGCTTACGGGCGAGTGGTCGGTGCCCATCAGTTCGCCCCCCTTGGCCAGGCCGTACTCCTCCTTGGTCCAGGTGCCCAACGCCACGAAGATGCTGCCGTTGTCCGGATCGCCCTTTTGGATGGTCATGCCTGCCGGTACGCCGCTGACGTCGGTGATGGTTCCGCGGATGTACTTGACCCAGAGGCGCAGGGCCGTGGGGCGCAGCGTAAAGGGCCGTCCGAAATTCACCACGCCGTGCGTCACGCCGCGAATGCCGGCGAACTCTCCGGTAAAGAGGTTCCCGGCCGCCAGTTTGACGGCCACGTAGGTCGATTCGAGCCGGGCCGATTTGCGGCCCGTGCTGCCCGGGCGCAGGTCCGTTTCGTCCGGCGTGGTGACGTTGTATTTGTCGCCAAGGGTGACGGCGCCGTTGTTGCCCGAGCCCCAATAGGCCGTCTCCTCGGACAGGAATGGGAGCCACGGCTTGCCGGGTTTCGACCAATCCTCCAGGCCGCTGTTGGGCAGCTGCTCGACGCCCTGGGTCGTGACGGTCTCGGGGAGGGTCTCCTCGTCGCCGCAGTAGGAGACGAACTGGTAGGTGGTGCCGGGCTGGCTGGCGAATGCGGCCGAGAACGAACCGCCCTCGATCTGCACGTTCGGCACCTCGAACCACTCGCCGGAGGTCCCGATCCGGTAGCGGAATCCCATGCGGTCGACGCCCTCGATGCCCGTGCCGCGCAGCCAGATGGTCTTGGACCAGGCGTCGACGGCTTCGGTCCGTACGGTCTTGTCCGTCGGCAGCACGTAGAGCACCCACCTTTCGGTGCGGCCGTGGAAAGCGACGTCGACGAAATGGGGCGTGCCGAGCGTCGGGTCGTCGGGGTCGGGCGAACTGTAATCGAGCGTCGAGAGCTCCTCGATCGAGGGCGAGCAGACCGTAATATCCTCGGGACCGAGTTTGAGGGCGGTGATCGCCACCCGGCTGCGGTCGGCGTTTTTGGCTACGTAGGCCGTGGCGATGCGGTTTTCGAGGTCGAAATCGCTTTCGCCGACCTGTCCGGCGACGCTGAAGATGCGGGGAACGGTCTGCTCGGCCACGATCTGCCACGCATAGTCCTGGTAGAGCGAGAGCGTGACGTAGAGGGGCGTCCGCAGGTCGAACGTCCCGGTCAGGCTGCGCGAGGTGCGGATCCGGTCGAGAAACGTCTGCGGGTCGATGTTGGTGTTGTGGGCGTCGATGGCGAAAGTCACCTCGTCGATCTCGACGTTTTGAATGTCGGTGGTCTCGTCGAGCGTCAGGGTGGCGGTCCGGTTCGTCAAATCGATGCGCGGCTCGGAAAACCCCTTGCCCGCGATCCCGTTGATGTGTACCTCGACCGTGGGATAGGGTATGTCGTTCTCGATGCACGCCGCCGCGAAGAGCGCCGCGACCGGGAACAGGATGCGTATTAAGCGTCTCATGTCTATCTCTTTTTCTTGTCCCACAAATGGATCGTCATGCCGATGTTGATGGCCGCGATGTTGAGTTTGAACTTCATGTTCGAAGCCTTGCGCGAACCGATCTTGTTGCCCTCGGCGTCCCGCTGCGTCACGTTGGTGTACTGGATGCCTCCCAGTCCGAACGAGAGCGTGGCGCAGACGTTGGGGAAGATGTAGACCGCCGCTCCCGGATTAAACGAAAGTTTGACCTGCGTATTGTCGCTCAAAGAGTGTTTTATCTCGCCGTTCGACTCGTAGGAGAACTCCGACGACCCGGTCGAGACGGCCAGCTCGAACTCGGCGAAGAGGCCGAAACGCCCCTTGGGATCGAGCCCCGCATAGGAGCGGTGGAAGATGCCGAACGAGTAGTTGTCGCTCGTCAGATCGAGGTAGGGCAGGTTGAGCGAGACGTCGTTGCTCTCGCCCAGGTCGAACAGCGCGCCCTTGTCGAGCGTGCCGCCCACGTGGGTGTAGCCGAAGCGCACGCCCACGCAGTTGTTGTCGCGGTAGAAATAGCCCGCGAAAGGCTTGACGGTGGCGATGGTTCCCGAAGCGTTGATGTTGTCCAATACGAGCATGAAATCGGTGTCGTCGCTCGACAGGGTGCCGTAGGAGGCCGTCAGTCCGGTCATTACCTCGCCCTTGTAGGCGAACTTGATCTTGTTGATCTCGCGGTCCATGCGGCGGCGCGTGGGCAGAAATCGCTGCTTGCGGCGCTCGACCTCGGTCAGGGTGTGCGATGGCTGTTGTATGACGGATGCGGCAAGGGTTTCGGCCGCGGTCTTCGTCCCGGTTTGGGCAACGGGGCCTCCAACGGTTTCGGCAGCCTCGGTCTCGGTAACGGCTTCGGCTGCGGTCCGGTAGGGAGCGGAAACCGGCTCGGGCCCGACGATCTGCATCGGTGCCTGGTCTTCCGCCTCCTCCTGTGTTTGCGCAGCGGTCGTTGCGGGAGCGGTTCCGGTTGCAGGCGCGGCGGCGAATTCTTCAATCGGTTCGTTTCCGGCTTCCGCGATTTCGGTTTCACGACCTGCCGGTGCGCTCTGCGAAAGCGTCTTTTGCGCAGGCGCGGCCTCGGCGATGCTCTCGGGCGCACGCTCCGCAGAGGAGAACAGCTGCTCCGGATCTTCCGTTCCGGTCGACAAGAGCGGTTCCGCTGCGGCAGCCGTCGCCTCGTCCGCCGCGGGTCGTTTGCTGGCACACGAGATGGGCAGGATCAGCAGCAATAGGAGTATGAATCGTGTCATGTGTTTGCGGTTTTAGAGGTAGAAAGCCATGCCCAGGCCGATGGAGAAGATGTTGACCTTGAAATTCATCATGCTCGTCGTCCGGTGGCCCACCGTCACCTGGTTGTGCACCTGCTTGGCGCGGTCGTAGGTGATACCCATCACGCCGACGTTGACTTCGACGGCCATGTTGTTCGTGGCGAATGCGATGATGCCCGGCGAGATGCCCAGCGAGAGGGTGTAGCCCGTCTCGTAGGTGCCCTTGACGGGAGAGTCGTTGGCAAAACGCGCCTCGGTGCCGCCGGCCGAGAGCTGCATCTCGTTGAAGAGCGCGAAACGCTTGCTGCGCCCCAGCGGAATGTACTGCCGCCAGATCACCGCCACCTGATAGGAGTGCTTCAGGGAGTAGAAATCCCTGAGGTTGATATCGACGTTCGAATCCTCGTTGCCGAAATTGAGCTGCGCCTTGTCCAGTTTCAAGAGCGTGCGCGAGTAGATGAAACGCCCTCCGAGGGCCATGTTGTCGCGGAATGCATAGGCGATCATCGGGCTTACGCGGAACGTGTAGCCTTTCGAATTGATCCCCTCGACCACCAGGAACTGGTAGCCCTTGTTGGAGTGGGTCGAGTAGGAGGCCGTGCCGCCGAAAATCCACTGCCCCTTGGGGACGAAGAGGTTGTGGGTGTCGGTAAGCCCGCGCTGGCGCCGCATTTCGTTGATCGTGAGCGGTCGTTCCGCGATGACCGGCGTGTCGGCCGCAGGGAGGCTCCCGCCCTCGGGAATTTGCTGTGCCCGCAGCGTTTGTCCGGCCGCCGCGAGGCAGACGAGTAGCAGCGTGCGGAGTGTCTGTATGCGCATGGTCGTGCGTTTAGTCGTTAATATACCCATTCGAAATCGTCGGCCCACAGGTGGTTGTCGCGGCACCCGTTGAAGAAATCTCCGTAGGCGTTGGCCGAAAGGGAGATTACCAGCGTGTAGTTGCCTGTGGGGGCCGCTGCGTCCTTGTCGTACCAGTGTATTTGCAGGGAGTGGTCCGTCGAAACGAGTGCATCGCCGGCGGTCGACTGCTCGATCCACATCGAGCCGTAGCCCAGGATCTTCCCCTCGTTCACGCTCTCCATGCCGTTTTCCGGGTCCCACGAACCGCTGCACGTCGAGCTGCCGATGATGTTGAACGTCGAAGCGACCTCGTGTCTTCCGCTCCAGTTCACGATGGCTACGAACACGCGCGCCTTGTCCTGCTCGCCGATAGCCAGCGGTCCGCCCGCCTTGTTGTCGGTGACCTTGCCGACCTGGGCATGGTATTTCAGCCGCAGGGCACGGGGCCGGGCGGTGTAGGTATAGGGTTGGCCGAATCCCACCGTTCCCGTCGTGCCGCTCATGTTGAACGTGCCTGTGAAGAGATTTCCGGCAGCCGGGGCGGCAATGTAGTAGGTCGACTGCATGTTGGCGTAGTGGTTGGTCCCGGCCGACCCTTGCGTGCAGAGCGTCTTGGTGTTGTTGTTGTTTCCGCTGCCCCAGAACGTCGAGTTCTTGCTGTCCGATACCGTGAAACAGGGCAGCGAACCGTTCTCCATGTCGCCGTCGCGGATGATGTCGCCGGTCGGGGTGGCGATCGTGAGCGGATACTCCCTTTCGCCGAGCAGCGCGCGGCATTCGTAGCTTTTTCCGGCGGAGATACCCGTGCCCGCTTTTTGGGTGTATACGGTTTGTGCTTTAGAGTTGACCGACGCAACCCACTCGGGCCGGAAAGTGGCCGTGTAGTGTCCCTCGCCGTCGGCGGTGCCGGCCGCCTCCTGCCACTCTCCGCCGGGGGTGCGCATGCCGAACGTCACGGACGTGACTGCCGGATCGAGCACCAGCGCTTTCAGGGTGAGGGTGTTGTGCCACAGGTCGCAGTCCGCGGCCGCGGGCTTCAGTATGCCCTGCAAGCGGAAAACTGCGTCGGTCGTGAGCGTCCCGCCCGCATTGTCGGCGACGCTGAACCGCAGCGTCTGCTCACCGCCCGGGCGGCCCGCGAAGAAAGCGTCGGAGAGGGTTACCGTGAGCGTGTTCTCATCGGGATGCTCCGCCGTGACGCCCTCGATGGGTGTCGTGGCTGCGGCCAGCAGGTCGCAGGTCTCGCCGCCGAAGAGGAGCCTCGCCTCGGTCATCGGCTTGACGGTCGAGATGTTGAACCGCTTTTCGCCCGTGAGGAAGTTCTGCACCTCCTCGATGTCGAATCCGTCGCCCTCGATCGTCGGATCGGGGCTGAAGATGATCGTGTCGTCCGCATCGTCGGTCGAGTCGTCCACCACCAGTTCGAACACACCCTCGATGAAGCCGGGCAGGTCGGGTTTGTAGGTGAACGTAAGCGTGTATTTGCCGAAGCTTTGGATGCCGGTCATGGTTCCGGTCTTGACGATGAGCCCCTTGTCTGCATGTTCGCCGCGGAACTGCCATGCGAGCGTGGTCATGCCCTCCGGCAGAACGAAATAGCCTGCCGCGTCGGCCGTGTAGTGCAGCACGGGAGTGGTCCCAGATTCGATGAGTTTTTCATCGAACGTCTCGGCGGCCATCACCCAGGCGTCGCGGTTCGTGCCGAAATTCTCGGCGACGCCCTCGTCGAATTTGACCTCGACCACCGTGTTTTGCAGTTTGCACGCAACCTCTACCGGGGTGGTCTCTCGGGCCACGACGGTGAACGGCTGTTCGCCCTTGTAGAATCGCCGGGTGAACGAGGCCGGGACGCTTTCGCCCGCCTCCACCGCGATACGGTATTCTCCGGCGAGCAGTTCGAGCCGTGCGGGCAGGTCGGCGCGGGAGGTGTACTTGCGGATCAGTTCGCCCGAGGCCTTGTAGATACGAACGGTGAGGTAGTCGAGCGGTTCGTAATCCCCGCTGTCGGCCGTGCGGGTCGTCGTGATCCGCAGCGCCAGCGCGCCCGTGCCGTCAGTCGTGTCGGGCACCGGCTCTTTCGAGCAGGCCAGCGCCAGCAGCGCGAGGGCCGGAACGAGGTATTTCAGGAGTCGTCTCATTGTTTGGTCGTTGCGGGTTGTACCATCGTCAGCACCGCGGCGGTCTTGCCGCCCGCGTTGTCGATCACTTCCAGGTGGAATTTGTAGGTGTTGGGAACGCCCGGAGTAGACGGGTCGAGGTCCTTGAGAATCCCGACGAACGTCGCCCCGACGGGGAACGTGACGGCGGTCCGGTCCTTTACCTGGTCGAGCACGGGGAAGCCGACGAAACTGCCCAGGAATTCGGCCTGATCCTGATTCACGGTGCAGAGGTCGAACCACTCGAGCAGCGAAGACATACTCACCGCTTCGAGCAGGGGAACGAGCGCCTCGGATTCGATCCGGACCCGCAGGGCCTGGATGCCGCCCTCGGGCGCCTCGATGTCGATGATGACATCCTCGGCCGCCTCCAGCACGTAGGGCTGGGCAATATCGTGTCCTGCCATCACGATGGTCGGTCCCTCGTTCGTTTCGTTGTTGCGGTCCACCGTCAGCACGAGCGAGGCTTGGGCCGTCTGTCCCTCGGCGTCGGTTACGGTGAATGCGAACGTGTGCGTGCCGTCGAAGCCGTAGAGCAGCCACGGCAGCTGACCGCCGATATAGAATGTCTTTTCGGCGGCATGCAGCACGTCGTCGCCCACGGGGAATCCGAAGCCCTGCAACAGCGCCGCCGGGGCGCCCGAAACGGTGCAGAGGTCGAATGCGGCGGGAATGCCGGTATCGCCGAGCGCCGTGAGGAACTCGGGGCTGGTCGAGGTGATCGCCACCTCGAACGAGGCGACCCGGCCGGGGGCCGCGACTCCGATCTCGAACGGTTCCGAGCAGAGGTTGTTCTCATCGAAGAGCGACGCCTTGAGCCGGAACGGCGTACCGAACTCATGCCCCGTCCACCCGAGGGTCGGCGCCTCGACAAGCGGTGCCTCCTCGTAGACCGGCTCCCATAGATTCTCGGTGCCGTTGACGGTGATCGTCTCGTCGAGGATGAAACTGTCCACCACGATGTCGAATTTCGCGTTGCCCTTGTCGGCGTAGTCGATCACCAGCGTGATCTTGCGCCACTGCCCGGCACGCACGCCCTTGATCTGCTTCGAGAATTTTACGGCGCCGCCCTCCACGAATTCGCCCTCGAGCCGGAAATCGAGCGTATTCTCCTCGGCCTCGGACAGAAAGAACGCCGCGCGGGTTTCGCCGATCTCGAACGTCGTGCGGGCGCTGCCGATCGTGACGGTGGCGGCGGTATTCTTGCTCAGCTGCTCGGCCAGGTCGACCGCGCACAGCAGCGTCACCTTGATATTTTGCAGCGTGCAGACCACCTTGTCGATGGTCGTGGGCTTGTTCTTGAGGATCGTGAACGCGTGCGAGGTGCCGTAGACCGGCTTGTCCCAGGCGACGGGCTGGAGGGCTGCCGGGTCTGCCGAGCAGATTTCCATCCGGTAGCTGCCGACGGGCAGTTCCAGCGGTTTTTCCTGCAAGGCCGCCCGCAGTTCACCGTAGGTCGATTGGTAGACCGAAACGTCCTCGGCATCGAAAATTTCGACCGTATAGCCGTCGGTGTCCGGCGCCGTCCGGGTCGATTTGGCCGTGGGTCGCTGCGTCTCGTCCTCCGTGTCGTCGGGCCGGGTGTCGGTCTGGGCGTCGAAAATCACGCGCAGGTCCATGGCACCCGTCAGGAATCCGGTCGCCTGTCCGACGGGTTCTTCCGGCTCGGTATTCTTCTTGTAGGGCGGTTCTTCGTTCACGCAGCCCGCGAAGAGCGCGATCGCGGTCATTGCCGCCAGCATCTTGGTAAGAGTCTTCATATCGCTTGTCGTTTTTTTATTCGTTGTCCGGAATGGCTCCGTCGTTCAGCTCGACGGGAATCAAGCGTTCCTCGACGAAATCTTCAGTCAGATTTATCTTCAGCGTCACGCTGCCCGCCTCGCGGGCGTCGAACAGGAACGTGTGGCGCGTGCGGGGCGCGGTGGCTTCGAGCACCTGCTCGGGGAACGTGTAGGGACGGTCGAACGCCGTTCCGGTCTGGCTCTGGAGCATGGCCGTGCCGTTGAGCGTCAGCCGCGTGCCGGCTTTGACCCAGACGGCCGGGTCGGCCGTTTCGGCCCCGGGCGTGAAGCGGAACGAGTTGCCCGACTCGGTGGTCAGTGTGAACTCTGCGTCGTGGAAATAGGCAAGGAACGCCTCGGTGGCGCGCACCGCGGTCTGCGAGTTGGCCACACGGGCCGTGACGGTCGCCCGATTGAGTTGGCGGGCTTTGATCTCGATCGTCTCCTCGCCCGTGTAGTACGGTTTGTCCGCGCCCTCGGCTTCGGGGTCTCCCCAAACGATCCGGGCCGTGTAGCTGCCCTTGACCAGCAGTTCGTCGCTTCGGTCGAAAGCCGCGAGGTTCTCCCACGTTCGGTCGTAGTCGTCGCCCGTGATTCGGAGTGCGAACTCGTCGGCCGAGGGTGCGGGCCCGGTTTCGACCTGGGCGCGGGTTGCGATCCGGTTGTCGGCGGCGGCTTGCAGCGCGAGCCGTCCGCAGCCGTCCGAACCCTCTTCGGTTGCGGTTTTCGAGCATCCCGCCGCCACGAGCAGCGCCGATGCGAAAAGAGCTATTGCGTGTTTTTTCATGGCGTAGTCGGTTAGTGGGCGATGGATACTTTTACGTTGTCGATGTAGATGTAATAGAAATAGGAACCGCTGAAACCGCCGTCGCTGCCGTAGGCGACCCAACTCAGACGCGTATTGTTCCGGCCCGTCGCGGTGAAAGGCGTGATCTTCTGATTGACATTGGTGTAGGAACCGTTCGTGTTGGCCGTGATGTTTCCGGCCTGCGATTCGATGTCCGCATTGGCTCCGTTCTGAAGGCCCGCTGCGGTCGAGGTCCCGTATTTGAGTTTGGGTGCGCCCTTGTTAGTCGAACCGCTGTAATCAAAATTGATGCGGACATTGACCGACTTTCCGGCCTTGATTCCCGCGAGCGGTGCCGAATCCATACGGGCTTCGTAATCGGCATAAACCCACAGGCCTCCTTCTCGATGGCCCGCGATCCGCACGCTTTTGCCTGCCTGGCCGCCTGCGCGGGCCGCCGACCAGCCGGAGAGTCCGGGAATCCAGATGGCTGCCGGGTCGTTGTTGGCTCCGGTCGCGCCTTCGCCGTCGGAAAAAGTCGTTACCGTATCGAAATTCTCCTCCAACAGGTAGGGCACCGCCAATTCCTGCTTGTTTTCCGTAGACCACGCTTCGACCGCATCGAATTTCACGCTCTTACGGACCACGGCGCTCTCCGACTCGTACTCGACCTCGACCTCGCGGCCCGAGAGGCGGTCCTCCCAAGAGGGCTTGAGCATGATGGTATGCGTTCCGTTGGCATCGGGCCGGAACTCCAGCGTGTTCGAATCGTTGCCGAACGTGGCGTCGGCCGGAGCCGTCAGCTTGATGCGCGTCACCGCCTCGCCCAGGGTCGCCGTTCCCTTTTCGGCGGGCAGCGCGAAGCGCAGCCGCGTGAAGAGGCGCCCCGCGGCGGGCACGTTGTAGTCGATGGGTGTGGTGCGGCCCGGCCGGAAATCCTTGCCGGCGAAGGAGGCCGTTTTCGACTCGCAGGTCTGCCCCAGCGCAACGATTTCAATCGGCTGGTCTTCGGGAATATCCAGAGGCCGGATAGCCGCGAACACCACGTCGCCGGCGTTCTTCGGTTCGGCGAAGCGGAGCGTCAGCGTATTCGAACCTCCGGTCAGCACGCTTTCAGCCTCGGGATCGGCCGCGTCGACCGTCAGCCGTCCCACGACGGGTTGGGGAAAGGTCAGCTGCAACTCCGAGACGGGTTCGTTCAGGTCGTTGCGGGGGATGCTGATCTTCAGCACGTGGACCTTGTGGGTGAAATGCAGGCTGATGATGTCGCTGTTGTCGCCCTCGGCGAGCGCCTCCGCGCCCGCCACCGGATCGGCGACCATTACCAGGCAAGGTATCTTCCGGCTGCCGTCCTGCACGGCCGGAATGTCGAACGAGGCGCGCGTACCGTCTACGGCCGCGGGCCGGGGCGATACGGCGTAATAATTATAGGTCCCTGCCTCCATCTGCGGAATGTCGGCCGTGAACTTGGCCGCGTTCCAGTCGGCGTTGTAGTGGTAGAGGGCGAATTCGTGCGCCGAGAGGGCGAACGTGCCCCCCCCCGTATGCTCGGCCCAGAGGGCGATCCGGTCGTCGGTGTTCCACTTGACCGTGATGCCCTCCTCGTCGATCTCGCTGCGGGTCACGGCCTGGGAGGCGATTTCGATCCGCGGACCGGAGGCCACCGTCACCCGTATGGTTTTCGCGTCCGGCTGCGCATCCTCCTCCGCCCGCTGGGAGCACGAGGCAATCAGCAGCGGCAGCACGGCCAGCATTTTCCAAAACGTTATTCGCATAGCGCTGAGTCTTTTATTAAGATGTGCAAAAATAGCCAGCCGCACGTTTGTACGGAAATAAATTCAACGAACACCCCGATTTTCATCACGAACAGACCGCTTTGCGGGTTTTCGCACAGAGCGTTTGCGCACGAAAAAAGGCCTGCCGCAAGGCAGACCTTTTCTTTTCGGACGATCGGAAAGACGCTCCGAACGGGCGGAAACGTTTATTTGACGTACCGGTCGAGCCAGCCGAAAAATTCGCGGTTCCAGACCAGCGAGTTCTGGGGCTTGAACACCTGGTGCGCTTCGTTCTCGAACGCCACCAGCCGGGCCGGAATGCCCCTTACGCGGGCCGCCGTAAAGGCTTCGAGCGACTGCGTGTAGGGGATGCGGTAATCCTTTTCTCCGGTGAAGATCAGCATAGGCGTGTCCCACCGGTCGACGAACTTGTGGGGCGAATTGGCGTAGGAGCGCTGCGCCGTGGCATTCGCCTTGTCCCAGTAGGGGCCTCCGTAATCGTTGTTGACGAACCACAACTCCTCCGTCTGGCCGTACATCGAATCGAAATCGAAGATGCCGCAGTGGGCGATGAACGCCTTGAAACGCTTGTCGTGGTTCCCCGCGAGGAAGAAGACCGAATAGCCGCCGTACGATGCGCCCACGCACCCCATGCGGGACTGGTCGGCCCACGGCTCGCGGGCCACGTCGTCGATGGCCGCGAGGTAGTCGCGGATGTTCTGTCCCGAGTAGTCGCCCGAAATCTGGTCGAGCCACTCCTGCCCGAACGAGGGCAGGCCCCGGCGGTTGGGCGCCACGACGACGTACCCTTGCGCGGCCATGAGCTGAAAGTTCCAGCGGTAGCTCCACGCCTGCGACACCACGCTCTGCGGGCCGCCCTGGCAGTAGAGCAGCACGGGGTATTTCCTGGCGGGGTCGAAATCGGGCGGCAGGATCACCCATGTGAGCATCTGCTTGCGGTCGGTGGTCTCGACCCAGCGTTTCTGCACCTCGCCCATCCGAATGCGGTCGTAGACGGGTTTGTTGATGGCCGAAAACTGTCGCAGCGCGCCGTTCGCGGGGTTCACCTCGTAGAATTCGGTGTCGGACGAGATCGTACACAGTTCGGCCACGATGCGATCCCCGGCCCGGCTGAACGCATTGATGTCGTGGTCGCCCGCGGTGAGCACCTCGACCTCGCCGTCTTCGACGGCCACGCGGCAGATCTGGTGCGTGGCCTCGATCGGGGCGATGAACCAGACGCTTTCATTGCCGTCCCAGACGACGTTCAGGGCGTTGTAGTCGAAATCCTTGGTGAGGTCCGTCAGGCGTCCCGTCTCCAGATCGCAGACCAGCAGCCGCTCCTTGTCCGACTCGTTGCCGGGGCGGCGCTGCGAGCGGAACGCGATTTTCCGGTCGTCGGGCGACCAGACGGGGTATTTGTCGTAGCCGACCATCTCGGCCAGGTCGAGGACCGCCTCGCCCGGCCCTGCGTTACGGCCCGTGAGGGGTTTGCAGATATTGCGGGTTTCGCCCGTCGCGGTGTCGTAGACGAAAATATCCGAATCGGTCGAGACGGCGTATTCGGTGCCCTTCAGCGGCTTGCAGGTGTAGGCCACTTTGTCGCCCGCATGGTTCCAGGCGATCTCGGCCATGTCGAAATAGGGAGCCAGCGGGGTGTCCCATGCCGCCTGCGGGCCGATAATGTCAACGCCCGGCTGCATTTTCCCGCCCGTCAGATCGCCCACGAAGAGGTGCATGTGCTCGCCCTCGTCCCAGTAGTCCCAGTGGCGGACCATCAGGTCGTCGTAGATGCGGGCACGGGACTTGTCCAGGTCCTTGTGGATGTCCGCCGAACGGCGGTCGGCCGCCTGCACGCGCTGCACGTACCACGCCCGGTCGCCCGCGGGGCTGATGCCGAAGCCCTCGACGTCGCGGTCGAAATCCGAGAGTTGCCGTGCGTCGCCGCCCGCGGGGTTCATCGCCCATACCTGCATCTTTCCGCTGCGGTCCGAGAGGAAATAGATCGCTTTCCCGTCGGCGCTCCACCGGGGCGAGACGTTGTTCGAGGAGGTGTCCGTCAGGCGGGTCACAGCGCCCGAGGCGAGGTCCTGCACCCAGAGGGTCGTTACGCCGCGGTTTTCGGCCATCGAGTAGTCGGTCTGCTGGTAGAGCAGGGTCATGCCGTCGGGCGAGAGCGACGACGAGCCGGCGCGGCTCATCTTCCACATCACCTCGGGGGTCAGTATGCCCCGGGCCGTCTCTTCGGCCGTCAGGGCGTTGTCGATCTTCAGGGGTTCGGGGCGCCGCTCGCACGCGCCCAGCCCCGCAGCTGCAATAGCCATAAGGAGCATGATTTTTTTCATTTTCGTCGGGGTTTCTCTATTTATTTCTACCTTTGTTACTCTAAAAATCGGAAAACATGGACCGCACCGTTTATTTTGCAGACAAGGCCGTGCTCTTTACTGCACACGATCCCTCGGGCGCTTATCATGCGGTGGCCGCCGACATGTCCGGGGCCGTTTCACGCGACAAGGTACTCAAAATTTTGGAAACGCACAACCCGGTGGCGCTCGTTTCGGCGGACCCCGAGCGCGCTTTCGGGACTTTCGCCGCCGGGTTCACGCAGGTGGAAGCCGCCGGGGGCGTGGTTGTGAACGAGGGGGGCGAGTGGCTGATGATCCGCCGCAACGGCCGCTGGGACCTCCCGAAAGGGCATGTCGAGTGCGGCGAAGACACCCCCGCGTGCGCGGCCCGCGAGATCGGGGAGGAGACGGGCGTCTGCGCCGAGGTCGGGCGTCCGCTGTGCGACACGTGGCACGCCTACTGGTTTCCCCGAACGGCCCGCTGGGAGCTCAAGCACACGCATTGGTACCTCCTGCGCGCCACGGGCTGCCATACGCTTGCGCCTCAGACGGAGGAGGGGATCGAAGAGGTCGCGTGGTGCTCCCCCGAGCGCGTCGAGGAGAATCTGCGGGGCTCCTTTCCCACCATCCGCTGCGTGGCCGCCGCGATGAAAAACCGAAAATAATCCGCCCGACTGCATGACCCGAACATCCTGCCTGCATTCCAAACCCCACTACGCCATTCTCGACGGCCTGCGCGGCGTGGCCGCCGTGCTGGTGGTCCTCTTCCACCTCTTCGAAACCTTTGCCGCCGACCGCTTCGATTACGTCATCGACCACGGCTACCTGGCCGTCGATTTCTTCTTCATCCTCTCGGGCTTCGTGATCGGGTACGCCTACGACGACCGCTGGGGCCGGATGACGTGGCGCGATTTCGTCAAGCGGCGGCTCATCCGCCTGCACCCGATGGTCGTCATGGGCATGGCGATCGGCGCCGTCTGCTACTACGGGGGCGACTCTTCGGCCTTTTCGGTCATCGGAGAGACCCCGGTGTGGAAGATGCTCTTGCTGCTCGGGCTCGGGTGCTTGATGATCCCCGTGCCGCCGTCGATGGACATCCGCGGCTGGACGGAGACCTATCCGCTCGACGGTCCCGCCTGGTCGCTGATGTTCGAGTACATCGCCAATATCCTCTACATGCTCCTGCTGCGCCGCCTGCCGACGCTGCTGTTGGGCGTGGCCGTAGCTGCGGCCGCGGCCGCGACCGTCTGGCTGGGCATCACGGGACCCAACGGCGACTTTATCGGCGGCTGGGCCCTGACCGGGCACGAACTCACGGTGGGATTCGTGCGGCTGGCCTATCCGTTCCTGATGGGACTGCTCATGGCGCGCATGAACCGCCTGATCCGCATCCGGGCGGCGTTCTGGGTGTGCAGCCTCGCGCTCATCGCCGTCTTCGTCTCGCCCCGACTGGGCGGCCCGGAGTGGGTGAACGGGCTCTACGAGGCGGGCTGCATCCTGCTCGTCTTTCCGCTCATCGTGGCCGCCGGCGCCGGAGGCCGCATCTCGGGCCGCTTCTCGACGGCGGCCTGCCGTTTTTTGGGCGACATCTCCTATCCGCTCTACATCACGCATTACCCCCTGATCTACCTCTATACGGGTTGGGCCAGCGACGTGCATCCGTCGCCCGGAGCGGCCGCGGGGTACGGCGCGCTGCTACTGGCGGGGAGCCTGGGGATTGCCTGGGTGTGCCTGCGCTTCTACGATCTGCCCGTGTGGGCGTGGCTGACGCGGCGGTGGCTCGAAAGGAGGCGTTCCGCATAAAGCGTAACGCTTCGGTCGGAACAGCCCGTCTCGTCGGGTCAGGCGAAGAGGTCGTTGAACGTCTCGGTCATGCTCGGGTGGGTGTAGATCCCCTCGCTCAGTTCGCGGGCCGTGATGCCGTGCCGCATGGCCAGCGCCACCGCGTCGATGACTTCGACCGACGAGGGCCCGAAGAGCGTGCAGCCTACGACGAGGTCCGTGCTGCGGTCGATCACGGCCTTGAGCAGCCCCTCGGCCGAACTCATCGTCCGGGCGCGGGGGATCGTCGAGACGTCGATCCGGTTCACGCGCACGTCGAGACCCTGCCCCGTGGCCTCCGCCTCGTGCAGCCCCACGTGCGAAAGGGGCGGCTCGATGTAGACCGAATAGGGAACCGGCCCGCGGTTGAGCGTGGTGCGTACGCCCTCGCCGAAAAGGGCGTCGCGGATAATGCGCGAATCGTCCAATGATATATAGGTAAACTGCGGGCCGCCCGTCACGTCGCCCGCAGCGTAGACGCCCGGCGCGGAGGTTTCGAGGTGCTCGTCGACCCGGATCGCGCCCCGCTCGTCGGTTTGAATGCCGGCGGCCTTGAGGTTCAGCCCTCCGGTGGCCGGGCGGCGGCCCGTGGCCAGCAGCACGGCGTCCGCTTCGAGCGCATAGCCGGCGGCCTCCGCCTCGCCCGCCACGTCGATCCGCACGCCCTGCACCGTGTCCTGCACCGCGGCGACCCGGGTGCCTGTCCGGAATGCGATCCCGCGCTTTTCGAGCACCCCGCGCACGGCTTCGGCCACGTCGCGGTCCTCGTGCGGCAGCAGTTCCGAAGCGCTTTCGAGCACGGTCACCGCGGAGCCGAACGAAGCGTACATCGAGGCGAACTCCAGTCCGATGTATCCGCCGCCGATCACCGCCAGCCGATGCGGCAGCCGCTCCAGCTCCATGATCGTCGTGCTGGTGTAGACCCGGTTGCTTTCGGTCAGCCCCCGGATGGGCGGAATGACGGTCTCGGAGCCGGTGTCGAGGATGATGCGGCGTCCGGCCAGCAGCTCGACGCTCCGGGCCCCTTTCACCGCCACCTCGTGCGGCGAGATGAAACTGCCCTCGCCCGTCCAGAGGTCGATCAGCGGGTTGTCGGCCAGCTTGCGGTAGTTCAGTTCGCGCAGCGACTCGACGAGCGCTTTCTTTTCGGCGATGGACTGCCGGTAGTAATCCTGCCGCTGCCCGAACGATTGGGGGCGGCTGGCCGCGGCCAGCGATGCCTTGTGGATGAGGAACTTGGTGGGGATGCAGCCGATGTTGATGCAGGTGCCGCCGTACATTCGCTGGGAACGTTCCACCAGGGCCACGCTCCAGCCGCGCGCGGCCAGCTGCCCGGCGAGGGTCTTGCCGGCCTTTCCGAATCCGATGATCAGGGCGTCGTACTCTTTCATAGTGCTTCCTTTTTGTTGTCGAAACGATACCGATGCAAATTTCGGGTCTTTTCGCCGCGCAGGCGTCGAACCCTTTCCGCCGGGGGTGCAAAAAAACGGACACGCGAGGGGCGTGTCCGTTTCTGCCGAAGCGTCAAGTGACTATTGCTGCATGGCGCGGGCGACCCCCTCGGCGATCTGGTCGATGGCCGTCTGCAATTTGCCGCCGATCATCATCTTCATCATCGTGTTCAGTTCGACGTGCAGCACCAGCCGCATGCGGGTGTCCGCGTCGGAAACCTTGTGCAGCTGGATCCAGAACGCGAAATCGAGCGGCACGCCGCCGTCGTCGCCTACGATCTTGACGTGCCGCGGCTCGGCGCGCTCCTCCATGCGGAGTTTCACGGTGAACCCCTTGGCCTTGAACGAACAGGTGTCCTCTGTGGCCTGCCACTCCTCGACGCGCTCCTCAACGGCGGGCGTGAGGTTGTCGAAGCGGCTGACGACGCTGTAAATCTGCTCCGCGGGGCGGAGAATGCGGTGTTGTTTGGAGATGTATTCCTGCATGTAGTCTTGTTTAGATAACGGTGGTATCGGGTGCGGCCCAGAAGCGCTCCTCGTCGGAGGTCAGCATGTCGCTGCCCTCGAGCTTGAATCCCCCGAATCCGGGCGGCAGCAGGACCACGGAGCGGCCTTCGTAACGGTTCTCCTTGCCGTATCCGGTCTGCTCCCAGCAAATGAACCAGTAGAGATTCTTGGCCCAGTAGGCGAGGTATTCGTCGTCGGGGGCGGTTTCGAGCAGGGGGTGAACCCGCATCGGCGCCCCGTCGATGGTGCGGCGGCGCATCTGCTGAAGCGAGAGCGGTGTGCCGTCCGGATCGGAGACCCAGGCACGCTCGTCGGAGTCGATCATGGCCCATTGCTGCCGCTCGGGCAGCCAGACGATGTTGACCACATGGCAGTCGCTGTCGAGCGAGTCGGCCGGCAGACAGGTCACGAAGCGGTTTGTGATCCCCGAGGCGAGCAGCAGTTCGTGCAGGAGGATCGAGTGCAGCCGGCAGTTGAACGCCGGTTCCACCTCGCGCGTGTACTCCCACAGCCCGATGGCGTCGCGCCGCCGGGGATAGACCTTTTGGTTTTCGTGGGGGATGTGGGCCGCGACGAAGCGCGCCACGGCGAGTGTGTTCTCCCACGTCGACGCGCCGGGCGCAAGCAGCGTGTCGAGCCGGAAATAGGTGCGTATTTCACGTGCCTGCACGTTGTCCTGCACGTAGGCGAAGCGGTAGGCTACGCTGTCGGACTGGTAGCCTGCGGCACTGCGCAGCAACTCGGCACGCCGCTCCAGCTCCCCACCGGAATGCGATGCGCAGCCGGCGAGCAGTGCACCCGCAGCCACGGCGGATAGGATTTTCAAGGTTTTTTTCATGGGTATTTGTTTTTCGGGAACAGTCTATTCGATCTCGAACGTGCGGGCTGTGTCGCTGTCCACGGCGATGCGCACCGTGACGACATTCTCGGGAAGCAGCTGCTCGATCTTCTCGGGCCACTCCACCAGGCAGAGGTCGCCCGAGTAGAAATACTCCTCGTACCCCAGATCGAAGGCTTCGCGCGGATCGTCGATGCGGTAGAAATCGAAATGGAAGATACGGCGGTTCCCCGCACCCCGGTACTGGTTGACGATGGCGAACGTGGGGCTGGTCACCGTATCCGTGACGCCCAGCAGGGCGGCTATTTCGCGGATGAGCGTGGTTTTCCCGGCACCCATTTCGCCGCGCAGGGCAACCACCGTGCGGCGGCCGGTCTGGGCAATGACCGCCTCGGCGACCTGCGGGAGCTCGTCCTCGGCGGTGATGTGGATGGTTCTCATGTTATTGTTTCGGTTTCAGAACGATGTACGGTACGATCATCTCCTCCATCGATATTCCGCCGTGCTGGAACGTGTTGCGGTAGTAGCGGATGTGGCGGTTGGCGTCGTTGTTGTAGACCAGAAAGTCGGTGTTGTAGGCGAAGATGTAGCTCGACGTGAGGTTGCTCGACGGCAGCTGGATGTCCTCCGGGCGGAGCACCTCGTAGACCTCGCGCGAGTTGTACGCCAGGTTGCGCCCCGTCTTGTAGCGCAGGTTGGCCGAGGTTTCGCGGTCGCCGGTCACTTTCACCGGGTTGTCCACGCGGATGGTGCCGTGGTCCGAGGTGATGACCACCGTATGCCCCCTCTCGGAGAGCATCTTGAGGATGGTATAGAGGTCCGAATGTTCGAACCACGAGCGCGTCAGCGAGCGGAATGCCGCCTCGTCTTCGGTCAGCTCGCGGATGATGTCGGTCTCGGTGCGCGCGTGGGAGAGAATGTCCAGGAAATTGTAGATGATAACCGAAAAATCGGCATCGTAGACCTTTTGGATGTTGTCCACCAGGCGCCGTCCCTGTTCGGGCCGCACCAGCTTGTCGAACGAGAATTTCCACTGCTTGCCGTTCTGGGTCATCAGCCGCCGCAGGAACTCCTCCTCGTACTGGTTCTTGCCGCCCTCCTCGTTGTCGTTGAGCCATTTCTGCGGCATCAGACGGTCGATGGCCAGCGGCATCAGCCCCGCGAATACGGCGTTGCGCGCATACTGGGTGGCCGTGGGGAGGATGGCGCAGTAGAAATCGTCCTGCGCCACGTCGTACCAGCCCCGCAGCAGGGACGAGATGGAGCGCCACTGGTCGTAGCGGAAATTGTCGATCAAGAGCAGCGTGGTCTTCCGGTTCTCGTCGGCCACCGGGAAGATGCGGTTGCGCATGAGCGTGTGCGACATGACGGGCGTGTCGTCCGCACGCTTGTTGATCCAGTCGTAGTAGTTGCGGCGCACGAATTTCGAGAACTCCTGGTTGGCCTCGCTCTTCTGGTAGGCGAGCACCTCCTTGATGCTCTTGTCGGTCGAGGAGTCCAGCTCGATCTCCCAGCCCGTCAGACGGCGGTAGAGCGAGCACCAGTCGGCGAACGTGTCGGCCATTTGCAGCGACTGGGTGATGCGGCCGAACTCCGAGCGGTAGTCGGCCGTGGTCTGCTCCGTGACGAGCTGCTGCGAGTGGACGTTCTTCTTGATCGAGAGCAGCACCTGGTTGGGGTTGACGGGCTTGATCAGGTAGTCGGCGATCTTCGAACCGACGGCCTTGTCCATGATGTTCTCCTCCTCGCTCTTGGTGACCATGATCACGGGCGTGGTGGGCCGCACCTCCTTGATCTTGGGGAGGGTTTCGAGCCCCGTCATGCCGGGCATCATCTCATCGAGGATTATCAGGTCGTAGGCCTCCTCCGAAGCCATGTCGATGGCATCGTAACCGTTGTTGCACGTCTCGACCTCGTAGCCTTTCTGCTGAAGAAAAAGCACGTGGGGCTTGAGGAGTTCGACCTCGTCGTCTACCCAGAGTATTTTGACCATACTGCTTGAATTGGTTTGCAAAATTAGCGATTTTTAGATCAAACGCAAAAACCCCGCGGTTTATTGGCTGCATCGGGTTATTTCGCCGGCTGCTGCGCGGAAGAGCGCTGGCGGGACCGGCGTTGCGAAAAATTTAATTTTTCTCATAACATAGTGTCTTTCAATTTGTTGTTAGAATTTAAGGCGGCTCGGAAGGTAATTAATTAACCCACTGACACAGAATATTTTGATTTTTGGTTCGGTTTTGCCCGATATTTGTTATCGTGTTGTGGTAGTGGAAAGTAGGACGCGGATTAAAAAACGTGAAAAAATTTCCGGGTTTATTGGCGGAAATACAAATAAAGCGTATATTTGCAGTCCGAATGTTTTGCAGGGAACTTAATATTTTAAAAACTAATAATTATGACAAAGGCAGATATCGTAAGCGAAATCGCTAAGAGCACCGGCGTTGAGAAAGTGCAGGTGCAGGCCATCGTCGAAGCTTTCATGGATAGCATCAAGACGTCGCTGACCAATAACAACAACGTGTACCTGCGCGGCTTCGGCAGTTTCATCGTGAAGAAGCGTGCTCAGAAAGTTGCCCGCAACATTTCCAAGAACACGACCATTACCATCCCCGAACACAACATTCCTGCTTTCAAGCCCGCCAAGAGCTTCGCAGCGAAAGTAAAATAACTCAACGAATAAATCAAGAACCTCTAAAATCAAAGGACTATGCCAAACGGAAAGAAGCATAAGCGTCACAAGATGGCTACCCACAAGCGCAAGAAACGTCTTCGCAAGAATCGCCACAAGAAAAAGTAGGGTAGCACCTTCGTGCTAACGATAGATAAAGCTAAAGGGGCCCGGGGCTCTTTTAGCTTTACCTGTTTTTGAACTTGCGCGGCTCCTGCCGCATTTTACCCGACCCGAACGCCCGCCGTGCGCGTGTCCGGTCTTCCCATTGGAGTTATCCGCCACTTCATCGCAAAAGGCGCACCGATACTAATTTCAGCCATTCGCCGCTCCGTCGGAGCGCGCACACGATAAATGAACAGAGAATTAATCGTCAACGTCAACCCGACCGAAATCTCCATCGCCCTGTGCGAGGACAAGGTCCTGGTCGAGCTCAACAAGGAGCAGAGCCAGACGGGTTTCGCCGTAGGAGACATCTACCTGGGCAAGGTACGCAAGATCATGCCTGGTCTGAATGCGGCATTCGTCAACATAGGACACGAAAAGGACGCTTTCATCCACTACCTCGACCTAGGGACCCAGTTCCCCTCGTTGCAGAAGTTGGTCGATTCGCAGCAGCCCGGCAAGCGGGGCATGCGCGTCGAGGGGATGAAACTCGAACCTCCCGTCGAGAAATCGGGCAAGATCGCCTCGTACCTCCAGGTCGGGCAGTCCATCATGGTACAAGTCGCCAAGGAGGCCATTTCGACCAAGGGGCCGCGCCTGACGGCCGACATCTCGCTCGCGGGCCGCAACGTGGTGCTGGTTCCGTTCTCGTCCAAGGTCTTTCTCTCGCAGAAGATTCGCTCGACGGACGAGAAGAAGCGCCTGCGCCGCATTGCCGCCGCCGTGCTGCCCAAGAATTTCGGCGTCATCATCCGTACCGCGGCCATGGAAGCCAGGGACGAGGACATCGAACACGATATCCAGACCCAGATCGACCGCTGGCGCAAGACCTGTGCGGCGATCAAGAAGAGTACGGCCCCGGCCCAGTTGATGAGCGAGATGAACCGCGCCAATACGATCATCCGCGACTCGCTGAACGGTTCCTTTTCGCAGATCGCCGTGGACGACGAGGCCATGTACAAGGAGATCCGCAACTACATCCGCGAGATCGACCCCGAAAAGGAGAAGATCGTCAAGCTCTACCGCGGCAACGTACCGATCTTCGACAACTTCGACATCTCGAAGCAGATCAAGTCGCTCTTCGCCAAGTACGTGTCGCTGCGCCGGGGCGCTTATCTCATCATCGAGCGCACCGAGGCCATGAACGTCATCGACGTCAACTCGGGCAACCGCACCAAGGCCGAGGACAACCAGGAGCAGACGGCGATGGACGTCAACCTCGCGGCGGCCAAGGAGATCGCCCGCCAGTTGCGCCTGCGGGACCTGGGCGGCATCGTCATCATCGATTTCATCGACCTGCACAAGGCCCAGAACAAACAGGCCCTGTTCGACGAGATGGTCCGCCTGATGGCCACCGACAAGGCCAAGCATACGGTGCTGCCGCTCACGAAATTCGGGCTGATGCAGATCACACGCCAGCGTGTGCGCCCCGTGGCCGTGGAGAACGTCTCCGACGTCTGCCCCACCTGCAACGGCTCGGGCAAGATCGAACCCACGGTTCTGCTCGACAAGAAGATCGAGAACCAGATTTCGTTCCTCACCGAGGACCGGGGCCAAAAGTTCATCAAGCTCGTGGTCAGCCCCTACGTGGCCGCCTACCTCAAAAAGGGCCTCTGGTCGTTGCGCCGCCGCTGGGAGTGGAAATACAAAGTGCGTCTGGAGATCGCCGAGGACCAGAGCGTCGGCATCGTCGAGGTGCATTACCACGACAAGAAAGACACGGACTTAATCAACAAGTGATTTCGATTCTCGCGGGCACCTTTCGTGCTTCCCTTGTCGTCCGGGACAGACGCATACCTGAGTATGCTCCTGTCTCGTCCGTCGCACGAAACACGAAATCTGCTCCACGACAATCAAAATCCGGCGCAGCTCGCCTGAAATCGAAAATCGATTTTATCGAGTAGCGGTGGCATGAAGATGATTTTTAATTTTTAATTCTTAATTTTGAATTGTCGATGACCGCCCGTGAGCAGCTGGCGCAGTTCGCCGCAGGCGCGAAAGCCCTCCCGAAACTGTGCCGCGAATACAAGAACCGAAGCGCAACCGTCCATCTGAAAGAGCTGGTCGGCGGGGCGCTTTCGTTTTATGCCGCCGCGGCCGTGGCCCGCACGGGCGGCGTACACCTCTTCGTGGCCGAGGACCGCGACGCCGCGGCCTACCTCCTGAACGACTTTTACAACCTCCTGGACGAAAGCCGTGTCTATTTCTTTCCCACGTCGTGGAAGCGTACGGTGGCCTCGGGCACCGAGGATGCGCAGGGCGTGGTGCAGCGTACCGCAGCCCTCAATGCCTTGCGCGGTTTCGCGGGCAAGGGCTACCTGGTCCTCTGCACCTGGCCCGAAGCGCTGGCCGAGCGGGTCGCCGACGCCGAGGCCATCGAGCGGGGCACGATCGCGGTCGGGGTGGGCGACCGCATCTCGATCGAGGTGCTGGTCGACGCCCTGACGGAAGCCGCGTTCCGGCGCGTGGATTTCGTCTACGAACCCGGCCAGTACTCGGTCCGCGGCGGTATCGTGGACGTCTTCTCCTACTCCGAGAGCAAACCCTACCGGCTCGATTTCTTCGGCGACGAGGTCGACTCGATCCGCCGTTTCAACATCTCCAGCCAGCTCTCGGCCGACAAGTTGGAACGGGTGGAGATCCAGCCCGACCTCTCGGGTCAGACCGCGGGCGCAAGGGTTTCGCTGGCGCAATTCGCCGACAGCGAGGCCGCCTGGTGGTTCTACGACCCCGATTTCGTGCTGCGCCGGGTCAACGACGTGCGCCGCCGGACGCTTCAGGATATGGAGGAGCCCGAGCGGATCGACACGCTGCTCACCTCGCGCAACGGCCTTTTGGCCGACCTTGCGGACAACCGGCTTTTCGTGCTGCGCGACAACCTCCCCGAGCGCCCCGCAACGGCCTCGGTCCGGTTCTCCACGGCGCCGCAGCCCCGCTTCAACAAGAATTTCGAGCTGCTTGCGGACGACATGATCCGCAACGCGCTGCGCGGTTACGAGACATTCATCCTCTCGGAGAACAAGGCGCAGGTCGAGCGGCTGGAGAACATCTTCCACCAGATCGGCCGCGGGCAGGCCGTCGTCCGGGCGATCTCGACGACCCTGCACGAGGGGTTCGTCGACAACGACCTGAAGCTCTGCCTCTACACCGACCACCAGATTTTCGACCGTTACCAGCGCTACCGCATCAACGGCGAAATCCGGCGCGACGAGCAGCTGACCGTGGCCGAGCTGAACCAGCTGCGCCCGGGCGACTACGTCGTCCACATCGACCACGGCGTCGGCCGCTTCGACGGGCTGGTCAAGATCGACGAGAACGGCAAGCAGCACGAAGCCATCAAACTGGTTTACAAGGACGGCGACGTGCTGTTCGTCAACGTCCACTCGCTCCACCGCATCGCCCGCTACAAGGCCGGCGACGGCGAGCCGCCGAGGGTCTACAAGCTGGGCAGCGGCGCCTGGCAGAAGCTCAAGAACGCCGCCAAGAAAGCCGTCAAGGACATCTCGCGCGAGCTGATCGCCCTCTATGCCCGGCGCAAGGCCTCCAAGGGCTTCGCCTTTTCGCCCGACAGCTACCTGCAACACGAGCTGGAAGCCTCGTTCCAGTGGGAGGACACGCCCGATCAGCAGGCGGCCACCGCGGCCGTCAAGAAAGACATGGAGTCCGACCAGCCGATGGACCGCCTCATCTGCGGCGACGTGGGATTCGGCAAGACCGAGGTGGCCATCCGTGCGGCGTTCAAGGCGGCCGTCGACGGCAAGCAGGTCGCCGTGCTGGTCCCCACGACCATCCTGGCGTTGCAGCACTACCGTTCGTTCTCGGAGCGCCTGCGCGACTTTCCCGTGCGGGTCGAATACCTCAACCGCACCAAATCGTCCAAGGAGGTGGCCCGTATCCGCGAGGAGCTGGCTGCCGGCAAGATCGACATCCTGATCGGCACGCACAAGATGCTGGGCCGGCAGATCGTCTTCCGCGATCTGGGGCTGCTGGTCATCGACGAAGAGCAGAAATTCGGCGTCGCGGCCAAGGAGAAACTCACGCAGATGAGCGTGGCGGTCGACACCCTGACCCTCACCGCGACCCCCATTCCGCGCACGTTGCAGTTCTCGCTGATGGGGTCGCGCGACCTGTCGGTCATCTCGACGCCCCCGCCCAACCGCCAGCCCATCCACACCGAGTCGCACGCTTTCTCCGAGGAGATCGTCCGCGACGCAATCGAGGCCGAACTGGCGCGCGGCGGCCAGGTCTATTTCGTCCACAACCGCGTCGACGACCTTCTGACGCTCCAGGGGCTCATCACGAGGCTCTGTCCCAAGGCCCGTGTGGGCGTGGGGCACGGGCGCATGCCCGCCGAGCAGTTGGAGAAGCTGATCATGAATTTCATCTACGGGGAGTTCGACGTGCTGCTCTCGACGACCATCGTCGAGAACGGCATCGACATCCCCAACGCCAATACGATCATCGTCAACGACGCCCAGCATTTCGGCCTGAGCGACCTGCACCAGCTGCGCGGCCGCGTGGGACGCTCCGACCGCAAGGCCTATTGCTACCTGCTCTCGCCGCCCGACGAGCTGCTCTCGTCCGATGCGCGGCGGCGCCTGCGGGCCATCGAGGAGTTCTCCGACCTCGGGTCGGGCTTCAACATCGCCATGCAGGATTTGGACATCCGCGGTGCGGGCAACCTGTTAGGTGCCGAGCAGAGCGGCTTCATCGCCGACATCGGCTTCGAAACCTACCAGAAGATCATGAACGAAGCGGTGGCCGAGTTGCGGGCCGAGGGGCTGCACGTCGCGGGGCTCAGCGCCGACGAGGAGCAGGTGGTGGGCCGGATGCGCTACATCGACGACGCACTCATCGACATCGAGGTCGAAGCGGGTCTTCCGGACAGCTACGTGGCCCAGCAGGCCGAGCGCCTCAAACTCTACCGCGAGCTGGATTCCATTCAGGACGAAGAGGCTTTGCAGGCGTTCGAGAGCCGCCTGGCGGACCGTTTCGGGCCCCTGCCGCGCGCCGCGACGGAGCTCCTGAACGTGGTGCGCCTCCGTTGGGAAGCCATCCGCCTGGGCATGGAGCGCGTGAAAGTCAAGAACGGGCTGATGATCGTCCATTTCGTGGGCGAGGAGGATTCGCCCTACTACAAGAGCGAAACGTTCATGGAGCTGCTGCGCCGCGTGACGCAGCGTCCCGACCGGTTCGTTCTCAAGCAGCACAATAATCGGCTGGGAATGACCGTTAGAAATGTCAAAGACATCGAAGACGCTTACAAAACGTTGCAGCAGTTGTGAATTTAATCGTTGACATCGGAAACACCCTCCTCAAACTGGCTGTTTTCGACCGAGGCCGCCTGGTCGCCCAGCGCAGCGCCGAGCGGCTGCATCCGGCGCTGCTCGGCGAGTTGCTCGACGCCTATCCTGTCCGGCAGGCCATCGTGGCCTCCACGCGCGGCGAGGCGGACGAGGTGCTGGAGCTGCTCGGCCCGCGGGTCGAACGCTGCCTGGAGTTCACCTCCCAGACGCCCGTGCCCATCGCAAACGACTACCTCACGCCCGAAACGCTGGGCCGCGACCGTCTGGCCGCCGCCGTCGGTGCGGCGACGCTCTATCCGGGGCGCAACGTGCTGATCGTCGATTTCGGCACAGCGCTTACGATCGACCTGGTGACTGCCGACAACACGTTCCGCGGCGGGGTGATCTCCCCGGGGATGCACACCCGCTTCCGGTCGCTGCACGACTATACGGCCCGTCTGCCGCTCTGCTGCGCTACGGCGGACGAGGAGCTGCTGGGGCGCACGACCGAGGAGGCCATCTCGCGCGGGGTGATGCACTCCCTGACTTTCGAGATCGAGGGCCATATAGCCCGGATGCGGGAAAAAATCGACGATTTGCAGGTAATTTTTACCGGTGGGGACGCGAAATGCTTTGTGAAAAGAATTAAAAACACGATATTTGCAAATTGTAATCTGGTATTTACGGGACTGGATCGAATTTTAGAGTATAATGCAAGTGAAGAACCCCATAATTAAACTGGTTGTCGCGGCAGCCGCGATGCTTCCATGCGCCGTTGCGGCCCAGACAAGCAGTATCAACGCCTTCTCCCCCTATACCATGTACGGCATCGGCGAGCTGAATACGCCCGGAACGCTGCCGATGCGGTCGATGGGCGGTGTCGGCGTGGCCATGCGTTCGTCCGGTACGATCAACCTGATGAACCCCGCGGCTTACAGTGCTGCGGCGCCGAAGAGCTTTCTCTTCAATTTCGGCCTGGAGGGGCAGAACTACTACAACGCGCAGACCGCCGAGGGCATCTCCAAGCGCACGGCTTACAATACGTTCAATTTCCACGACATCGCCTTCCAGTTTCCCATCGCCAAGAAATTGGGCCTGGGCTTCAGCCTCACCCCGTACAGTTCGGTAGGCTATCGCGTCAAGTACGACCACCCCTTTTCGGCCACCGATCCCGTCTGGGGCAACGTGGGGCGCATCCAGTACCAGTACCAGGGCGAGGGCGACGTGACGGAGGTCAAGGTCGGCATGGGCTGGGAGATTTTCAAGAATTTCTCGGTCGGCCTGGCCGCACAGTATTACTGGGGCGACATCGACCGTTCGTTCGTCATGACCCCGCAGTCCATCACGGGCGACGGCACGTTCACCTCGTCCGTCGGGCAGGACAATTACAGCATCTCCTCCTTCAAGGGGCAGGTGGGCGTCCAGTGGAACGCCATCCTGGACAAGAAACGCGCCCTGACCTTCGGCGCGGCGTTCGATTTCGGCGGCGATCTGAGTCCGCGCGTCACCAAGCGCATCTACGTGGGCGACCTCTACAATACGGTGGTCAAGGGAGACACGACGCATATGGCACTGGTATTGCCGCGTCAGCTTACGGCGGGTGTATTCTACCAGACGGCCAAGTGGTCCATCGGGCTGGATTACACCTACCAGAACTGGGGTGGCAGCAACAGTCGCACCGAATCGACCGGCGTGAGCGGTCCCGACCAAACCTCCTTCGAGGTGGCCTATGCCAATACGAGCACCGTCAAGTTCGGCGTGGAGTATACCCCTGCCCGCTACGACGTGCGCCGCTTCCTCAAGCGCTGGTCCTACCGCGCGGGCTTCCGCTACGGCGACTACAACCAGACCTACAACGGCCATCGGCTGTCGCAGTATGCCGTCACGGTGGGCGTGGGCGTTCCCGTGAAGTTCCTCTCGATCTCGGGCATCGACGTGGGCTTCGAATACGGACGCCGCGGCTATAACGTGGCCGAACGCATCGGGCTGGTGCGGCAGCAGTATTTCAAGTTCGCCGTCGGCTTCACGCTCTTTGCGGGCGACGAGAACGGCGAGTACTGGTTCCTGCGGCCCAAATACGATTAGAACGATAACTGAACTGACATAACAACAAAAATTAATCTGACCGATGAAAAACGTTAAATTCCTGCTGACCGCGGCGTGCGCGCTTTTCGCAGTTGCCGCGACGGCTCAAACCGATTTCAGCTCCCCGCAGTATGCCAAATGGGGCGATACGCCCGAAGCGCGGGAACAGAACATTCTGAACAGCAATTTTCTGAAGGAGTCGTGCGACAACCGCGAGTACAACCAGGCCGCGCACTATTTCCAGGAGCTGGTCAAGAATTGTCCCACGGCCTCGGAGAATATCTACGTGCGCGGTGCCGTAGTCTACAAGAATAAGATCAACCGCGCCAAGAGCCTGGCCGAGAAGAACCAGATGATCGACTCGCTGCTCTTGACCTACGACCTGCGGGCCGAGTATTTCGGCGACCACCCCAAGCGCGGCCGCGCCTACATTCTCGATCGCAAGGCACGTGAGTTTGTGACCTTCAAGCCCAACGACCGTGCCGGCATCCGCCAGGCATTCCGCGAGGCGATCGAAGCAGCCGGCGAGAATCCCGATCCGGAGACCATCGTACTCTATTTCGGCAACCTCTGCGACGACTACAAGAATACCGACGAGGTGATGCCCGACGAGATCATCGCCGAGTACGACCGGCTTACGCCCTACTTTGCGAACAATCCCGAAGCCGCCGAGTACAAAAACCAGTTCGATGCGGCCTTCGGTCTGAGCGGTGCGGCCAGCTGCGAGAACCTCGAAAAACTCTTCCGCGCCAAGATGGAAGCCGCTCCCGACGATGAGGCCCTCCTCTCGCAGGCTGTTTCGCTCATGTCGCGCGCCAAGTGTGACGGCGACTACTATTTCTCGCTGGCCGAAAAGTACTATCAGGTCAAACCTTCGTCCGAGACGGCCATGTTCCTGGCCCAGGCTTTCCAGAACAAGGGCGATTACGCCAAGGCCACCAAGTACCTCAATGAGTCGCTGGCTGTCGAGCAGGACCCCGCCGAGCGCCAGAAGTTGCTCGTGCGCATCGGACTGGTCGAGCTGGTGTCCAACAACATGCAGGGTGCCGCGGCCGCTGCGCGTCAGGCCCGCGATCTGAATCCCGAGGATGGCGTTCCCTATTTCATCCTGGCCCAGTGCTACGCCGCTTCGGCTGCCAACTGCGGCGGATTCAACGGTCAGGCCACCTTCTGGGCTGCTTACGACACGATGGCCAAGGCTGTCGAGCTGTTGCAGGACGACACCGACTACCTGCCCGCCGCCAAGACCTATCTTGCGGCCTACCGCAGCCGCTTCCCCTCCTCCGAGGAGTGTTTCTTCAACGAGTTGCAGGAGGGCGCACGCTATACGGTCAACTGCGGCACCGCTGCGGGTGTTGCAACCACCGTCCGCGCACGCTAAGCGGCTTTACGGCGACGTATGACTCGACGCGCATTACGATATGCCCTGGTAGCACTCTCCCTTGCGGGGAGTGCTATCTTGCTATTCTCCTGCGAGCAGACACGGAAGGGCGATTCCGCGGCGGCCGAGGAGACGATGATGACCGAGTACAGCGAGAACCTCTCGATCGTCATGTCGCAGAACGGCCGCCGCTCGTACCATTTCGTCACGCCGCTCGTCGAAGGCTATTCGCTGGCCCGCGAACCCTACCGCGAATTCCGCAAGGGGGTCAAGATCACCACCTACCAGGACGACTCCCTCTCTACGGTCGACGCCGTGCTGACGGCCAACTACGCCATCTACTACGAGAAGCGCGACCTGTGGGAGGCGCGCGGCGACGTGGTGGTGGTCAAGTCCGACGGCAAGACCCTCTACACCCAGCAGTTGTTCTGGAACGCCAAGACCAAGAAGATCTATTCGAACGTCGATTCGAAGATCGTGCAGACCGGGGGCCGCGACGTCTTCATCGGCGAGGGTTTCGAGTCCGACGAGGAGTTCAAGGACTGGCGCTTCCGCCGGATGAAAGGGCGCATGGAGGTCGAGGTGACGCCCACCGACCAGACCGATTCCACGGCCGCCGACTCACCCCGGGAGCGCTCCACTGCCTCTTCTCGTGAGCGCTCCGGCGCCTCATCCGTGCCGTCCGATACCCCCGCAGCTGCGGATGCGCGCCCCGTGCCGCCTCCCCGGCCCGCGCGCCGGGCTGCCCGTCCCGACCAAAGCGCGTCGCAGACGGTCCGTTCGGCCGGGACCCTCCGCGCCCTGCCCGATCGAACCGAACGGACTGTGCCGCTCCGACTGCAATCTGCGCCTTTGAAAACCGTCGAGGCCCCGTCGCAGGCCGACGCCCGGACCGCCGTCTCGGAGCCGCAGGCCGCCTCCGCCTCTTTGCAGCCGGGTAGCCCGCAGGCCGCCGCCTCCGACGCCCGGACCGCCGCCCCGGGGCCGCAGGCCGTCCTCTCCGACACGACACGAACAAGCCGCTGATATGGTTACCTCCGTCATCCTGATTCTGGTCATGCTGCTGCTGTCCGCTTTCTTCTCGGGCATGGAGATCGCTTTCACGAGCAAGAACCGCCTCAAACTGGAGATCGACCGCAAGCAGAGCCGCCTGTTCGACTACATCGCCGACATCTTCGCCCGCCATCCGGGACAGTATATTACGACGATCCTCGTGGGCAACAACATCGCGCTGGTCATCTACTCGCTCTGCATGTCGATGCTGCTGCGCGGCCTGTTCAGCGCCGCGGGGTGGGAGGGTGCCGCCCGCGACGGCTCGGTGGCCGTCGAAACGGCCGTTTCGACCGTCATCATCATCTTCGCGGCCGAGTTCCTGCCCAAATCCGTCTTCCGCAACAACCCCAATTTCTACTACCGTGCCCTGGCGCCGGTCATCTACTTTTTCTACCTTGTGCTCTATCCCGTCGCGCGGCTCACGACGCTCCTTTCGCAGGGTATCCTGCGTCTTTTGGGCCGCCGCGTGCACACCGAGGCCATTCCGCCGCGTTTCGGCCACGACGACCTGGCCGCGCTGCTCGACACGAACAACTCCGAGCAGCGCCCCGAGCCGGACAACGAATTCAAACTCTTCCAGAACGCGCTGGATTTCGCCGACCTGCGCGTGAGGGACTGCATGATTCCCCGCGTCGACATCGAAGCGGTCGACATCGAGGACACCTCCATCGAGCAGCTCACCGCCCGCTTCGTCGATACGAAATACTCGCGCATCTTCGTCTGGCGCAACAACATCGACAACATCATCGGTTACGTCAACTCCAAGAGCCTCTTCACGGCGCCCCGGCGGGTCGAGGAGGTGATGATGGCCGTCAATTTCGTCCCCGAAACCATGCCCCTGCAACTCGTGTTGCAGAATTTCATCCGCCACCGTTCGAACATCGCCGTGGTGATCGACGAATTCGGCGGCACGGCGGGCGTCATCTCGCTCGAAGACGTGCTGGAGCAGATATTCGGCGAGATCGAGGACGAGCACGACGTCCCGGACCTGACGGAAAAACAGGTCGGGGCGGGCGAGTACGTTCTCTCGTGCCGCCTGGAGGTCAAGTACCTGAACGAAAAGTACGACCTGGGCATCGAGGAGAGCCGCGAGTACGACACGCTGGCCGGCTTCATCATCTTCCATTACCAGGGTATCCCCTCGGCCGGCGAGACCCTCTTCGTCGGGGGCCTGCAACTGCGTATCCTGCGCACGACCCGCTCACGCATCGAACTGGCGCGGGTGAAAAAATTGTAGTACAATATCGATCTAATCGGAATAAAATTACTACCTTTGACTGCTATTTCGGAAATATACGATAATTAACAATTTATATGGCAAGTTTAAACACTCTACGTACCAAGTTCGGCATCGTGCTCTCGATCATCATCGCACTGGCGCTCTTGGCTTTCATTCTCTCTCTGAAGACCGAAATGGGCTTCGCAGGCAACGACCCCAAAGTCGGTGAAATCGACGGCGAAAAGGTCAACTACTCGGAGTATTACGACCAGTGGGAACGGATCAAGTCCCGGAACAACGTGCAGGAGAACGACGAGCAGCAGTCGGCCATGCTTTCAAACGCCGCGTGGCAGGCGCTGGTCTCAAAATACGTCCTGAAGCCCGGTTTCGAGAAGATCGGAATCCGTGTTACCGAGCCCGAGCGGCTGGCCCTTGTCAGCGGCGAGCAGCCCTCGCAGGCGTTCTACAACGCATTCGCCGACCCCCGCACGGGCGAGTACGACGTCGCTGCCATCTCCGAATTCCTCTCGCAGGCCCAGACCAGCCCCGAGGCGGCCGCAGCCTGGGCCCAGCTCAACGAGGAGGCCCGGCTGGAGCGCGAGGTGGGCAAGTTCCTGGGCCTTGTGAAAGGAGGCGCCTACGTCAATTCGCTGGAGGTCGCCTCGGGCGTCGAGGCTGCCAACGAGACTTTCTCGGGCCAGTGGGCCGGCAAGAAATACGCTTCGGTCCCCGACTCGCTCTTCAACGTTTCCAAGGGCGACATCAAGGCCTATTACAACAGCCATAAAAACATGTTCCGCCAGACCCCGTCGCGCACGCTGACCTATGTGGTATTCGAGGTCGCCCCGACGGACGACGACCTGCTGGCGCTCGAAAAGAGCGTTCGTGAGGTCGGCGCCGAGTTCGCCGCAACGGACAACCTGCGTTCGTTCGTGCGCGCCAACCGCAACGGCCGCATCGCCGACGCCTATGTCTCGGCCGCGCAGTTGACCCCCGAGGAGGCCGAAGCCCTGCTGGCCGGCAAGACCTACGGTCCCGTGCTGAAGAACAACGAGTGGACCATGGCCCGCGTCGTCGACTCGAAGATGGTCGCCGACTCGCTGGGCATCCGCCACATCGTGCTTCCCTATACGCAGGAGCAGCTGGCCGACAGCCTGCTGGGCGTCATTCGCGCCGGCGGCGATTTCGCACAGCTTGCCGCCCGCTACTCGGTCTACGACCAGACGGCCGCCAACGGCGGCGAGGTGGGTGTCATGCCTTTCTCGGCTTTCTCGGGCGAGTTCGCCGAGGCGTTGGCCGGAGCCAAAAAGGGCGACGTGGTGAAGATCGCCTCGGGCGATGCCATCCAACTGATGCAGGTCTATCGCGCCGACAAACCCTCGAAGCACATGCAGGTGGCCTCGATCACCTATCCGGTCGAAGCCTCCTCGGCCACGCGCCGCGAGGCGCACAACCAGGCCGGCACGTTCACCGTCAATGCCAAGGGTTCCGCCGAGGCGTTCAACGAAGCCGCCTCGGCCGCAGCCGTTACGCCCCGCGTAGCCACGCTCTCCGAGGGCGAGCGCATGCTGCGCGGTGTGGAGGATTCGCGCGAGGTCGCCCGCTGGGCGCACGGCGCCCAGGAGGGCGATCTGTCGGAGATTTTCACCGTCGGCAACGATTACGTCATCGCCATGCTGACCGAAATCGACGAGAACGAATTTACCCCCATCGGCAAGGTCGCACCGCAGATCCGCGCGCAACTGCTCCGCGACAAAAAATACGACTACATCGTCAAGGAAATTTCGGGTGCGACGCTCGCCGATCAGGCCGCGAGCCTCGGTTCGGAGGTGGCCGAGTTCGACGGAGTGACTTTCGCCTCGTACTACATCAACGGTCCCGGCGTGGAGCCCCGTCTGGTCGGAGCGATTACGGCGGCCGACAAGGGCGCCCTCTCTGCCCCCGTCAAGGGCCTCTCGGGCGTCTATGTCTTCCAGGTGGATGACATCCGCACCGAAGAGAAGCAGACCCCCGAGGGCGAAAAGGTGCGTGCGCAGGCGATGGCCGAGAGCATGGCGCAGCAGTACTCGTTCCAGGCCATTCAGCAAATGGCCAAGATCCGGGACCTGCGCGGCAAATATTTCTAAGCCGCCAGCGAGGTTTCCCGATCACGAATTACCAACAGGTTACGGTCCACCAACCGTAACCTTTTTTTGTAATGATGCAAGTGAACCGACAGTGTGGAAAGGAAATTGCAAACGTCCTCTCGAACTAAAACCGTTTGCACATGCTCGAATACGAAATTTTGGGAAACAGCCTCCAGACCTGGCTCATCTCCATCCTCTTCGTGCTGGGGGCGTTCGTGATCGTCAAACTCCTGTCGCTGTTAGGCCGCAAGGTGATCCAGCCCTTTGTCACGCGCACCCGCACGCAGGTGGACGACATCATCTACTATGCGCTCGATTCGCCCGTCAAATTCGCTGTGATGCTGCTGGGTATCTGGATTGCCATCCACAAACTGGTCTATCCCGACGACCTGGTGCGCTACGTCGACAAAACCTACCGCATCCTGATTGTGCTGGACATCACCTGGGTCCTCGCGCGGCTCTCCACGGCCCTGCTCCAGCGATACTGGGGCCACCATGCGAGCGGCCACGTCCAGAAAATGATGCCCGTGGTGCGGCGCACGGTGCTGGTGCTGATCTGGATCGTCGGCGTCATCACGGCCCTGAGCAACGTGGGGGTCGACATCAACGCCCTGTGGGGGACGCTCGGTATCGGCGGCGTCGCATTGGCGCTGGCGGCGCAGGACACGGTCAAGAACATCCTCGGAGCCATCACCATCTTCACCGACAAACCGTTCGGCATCGGCGACACGATCAACGTCAACGGCATGGAGGGCACCGTGGTGGACGTCGGGCTGCGCAGCACGCGGATTCTGGGTTACGACCGCCGCATCACGAGCGTCCCGAACTACAAGATCACCGACGCCAACATCGTCAACATCACCTCCGAACCCATGCGGCGCGCGATGGTCAAGGTGGGGGTGACCTACGACACCTCGGCCGAAAAGATGCGGCAGGCGCTGGAGCTTCTGCGCGGACTGCCCGCGCAGGTCAAGGACGTGTCGGACAAACCCTCCGACATCACGGCCTATTTCTCTGCCTATGCCGATTCGGCGCTCGAAATCACGTTCTACTATTATATCGAGAAGCAGGGCGACATCCTGGGGGTTACGTCCGCCATGAACCTGGCGATTCTGGCCGCTTTCAACGGCGCGGGGCTTCAGTTCGCGTTCCCCACGCGGACCGTGCTGGTGCAGGACACGAAATCCTCCGGCGACGAGTCGTCCGACGCTCCCGCGAAATCCGACAAATCCGACGAATCCGACAAACCCGCGAAATCCGACAAATCGCAAGCCTGACCTATGGAAACTCCGAACAATCACCCCGACCCCGCGACGCTCGACTCTTTCGACAAATACCCCGTCTATGCGGGCGACGACCTCGAACTGGTCTACACGCCGCAAGAAGCGCGTTTCACGCTCTGGGCCCCCACGGCGACCCGGGCGCGGCTGAACCTCTACGATACCGGCCAGGGCGGCGAGCCCGCCGAGCGGCTGGAGATGAATCCCTCGGACGACGGCACCTGGCGCATCGCGGTTGAACGCGACCTGAAAGGCAAATTCTACACTTTCCAGATCGAGCACGACGGCCGCTGGCTCGACGAAACCCCCGGCATCTGGGCCCGGGCGGTGGGCGTCAACGGCGACCGGGCGGCGGTCATCGACCTGCGCGACACCGACCCCGAGGGGTGGGACGCGGACCGTGCGCCCGAGCTGAAGATGTACTCCGACACGATTCTCTACGAGCTGCACCACCGCGATTTCAGCGTCGCCGAGGATTCGGGTATCGAGCACAAAGGGAAATTTTTGGCTCTGACCGAGACGGGCACCCGGACGCCCGAGGGGCTCGCGTCGGGATTGGACCACCTCAAGGAGCTGGGCGTGACGCACATCCATATCCTGCCGTCGTTCGACTACGCGACCGTCGACGAGACGCGGCTCCAGGACAAGAGTTACAACTGGGGCTACGACCCCAAGAACTACAACGTCCCCGAGGGGAGTTACTCGACCGACCCGGCCGACCCGCTGGTGCGCATCCGCGAGTTCAAGCAGATGGTCAAGAGCCTCCACGACAACGGCTTGCGCATTGTGCTCGACGTGGTCTACAACCACACCGCCACGGTCGACCACTCCGCTTTCACGCTCACCGTGCCGGGCTATTTCTACCGTCAGAATCCCGACGGGAGCTACTCCAACGGCTCGGGCTGCGGCAACGAAACGGCTTCGGAGCGCGAGATGGTCCGCCGCTACATCGTCGAGTCGGTCAAGTACTGGGCCCGCGAGTACCACATCGACGGCTTCCGCTTCGACCTGATGGGCATCCACGACATCGAGACGATGAACCGCCTGCGGGCCGAGCTCTCCGCGATCGACCCCACGATCTTCATCTACGGCGAGGGGTGGCTGGCCGACGCTTCGCCGCTGCCCGAGGAGGAGCGGGCCGTGCGCGACCACGTGAACCGGATGGAGGGCATCGCCGTCTTCTGCGACGATTTCCGAGACGGCGTCAGGGGCAGTACGTTCGACGAGAAGAATCCCGGCTACGCTTCGGGCAATATCGCCGGCCATGTCGAGCCGGTCAAATTTGGGATCGTGGGCGCCACCGACCATCCGCAGGTCGATTACGGCGGGCTCCTGTACGCCTCCGCGCCCTATGCCGCCGCGCCGTCGCAGGCCGTTACGTTCGTCTCGAGCCACGACGGCTACGCCCTGGTGGACAAACTGAAACTCTCGGTCGAGGGCGAGCACGCCGAGGACGAACTGCCGGCCATGACCGAACTGGCATTCGCCATCATGCTCACGGCCCAGGGCGTGCCGTTCATCCGCGGCGGCGAGGAGATGATGCAGGACAAGCAGGGCGAGCCCAACACGTTCCGCTCGCCCGACGCCGTCAACCGCATCGACTGGTCGCTCAAGGACCGGCACCGCGACGTTTTCGAGTTTGTCCGCGACCTGATCGCCCTGCGCCGGGCCCACCCGGCTTTCCGCATCCCGACGGCCGAGGGGTTGCGGCAGTGGCTCCATTTCCTCGATACGGGCGACTCGGGCATCCTGGCTTACACGTTGGGAGAATTCGCCAACGGCGACGCATGGAAAGAGATCGCGGTGGCGTTCAACGGCAACCGCCACGAGGCCGGATTTTCGCTTCCCGAGGGGGAGTGGCGCGTGGCCTGCCGCGACGGACGGGTCGATCCCGACGGCCGCGAGCACCTGGCGGGCGGAGCGGTGAAACTCGCCCCCTCTTCGGCGCTCGTCGTCTACCGGGAGTAAGCGCCCGACCTCAAATGATTGCGCCCTCCCGATCCGGGTTGCGGCGCTCGGGCTGCGGCGTCCGGACAGCGGTTTCCGAACTGCGACACTCGGGTTGCGGCGCCCGCCCGCAAAAACCGGGTAGCCCCTCCCGAACGGGTTTTCCGACCGCACCCGCATCCGCATCCGCAACATGAAAGCTGCGGAACGCACCGAAACTGCGCCGGTCGGGCCGGCTACTCCGTCTCCTGCCTGTTCGGGGCGGGCAGCGTTCCGGATACCTTCATTTTGAACGTCGAACCGCTGGGGAGAACGATTACGTCGTCCGATGTGAGGCGTAGCGTGACGGTTGCCCGGTCGGTTACATATGGATACTTTATACTGGGGAAATTGATGTTGCCGAATCCTTTTGTGTCCCCTTTGGGGATGGAAATGGTCTCGGAGAGGTCCTGATATCCGCCCGGCATGTCGCACTCCGCCGTTACGTGGATGAGGACGTCCTTGTCGAGCGCTTCGGAAAGTTCGACGAGGAAATTATACAGAATACCATCATAACCGACATGAATCTCGACCTCGGTTTCCGAGAAACTGGCCGTGGGTGCCGTCCCCGTTCCCCGGATACGGAGTACCAGGTTGCCGGCTTCGGCTGTCGAGAAGCCCGGTGTCGCCGCCGAAACGGAGACGGTCGCCGTCCCCGTTATCAGCGCGATCGGATAGCCTTTCTTGAGAAATCGGATCGTTCCGCTGCCGGTTTTTTCGCCTTTGGGTACGGTGATCGTCCTGTCCACGAGCTCGACCCCGCCCTCATCGCACGCGACCCGGAGGTCGAACACCGCCTCCGCCGCCGCTGGGGCGGATAGCGTGACGGTGATCCGCTTGTCGAAATCCGTCTCGCCCACCACCACGTCCAGTCCGTCCGTCGAGAGCGTGGCCCCGTTCGCTCCCGCGACCTTCAGCCGTACCGAGGAGGGATCGCCGATCCGCGCGTTTTCGGACGCGATCCTCAGGTGGCTGACCCCCTCGACTCCCGCCTGAAACACGGCCGGATCGTACACCAGGTTGAACCTAAGCTCGGTTCCCCCCCCCCTTGTCGAAGCGGATTTCATCGGCCTCTATATCCGTCCGCCAGCCGTCCGTGATCGTATTGTCCCTGTCGTAGGCGAGCGCGAAGAGGATGGGTTGTTCGGCTGCTTTGTCGAGCCGGATGGTTACCGGAACCGCGGTCTGCCCGTCGTCGACGAACACCTCGGTGGCGTCGCAGTGGAACGTAGCGACTACCCGGTCATCTTTGCGGTCTGAATCTTTCCGGCATCCTGCTCCCGCCACCACGGCGAATGCGGCAATCCAGATGGTCATCTTTTTCATAGGCTCTCTTGTTGGCTGTTTGCGATAAATATAGTTAAAATTTCTTTTTCCGAACAGCTTTTTACGATATTTGTACTTGTAAACCGCAAAAAACCATCCGTCATGCAAAATTTCACCTACCGCAACCCCACCGAACTGGTCTTCGGCCGGGGTACGATCGCCCGTCTGGGCAAACTCATTCCCGCCGACAAGCGCGTCATGCTCACTTTCGGGGGCGGCAGCGTCCGGCGCAACGGCGTCTACGACCAGGTCGCCCGGGCGCTCGAGGGCCGCGAATGGGTCGAATTCTGGGGCATCGAAGCCAACCCCTCGGTCGAGACCCTGCGCGAAGCCATCGCCCTGGGCAAGCAGGAGGGGGTCGATTTCCTCGTGGCCGTGGGCGGCGGATCGGTCATCGACGGCACCAAACTCATCGCCGCCGCGCTCCTGACGGACGAGGACCCCTGGGACCTCGTGCTGCGCGGCCGCGCCGAGCGGACCGTGCCGCTGGCCACGGTGCTCACCATGGCGGCCACGGGCTCCGAGATGAACTCCGGCGCGGTGATCTCGCGCTACGAGACCCGGGAGAAATACGCTTTCTACGGCGACTATCCCCGTTTCTCGATCCTCGATCCCGAGTGCCTCTACTCGCTGCCCGCGCGGCAGATCGCCTGCGGTCTGGCCGATACGTTCGTCCACGTGCTGGAGCAGTACATGACCACGCCGGGCCAGTCGCGCCTGATGGACCGCTGGGCCGAGGGCATCCTCCACACGGTGATCGAGATCGCGCCCAAAATCCGCGAAAACCCCCGCGACTACGACACCATGTCCGAATACATGCTCTCGGCGACGCTGGCGCTGAACGACATGATCCGCATGGGCGTCACGCAGGACTGGGCCACCCACATGATCGGCCACGAACTGACGGCGTTGCACGGCCTGACGCACGGGGCCACGCTGGCTATCGTCATCGGCGGAACGCTCCGCGTGCTGCGCGACCAGAAGCGCGGCAAACTGCTCCAATACGCCGCGCGCATCTGGGGCCTGACGGACGGCGCCGAGGAGGAGCGCATCGAGCGCGCCATCGTCCGCACCGAAGAGTTCTTCCGCTCGCTGGGGCTCAAGACCCGACTTTCCGAGGAGGGGATCGGCGAGGAGACGATCTCCGAGATCGAGCGCCGCTTCACGGCCGCGGACGACCGCTTCGGCGAGGCGCAGAACGTCGACGGGGCGATGGCCCGCCGGATTCTGGAAGCCTGCCTTTGAGCAATTAAGAATTGAGAATTAAGAATTAAAAATTGCATTCTTGCAACCGGATACGCGCGAAACGGCCGCATGGGAGGAACCATGCGGCCGTTAGTCTTAGGGAGTGTTCGGCGGCTATTCGTCCACCCCGAACGTCGAGACGGTCAGCCCGCCCAGCGCATCGACCGTGATTCCGTACTCGCCGGGCTCGACGCCTTTCAGTACGATCAGGTAGGAGCTCCCGCCGAACCGGCGCGAGGTAAAGGGCTGCCGCTCCAGGGTATTCGATTTGCGGTCGCCGAACGTGCCGACCGATCCGTATTCGGCGATCCGCATCTTCTTCTTGACCTTGAACCGAAAGACCGAGATCATCGACATGGGATCGATCCGGTTGTCGGGCACGCGGACGATGAAAGCGATCCCGTCCTCCGCTCGGAAGCGGACATAGGCCCGCGGGCCGTTGAGCGTCATCTCGTCGATGTGGTCCTTGCCGATGCCGAAGAGTTTCTGCCCGGTCGACGAGCGGTGGCGGGGCGTGAGGCTCTCCTGTACTAACTGTTCCGTAGTGTCGTCCGGGCGGATGGCCAGCACCTGGCCCATGAATTCGGGTTCGGGAAATTCGGGGACCGCGGCCGCAGTCGCGGGTGTTCCGGTTACCGCGGTTGCCGCAGGCACAGCCGAGGTAGCGGGGGTCGCGGAAATTGCGAGGGGCTCCGGGGTCGCGGGGACCTCGCCGGTCTGGGCGGCTGCGGTTGCGACGGTGCAGGCGGCCAGGAGAAGCAGGAACGGTTTTTTCATTTTCATCGGAATTGCGTGCCCAAGATAGTTCAAAAAGTCCCTCCGCCCAAATTTTCGGGCCGCAACTTTTCATCGCAGGCCATAAAAATACCCTCCGGAACGAATCCGGAGGGTATTCTTCAACAGACGCCCGCTCTTACTCCTCGAGCAGGATTTCCAGAATCTTGATCGCAGCCGTTGCAATCGGGGTGCCGGGGCCGAAGATGGCGGCGGCGCCGTCCTTGTACAACTGGTCGTAATCCTGTGCGGGGATCACGCCGCCGACGATGACGATGATGTCCTCGCGGCCCAGCTTCTTCAGCTCGGCGATGATCTGCGGCACGAGCGTGAGGTGGCCGGCGGCCAGCGACGAAACGCCCACCACGTGCACGTCGTTCTCGACGGCCTGCTTGGCGGCCTCCGCCGGGGTCTGGAAGAGCGGTCCCATGTCGACGTCGAAGCCGATGTCGGCATAGCCCGTGGCGACCACCTTGGCGCCGCGGTCGTGGCCGTCCTGGCCCAGCTTGGCGATCATCACGCGGGGCTGACGGCCCTCTTTGCGGGCGAATTCGGCGCACAGCTCCTTGGCGCGCTCGAACGATTTGTCGTTTTTCACTTCTGAAGAGTATACACCTGATATGGAACGGATAACAGCTTTGTAGCGGCCCACGACCACCTCGCAGGCGTCCGAAATTTCGCCCAGCGACGCGCGGACCTTGGCGGCCTCGACGGCCAGCTCCAGCAGGTTGCCCTGCTTGGTGCGGACGCACTCGGTGATGGCCTCGAGCGCCCGCTTCACGGCCGCTTCGTCGCGCGAGGCGCGCAACTCCTCGAGACGCTTGATCTGGCTCTCGCGCACGGCGGTGTTGTCCACGGCGAGGATATCGATCGGAGCCTCCTTTTCGAGGCGGTACTCGTTGATACCGATGATTTTCTCCATCCCCGAGTCGATGCGGGCCTGCTTGCGGGCCGACGCCTCCTCGATGCGCATCTTCGGAATGCCGGTCTCGATAGCCTTGGCCATGCCGCCCAGCTTTTCGACCTCCTCGATCCGTTCCCACGCCTTGTGGGCGATCTCGTTGGTGAGCGCCTCGACGTAGTAGGAACCGGCCCACGGGTCGACCTCGCGGGTGACGGAGGTCTCCTCCTGGATGTAAATCTGGGTGTTACGCGCAATGCGCGCCGAGAAATCGGTCGGCAGCGCGATGGCCTCGTCCAGCGCGTTGGTGTGCAGCGACTGCGTATGGCCGAGCGCGGCGCCCATGGCCTCGATCGCGGTGCGGGCCACGTTGTTGAACGGGTCCTGTTCCGTCAGCGACCAGCCCGAGGTCTGCGAGTGGGTGCGCAGCGCCAGCGACTTGGGGTTCTTGGGCTCGAACTGCTTGACGATCTTGGCCCACAGCATGCGGGCCGCGCGCATCTTGGCAATCTCCATAAAGTGGTTCATGCCGATGGCCCAGAAGAACGAGAGGCGCGGTGCGAACGCGTCGATCGACATGCCGGCGTTGACGCCCGCGCGGAGGTACTCCAGGCCGTCGGCCAGCGTGTACGCCAGCTCGATATCGGCCGTGGCGCCCGCCTCCTGCATGTGGTAGCCCGAGATGGAGATCGAGTTGAACTTGGGCATGTTCTTCGAGGTGTACTCGAAGATGTCGGCGATGATGCGCATCGAGAACTCGGGCGGATAGATATAGGTGTTGCGCACCATGAACTCCTTGAGGATGTCGTTCTGGATCGTACCCGAGAGCTGGTCGAGCGTGCAGCCCTGCTCCAGGCCCGTAACGATGTAGAATGCCAGAATAGGCAGCACGGCGCCGTTCATGGTCATCGACACCGACATGCGGTCCAAGGGAATACCGTTGAAGAGCACTTTCATGTCCTCCACCGAGCAGATCGACACACCGGCCTTGCCCACGTCGCCCACCACGCGCGGGTGGTCGGCGTCGTAGCCGCGGTGCGTTGCGAGGTCGAAGGCCACCGAGAGGCCTTTCTGGCCGGCCGCGAGGTTGCGGCGGTAGAATGCGTTGGACTCCTCGGCGGTCGAGAATCCGGCGTACTGGCGGATGGTCCAGGGACGCATCACGTACATGGTCGAATAGGGACCCCTCAGGAACGGGGCGATGCCCGCGGCATAGTTCAGGTGTTCCATGCCTGCGAGATCCTCGGCCGTGTAGGCCCCCTTGACGGGAATCTGTTCGGCCGTCAGCCACGGCTCGACCTGTCCGCAGCCTTTCGAGGCGCAGCAGCTTTTCTGTGCGCCTCCGTCGTATTTCAGTTCGGTAAATTTCGCTCTCATGATTAGATTCCCATCTCTTTAAGGTAGAACTTCAGTGTTTCGAGGACGTTGGATTTCACGTTGATGAAATTCGTGATCCCCTGGGCCTCCAGTTCGGGGGTGCAGGCCGGTGCGCCTGCCACCACGAGGATGGCCTTGCCCGCGAGCAACTCCTTGACGCGGGGCGCTGCCACGGCGTAGTCGTCATCCGCGGCGCAGACCACCACGATTTCGGCCTTGGATGCAAGGGCCGCCTCGACGCCCTCCTCGACCGACTTGAAGAACGTGTTGTCGATCACGCGGATGCCGGCGCAGGCGAAGAAATTCGACGAGAACTGGGCGCGGGCGCGGGCCATTGCGAGGCTGCCGCACGTGAGCATGAACGCCTTGGGCTCCTTGCCCGAGCGGTCCACGTGCAGACGCATCTCCTCGAACGCCATGGCGCCGCGGTAGGGTGTGAGGGTGTTGCCCTCGGCCGCGGGACGGGTGACGGCCTCTGCGGTGATCTCCTCGGGAGCCACCTCCGTGAAATTGGGGTACTGGTTGGCGCCCAGCAGCGTCTGACGGCGCGTGGCGATGGCCTTGTCCTTGGCGGCGGCCGAAGCGGCTACGCGCTCGCGGACGAAGCCCGCCTCGTATGCCGCGGTATAGCCGCCCTTTTCCTCGATCTCGAGGAAGAGCTTCCATGCCTGGTCGGCGATCGATTGGGTGAGGTTCTCGATGTAGTACGAACCGCCCGCGGGGTCTACCACCTGGTCGAAATGCGACTCGTGCTTCAGGAGCAGCTCGACGTTGCGCGCGATGCGCTTCGAGAACTCCGTAGGGGCCTCGAACGCCCGGTCGAACGGCGTCACCTCCAGCGAGTGCACCCCGCCGATGGCGGCCGACATGGCTTCGGTCGTGCCGCGCAGCATGTTGACATAGGGGTCGTAGACGGTCTGGTTCCAGCGCGAGGTCTCGGCGTGGATCATCATTTTCGAGGCGCAGTTCTTTTCGGGGTTGTAGGCCTTGACGATGTTGGCCCACAGCATGCGGGCGGCGCGCAGCTTGGCGATCTCCATGAAATAGTTGGAGGTCACCGAGAACGAGAAGCGCAGCTTGCGGGCCGCCTGGTCGACGGTAAGTCCCGCTTCGGTCAGCCGCACGAGGTAGTCGTGGCCGGCCGAGAGGGCGAACGCCAGCTCCTCGACGAGGGTCGATCCGGCGTTGCCGAACGTCTGGGCGTTGACCGTCACGATGCGGACGTGCTTGTACTCGGCCGTCCGGCGGATCAGCTCGGCGATGCGTGCGAAGCACTTTTCGCCGTTCGCGGAGCAGAACGCGCCTTTGGTCGAAAGGCCGCGCACCAGCGGGTCGATCGAGAAAGCGATGTGCGCCTCCTCTTTGGCCACGCCGTCGCGTTCGAGTTTTGCGAGCACCAGCTCGGCCGCGTCGCCCACTTTCACGCCGCAGAACACGATCTCGACGGCCGGGATCGAAATGCCCTCGAGCAGCGTGTCGAGGTCCTCGGCCGAGAAATCCTCGCGCGTGAGGCAGAAGCCGAGCGAATCGACGCCCGCGTTGAGGAGCTTCAGCGCCTCGGCGTTGGCCTGCTTGGGGCATGCGACCGTCACGGTCTGGTGGACGTGCCAGCGGTTGTGTGCGCGCACACCGCGGACATAAGGGAACTCGCCTGCCTGCGAGCCCAGGAATCGGAGACCCTCGAGGTTCTCGGCGCGGTAGTAGGGACGGACCGAGAAACCCTCGCCCGTGCGCCACACCAGTTTGCGCTCGTAGTCAGCCCCTTTCAGGTCGGCTGCAATCACCTCTTCCCATTGCTCGGTCGTAACCGGTGGAAACTCGGTGAACAGCTTTTCACGTGTGGAATTTGCCATAACTATTTAGAGATTAGTAAGTGTTGTTTCAAAATTGCTCGTAAAGGTACAAAATATTCGGCGAATGGCGCAAGAAATTGTTAATAAAATAACAGCCTGCGGGATTTATCGTGCGATTCCGCGGGCCGTTCGGTTGCGGACCGGATCGAACGGTTTTCGGAAGAATAGTTGAAAATTTTACTATTTAGCTTCGAAAAAGGCCGATTTGCAAAATTCGTGTTTTTCGGGATTTGCGTTGAAAAATGGGTGTGTTTTCCGGAAAATAGCTGAAAATTTCGGGATGTTGGCTGAAAAATAGACCTTTTTTTCGGAAAAATGCTGAAAAATTATGCTGTTTTTCGAAAAATAGCACTTTTTGTAAAAACAACATGACCGAAAAAAACATACCTTTGTAGTCGAATTACGAACCCAAAAAACAGAAAAGATGTCATTGCTCCGATTCAAGATGGTCGACGCGGCCATCAACCACACGGCCGTCGAGGTGAAAGCCCCCGAAGGACGCCCCTCGGATTATTTCGGCGCCAAGGTCTTCGGGCGCGCGGCCATGCGCAAATACCTCGACCGGAAGACCTACGAGGCGCTGCTCGACACGATGCAGAACGGCACGCCGCTGACGCGCGAGGTGGCAGACGGCATCGCCGCCGGCATGCGGCAGTGGGCGCTTGAACACGGAGCCGACCACTATACCCACTGGTTCCAGCCCCTCACGGGCGGCACGGCCGAGAAGCACGATGCGTTCGCGCAGCCCGACGGCCTGGGCGGGGTGCTCGAGGAGTTCTCCGGCAAGCTCTTGGTGCAGCAGGAGCCCGATGCCTCGTCGTTCCCCAACGGCGGCATCCGCAATACGTTCGAGGCGCGCGGCTATTCGGCCTGGGACCCCACCTCGCCCGCATTCATCGTCGACACCACGCTCTGCATCCCCACGGTCTTCATCTCCTACACGGGCGAGGCGCTCGACTACAAGGTGCCCCTCCTGCGGTCGATCTCGGCCGTGGACCGCGCCGCCACGGAGGTGTGCCGCTATTTCGACAAGAACGTGCAGCGGGTCATCTCCTACCTGGGCTGGGAGCAGGAGTATTTCCTGGTGGACGAGAGCCTCTGGGCCGTGCGTCCCGACCTGATGCTCACGGGCCGCACGCTCATGGGCCACGAGTCGGCCAAGAACCAGCAGCTCGAAGACCACTATTTCGGAGCCATCCCCACGCGGGTTATGGCCTTTATGAAAGACCTCGAATACGAGTGCCTCAAGCTGGGCATTCCGGTCAAGACGCGCCACAACGAGGTGGCCCCCAACCAGTACGAGCTGGCTCCGGTCTACGAGGAGGCCAACCTGGCCAACGACCATAACCAGCTGCTGATGACCATCATGGACAAGATCGCCCGCCGCCACAAGTTCCGCGTGCTGCTGCACGAAAAACCTTTCAAGGGGATCAACGGCTCGGGCAAGCACAACAACTGGTCGCTCGGAACCGACACGGGCGTCAACCTGCTCGGCCCGGGCAAGACCGCTTCGGAGAACCTCCAGTTCATCACCTTTCTGGTGAACATCGTTTCGGCCGTCCACAAACACAACGGGCTGCTGAAAGCCGCCATCATGAGCGCCACGAACGCCCACCGGCTGGGCGCCAACGAAGCGCCCCCGGCGATCATCTCGACGTTCCTCGGCACGCAGGTCTCCGCCGTGCTGGACAAACTGGCCGCGTCGAAAGGCGACGACGCGATCCGCTTCGACGCCAAAAACGTCTTTCGCATGAGCGGCATCTCGCACATGCCGACGCTGCTGCTGGACAACACCGACCGCAACCGCACCTCGCCGTTCGCGTTTACGGGCAACCGCTTCGAATTCCGCGCCGTGGGGTCGTCGGACAACTGCGCCGAGGCGATGATCGTGCTCAACGCCGCCGTGGCGCACGAGCTGACGGGGTTCCGCCAGCGCGTGGATGCGAAGATCGAGGGGGGCATGAAGAAAGAGAAAGCGATCTACGAGGAGCTCAAGTCGATGATAAAGGCGTGCTGCCCGGTGCGTTTCGACGGCAACGGCTATTCGGACGAATGGAAAGCCGAAGCTGCGCGGCGCGGCCTGGACTGCGAGACCTCCACGCCCCGGATCTTCGATCGCTACCTCGACCCCGAGACGCTGCGCATGTTCTCCGAAACGGGCGTCTTCACCGAGGTCGAACTCCAGGCCCGCACCGAGGTCAAGTGGGAGACCTACACCAAGAAGATCCAGATCGAGGGGCGCGTCCTGGGCGACCTGACGATGAACCACATCGTTCCCATCGCATCGAAATACGAAGCGATGCTGTTGGACAAGGTCTACAAGATGTCGCAGATCGGATGGGTCAAAACGATGGCCGACAAGGCGCTGATCCGCAAGATACAGGACCATACGGCCGCGATCCAGAAACTCACCGACGAGATGATCGAAGCCCGCAAGCGGGCCAACCGCATCGAGGATCAGCGCGAGAAAGCCATCGCCTACCACGATACGGTGGCCGTCCGCTTCGACGAAATCCGCTACCATGTCGACAAGCTGGAGGAGATCGTCGACGACCAGATCTGGCCGCTGCCCAAGTACCGCGAGCTGCTCTTTATCCGGTAGGATTCCGTGCTGCTGTGGAGAATTCCTCGGTCCCGCGGGAAAACCGCGGGACTTTTTCCGTTATCCCGCCGGCCCCTCCCCGCTCCCTGTTCCCCGCTCCTGGTCGGCAGGTCGCCTGGTCGATCCTTGGCATTCCTCACCTGCGCCCGGAATGACCTGGTTTATTGTCACCGCTGCACAAAGTTCGGGAACAATAATTGTGAATTTTGAATTGTGAATTTTGAATTGCACAAAGCCCCTGCCTCCGCACAGAAAACCGGGAACCTCTCGAAAGGGGTTCCCGGTTCGGTTTCAGGCAATGCCCGAGGTTTAGTCCTCGTTGCCGTACATGTGCTCGACGTAGATGGCGTGCTGCATGGCCTCGCGCTTGGCGATCGACGGCTTGGTGAAATACTGGCGGCGGCGAAGCTCTTTCAGCACGCCCGTGCGCTCGTATTTGCGTTTGAATTTCTTCAGGGCGCGTTCGATGTTTTCGCCCTCCTTTACCGGCATGATAATCATAGTGATCCTGTTTTTTGTTATTTTTCGTTTCTATTTTTCCAATTTCGGCAGGGTTGCCTGTCGCAGGCCCCTGCGGTGTCGAAAGGTTTATTCGTCTGTCGGGTCCGCTTTTCGAGAGAAACCGAGGTAGGGCGACAGCCGCGCTGCCTCCTCCGGGGTCAATATGTGGTCTTCGATCATCTCTTCAGCGGTGCTCCAACCTCCTTTCAACTGTCTTGTTTTGAGTAATTTCCTCAGTGTGCGCGAGGCGATGTAGGGGTGCCGTCCGAGCACATTCGGGGATGCAAAGTTAACATCAATTTTCCGAATTTTGCAACTATCGCAGTAAATTTGTTTCAAAATCGTCTCGTAGTTGCGTTCCGTAACGCCCGGAACCTCGGCCAGCTGCTCCGGGGAGTGGAAGCCGCCGAGCCGTTCGCGGTAGGCCATGATCGGGCCGACGGTCCGCTCGCCGATCCCCGCGATGCTGCGCAGCGTGGCCGAGTCGGCCGTGTTCAGTTCGACGGGCTGCTCCCAGGGTTTGGGCTTGCGCTCGGGAAAGATCAGGTAGGGTTCGAGCGCCGAGGCGAGCGAATCCGAGACGACGAAACACTCGCGCACGTCCTCCATGTCGTAGAAGCCGCTCAAATCGCGGCGGTCGATGAAGACCTTGGCCTGCCGGCGGGAGAGGGCGCCGATGGCCCGCAGGTAGCGGGCGCTCACGGTGTCGACGCGGAACGGCTCGACGGCGATCGGCTCGGCGACGATCCGTCCGGGACGGTACTCGCGCGGTGCGACGGCGTATTTGCGGCCGATGCGGATGTAGGGCCGGAGCGCCCGGAAGAGCGAGTCGCCGATGCCGTAGCAGAGCGCCACGTCCTCGGGGATGCGGAAAATCTTGCGGGCCGCGCGGTATTTCACCAGGCTGACGGCTTCGTGGCGCGTGAGCCCCATCTCGCGCAACTCGTCATAGCCCACGGTGTTGGGATCGAACGGCGTGAGCCGCAGCGAGTCCCGCCGCGTCTCCAGTTCGGCGGCGGCGCTGCGGGCCGCTTCGGGATCGACCCGCGGGCGGACGAAGAGAAAGCCGAGGATGACCAGCAGCGCCAGCGCCACGAAGACGACCGTGCCGCGGATTTCACGTTCCGTAAAGAGTGCCATACCTTTATTTATGTCTAAGTTGCTCGAGTGCGTTTTTCACCGAACCGTACCGAAGCAGCAAATCCCGGGCCTCTCGCTGCGACAATCCCGTCGCCCGGACGATCATGCGCGTGCCCCGCTCGATGAGTTTGTCGTTCGAAAGCTGCATGTGGACCATGCGGTTGCCCTCGACACGCCCCAGGCGGATCATCACGGCCGTCGAGAGCATGTTGAGCATCAGTTTCTGCGCCGTGCCCGCTTTCATGCGGGTCGATCCGGTTACGAACTCGGGTCCTACGACCGCTTCGAGCGCATACTCCGCCTCGGCGGCCAGGGGCGACGAGGGGTTGCAGGTAACGGCGGCCGTGAGCAGCCCCTCGCGCCGGGCGCGGCGGATGCCGCCGAGGACGTAGGGCGTGGTGCCCGAGGCGGCGATGCCAACCAGCGTGTCGCAGGCCGCGGGGCGGTAGGGCGCCATGTCGCGCCAGGCGCCCGCAGGGTCGTCCTCGGCATGCTCCACGGCCCGGCGCAGGGCCCCGTCGCCGCCCGCGATCAGGCCGATCACCCGGTCGTGTGAGATGCCGAACGTCGGAGGCAGCTCCGAAGCATCCGTGACGCCGAGCCGGCCGCTCGTCCCGGCACCTATATAAAACAGGCGGCCGCCGCCGCGCATCCGTTCGACGATGCGCTCCACGAGCTGCTCCATCGTGGGGATCACGGCCGCGACGGCCTCGTGGACCCGGGCGTCCTCGCGGTTGATGCCCACGAGCAGGTCGTGGACCGACATTTGTTCCAGGTGGTCGTATGCGGACTCCCGTTCGGTGATTCTATCTTCCATCGTGGTAGGCGATCAGCCCGTCGGCAGGCGATTGAACGATGCGTTGCACGCGGCGTCCGGCCTCGTGCATGGCCGTTCGCAGCAGCTCCCCGAAATGGGCCGCCACGCCCCCGACGAACGATACCGGAAGGTCGGCGGGGTAGCGGCCGAGGTTGCGCGCGGCGAACTGGCGGAACGATCCGACGACCATCTCGCGGACCTCCGGAACGGCGGTGTGTGCGCACACAACGGGTGCGAGCGAGGCCAGGAAGCGGTTGGCGGCCGGCTCGGCGTAGACGCGGCGGAGGATCTGTTCGTAGGTCATGCCGGTCGCCGTCAGCAGCTCCTCGCGCAATGGGATGTGTCCCTTGAAAACCCCGTTGAGGAGGTTGCGGCCCAGCACCGCGCCGCTGCCCTCGTCGCCGAGGATGTAGCCCAGCGGGGGCACCGTCGCCACGATCCCGCCACCGCGGCAGTGGCACGAGTTGGACCCCGTGCCCAGGATGCAGGCGATGCCCTCCCCACGGCCGAACAAGGCGCGCGCAGCCCCCAACAGGTCCGACTCGACGCCGATGCGCGGGGCGCCGAAGCGTTCGCGGAGCGCCGTGGCCATTTTGCGGGTGGCCTCGGGAAATTGCGGCCCGCAGCCGGCGCCGTAGAAATGGACCTCGTCGACCTCTGCGCACGGCGGCACGAGCGCGAGGGTGTCGAGCACCTGCCGCCCCGTTTGGTGGAGGGCGTTGATCCCCGGTGTGCGGATACGCCGGACCCCGTCCCGCTCCGCGAGCAGCCACGTACATTGGGTCGATCCGCTGTCTGCGATCAGTATCATCGCTCAAATGTACGCATTTTGGGCGAAATCTGCGAAATTTCCATGCAACTAAATTTTTTAGTTGAAAAACTATGGAAAATAGTTGTATGTGGAATTTTTTTAGTTACCTTTGCTTCGGGAAGCGATCAAAACCGAAAAGAATGGAAAAACTGACACGACGCGAAGAGGAGCTGATGCACTGCTTCTGGAAGCACGGGGCGTTGTTCGTGCGCGAGATCGTGGCCCTTTCGCCCGATCCCAAACCCCATTTCAACACCCTCTCGACGATGGTGCGCGCGCTCGAAGCCAAAGGGTATGTGGCCCACAAGGCATTCGGCGGGACCTATCAATACTACCCGCTCGTGAGCGAGGAGGAGTTCTCGCGCCGCACCCTGAGCAGCGTGATCGCCCGCTATTTCGAAAACTCCTGCCTCGGGGCCGTCTCGGCGCTGGTCGAGGAGGAGCGCATCTCGGTCGGGGAGCTGCGCGAACTGATCGCGCGCATCGAAAACCAAAATCGAGGATAGCCATGTACGACCTGTTGCTATACAGTCTGAAAGCGGGAGCCTCTCTGGCGGCGTTCTTTCTCTTCTTCAAGCTGCTGCTCAGCCGCGAAACCTTTCATCGGCTCAACCGCATGCTGGTGCTGGGGGCCGTGGTGCTCTCGTTCGTGCTGCCGCTGTGCGTGGTGACCGTCTACCGGGAATTGCCCGTACAGCCCGTCCTGCCGGCGGTGCCGGTCCTCGACCAGATGCCGGCCGCCGTACCCGCTGAGGAGGAGGCCGGCTTCGCCTGGGAGACGCTTGCGGGTGCGCTCTTCGCCGCCGGAGCCGTGGCGGCGTTGCTCAGGACGCTCTGTTCGCTGGCGTGCGTGCTTCGCCTGGTGCGCCGAGGCCGGCGCGAGCGGCTCGAGGGCGGAAGCGTGCTGGTGCACTCCGCCCGGACGGGAGTGCCTTTCAGCTGGTGGCGTTATATCGTCATCCCGGACGAGGACCTCGCGCACAGCGGCCGCGAAATACTCCTCCACGAGCAGGCCCACCTGCGGCTGCGCCACTCGGCCGACCTGCTGCTGATGGACCTGGCGGGGTGTCTGCAATGGTTCAATCCCGCGTTCTGGCTCCTCAGACGCGAATTGCGGGCCATCCACGAATACGAGGCCGACCGCGAGGTGCTGCGCAGCGGCGCGGACCCGAAAGCGTATCAGATGCTCCTGGTGCGCAAAGCGGCCGGGCCGGGGTGGTACTCCGTGGCCAACAGTTTCAACCACAGTAAACTCAAAAACCGAATCGACATGATGTTGCGCAGAAAATCATCGCGGTGGGCCGGAGCCAAGGCGCTCCTGGCGCTGCCGCTGGCGGCTCTCGCAGTGGGAGCTTTCGCCGAAACGAGCTATGTTGTCCCCCAAATCGAACCGGCTGCGGGCGATACGCTCGCACTTTCGAAAACCGAAATCACCCTGCGCGGCGTGCCCGGTGAGCCGCTGGTCGTGGTGGACCGGCGCGTGCTGGCTTCGGCCCGGGCGCTCGACTCGCTCGATGCCGCAAAGATCGCTTCGATCACCGTGCTGCGGGACTCGACGGCGACGCTTCTCTACGGCACGCAGGCGCGCAACGGCGTGGTCATCGTGACCACCAAACCGGATTCGGCCTCATTCCGCAAACCCGAATTTCGCGGCGAGATCGGACTGGTGGCGTTCCGGATCGACTCCTCGCAGCAGAATCGTTCCTCGCAAATCGATCTGCGGCTCGAAAGGGATACCTTGCAGACGGGAGCCGTTCAGACCGATAATGCCCGGCGGGTTCATATCCGCCAAAGAGGTACCAAGGGCAACCCCCTTTTTCTGGTCGACGGGGTGGAGGTCTCCGACTTGAAGGACCTCAACCCGCAGCAGATCGAGAGCATGGAGGTAATCAAGAAGATGACCGATGAAGTCCGCGAGCGGGGCTATACGGGGGTGGTTCGCATCACGACCAGGCGAGGAAGCGATTTTCGGGCTCCCGATCCGGAGCGCATCGAACGCGAGGTGGTTCGGAGCACACAAGAGGGGCTCCGTTCGGCCCAGGAGGGGATCGATGCGGCCCGCAAGGTGCTGGAGAGTGCCCGCGAGCAGATCCCCGCAAAGCAGTGGGAGCAGGCTCAGCGGGATCTGAAAAAGGCGCAGAAGCAGCTCGACCAGACGCGCGAACAGCTTGCGGAGGCGCGCCGCAAACGGGCCGAAGCGGCGCGGTCCGAGGGCCGGATCGTCTGGGGCGGCGAAGGCGTTGCGACGGAACAGGAGAAGACGGTCGTCGAGCGGGACGGAAAGCAGGGCGTGACGATCTACCGCGGAGAGGTGACGCTGCTCGGAGCGCCCGATGTCGGTCTGATTCTGCTCAACGGCAAGCGGGCGACCAAGGCAGATGTCGAGCGGATCGCACCCAAAAAGATTCGCAGCATGGCGGTTTACAGCGGCGAGGAGGCGCTGCGCAAATTCGGCGAGGAGGGGCGCGACGGCGTGCTGGTGATCCGAACGCGCAAGTAAGGCGGGTTGCCCCTCCCCAAAAAAAGAGTTCTCCGGAGCGGCTGCGGTCGCTCCGGATTTTTTTCGCCCCGTCGCTGGGGGGGGAAGAGGATGCGCCCGCAATTCTTGCGGCCGGGCAGGCACCCCGCGGAAGAGCTATGATAAGGAGGCGGGGTAGGCGGGGGTGGCGCCGGGCTGCGAGCAGACCCAGGCCGCGATGCGCGAGGCGAACGACTGCGCCTGCCAGAGGTCGTGTCCGGCGACCAGCTGCGCGCAGAACGCCGCCGTAAACGAGTCGCCCGCACCCACCGTATCGACCGCCGGAGTGCGGTTTGCGGGCGGAATGAGGTAGGCGGATTCGCGGTCGCGCCGGAAGATGCGGCTCCCCGCGGCTCCCTCCGTAAGAATGGCCGTCTCGAGGTTGGGATGGCGCGCAAGCAGTGCCCGGCACAGGGAGGCGCCGTCGTCCGCCAGCCGGTAACCGGTCAGGCACTCGATCACCGCGGGTGCCTCCTCGTCGCTGATCTTGACGATATTGCAGCGGCGGAGCGACTCCTCGATGACGGCGCGCGAGAAATAGCGTTGGCGGATGTTGACGTCGAACACGCGCAGCGTCCGGCGTTCGGAGCGGATCATTGTGTCCAGAAAGCGGCGGACCGTGCGGTGCGAAGCCTCGCTGCGTTGGGCCAGCGACCCGAACGCCACCACCTCGGTGCGGCAGGCCAGCCGTTCCAGCTCCTCCGACCACGCCATTTCGTCCCAGGCGCCGGGCAGAATTTCGTAGCTGTTGACCCCGGCGGCGTCCCGGCGCTTGTTGACCACCCCCGTCCGGCCTCCCGGCACGCGGCAGAGCGCGTCGCACAGGCCGCGTTCGCGCAACTCGTCTATCACCATGCGGCCCCGCTCGTCGTCGCCCACGGCGCTGACCACATGCACCTCGGCGGCATCGGGGCCGAACACGAGGCGCGCACACTTGAGAAAGTGGTCTGCGAAATTGGCGGGCGCGCCGCCGAACGTGTATTCGCCCGTTTCGGTGTCGTAGTCGTACAACACCTCGCCCAGCCCTACGGCGACGATTCTCTTCGGGTTGTCCATCGCTATTCCAGTTCCCAGTCCGAGCCGTCCTTGCGGTCCTTGACGCGGATACCCGCGGCGGCCAACCCGTCGCGGATGCGGTCCGAGGCGGCCCAGTCCTTTGCGGCGCGGGCCTTGAGCCGTTCGTCCAACAGCATCTCCACCAAGGGGGTCACATAGTCCCGCGTGCAGGCCGCGCCGACCGATTTCTCGTCCCGGAGGCCCAGGATGTCGAACGCATAGCGCTGCACGGTGGCCGTGAGGGTCTGAAGATCGGCGGCCGTGATCGTCTGCGCGCCGTCGACCAGCTGGTTGATCGTGCGCACCCAGTCGAAGAGGGCCGAGATGACCATCGGCGAGTTGAGGTCGTCGTCCATCGCCGCGCGGCACCGCTCCTCCAGCTCCGCGGGATCGACGGTCGAGACTGCCGCGGGTTTGATCTTGGCGAGCGCCTCGATGCCTTTCATCAGGCGGTCGAGCCCCTTTTCGGCCGCTTGCAGCGCCTCGTTCGAAAAGTCGAGCGTCGAACGGTAGTGGGCCTGGAGGACGAAGAAACGGATGGTCATCGGCGTATAGGCCTGCGCCAGCAGTTTGTGCGAACCGGTGAAGAGCTCCTCGAGGGTGATGAAATTGCCCAGCGACTTGCCCATCTTCTGGCCGTTGATCGTGATCATGTTGTTGTGGACCCAGTAGCGGGCCGAGTCGTGGCCCAAGGCCGCCGTCGACTGCGCGATCTCGCACTCGTGGTGTGGGAACATCAGGTCCATGCCTCCGCCGTGGATGTCGAAGCGCTCGCCCAGGTAGCGCGTCGACATGGCCGAGCACTCCATGTGCCACCCCGGGAACCCCTCGCTCCAGGGCGAGGGCCAGCGCATGATGTGTTCGGGCGAGGCTTTCTTCCAGAGGGCGAAATCGTAGGAGTGGCGCTTGTCCGACTGGCCGTCCAGTTCGCGCGTGTTGGCGATTATATCGTCCAGGTTGCGGCCCGAAAGGCGGCCGTAGTTGTAGACGGCGTTGTATTTCTCGACGTCGAAATAGACCGAACCGTTCGAGACATAGGCATAGCCGTCATCGAGGATTCGCCGGATGAACTCGATCTGCTCGATGATATGGCCCGACGCATGGGGTTCGATCGAGGGCGTGAGCACGTTGAGCGCGTCCATCGCCCGGTGGTAGCGCTCGGTGTAGTAATGCGCCACCTCCATCGGTTCGAGCTGCTCGAGCCGTGCTTTCTTGGCGATCTTGTCCTCGCCCTCGTCGGCGTCGTGTTCGAGGTGTCCCACGTCGGTGATGTTGCGCACGTAGCGCACCTTGTAGCCCGCGGCCCTCAGGTAGCGGAACATCAGGTCGAACGTCACGGCGGGCCGGGCGTGGCCCAGGTGCGGATCGCCGTAGACCGTGGGGCCGCAGACGTACATGCCCACGCGCCCTTCGACGAGCGGTTCGAACGGCTCCTTGCGGCGAGTGAGCGTATTGTAGAGTTGGAGTTTCGATTCCATAATCCGAAATTTTAGGCAAAATTAACAATTTAAATCCAATTCCGGGAAATTATCGCTACCTTTGTCCCGATAATAATGCGCGTTGGTCTGACGCTTCCCCGTTTTTCCCTCCGTGATTATACGAAAACACCCGTTATTTTCCGGCTCCGATGCCGGAGCAAAACCGATATGCAATGACATTCGATGAACTCAATCTGACAGAACCCATCCTCCGCGCCGTCGTGGAGAAAGGCTATACCGTGCCCACCCCCATCCAGCAGCAGGCCATACCGCCCGCACTCGACGGGCGCGACCTGATCGGCTGCGCCCAGACCGGCACGGGCAAGACGGCCGCTTTCACCCTCCCCATCCTGCAACTGCTCGCGGCCGAACGCGTCCGCGGACGCCGCCCCGTGCGGGCCCTGGTGCTCACGCCGACGCGCGAGCTGGCCATCCAGATCGACGAGTGCTGCCGCGACTACGCCCGCTACACCGAACTGCGCCACGCCGTGATCTTCGGCGGCGTCAACCAGCGGCCGCAGGTCGATGCGCTCCAACGGGGCGTCGATCTGCTGATCGCCACGCCGGGCCGCCTCTTGGATTTGATCGGTCAGGGGCTGCTGACCCTCGCCGAGGTGCGCTATTTCGTGCTGGACGAGGCCGACCGCATGCTCGACATGGGTTTCATCCACGACATCCGCCGCATCCTGCCGATGCTCCCTCCGAAGCGGCAGACGCTCTTTTTCTCGGCCACCATGCCCGACGAAATACGCCGCCTCACCACGACCATCCTGCACGATCCGGTCACGGTGACCGTGACGCCCCCGGCCTCGGTCGTGGAGACCATCCGCCAGACGGTCTTTTTTGCTGAAAAGGCCGAGAAACGCGAGCTGCTGATCCGCCTGCTGCGTGCGCGCAGCGAGGAGTCGGTGCTGGTCTTTTCGCGCACCAAGCACGGTGCCGACCGCATCGCCCGCATCCTGACGAAAGCCGGAATCGAAGCCCGCGCCATCCACGGCGACAAGTCGCAGGGTGCTCGCGAACGGGCCATGAACGATTTCCGTTCGGGTCGCTGCCGCGTGCTGATCGCCACCGACATCGCCGCGCGCGGCATCGACATTTCGGAGCTGCCGCTCGTCGTCAACTACGACCTGCCGGAGGTGCCCGAAACCTACGTCCACCGCATCGGCCGCACGGGGCGCGCCGGGTGCGAGGGCACGGCCATCGCGTTCTGCTCCGAGGAGGAGCGGCCGCTGCTGCGCGACATCGAAAAACTCACGGGGCTGGCCCTCTCGGCCATCGACGACGAGGGAGAATACACGCTGGAAAAGGGCGTTCCCGCTGCGGCCCCGCGCAGGCAGTCCGAGCGGCGGAAGCCGCTCCCGGGCCGTTCCTCGGGGGCGTCGCACGGAGCCGTCGAGCCGAAGAGCCGCGCTGCCGCACCGGGGGCAAAATCGCAGGAGCGCACTGCGGCGCAACCGGCCGCCGGAACGACGCCCCGCAGTTCGCGGCCGCACCGCCGTCGCCGCCCGCAGCACGGCGAAAGGACCCGAAAATGACGATTTCGCGCGCCGCAGTGTAATAAGATTGGATATTAAGCGTTTAATGATTACTTTTGCCCTATTAATACGAGAACCACGGAAAATATGACATCTTTCAAACGCTGGAACAACATCACCGGATGGGCGGTCTTCATCGTCGCGGCGACCGTCTACCTGATGACCATGGAGCCGGTTTCGAGCCTCTGGGACTGCTCCGAATTCATCGCCACCTCCTACAAACTCGAGGTGGGACACCCGCCCGGGGCCCCGCTCTTCATGATGCTGGCGCGCCTGGCCACGCTCTTCGCACTGGGCGACCCCGACGGCGTGGGCATCGCCGTCAACGCGATGAACTCGCTGGCGAGCGCATTCTGCATTCTCTTTCTGTTCTGGACCGTCACGCACCTGGCACGCCGGCTGGTGACGCGCAACGGCGGCGAGCTGACCGCGGCCAACACCTGGGCCATCCTGGGCGCCGGAGCCGTCGGAGCGCTGGCCTATACGTTCACCGACACGTTCTGGTTCTCGGCCATCGAGGGCGAGGTCTACGCCCTCTCGTCGATGTTCACGGCGCTGGTGGTGTGGCTGATGCTCAAGTGGGAGGAGCAGGCCGACGAGCCGCACTCCTCGCGCTGGATCGTGCTGATCGCCTACCTGATGGGCCTCTCGATCGGCGTGCACATCCTGAACCTTTTGACCATCCCCGCGCTGGTCTTCATCTGGTATTTCCGCAAGACGCAGCGGGTGACGCTCCGGGGCGTGGTCTACGCTACGCTCGCGGCGGCCGCCATGCTGATCTTCATCAACGGCATCGTCATCCCCTACACGGTCTACATCGGGGCGATGATCGACCTGTTCTTCGTCAACACGCTGGGCCTGCCGGTCAATTCGGGCATGGTCCTCTTCGCTCTGGCGCTCATTCTCGGCTTGGGTTGGGCCTCGTGGGAGACGCACAAGCGCGGCAAGGTGGTGTGGAACATCCTGCTGCTCTCGACGACGATGATCTTGATCGGCTACTCGTCGTACGCCTCCATGACCATCCGCGCGGCGGCCAACCCCCCGATGAACTCCAACAACCCGAACAACCCCCATGCGCTGCTCTCGGTGCTGAACCGCGACCAGTACGGCGACCGCCCGCTCCTGTACGGCGCCTACTACTCGGCGCCGCCCGAGGGGTACAAGGAAAAGTCGTTCTACTACCTTGACGAGGACGGCCGCTACAAGCCCGCCACGGTAATTTCGGGCTACACCCACGCTCCCGAGTTCATGCACCTCTTCCCCCGCATGTGGGACTACCGCAAGGGCGAGAAAGAGTACAAGCAGTGGGGCGCCTACCGCACCAAGATCGAAACCCTGCGCAACGAGAAAGGGGAGATCGTCCGCGACGAGGAGGGACGCCCCGTGCGCGGCGAGGTGCTCGATTTCGGGCGTCCGCGCGTCTACGACGACGGGTACGAGAAACGCACGGTGATCGAGCCGACGTTCTGGGAGAACCTCAACTATTTCTTCACTTACCAGCTCAACTACATGTACTGGCGCTATTTCCTCTGGAATTTCGTGGGGCGCCAGAGCGACATACAACCCTCGCGCACGACCATCACCGACGGCAACTGGCTCTCGGGCATCCGGTGGATCGACGAAAAGTACCTCGGCCCGCAGGACGACCTGCCGCGCGAGGTGGCCGAGAACCGGGGCCGCAACACCTACTATTTCCTGCCGTTCCTCCTGGGGCTGATCGGTTTGCTCTACCAGTTGAACCGCGACCAGCGCAATTTCACCATCGTCATGTGGCTCTTCGTCATGACGGGCATCGCGCTGGTGGTCTATTTCAACTCCTCGCCCTCGGAACCGCGCGAACGCGATTACGTCTACGCCGGCTCGTTCTACGCCTTCTCGATCTGGATCGGGCTGGGCGTGCTGGCCGTCTACGATTTTTTCGCCCGGCTTCTTAAACGGCGCAACGTGTTGACGGCCGCCGCCGCTACGGTGGTGTGCCTGGGCGTGCCGGCGATCCTCGCAGCCCAGAACTGGGACGACCACGACCGTTCGGGCCGCTACATGGCCCGCGACATCGGCTGGAACTACCTCCAGTCGACGCTGCCCAACTCCATCATCCTCAACTACGGCGACAACGACACGTTCCCCCTGTGGAACAACCAGGAGGTCTACGGCGTGCGTCCCGACGTGCGGATCATGAACACCTCCTACCTGGGCGGCGAATGGTACATCGACGAGATGAAGACCCGGGCCAACGAGGCGGCAGGCGTGCCGTTCTCGCTGCCCAAGAGCAAATACACGTTCGTCAACGACTGGGTCCCCGTGGACAACCGACCCCTCGACCGGGTGGTCGAACTCAAAGAGGTGATCGATTTCGTCCGCATGGACGATCCCCGCTCCAAACTCAAACTGGCGGACGGAACGCTGGTGGACTACATCCCCGCCAAGCGGATCGCCCTGCCGGTGAACAAGGAGAACGCCATCGCCTCGGGCATCGTGGCTGAAAAGGACCGCGACAAGATGGTCGACACGGTCTACATCGAGCTGCGGAAAAACTCGCTGGACAAGAACCAGCTGATGATCCTCGACATGCTGGCCAATTTCGACTGGAAACGCCCGATCTACCTCACGCAGGTCTACATCTTCCAGGACCTCGGGCTGATGGACTACCTCCAGTTCGACGGCTACGCCTACCGCTTCGTGCCGATCCGCACTCCGGTCCAAAGCCCCTACGAGATCGGGCGCATCGATACCGACTATGCGGCTCCGCTGCTGAGGGACACGTTCCGCTACGGCAACCTCGCCGACCCCGAGGTCTATGTCGACTATTTCCTGCAATACAACCTCTCGGCTTCGCACGCCCGCGATGCGTTCGCGCGTGTAGCCAAGGAGCTGCTGCGCGAAAATCGCGTGGACGAGGCGGTCGAACTGCTCGATCTGAGCCTCGAACGTCTCCCGACCGACCAGATCCGCTTCACCGACTCCAACACCTATCCGCTTATCGAGGCCTACTATGCCGCATCGGCGCTGGGGGCTGCGGGTGCCGCCGAGAAAGGCGACGCACTGACGCGCGAATATGTCCGCACGCTGATCGAATACATCGAGTACTACCTGCGCTTCGAGGGCGTGCAGGGAGACATGGTGTCGTCCCTGATCGACGAGAAGCTCGACCAGCTGGGCGACGTCTACTACCTGGCCACCTACGCCGGCCGCAAGGAGGTGCTTGGCGAGCTGAACGCCTACTACCGCTCGCTGGGCGTGGGCGAGGACAACCTGGTCGACGTGGGCGACAAGCCCGGCCGCCCGGCCGACTCGACGCTGCTTCCCCCGGCGGAGTAGCGGTCCCGATACGAACAACGACCCCCTGTCGTCATGCGGACGGCAGGGGGTTGTCGTTTTACCTCGAAAACCGGTAGTAGGTCCCCAGCGGGAGCTGCTTCTGGCCGCGGTCGGTGAAGCACAGTTCGCCCCACTGCTCCTCGCGCGGCGGGCCGAACGCCTGCCTGACGGCTGTGCGGGCCAGTGTCGAACTGAGGCCCATCGAGTAGAGGTTCAGTACCAGAAAAGCCCCCTCAGGCTCCAGCAGCTCGGCGCAGCAGGCGAGCATTTCGCCTATGTTGTCCTCCAGAATCCACTTTTCGCCGTTCGCGCCGCGTCCGTAGGCCGGCGGATCGAGGACGATACCCCGGTAGCGGCTGCCGCGCCGGACCTCGCGGCGGACGAATTTCAAGGCGTCCTCGACGATCCAGCGCACGCCGTCCAGCCCGCTCAGCTCCATGTTCTCGCGCGCCCACGTCACCACCTGCCGCACCGAATCTACGTGCGTGGTCTCGGCTCCCGCGGCCCGGGCCGCGAGGGTCGCGCCGCCCGTGTAGGCAAAGAGGTTCAACACCCGGGGCGCCTCGCCCGCGGCCGCCAGCCCGATGCAGTTGTCGTAGATGAAATTCCAGTTGGCGGCCTGCTCGGGAAAGATGCCCACGTGCTTGAACGAGGTGAGCGCCAGCCGCATGCGCAGCCGCATCGCGCCGTAGGCATACCTTACGGTCCAGCGGTCGGGCATCTTCGGCCCGAGCCGCCACTCGCCCCGCTCGTCGCTGCGCCCGTCGCGCCGGAACGAGGCGTCGGCCATTTGCCGCCACGCCTCCTCCGAAAGCGTGGGCCGCCAGATGGCCTGCGGCTCGGGACGGCGCGTCACGTAGTCGCCGAAGCGTTCGAGTTTCTCGAACGACCCCGAATCGATCAGTTCGTACTCCCCGAAATCGGGGGTCAGTTGTTCCTGCATGATCTGTTATTTTTTGCTCTCGTTCTCGCTCTTTCGCTTGCCGCAATCCACCAGCGACATCTCGCACCGCGCGCAGTCGAACTCCAGGCGGTAACGCTGCGCACCCCGCTCCAGGAAGAGGTCGCCGCCGATCCGGTGTTTTTCCAGCAGGCACTCGCCCAGTTCGCGGCGGATGCAGTAGGCCGAGCGCATCACCCGCCGCCCGTCGGTCGTGGGCGCGAGGTCCAGCCCCCGCTCGACGGTGCGCACCCCGTGGTCGCGGTAGAATGCTTCGGCCAGCCGGTTGGTCACGTTGTACTCGGGCGTGAGGTTTTCGAGGGGGTATCGGGCCGTCGGTTTTTCCGAAAAGATGCAGTGTGTGCGCACACACTGCATCCTTGCCTGCAACAGCCGCTCTAATCCCTCCCGGCGCAACTCGGCCGCAAGCGAGGCGGGCACGAACCACTCCGCACCCGAAACCTCGACCTCGCGCACCGCGAAGATCGTGTCGCCGCTGCGGGATGCCTGCGCGCGGAGCGCGGCGGCGTTGGCCTCGGGATCGCGGGCCTTTTCGAGCGCGACGGAGCGGTGGGCAGAAGCTGTAATTCCCTCGCAATCGGTATATTGCACCACAAGTCCCGCTGCCGACGCTTCGATGCGCGCCGCTGTCCGTATTACGCGCCGCGTGCGGCTGGCCTCCAGTTGGCGGGCGAAGCGGCGGTCGTGGTTGCGGAAGATTTCCACCCCCGCGGCGATCCCCTCCATGCGGTCGGGCAGGACGCTCTCTCCGTCTATGGCGTTCACGCAGGTGCCGGTCAACCCCTTTGGGGTGAGGAAGCAGATTCCGTCGCCGGGTGCCAGTGTGTGCGCACACACCGTCTTTTCGAGGCGGAATCCGCGGCGGTCGCACCGCGCGACGCGGCCGATCCGTTCGCCGACCGACTTGGGCGTATCGAACGAGGCCACGCCCCGGCGTTTGCCGTCCAGATAGTACTCCGACGCGCCGCGCGTAAAACTCTTGGCCGGGTCGGGCACGAAATCCGGCACGCTCTCGCCGACGGAGGCCCGCACGAGGTGCGGACGCTGTCGCAGCGCCTCGTCCACGGCCCGGCGGTAGTGGGCGACGATGTTTTTGATGTAGTTGACGTCCTTGAGCCGCCCCTCGATCTTGAGCGACCGCACGCCTGCGTCCAGCAGGTCGCCGATGCGTCCCGAGAGGTCCATGTCACGCACCGACAAGAGGTGTTTGCCCGCGAGGTGGGTGCGACCGGCCCCGTCGGTGAGGTCCCACCCGAGGCGGCAGGGCTGGCTGCACGCCCCGCGGTTGCCGCTGCGCGCGGAGAGCGAACGCGACAGGAAGCAGCGGCCGCTGTACCCCACGCAGATCGCTCCGTGGACGAAGCACTCTATCTGTGCCGTGGTCGCGGCGCAGATCGCCCGGATCTCTTCGAGTGAGAGGGCCCGTTCGAGAATCACGCGCGCAAAGCCCGCTTCGGCGAGAAAACGCACCTCGTCGGGCGTCGTGTTGCACACCTGCGTCGACGCGTGCAGCTCCACGGGGAGGTTCATGCGCCTGAGGGCCATGTCCTGCACGATCAGGGCGTCGATGCCCGCCGCGATCAGCTCGCGGGCCTGCTGCTCGGCGGCTTCCAGCTCGTCGTCCCACAGGAGCGTGTTGAGCGTGGCGTGGACCCGCACCCCGAAGCGGTGGGCGTACTCCGCCACGCGGGCGATCTCTTCGACCGTATTGCCCGCGGCCTGCCGCGCACCGAACCGCGCACCGCCGATATAGACGGCATCGGCGCCGTAATCCACGGCGGCGACGGCCGATGCGTAATCTTTGGCGGGAGCCAACAGTTCGACGGTTTTCATTTTGCAAATTTACGAATTAGATCGCAAACGGAAGACTCTGCGAAACGAAAAAGCCCTCGGCAGGCGGCCAAGGGCTTCGAACGAGGAGTTACTCCAGATAAATTTCCTTGCATTTCGAATAGCGGGTTTCTTTCAACTCTCCCGTTGCATAATCGTGAATATAAACATAACTTTCGTAGGTGCATACGTTCCCCTCATAGCGGTAATTCTTCGTTTCAAAAGACAGCTTGCCCATCACGGTAGCATTGTATCCGGTGCCGGTGGGAGTATAGTATTGTTTCATTCCGATAACACGCAGCTTGTCATCGTATTGGTACTCGTAAGCGAGATACTCTTTCCCCGTGCTGTCGTATTCGTACCGTTTGAGGAGCTTACCGCTGCCGTAGTCCCACATGTTCGCGGGCCCGGCTGTACCGCCCGGATTCTCCGTGCCGCCGCCCGGCGTGTTCGAATTGCCGCCCGGGCCGGGGGCCTGTTCCTTGTCGCCTCCGCAGGCGTGGATCGTGATGCTTACGCAAAGCCCCAGCAGGAAAGCTGCGGCCAGCATGCTCAGTTTTCGTATCATATCGTTCCCGTTTTTCGCCCCGCGTCGGGGCAGGTTCATGGATGTAGGACAAATATAGGAATTTCCTGCGAATTGCGGTACACATTCACGCAATTTTTGTATTTTTGCAACTCGTATATTCGAAACTCAATAAAACACCATACCATGCTTACCGTAAAGCAAATCCGCGAGGACAAAGAGGCTGCCGTGCGCCGGCTGGCAAAGAAAGGCGTGGACGCTGCCCCCATCGTCGAGCGCATCGTCACGCTCGACGACCGCCGCCGGGCCATTCAGACCGAACTGGATGCCACGCTGGCCGCCCAGAACAAGGCCGCCAAGGAGATCGGGGCGCTCATGGGTCAGGGACGCCGCGAGGAGGCCGAGGAGCGCAAACGCTTCGTCGGCGACCTGAAAGAGAGATCGACCCGGTTGCAGGCCGAATCGCGCGACGTGCAGGAGGAGTTGCAGGCGGAGCTCGTGTCGCTGCCGAATTTCCCGGCCGAGATCGTCCCCGAGGGTCGGACGGCCGAGGACAATGAGGTCGTCAAGCTGGTCGAAAGTTACACCGAGCTGCCCGAGAACCCGCTGCCCCACTGGGAGCTGGCGCGCAAATACGACATCATCGATTTCGACCTGGGCGTGAAGCTCACCGGCGCCGGATTCCCCGTCTACAAGGGAAAGGGAGCCCGGCTTCAGCGCGCGCTGATAAACTACTTTCTCGACTGCAACACGCGGGCCGGATATCTGGAGGTCGAACCGCCGGTGCTGGTCAACGAGGCTTCGGGCTTCGGCACGGGTCAGCTGCCCGACAAGGAGGGGCAGATGTACCACGCCACGGCCGATAATTTCTACCTCGTCCCCACGGCCGAGGTGCCGGTGACGAACATCTACCGCGACGTAATTCTCGACGAGCAGGATTTTCCCGTCAAGCTGACCGCCTACACCCCCTGTTTCCGGCGCGAGGCCGGCTCGTACGGCAAGGACGTGCGCGGGCTGAACCGCCTGCACCAGTTCGACAAGGTGGAGATCGTGCAGTTGTCGCTGCCCGAGGCGTCGTACGAAGCGCTGGACGGCATGGTGGCGCACGTCGAGGGGATCGTCCGCTCGCTGGGGCTGCCCTACCGCATCCTGCGCCTGTGCGGCGGCGACATGTCGTTCACCTCGGCCCTGACGTACGATTTCGAGGTCTACTCCGAGGCGCAGAAACGCTGGCTGGAGGTCTCGTCGGTGTCGAATTTCGAATCGTTCCAGGCCAACCGGCTCCACCTGCGCTACCGCGACGCCGGGAAACGCACCCAGCTGGCCCACACGCTCAACGGTTCGTCGCTGGCCCTGCCGCGCATCGTGGCCGCGCTGCTGGAGAATTTCCAGACTCCCGAGGGCATCCGCATCCCCGAGGTGCTGATTCCCTACACGGGGTTTGATATTATCGAATAAGTTTTATATATTTGTCCGAACCAAACACACTTTAACAATAAATTTTTTACGAAAATGGCTTACAAAATTACCGACGCATGCGTGGCATGCGGCAGCTGCATCGAAGAGTGCCCGACCGAAGCGATCTCGGCAGGCGATATCTACGTCATCGATCCCGACAAGTGCATCGACTGCGGCACCTGCGCAGGCGTTTGCCCCAGCGAAGCGATCATTCCGGAATAAACCCCGCTCGCCGGTTCAAAACATAAGCGGACCCTTTCGGGGGTCCGCTTTGTTGTTGGAAGAGGGGGCGATTCGGAATTTTGGACGCGGGTGGTTGGAGGGTGAGGCCTCGACGAGCTTGGATAGGCTTGCGACTCCCGACGTTCGCTCGGGGATTGAGGACGGGTTCAGGGGTGTGGATGGGATAGCGGCTGGGGGAGAAGAGAGCGGTTCGCAGCCAGCGGAGGTCTGCTCGAAGCCTGAGGCAGAGTGCAGTCCTTCGCCCGGGGTGGCTGCGGACTGCCGCCGCCTCGGGCGGCGAAGAACAGAAACGGAAGATTCCTCCCGTTCGTTCGGAATGACAGTTATTTGCGATTTTCGCTCGGGGAGCATGCCCGATAGGTTTGCGAACCCTCGACCGGGCTCGGGCGGCGAAGAACAGAAACGGAAGATTCCTCCCGTTCGTTCGGAATGACAGTTATTTGCGATTTTCGCTCGACTTTCGCACGGGGATCGGAAAATGATTATCGAATGCTACTCATAGAGCAGGTACCGGGTACGCAGTGCTTTGTAGCGCTCGACCCCGGGCTGCCAGCGGTCGCGTATTTCCGAGGCGGAGGCACCTTCGAGAATCATCTGCCGCACCCAGCCGACGCCGACCAGTTTTTCGAACATCGGCGTGAAGAAGCGTTCGCCCATCCCCAGCGTGCGGTAGGCGTCGAGCAGGTAGTCGAGCGAAAAGCCGACGGAGCGGGCCTCCGCGAGCGGCATGGCCCTCAGATCGACCCCGTAGCAGAGCCGCCCCTCGAGCGGCGGGTGCTTGGCTCCAGCCGTCGGGCGGGGCGTGAAAGAGAAGCCGCGGTCGGGAAAGGCGGGATGGCCGTAGACCTCGAACGGCGCGTCGGTGCCGCGTCCGACGCTGACCGGAGTGCCCTCGAACGGGCAGAGCGACGCATAGAGGTAGATGGCCCGTTGGGAGCGGAGGTTGGGCGAGGGGGCTACGGGGAGGAGGTATTCGGTGGCGTGGGTGTAGTTGCGGCAGGGAACGACGGTCGGTTCGCACCGGCGGGTCCACCCCTCGCCCGCGGCCATGCGGGCGATTTCGCCCATCGTCAGGCCGTGCAGCATGGGGATCGGCAGCGCCCCGACACCCGATTTGAAGCGCATATCGAGCACCGGACCGTCGATGTGGTCGCCCAAGGGGTTGGGGCGGTCGAGGACGACGACCCGCCGCCCGAATTCGGCGCAGGCGTCCAGCATGCGGAGCATCGATATATAATAGGTGTAGAAGCGCAGCCCCACGTCCTGCATGTCGACCACCAGCACGTCGAACAACTGCATCGACTCGTCCGAGGGACGTTGGGCATTGCCGTCGTAGAGCGACCGGATGGAAATACCCGTCGCGGGGTCCGTGTCGCTGCGGACCGCCTCCCCGGCATCGGCCGTGCCGCGGAAGCCGTGCTCGGGCGAGAAGATCGCCCGCACATCGAAGCCGCAGCCGTGGAGCAGATCGGCCAGATGGACCCGCCCGTCGCGTGCGGCGCCGGGGGCGCCGGGCATATCGGCCACGGCGGTGTGGTTGGCGAGCAGCGCCACGCGGTGACCTCTCAGAAGCGGAAAGTAGGCGGCCGTGTCGGTCATTCCGACCAGTACGGGCTCGGCGGCCAGCACATCGGCGGCGAGGAGAAGCGCCGAGAGAAGCGAAACAATTTTCTTCATGGTTGAACAAAGATACGATAAAAATTTTATCTTTGTGGTGAGCCCTAACCCTTACGACCATGAAACCCTGCCTTTCGCTGCTGCTGCTTTCGGCCCTGCTGCCGATGGCCTCTCTTTCCGGCAACCGTTGCGCCGCTCCCGAGGAGTCGCGGGATTCGGTGCGCGTGCTGCTGCACGATTTCGAAGAGGAGTTCGTGCGCACGCAGCAAAACGTGCGCGCCAACACGCCTCCGACAGGCGGTTACACGCGCTCGGTGTACGACATTTACCGCGACCTGAGCGACGAACGGGTGCTGCTGGCGCGCCGGCTCATCCGCCGTCCACACCCGAGCCGCTACGCGACCTGTCAGGCCCAGATCAGTTTTTTTGTGCTGCCCCGCGACAGTTCGCTCCGGCAGGTAGAACGCTTCCTGCTCTCGATCGACAGCCTGGCCGGGAAGCCCGCGCCCTGCCCCGAGGAGTTCCGCGAGCTGGAAAACTCCTTGCAGGATTTCCCGCGCGGACTGCGCAAATTCGTCATCTCCGATTTCCGGCCCGAGATGCGCATACCGGCCGACAGCGTGGTCTACATGACCCCGGCGCTGCGCAGCAAACTGACCGAATGCCTGAGGATGGCCTGGGAGAATGACATGCACCCCGAGGTGCTCGAACGGGTCAACGTCTATGTCCCCGTCCGGCGCGGGCTGATGGACGGACTGCGCATCGGCAAGCCGTTCGTGGTGAACTACGTGCTGCTGGAGCAGGACCCGCGGCGCGCCTATGTCAGCATCCTGACGGAGAACGCCGAGGTGCACGGAATGGTGCTGGTCCGCGGCGAAGACGGCGTGTGGCGCATCCGCACGGCCCGGATGCTCGGGAGGTTCGTTTCCTAAGACGTTCAGGACGTGGCCCCGAACTCCATCAGGTAGGCCTTGATGAACTCATCCAGGCAGCCGTCCATCACCGATTCGACGGCCGAGGTCTGGACCCCCGTGCGGTGGTCCTTGACGCGGCGGTCGTCGAAGACGTAGGAGCGGATCTGCGAACCCCATTCGATCTTCTTCTTCGAGGCTTCGAGCGCCTGCTGCGTGGCCATGCGCTTGTCCAGTTCGCGCTGGTACAGCTTGCATTTGAGGAGCCGCATGGCGTTTTCGCGGTTCATCAGCTGCGAGCGGGTCTCCATGTTCTCGATCAGGTACTCGACTGGTTCGCCCGTATCGGCGTCCTTGCCGTGGTAGCGCAGGCGCACGGCCGTCTCGACCTTGTTGACGTTCTGCCCCCCGGCCCCCGACGAACGGAACGTGTCCCACTCGATGTCCGAGGGGTTGACCGTGATCTCGATCGTATCGTCCACGGCGGGCGAGACGAAGACCGACGCAAAGGTGGTCTGCCGCTTGTTGTTGGCGTTGAAAGGCGAGAGGCGCACCATGCGGTGCACGCCGTTCTCGCTCTTGAGGTAGCCGTAGGCGTAGTCGCCCTCGAATTCGAGCGTACACGATTTGACACCCACCTCGTCGCCCGCCTGGTAGTCGAGCACCCGGACCTTGTAGCCGTGCGCCTCGCCCCAGCGGGTATACATGCGCATGAGCATCGAGGCCCAGTCGAGCGCTTCGGTACCTCCGGCTCCGGCGTTGATGTCCAGAATGGCGCCCAGCTTGTCCTCCTCGCGGCGCAGCATGTTGCGCATCTCGAGTTTCTCGATGCGTTCGAGCGTGCGTGCGTACTGTTCGTCCATCTCGGCCTCCGTGACCACACCCTCACGCACGAAATCGGGCATCAGCACAAGGTCCTCGACCTCGCGGCGGATGGCGTCGTACTCCTCGACCCACGCCTTGATCCCGGCCACCTTGCGCAGTTGTTCGCGCGCGGCGGCCGGATCGTCCCAGAAAGCGGGCTCCTGGGTCTTCTCCTCCTCGTTTCTGAGGTCGATGCGCTTCTGCTCGATGTTCAGACAGCGTTCCAGCGCTTCGCGTCGCTGCTCGATCTCCTTGATCTGTTCGGCTAATACCATATCTTAAAATTTCGTGTTCAGTTTGCGGGCCGCGAACTCCAGGATGAGATCGGCTGAGCCCTCCTCGCCCAGCACCGACGAGTTCAGGCAGAGGTGGTAGGTCGAAGCCACGCCCCAGGTGCGCGAGCTGAAATAGTTGTAGTAGGCCGCGCGCTTGGCGTCGATGCGCGCCATCGTGGCGCGGGCCTGCTCCTCCGTGCAGCCGCTGCGGTTGCGGATGCGACGGATGCGGCAGGCGTCGTCGGCCGTGATGAAGACGCTGACCGCACGCGGGTGTTCGCGCAGGATGTAGTCGGCGCAGCGCCCCACGAAGATGCACGACTCGCGGGCGGCCACCGAGCGGATCACGTCGCTCTGGATTTGGAACAGCGCCTCGCTCGACAGCACGTTCGTGCAGCCTCCGTCGTCGCCCGCGAACGGGGCGCGCAGGTAGCCCATCAGTGTGGGGAACAGCCCCTTGGACTCTTTCTCGTCGGCTTTTTCGAAGATTTCGGGCGAGAGGCCGCTCTCCTCGGCCGCCAGGTTGATCAGCTCCTTGTCGTAGAGCTTCACGCCCAGCCGCCGGGCGATGAGCTCCCCGACGGTCCGACCGCCGCTGCCTATCTGGCGGCCGATGTTGATGACGAATTTCTCTTGCATAGGGCTACGATTCGTTGGCGGAGCGGGCCGCGATCTGCGCCCGGAATCTCCGCAGTTGGTATGTGAGCATGAAGAAAGCGACCAGCGAGGCCAGGAGGTCCGAGAGCGGCATGGCGCACCAGACGCCCCAGCTGCCGTCCCAGCGGGTCAGCTCGTCGAAAAGCCGGGGCAGGAACAACAGCCCCGGCAGCAGGAACAGCAGTTGGCGCGAGAGCGAGAGGAAGATCGCTTTCGAAGCCATGCCGATGCTGAGGAAAAAATTGGTGGCCACCATCTGAAAGCCGATGATGGGGAAGAAGACGAAGACGATGCGCATGCCCTCGACCGAGAGTCGGATCAACTCGCGGTCGGTCGTGAAGAGCGACACGGCCAGGCGCGGCGCCAGCTCGCCGATCAGGAAGCCCGTCGAGGTGATGCACGTGGCGCCGATGATCGTCAACTTGAGTGCCCGGAGCACCCGTTCGTATTGCCGGGCGCCGAAATTGTAGCCCGCGATGGGCTGCATGCCCTGGTTGATGCCCAGCACGATCATCACGAAGAAGAACGCCAGGCGGTTGACGATGCCGTAGGCGCCGATCATCAGGTCGCCGCCGTACTGCTTGAGCCCCTTGTTGATCAGGATGACGATGAAGCAGGCCGCCAGGTTCATCAGAAAGGGCGACATGCCGATCGAGAGCATGTCGCCGACGATCTTGCGGCGCAGGCGGTAGATGCCGCGGCGGAAGTGGAGCAGTTCGTTCTTGTTCGAGAGGATGCGCACCTGCCACACGAGCGAGATGACCTGCGCCAGCACCGTGGCGATGGCCGCGCCGCGGATGCCCCAGCCGAAGCCGAAGATGAAGATCGGGTCGAGGATGGTGTTGATGACGACCGTGTTGACGGTGGCGTACATCGATTTGCGGGGGTGTCCCGAGGCGCGCAGCACAGCGTTGAGTCCCAAGTACATGTGCGTGACGACATTGCCCGCAAGGATCACGGTCATGTACTCGCGGGCATAGCCGATGGTGGCCTCGCTGGCCCCGAAGAAATAGAGGATGGGGTCGAGGAACACCAGCGCCAGCGCGCCGAACACCACGCCGATCACCAGGTTGAGCACCACGACGTTGCCCAGCACGCGCTGTGCGGTTTCGTAGTCCCGCTGGCCCAGGCGCATCGAGATGAGCGTGGCGGCGCCCACGCCCACCAGCGAGCCGAACGCCGCCGCCAGGTTCATCAGCGGGAACGTCAGCGCCAGCCCCGAGATGGCAAGGGGGCCGACGCCGTGGCCGATGAAGATGCTGTCGACCATGTTATAGAGCGACGAGGCCGTCATGGCGATGATGGCCGGGACGGCATATTGCACCAACAGCTTGCGGATACGCTCGGTGCCGAGCTCCATGGCTGCCGATTTCGAGTCTGTCATAAATTCTATTTTTGTGTGGTACAAAAATACGACTTTTTTTAAGAATCGGCATGGACCCGGGCGGAAAAGGGGCTAAATGAGTCTCCGGAAAGGATGCGGAACAGGGACAGCGGCATGCGAGGGGACTTGCCATCCGGAAATTCGATGAATACTCGGTTCGTGAGCGCAAGCCGGAACGCCCTTTGCTTGGAGGTGCAAACGACCAGGTATTGTGAATTGGAAACGATATGAGTATACTTACCCTTGTATTCGGTATTTTGAGCGGGTCGCTGCTTTCGGTGCTGGTGGGAATCGTCGGCAGCCGGCGGCGCATCGGTTTCGGCTGGGCGTTTCTCATCAGCCTCCTGCTTACGCCCGTGGTGGGGCTGATCGTCGCGCTGCTGACCGACCCGCTGCCCGACGGCGGCAAGCGCTGGGGCTGCGTGGGGACGGTGGTGGCTATTTTGGGGCTGCTCTTTCTGCTCGTGTTCCTGCTGCTGTTGCTGGCCGGAGGGGCGTTGATCGCGGCCGTCTGAGATGGGGTTTCTGCGTGTGTTTTTTTTATAAAACGTAGTAGATCAATATGCCCGCGCCGGCCGAGAGGACGATCAGCAGAATGGGGTTGACCTTGCACCACGAACCGGCGAAGACCCCGCCGAAGAGGAGCCAGCTCCAGATGTCGATGAAATTGCGGTCGTCGGGGTTGTTACCGTGCGGGAACATCAAGAGCAGGGCCGCGGCGGCGATCATGCCGATCACCACGGGACGCATGCCCCGCATGGCGCCCTCGACCAGGCGGTTGTTCCGCAGCCGCATGAAGAAGCGCGCCACCAGGATCATCAGCGTCAGCGACGGCATGCAGACGGCGAATGTGGCGATCGCGGAGCCCAGGATGCCGCACCAGAGATGTCCGGTCTGCATCCCGACCGTGTAACCCACATAAGTGGCCGAATTGATGGCGATGGGACCGGGGGTGATCTGCGAGACGGCCACGATGTCGGCGAACTGGGCGTTGGTGAGCCACTGGTGCTGGACGACCACCTCGTTCTGGATCAGCGAGAGCATGGCATAGCCTCCGCCGAATCCGAAAAATCCGATCTTGAGGTAGCTGATGAAGAGTTGCCAGAGAATCATACGGAATGAAGAATTAAGAATTAAGAATTAAAAATTGGAAATCTGTCCGTTGAGGTGGCAGCTGTGAAATTGCTGTTCCGCATTGGTTTTGCTTTCGCTTCCATATCATTTTTAATTCTTAATTTTTCATTTTTAATTTGCTTATGCACAACTCCCATGCGATGCCCGCGGCGGCGGCTCCGGCGAGCACGTAGACGGGCGACCAGCCGAGCCACCAGACCGCCAGGGCCGTGGCGGCGATGACGGCGAGCATCGTCCAGTGCAGCCCGCGGGCCAGGGAGATCACCGGACCGATGATGAGCGCCACGACGGCCGGACGCATCCCTTTGAACGCTGCGTCGACGACAGGATTCTGCCGGATGTCGGCGAAAAAGAGCGCGATCACGAGGATGATGACGAACGAGGGCAGCACCGTACCCAAAAGCGCTGCTGCCGCGCCGCGCAGGCCGCGGACCTTGTAGCCCACGAAGACCGAGGTGTTGACGGCGATGGGACCTGGGACCGACTGCGCGAGGGTCAGCAGGTTGAGAAACTCGGCCTGCTCGATCCACTTGCGTTTGACGATCAGCTCCCGTTCGATCAGCGGCAGCATGGCGTAGCCTCCGCCGAAAGTGAAGAGGCCGATCTTGAGAAACGAGAAGAAGATGGTTCGAAGCGGTTGCATCATGCGTTGCGTTGTTTTTTGCCCAGCAGGGTGCGGATGCCGTCGATGAAGGTCATCGGATGGGTCGGGGCGCCCGGCAGCCACAGATCGACCCGGTGGATGTCGAGAAAGGTGCGGTCGACGGCGCGGCTGTCGGCGAACAGACCGCCCGAGACGGCTTCCGTGCCGCAGGCGACGAGTACCTTGGGCTCGGCCACCGCATCCCAGCACAGTTGCAAAGCCTCTGCCATGTTCGCCGTCAGCGGACCGGTGAGGACCACGCCGTCGGCGTGGCGCGGCGAGGCGGTGAAGCCGATGCCGAAGCGGCCGAGGTCGAAATTGACGTTGCCCGTTGCGTTGAGCTCCATCTCGACCGAGGCGTCGCCGCCGGCCGAGACCTCGCGCAGCTGAAGCGTGCGGCCGAAAAAGCGACCCAGTTCGGGCCGCACGGCCGCGGGGTCGAACGGAACCGACAGCTGACCGGGCCGCAGCACAAGCCCTGCGCGGGTGGGCGAGCCGAGGCGGTAGTCGTTTGTAAAGCGCACGTTGCGCGGGGCACGGCGGGCGCACTCGCCGCAGAAGAGGCAGCGGCCCAGGTCGAGCGTGAACGGCTCGGCCGAGAGCGCTCCGGTGGGACAGATCGCCGCGGCGCTTTGCAGCTCTTGTATCTCGTCGGTCGCGGTCAGCACGGGCCGGCCCCTGAAAGCCGGGGTCAGCTCCACGGCGTCCAGGTCGGGGATCGCCTGCCGGCCGTGGCTTTTGAAAACGCGTATTTTGGGTAGGATCATGGAAGGTGAAAAGTGAAAGGTGAAAAGTGAAAAGTGGGCTGTGCCGGGCGGAACTCACAGATCATGGCCGCAGTAGGAGAGGTTGAAGCTCTTGTTGCAGATCGGGAAATCGGAGATGCCCTCGCCGCGCACGGCCAGCGCTAGGGCCAGCCAGTTGTGCAGGCTCGGGTCCGCGATGCGGCAGGCCGCGATCCGGCCCGCCTCGTCGGTCACGAGGACGTGGCAGGTCTCGCCCCGCCACCCCTCGACGAGTCCGAATGCGAGCGAGCGGGGCCGGAGCGGCGCCGTATAGTCGGGCGACGGGCAGGGATTTTCGCCGGCGGCATATTTGCGCTCGTAAAGCTCCAGCAGGCGGTCGATGTACGAGGCCGATTGCAGCACCTCGCGGCAGCGGAGCGTGAGGCGCGCCATCACGTCGCCCTGCATCTTGACGATGCTGCGGTGGTGCAGGCACTTGGCGTAGCTGCCCCACGGGTGCGAGGTGCGGATGTCGCGCGGCGCGCCGCTGGCCCGGGCCGCTTGGCCCACGCCGCCGATGCGGAGCATCTCCTCGCGCGGAACCGTGCCGCACTGCTCGAAGCGGGCCAGCACCGAGGGCGCCGATTTCAGATCGTGGCGCACCTCGTCGAAGCGGCGGGCGATTTCGCGGACGTTGCGGTGGATCATCGCGGCCGTGTCGGGGGTGAGCGGGTGATCGGTGCCGTGGGGCCGCACGAGCCCCTTGCCGAAGCGGTTGCCGCACCACGCCTGGGTGGTGTTGATGGTCATGGTGCGCAGGGCCTCGGAGGCCACCTGCCCCAACTGGTAGCCGATGTCCATCGCCAGGGCCCCCGTGTCGGCGATCTGCATGGCCATGCGTTCGAGTTCGAGAGCCAGGGTCCGCTCGCGCTCCAGTTCGGCGGGGCGGACGTGGCCCGTGAGCTTCTCGACGGCTTCGGCAAAGGCCGTGGCGTGTGCGACGGCGCTGTCGCCGGCGACGGATTCCGCCAGACAAAACTGTCTGAGGCGGTTGTCGGTGCTTTCGAATGCGTGTTCGACGCCGCGGTGCTGATAGCCCAGGGCGATCTCGAGGTGGAGGACCTGCTCGCCGTGGCAGATGAAGCGAAAGGCGCCCGGCTCGATGATGCCCGCATGGATCGGTCCGACATTGACCTCGTGGAGCGAGCGGCCCTCGATGCGGTAGAACGGGTAGTTGTCGATCGAACTCGAGCGGTTGCGGCGGTCGAACGCAAAGCGCAGCGGCTTGGGCCACGGCAGGTCGCGGAACTCCACGCCATAGCGCTCGGCGATGTCCCGCTCGAACGGGTGCAACTGCGCATGGAGGGCCGTCAGAGAGGGCAGGGCGGTCTCTTCGTAGTAGCCCAGGGCGTGCGAGGCGACGAGGACCTGCGACTGCTCGTCGTCGAGCAGGAGGCAGTAGAAGCGCATCCGGTCGCCGTCGGGGAGTGCGAAATAGTGGGCCACGTGGTAGCGCGGGTCGGCCAGCCGCCGGCTCAGGTCGTCGTAAAAGGCGGCGTAGGAGACTTCGGGGATCAGTTCGAGCGGCACGGCGGCCGCGGTGTTGTCGGTGATGTACCAGTTCATAGCGTAGCGATTCGGTCGATGAGTTCCAAAAGCGCCCGGGGCTGCCACAGCCCCGCGACCAGGGCCGCGAGCAGCAGCGTGAGCGCCGACCACGACAGGCGCCGGTCGGCGCGCGAGGGGTGCAGGCGGTCCTGGTTGGGCTGGTAGCAGAGCCGCAAGAGGCGCGAGCAGAACGACCAGATGACGATGCAGAGCAGAAGCAGCAGGGCCGCCACGAGCCACCACCTGCCCGCCGAGACGACCTGGGAGAGAATCGTCAGCTCGGAGCGGAAGAGCGGCGAGGGCGGAAAGGCCGCCAGGGCGACCATGCCCGCCAGAAGACCCACGGCGCCCACGCGGTTGATGCGCATGTAGTCGCCCAGGCGGTTGATGCGGTAGCCATTGTAGACCTGCCGCACGACGGCCATTTGCAGAAAGAGGCTGCTCTTGATCAAGGTGTGGAAGACGACGTGGAAGACAGCGGCCCAGACCCCGGCGCCGCCGATACCCAGCCCGATGGCGGCGATGCCCATGTTCTCGACCGTCGAGTAGGAGAGAAAACGCTTGTAGTTGTTGGTGCGGCGCAGGAAGAGCGCGCCGACCACGAGCGACAGCACCCCCGTGAGGAGCAGCACCGAGCGCACCCAGGGGAAAACCTCGGTGGCGGCGAGCGTGCGGTAGACGCGCAGGATGGCCACGAACCCGGCGTTGACGAGCCCCGTGGAGATCAGCGCCGAGGCGGGCGAGGGGGCCGCGAAATTGGCGTCGACGCCCACGGTGTAGAGCGGGAAAAGCTCCATCTTGCAGCTGTATCCGCAGAGGATCAGAAGAAACGCGGTCTTCAGGTAGAGCGGGTTGCCCGCGGCGGCGGCCGCCGTGAGGGCGTCGTACGAGAGGGATTCGCTCCGCGTGGCGGCGGCCAGGAGCAGGATGCCCAGGTAGGCCGTGGCGATGCCCGTCGAGCAGACGAAGACGTATTTCCAAGCCGCTTCGAGCGCCTGCGCCGTGCGGCGGTGGTAGATGATGCCCGCCGAGCAGAGGGTGGTGGCCTCCAGAAAGATCCACGTGACGGCCAGGTTCGAGGCGAAATAGGCCCCGGCGATGGCTGCGGTGAGGAGCATCAGAAGCGCGAAATAGAGCCGCGCGGAGGCGGGGTCGCTGCCCGCGAGGTAGGCCTCGGAGTGGAAGAAGACGAAGAGCGACACGACGACCAGCAGGGCGTAGAAGAGAATTCCCGTGGCGTCGAACGCGAACCACGAACCCGAGCCGGTGCCGGCGCCCGCGGAGAAGAGCCAGGCCAGCAGGCCGGCCTGCACCGTATAGAAAAGGGCGCCGCAGAGACGGACGGCGCGGCGGCTGCGCGCAAGCAGCGCGGCCGAAGCCGTGAGGACCGATAAAAGGAGATAGAGCCAGATCATGGGTCAGTCTTTTACGCGGGTGAGCGAATCGGCGTCGCCGGCGTGGAGCCGGAGGTCGATCCGGGTGAAGAAGAGGCCCAGCATGAGCACCGAGATGAGGATGTCCAGCAGGATGGCGACGTTGAGGAGCAGCGGCATCTCGACGCCGATGGCTGTCGAAAAGAGGAATACGCCGTTCTCGATGGCCAGGAAGCCGACCATGTGCGCGAAGATGCGGCGGCGCAGGACGATCAGGATCAGGCCGCTCAAAAGGGCGTACAAGGCCACGCCGAAGAAGAGCGGGTCGACGGCCGGATCGTCGATGTAACGGGTGACCGAAGCGCTGACGGCCAGCGCCCCGAGCGACAGAAGCAGCGCGTGGAACTGCGTCGAGCCGGAGCGCAGGACGCGGTTGGTGCGGGTGCGGCGGATGATCCGCAGCAGCAGCCACGGCACCAGCAGGCCCTTGAATGCGAGGGTCTCGGCCGCCACGAACAACAGTTCGGGCGCAGCGGCGGCGTGCAGGCGCAGAAGCGCGATGACGAAGAGCAGCCAGCCCTGCAAGCCGACGAGCAGGGCGAAATTGCGGAATCGCTCGGTGATCGCAAGGTAGACGAGCGTGAGGGTGTAGAGCAGGAGCAGCGGGAGGATCATTGGATACCGATGTTGAGTCGCAGCAGGCAGCCCGTGAAGAAGAGCACGAAAGCCAGTGCGGCGACGGTGAGCAGGAACGTGGTGTTGCGGGCCAGTTTATTGCGCGCGCGGGTCGATTCGACCAGGCCCACCGAGAGGCCCGTCAGTACGACCGCGAGCGGAGCCGCGGCCCACCAGCCGAGCGAGAGAGCCGCAGCGGCGGCATTGGCGGCGAGCATCGAGAGGGCGGCGGTCTTGAGCCAGCCGGCCATGCGGATGAACGCCAGATCGACGCCGCAGTAGTCGAGGCACATGACCTCGTGGATCATCGTCAGCTCGAGGTGCGTGCGCGGGTCGTCGACGGGGATGCGGCCGCTCTCGGCGAAGACGATCTTCATGAGGAGGACGGCTGCAAGGAGCAGCACGACGGTCGTCTCGGGGTCGCCCGGGGCACTTTCGGCGAAGATGCGCGCAAAGGAGACGTGACCCGTCAGGAGCGCCAGCGTGCCGAGGGAGAGCATCAGCGCGGGCTCCAGGAGCGCGCCGTAGAGCGCTTCGCGGCTGGCGCCCATGCCCTCGAATGCGCTGCCCGTGTCGAGGGCCGCCAGTACGAGGGCGAAGCGGCCCAGGGCGAGCACATAGGCGAAAACGACCAGGTCGCCCTCGAATGAGAGAAGCGGCGGCAGGCCGCCGACCGGGATCATCAGCGCGGCGACCAGCGCCGTGCCCAGCACCACCGACGGGGCGGCGCGGAAGAGCGCCGAGACGGTCGGGGAGTAGACGGCGCCCTTGCGCAAGAGCAGCCGTACGTCGTAGAGGTGCTGGGCGAAGCGGATGCCCCGGCGGCCGGACAGGCGCGCCCGCGTGCGGTTGACGAGGCCCGGAATCAGGAGGGCCGTCACAAGGAGCAGGATTGTATTCAGCAGACTCATCGTTAAATCAGATTGAGTATGGACAGGAGAAATACCAGGGCCAGGAACGCCAGCGCGAAGAGCACGTAGTGGTTGATCTTGCCCGTGCGCAGGCGCATGACGCGCTGGTTGAGAATTCGCAGCAGTTCGACCCACCAGGCCGAGAAGAGGCGGTCGATGCGGTCCTTGCGGCGGATGTCGAACGTGTGGGCCGAAGGGAATATCTCGCCTTTGGGGACGGCCGTGCCCTCGCCGCTTTGCTGCGTGAGGGAGGGGACGATGGATTGAAGCCCCTCGGAGTAGGATTCTCCCGTGTACTGCATCCGGTCGTTGGGCGCCGTGAAGCCGCAGCCCCAGGTCGGACCCGCCGTCACGCGCCGGCCGCGCAGCAACCGGCGGCGCACGTAGAGCAGCAGTCCGACGAACGCAAGAAGCAGCCACGCCGTGCGGCTGAGGGCAGCGAGGGCGGGCGAGAGGAGCCACTGGGAGGCGTCGGCGGGGGTGGCGACGAAGAAGCCCGTGGCACGGATGACTACGCCCACGGCCGTGGCGGGGAAGAGCCCGACGAAGAGGATTCCCGCCAGCGGGATCGCCATGGCGGCGATCGAGATGCTGTCGGCCTCCGAGGCTTCGGCCACGGCATGCGAGCGGGGCGATCCCAGGAAGACCGTGCCGCAGAGTTTGGTGAAAGCCAGTACCACCAGCCCTCCGATCAGCGCCAGCGCCGCCAGTGCTCCGGCCGAGAGGAGCGTGTCGCTGCCCGAAGCAATGCCGTTCAGCAGCCCCAGGTAGATCAGCAGCTCCGAAACCAGCCCGTTGAGGGGCGGCAGGGCGCAGATGGCCGCCGAACCCGTGAGAAAGAGCAGCGTGGTGAGGGGCATGTGTTTCGACAGGCCGCCCAGCGCGTCGAGCGAGGTGGTTCGGGTGCGCGCCAGGACGTTGCCCGCGCCGAAGAAGAGCAGCGACTTGAAGAGCGAGTGGTTGAACGTGTGCAGCAGGGCGCCCGCCAGGCCCGCGAGGGCCATGGGACTGTTGCCCGCGGATTTGCCCAGCGCGGCGATCCCCAGGCCCAGGAGGATGATGCCGATGTTCTCGATCGAGGAGTAGGCCAACAGGCGCTTCATGTCGTTCTGCGACGCGGCCAGAACGACGCCCCACAGCCCCGTGACGATGCCTGCCGCGAGCAGGACGACGCCCGCGGTATGGAGCAGGTCGGGGTCGGCGATGGCGGCCGTGGTGCGCAGGATGCCGTAGATGCCCGTCTTGATCATCACGCCCGACATGAGGGCCGAGACGTGCGACGGGGCTGCCGGATGGGCTTCGGGGAGCCAGACGTGCAGCGGAAAGAGGCCCGCCTTGATGCCGAAACCCGCGAGGAAGACGAGGTAGAGCGGCAGGGCGGGCTGCGTGCGGAAAAAGGCGCTCAGGGCGCTCCACGAAGCGGAGCCCGCGGCGGCGTCGAGCCGGACGAAGCCGACGACGAGCAGCACGAAGCCCACGTGCATCATGATGAGGTAGTTCAGCGCAGCCCGCCGCACCTCGCGTCGCCGGGCGTCGTAGAGAATCAGCAGAAAGGACGCAATGGTCATCAGCTCCCACGCGAAGAGGAACGAGTAGCCACCGTCGGAGGTGACCACGCCCTGCATCGAGAGGACCAGCACGACCAGCGCCGTGTAGTGCAGCGAGACGTGGGCCGGGGATTTGTCCGCCAGGTGTTCGGTGAGGTAGCCCTTGGAGTAGAGCGCGGCGGCCACCGACCCGATGGTGATCAGCAGCACGAAAAAGGCCGAAAGCGGGTCCATCGAACCCGTGTCGGTGCCGAAGAGCGGAGCCTGGAACTCCCACAGCAGCCCCGCATCGGCGCCCGAGAGCACGCCGACGGCCCGGATGGACGCATAACCGGCTGCGGCGGCGATCAGCAGGAGCGCGGTCCACGCTTTCGACTTGAGCGGGGTCAGAAAAACGGCGGCCGTCGTGACGGCAAGGGCGAGTAGGGTGAAGAGGAGCAAAGCGAAAAAGGTGAAAGGTGAAAGGTGAAAGGTGAAAGGTGAAAGGTGAAAGGTGAAAGGTGAAAGGTGAAAGGTGAAAGGTGAAAGGTGA
>NZ_DBFWLG010000041.1:0-5416 GCF_048465575.1 Alistipes sp.
CCTTTCACCTTGCACCTTTCACCCGCCTGCGGCGGCTTGACTTTGCTCACGCTCGGCAGAGACCGCTTGCGGTCTCTGCGCTCGCTTACCCGCAAAGTTCACCTTTCACCTTGCCTGCGATCCCTCGACACCGCTCGGGGATCGAACTGATTGCCCGCCTGTCGGATGGGGCAGCTTTTATCGGCAGAAGCGGCGCAGAATCCACAACGGGTATTTCCGCACGGGGCGCAGCCAGGTCCACACGCGCGCCAGGACGAGGTGCAACGGGCCGCAGTCGACGATGCCGTAGATGCGTTCGCGGAGGACGGTCTCGGTGCCGATCGTATTGCCGTCGCCCAGCAGGACGACCCGGCTGCCTGCAAGATGCAGAATACGGTGGATGACGAATTGTCCGCTCCCGGTCTGCCCGAGGACGACGCGGCCCGCGACCAGATCGCCCTCGGCAAGGGGGCGCAGGCGGACGACGCTGCCGCTTCGGAAAAACGGTAGCATGCTCTGGCCCTCGACGCACACGCTGACGCTTTGACCCTCGCGCAGGAGCTCGCAGACCAGCGCAAAGGCGCTTCGGTTGGCGGCGACGACCGCCTGCCGCGGGGTGTCGTGTGGATGTCGGACTGAATCCGAGGCGTTCGACCGTTGTATCCCGAGGAATCGCCGGCCGGAATCTGCTGTGCCTGTTGCCCCCGCAACCGATCCGGCCCGCCTGTTCCCCGAGGCCGCCTTGCCTGCGCTCCCGAACCGTTCCGGTCGGGACTGCCTTTTATCATCCGGATGTTTCATGCTCCGAAGAGGGCTTTGGCCGCCAGCCGCGCCGCATCGGCGTCGGGCAAGCACGCGAGGTGATAGACGGGGGTCGAGGACAGCAGGGATGAGATCAGGGCGTTGGTGAGGTCGAACAGCCGTTCGTCGTGGGCGAAAGAGGGCGGAAACGAGGGTTGCAGGGCCGCATAAGCCCACAGTGTCGGGAGCCTTTCGATACGGTTCGCCGGTGCCTGCGAAAGCCGGACGAATGCCCGGATGGGGTAGCTCTCGTTGCGGTAGCAGGGCGTCTTGCCGCTCCACGGAGAACCATAAACCGTGGCGCCCGTCTCGCTGGCACGGACGAAAGGGCTGTCGTCGTTGAGCAGCCGTGTGTCCGGAACGTGCTCCAGCCACAGCCGCGTATGGGTGCTTTTGCCCGTTCCCGACTCTCCGAGAAAGAGTACGGCGCAGCCCCGGTGGACGACTACCGACGAGTGGACGGCCAGCACGCTGCGTGCGGCTGCGCGGATGTTGCACGCCATCCAGAGGCCGAAGCGGAACAGTGCGGGATCGCTTCCGGCCTTGTAATCGGTCGAGACGCTCCGGCCGTCGGCGGGCAGCAGCAAGTGCACGGACGGGGAGCCGTTGCGCGGGGTGAGGGTGAAGAGGTACTCCGCACCGTCGCCGCAGAGACGGCACTCGGCCCCGGCATCCGGAAAATCGAATGTGTCGATGATCCCGAGGCTGCTGTCCGGTGCGACACGTGCACACGGAAAGACCTCGATGTCGGGGACGGGATCGTTGGATCGGGATCGGGTCTCGAACGGAGCCAGGCCCCCGAAAGTGAAATGCGGTGCGTGGAGCCGAAGCCCGAGGCCCGCTATCGTATAGGTTTTCGCGTTCATTCCTTTCCCATTGTCACGATCCGGTCGCACGCTGCGAGCGACGTCTCGCGGTGGGCGATTACGAGCAGCGTCAGCCCCGGATTGCGGCGTGCGAGCTGGCCGATCGCACGGTTGATCTCCTCCTCGGTTTGGCTGTCGAGCGCCGAGGTGGCCTCGTCGAAGAACAACACGTCGGCCCGGCGGTAGAGTGCCCGGGCGATTCCGATGCGCTGCCGCTGTCCGCCCGAAAGGCGGCATCCGCACTCCCCGACACGGGTATCCATCCCCCGCGGCAGCGAAGCGATGAAATCGCCCAGCCGGGCCGCATCGAGCGCCTCGGCGATCCGCTTGCGGTCGACATGGGAAGCCCCCAGCGCAACGTTTTCGGCGAACGTGCCGTCGGTGAGGAAAAGGTGCTGCGAGACGTACCCCAGGCGGTTCTGCCAGGCCCGGCGGTTCGCAGGCGTAAGGGGCGTGCCGTCGATGAGGATCGTGCCGCAGGTGGGTTCGTACAATCCGGTCAGCAGGTTGAAAAGCGTCGTTTTGCCCGAACCCGAGGGGCCGCGAATGCCCAGGCGCTCGCCCTTGCGGATGGTGAGGTCGAGGTCGCGGAACAGCACGTGCCCGTCGTCCGGAAAGCGGAACGTCAGCCCGCGGACGGCGATCTGGTGTTCGAACGGCAGCGTCGCGGTAGTAGCAGCGTCGGGAGCTGCCGCGAGGGTGTCCGCAGCGGCGTCGCCGAGAATGTCGATCGTGTAGCGGTTGTAGCGGAGGGTGGTCCAGGCCGCGAGGATGCTCCTCACCGAGGGCATCAGGCGCAGGGCGGCCACGGCGAAAACACCGAAAAGGAGCTGCGTGCGTCCCTCTCCGGCGCCGAAGCTGAGGGCCGCCAGGAGGGCGATACCCGCCGCAAGGCCGATCTCGGTGAGCACCGGGGGCAGCTGGGCGATGCCGGCTTCGCGCGAGCGGGTGCGGATCACCTCCTCCATGGCGCGGTCGAAGCGGCGGAGCATGAGCTCAAAGGCGCCGCTGAGTTCCAGATCGGCATAGCCGCGGAAGGTCTCGGCCACGATGCGGGCCTTTTCGCGCTGGGCACGGTTTTCGTCCTGCCCGTAGCGGTCGATGCGGTTGCGCACGACGCGGTAGTAGAGCCACGTCGCGGGCAGGAAGACCATGAGCGCCATCCCCGCCGCGAGGGGTGCATAGAGGGTCAATGCTCCGAACAGCAGCACGAGCAGCATCGCTTCCGACGCGATGGCGGCGGCGGGTTTGAGCACGCCCGCCGCGAAAGCCAGGCACACCACGTTGACGTTGCGTGTCAGCACGGCCGAGTTGGCGCTCTTGACAAAAGGCAGTCCGCGGTCGTGGTAGGCCGTGAAGAGCCGCCGCGAGAGGGTTCGGTAGAGGTCGTAGATGTAGCGGCGTTCGATGCGGGCCAGCCACAGGTTTGCCAGACATTTCAGGACGATCACCGCGACCACGGCCCCGCAGACGGCCAGCGCGAATGCTCGCGGCGAGGCGAATCCGAGCGCATCGTACACCCGGGCCAGCAGGCCGTCGCCGTCGAGGCTGCGGGGGTCGAGCGTCAGCGCCAGCACGGGCAGCAGCATGGCCAGCCCGACCAGGTTGAGCGCCGCGCGTACGAGCAGCGTCGCTGCGACGCGGAGCCCGCGGCGGCGGTAGGCGGCAGGCACTATGCGGAGCGTGTCGTTCATCTATTCCACCTTTTCGATTTCACCCAGTTTCACGTACCAGACATACCCCTCGGCCCGGGTGTAGCCCATCTGCCGCAAGAGGGCGAGGTACTCGCCGATTTGGCGGGCGTAATGGCCCGGTTCCCGCGCGCCGAACTTGTAGTCGACCACCACGGCCCGCTCGCCGCGCAGCATCACGCGGTCGGGACGGCGGGTCGATGTGCTGCCGGGAATGATGATCTCGTGCTCGTTGCGCACGCACTCCCAGTCGCCCGAGAACCATTCGCGCACCTCGGGGAGGGCCAGCGCCCGGTCGATCATGCGGCGCAGCTCCTCGGCATCCGCTCCCGAGAGCATGCCGTCGGCGAGCATCGTATCGACTGCCCGGCCGATCTCCTCCTCCGTGGCGGCGTTCTCGAACGCCTTGTGCAGAAGGATTCCCAGATTGCGGGGCGAGAGTTCGACCTCGTCCTGCTCGAAATAGCGTTGCGAGGGGAGCCGCAGCCGGAGGTCCGCACGGGCCGTGGTGTAGTTTTCCAGCACCTCGTACCGTGCCGCGCCCTCTTTCGCCGCAGCGGCCGCGGGACCCGTGAACTCGCCGAACTCGAACCGTTCGTCCTCCTCCGAACGGGTGTAGCGGCCGACGGTATCGCCCAGCAGGGCCCGCTCGCCGTCGGCCGAGAGGCTTTCGAGCACGAGCGTCCCGACGCTGCGGGCGCTCTTCTGCGGAATGAACAGATGCAGCGACTCGGCGGCGCGCGTCAGCGCCACATAGAGCAGATTGATGTTGTCCACGTGGGAATAAACCAGTTCGCGGTAGTACTCCGACGAGAAAACCGACTCGGCCATCGCCCGCTTGTACCGCACGGGGAAGCGCCCCGCCTCGGCGGCTTCGCCCTCGCGGGCCTCGGCCCAGACGATGTGCTGCACGCCGCCGCCCGATTTGGGGTCGAGCTGCCACGAGCAGTAGGGGACCAGCACTGCCCGCTTCTCCAGCCCCTTGGCCTTGTGGATGGTGGTGATCTCGACCGTCGTGGCGCTCTGTTGCACGCTCAGCGAGCGCTTGCAGCCCGTCTCGTCCCACCAGCGGAGGAACAGCGAGATGTCGGCGATGCGGTTCGCGCAGAAGGCGATGATCTGCTCGTGGACGGCCTGAAGGTAGGCCGTGGCTGCACGGTCGTGCTGCAATCCGTGCTGCATGACGATGCGCTCGAACGCCTCCTCGGGCGAGAGCAGACGGATCGAGCGGAAGAACGCGCGCTCGGCGGGGCTCAGCGGGTGGTCGAACTCCCGGGCGAGGTAGTGGTTGTAGACGGCGCGGCTGAGCGTGTCGTCGGGGTTGAGCGTCAGGCGCAGGGCCGCCGCCACGAACGAACTGACGGGGGCGTTGCCCACGATGAGCGCCTCCTGGGTCATCACGTCGAAGCGGTAGCGGGGCTCCTCGTTGCGGCTCTTGAAATCGAGCAGTTCGGCGGCTACCTTCGCGCCGTCGGTGGCTCCGCGCACGAGGATCATGATGTCCGAGGGACGGAAGCCGCGGTCGAGCAGCTGGCAGATGCGCTCCACGACCGGGGGACGTTCGGCGAAGGTTTCGACCGAGGCGTATCCCGCGTGTTCGCACTGCCGCCGGGGCGTCTGTTCGTGCTCGCGGTAGGCGTCGGCCAGCGTATCGTGCAGGGCGTCGGCCGTGGCGGCATCCATGTCGCCCCGTTCGGCCGCCTCCGAGATCAGCTGGTTGAGCGTCCGGTTGTCCGCGGCGACGATGCGGCCGATCAGGCGGTTGTTGAAATCGACCACTACGGAGAGGCTGCGGTAGTTCTCCTTGAGGTTCTCGACCACCGTATTGCCCGCTCCCAGCGCCGCCTGCGCCCCGTGGTGCAGGATCTTCCAGTCGCCGCCCCGCCAGCGGTAGATCGACTGCTTGATGTCGCCCACCAGCAGTACCGACGTGGCCGCGGTCTGCGCCATGGCGTTTTGGAGCAGGGGCAGGAAATTCTCCCACTCCTTGACCGAGGTGTCCTGGAACTCGTCGATCATGAAGCGCTCGAAGCGGTTGCCGACCTTCTCGTAGATGAACGGCGCGTCGTTGTGGCCGAT
>NZ_DBFWLG010000042.1:0-308315 GCF_048465575.1 Alistipes sp.
GCCGGGAGCGCCGAACCGGCCTGAAAGGGCCCGAACCGCCTGTCGCCCACAAAACGGGCGTCTTACGCCCGGAAGATTCCTCGCATCCGCTCGGAATGACAATGATTGATTGGCGACCCAACGACCGGACTCGGGGGTCGGGAACCTTTCACTTTTGATTGGCGACCCAACAACCGGGCTCGGGGATCGAGGAGGGAGCGCCTGCGACCCCCCGACCGGACTCGGGGACGTGAGCGGCAAGCCGTTTTGCGGCGTTCCGGAAAATAATTGTGAACTATGAATTCATCACAAGGTCGAGGCAGCTGCGGACGATGGCGGCGCTTTCGCGCACCTCCTCTTCGGAAATCGTGAGGGGCGGCGAGATGCGGAACGCCGTATCGCAGTAGAGGAACCAGTCGCTCAGAATACCCGCCTCGCGGAAGAGTTCCATCATGCGGTACAGGCGCTCCGAAGAGCCCAGTTCGACGGCCAGCAGCAGCCCTGCGCGACGGATTTCGCGCACCGCGGGGTGGTCGCCCAGGAGCCGCTCGTAGAGCGCCCCTTTGGCTTCGACCTCTTCGACCACGCGGTATTCGACCAGGTAGTCGAGCGCAGCAAGCCCCGCGGCACAGCAGACCGGATGGCCGCCGAACGTGGTGATATGCCCCAGCACGGGAGCGGTTTGGAGGGTGTCCATGATCTCGTGCCGGGCGACGAACGCACCCAGCGGCATGCCGCCCCCGAACGCCTTGGCAAGACACAGGATGTCGGGCGTCACACCGAATTTCTGCATGGCGAACAACTCGCCCGTGCGGCCCATGCCGGTCTGGATTTCGTCGAACACGAGCAGCGCTCCGGTTTGGTCGCAGCGGCGGCGCAGGGCCTCGAGGTAGCCGGTAGCCGGTAGCCGGACGCCAGCCTCGCCCTGCACGGGCTCCGCGACGACGCAGGCGGTATGGCGGTCGATGCACTCCAGCGCGGCGAAATCGTTGAACTCGATGGCTTCGCAGTCGGGCAGCAGGGGCCGGAATGCGTTTTTCCACTCCTCGCCCTCGGGCGCGCCCATCAGGCTCATGGCCCCGTGCGTCGAGCCGTGGTAGGCACGGCGCATGGAGATCAGCCGGGTGCGGCCCGTGAAGCGTTTGGCGAGTTTCAATGCCCCCTCGATAGCTTCGGCACCCGAATTGACGAAATAGACGCTTTCGAGCCCGTCGGGAAGCAGCGATGCCAGGCGCGCGGCATAGCGCACCTGCGGGGTCTCGACCAGCTCGCCGTAGACCATCACGTGCATGTAGCGCGCGGCCTGCTCCTGCACGGCACGCACCACGGCGGGGTTGGCGTGGCCGACGTTGCTCACCGAAACCCCGGCTACCAGGTCGAAATAGCGTTTGCCCGCGGGCGTGTAGAAGAACGAGCCCTCGGCCCGCGCGACCTCGACCAGCAGGGGCGAGGGCGAGGTCTGGGCCACATGGGCAAGAAATTGGTTGCGGAGCGTTTCCAAAATGGCGAATTTTGAATGGTGAATTATCAATCGGCGAACCGGCGGGCGAGGATTTCATCCGCATCCCGCACGCTCGTACGCATCCAGCGCAGCAGCACGGCGGCCTGTTCGTCGCCACTCAGACGCCAGCCGGGGACCGTCTGCCGCATGCGCTCCGAGAGCATGTAGATCAGGATGGCCGCCGAGGCCGAGACGTTCAGGCTCTCGACCATGCCGCACATGGGGATGCGCAGGAACGAGTCGGCCGACGCGATCGCCTCGTCGGAGATGCCGGCGTGCTCGGTGCCGAAGACCAGCGCAAAGGGTCCCTCGGCCACGTCGAACGTCTCGGGGGTCGTGTCCTCGCGGTGGGGCGTGGTGGCGACGATGCGGTAACCTGCGGAGCGGAGCGCCGCAAGGGCCTCGGCCGTCGAGGCGTGGCGCTCGACATCGACCCAGCGGTCGGTGCCCCGCGCGATGTCGGGGTTGGGTTCGAACGGACAGAGGGTCTCGACGGTGTGCATCCGCTGCACGCCGAACGCCTCGCAGTGGCGGATCAGCGCGGCGGCATTCTGCCCGTGGTACATGTTCTCGGCCAGCACGGTCATGTAGCGCGTGCGCATCGCCGCCGTGCGGCGAAAGAGAGCGAAACGCGCGGGGGTCATGTACTCCCGCAGGCAGTCGATGCGGGCGGCCAAATCGTCGGTGTGTGCGCACACACCGGGGTTTTCGGGCCGCTCCGGCCCGTCGGCGGAACGGGTGCGGGTCGCCCTATTTTCGGTATTTTTCATCTTCGTCGAGGATCTTCAGGTAACTTTCGTAGCGCGACAGGGCGATTTCGCCGCTGCGCACCGCCTCCACCACGGCGCAGCCCGGTTCGTGGGTGTGGGTGCAGTTGTAGAAGCGGCAGCCGCGGCCCGTGCGCATCATCTCGGGAAAGTAGTGCCACAGCTCGGCCGCATCGATTTCGAGCAGGCCGAAGCCCTTGATGCCGGGCGTGTCGATCACCGCGCCGCCCTGAGCGAGCGGGTACATGGTCGAAAAGGTGGTCGTGTGGCGCCCCTTGCGGTGGCTTTCGGAGATTTCGCCCGTGCGGATGTCGAGCCCCGGGTCGATGGCCCGGACCAGCGTCGACTTGCCCACGCCCGAGTTGCCCGACAGGAGCGTCGTGCGGCCGCGCAGCAGCTCGCGCACCGTCTCGACCCCTTGGCCCGTAGCGGCCGAGACCTCCTCGACGCGGTAGCCGATCCCCTCGTACACCGCCCGGAACGACCGGAGCGCCTCGGGCACCTGCAAGTCGCTCTTCGACAAGAGGATCACGACCGGGACCTTGTAGGCCTCGCACGTCACCAGAAAGCGGTCGACGAACTCCGCGGCCGTCGCGGGCTGGCGGAGCGTGACCAGAAGCAATGCCTGATCGAGGTTGGCGGCGATGATGTGCGATTCGCGCGAGAGGTTCGAGGCGCGGCGGATGACATAGTTGCGGCGCGGAGCGATGTCGGTGATCGTATGGTCGCCGTTGGCATCGGTCTCGCACGTCACCCGGTCGCCGACCACCACGGGGTTGGTCGCACGCGAACCCCGGAGGCGCAGCCGCCCCCGGATGCGGCAGCGCAAGGTCGTGCCGTCGTGCAGCACGTCGTACCAACTGCCCGTCGCCCGGACCACCACACCAGTAAAGGGGTTTTCCATCGTCTATTCGTTTTTCACCTGTTCGCCGACCCGCTCCAGAAAGGGCAGCACGTGCTCGGAGAGGCGCAGGACGGGGCCGTAGGTACGCGAGCGTTCGATCGTCCCGGGTCCCACCAGCGAATAATCGGCGTTCAGCGAGTCGAAAGCCGAGAAGAGGACGCTCAGTACAAGCAGGTATTTCAAAACCGATACCGCAATGCCCAGCACGATATCGGGGAGGCCGAAGCCGGCGAAATGGAAGAGTTTGCGCACCAGCCGTGCCGCCACGGCTACGGCCAGGATGACCAGCAACAGCACGACCACGAAGCCGCCCGCTGCCGAGACCGCCTCGTCCAGCCCGAGCCACTCGCCCACGGCGGCGCCGTAGCGCGCCGCGAGCCAGATGCCGGCGACGATACCGGCCAGCGAAAAGACCTGCACGATGAAACCTTGCCGCCAGCCGTTCCACACGGCCAGCAGCAGTACGATTGATGTAAGGAGGTCGATCGAATTCACGGGCGTTTCGGATTGTGCCGGTAAAGATACGAATTTTAACGACACGCCCCAAAGGCGTCCGAATGACCTATATTAAATAAGAAGCGGCGGCGCGGCTCAGCGAATAACATCTCGCAGACTGACACACAATGCATTACAGATAATGCAGATGGTCTTGACCGTCAGGTTGGTCCGTCCGGCCTCGATGCGGCTCAAATTGGAACGTTCCATGTCGCAACGGTAGGCCAGCTCCTGCACGGTCAGCTTGCGTTCTTTGCGCAACTCCTTGATTTTGTTCGAAATATAAACTATCTCTTCCTGGTAATCGATCCCCATTTCAAAAATTTCAGCAAAAATTTTGTTATGCAAATTTTTATATTTACATTTGCACCATGCGTATCATATATGATACCAACCGAAATGAGGCGGAAACAGTTAACAAATTGATAACTAAACACGAAACAAAACTCTATTCAATTCACTTTTACTATGAAAAACAATTTCTTCCGGAAAATTCCGATCCTGTTCCTCACCGGAACCATGCTTCTCGGCGTCGGTTGTAAGGATTACGACGACGACATCGATTCGATCAACAAAAAGATCGACGACATCGAAAAGGTCAAGCTCCCCGGTATCGAGGAGCAGATCGAAAAGGTAAAGGCATCCATCCCCGACATCTCGCAGCTCACCTCGGATGTCGCGAAAGTGCAGAAAGACCTCGGCACGGCCTCGGCGACGCTTTCGAACCTCAAGACCACCGTCGACGGCCTGCCCGCCAAATTCAACGAGCTGACGGCGAAATTCACCGAAGTCAACGGAAAATTCACCCAGATCGGCCAACAGATCGCTACGCTCACCACGGACTTGGGCAAGGTCGAAGAGGAGGCCAAGAAATACAGCGCCGACAAGGCCGGCCTGGCCACGGCCGGAGACATTACCAAGCTCCGCTCCGAGCTTCAGGACAAAATCGCCGCGCTGAACACTACGCTGACCAATTCGTATGCCCTGAAATCGGACCTCGACGCTTACCTCCGGGAGGGCGCTCTGGACGGCTACCTCCAGGAGGGCGACCTGGCCGGGAGCGAGACCATCAAGGCGATTGAGGAGGCTTTCAAGAGCGCCGATAAGACGCTCTCCTCATCCATCTCGGATCTCGACGGCAAGATCGACGACCTCAGCGCCAATATCGCATGGCAGGGTAAGACGTTCGATCAGTATGTGACGGAGCTCGGATATGTGAAGACCGTCTACACCGACGAAGATGCCCAGCAGGCCGCAATCGACGCCATCACCAAAGACAACCAGAAATACAACGAAACGTATGTGAACGCCCTGGTCGATCTGGTGAACAATGCCGTGGGCAACAAAGACGGCGAGAAAGTGATCAAGGTTTCCGATCTGGCCGCCCGCCAGAAAGAGTACAAGGAGGCACTCGATGCACTGACGGCCCGCGTAGACGCACTTTCGGTCAAGGTCGAAGACCTCGTCAAACGCATCCAGAGCATCCAGTACGTTCCCGACTACGACGACGGCAAAGCCACGGTGGCTTACTCCATGATCGGGGACGAGATCATTTACAGCGAGGTGAAGATGACCTACGAGGTGCGTCCGGCCGACGCAGCCAAGACACTGGCGGGCTTCTTCCACAACGGCAAGGCATCCTATTTCTCGTACAAGCTCGAGCAAGTCGCTACCCGTGCAGCTGCTCCCGCCCTGAACATCATCGACATGAAAGCCGACGAAACCGGCCGCTTTACCGTAACGGCCACCGTAGCGGATTTCGCCGAGGGATTCACCGCAGCCTCTCCGACCGTTTCGTACAGCGCCGCGCTGAGCATCGAGGTTCCGAATACCGAGGAGGAGGGGAAAGAACACGCCGACGGGATCAGCCGCACGACGGCCTACACCAACCTGACGCCCAAAGCCGACATGGTGCTGGTATATGCACTGAAGAACACCACCGAGGGATCGTCGCAGATCGTCAAGGAGGGCCAAAGCGTCGACCCGCTCCACATCGAGTTCGACAATACCGCCGGTGTGAAACCGATGGCAGCCTACGCACCCGTTTATTGCGACACGCAAAACGGCAATAAACTCTACACGGCCGAAGAATTGGCCGAAAAAGGTTACACCGTGGCAGCATACAGCGGATTCGAGGTTGCATACACGATCAAGGACAAGACTCCCGAGGAGGTAACCGAAGCGGAAAAGAGTCCGTTCGCCGTTACGGAGGGGGACGACCCGGCTTCCTACATCGTGGCGATGAAGGCATCGCAGACGGCCGAAGTCAAAGGTTACACCTGGACGGGCAATTGGGTATTCAAGTTCGGCGAAGGCGAACTGAAAGTCTCGAACGTGATTACCGTAGGCGGCACCGTCGTCAACCGCACGATGGCCGACCAGACGCTGGTATGGAACTACAACCGGTCCGCAGCGAACGCATACGACAGCCAGGTAGCGGTAATCAGCCCGATCGCGCTGGGCAGCGACGGCAAGTTGAGCACCGAACACGTTTCGTTCAAGGCCATGCTCTCCGCAAATCCGAACTCGACGACGATCACCGTAACGGAGATCGGCCAGGAGAATGCCATCGGGAATGCAGCCACGATCGAAGCGGCAGGCGATGGCGACGACGCCAACAAGGCCAGGATCCTGTTCGCCGCGAATAAAATCGAATGGGGCAAGAGCTACAAGGTCGCAGCCAAATACGAATTCGACAACATCACCTACAACCTGACCCTGGCCAGCGTCGAACTGGATGGTCCGTCGGCCGAGGAGCGCGCTCTGAAGATGGATCTCGCACCCCGGGATCTGGTGATCGACAAGGGCACGGGCGATATTGCAGAAGAGGCGTACGGCGTCGACCAGCTTTACACGGCCAACAAGGCGATGATCGACAAGTATTTCGGTGAAGATGCAGCGGGCAAGGATGCCCAGAAGCACTTTGCAGCGATGCTCTCCGACGCTGTGGCCGCAGCCGACTACGGCACGCCGACGACCGACCGACCGGCTCCTACAGCGTCCCCGGCCACGGAGCCCGCGTATGTGGAGCTGACGGATGCCAGCACCAAACTCATCATCGCCGCAACGGCTACCCCTGCTACGGACGCACCCTATGTAACCGCACAGGCACAGGTCGGCAGCAACGATGTAGCGAAGATCGGCGAGGGGTACAAGGTCACTTACAAGACCACTCTGTCCAAGGAGTTGAACGGCATGGCATTCTCGGTCGAGTTCAACAACACGGTAACGCAGAAGCTGCCCAAGATCGAAATCGCACTCGACCCGGCTTCCGCACCCGAAGGAAAGACGAATTTCGACGCCGTATTCACCGACAACGTATTCGGTCTGTCGAAAGCCAATTTCCCGACCTATTTCATCGTCAAGGTGAGTGACAAGGAGATTGCCGCACCCGAATTTCAGGCCAACGGTATCGAGCTCGACTACGGCGACGCTACCGTCGCCAGCGACGGCACACTGACCTACGAGGGCAAGAAGGAATCGGTCGAGGTAACGGCTACCGTCGAGTACCACGGTATCCTGACGGCCCGGAGCCAGCAGATCACGGTGAACCGGCCCTACGCTATCTTCAAGAACATCAAGTTCGACGACAAGCAGACCGTGAAATACGTTCCCGGCGACAAGCAGGCGATCATCAACCTCGAGAAGAAGTACCTGAGCGTATCCGACAACGACGGCAAGGAACTCATCATCGAGAACGGTGACGGTTCCGAAATCTTCGCAGCAATCGCCGCTCAGAACGGCAAACCCGCAAGCGAGGTCTACGGAGCAGAGGTCATCGTGGGCGATCCCGTAATAAGCCTCGCAAACGGCCAGCCGGTATCTTCCACCACGACCGCAACGAAAGCCCGATACGCGATTACGGTCAATTATCCCGAAACGGCAGGCGCCGAGTTCAAACTGACCATCCCGGTTACGATCAAGAGCAAGTACATGGACGATCAGAAAGGCAATATCGTCATCAAACTCGTACCCGAGGCCAAATAAGCGATCCACCCCGCCCGCGCCTTTCGGCTCCGAGGAGCCGGCGGCACAGGGCAGCGACATACGGTGAACGACAAGCGTTGGTTTGGCTGCTCACCTCGGCGCGCACCGTATGACGGCAGGCCGGCTCTCTGGAGCCGGCCTGTTTATTTTTTGTATGCAGGGTTTGGTACTTGCGTCCGACTTGCGCTACTTCGGCTGCGCCTCAGATAGGCGGCGCCCCGGCAAAATCAAATCTCCGTTTGCTTTTGCTCCCGGCTTGCACTATCTTTGCACAAAACACGCTGCACGCATGAAACGATACCTGGCAACCATACTGCTCCTCGCGGCCGTGCTCCCGCTCCCAGCCCGCGAGGTCTTCCCCCTGAACGAGGGGTGGCGCTTCTTCTTCAAGTCGGAGAACAGCTCGGACAACGCCCGCCACGTCACCCTGCCCCACAGCTGGAACACCGATCCGCTGGCTGCGGGCTACTTTCTCGAAACCACCGGAAACTACCGCAACAACATCTACATCCCCTCGGAGTGGGCCTCGAAGCGCATCTTCGTGCGCTTCCACGGGGCGCAAAGCGTCGCCGACCTCTTCGTCAACGGCAGCCACGCCGGGACGCACCGCGGCGGCGGGACGTCTTTCGCATTCGAAATCACGGACCGCATCCGCTTCGGCGCCGACAACTCCCTGCTCGTGGTGGTCAGCAACAACAGCCGCAACGACGTGCTGCCCGCTTCGACCGACGCCAACCCCTACGGCGGCCTCTACCGCGAGGCGGAGCTGATCCTGACCGAACAGACCGCCATTTCGCCGCTTTACTACGCCTCGGACGGCGTGTTGGTGCGACCCGAACGGGTCGATGCGGAAAAGGCCGAGGGCGAGATCGAGGTGCACCTCACCGCCCGCGGCGAGGGCAACTGCACGCTCACGGTCGAGATCGCCGCGCCCGACGGCCGCACGGTCTTCAGCCGGCGCCAGCGGGCCAAGATCGACGGGAAACCCGTCATGGTGCCTTTCACGGTCGAGAATCCGGCGCTCTGGAGCCCCTCCTCGCCCGCACTCTACACCGTCACGGCCACCCTGGGCGAAGAGAGTTCCACGGAGAGCGTTACCGTGCGCACGGGATTCCGCTCGATCGGCGTGGCCCGGGCGGGCGGACTGCTACTGAACGGCGACACGACGCAACTGAGGGGCGTCGTGCTCTACCACGACAACGCCCTGTCGGGCGGTACGCTCACGGCCGAGGATTACGACGCGGACCTGCGGACGATCCGCGACCTGGGCGCTACAGCCCTGCGTTCGGCCGTCATGCCGCACGATGGCTACCTCTACGACCGCTGCGACGAAGAGGGCCTGCTGGTGTGGATCGATGCGCCGCTGCACCGTTCGCCGTTTCTGAGCGACGTGGCCTACTACCCCACGCCCGCGTTCGAGCAGAACGGACTGGAGCAGCTACGCGAAATCGTCATCCAAAACCTGAACCACCCGTCGGTGGTCATGTGGGGGCTCTTCTCGCGGCTCTGGACGCGCGGCGACGACGTGCAGCCCTACCTGCGGCGCCTGAACGAGACGGCGCACGCCCTCGACCCCTCGCGTCCCACGGTGGCGTGCAGCGACCAGAACGGCGGTATCAACTTCATCACTGACCTGATCGTCTGGCGGCAGGACGTGGGCTGGAACCGCGGTTCGACCGACGACGTGGCGCTCTGGCGCGACCAGCTGCAAAAAAACTGGTCACACCTGCGCTCGGGCGTCTCCTACGGCGGCGACGGTTTCATCGGACACAAGAGCTACACGGCACAGGCCACACCCCGCTCGAACTGGATGCCCGAGGAGCGGCAGACGCGGTTCCACGAGGAGTACACGAAGAATTTGCAGCGGGATTCGCTCTTCTGGGGTGTCTGGATCGAAAACCTGTTCGACTACGGCTCGGCGCGCCGCCCCTACGGGATCAACGGCATGGGGCTGGCGACGCTCGACCGCCGCGAACGCAAGGACGCCTACTACCTCTACCGGGCGTTGTGGAACCGGGAGCAGCCCACGCTCCACATTGCCGACAAACACCGCCAACTGCGCGACGCGCCCCGGCAGGCTTTCGCGGTCTACTCGTCGGTCGGAACGCCTCTGCTCACGGTGGGCGCCGACACGGTGGCACTCACGGAGTACGCACCCTGCCAGTACCGCTCGGACAGCATCTCCGTCACGGGGTCCGTCACGGTCCGCGCCCGGGCCGGAGCGCTCGCCGACAGCGTTACGCTCCGGGCAGGCAATGTCCTAAGACCGAAACGGCTGCCGGTCCCTCGGCGAACAACAGGTCCGCAAACGACAGATTAGCTTCGAAAGGCAGGCGGTCCGAAAAGACCTGCACATAGGGCTCGGCGACGAACGCCGGGTCCTTTGCGTATCCGGCGGTCTTGGGCCGCAGGTCGCGGTCGCCGGGCCCGGCCTCGACATAGGTGCTGCTCACCGCGGGCATGGGCACGCGCGCCAGCGTGCAGAGGGTTTCGAGCAGCGCGAGGTCGTAGTCGGCCAACAGCTCGAACTCCCGGCGGTAGAACGGCTCCAGGGCATCGGCATAGAAATCGAAATAGGGCGAGGATTTGTAGGAGGCGACCAGCGCGCCCCAGTGCTGGTGCTGCCAGCGTTTGGAGTAGTCGAGCCGCACCTGCCGCACGGGAGTTCGGGGACGGTTGGCGTGCCGGACATGGACCGTCAGCTCCATTACGCCGTCCGGGGCGAGGATGCGCGCCCGGTTGCGCTCGGAGCGCTTCACGAAATGCTCGCCCAGGTCGACGATGCAGCCGCCGCGCATGAGGTGGGCGAAATATTCGACCGAGGGGAGGTAGGCGGCAGGGAGGATCGTCATGGCTCCACCCAATGGCCGTTGGCCCGGATCAGTTCGACCAGACGGTCCAGCGCCTCCTCCTGCGGGATGTTGCGCGCGACGACCGTGCGGCCCTTGTAGAGGGTGATGCGGCCCGGGGCGGCGCCCACGTAGCCGTAGTCGGCGTCGGCCATCTCGCCCGGGCCGTTGACGATGCAGCCCATCACGCCGATGCGGAGGTTCTTCAGGTGCGACGTCCGCGCGCGGATGGCCGCCAGCGTGCCTTCGATGTCGTAAAGGGTGCGACCGCAGGAGGGGCAGGCGATGTATTCGGTGCGGGAGAAGCGCAGGCGGGCGGCCTGGAGAATCATCAGCTCCACGTCGCGGATTTCCGCCTCCGAATAGCCCGGCGCGTCGATCCAGATGCCGTCGGCCAGGCCGTCGAGCAGCAGCGGCCCCAAGTCGGCGGCGGCCTTGACGGCCACCGTTTCGAGCGTCGGCTCCTCGTAATGGCGCTTGACGACCACCGGTTCGTCGGCGGTTTCCAGGTTGAGAATCGCGGCCCGCAGTTCGGCCGTCGGGTTGCCCGAAAGGGCCTCCAGCACGCGGAAGCCGTCCAGCGGTTCGGTGTGGACGACGGGAACCGTCACGCGGCTGCGGCGCCGGTAGACGGTCGGGGAGTAGCGTTCGGGGTGCCGGACCTCGAATTCGCCCGGGCGGTCGGCGAAATGATCCACGAGCAGCTGCGCCACGGGGATTTCATTTTCGGGGGCTTCGGTGAGCGAGACGCGGATCGTGTCGCCGATGCCGTCCGCGAGGAGCGCCCCGATACCTACGGCGCTCTTGATGCGCCCCTCCAGTCCGTTTCCGGCCTCGGTGACGCCCAGATGGATGGGATAGTGCATCTCCTCCCTCTCCATCGCCTCGACCAGCAAGCGGTAGGCGGCCACCATCACCCGCGTGTTCGACGATTTCATCGAGACGACCACCTGATCGAACTCCAGCCTGCGGCATGCCCTGAGAAACTCCATCGCCGAGACGACCATGCCCTCGGGCGTATCGCCCCACCGGTCGACGACCCGCCGGGCGAGCGAGCCATGGTTGACGCCGATGCGCAGCGCGACGCCCCGCTCGCGGCACTGCGCGACGAGCGCCTCGAACTCCCCGCGGTCGGAGCGGTAGTTGCCGGGATTGATGCGCACCTTGTCCACGTATTGCGCCGCCACGGCGGCCACCTCCGGGAGAAAATGGATGTCGGCCACCACGGCCGTGTCGAAGCCATCGGCGCGCAGCCGGTCGACGATCCGCCCGAGGTTCTCCGCCTCGCGGCGTCCCTGCGCCGTCAGGCGGACGATGCGCCCCCCGGCGCGGTCGATCCGCTCGATCTGGGCCACCGACGCTTCGGTGTCGTTAGTGTCGGTATTGGTCATCGACTGCACGGCCACGGGGCGGCCGCCGCCGATCACCACCCGCCCGATGCGCACGGCGCACGTCGGGCGGCGCGAAAATTTCGAAAGATTCATGGACGTTGCCGATTTGCACGCAAAGGTAGGTAAAAATATCGTATCTTTGCGACGATGGACGGCTTGATGACGGACATAAAATTCGTCGCCGGCGTGGGCGAGGCGCGCGCCCGGCTCCTCGAGAGGGAGCTGGGCATCCGCACGGTGGGCGACCTGATGAGCCACTACCCATTCCGCTACATCGACCGCACGCGCGTCTACCGCATCGCCGAGATCGCCGAGGGCGGACCCACGCTCGTGCAGTTCCGCGCCCGCGTCACGGGCGTAAGCTATGCCGGCACCGGGCGCAAACGCCGCTTCACGGCCTATGTCCAGGACCCCTCGGGGCAGGCAGAACTGGTCTGGTTCCAGGGGATCAAGTGGATCGAAAAGCGGGTGGAGACGGGGCGCGAATACCTCGTTTTCGGGCGTCCGTCGTTCTTTCGCGGCGAGCTGCGGATGGCCCACCCCGAGCTGGAGACCGTCGAACAGGCCCTTTCGCGCAAGGCCGAAAGCGGCATGCAGGGCATCTACCCCTCGACCGAAAAACTCTCGAACGTCCTGGGCGCCAAAGGGATGTACCACATCGTCTGCAACGCCTGGACGCTGGCGCGCGACCGCATCGCCGATCCGCTGCCCGCGGAACTGCGCACCCGCTACGGGCTGATCCCCTTGCGCGAGGCGATCTACAACATGCATTTCCCCCAGTCACCCGAGCTGCTGCGGCAGGCGCAGTACCGGCTGAAATTCGACGAACTGTTGGGCGTGCAGCTCAACGTCCAGGCGCGCCGCACCGAGCGCCTCTCGAAGAGCAACGGCTTCCTCTTTCCGAAAGTCGGGGGCGTCTTCAACACGTTCTACAACGAGCAGCTCCCGTTCCCGCTCACGGGGGCCCAGAAGCGCGTCATCCGCGAAATCCGGCGCGACACCGTGACGGGTTACCAGATGAACCGCCTCTTGCAGGGCGACGTGGGCAGCGGCAAGACCCTCGTGGCGCTGATGTCGATGCTGCTGGCCGTGGACAACGGATTCCAGGCCTGCATGATGGCCCCCACGGAGATTTTGGCCCGCCAGCACTACGCCACCATCACCCGCATGCTCCGTGACCTGCCGGTCCGCGTGGCCGTGCTGACCGGATCGTCCAAGGCCCGCGAGCGGCGCGAGGCACTCGAGGGGATCGCTTCGGGCGAGGTGCATATCCTCCTGGGCACCCATGCGCTGATCGAGGAGCGCGTGCAGTTCTCGAACCTGGGCTTCGTGGTGATCGACGAACAGCACCGCTTCGGCGTCGAGCAGCGCGCACGGCTCTGGACCAAGAACGCGCAGCCGCCGCACGTGCTGGTGATGACCGCCACACCCATTCCGCGGACGCTGGCCATGACCCTGTACGGCGATCTGGACGTATCGGTGATCGACGAGCTGCCCCCGGGCCGCCGGCCGGTCAAGACCGTGCATTACACCGATGCGGCGCGGCTGCGCCTGTTCGGTTTCATGAAGCAGGAGATCAAAAAGGGCCGCCAGGTCTATGTCGTTTACCCGCTGATCAAGGAGTCGGAGACAATGGACTACAAGGACCTCACGGACGGCTACGAGGCCATATCGCGCGACTTTCCGCTGCCGGAGTACGTCACGGCGATCTGCCACGGCAAGATGAAGGCCGCCGACAAGGAGGAGTCGATGCGCCAGTTCAAGTCGGGCGAGGCGCACATCCTGGTGGCCACGTCGGTGATCGAGGTGGGGGTCGACGTGCCCAACGCCACGGTGATGGTGATCGAGTCGGCCGAGCGGTTCGGCCTGTCGCAGCTCCACCAGCTGCGTGGCCGCGTCGGGCGCGGCGGCGAGCAGTCGTACTGCATCCTCATGTCGGGCGAGAAGCTCTCCAAAGAGTCGCGGGCGCGGCTGGAGGCGATGTGCCAGACCAACGACGGCTTCCGCCTCGCGGAGCTGGACCTCAAGCTGCGGGGCTCGGGCGATGTGAACGGCACCCTCCAGAGCGGCATGGCATTTGATCTGAAAATCGCCAATCCGACGCAGGATATTCAGATATTGACCCTCGCGCGCGAAGCCGCCGCCGCGATTCTCGCCGCGGACCCGGGTCTCGGAAGCCCCGACAACCGGGGGCTCGAAGCGCTCCGCAGACGCTACACGGGCCGCGAAGAGCTTGATTTTTCGCGCATTTCGTAATATTCGGCCCTCAAAACACGTTAACCCATAAACATGCCTACACAGATGAAACGTTTTTTGCTCATCATACTGCTTCTCGCGGCCGCCGCACCCCTCCCGGCACAGCTCTACCACCCCGGCGAGGTGCTCGACTACCGCGTGAGCTACCGGGCCAAGATGTTCCCCAACACCGAGGTGGGGAGCGTCGTGGTCCGCACGACCGCCGAGCCCTCGCCCGACGGCGAGGCGTTCTACAAGGTCGTGGGGATCGGCCGCACGCTGCCCACCTACCGCTGGTTTTTCAACCTCGAGGACATCTACACCATCTGGGTCGACACGCAGACCCTCCGGCCCGTGCGCTTCCAAAGCGACATTCACGAGGGCGACTATACGTTCGAGAGCTATTACACCTACAACTGGGCCGACTCGACGGTCCGCACCCGCTGGCGCAGCCGCAAGCGGCCCTTTTCCGAAAAGTCGATGCCCCTGACGGCCGAGAGCATGGACGCCATCGCCCTCTTCTTCAATCTGCGCACGGCCGCAGCCGAGAGTTTCCGCGAGAACGAACCGGCCACGCTCCAAATGCTCCTGCAAGACACCATCCGCCACCTGCAATACCGCTTCCTGGGGCGCGAAACCAAGAAAATACGCAACATGGGCCGCTTCAGGGCGTTGAAATTCGAGTGCCAGCTGGGCACCTCCGAGGGTTTTTCGTTCACCGACGGCACGGTCTTCACGATCTGGATCTCGGACGACGAGAATAAAATCCCGCTCTACATCGAATCGCCCGTCAAGGTGGGCAGCATCAACGCCTACATCTCCGGCTACAAGGGGCTGAAATACCCCTTGACCAGTCTTATCAAGTAGCGCTGGGAATCCCTTGCTTCGATCGGATTTTTTCGTATATTTGTGCGATACGGCAGATTCGACTATCTTTGTCCCAAAACAGAACCGACCATGGAAGAGAACAGAACAAGTTACGACCCCTCCGAGGAGGAGGATTTCGACTATACCGCCCCGCAGCCCGACCCCGGAAAATCGATCCGCGGCTACCGCATCGTCATCATCATCCTCTCGGTGATACTGGTGGCGCTGTCGGTGCTCTATTTCAGCATCCACCGCCAGCAGATGCTCGACAACGAACTGTTGCAGGCCGACCGCGACTCGATCCAGAACGACCTGGGGCGGCTGATGACCGACTACGACAACCTCCAAAGCACCAACGACACCATTTCGGCCAACCTCTCGTTCGAGCGCGAACGGGCCGACTCGCTGATGACGCGCCTCAGAAAAGAGCGTTCGTGGAGCCTGGCGAAGATCAAGCAGTACGAAAAGGAGGTCGGCACGCTGCGCACCATCATGCGCGGCTATATCCGGCAGATCGACTCGCTCAATACGCTCAACAAGCGGCTTATCAGCGAGAACGTGACGTTCCGCAAGGAGATTTCGTCGGCCCAGCTGCGGGCCGAGATGGCCGAGGAGAAGGCCGCCGAGCTGGACAACAAGGTCAAGGTCGGGGCCGTGATCCGCGCCCGCGATATTCGCATGACGGCGCTCAACGACCGCAGCAAACCCGTCTCGCGGGTGAAGAACGCTTCGCGCCTCAGGGTCGATTTTACCCTCACGGCCAACGAGCTGGCCACGCCCGGCAACAAGGCCGTCTACGTGCGCATCACCTCGCCCGACGGCTATGTGCTGACCACCGAGGCCATGCCCACGTTCGAATTCGAGGGCGAGCGCCTGAGCTACTCGGCCATGCGCGAGGTCGACTACCAGAACCAGGACCTCGACGTGGGCATCTACTACAATTCTTCGGGATTCACGGCCGGCACCTACCTGGTCGAACTCTACTGCGAGGGCCGTCTGATCGGCTCGTCGCAGGTGGTGATGAAATAAGTCAGCCGATGCAAAAGGGTGCTTTTATGAAACGGAATTGAACGAACCTTTTTTCTCCAGTTGAATATCCAGCCAAAAAGTGGGTGACGCCGCATTTTGGGACGGGAAAGGAAACTTTCCCGTTTTTTTGTTTTTTGATCGGAGCGGCTGTGGCGGAATACGCCTTGATGTCCGTTTTCCAATCAGGCAGCATTAGATAGCCAGCGAGAGAATTCAACGTATCAATTTCCCTTGCACGCGGCAAAATAAAGCCGCCCCAACGTGTTGGGGCGGCTTCGAGCCGAAACCGGGACTTGAACCCGGGACCTCTTCATTACGAGTGAAACGCTCTACCAACTGAGCTATTTCGGCTTTCGGAAGACACGAGGGTCTTCTGTTCGGAGTGCAAATATCCGAAAAAAATTTATTTCACGCAACAATTTTGAAAAAAATCTCGCATTTCTTGTTATCTTCGCGCAAAACTGACCCGGCTATGATTACTTTTCTGGTGTGCCTGGCGTTGCTGGTCACTGCTCATTTCACCTACGGGCGTTATCTCGAACGGCTCGTGGCCGTCGATCCCGCGGCTCCGACCCCCTCGAAGCGCCTCTACGACGGGGTGGATTACGTGCCCCTGCCGCGCTGGCGCATCTTTCTGATCCAGTTGCTCAATATAGCGGGTCTCGGTCCGATCTTCGGCGCCGTGCTGGGCGCCGCCTACGGTCCGGTGGCCTTTCTGTGGATCACCCTGGGCGGCATCTTCCTCGGCGCGGCCCACGATTTCGTCGCCGGGGTCATTTCGCTGCGTCAGGACGGGGCCAGCCTGCCCGAGAGCGTGGGCCGCTACCTGGGCGGGGGCATGAAGCTCGTGATGCGCCTCTTCGCCGCCGGGCTGATGATCCTGGTAGGGGCCGTCTTTCTCTCGCAGCCCGCGGCGCTCGTGGCCGCCCGGCTCGACGTTCCGGCGCTGGAGGGCATTGCGTTCGGGAATTTCTCGTGGCTGCTGCTTGCGGTGCTGGGCGCGATTCTCATCTACTACATCGCCGCCACGCTGCTCCCCGTGGACAAAATCATCGGCCGGATCTACCCCCTGTTCGGCTTCGCGCTGGTCTTCATGGCGCTGGCTATTCTCGCGGTGCTGCTTTTCAGCGGCCGTTATACCATCCCCGAATTCACCTCTTTCCGCAACTGCATCGCCGACGCCCGGGCTTTCCCCATCGTACCGATGCTCTTCACGACCATCGCCTGCGGCGCCATCTCGGGCTTCCACGCCACGCAGTCGCCCCTGATGGCCCGCTGCATCGAGAGCGAGGGCGCAAGCCGCACGGTCTTCTACGGCGCCATGATCGCCGAATCGATCATCGCCCTCATCTGGGCCGCCATCGCCATGGCGTTCTGGGGCAACGTCGGGGGGCTCAACGGCGCCATCGCCGCATACGGCGGCCAGGCGGCCGTGATGATCGACGCGATCGCCAATGAGACGCTCGGTCCGGTGCTGGCTTCGGTGGTCATCTTCGGCGTAGTGGCCTGCGCCGTCACCTCGGGCGACACGGCGTTCCGCTCGGCGCGGCTGATCGTCGCCGATTTCCTGGGCGTCGGGCAGCGCTCGCTGCGACGGCGCATCTACATCTCTGTTCCGCTCTTCGCGCTGGGACTCGTGATTATCTTCGCCCTGCCGTTCCAGGCCATGTGGAGCTATTTCGCGTGGATGAACCAGACCCTGGCGGCCATCACGCTCTGGATGATCGTCGCCTACCTCCGCCGGCGCGGCCGCGGAGTGTGGGTGGGGCTCGTTCCGGCGCTCATCATGACCTACGTCTGCTCAAGCTATGTCTTCGTCTCGCCGCTCATGTTCGGCATGCAGAACCGGACGGCCGCCTACTGGCTGGGCGGAGCCGTGACACTTGTTATTCTCCTTTTGATGATCTTCAAATTGCGGCGCGATGCAAAAGGCCACGCTTAACCCCACGCCCGAACAGACGTTCGAACTGGTGGGCGAGGGACCCTGGAATTTCACCAAAGTGCTTGCCCGAGTGCGCGAAATGCAGGCCGCGGGGGACATCGAAGGCGCCTGCAACACCCGCTACCAAGCCTTTCAGCGGCTTGCCGAGGTGATTCCCGACGACGACGAGGTCACCCTCGAGTGGTCCCACGCCAATTCGCGCGCAGCGCTCGAACTGATCCACGCCTCGGCCATCGACCACTTTCTGATCAACGATTTCGAACTGTCGGCCGCCCTCTTGGAGATGCTGCTCGAACTCGACCCCGAGGACCACCTCGAAGCGAGTCAGCTGCTGGCGTTCGACTACCTGGCCATGGACGAGCAGGAGTTGTTCGACGAGGTGATCAACGACGTGCCGGATCGGAGTGCGGGCCGCGGTGTGCTGCTTCTGTGGGCCGGTTACCGCCGCAACCGCCGGCTGCCCGAGGGAGAACTGAAGCATTTTCGGGAGCATTTCGCCCCGTTCTTCGCCGAATTCACGGCCAACGAGCACCCGGCCGACGAGGCCTACCTGCGCGACATCGAGAGCGAGCGCCCCTCGGCCGCGGCGCAGGCGCGCGAGCTGTGGTTGCAGACCGAGAATCTGTGGGTCCTCTGGCCGGGATTCATCGACGCACTGCGTGCTGCGGCACGTTGACTCGGCGCGTAACCCGCGCCCGGAACAGGCGGCTGCGAGATACCGGCATTTCGGGTATCTGCTGTGGCATTGCGGAGCGTCGGCGGCCGGGAATACGGGTGAGGCGGGGTCGCAGGAGGAAAGTGGCGATTCCGTGCCCGGGTTTCATGGGCCGTTATCCGTTTTTGCGTACCAACTCCCGGAAGCAGTGGCGGCAGATGGGTTCGTAGGAGTCCTGGGCGCCGAGCATCACCTGCTTGTCATCCTCAGTGAGGCGGTGGGAGTGGTGGGCCAGGTTGCCGCAGCGGACGCAGATGGCGTGGACCTTGGTGACGTATTCGGCCGTGGCCATCAGCGCGGGCATGGGCCCGAACGGTTTGCCCGTATAATCCATATCCAGCCCCGCGACGATCACGCGGACGCCGTTGTCGGCCAGCCGGCGGCACACCTCGACGATGCTCTCGTCGAAGAACTGCGCCTCGTCGATCCCCACCACGTCCACGTCGGAGCTCATCAGCAGGATGTTCTGCGGCGAATCGACCGGCGTGGAACGGATGGCGTTGGCATCGTGCGAGACGACCTCCTCGTCGGAGTAACGCACGTCGATGCGGGGTTTGAATATCTCGACCCGCTGGTGGGCGAACTGGGCCCGCTTCAGGCGGCGTATCAGCTCTTCGGTCTTGCCCGAAAACATCGAGCCGCAAACTACTTCGATCCAGCCTTTCTTGCTGGCATTTTCCAAAAACATTTCCGTATCTCCGTTTTATTCGTTTCCTGTTTTCTCCCGATCCCCGAGCTCAGTCGCGGGGTCGCAAGCCAAAACATAATCAGCGGAAGATCCTCGTCGCTGACGCTCGCTCGGGATGACAGTTATTTATTATCTTTTTACCTTGCCCCTGCGACCCCTCGACTGAGCTCGGGGATCGAGAATGGAGCATTTCTCACCGGATAACACTCTTTCGCCTTTTTGCGGCTACTCGTCGATCCGGGTGATCCGTGCGCCGAGGGCGTTCAGACGCCCGTCGATGTCCTTGTAGCCGCGGTCGATCTGGTCGATGTTCTGGATGGTCGAGACCCCCTGGGCCGACATGGCGGCGATCAGCAGGGCCACGCCGGCGCGGATGTCGGGAGAGGTCATGCGCGTGGCCCTCAGGCAGATGCGGTGGTCGTGGCCGATGACCGTGGCGCGGTGAGGGTCGCAGAGAATGATTTGAGCCCCCATGTCGATCAACTTATCGACGAAGAACAGGCGGCTTTCGAACATTTTCTGGTGGATCAGCACCGCGCCGTTGGCCTGCGTGGCCACCACCAGAAAGATCGACAGCAGGTCGGGCGTCAGCCCCGGCCAGGGGGCGTCGGCGATGGTCATGATCGAACCGTCGAGGAACGTCTCGATGCTGTAATGCTCCTGTTGGGGGATATAGATGTCGTCGCCGCGCTGCTCGAACCGGATGCCCATGCGCGCGAACTGCGCGGGGATGATGCCCAGGTTCTCGTAGGAGACGTTGCGGATCGTCAGCTCCGAACGGGTCATGGCGGCCATGCCGATGAAGCTGCCCACCTCGATCATGTCGGGCAGCAGCGTGTGCTCCGTGCCGCCGAGCGACTCCACGCCCTCGATGGTCAGGAGGTTCGAGGCGATGCCGCTGATCTTCGCGCCCATGCGGTTGAGCATCCTGCACAGCTGTTGCAGGTAGGGTTCGCACGCGGCGTTGTAGATGGTCGTGGTGCCGCGCGCCAGCACGGCGGCCATGACGATGTTGGCCGTACCCGTCACCGAGGCTTCGTCCAATAACATATAGGTGCCTTTGAGCGGGCGTCCCTCGACCATGAAGAACTCGTCGGCCATGTCGAAATTGAACCGGGCCCCCAGCTTCTGAAAGCCCAGAAAGTGGGTGTCGAGCCTGCGGCGGCCGATCTTGTCGCCGCCGGGCTTAGGGATGTAGCCCACGCCGAAGCGCGCGAGCATGGGGCCGATGAGCATCACCGAGCCTCTGAGGCGCGTGCAGCGCTGGCGGTAATCGTCGCTGCGGAGGTAGTCGAAATCGATCTCCCGGGCGCGGAACGCATACGAGTCCTCCGTCAGGCGTTCGACCTCCACGCCCATGCGTCGCAGCAGTTCGATGAGCTGGAAGACGTCGAGTATCTGGGGAATGTTGCGCACGACGACCCGCTCGGACGTGAGCAGCGTGGCCGAAAGGATTTCGAGCGCTTCGTTCTTGGCGCCCTGGGGCGTGATCGTTCCGTGGAGGCGTCGGCCCCCTTCGACTTTGAATACTGCCATGCGATGCGGGTTTTCGGGCGTGCCGAACGGTTCGGCATGCTGGACAAAGTTAAAAAGTTTCGCCCTTTTTCCCCGGCTTTTTGAAATATTTTCGACAAAAATTTTTGCAGATCGTATTTTTGTTGTACTTTTGCAATCCGTAAAAATGTCTAAAACAACAAAAACGAGATAGCTATGGCAATGAAGAGAACTTACCAGCCCTCGCGCCGGAAAAGAATCAACAAGCACGGTTTCCGTACCCGTATGGCTACGGCGAACGGTCGCAAGGTGCTGGCCGCACGTCGCGCAAAGGGCCGCAAGAAGCTGACCGTGTCGGACGAATCGACGTTCAAATACGCTTAATTCCTCTCGACCAACCAGAGACAAGTCGGCTTTCGGGCCGGCTTTTTTCGTATCCCTGCATTGAGATGAAACTTATCACCGAACGCCTGCGGCTCAGACCGTGGCGGGAGTCGGATGCCTCCGAACTGTTCGAATATGCCCGCGATCCGCGCGTGGGCGGAGCTGCCGACTGGCCGCCTCACCGCTCGGTGGAGGAGAGCCTGGAGATCATCCGCACGGTCTTCGCGGCCGAGGAGATGTATGCCCTCGAGCTGCTCGAGACGGGGCGCATCGTGGGCAGCATCGGCCTCTTGCGCGGTGCGGCGAGCCACCTCGCGCTTCCCGACAGCGAAGCCGAGGCGGGCTACTGGATCGGCGTGCCTTTTTGGGGGCAGGGGCTGGTACCGGAAGCGCTCCGGGCGCTGCTGCGTCATGCTTTTGTGACGCTCGGCCTCGAGGCCGTCTGGTGCTGCGCCTTTACCGACAACCCCTCCTCGCTGCGGGTACAGCAGAAATGCGGGTTCCGTTACATGCGCCACGAAGCCGCCGAGCCGGAGCGGCCCGAGGGCTGGAAACGCGACGTATCGGTCATGCGCCTGTCGCGCGAAGAGTGGTCGCGGTCCGATCTTTCGCTGCGGCGGGCCCGCGAGGAGGACATTCCGCTCCTCCGCACCCTCGCCGCCGAGGTCTTTCCCGCGACCTATCGTTCGCTGCTCGCGCCCGGACAGCTCGACTACATGATGGCGTGGATGTACGGCCCCGAGGTCTTGCGGCGCGAACTGGAGCAGGGCGTGGCGTGGTTCGTCGCCTCCGCCGGCGGCGAGCCGTGCGGCTACATGTCGGTCGAACGGCAGGGAGACGACCTGTTCCACCTGCATAAAATTTACGTCCTGCCCCGTTTCCAGGGGTCGGGCGCGGGCGCTTTTCTGTTCCGTCACGCCGTCTGCCATATCCGGCAGCTCCATCCCGCCCCTTGCCGCATGGAGCTGAACGTCAACCGCCGCAACCCGGCGCTCCGTTTCTATGAGAAGATGGGAATGCGCAAACTCCGCGAGGGGGATTTTCCGATCGGGGAGGGCTTTTACATGAACGACTATATCCTCGGGCTGGAGATCGGGTAGACCTGACAAGGGCGGCCCTGGAGGGCCGCCCTTGTCGTATCGCTGCCGGCGGGATTATCCCCGGCTCTCCATGCTTTCGGCCGTGGGGTTGATCGTCACCACGTCCTCCACGACTTTCTCGTCCGAGACGGGGTCGTTCTTCCCGGTGGGTGCGATGGGGCCCCGGGCGATGAGCACATCGTCGGGCGTGAGCTGGGTCACGGTGCCTATCGAGTTCGTTGCGGGGTCCTGCGAGGGCTCGTCCGCGTGCGGCTGTTTGTCCGGTTCTACCATGTCTGTCTTGTTTACGGTCTCTCCGTGCAAAGGTCATACCACCCCAGGGCACCTCTTGTTCCCGCTCGTTTCCACCGCAAAAAAGAGGCGCACCCGCCATGCAGGTGCGCCCCGGAATGGCTCCGGCCGAAACGGATTATTCGTCGTCGGTGTCGGTGTAGGCTTTCAGGAGCTTCTCCTGCACGTCTGCGGGCACCTGCTCGTAAGAGGCGAATTTCATGGTGTAGGTGGCCGATCCGGAGGTCAGCGACGAGAGCGTGGTCGAGTAACGGTACAGCTCGGCCAGGGGCACGGTGGCGTTCAGGCGGTCGAAGCCCTTGTCCGACTCCATGCCGGCGATCATGGCGCGGCGGTTTTGGAGGTCCGACATGACGGCGCCCATGTAGTCGCTCGGCACCAGCACCTCGATGTTGTAGATCGGCTCCATGATCTTGGGCCCGGCGTTGCGGAACGCCTCCTTGAATGCGTTGCGGGCGGCCAGTTTGAACGAAATTTCGTTCGAATCCACCGGGTGCATCTTGCCGTCGTAGACCACCACGCGGATGTCGCGGGCGTACGATCCGGTCAGCGGGCCCTCGTCCATCTTCTCCATGATACCCTTGAGGATGGCGGGCATGAAGCGCGCGTCGATGGCGCCGCCCACGATCGCCGAGTAGAATTGGAGTTTGCCGCCCCACGGCATGTCGTACTCCTCCTTGTTCTTGACATTGACGACCAGATCGCCCTTGCCCGGCACCTTGTAGTTCTTCGGCTCGGGCATGCCCTCGGTGTAGGGTTCGACGATCATGTGCACCTCGCCGAACTGCCCGGCGCCGCCCGACTGCTTCTTGTGGCGGTAGTCGGCCTGCGCGACGCGGGTAATGGTCTCGCGGTAGGGGATCTTGGGGGCGATGTATTCGTACGCGAGTTTGTTCTCGGAGAGGATACGCGTTTTGAGGATGTTCAGATGGTGCTCGCCCTGGCCCTGGATGATGGTCTGCTTCAGCTCCTTGGAGTACTCGACCAGGATGGTCGGGTCCTCGAACTTGGCTTCGTTGAGTACCTTTCCGAGCTTCTCCTCGTCGGCCTGGTCCTTGCATTTGAGTGCTGCGCGGTAGCGCGGTTCGGGGAATACGATCGGTTCGATCGTCACGGGAGCCGCCGGAGCCGCGAGCGTGTCGTTGGTGCGCGTGCCTTTCAGTTTCACGGTGCAGCCGATGTCGCCCGCGGATAGTTCCGTAACTTTCACGCGGTTCTTGCCTGCCACGGCGAAGAGCTGCGAGAGTTTCTCCTTGTTGCCCGTGCGGGTGTTCACGAGCTCGGTGCCCTCGGTGATCCGGCCGCGGATGACGCGGAAATAGGTGATCTCGCCGATGTGCTGCTCGACCTGGCTCTTGAAGACGAACGCCACGGCGGGCGCCGCCTCGTCGGCTGCGATCTCCTCGCCCTCGGTCGAGAGGAACGCCGGAGCTTTCTGCGGTCCGGGGGCGACGTTGATGATGAACTCCATCAGGCGCTTGGTGCCGATGTCGCGCTTGGCCGAGGTGCAGAAAATCGGCATGACCTCGCGGCGCGAAACACCGATTTTCAGTCCCTGCCGGATGTCGTCCTGCGTGAGCGTGCCCTTGTCGAAATAGAGCTCCATGAGGGCTTCGTCGTGCTCGGCGGCCATTTCGACCAGTTCCTTGTTCAGCTCCTGGGCGCGCTCCAGCTCTTCGGCCGGGATGTCGAGCTCCTCGCGGTGGCCGTCCTGATCCTTGAAGCGGTACATCTTCATCAGCAGCACGTCGATGAAAGCGTCGAATCCGGGGCCCTGGTTGACGGGATACTGCACCAGCACCGGCTTCACGCGCGACGAGGCCTTGATCGACTCGAACGCCGTCTCGAAGCTGGCCTTGTCGGCGTCGAGCTGGTTGATGACGCCGATCACCGGCTTCTGGAGGATGCGGGCGTAGCGGGCCTGGATCTCGCTGCCGACCTCCCAGCCGTTGACGGCGCTGAAGAGGAAGACGCCCACGTCGCCGACCTTGAAAGCCGAGAAGAGGCTGCCGCAGAAATCGTCCGATCCGGGGCAGTCGATGATGTTGAGCTTGCGCTCCATGAATTCGGTGAAGAGGATCGTGGAGTAGATCGAGCGTTTGTATTCGTGCTCGATGTCCGTGTTGTCGGAGAGGGTGTTGCCCGTCTCGATACTACCCCTGCGGTCGATGACTTTCCCCTCGTAGGCCATCGCTTCGGCAAGGGTAGTTTTTCCCGTGCCGGGCGCGCCGATCAGTACGATGTTCTTGATCTCTTTGGCTGAATAATTTTTCATATTCCGTTGTGGTTTTAAGGTTTTCGTGTTTTAGCCGACTATAAATATACGAATATTTTGGCATAAACAAGAAAAATCACCCGCCGCCGAGTGATTTTTTTGCGAAAAAGCGCCTGCGGTCAATCCGCCGACGGGACCGTCCGCCGTCCGGACGGCAGGTTGATCCACGTTCCCTTTTTCCACAGCCACTCCACGGGACCGTGCGAGTGATGCTTCAGCCAGAGCCGCGAGAACTGGTACTGGACCACGACGATGCCGATGCCGATCAGAAGCGCGTAGACCGTTCCGACGTGGCGGTAAAGCCCCAAGCCCCAGTTGTAGAAGAGCATCGTTCCCAAAACGGATTGCAGGAGATAGTTGGTCAGGCTCATGCGCCCGATGGCCGCGAGCGGTCCGACCGCGCGGCGGAACCCGGCGAAAGCGTACCACAACAGCACCACGCCCGAGACCATGACCATCGTCTGCGCAAGGTTGTACCACGCCGCAGTCATTACCCGCAACGGCGTACCCTCCTCGCCCCAGGTTCCCGCGAGCAGAAAGGTGGCCGCCAGACTGCCCGCCAGCGTCCACCCCCAAATGCGGCGGTTTTGCGGCTCGTCGTAAAAGAGGCGCCGACGGCCGAGGAGCATGCCGCCCACGAACAGAGCCAGGGTCTGCGTGACGCGGCCGCTGTTGAGGTACCACGCCAAGGTCATCGGCTGTCCGTAGCGCAGGCTGGATGCCAGCGTGTCGGCGAGGTTCCCCTCGGTAAAGGCAGGGAGCGCCGCATCGCCCCAGACGGAGGCGTCCACGTAGTGCACCATGCCCTCAGCGAGCTGCCAAAGTTCGAACGGCTGCGCCGCCAGCAAGACGAAGAGCGCCCATAGCCACCGCGTCGGGAGCTTTCCGAGCCACGGCATGAGCAGCCCCAGCAGGGAGTAGAGCACCAGCACGTCGCCGTTGTAGAACGCGGTGTTCACCATGCCGATCCCGAACAGCAGCACCATGCGCCACGTGAACCGTGCAGCGAACGACCGGCCGCGCTGCGCCTGGTTGTCGCTCTGGATGTAGAAACTCAGCCCGAACAGGAGGGCGAAGATGGTGTACATCTTCCCCGCCAGCAGCCACCAAGCCGCCTCCGCCACGGGCTTTTCCCACCCCGCAACCAAGGCGCGGTCCAACTCCAGCCCGGCCCAGTAGAGGTTGAAATGTTCACAGGCGTGGATGAGGATGATACCGGCCACGGCGATACCGCGCAGCGCGTCGGCCACGTGAATGCGGGTGTTGGGCAGATTCGAGGTGCGGTACGTGTCCATTCCGGGGAGGTTCGGATCGTGTACGGGCGCTACCGTTGCGCCTCGGTCATGTTGCGTACGTTCTGCTCGTCGCGGCTGACGCGGCGTCCGCCGTAGCGGCCCAGCAGCCAGCCCGCGGCAAAGACGATGGCGTAGATCAGCACCTCGACGAGCACGTTCTCGAACCAGTTCCAAATGTTTTTCGAGAAGATCACGATCAGCAGCACGGCAATCAGCGCCAGTGCGCCGTAGACGATCCATTTGGTCTTTTTGTTCATCTTGCGTTCGGGTTAGGGTGTTGGTTTATCTGCCGACGACGGCCTCCAGTTCCTCGACCGTGACGGGAATCTTCCGGTCGCCCAGCATCCGGTTGCCCGTCTCGGTAATCTCGAGATCGTCCTCGATGCGAATGCCGCCGAAGTCGCGGTAGGACTCCAGCGCATCGTAGTCGACGATGCCTTTGTAGAGCCCCTCGGCGCGGCATTTGTCGATCAGCGCGGGGATGAAATAGATGCCCGGCTCGTCGGTGATTACCGTGCCCGGCTCCAGCCGCCAGGCGGCGCGGTAGATGCACGTGGCCGAGGCGGCGGCCCGCTCGGCGATCTGCGCGAAATCGAACGACCGCTCGCCCATCGCCTCGCAGTCGTGCACGTCCATGCCCAGCCCGTGTCCCAGCCCGTGTGGCATGAAGAGCGTCATGGCCCCGGCCTCCACGGCCTGCGAAGCCGATCCCCGGATCAGCCCCAGTGAGACGAGCCCCTCGGCGAGGACTCCGAATGCGGCGTTGTGCAGCTCGGTGTACATCATATGGGGACCCGCGATGCGCGCCACGTGGTCGTGAGCCGCGAGGACTATATTATATATGTCTTTCTGCTGTTGGGTGAACTTGCCGCTGACGGGGTAGGTGCGCGTGTGGTCCGAGCAGTAGCCCTCGACGGACTCGGCGCCCGCGTCGCACAGCAGCAGGCGTCCGTTTTCAAGCACCCCATCGGCGTTGAGGTTGTGGAGCGTCTCGCCGTGCTGCGAGACGATCGAGGGGAACGAAACGCCCTGGCCCCGGGATTTGGCGACCCCCTCGATGGCCCCGGCGATCTGGCGCTCGACGATGCCCGCGCGGCACATCTTCATGGCCAGCGTGTGCATCTCGTACCCGATCCCGAACGCGCGCTCCATCGCTTCGATCTCCTCCGGGCTCTTCTTCTCGCGCATCTCGGCCACGGCCATCATCAGATCGACCGACTTGTAGTCGTGCAGCAGCCCGGGTTTGATTCCGAGCAGCGCCGAGAGCTGCAATTTCGTTTCGCCCCGGTAGGGCGGCAGGTAGTGGATGCGACGCCCCAGCGCAATGGCCTTGCGCAGACGCGGCTCCAGCGCCTCCATCGGGAATGTGGCCGTGATGCCGACCCCTTCGCCCAGCTCGCGCAAGGTGGGCTGCGGGCCGGTCCAGATGATGTCCTCGACGGTGAAATCGTCGCCGTAGAGCGCCTCCTCGCCCGACTCGCAGTCGATCACGCCCGCCAGCGCGGGGGTATTCAGACCGAAATAGTAGCGGAACGTGGAGTCCTGCCGGAAATAGTAGGCGTTATTGGGGTAGTTGTTGGGGGTCAGGGGGTTGCCCGGGAGCAGGATGATTCCCTCTCCGATCTTGGCGCGCAGGGCCTCGCGGCGTGCGGCATAGGTTTTTGCTGAGAACATAAGGTTGCTGTTTTCAGCAAAATTAGCAAATAATTTTGAATTGTGAATTATGAACGGTGAATTCTCTTCCGTTGCAGCCCCTCGGGCAGCGGCAGCGAGAGCCGCGTGAGGCTGACGACGGCCCCCGTGAGGGCGAAGCCGCCCGCCAGGAGGAGCGCCGTGCGGGTGCTGTGGCCGGGCGCGAGGTGGAACAATAGCGCCATCAGCGCCGCGCCCGTGGTCTGACCGAGGAGGCGCGCCGTGGCCAGCATGCCGCTGGCCGAGCCGCTGCGGTCGGCAGGCGCCGAAGCGATCAGGATACTGTTGTTGGGCGACTGGAAGAGCCCGAACCCCGCGCCGCACAGCACCAGCCGCCAGACGATGCCGGCCGTGGAGGGTTGCGCGGGCAGAAAGGCCAGCAGCAGCAACCCGGCCGCCATGGCCGTCAGTCCCGTGCCGCCCAAAAGCCCGGCGTGGACCCGCTCGACGAGCATCCCGGCTACGGGGGCCACGACCATGATGACCGCGGGCCAGGCCGTGAGCAGCAGGCCGGTCTGCACCTCGTCGTAACCGCAGCTCTGCTGGAGGTAGAACGGCAGGGCCACCATCGCCAGCATCTGTCCCAGGAACGAGCAGACGGAGGTGGCGACCGAGACCGAGAAGATCGGGATGCGCAGCAGGTCGAACGGCAGAATGGGGTACTGCTCGTGGAGCTGGCTGCGGACGAAGAAGAAACCGACGATCAGCAGCGCGGCGATCCCCACGGAGAGGATGCGCGGGTCCATGCCGTGCGAGAACCCCTCGACGGAGGCCATCATCAGACCGAACGTGAGGGCGTTCATCCCGGCATCGCGCCACCGGAACCGGCGGCCGCGCACCCGCACGGGGTTCTGCGGCAGGAAGCGGCGGCTCAGCGCGAGGGCGACGATCCCTACGGGGATGTTGACGGCGAACAGCCACGGCCAGTGGGCCACCGAGAGGATGCCCGCGGCCAGCGTCGGTCCGGCGACCGAGGAGACGGCCACCACCGTCGCGTTGATGCCCATGCCGCGGCCCAGCTGCGCGCGGGGGTAGATGATGCGGATCAGGGTGGTGTTGACCGATGTGACGGCCGCGGCGCCGAAGCCCTGTATCACGCGCGAGAGCACCAGCGTGGGCAGCGACGCCGAGAGGGCGCACCCGACCGAGGCCACCGTGAAGAGCATCAGCCCGCCGATGTAGACCTTGCGGTAGCCGACCGCGTCGCCCAGGGCCGAAAAGGAGAGGAGCGTCACCATGATGGCCAGCTGGTAGGCGTTGACGATCCAGATCGAGTCGGCCGCCGGGATGCCCAATTCGCGCGAGATGGTCGGCAGGGCTACGTTGGCGATGGCGCTGTCGATGACCGACAGCCCGACGCCGAACGCCACGGCCAGGATGGCCCACAGGCGGCGGGGCATGGGCAGCCCGTCGGCCGGAAGCGTGGATATGGGCAAGGAGGCATTCATTGCGACGGCAAAAGTACGCAATTTTTGCGCTAAGCGGCGTTCGAACCTATATATAATATGTTATTTCGAACCGCATGTGAAAAGACCCTGCCCTGCCGATTCCTCCCATTCGTTCGCAATGACGATATGCCCTCCTCGACCTTTCTAAAGTGAATTGCCGCTCTTTTTCCTTGTCTGCCTCCAGGTGCTCACCAGGCAGAGCACCACCACGATCACCAACAACAGGTCGATGCCGCCCGATGTTCCGGGAAAGAGCAATCGGGTGGCAAAATGGATGGCCAAAGCCGCTACGCCCAGCAGCAGCGTCAGGATGCGGATGACTTTTTCGATTTCCATGAGGTACGTTCTTTCGGTTCAGATGGTACAAACATACGAACAAATTTCCCGAATAACAAGAAATAATTATCGAAAATCGATAAAAATCACTTGACAAATAAAATCGATGCTCTTTTTCCGTCTGAGAATAACCCGGTGCAAAACCATCTCTTTTCCAACGTGCACCTGAAAAAATCGCAGCAATTTTATTATCATAAGTTATTTTTATATACATTTGCAAATGACGGTTCGATGCGGCAGGGAGCGATTCGGACCGGCAGGAGCTGCTGAAAATGATCTTAACGTCATCCATATCATTTCGTTTTGCCGCCGCCGCAGGCACGCCACATCGTGCCCGGACGGCTGTAATGCGTAAATTCCCCCCCCCCTCCAAGTTCCTGCGAACGAATAGTTAACACGGCCTATTTCTAAATCACACCCCGACAGAACGCACTGTCGGGGCGAATCCGTTTGTATCCATTTCTCACTAAAAACCGAAACAATATGGGAAAAATCTACCGATCCATCTCCAGGTGCCTGCTGCTGTTTGCAGCCGCATCCCTGCTGCCGCTTTACGGCCTTGCCGCCGAAGGGCAGAGAGGAGAGCCTGCCGTGCAGGCTGCAAAGAGATACCCGATCCACGGCATTGTCCGCGACGAAACGGGTTCGCCGATGGTCGGTGCCGCCATTGCCTGCGACAAGGGCGACGGCTGCATCACCAACTCCGAAGGCCGTTTTTCGATCGTGGTCGACAGTCCCAACCAGACCCTTACGGTCAGCTACCTCGGCTACGAGCCGTTCGTCTTCGTACCGGGCAACCGCACCTCGTTCGACATCGCCCTGCAACCCGAGGCCAATTTCCTCGACGACGTGGTGGTGATCGGCTACGGCAGCCGCAACCGCCGCAGCCTGACCAGCTCGGTGTCGTCCATGAAGAAAGACGACGTGGCCACGCTGGCGCCGGTTTCCACCTCCGTGCAGGACCTGCTGGGCGGCTCGGTCAAGGGCGTGCAGGTGACCCAGAGCTCGGGTGCGCTGGGCTCGGTGGCCAAGATCAACATCCGCGGCGTCACCTCGCCCGTTCCCAACATGACGTCGGGCGTGGCCAACAACGCGCCGCTCTACGTGATCGACGGCGTCCCGCAGTTCGTCGACGACACGCAGGCCATCAACCCGCTGCAAACCCTCTCGCCCAACGAGATCGAGTCGATCGACATCCTCAAGGACGCCTCGGCCACGGCCATCTACGGTTCGCGGGGCGCCAACGGCGTCATCATCGTCAACACCAAATCGGGCCACCGGGGCGACCGCGCTTCGGTCGAGTTCGGCTACACGCTCAGCGTGGCCAACCCCGTCAAGACCTACGATCCGCTGAACAATGCCGAGTACCTCGCGCTGCAAACCGAATCGCTCAAGGGGGCTGCCGCCGCCTTGCAGGAGGGGATGCAATACGGTACGCTGGTGCTCGACTCGTACTATGCCGAAATTCTCTACAAATACGGCATCGATCCGGATACGGGCGAATTCCTGGGACTCAACCGTTCGCTCTACGGCACCGCGAGCACCGACTGGGACAAGATCGTGCGCAACCGCAACGCCGTCAGCCACTCCTACACCGCTTCGGTGCGCGGCGGTACGGACAAGAGCGACTATTCGGTGGCTTTCAACGGCATCAACCAGCAGGGACTCTACCTCCGGGACAAGATGGAGACTTACAGCGGCCGTATGGCCGTCAACACGCAGCTGGCCCGCACGGTCCGCATCGGTGCCCTGATGAACTACTCCTACTCGCAGCGCGAAACAGGCCAGCTGGACGAAATGTACGGCCCCACGCGCAACTACAAGTACGCTCCGGATCGAACCCCCTATGCCGAGGACGGGAGTATCAACCGCCTCGAGGGCAACTACATCTACGGCATGGAGGGAACCTCGCAGGCCTCGCCGCTGGGGCTGCTGGCCAACAGAAACCTTTTCGAGAACGAGTCTTTCGCCGCTTCGGCCTATACCGACATCACGCTCTACCAGGGCAAGGAGCACGGGCTGAAATTCCACGCCGACCTGAGCGCCATGATCTTCAACTCGAAGAGCAACTCGTTCTCGCCCCAGTCCACGCAAGTTATCATGCCCGGGTTCAACATGCCCTCGACGCTCTACATCGGCAACGGACGCACGACCAGCACGTCGGTCAATTTCCGGCTCGACTACGACTGGCGACGCAACGACCACACGTTGCAGGTCATGGGCGGCTACGGCAGCGACCGCACCCACTCGACCGGTTCGAGCTTCTCGTTCAGCGGATTCCCCGACGACAAGGTGCTCACGCAGCCCTCGGCGGCGCGTGAATTCGTCAGCGGCACCGACAGTGCGCTGCGCGGCGGTTTGAATTCGGTATACAGCCGTGTCTCCTACAACTATGCAGAGCGCTATTTCGCCGAGGTGAGCCTGCGGGCCGACGCTTCGTCGAAATTCGGTATCAACAACCGCTGGGGCGTCTTCCCGGCCGTATCGGCCGGCTGGATGATCAGCAGCGAGCCCTTTCTGGCCGGCACGGACAAGATCGACGAACTGAAGCTGCGCGCCAGCTGGGGCAAGACCGGTTCGACGAACGTGCCCGATTTCTCCTACATCCAGTATTACCAGGTCAACACGGGTGCGGACGGCGGCAACATCTACGGCAACAACTCGGCCGTCGTGTTGCAGGATTTCCTGCCCAATCCCGATCTGAAATGGGAGATGACCAGCGAGTGGAACGTGGGTCTCGATTTCGCATTCTTCGACAACCGCCTCTTCGGTTCGGTCGACACCTACTACCGCTACACCGACGGGGCGCTGGCCCCGGCTCCGCACATTCTCGAATCGGGCATGTCGCAGTTTTACAGCAACATCATCGACATGTCCAACCGCGGTGTGGAGATCCTGCTCGGCGGCGACATCTTCCGCACCAAGCATTTCACCTGGACCTCCTCGGTGAACCTTTCGCTCAACCGCAACAAGGTCGAGAAGCTCAATGCGGCCCAGCTGAACACCGCGCTTCAGGACGCGCTGGTCGAGGGCTATCCCGTAGGCGTGGTAAAAGGCTACCTGGTCGACCGCATCTCGCAGAACATGGAGGAGGTCACGGCGCTCGATGAGGCCGCCATCGCAAAAGGGCATAACCAGGGCTATCAAGGCGGTATGCTGGGCGTAGGCGACTACATCATGCGCGACCTCGACGGCAGCGGTCACATCTCGGCCGACGACCGCGCCGTAGTGGCCAACCCCGAACCCAAATTCTTCGGCGGCTGGAACAACCGTTTCCGCTACCGCAACCTCACGCTCTCGCTGCTCTTCCAGTTCTCCTACGGCTCCGAAGCCGTTTACGAGTCGCTTCTGAACGACCTGGCCGGCTCGTTCGGCCAGAGCGTCTCGCGCGAGGTCTACGGCCACACCTGGACGCCCGAGCGGCCCGATGCCCGCTACCCGCGTCTGGTGGCGATGGGAAACTCCTACAATTCCCGGATAACGGACCGTGCGGTCTTCGACGCCTCCTACCTGCGTCTGAAAAACCTGACGCTCTCCTACGCGCTTCCGAAGAGCTGGTCGAACCGCATCCGCACGGAGAACATCTCGCTCTATTTTACGGCGACCAACCTCTTCACGGTCACCTCGTGGCCGGGTATCGACCCCGAAACGGTGGGCGCGATGGTCATCGACATGGGCTCGAACGACGACCCCTATCCGCTCTCCCGCAGCTTCATGTTCGGTGTGAACCTCAAATTCTAAACCTCTAAAACACGAAAAGTATGAAATCGAGCTATAAAATAGCGGTCTTTTTGCTGACGCTGGTTCTGGCGTCCTGCTCCATGCTGGGGTCGCTCGACGACCTGGAGATCGAATATGTCCAGACGGACGAGACGGTTATCTCCGATGCGGCCTCGGCCGAGAATCAACTTGCAGGTATCTACACCGGCTGGAAGAATTTCGGGGTGTCGACCTTCTTTTCGAACCAGGCGGTCCGGGCCGGCGTTACGGCCAACTCGCAGATCGTCGGGAGGAATCAATTCCTGATCAACGTTCTCGAGGAGACCAACCAGTCGCTGGAGAATTTCTACACGGGCATGTATTTCATCATCAACAACGCCAATTCGTTCATCGCGGCCCTCCAAAAAGCCGATCTGCAAGACCTCTCCGATGCGCGACGCAACGAAATGCTGGGCGAGGCCTATTTCATGAAAGCCTTGTCGGAATACTACCTGCTGATGACTTTCGGCGAGTTCTACGACCTCACGTCGCGCTTCGGCATCGTTATCTGGAACGAGCCGGTCCGCTCGAACACGCCCCGGGCGCGCTCTTCGGTCAAGGACTCCTACATGACGATTCTCGAAGACCTCGAAAAGGCCGAATCGGCACCCGTCGAGCCTGCACTGGGCCACGCGGGCAAATACGCCGTGATGGCGCTCCGGGCCAAGGTGGAACTCTCGATGCAGGACTATCCCGCCGCCGCCAAAACGGCCGGCGACCTGATCGCTGCCAACGACGCGAGCCTCGAAGCGGATTTCCTGGCGCCTTTCGGCAACCCCTACGGCTCCACGGAGCAGTTGTTCAACCTCTACTGCACCTATCCCAACGCCACGCAGTCCAATTCGTACAGCACGTTTTACAGCCGTCCGGGCGCGCCGCTGACGGCCCTGGCCGATCAACTGGTCGGCGATCCCGACGACGGACACTTTTCCGAGGTCGATTCGCAGATGTATTTCGACTGGCTGGCCGAGGGGACGAACGAGCAGGATATGGTAGCCTTTATCAATGCCATGTACGAAGAGTTCTTCGGTCCCGACTATTACGGTTCGGTGCAGGATATTATTGATGAATACATGAGCTACGAGATGACCGAAGAGGAGGCGAAAGCCGCCGTTGCGGAGGAGTTCATCGGCCCCTATGCCCAAACGGTCGGCAAGGTCTTCGAACTGGAATTCAACGGCGAGGGGTACGACTACCGTTATCTCCAGACCTACGATCCCGTGTTGATCCAGGGCGAATGCAAGATGAGCAAATACATCTACAACGACTACCCCGAGGTGGCCGGACCGTCGAACTCGATCTTCCTGCTGCGCATGGCCGACGTCTACTATGTCAAGGCCGAGGCCGAAGCCCGGCAGGGCGGCAGCCACCTCGCGGCCGCTCGCTCGGCCTTGGCCCGCGTGCTCGAACGCGCGAAATACGACAAGGCCTATGTGAACGCCATTCCCGCCTCCGATCTGGTGCGGCGGATCATGCAGCACCGTTTCATGGAGAATTTCGGCGAGAACCAGGACGACTATTTCGACCAGGTGCGCGCCCTGAAACTCGACGGCGCGAATTTCTGCCCCAATCCGCTCGTGGCCGCCGGCAAGACCCTCATAGCACCCGTGCCGCGTGCCGCGCGTGCCGGAAACAACCTGCTGGAACAGTTGCCCTAAATTTAAATAATGGATAGAAAGATGAAACGCATTTCCCTGATTTGCGGCCTGGCGGCACTCGCGTGCTCCTGCGGGCCGAAAGGTTTTGTGGTCGACGGCACGTTGGCCAACGCCGAGGGCGGCAAGGTGCTGCTCTTGTACCAGAACAACAAGGGCGAGGAGATACCCGTGGACAGCGCCGTGGTCGAAAACGGCAAATTCCGGCTCGAGGGCCGCGTGGAGACGCCGGAAATGCACCGTCTGACGGTGAACCTCAATCCCGCAGGGACGCCTGACGAAGAGACGGATTACGGCAAAATTTTCTCCGAGCGCTTCTATCTCGAAAACTCGCCCATCACGTTCGTGGCCGACGCGAACACGATGCAGAGTTATTTCTGGAATCCCGATCGCAAGACCGTGCCACCGACCATCGAAGGTTCGGCCGAGCAGGACAAGGCCGAGCTGCTTACGGAACGTCAGCGCGAGGTCAACGAACGGTTGAACGCGCTTTCGAGACGCATGACCGAAGAGTATTACGGCCCCATGTTCGATTCCGGAGAGCATGTCGTTCCGGCTGTCGGAGCAGAAATCGCGGCCGAAGAGATCGAGGCCTCCAAAGAGAGACGGGAGATCACGCTCGCTTTCGTGCGCCAATTTCCCGATGCTGCGGTCTCGTTCGACCAGGTCTCCTACCTCTTCGGCGACGGCAGCGTCAGCCCCTTTACGGCGGCTCAGATCGACGAGTTCATGGCCATTCTCGAACCCGCCTGGAAAGGAACGGCCAAGTTCGAGTGGCTCAAGGGCCAGGCCGAAAAGGCCAAGCAGTTGGCCGTTGGCGAGAAATTCATCGACTGCGAGTTCTACAACCGGGAGGGAGAAAAGGTGAAACTCTCGTCGGTGATCCCCGAGGGAAAGATCTGCATGCTCGAATTCTGGGCCTCGTGGTGCGGACCCTGCCGCGGTGAGATACCCCACCTGAAGCACGTGCGCGAGCGCTATCCCGATTTCGACATCGTGAGCGTCTCGATCGACGAGAGCGACGCCGACTGGAAGAAAGCCCTCGACGAGGAGAAGATGGACTGGGTGCAGCTGCGCGACGTGGGGATGATGGACGGCAACGCCATGAAGCGTTACAACGTCTTTGGCGTTCCCTGCTGCATCATCCTCGACCGCGAGGGCCGCTTTTACAAGACCGACATGCGCGGCGCCTACCTCGACGCTTTCCTCGTGGAGACTTACGGACGTTAGACCGCTCTTCCCGCATACCAAACGCCCCTCCGGAGCACCGGAGGGGCGTTTCATTGTTTCGAACCGCAAATCGCTTCGAGGTGTTGCGTCCTTATCCGCTATCCGATACGCCGTGCATAGAGGTCGAAATCGGCATGCCACTCGCCGTCCTCTCCCACGCGCACGTCCTGCCAGTGAAAACGGCTCGCTTCGATCCGGACAAAGACCCATTTCCGCCTTTCGTCCTCCAGCGAGCTCAGCACGATGCAGTCGCCCACGCGTCTGGCTTCGAAGCGCATGATCCGTCCCGTATAGCAGTAGGCAATGTCCCAGGTTCGGGTGGCGGGTTTGTAGACGCGGAGCGTCGTTCCGTGTTCGAAGCCGGGCAGGAGAATGACATCCTGGATGGCCATGCCGTCGAGAATCCGTGCAAAGTGCCACTCGCCCCGGATCGTGCGTCCGGTATCGTTGTCGACATAGTCGATCTCCCAACTGCCGACCAGCTCCCCGAAAAAGTCGTATTCTTCGGGCTGCGCCGCGTTTCTGCATTCGCTTATCAGCGTTCCGATAAAGTGTTGCATAAATAACATTTCCGCTTCCGTCCGGAAAGACCCGCTCCCGGTCCCCGAGAGCAGTCGAGAGGTCGCAAAAGATTCCCCGCTTTCGTTCTTAGCGACCGAAATTGTGAATTATGAATTATGAATTGTGAATTTACACAGTTGGTCGCCTCGTCGGACCAGTTCCCGCGTGCGGACGGCGCAGAGCGTACCCTGCGCTACCTGCGCAACGGGGTTTCCGTCGGTGTCGTGCAGCTCTTCGAGCCGCTGTTCCACCACGCCGGTGGTCGCGCCCAGAAAGAAAATCTCCTCGCCCACGGCCAGCGGAGCGGCCTCGACGAGCACCTCGGCCACCGAAATCTTCTTGTAAAAATTCACGACCTTGCCCACATAGACCTTGCGGCGCGTGGCCGCCGAACCGTAGTGCTCGCTGTGCTCGGCCACGGGACGTCCGGCGTAATACCCCTCCCAGAAGCCGCGGTTGAAGACCGTCCCGAGACGCTCCTTGAGCCCTGCGGCCAGTTCGGGGGTGTAGGTCCCGGCTTCGAGGGCCCGCAGAGCCTGGTCGTAACATTCGACCACACGCTTGACGTACTCGGCGCCCCGCGCGCGGCCCTCGATCTTCAGCACGCTCACACCCGCCCCGATCATCCGGTCGAGAAAATCGACGGTGCAGAGGTCCTTCGGCGAGAGGATATACTGTCCGTCGGTGTCGAGCTGGGCGCCGGTTTCGCGGTCCGTGAGGGTATATTTGCGGCGGCACAACTGGCGGCAGGCGCCGCGGTTGGCCGAGCAGCCGGTCTCGTGAAGCGAGAGGTAGCACTTGCCCGAGACGGCCATGCAGAGGGCGCCGTGGGCGAACATTTCGATCTCGACCAGCTCGCCGCGCGGTCCCCGGATGTCGTTTTCGACGATCTCGCGGCGGATGGCCGCCACCTGCTCCAGGGTCAGTTCGCGCGCCAGGACCACCGTATCGGCCCACTGGGCGTAGAACTTGACCGCCTCGGAGTTGGAGATGTTGCTCTGGGTGGAGATGTGGACCTCGACGCCGATGCGGCGGGCGTAGAGGATCGCGGCCATGTCGGTGGCGATGATGGCGTCCACGCCCTCGCGTTTGGCACGGTCGATCACCTCGTGCACGGTCAGCAGTTCGTCCTCATAAACGACGGTGTTGACCGTCAGGTAGGTTCTCACGCCCGCGGCATGGGCCGTGCGGACGATTCGCGCCAGGTCGTCGAGCGTGAAATTGGCCGCCGAGGCCGAGCGCATGTTGAGTTTGCCCACGCCGAAATAGACCGCGTCGGCACCGGCCCGGATGGCCGCCGCAAGGGATTCGTACGACCCCACGGGGGCCATGATTTCGATGTCGGAACGTTTCATACGGTTTGTCATTCGAGCATCCACCATTGGCAGCACTCCTCCCGGCGGGCTGCGGTCCGGACCGTTTCGTCCGCGTCGTAACAATCCACAAAGCTCCGCCATCCGTTCTGCCGGTACTCCCCGGCCGGCATGAATTCGCCCGCGCCGATGTCCAGCCCCCGGCTCTCGGGAATCCGGAAATCGCCCCAGTTGCAGACTTTCGCCGCACCGGTTTTGTCGCTTCGCCAGTTCCCCTGCCACTGGTTGTTGCGATAGCCGTCGGCGATGATCATCAGCGTGTCGTAATAGATATTGCCGCGCTCGTCCGCGGCCACGTCGAGCCAGTGGGTTCCCTCGAAGAGGCCTGCTCCGGGCTGTCCGGGGTCTTCACGCAGGGTATAGTGCCCGTAAAGCCTCCACCCGCCGAATATTCCGCCCCACGCATCCGGCTCCCCCGATTCCGGGCGGCGGACGACGGAATCGATCGCAAGCTCGCCCCTGAAAGAGCAGATGTTGCTGCCGGTACGGGTCTTGCCGCGCAGCGCATAACGCAGCGGATCGGTCGCGGATCGGGTGACGGACGCGATGTGGATGGAAAACCGCCGGAACTCCTTGCCGATGTATCCCAGCGGTTCGGGACGCTCGACCCATTCGAGCGCGGTGGTGTCTTCGCGGTCGATCAACGGCAGCGGACCCGTCCAGAGCATCGAGAGGTCCTGCTTGAGGAGCTGCTCCCGATCGATGACGGGTCCCTCAGCCCGCACGCCGAGCAGCGTCGGCAGCACAAGCAGTATCGTCGCAAGCCGTTTCATCCCTACCTCTTGCGATCGATCAGACTTTCGGCATAACTGCGCATCCGTTCCGTGCGCGCACGCTCCACCGAGAGGGTTTCCAGGACGGCCAGCGCCCGCTCGAAGCGCAGCTGGATCTGCTGCTGAGCGAGGCGCGGCACGTCGAGCGCATCGTAGATGGCCTTGACGCGGGCGATCTTCTCGGCGTCGGAGAGCGACGCATCGCGGTGGGCGGTGCGCAGCACCTCGCGCGCGGGCTCGTCGGCCCGGCTCATGGCCGTTATCATCAGGTAGGTCTTCTTACCCTCGAGAATGTCGCCGCCGATGGCCTTGCCCAGCCGCTCGTCGCCGTAGCTGTCCAGCAGGTCGTCCTGCAACTGGAACGCCAGCCCCAGTTCGAGGGCGAAGCGTCTGAGGCGTCGGCAGTCCTCCTCCGAGGCGCCACCCACGAGGGCGCCGATCACCGTCGCACCGGCCAGCAGGGCCGAGGTCTTCAATTCGATCATGTGCATGTATTCGACCACCGAGACTTTCTGCTTCTGCTCGAAATCCATGTCGTACTGCTGCCCCTCGCACACCTCGAGCGCCATGGCATTGAACGTCGAGAGGATCTCGGGCAGCAGGGGCGCGGGCACCTCCGACAGCAGCCGGTAGGCGCAGATCATCATGGCGTCGCCCGAGAGGATGGCCACGTTCTGCCCCCACCGGGCATAGACCGAGGGCTTGCCGCGGCGGATCGAGGCGTTGTCCATGATGTCGTCGTGGAGCAGCGTGAAATTGTGGAACACCTCGACGGCCGCGGCCGCCGGGAGGGCCGCCTGGACCCGGTCGGTGAAGATGCCCGCGGCGAGCATCACGAGCATCGGGCGCAGCCGTTTGCCGCCGCCCGCGAGCGAGTAGCCGATGGGGGCGTAGAGAAGCTGGGGCTCGGCCGGAAAGCCGATCTGCGCCAGGTGGTTTTCGATTGCTGAGAGCAGTTGCTCATTGGTTTGCATGGCCGAAAGATCGTATTTAGATGTGAAACTGTCCCAAAAGTAGGAAAAAAGTTTGTAGCAACCGAATTTTGGATTAACTTTGACAAGATAAACGTCCACATTTAACCTCACACGCTATGAAAAAACTCGCTATCGGCGTCGACATAGGCGGCATCAACACCGCTTTCGGCTTGGTCGACGAAAACGGCGACCTCTACGCCGAGTCGGTCATCTCCACCAAGAAATACCCCCATGTAGACGACTATCCGACCTATATCGACGACCTGTGCCAGGCGATGCGCGCGCTGGCCGACAGCCTCTCGTTCGAGTACGAACTCACCGGGATCGGCATCGGAGCCCCCAACGCCAACTACCACAAGGGGACGGTCGAAATGCCCGCGAACCTCTGGAAATTCCGCGAGGGCGAGAAGAATCCCGACGAGAACCGCCGCATCTTCGCGCTGGCCGAAGACGTTTCGCGCTGCTTCGGCGGGGTCGAGACCCTCGTGACGAACGACGCCAACGCCGCCACCATCGGCGAGATGATCTACGGCAATGCCAAGGGCATGCGCGATTTCGTGATGATCACGCTCGGCACGGGGCTGGGCTCGGGATTCGTTGCGAACGGCGAGCTGATCTACGGCCACGACGGCTTTGCCGGCGAGTTCGGACATATCGTCGTCGAGCGCAACGGCCGCGAGTGTGGCTGCGGCCGCCGGGGGTGTCTGGAGACCTACGTCTCGGCGACGGGTATCAAGCGCACCGTCTTCGAACTGATGGCCACCATGACCGCGCCGAGCAAACTGCGCGACATAGCGTTCAACGATTTCGACGCCTCGATGATCTCGGCCGCGGCCGAACAGGGTGATCCGGTGGCGCTCGAGGCGTTCCGCATGACCGGCGAACTGCTGGGCCGTGCGCTGGCCGACGTGGTGACGGTGACCTCGCCCGAGGCGATCTTCCTCTTCGGCGGCCTTTCGAAAGCGGGCAAGCTGATCTTCGAACCGACGCAGTGGTACATGGAGGAGAACATGCTCTTCGTCTACAAGAACAAGGTGAAACTGCTCCCGAGCGGTATCCAGGGCAAGAACGCCGCGATCCTCGGCGCCTCGGCGCTCGTCTGGCAGCAGCATACCCGCTAATACTTTCGAAGAACGGACCTCCGGCGTCAGATGCGAAAGGAGGCGGATCGAACGGTCTGAGACGTTAGGCGATAGATGCCGAAGCCGCGGATCGGGCGGAGCAGGCGGCGGGAAAACAGTCGGCGGGACCCGGCGGCAGAGGCAGCAAAGGGAACAAAGGCGGCAGAAGTGGCAGAGATGGCAGAGGCGGTCGAAAGAGGTCCCCGGAGGCGGCCGCGAACAACGTGCAGTCAGCGCTGAGCGGCTGCGCTCGGCAGAATTTGCTCCCGCAGGCGGCTACTCCTCCTTGAACAGATCGATCTCCCCGGTTTCGACCTTGCGGTAGATGTCGGCCAGTTCGGCCACGACCGGAGAGATGAATTCGAGCGTGTCGGCCACGGCGGATTTATCGCCCTGGCCCTTGATGCGGTAGAGCATCGCGGCGTAAAGCGCCCGGAAGCACAACTCCGTGTCGCTCATCCCCGGGTTGCCCATTACCGCGCGCAGCCGCGGCAGCTCCGGCTCCAGCCGGGACCAGGTCCGGCGGTAGTGCTCGCCGACGGGGTATTTCAGCAGCTGCAGGTGGGTGTTGTGCAGGTCGGCGACCAGGTGCAGCGTATGCTCCAGGTGGCCTTTCTCCTCCTTGCCCTCCTCGCGCAGCAGGTTGGCGATGTCCATGTACCACATCAGAAAGACCGGTTTGCGGCCCTCGTTGATGTCGCTGCGCGGAGCGATGAGGGTCGAAAAGATCGCCTCGGGGCTGAATTGCAGCGCCCGCAGCAAGTCCTCCAGCTGCCAGAGGTAGAGGATGTATTCGGCGATGTTCTCCTTGCGTTTAGCCTGTGCGATGTCCATTATTTGATCCAGGTTTTGGGCCCCGTGCGGTGCTTGAGGAAATACTGCTGCGATTTCAGCAGGTTGCGCGATTGGAGCACCATGTTCTTGGTCTCGGTCAGGATCGTCAGGTAGAGCATCGACGCCTTGGTGCTCGACCGGGCCTCGTTGATGCGCGTCAGTTCGGACTTGATGGCCTCGGCGATCGACTCGAACAGTTCGTCGCGCATGGTCAGCACGGTCTCGATCTCCGAAAAGTCGCCCTCGCGCAGCATGAGGTTGATGCGGCGGTAGATCGATTCGACGTCGTCGTTGATCTTCATCAGATCGCGCGTCTGCTCCATCGAAAGGCCCTCGTGGTTGTTGTCGATGTGTTCGAACGCCGGGCGCGTGATGTGCATCAGCGCCTTGGTCATTTCGTTGAGGTAATCGACCACCTGCACGTAATAGTGGGCCGTGTTGACGTCGCCCGACTGCAATTTTTTGAGCGTCGGCAGCAGCGTGTACTTGCGTTCGCGCGACTGGTAGAAGAGGTCGTTCGACTCCTTGACCATGTCGCGCAGGACCTTGCGATTCTCTTTCATCACGGCAATCAATGTGCGGTCGTAGATCTTGGTGGCGCACTCCATCGTCCGGCACACCTCGTCGCGCAGCGAGCCGATGATGTCCTCGTTGGTCTCCGACTTGACGGCTGCAACGGCCGAGGGTTTGTTTTTCTTGATGAAATTGCTGTGGATAAGTATCCAGCCGCAGAGCAGCGTGACGACGACGAAAGCCGCCGTGCCGCCGTAGATCAAGACCAGCCCTACCACGAACGCGATCAGGAAGCCGCCCAGCGCCGTGATGAACCAGCCGGCCACGACGGTCATGACGCCCGAGATGCGGTAGACGGCGCTTTCGCGGCCCCAGGCGCGGTCGGCGAGCGACGAACCCATCGCCACCATGAAGCAGACGTAGGTGGTCGAGAGGGGCAGCTTGAACGAGGTGGCCAGCGAGATCAGCAGCGCCGCTGTGGTCAGGTTGACCGTGGCGCGGATCATGTCGTAGGGGGCGCCGCTGTGCTCGACATCCTCGTATTCGAAGCGGCGCGAGATGCGCTCGCGCAGGTGCTTGGGGATGACGCGCTCGACCCCGGCGTTGATGCCCAGCGCAGCGCGGACGATCGTGCGAGAGAATACTGACGAGCCGTACTGCTGCTGCCCGTCGTCGCCCTGTGCCGAGAGCGAGATTTCGGTCTCGGTGACGTGCATGGCTTTTTTCGAGGTCCACAACGTGATGATCATCATCACGCCCGCAAGGAGCAGGATCGAGAAATTGGCCGGGACGTTCTCGCTCAGGGCGCTCATCAGCATCGTCGTGTCGCCCGCATGCCGGGCGATGGAGTAGGCGTCGAAGCCGGCCACCGGGACGCCGATGAAATTCACCAGGTCGTTGCCCGCGAACGCCAGGGCCAGGGCGAAAGTGCCCGAGAGGATGGTGATGCGCAGAATGTTGATCTTGAAGCGCTGGATGAAGAAGAGCATCAGCGAGCAGACCACCCAGCAGATGAAGAGCGAGAGGAGCAGGTGGCTGTCGACCATGCGGATGAAATCGTGGCCCGCGAGGATCGATTTGAGCCCCTTGAAGATGGCGAAATAGACGATTGCCGTGAGCGAAGCGCCGCACCACAGCGAGCCGTAACGGCGGAAAAGCACCGTATAGCGGAACGAAAACAGGAGACGCGAAACGTACATGACGGCCGTACCGCAGGTGAATGCGACGACCACCGACAAGAGGATCGCCGAGACGATACCCATGGCGCGCGAGGTGTTGATGAATTCGCCCAGGGCGTTGACGCCCAGCGTCGGGTCGTTCGAAATTTTGAAGATCGAAACGGCGATGGCCGCCCCCAGCAGGCAGAAGATCAGCGACACGGTGGTCGAGGTCGGCAGCCCCCAGGAGTTGTAGAGGTCCAGCAAAATGATGTTGGCGAACATAACCCCCAGGTAGAGCATCATCACCTCGTGGAACGTGAAGAGCCCCGGATTGAACATGCCGCTGCGCGCCACCTCCATCATCCCGCTCGACGTGACCACGCCGACCAGGATGCCGACCGAAGCGACCAGCAGGATGACCTTCATCGAAGCGGCCTTGGAGCCGATGGCGGAGTTGAGAAAATTGACTGCGTCGTTCGTGACGCCGACGAAAAGACCTGAAATGGCGAGTATTCCCAGAATGACTACAATGACGGTGTAGATTTCGCTCATGTTGGTTTTTTTGCAAATAGTGAACAAATTTACACCAATTTTTCCGTTGTAACGGCGTTGAAAGGGAATGTTAACATTTATTTAACACAGTCGGCAGCATGGGCCAGGCATGTGAAAGGTGAAGTTGCGGGTAAGCGAGCGCGGAGGCTGCTTGCAGGCTTTGCCGAGCGTGAGCAAAGTCAAGCCGCCCCTTAGGCGGGTTAAAGATGTTTTCGATCCCCGAGCAATGTCGAGGGGTCGCAAGCAAAAGTGAAAAGACAAAGGTACTTTCGGGCCCAGAACAGCGTCGTGAGGCTGCCCCGAACTTGACGAGGGTTGCCAATCAGTTTTTGTCATTGCGTGCGGATGCGAGGAATGGCAAAAATCGATCGGCGCCCTCCGGCAGAAGACGGCGGGCGGGAGATCGGAACCAGCCGAAAAAATAGGAAAGCTGTTTAGTTCTTCTTTTTCCTCCAGCGGAAAAACCGTCCGTCGGGAGCTAAATGGAGGGTTTTGCGGGATTCTGAGCCGTCAAAATCCCCCCCCCCTCGCGGTTCTCTCCATCCTCGTGGACAACGAGGTTTACGGGGTGCGCGAAGACGAACCGGGCGCCCTGGGTATAGTCGGGATCGACCCAGATGCGGCCGCCCACGATCACGGCGATCTGGCGGCAGATGGCAAGGCCCAGGCCCGTCCCTTTCTTCTTGTTGCCGTCGAGTTTCTCGAAGCGGTTGAAGACCATGTCCTGCTTGTCGTGCGGAATGCCCGGCCCCGTATCGGCCACCGAGAAGAGCACCTCTTCGCCCTCGCCGTCGATCTCCACGCCCAGGGTGATGCTGCCCCGGGAGGTGAATTTCCCGGCATTGGTCAGCAGGTTGATCAGAACCTGCGAAAGGCGGTGGGCGTCGGTTACGATCCGGAACGACTCCACGGGGCACTCGAAGCGCATCTCGACCCCCTCCTGCCGCGTATGGGCCGTGGTCATGATGACGTGCTGACACACCTGCACCACATCCTCGGAGGCGTAGTTGAAGCGAATCTTGCCGCATTCGAGCGACGAAATGTCCAGAATGTCGTTGAGCAGCGTGAGCAGCATCTCGGAGTTGTTGACCACGATCGCGCAGTACTCGGCCCGCTCCTCCTGCGTGAGCTCCTCGCTCTGCATCAGCGACGAGAAGCCGACGATGGCGTTCATCGGCGTACGGATCTCGTGGCTCATGTTGGCCAGGAAAGCCGATTTGAGCATGTCCGACTCCTCGGCCCGCTCGCGGGCCACGACCAGCTGCCCCTCGCGTTCTTCGAGCATCTGCTTGAGCCGCCGCGTACGCAGAAACAGCCACGCCACGAAGACCAGCAGCAGCACCAGCAGCACGATGCCGGAGACCAGCATCTCGATATAATGGGAGTATTTGGTCAGTTTGGCCGCCACGGTATCTTCGACGATGCTGCCGCGGGGCAGGGCGTATTCGGCGATCTTCCACTCGCTGAGCTTGCGCGAATCGAACAGGTAGCGGTCCTTGCTCATGTGGAAATGGGTGCTGTCGATGCGGCCCGTGCGGTAGTACTCCCTGATTTGCGATGCGATCAGCGCGGCACCGCTCTCGTAGGCGGGAACGTAGCCGCCCAGCGCCACGTCGCCGATACCCGTGCCGGTCACCGAGAAGACCGGAATGTTGGGATTCTCCTGCACCAGGTCCGCGAGCGAACGCTGCATGAAATACTCCCCGTCACGTCCCACCCGCCAGGTGCCCAACAGCACGGCCGAGCGGGGCGGGAGGGCGGCGTAGGCGGCATGCGCCTGCTCCTCGCCCTCGCGGCTGTCGACGAGCACCAGTTTGAGGTCGGGAAAGTGCTTCCACTCCTCGCGCACGAGGGCCTGCAACGAGATGCCGCCGTAGGTGTTGTCCGAAACGAATGCGACGTTGCGCACCTCGGGGTAGAGCGAGCGGATCAGTTCGACGTTGCGCCGGATGTCGTAGCGGTTGAGCATGCCGCCGATGCCGGCGAGGCTGTCGGCCATGCTGCGGTAATCGACGGTCGGGGGCCGCCAGCAGATCACCGAACTGTCGCGCGGAGGGAGCATGATGCCGTTGGAGCTGGCGAAGCAGCTGAAACACATCACCCCTTGGGGAAAGCGCCCCAGCGAAACGAACGACGACCAGGCCTCCTGGCCCAGCAGGATCACGGCGCGCAGGCCGCGGTTTTCGTAGCGGCTCAGGAGGTTGTCCGTTTGCGAAATCCACTGCGGAGCGTCGCCGATATTTTTGCATTCGAGCGTCTCGACGTAGATTTCGCACGGCACGCCCTGCGCGACGATCTGCCGCTCGAAATCGTTGATGAAACTCGACATGCGCCGCGTGTCGGGGTTGTACGAAGAGATTACCAGGATGCTTTCGCGGCTCTCTTCGGCTTGCAGCGATCCGGGCAACAGCAGCATGCAGCACGCCAGGAACCGCAGAATCGGTCCAAACAGTCGGTCGGCACTCATCGGGATGCGGTTTTTTGGGAGAGAAGCGCGGCGATCCGGCTGCGCAGTTCGTCGGCCCGAAGCGGCTTGGCCAGGCATTCGTCGAACCCGGCCCGGAACATCCGCTGCCGGTCGGCCTCGAAAGCATAGGCCGTCAGCGCGATCACCGGCACGTCGGGCGCCATGCTCCGAATCTGGCTCAGGGCGCCGTAGCCGTCCAGTTCGGGCATGCTGATGTCCATCAGGATCAGGTCGGCACCCTGCTCGCGGAAGAGCCGCACGGCCTCGACGCCGTCCCAGGCATGGGTGAGCGTGTAAAGGTTGCGCAACAGCACCTCGACGAGTTTGTAATTGCTGGGGTTGTCCTCGGCGACGAGGATATGGGGTCGAACCGGCTCCTGCCCGTTTGTTTCGATAGTTTCGGACGCCATGTATCTTGTCAATTTTAGTCGGACCCGGAGGTCCTGCCACGTTCCAAAGGTAAATAAATTTTCGCAGACCCCATCCGATTCGTTTCGAAAATTGACAAAACGGGTTCAAATGGGCCCAGGAGCGGGCGTTTTGGGTCACAAAATTACGCGGAAATGTACATGCTGCCGTTTTTTTGACGATATTTGCAGCGGAATGACTCCCTACTTGGGAATAATTTGTTATATTTACATAATTTTCCGGGTGAAAAGGGCGTTGATTCCACCCGCAGCGGGTTTGCGGGGCCCATCCGGAAAGCAATGACAACATGCGACCATGAACAAAAAAGTACTGATCGTCGACGACAAGGAGCAGATCGCCAAGATCCTCTATGCCTACCTGCACCGGGATTACGACTGTTTCTACGTACAGAATCCCTTGCAGGCCCTCGACTGGCTTCAGATGGGAAACATGCCCGATCTGATTATTTCGGACATCCGCATGCCCGAGATGCGCGGCGACGAGTTCCTCTCGCACCTCAAGCGCAACGAACTCTTCCGCGCCATTCCCGTGGTGATGCTCTCGAGCGAGGACAGCACCTCGGAACGCATCCGCCTGCTCGAGGAGGGAGCCATCGACTACATCGTCAAGCCGTTCAACCCGATGGAGCTGAAGATACGCATTAAACGCATTTTGGATTGAAATACCCCGTCATCTATATCAAGGGCAAAGGCGACCATACGGCCCGGTTTTACGAACTGACCGACGGCCGCATGCACATCGTGTCCGACATCTCGTCGGCTACGCGGACTTTCACGCCCCTCGATGCCGACCACGCATTCATCCTCTACGAGCAGCGCGACGAGGCGACGGACTACCGCAACATCCGCTTCCTGAGGTCGTGGCTTCCGGCATGCGGCATTCTGCTCATCACGTCGCGTCCGCTGAGCGACAGCGAGCGGAGGGACTACCTCGCCGCGGGGGTCAACAGCGCCGTATCGGGCGAGGTGACGCGCGAGGATTTCCTGCGCACGCTGCAATTCATCACCGACTACACGTTCACGCACAAACCCGTTGTCGAGACGAACACCGACATGCGGCTGTTCCGCATGCCCGTGTGGAAGCGCACGTTCGACATAGCGGCCTCGCTCGGAGCGCTCGTCGCACTGTCTCCCCTGCTGGCCGCCGTGGCCGTGGCCGTGAAGCTGGACAGCCCGGGACCCGTGATCTACAAGTCGAAGCGCGTGGGCAGCAACTACCGCATTTTCGATTTCCTGAAATTCCGCTCGATGCGCACCGACGCCGATCAGCGCCTGCGCGAGCTGGGCGACCGCAACCAGTACGCCTCCGGGGGCCCCGACGGCGATTCGGCCAAGATGGCTTTCGACGAAACCGACGTGGAACAGCTGCTGGCCGACGCCTCGAACGGCATGCTCTTCTCCGACGATTTCGCCATCCCCGAAGAGGAACACCTCCAGCAGGTGGGCTCCGAACAGGAAAACGCGTTCGTCAAGATCGAGAACGACCCCCGCATCACGCGCCTGGGCCGCTTCCTGCGCAAGTACAGCATCGACGAACTCCCGCAGCTGGTTAACATCCTGCGGGGCGACATGTCGGTGGTCGGCAACCGCCCGCTGCCGCTCTACGAAGCCGAACGGCTCACCAGCGACGAATACATCGAACGCTTCATGTGTCCGTCGGGGCTCACGGGGCTGTGGCAGGTCGAGAAGCGCGGACATGCCGGCAAACTCTCGCCCGACGAGCGCAAGCGGCTGGACATCCAGTACGCCCGCAAAATGTCGCCGTGGTTCGATCTGAAAATCATTCTGAGGACTTTCACGGCTTTTATTCAAAAAGAAAACGTTTGAATTTATGAAGAAATCTCTCTTGCTCGCCCTCGTGCTACCGATCTTCTGGGCCGCGCAGGGGCAACATAGAACCCCCGGCAGCGGAGCACTGCCCGCAGCCGAGGCGCAGAGCCCCGCCTATCGGCCCAATGTCAGCCAGGCCCTTTTGACCGACATGTCGGTCGAAAGCTACGCCAATCTCCACCTGCCTCCGCTCCACGTGCTGCTCGAAAATGCCCGCGAGCGCTCCTCGCAGGTCAACATGTTCGCCGCCAAGACCGAAGAACAGGAGCGCGAACTGAAGACCCTGCGCCGGTCGTGGCTCAAATTTCTGAAAATCAACAGTTCGTTCAGCTACGGCACGACCGACACCAACAGCGAGTTCTACTACGACAGCAACCTGCCGGTGGTGCAGAACGTTACAGGCATGACCCGCCGGTGGTGGAACGTGGGGGCATCGTTCAACCTGCCGCTCGACGAGATTTTCAACCGCCGCAACAAGATCAAGCAGCAGCAGCGACGCATCGCCAGCATCCGCTACGAGACCGACAGCTGGTACGACGAAATCTGCCTGTCGATCATCGATTGCTATACCACGGCTATTCAGTACCTGGCCGTGCTCAAGGACACCTCCCAGGCGCTCATCATCGCCCAGGCGCAGTACGAAGCCACCGAAGCCGATTTCGTCAACGGCAAGGTCGACGCCGTGGCCCTGAGCCGCCAGCGCAACATCTCCAACGAGTCGTTCCGCATGTTCCAGGAGACCCGCGCCAAGCTCAACAAGGCGCTGCTGCAACTGGAGGTTCTTTCCAAAACCCCGATTATCAGCCAGCCGCAGCAGCAGCCGGCCGAAATGTCCAAAAACGCCAAGCCATGACCGCCTACATCGCCTACCTGGTAAAATTCCTGTTCCGCATCAAGTGGTGGCTGATCCTTTGTCCGACGATCGTCGCCATCCTGGTCTATCTCCACATGGGGCGCCAGGCGCGCACCTACCTCTCTTCGACGACCATCTATACGGGTATCGTTTCGGGTTACGACCTCGAAACGGGCGAAAGCACCTCCCAGGACTGGAACGTCATCAACAATGCGATGGACAACCTGATCAACATCATCAAGTCGCAGACCACACTCAAAAACGTCTCCATGCGTCTCTATGCGCAGCACATGGTGCACGGCGATCCGGAGAATGACAACAAATACATCTTCGCCCGCAACTACCGCTCCGAGCTGCGGCGCACGCCGCAGGAGGTGCTCGACCTCATAGACCGCAGCGACGAAGAAAAAACGATCCAGAACCTCTACGACTACGAGGTAGCCACCCACGACAACCACGTCTACGGGCTTTTCCACTGGATGCACCGCTATTACAGCTACGAAGCACTGAGCAATATCCAGGTCAAGCGCATCGGCAACAGCGACATGCTCGAAATATCCTACGAGAACGACGATCCGGGCGTGGTCTTCAACACGCTCGAAATTCTCAATGACGAGTTCGTCAAGCAGTACCGCCAGTTGCGCTTCGGCGAGACGAACAACGTCATCGCGTTTTTCGAATCGGAACTTAAGCGCGTAAGCGGCGAATTGCGCGCCCGCGAGGATTCGCTGCGCGACTACAACATCGAGAACCTCGTGATCAACTACGACGAGCAGACCAAGCACATCGCCATCCTCTCGCGCGATTTCGAACTGCGCAACGAGGAGGTCCGCCTCAATTTCCACAGCGCCAACAAACTCCGCGAAGCCATCGAAAAGCGAATCGACGGACTTTCGACTTTCCGCAACAACGCGGCATTCATTCAAAAGCTCCACTCCATCGGTGACCTGCAATCCCGCATCACGGCTGCCGAAGCGTTCATACCCGAGACCCAGATCGACAAGGCCGCCATCGAACGGCCCGATCTGGCGCAGCTGCACGCGCAACTCGAAAGCCAGACCGACAGCCTGCGCATTCTCACCTCGAACATCGCTACGCAGCGCTATACCAAGGAGGGCATTTCGACCAACTCGATGATCGACCAGTGGCTCGAGGCGGTGATGCTGGGCACCAAGTCCGAAGCCGAGATGCTGGTGCTCGACGAGTGGAAGCAGTCGCTCGACGACCGCTACATGCGTTACGCCCCCGTGGGTGCGACGCTCAAGCGCAAGAACCGTGAAATCGGCTTCTCGGAGCAGTCCTACCTCTCGATCCTCCACGCCCTGAACATGGCGCGTCTCCGGCAGAAAAATCTCCAGATGTCCTCCGCGACGCTGAAGATAATCAACCCGCCCGTGCTGCCCATCGCCGCCGAGCCGACCAAGCGCAAGATGATGGTGGCCGCAGCATTCTTCTCGACGCTGATCTTCCTCCTCGGATTCTTCATTCTGCTCGAACTGCTCGACCGCACGCTGCGCGACAAGATCCGCGCCGAGCGCATCACCGGCGGCCGCGTCATCGGGGCTTTCCCCGGCCCGGGCCGCTTCGGCCAGCGCCGCTACGCCAAGCAATACCGCGAAGTCGCCACCCGCTACATGGCCAATGCCGCCCTCAACTATTTCGACCCCGCACGCCGCCCCAACGTACTGAACATCCTCTCGACCGAGCCGGGCGACGGCAAGTCGATCCTCGCCGAACACCTCGCCGCACGCTTCCGCGAGTCGGGTCTGAAAGTGCGCACGGTGTCGTGGAACACCGATTTCGATGCCGAGCAGAAAGCGTACCTGCTCTCGGAGCGGCTCGCGGATTTCGTCCACGACAAGAGCGGCGAGCTTCCCCTGGGCGAAGCGGACGTCGTACTGGTCGAGTATCCGCCCCTTTCGCACCACTCCGTGCCGCGCGACCTGCTGCGCGAAGCCGCCCTCAACATCTTCGTGGCACCGGCTACGCGCACCTGGAAAGAGACCGACCAGCTGCTCTATGAAAAAGCGGTGAAACTGGCCGGCGACACCCCGACGGCCCTCTGCCTCAACTGCGCGGGACGCGACGTGGTGCAGACTTTCACGGGGCTGCTCCCGCCCTACACCCGTCTGCGCCGCCTGAGCTACCAGATCAGCCAGTTCGGCTTCACGGCCGTGCGCTGACCGTTGCGACACACACTTGCTCATGCAGCCTTTCGGTTCCATAACATCTCCCGTGAGCGTGCCCCGATTGCTGATCGGGGCGCTGCTCATGGGAGGCGTCTACCTGATCTGGTATGCGTTCAGCCGCTTCGGACTGGCGGCAGGCGCGGCGGTGGCGGTCGTTCCGCTGGCGCTGTGCATGCTTTGGTTCTCGCTGCGCAACCCCGCCGTGGCGATGCTCGGCATGTTCGCCGTGAACTACTACATCATGGTGCTGACGCGCTACATGCACGACAAGCCGTTCGGCGTGATCCTCGACGCCCTGCTGGCTTTCAACCTCCTGCTCCTGCTCCTGCAATCGATGGTCGGGCGGGTCGAGTGGCGCCGCGCCCGGACGGGGCTTACCCTGGTCTCGGCGATCTGGCTGGCCTACTGCTGCCTTGAGCTGGTCAACCCCGAGAGCGTCTCGTCGGCAGGGTGGTTCATGGCCGTGCGGTCGCTGGCGATCTATTTCTTTCTGACGGTCGTGCTGACCCAGATCACGATGGCCCGCTACAAATACCTGCGCTACATGCTCGTGCTGTGGTCGCTGCTGACGCTTACGGCCGTCGCCAAGGCGCTGATCCAGAAATACATCGGTTTCAATGCGGCCGAGAACTACTGGCTTTTCGTGCTGGGCGGCAAAACAACGCACATCATCCGCACGGGCGTCCGCTATTTCTCGTTCTTCAGCGACGCCGCGAATTTCGGAGCCAGCATGGGTCTTTCGATGGTCGTCTTCTCAATCTCGGCGCTCTACTGGCGCAATCCGTGGATGAAATTCTATTTCCTGCTGGTCGCCGCCCTGGCCTGCTACGGCATGCTGATCTCGGGCACGCGAAGCGCCCTGGCCGTGCCGTTCGTGGGCTATGCGGTCTTCGTGATGCTGTCGCGCAACATCCGGATGATCGTCGCGGGTTGCGTGGTGCTCGTCGGGGCTTTCGTCTTTCTGAATTTCACCACTTGGGGCAGCGGCAATGCCATCGTGCGCCGTGCACGCAGCGCATTCAACACCCAGGACGCCTCGTTCCGGGTGCGGCTGGAGAACCAGGCCAAGCTGCGCGAGTTGATGCGCGACAAGCCGTTCGGTGCCGGACTGGGGCACGGCGGCGGCAAGGCCAAGACGTTCGCTCCGGACGCTCCGCTCTCGCAAATTCCCACCGATTCGTGGTACGTGATGGTCTGGGTCGAAACGGGTGTCGTGGGGATTCTGCTCCACATCGGAATCCTGCTTTATGTGTTGGGCTGGGGGGCATACCAGGTCGTGTTCCGGTTGCGCAACGTCCAGTTGCGCGGCCTGACGGCCGCGCTCGTCTGCGGCATTTCAGGCATCGTGGTGATGGCCTACGGCAACGAGGTCCTCGGGCAGATACCTACGGGCGTCATATTATATATGGGTATGGGATTCATCTTCCTTGCGCCCCGCTTCGACCGCGAACTCGCGCAGGCGGCCGCAGCGCCGCTGCCCGACAACCGGGTGCTGGCCGCACGGGCCGCAGCCGCCTCGGCGTTCCCCGACGACATCTCCAAAACCCCGCAGCCATGACACCGCGCCTCTCCGTCATCACGGTCAACTACAACGGACTGCCCCTGACCGTCGCGCTCGTCGACTCGTTGCGGCGCCACCTCGCAGATGCGGTCGAAATCGTCGTCGTGGACAACGGCTCGGCATGCGACGAGGCCGCCGAGCTGCGGCGGCGTTACCCCGGCATCACGGTCCTCCGAAGCGAGCGCAACCTCGGTTTCGCCGGGGGCAACAATCTCGGCATCCGAGCCGCCAAGGGCGACTACCTGCTGCTGCTGAACAACGACACGGAGGTCGCGGACGATTCGCTGCTCGACCTGTGCCGCACGCTCGACCGCGATCCCGCGGTGGGGGCGGTATGTCCCAAAATCCGCTTCTTCGCCCCGCCCCGCAACATCCAGTTCGCGGGCTATACGCCCCTGACGCGGATCACCCTGCGCAACGCGCTCATCGGCTTCGACACCCCCGACCGCGGGCAGTTCGATACGCCGCACGACACGCCCTACGCCCACGGCGCGGCGATGATGTTTCGGCGCGAGGTGCTCGAAAAAGCCGGTCCGATGAGCGAGGTCTATTTTCTCTACTACGAGGAGCTCGACTGGTCGGAGCGCATCCGCGCGGCAGGCTACCGTATCGCCTACGATCCCCGGGCCACGGTCCTGCACAAGGAGAGCGCCACGACCGGACAGCAAAGCCCCCTGCGGACCTACTACCTCACGCGCAACCGCCTGCTCTACGCCCGCCGCAACCGCTCGGGCGCCGTGCGGCTGCTCTCCTACGCCTACCAGCTCTGCGTCGCGCTCCCGAAAAGCGTCCTCGCGTCGCTCTTGCGGGGCCGCAGCGACCTCGCCCGCGCCGCCCTGAGGGGCGCCGGCGGATTTTTCAACCTCAAAAACAAAACGGCATGATCCTGACCGTCCTGGACTGGCTGCTGGTCGTAGCGCTGGCGCTTCCGGCGCTCTACCTTTTCGTCTTCGCGCTGGCTTCGGCACGCCGTCCGCAGCCGCCCTATCCACCGGCACGGCGCCAGCGGCGCTTCGTGACGCTGATCCCCGCCTACAAGGCCGACGCGGTGATCCTCCGCACGGCCGAAGCGGCACTGGAGCAGAACTACCCCCGCGAGCTGCACCGCGTCGTGGTGATCGCCGACAGGCTGCGGGCGGAGACACTCGCGGAGCTGCGCAAATTGCCCCTGACGCTTCTCGAACCCGTCTTCGAAAAGAGCTCGAAAGCCAGGGCGCTGAATTTCGCCGTCGACAACATGGGCCCCGACGCCGCCGACGCGGTGGCGATCCTCGACGCCGACAACCTTGCGGGCTCCGACTTCTTGGCGCGGCTCAACGAGGTTTTCGACGCGGGCGTCGAGGCCGTGCAGGCCCACCGCACGGCCAAGAACCGCGACACCGACACCGCGGTGCTCGACGCCGCCAGCGAGGAGATCAACAATGCCATCTTCCGCCGCGGCCACGTGGCGCTGGGCTTCTCGTCGGCGCTCATCGGTTCCGGAATGGCTTTCGACTACGCCTGGTTTTGCCGCAACATTCCCCGCTGCACGACCTCGGGCGAGGACAAGGAGCTCGAAGCGCTGCTGCTGAGCCAGGGCATCTTCATCGAATACCTCGACGATGTGCGCGTACTCGACGAAAAAGTGCAGGCCGAGGGAGCCTACTACAACCAGCGGCGGCGCTGGATCGCGGCGCAGTTCTACGCTCTGGCCGCCGCCGTGCGCGAGCTTCCGGGGGCGCTCGCACGCGGTAACTGGGACTACTGCGACAAGCTGCTGCAATGGTGCATGCCCCCGCGCATGCTGCTCCTGGGGCTCATCCCGCTCTGGACCGCGGCGATCACGGTGCTCGATCCGGCGGCTTCCGTCAAGTGGTGGATCACGCTCCTCGTACTGCTCTTCGCCCTGGCCGTCGCCCTGCCCGATGAGCAGACCGACCAGCGGCTGGGCCGCGCCCTCAGGCGCATGCCCGTGCTGTTCCTCCTGACCCTGAGAAACCTGTTCCGCCTGGGCGGCACCAAGGACACGTTCATCCACACCCGGCACACCGGAGCTTCGACCGTTCCGGACAAAACACCCCCGACGTTATGAAGATAGCCATCGAGGCACAGCGCATTTTCCGCCCCAACAAACACGGCATGGATTTCGTCGCGCTCGAAACCATCCGTCAGCTGCAACGGCTCGACACCGAGAACGAATATTTCATCTTCGTCGGCGACGGTCCCGACCGCTGCCTGGAGGAGAGCCCCAACCTGCATATCGTCACGCTCCGCTGCCTTTCGTACCCCCTCTGGGAGCAGTGGGCCCTGCCGCGCGCGGTGCGGCGGGTGGGCGCCGACCTCTTGCACTGCACGAGCAACACAGCCCCGGTGTGTGCGCACACACCGCTTGTTTTGACCCTGCACGACATCATTTTTCTGGAGAAGCAGACCGCCCGCAACCCCTCGCTCTACCAGTCGCTCGGGCGACTCTACCGCCGCCTGGTCGTGCCGCGCGTATTGCCCCGCTGCCGCAGGATCGTCACCGTGTCGCAGTTCGAGTGCGACCGCATCCGCACCGCCTTGGGGCTCGACCCCGCGCGGATCGTGGCTATCCACAACGGGTACAACCCCCGTTTCCGTCCGCTGGAGAACTGCGCGGAGGTGACCCGCAAGTACCTCCCCGAGGAGCGCTACCTCTTTTTTCTGGGCAATACCGACCCCAAGAAGAACACCCCCGGGACGCTTCGGGGCTATGCCGACTATGTGCGACGCTCGGCCGCACCGCTGCCGCTGTTAGTGGCCGATCTGACGGAGCAGGACACCCAGGCGATCCTGCGCCAAATCGGGGAGCCGAACTTACGGGAGATGCTCCGCCTGCCGGGTTATATTCCCAACGGCGACTTGGCGGCCGTCTACAACGGGGCCGCGGCATTCCTCTACACCTCGCTCCGGGAAAGTTTCGGCATCCCGCAGCTCGAAGCGATGGCTTCGGGCACACCCGTGGTCACGTCGAACACCTCGGCAATCCCCGAGATCGCGGGTCCGGGTGCGCTCATGGTCGATCCGACCTCGCCCGCGCAGATCGCCGACGCGCTCCTGAGGCTCGAAACCGACACGGATTTCCGCCGCGAGCAGATCGCCTACGGGCTCGAACGCGCAAAATGCTTCTCGTGGGAGCACACGGCCCGCGAGCTGCTCGCACTCTACCGATCGCTGAAATAATAGAATCACAATATGAAAGCTCTTTTTCTGACATTTCACGGTTTTTCCGAACACAACGGCATCACCAAAAAGATACGCAGCCAGGTGGAGGCGCTCCGCCGGAACGGTGTCGAAACGCACCTGTGCTACCTGCGCTACAACCCCGACGGATCGCACACGCGCATGATCGACGACGGCGAACTGGAGACCTACCCGAACAGCATTGCCGGAAAGATTCAGAAGCGCATCCGCTACCGTGCCGTAACGGATTACGCGTTGCGCGAGGGCATCGGTCTGGTCTACATCCGCGGCGCGAACAACTGCAACCCCTACACCGTCGCCATGGTCCGCCGTCTGAAACGAGGCGGTGCAAAGGTCGTCTACGAGATACCCACCTACCCCTACGACGGGGAGTTCAAAGCCTCGTCGCGCAAGAACAAGGCGCGGCTTCAGGTGGACAAACTTTGCCGCACGAGCCAGGCCGCACACCTCGATTACATTGTTACCTACGCCAACGTGCCCCGGATATTCGGGGCACCGACCATCCCGATCTCGAACGGCATCGATTTCGACAAAATTCCCGTACGAGCAACCCGGCAGCGCCCGGCAAACGAATTCAATCTCATCGGCGTCGCGGAGTTGCATTTCTGGCACGGCTTCGACCGCGTGATCCGGGGAATGGCCGGCTACTACGCCTCGCCGCAGGAGGTCGAGGTGCGCTTCCACATCGTCGGCTACGGCACAGACGGCACGCTGGAAAGGTTGCAGCAAATGGTCGCGGAGTACGGATTGCAGGAAAAAGTGATCTTCCACGGGCCCCAGTACGGCGAAGCGCTCGACCGGGTTTTCGACCTTGCGGACATGGGGGTGGCCAGTCTGGGACGCCACCGCAGCCACATCACCGACATAAAAACCCTCAAGAACCGGGAATATGCCGCCCGGGGCATTCCGTTCGTCTACTCCGAAAACGATTCGGATTTCGACGACAAACCCTATGTCCTGAAAGTTCCTGCCGACGAAACCCCGGTCCGGACCGCCGATCTGATCGCATTCAGCGACCAAGTGCGACTTACGCCGAAGCAAATCCGCGGTTCGATCGCCGAATTATCCTGGACCAACCAGATGAAAAAAGTACTCGATCGCTTATTCAACTAAAACACAGCAACCATGCTCGACAGCAAACCCAAGCTCAAAAAGTTTCTGCTTTACCTGCTCATCCATCCCTATTCGGCCCGTCCGCGGCTGTGGGCACGCATTTTCGTGATTCCCTTGGTCATCAAGCGGGGGCGCGGCACCATCATCCGGCGCAAAGCACGGCTGGACATCATTCCTTCGAAAAAATGCGTGCTTGGCTATCGCTGCATCGTCGAAGATTACGCCATCCTCAATAACGGCATGGGAGACATCCTGATCGGCGATTACTCCCAGGTAACCTCCCGCGTCAAGCTGGTCGGTCCGGTCACGCTGGGCAAGCACGTCATCATCGGCAGCGGCGCGCAGGTAACCGGCCTGACACACAACTACACCGAGGTGGACAAACCCATCGCCCTGCAAGGGGTCACACCCAACCGGACCGTCGTCGAGGACGACGTCTGGATCGGCGGCAACTCCTGCATCAACCAGGGCATCACCATCGGTACGCACTGCATCGTCGCCGCGGGCAGCGTGGTCACCAAGTCCGTTCCGCCCTACTCGGTCGTTGGAGGCAACCCGGCGCGCATCCTGCGTCGATATGATTTCGAGCGCAAGGAGTGGGTTAAACCGTAAACATGGCTGTCCCGGTCATATACGTCGTCATCGTCACCTACAACGGCCTGCGGTGGGTGGATGCGTGCTTCGGGTCGCTGAGAAACTCCTCCGTGCCGCTGCGCACGGTGGTGGTGGACAACGCCTCGACGGACGGCACGGCGGAGCGGATCGCCGAGCGCTTTCCCGAGGTACATCAGATCCGTTCGGGCGAAAACCTCGGCTTCGGGCGCGCCAACAACCTGGGCATCCGCTACGCCCGCGAGCGGGGTGCCGACCATTTCCTGCTGCTCAACCAGGACGCCTGGCTCTTCCCCGACACCGTGGCGCGGCTACTCGCGGCCGAGGACCCGGCGTGCGGCATCCTCAGCCCCGTGCACTTAGACGGGACCGGCGAGAAGATGGACCGGGCATTCCGCAAATACGTCTTCGGCAAAGAGGCGACAGGGGGCGACAGGGAGTTGCTGGCGGCTTTCACCACGCCGCGCGACGTACAGTTCGTCAACGCCGCGGCGTGGCTGCTGCCCCGGCGGACCATCGAGACGGTGGGCGGTTTCGACCCGATCTTCGCCCACTACGGCGAGGACGACAACTATTGCCACCGGGTGCTGCACCACGCCCTGACGATCCGCGTGGTTCCCGACGCCGCGATCTGCCACGACCGGCAGGGCACGAAAAAGCCGCTGCAAACGGCCTGGGTCGGGCGCTACCTGTTGATGACATACGCCGATCCGCGCTACACGCCCTGGCAGGCGACGCGACGCACGGCCGTTGTGCAGCTGCGGCTGCTGGCGAAAGTGCCCTGGCTGCTGGCAGCGGGACGCTCGGAGGAGGCCCGGCAAATCGGGCGCGCCTACGGCGATCTGTGGCGCCGCCGCCGCGAGGTGGCCGCCAGCCGCCGCCGCGACGCACAACCCGGCCCGCGCTGGCTGGAAGAGGAACCGAACCATGAGTAACGTCCGCAAAGAGCTGATTTCCGGAGTATTCTACACCTCCGTCGCCAAGTATACGGGTATCGTCGTCACGCTCGCGGTCTCGGGCGTGCTGGCGCGTCTGTTCACCCCCGAGGAGTTCGGCGTGGTGAACATCGCCACGGTGATCATCGCCTTTTTCGCCATCTTCAGCGACCTGGGCATCGGACCGGCGGTCATCCAGCACAAGACGCTCAGCCGCCGCGACCTGGGCAGCATCTTCTCGCTTACGGTCTGGTCGGGAGCCGTCATGGCCCTGCTCTTCTTCGCCGCCTCGGGGCTCATCGCCTCGTTCTACGACGACTCCCAGACGCTGAGGAACATCTGCCGCATCCTCGCGCTGAACCTCTTTTTCGCTTCGGCCAACATCACACCCAACGCGCTGGTGCTGCGCGACAAGCGCTTCCGCTTCGCGGCCGTGCGGTCCCTCTCGGTGCAGGTGCTGGGCGGCACGACGGCCATCGCGGCCGCCTATGCCGGAGCGGGCATCTACGCCCTGACGATCAATCCCGTGCTGTCGAGCCTGCTGCTTCTGATCGTCAACCTGCGCGCATACCCCCTGCGCTTGCGGCTGCGCCCCCGGCGTGCGGCTCTTCGAAAGGTCTTTTCGTTCTCGGCCTACCAGTTCGGCTTCCAGTTGATAAACTATTTCAGCCGCAACCTCGACAAACTGCTGATGGGTCGCTACATGAGCCTCTCCGAACTGGGCTACTACGACAAGTCGTACCGCCTGATGATGCTCCCGCTGCAAAACATCACCTACGTCGTCTCGCCGGTCATGCACCCCGTCTTCTCGGAGATGCAGCACGACCTGAGAAAGCTCGCCGACAACTACCTCAAGGTGATCCGCCTGTTGGCATTCATCGGTCTGCCGCTCTCGGTGGTGCTGTGGTTCACGGCCCGCGAACTGGTGCTGGTGATCTTCGGCGACCAGTGGATGCCCTCGGTGCCGGTGTTCCGCATCCTTACTCTCTCGGTGGGCATTCAGATCGTCCTCTCGACCTCGGGGGCCATCTTCCAGGCGGCCAACGCCACGCGGATGCTCTTCGTGTGCGGGGTCATCACCGCCGCGCTCAACGTCGCGGCGATCTCGACGGGCATCTTCGCTTTCGGCACCATCGAAGCCGTCGCCTGGTGCATCTGCACCTCGTTCGCGTTGAATTTCGTGCTGTGCTACGTGCTGCTGTTCCGGCGCACGCTGCATGCGCCGATGCGGCCTTTCTGGCGGACATTCCTTTCGCCGCTGCTGCTCGCGGCTTTGCTCTCATTGCCGCTCGCCGCAGTGGAGTGGCTGCTGCCGCCGATGCCCCTCCTTGTCTCGCTGGCCGCAAAAGGCGCCGCAGCCGCCGCAGTCTGGGTCCTCTACGTGCAGGGACGGGGCGTGTACGACCTGCGCGAATTGACCGGCAGCATGCTGTCACGTAAAAAACCGAACTCCGATAATCCGAATGTCCTATGACTAAGCTTGCGATTCTTTTCTGGGCCGCAGTGGCTCTGGTCTTTTACACCTACCTCGGGTACGGCATCCTCTTGTGGGGCATGGTAAAAATCCGAGAGACCCTGTGTCCGCGCAAAAACGCGGAACGCCCGCCGCAGACACCCGAGGTGACGCTGCTCATCGCGGCCTACAACGAACAGAAGGTCGTGGCCGAAAAGATGGCCAACTGCCGGGCGCTGGAGTACCCCGCCGGGCGGCTCGAGGTGGTATGGGTGACCGACGGCTCGACCGACCGCACCGTCGAACTGCTGGGCGCCTACCCCGAGATCAGGGTGCTGCACGACGCACGGCGCGGCGGCAAGACCGCTGCGCTCAACCGCGCCATGGAGCATATCACGACGCCGCTGGTGGTCTTCACCGACGCCAACACGATGCTCAACCCCGCAGCCGTGCGCGAAATCGTCCGGGCGTTCGACGATCCCCGGGTGGGGTGCGTGGCCGGAGAGAAGCGCGTGACGGCTGCCGCGGGAGCGGGAGCCGCAGCGACCGAGGGAGTCTACTGGCGCTACGAATCGAAGCTCAAGGAGCTGGACGACCGGCTCAACACCGCCGTGGGCGCCGCGGGCGAACTGTACGCCGTCCGGCGCGAGCTGTTCGAGGTGCTGCCCGAAGATACGCTGCTCGACGATTTCGTCTGCTCGATGCGCATCTCCGCGCGGGGCTACCGGATCGCCTACTGCCGCGCGGCCTACGCCCTGGAGAGCCCCTCGGCCGACATGGGCGAGGAGCAGAAGCGCAAGCAGCGCATCGCGGCCGGCGGGCTGCAATCGGTATGGCGGCTGCGCCGGCTCCTGAATCCTTTCGGGCACGGGCTGCTCACGTTCCAGTACGTCTCGCACCGTGCGCTGCGCTGGACCGTGACCCCTGTGGCGCTCGCGGCGCTTTTGCCGCTCAACTTAGCACTCCTGTGGTCCCGTCACCCGGTGCTCTACGCCGTACTGTTCGCCCTGCAAATTCTCTTCTACGGAGCGGCCCTCGCGGGATGGCTGCGGGAGCGCCGGGGCCGCAGCGGAGGCCTCATGAGCGTCCCCTACTATTTTCTCTTCATGAACCTCAACGTCTTCCGCGGCGCCCGCTACCTGGCTAAGCACCGCGGACGCGGCGCCTGGGAGAAAGCGCGGCGCGCCTGAGAAACCGTTTGGAAAACGCGGAAAAAATCGTTAGATTTGCAAAACGTAAAGAGCTGACCGCCATGAAAAATATCGCCCTGAGGCCCGAGGACTACACCATCCTCGCGGTCGATGATATTACCACCAACATCATGCTGCTGAAAGCCGTGCTGAGTCGTGCCAAGTACAAGATCATCACGGCTACGGGCGGCACCGAAGCGCTCGAAAAGGTCGCCTCGGAGAGCCCCGACCTCATTCTGCTGGACATCATGATGCCCGACATGGACGGTTACGAGGTGCTCCGCCGGCTCAAGGCCGACCCCGCGACCGCTGACATTCCGGTGATCTTCCTCACGGCCCTGCACAACCCCGAGGACATCGTCAAGGGATTCAAACTGGGCGCGAGCGACTACGTTTCCAAGCCTTTCAACCACGAGGAGCTCATCACGCGCGTGGCGCACCACATCTACCTGGCGGCGGCCCAGCGGACCATCACCGCACAGCGCGACGAATTGCAGGCCACGGTCGAGGCGCGCGACAAGATGTACTCGGTGATCGCCCACGACCTGCGCTCGCCGATCGGCACGCTCAAAATGGTCTTCAACATGCTCTCGATGAGCCTTTCGAAAGAGGAGATCGGCGACGAGAATTTCGAGATGCTCACCATGGGAAACGACATTACCGAGAGCACGTTCATGCTGCTGGACAACCTGCTCAAATGGACCAAGAGCCAGATCGGCCGCATGAATACGGTCTTTCAGGAGGTGGACATTTCGGAGGTGGTGCTCTTCGCCAGCAAAATGTCGGACATGGTGGCGCAGGTCAAGAACATCCGCGTGGAGTACGACATTCCCGGCCCGATCCGCGTGCGCTGCGACGTGGACATGGTCAAGACCATCATGCGCAACCTCATGTCCAACGCCGTCAAATACAGCGACGAGGGCGGCCGCATCCTCATCTCGGTACGCGAAACGCCGACGCACGCCGCCGTCTCGGTCCGCGACTACGGCATCGGCATAAGCGAAGAAAACCTGCCGAAACTGCTCAACCCCGAGGTGCATTTCACCACCTACGGCACCCGCAACGAGGAGGGCTCGGGGCTGGGGCTGCAACTCTGCATGGACCTCACGCGCCGCAACGGCGGGGAGCTGACGGTCGAATCGACCGAGGGCGAGGGATCGACATTCACTTTCACCATAGCCAAAGAGAACCGGGAGGTCAACCAAGGTGAAAGGTGAACTTTGCGGGTAAGCGAGTGCAGAGACCGCTTGCGGGCTATGCCGAGCGAGAGCAAAGTCAACCCGCTGAAAGCGGGTGAAAGGTGAAAGGTGAAAAGTCGAATGGTATCTGTCATCCCGACGGAGCACGAGCGACGCGAGGGAGCATGACGGTCTGCCGTTATTCATGCTATTCGTAACGTCAGCAAAGAATCTGCCGCGGGCGTAAGACGCCCGTTTTATGGGCGCCGGCCGGTTCGGGTGCTTTTCAATCGGTTCAGCGCTCCCGGGCATCTTTTTTCTTTCGAATTCTGAATCATGAATTTTGAATTTCGTCGCGCAGCCGCAGCTCCGCAACGACCATTTTGTGGTCGCTCACATCGTCGCGCGGCATGTAGTAACGCACCCCCTGAAAGCGGTCGTTGTCGTAGAAGATATAGTCGATGCGCAGCAAGCCGCCCAGATAGCGGAACGTGCCGCCGTAGCCGTTTCCGGCAGCCCGAAAGCCGTCCCTCAGATCGCCCTTGAGCTTGCGGTAGGAGTAGGACGAGGGCGTGTCGTTGAAATCTCCGGCCACAACGACCGGCCAGCGGGTCTTATCGGCCGCACTCCGTATCTCGTCCACCTGCCGGGCCCGTATCTTGCTGTTGCGCTCGACCTCCCCCATTACCCGGTCCACGGGAGCATCGCGGTTGTAGTCCTTGCGGAAACGGCGCCGGAGCGCCGAGACGCCCGAGGTTTGCAAATGCACCGAAAAGATGCGCACCGTGTCGTCCCCCACGGCCAGATCGGCCCACATGTAGTCGTTGTCGGTATCGGGAAAAGAGCCGTAATAAGAATCGAGAATCGGATAGCGGCTGACAAGAGCCTGCCCGTTCCGGCGCACGAAATAGGGCATTTCGGGGGCGAAGAGCGCGGCGATGCTGTCGGCCGGGTAAGCCCCCTCTTCGACGAACTCCTGCATGCAGAGCACATCGATCTCCTCCCGGCGGGCAAGACGTGCGATGGCCCGAGCCGAGGGGGCCAGGCGGCTCAGGCGGCGGAATCCATTGACATTGAGCGTTCCGACTTTCAGATCGCTCCCCTTTTCCCCGACCCGAATATCGGGAAGCTGGATCATGGACGAGACATAACCCATGTTGAGCACCAGGGCCGCCAGCGGCATCATGGCCACACCCCACCGGCGGCGGGCCAGCCACCAGATCATCGCCGCGAGGTTCACCAGCAGGATCACGGGCATCAGCAACGCGATCGAAGCCCAGAAATCGCCCCGCTCGGGCGACACGTAGGAGGCCCGCCAGCTCACCACGGCGGCAGCGAGCAGCAAGGCCGTGAAAATCACGCCAAGTACGTGCAGGAGACAGGAAACGGCTTTACGACCCATGTTTTATTCTTTTCAGTGAATTTATAAGGTACAAATATAGTGCGTTTCGAAAGAAATAGTTTAAATTTGTAGTTCAAAACACACATTCATCGCCCATGAAGCGAATTCTGATTTCCGGCGGCGCCGGGTTCATCGGCTCCCATCTCTGCGAACGGCTCCTCTCGGAAGGCAACGACGTGATCTGCCTGGACAACTATTTCACCGGGCACAAGAGCAACATCCGGCACCTGCTGTCACATCCCAACTTCGAGGTGATCCGTCACGACATCGTCTACCCCTACATGGCCGAGGTCGAGGAGATCTACAACCTGGCCTGTCCGGCCTCGCCGATCTACTACCAGCACGATCCGATCAAGACCACGCAGACATCTGTGCTGGGGGCCATCAACATGCTCGGCATGGCCAAATACAACCGGGCCAAAATTCTGCAAGCCTCCACCTCGGAGGTCTACGGCGACCCGCTCGTCCACCCCCAGCGGGAGGAGTACTGGGGTCATGTCAATCCGCTCGGGCTGCGCTCGTGCTACGACGAGGGCAAGCGCTGCGCCGAATCGCTCTTCATGAGCTACTACCGCCAGCACGGCGTCCGGGTGAAGATCATCCGCATCTTCAACACCTACGGACCCAAGATGGACATCAACGACGGGCGCGTGGTCTCGAATTTCATCGTGCAGGCGCTCCGGGGCAGGGAGATTACGATCTACGGCGACGGCGAGCAGACCCGTTCGTTCCAGTACATCGACGACCTTGTCGAAGGCATGATCCGCATGATGAACACGACTCCCGACGATTTCACGGGACCGGTCAATATCGGCAATCCCAACGAGTTCACCATCGCCGAACTGGCCCGGGAGGTGATCGCGCTCACGGGGTCGAAATCGCGGATCGTACACATGCCGCTCCCGTCGGACGACCCGCAGCAGCGCAAACCCGACATCACGCTGGCCCGCAACATGCTCGGAGGCTGGGAGCCGGCGATCCAGTTGCGCGAGGGGCTCCGGAAGACCATCGCCTATTTCGAGGAGGTGCTCTCGCGGGGCGGGGTCCGGCGCTGAGACGACGCTCTGCCTCGCCGACAGTCGCGGAGCCGGGAGCCGGTTGGGCAGAGCGAAGCCCGTACAGTGCGGTGCCGGGAAACCGGCTTATCGGAAATGGACGGAACACGAAAAAAAGCGGACGGGAGCCATTCTCCGTCCGCTTCTCTTTGCCCGGCCGCGCGACTCAGCGGACCAGCATGGCGTGGTGGAAACCGTCCACCTTGTTCCAGTCGCCGCGCGTGAAATCGGGCACGGCGACCGGGGCGCTGTTATGCCGGAGCGACATGGCCGTCAGCGCCCCCATCGCGGACCACTCCGCGGCGTCGTAGACGTCCATATCGAGCGGCAGGCCGTGTTGCAGGCAGTAGACGAGCCGGTAGTCCATGATGAAATCCATGCCCCCGTGGCCGCCCACCTCGCGGGCTTTCTCCTCGATTTCCAGCACGATCGGGTGCTTGTAGCGCTCCATGAGCGCTTTCTTGACCGTCTCGGGCACGAAGCCGTGGGCCGAGAGGTTCTCGTGGTCGGGAATCTCCTCCCCGGAGAGCTGCTCGGGCCGGAACGCATACCCCTCGACGGGATACTTGTCGGCGAAGCCCTCGGTGCCGGTCAACTGGTACATGCGGCTGTACGGCCGCGGGGTATAGACGTTGTGCTGGAGGTGGATGGTGCGGCCCCGCTCGGTTTTGATGAGCGTCAGCGTGTGGTCGCCGTTGGCGAACGTTTCGGCCCCCATCTTCTCGCGGGCAATTGCCAACCCGTTGACCGAGGGGGTGTCCATCGCCACCAGGTAGCGCATGCGGTCCCCGCGGTGGATGTCGAGCAGCTGGCACGCGGGACCCAGGCCGTGCGTGGCGTATACGTCGCCGCGGTGGGACTGGTTGAAATCGAGCCGCCAGTTACCCTGGTAGTGGTCCCAGAACGGTTCGAGGTTGTGGATATACGCACCCTCGACGTGCAGAATCTCGCCGAACAACCCGTGGCGGGCCATGTTGAGCGTCGTCAGTTCGAAAAAGTCGTAGACGCAGTTTTCGAGCATCATGCAGTGGCGGCGGGTCCTCTCGGCTGTGTCGACCAGCTGCCAGCACTCCGCGAGCGACGTGGCCGCGGGCACTTCGAGCGCCACATGCTTGCCGCACTCCATGGCGTAGACCGCCATCTCGACATGCTGCTGCCACGGGGTGCAGATGTAGACCAGGTCTATGTCGTCCCGCTCGCACAGCTCGCGCCACCCCTCCTCGCCGCTGTATGCGGCAGCCTCGGGAAACCCGCGGTGCGCGAGAATTTGCTGCGACGAAGCGACCCGTTCGGGCAGTAGGTCGCACAGGGCATTGATCTCGACCCCGTCGAGGTAGGTGAAGCGTTCGACCGCCCCGGGACCGCGCATGCCCAGGCCGATGAATCCCACGCGGACGGTGTCCAGCGGTTCGGTCTGCAACCGCAGCACCGAGTGCTGCCCGGCGGCACGCGCCGGAGTGTCGAAGACGATCACGCCGTCGACCGTCGTCCAGCCTTCGTTCGAGCAGCCGCAGCACGCAGCCACCGCCACGGCGCACAAGAAGCGAGCAAATAGTTTCATAAGCAAGGGTATTTTTACAAATATAGGGAATTCCCGGAATATTCCTGCGCTTCCCCCGCCGAAAAAATCACCCTTTTGCGGCGGCCGCACGCACGCTTTCGAAAACCCCCTCGATCCGTGCGCGCTGCACGGGATCAGTGGCGAAATGGCGCGCATACCAGGTGTGGTGGCACAGCGCCCGGCCCCGATGGTCCATCAGACAGGTCGTGATCCCCGTCGGATCGAGAGGCGAGGTGTCGGCATCGAGGTAGAGGGGCTTCAACCCCATCCGTAAAAGGTAGAAGAAGATTCGATAGTAGGGTTCGAAATCATCGTAGGCCAGCGGCTGTTCGGCCGGGGGGGGGTCCGCGGGTACGCCGTGCGCGGCGTGCAGCAGCGACGTGGGCGTGAATCGCCGGAGCGAATCGTCGAACACGGTGCGGCGCACCTCCTGTTGGTCGTATACGCGGGCGATCTGCCGCAGGTTGAAGATCGAGAAGAACGGGTTGATGGCCACCGGATTGTGACGGCGGACTCGACACACGCCCCCGTCGGGCATGCCGCAGAAGCCGTAGTCGTTCTCGACGAAATGCTTCACCACACCCAGCAGCGCTTCGGCATCGGCAAGGAAGCAGTCCTCGTCGACGTAGACCAGGTAGTCGAAGCGGCAGCGCACGAGGCGCGAGCGGAGCATGCGGTCGAAACAGGCGTAGCCGTAAAAACTTTTCCCTTTCGAGGTGCGGCCCGGAATGACGATGGGCCTGCAAATCTCCCGGTAGAGCGATGTGGACATTGCGAGCAGCTCGGCCTGGGCGGAGTTGGTGAAGAGTCCGACCCGTTTCTCCCGAAAATAACGCGCCACGGGACTTGCGCTCCGCCGAAGCGATTTTTCGTAAGCCCGAACTCCGTAAAAGAGGGATCCGATGATGGCGGCGCGCAGATTATGCAGAAGAATCATGGAAACAGAAATGAATGAAACAGCAGGGAACGGCAGGACAATCCTGCATTTCCAATTTTTTGGAATAACAAAAGTAAGAAAAAATGGGAAAGTTTGCACGCTTTTCCCTATTTTTGCCCTCGTTAAAATCGCATCTCCATGTTCCGTAGACTCGCGGCGGTAATCGGTTCGGTCGTTCTGCTCTCTGGCGGATGGCTCTCCCTGACGGGGCTGACGCTCTTCGCGGCGCTGGTGCCCCTGCTCTGGATCAGCTCCACCTACGACGCTTCGCGCCGCTCGTGGTGGCGCATGTTCGGCTGGGCGGCCCTCGCTTTCGCGCTGTGGAATGCGGCGACCGTCTGGTGGATCTGGTATGCCACGCCCGTGGGTCCCGTGGCCGCCACGCTGGCCTCCACGACGCTGAACATGATCGCCTTCATGACGTTCCACACCGTCTCGAAACACGCCCCCAAGGCGCTGGCCTACACCACGCTCGCCGCCGCGTGGATCGCCACCGAATACTGGTACACCGTGGGCGAGTTCTCATGGCCCTGGCTCATTCTGGGCAACGGCTTCTCGCACGAGGTGTGGGCCGTGCAGTGGTACGAATGGACGGGCGTCTTCGGCGGTTCGCTCTGGGTACTGGTAGCGAACATCCTCCTCTTCGAAGCCCTCCGGGCCCGCCGCAGCGCGGGGCGCTGGATCGCGGCGGCCTGCTCGCTGCTGCTGCCGCTGGCCGCCTCGCTTGCCGTCTGGTGGAGCTGGGAGCAGCCCGACGAAGGGAGCGTCGAGGTGAGCCTCATCCAACCCAACGTCGACTGTTACAGCAAGTTCCACGACGATGCCGAGCGGCAGGAGCGCAACATCGTCTCCCTGCTCGCCGAGGTGCCCGCCTCGTCCGAGTTCATCCTGCTGCCCGAGACCGCCGTGCCGGGCTACTACTGGGAACCGGGACTCTCGGACTGGTGGTTCACTACGGAGCCGGGGCCCTACTGGCGCGAGCTGACCGACAGCCTGCGGCGGTCGCATCCGGGGGCGCTGCTCATCACCGGGGCCAACACCCGGCGGCGATACGAAGCCGGAGCACAGAGCCGCACGGCGCGCCGCAACCCCGCGGACGGCAGCTATTACGACATCTACAACACGGCCGTGGGGCTCGACTCCGCGGGCCGCACGCAGCTCCACCACAAGGGACGGCTGGTAATCGGGGTGGAAAAGACCCCGCTGCCGTGGCTCTTCGAGCTGCTCGATTTCCTGGTCATCGACCTGGGCGGCACGCTGGGGCAGTTGGGCGTCGGGCAGGGCGGCACCGCGTTCGAACACGCAGGGGTCAAAGCCGGACCCGCAATCTGTTACGAGGGTCTCTACGGCGATTTCTACGGCGATTTCGTCCGCCGCGGGGCGCAATTCATGGCCATCATCTCCAACGACGGCTGGTGGGGCGATACGCCCGGCTACAAGCACCTGTTCACGATCTCGCGCCTGAGGGCCATCGAGCACCGCCGTGCCGTAGCGCGCGCGGCCAACACCGGCCGCTCGGGCTTCATCTCGGCGCGCGGCGACGTGGGCGCGACCCTCGGCTGGGAGGAGCGCGGCGTGCTGACGGCCGCCGTGCCGCTCAACTCCTCCCTCACGTTCTACACCCGCTACGGCGACTACCTGGGCCGCATCGCCGAATACCTGTTGCTGCTCTCGGTGCTCTACTACATCGCCTACCGGGTCAAAAAGAAGCATTACCTCGTCAAATAAACCCCCGCTATGAACTACACCCAGACCCTCGAATTCCTCTTCCAGTCGCTGCCCGCATTCGAATCGAAAGGCGCGACGGCCTACAAACCGGGATTGGAGCGTATCGTCGCATTCTGCCGCCACATGGGCAACCCCCAGCGCAACTTCTTCACGATCCACGTGGCCGGGACCAACGGCAAGGGCTCCGTCTCGCACATCATCGCATCGGTCCTCCAGCAGGCGGGCTATCGCACGGGCCTCTTCACCTCGCCCCATTTGCAGGATTTCCGCGAACGCATCCGGGTCGACGGCGAGATGATCCCCAAGCAGAAAGTGGTCAATTTCGTGGACAAGCACCACCAGAAGATGGTCGAGCTCGAGTTGTCGTTCTTCGAGATGACCGCGGCCATGGCGTTCGACTATTTCGCGCAGAGCGATGTCGAGGTGGCCGTGATCGAAACGGGGCTGGGCGGGCGGCTCGACGCCACGAACCTGATCGTCCCGATCGTGAGCGTCATCACGAACATCGGCATGGACCATACCGCGCTGCTGGGCGACACGTTGCAGAAGATCGCCGCCGAAAAGGCGGGGATCATCAAGAAGAGCATCCCGGTGGTGGTCGGAGAGGGCGATGCGCGCTACAACACTGTGATCGAGCAGGCCGCCGCCGCCAACAAGTCCAAGGTGGTCTACGCCGAAGAGGAGTTCGCCTGCGACGAGCAGCTGAGCGAGGGCGCCGGCCAGCTCTTCCGCGTGCGGCGCACACGCGACGGCCACCGCTTCGACTTGCGCGTCGACCTTGCGGGCACCTACCAGCGGCACAACATCATCACCGCCTCGACCACCTGCGACTTTCTGCACCAGGAGACCCCGCTGACCATTTCGCGCCGCGCCTTTCTGGAGGGCGTGCGCAACGCCGCAGCCCACACCTCGCTCCGCGGCCGCTGGCAGCAGCTCTCGGACAAGCCCCTCACGATCTGCGACACGGGCCACAACGCCCACGGGATCGCCTGCGTGGCCGAGCAGATCCGTGCGACGCCCCACCGGGCGCTCTACTGCGTGATCGGATTCGTGCGCGATAAGGACCTGGCCCACATCCTGCCGCTGCTGCCCCGCGACGCCCACTACATCTTCACCCAGGCCCGAACCGAGCGTGCCCTGCCCGCGGCGGAGCTGACGGCTAAGGCCGCGATTTACGGCCTCAGGGGCGAAGCCGTCCCCGAGGTTCCGGCCGCCGTGGCCCGCGCCCGGGAACTGGCCGCTCAGGAGGACATGATCTTCATCGGCGGAAGCACCTACGTCGTAGCAGAGGCCTTGTAAACCGGAAAAACCGGTTTACAAGGCCTCTGCTACGACAATTAAAAATTGAGAATGAAAAATTAAAAATTAAAAATCAGCTGTCCGAAACAGTTACCGGGCAATTCTTCATTTTTCATTCTTAATCATGGGAGAAGCATAGCCGAGTCTGCGGCTATGCTTCTCCCATTTTCGGCCCCGTTTCGGGCGTGGGCTGCGGCGAGGGAATCTCGATCTTGCCGATCGACGACTCGTACCGTACGATATTCTCCTGCAACGAGCGCAGCAGCCGCTTGGCATGCTCGGGCGTGAGGATCACCCGGCTCTTGACGCGCGCCTTCTCCACGCCCGGCAGCACCGTCGCAAAGTCGAGGATGAACTCCGAGGTGGAGTGGGATATGATCGCCAGATTCGAATAGTGACCCTGCGCCACCTCGTCGTCGAGCTCAACGTCGAGTCCGAATTGTTTCATCTCTGCCATAGGCTTCAAAAAAGTTGTATGGTACAAATGTACCCGTTTTACGGGATCGATATGCAACAGTGCGGCCAAAGTTTTCGATAATTTATCAACATAAGAGCCCGTTGCGACCATTTTTCGCGCCCTTATCGCACACCCGTTCCCGCCTTTCGTGCGACCCGCACCCGATCCGGTGCCGAGCAAATAAATTTGGTTCTGCCACGGGCATGTATTATCTTTGCACAGGTTTATCCTCCGTACGGACAGGGTGCCCCCATCGTACAGGGTAACCGCGAACACAAACAACAGCGTAAGGCGAGAAAAATGGCATTCGAAATTCTGGAAGTCCTCCTCCGCGGCATCTGCGTGGGCGTAGCGGCATCGATCACCGTCGGCCCCGTGGCGGTGCTGTGCATTCAGCGCACGCTCTCCAAAAGCCGCCGCTCGGGCATCGTTTCGGGCCTGGGCGTCGCCTGCGCCGACACGTTCATGGCCATGGCCGCGCTGTTCTTCTACTCGATCCTCGAAACCCAGATCGAACAGTACAACACCCTGCTCAGGGTGGTCGGAGGCATCTTCGTGGTGATCGTCGGAGTCTACATCTTCGCGCAGAACCCCGTGCCGCAGATCCGCCGCAACCGCGCGGGCAAGACCTCGCTGTGGCAGGATTTCGCCTCGATCTTCGGTCTCACGATCGCCAATTTCATCATGGTGATCCCCTACATCCTCGCCTTTTTCGCCGTCTTCAAAATCTCCGGGGGCGACATGGCGGGCCACACGTTCGGCGCTTTCGTGCGCTCGGTGTTCGTCATCGCGGGCTTCTTCGGCGGCGCGGCCGCCTGGTGGACCCTGCTGGCCTACGTCATCAACCTCTTCCGCCGCCGGTTCCGTCCGCGCCACATGCTGACGATCAACCACGTGGCGGGGCTCATCATCGGCGTCATCGGAATCTACACCATCTTATCGACTTTCTTTGATATTTTCCCCAATGTCGGATAACCGCAAAATCATCATCGCCATCGACGGCCACTCCTCGTGCGGCAAGAGCACGTTCGCCAAGGCCATCGCGGCACGTCTGGGATACATCTTCATCGACACGGGCGCCATGTACCGCGCCGTGACGCTCTACGCCCTGGAGCACGGCGCCATCCGCTCGGGCATCGTCGACGAGGAGGCCGTCGTCGCACTGCTCGACCAAATCGCCATCACGTTCCGCTTCAACCCCGAGCGCGGCGCCAGCGACATCTACGTCAACGGCGAGCTGGTCGAGGGCCGGATCCGCACCATCGAGGTCTCGAACTGCGTGAGCCGTGTGAGCGCCATCCCGGCCGTGCGCCGCAAGTTGGTGGCCATGCAGCAGGAGATGGGACGCCGCCGCGGGGTGGTGATGGACGGCCGCGACATCGGCACGGTGGTCTTCCCCGACGCCGAACTGAAAATCTTCATGACGGCCGACCCTGCCGTCAGGGCCCGCCGCCGCTACGACGAACTGTGCGCCAAGGGGCAGCACGTAACGCTCGACGAAATCGAACGCAACGTCCGCGAACGGGACAGGGCCGACTCGGGCCGCGCCATTTCGCCCCTGCGCCGGGCCGACGACGCCCTGGTGCTCGACAACAGCCGCATGACCGTCGAGGAGCAGATGGCGTGGTTCATGGATCTGCTGCAATTAAAAATGAAAAATTAAGAATTAAAAATTACCGACTTTCCGAAGCGACGATTTTGCCGCTTGCGGCACGAAGCCCCTCCCCGAGGGAGGGGTTTGGGGCGGGGTCGGAATTGGAAACGCGGCGGAACGCCGCGAGGACAGCGCTCGGCAGCGAAAAAGGGCGACTCACATTCGGGATGCTAATAGAGATTGATGATAAATCGGGTTTTTGCTTCGGCGTTGTCCGGGCGATCACCGAGGCCGAAAAGGCCCTCGCGGGCAGGGGTACGGTCTACTCGCTCGGCGACATCGTGCACAACCGCGTCGAGGTGCAGCGGCTCGAGCGGCTGGGGCTGCGGACGGTGACCCATGCCGACATGCCGCAGCTCGGGGGCTGCCGCCTCTTTATCCGGGCCCACGGCGAACCGCCGACCACCTTTGCGAGGGCCCGGAAGCTGGGTATCGAGGTGATCGACGCCACCTGTCCGGTGGTCGCGCGCCTCCAGGCGCGGGTGGTCCGGGCCCACGAGCGGATGCGCGCCGTCGGCGGGCAGGTCGTGATCCTGGGCAAACGGGGCCACGCCGAGGTGGTGGGGCTCACGGGGCAGGTCGCCGCGCCGACGCTGGTGATCGAAGGCGCGGAGGACCTCGAGCGGATCGACTTTTCGCGGCCCCTCTATTTCCTCTCGCAGACCACGCAGAGCATCGCTTTGTTCGAGCGGCTGGGGGACGAGATGCGCCGCCGGGCCGCCGATCCCGACTCCGTTCGGATCGACGACACGATCTGCCGCCAGGTCTCCAACCGCGAGGAGCACCTGTCCGGGTTCGCCCGCCGCTTCGACGCCGTGGTCTTCGTCTCGGGCCGCAAATCCTCCAACGGCAAGGTCCTCTACGAGGTGTGCCGCGCGGCCAATCCCCGCACCCATCAGGTCGAGGAGGCGGCCGAGATCGACCCGGCGTGGTTTGCCGGAGCGGAATCGGTGGGTATCTGCGGCGCCACCTCGACCCCGAAATGGCTGATGAAGCAATGTGCCGATGCAATCGGCGCATTGCAATTAAGAATGAAAAATGAAAAATGAAAAATTCATACTTTCGAAAAGAGTTCTGCCCATTTCTGTCACCGCCCGTCCAATTTTTAATTCTTAATTTTTAATTCTCAATTTCGTATGAAATACGCAATCCGTTCTGCAAAATATTTTCTGGCCCTCTGCGTTCTATGTGCGGCCCTCATGGTGCTCAACCGCACCTTGGGCTGGGCGACGCTGACCCCGGGCGAGACCTTTTACGTCATGTTCCACACCCCGCGCGGCGTGCTGCTGCCGGCGATGATCGTTCTTCTGGCAGCGTTCTACCCCCGTTTCGGGTTCGTGGTCCGCAAGGTCGAGGGCGACGTGGTCCGCAACCGGGAGCAGATCGTCAACGCCTTTCTTTCGGCAGGCTTTTCGCTGCACGACGAGCACGGGGGCGTGATGACGTTCCGCGCCAAGGGTTTCGTGCACCGGCTGATGCTGCTCTGGGAAGACGAGATACGGGTTACGCAGCAGGACGACCGGATCGTCCTGGACGGCATCCGCCGCGGTGTGGCCCGGGTGCAGTACCGGCTCGAATCGTACATACAAATGACTGGAAATGATTAGAACCAAATACCGCTTTTTGCTGGCGGCGACCCTGGCGGCCGTCGCCGCACTCTCGATCTTCGCCTCCCGCAACGATTTCGGGCTGGGCCGCAACATGGAGATCGCGGTCAACATGATGCGCGAATTGTCGCTGGGTTATGTCGACCCGGTGGACCCGGACCGCCTGATGGAGGGCGCCGCCGCCGGCATGGTCCGCGACCTGGACCCCTACACGGAGTACATTCCCGAAGAGGAGCTTTCGGCTTTCGAACTGCTCACCACGGGCAAATACGGCGGTGTGGGTTCGCTCATCCGCCAGAAAGAGGACTACGTGCGTATCGCCCAGCCCTATGCCGGTTCGCCCGCCGACCGGGCCGGGCTGAAGATCGGCGACAAGATCGTTGCCATCGACGGCACCGACACGCGGGGGTTCACCGTCGAGCAGGTCTCCTCGCGGCTGAAAGGAGACCCCGGCAGCAAGGTCAGCGTCACGGTCGAGCACCTCGACGGGAGCCGCGAGACCGTCACGCTCCGGCGCGAACGCATCGCCATTCCCGGCGTACCTTATGCCGGGTGGGTGGCCGAGGGCATCGGCTACGTCCGCCACAGCGATTTCACCGAGGGCAGCTACGAGGAGATGCGCGCTGCCATCGAGCGGCTGCGGGCCGAGGGCGAGTTGAAAGGGCTCGTGCTCGACTACCGCTCCAACGGCGGCGGCATCATGCAGGAGGCGGTGAAGATATTGGGCATGTTCGTCCCCAAGGGCACCGAGGTGGTCAGCACCAAGGGCCGCACCGAGGAGTCGAAGCAGACCTACCGCACGGCGTCCGAGCCGCTCTTCCCCGACCTGCCGCTGGCCGTGCTGGTGAACGGCAGTTCGGCCTCGGCCGCCGAGATCGTCTCGGGGGCCTTGCAGGACCTCGACCGCGCGGTGCTCGTCGGCCAGCGCACGTTCGGCAAGGGGTTGGTGCAGTCCACGCGGCCCGTCGGTTACAACGCCATGCTCAAGCTCACGACGGCGAAATATTACATCCCCTCGGGCCGCTGCATCCAGGCCATCGACTACTCCCACTCGCAGCAAGGGTCGGTCGGCGCCGTGCCCGACTCGCTCATCCGGGAGTACGCGACCCGCGCCGGCCGCAAGGTCTACGACGGAGGGGGCGTCATGCCCGACATCCCGACCGACCCGGAGTACATCAGCCGCTTCGCCGCGACGCTCTACACCCTGGGCTTCATCGAGGATTTCGGCGACGAATACATGCGCCGCTACCCCGGACAGCAGATCGACATCCGCACGTTCTCGATCACCGACCGGGATTACACCGATTTCGCGGAGTTCATGAAAGAGAAAGAGGTCCCCTACGAGTCGGACACGCGCCGGGTGCTTAAAAAGCTCAAGGAAGCGGCCAAAAGCGACCGCTTCGGGCAGATCGAGCAGCAGATCGCCTCCATCGAGGCCGAGCTGCGGGACGACACGCAGACCAACCTCGAAACCTACCGCGCGCAGATCATCGAGTCGATCAACAACGACATCGTCCTGCGCCACGGCTACTCGGCCGGGGTCATTGAGCACGCACTGGTCGGCGACCCGGAGGTCGCACGTGCCGCCGGGGTGCTCGGCAACGGCGAGGAGTACCGCCGGATTCTCACCCGACAGGACACCCGCCGCAAGTAAATCCGCTCAGCCGCACGCCGGCCGAAAAAACATCGAAAAACCGAAGACCATGAAAATCCGCCGCGACCTCTTCTCGTTCCGCAACCGTGTGGTGGTGATCGTCGTGGGCATCCTGCTGGGGGCGCTTTCGCTCCTCTATACCAACAACATGGCCCAGCGGCTCAAGGAAAAGGAGCAGCACGACGTGGCGCTGTGGGCCCATGCGATGGAACGGGTGAACCGCGACGTGCTGGGCGGCACGATCCAGGCGACGGACCCGCTGGTCGAAGACCTTATCTCGAACAACAACAACATCCCGTTCATCATCACCAACGAGAACCTCGAGGTCATCAAGTCGCACCTGATTCCGGACAAGATCATCGACCACCCCGACCGGCTGCGCCGCTACATCTACAAACTTTCGGAGGAGAACACCCCCTTGACGGTCAAGTTGTGGTGGACCAACGACCACTACCACATCATCTTCTACGGCAAATCGGCCCTCCTGAAATCGCTCTACTATTTCCCCTACATCCAGATTCTGGTCATCGCGGCATTCATGGCCCTCGGGTTCATCGCTTTCCGCTCGTCGAAGCACGACGAGCAGAACCGCGTCTGGATCGGGCTGGCCAAGGAGACCGCCCACCAGTTGGGCACGCCCACCTCGTCGCTGCTGGGGTGGATCGAGTACCTGCGCTCGCAACCCGTCGACCAGGGGGCCGTCGAGGAGATGCAGAAGGACCTCACGCACCTGATGAAGATCGTGGACCGCTTCTCGAAGATCGGCTCCGAAACGCCGCTCACGCCGGCCAACATCAACGAGGTGGTGGGCGAATCGGTCATGTATTTCCGCAAGCGCATCCCCCGCAACGTCACGCTCGACTACAACGGGCTGGCCATCGCCCCCGTGCAGGCCAACATCAACGCGGCGCTCTTCGAGTGGGTCGTAGAGAACCTGATGAAGAACTCGCTCGACGCCCTGCAAGGGCACGGGGCCATCGACGTCAGGATCTCGTCCGACGACCGCCACGTGATGATCGACGTGCGCGACACGGGCAAGGGCATTCCCAAGGGGAACTGGAAACGAATCTTCGAACCGGGATTCACGACAAAGACCCGCGGCTGGGGGCTGGGCCTCTCGCTCTCGCGCCGCATCGTCGAGGAGTACCACCAGGGTAAGATCGCCGTCATCGACTCCGAGATGGGCAAGGGCACGACGATCCGCATCACGCTCAAACGCATCTTCGAGGGATGACCCCTTTCGATACATACCCCGCTCCGGATTCGGTAACCCGTACCGTGGTCGATAGCGCCCTCCCGTCGCCCGCCGGCACCGCCGTGGCCGCACCCTCCTCCCGGCGCCAGAACATCCCGCCGGCCCGCCGCGCCTCCACAACAGACTCCCTCTCCGGCACGACCCCATCGCGGCACCTCGCTTCCGATGCAGAGACGGTCACTACGGACACGCTGCCCGGACAGTTCGCCGATTCGCTGCAAACGCTCCCCCGGTTGCAGGACGGCTACTTTCCGGTCGCCCCCAACGTCGTTTTCGGCGCGCTCTCTACCTCCGCCCCGACCGCTGCGCCGCCACGGGCAGCGGCGCCCACCCTCACGTCGAACGCCCTCTTCCAGAGCCTTGTCCTGCTGTTCGCCGCCACCTACGCCCTAATGCTCTACCGCCACATGGGCGACATCCGTCTCCTCCTGGGCCGCATCCTGCGCGGCGGCGCCACCGGCAACCGGCTCGGGGATGATCCGGGCGGCAGCGGCCTGCCCCGTTTTCTGCACGTTACGGCCGCCGTGGGCATCCTCTTCGTCGGCATCCTCGCCGTCAAGTACGGCGATCCGTTCATCCCGCGGGCGTTGGGGGAGGCCATGCCCCGCAGCGCCGTTTTGCTGCTCCTCCTCGGGGCATCGCTCGCTTTCGCGGGCATCATGCTCTACCAGGCTGCGGCCCTCGGGATCGCGGGCTCGGTGACCCTCTCGCAACCGTTCACCGGGCAATTGCTCCTTCTCAAACGCACCTATTTCGCCCTGGTGGTCCTCACCCTCTCGCCCCCGCTGCTCTTCTACGCGCTCTGTCCGCCGGGCACGGGCAGCGTGTGGTTTTACGTGATTGCCATCGAGTTGCTGTTAACGGTTCTCTTATACCTCAGGGAGACGCTGCATCTGTTTATTTCGAAAAAAATTTCAATATTGCATTGGTTTTTGTACCTTTGCACCGTGGAAATCTTCCCGTTGAGTCTGCTGTGGCTGCTCGCGGCGAGGTGATTCCCCAACAAACGCAACATAAAAACAGGTTCAGTTGAAAGTGAAGAGTGTATTGGTTTCGCAGCCGAGGCCTGCCGTCATCGAAAAGTCCCCGTTCTACGAATTGTCCCAAAAATACGACGTCGAGATCGATTACAAGCCGTTCATCCGCGTCGAGGGCGTGTCGCTGAAAGAGTTTCGCGCACAACGGGTCGAGATTCTCACACACACGGCCGTCATCTTCACCTCGCGCACGACGGTCGACAGCTTCTTCCACATCTGCGAAGAGGCCCGCATCACCGTTCCCGAAAGCATGAAATACATCTGCCAGACGGAAGCCGTGGCGCTCTACCTCCAGAAATACATCGTCTACCGCAAGCGCAAAATTTCGTTCTCGGACGGCACGTTCACCTCGTTCATCGAACTGATCATCAAGCATAAGGAGGAGAAATTCCTGCTTGCGCTGAGCGAACCGCACAAGCCCGAACTGCCCGAGACGCTCAAAAAGCTCAAACTGGCGGTCGATCCGGTGATCCTGGCCCGCACGGTGGCCGCCGAGCTGGAGGATGTAAAACTGGCGGACTACGACCTGCTGGCGCTCTATTCTCCGTCGGATGTCAACACGCTCGTGACGCGCTTCGGAGTAGACGACCTGCCCCCCGTGGCGGTCTTCGGCGAGGGCACGCTGCGCACGGCCATCGGCGCCGGCATCACCGTCCTGGCCCATGCGCCGACCCCCGAAGCCCCCTCGATGGTCAAGGCCATCGACATCTACCTCTCGAAAGTGGGCAGAGGCGAAGCGATCGCTCCGGTCCAGTTGAAAACCGACACCCAAAAAGAGGAGTTCATCCGTTCGCAACAGCACAAGCTGCTCAAAAAGGGCCGCGTGCGCCGGCCTGCGGGCGACAGCCGCAAATAACGTCCGACCCGCGCCTGGCCCCGTGCACGGCTGCGGAGCGGACGAAAAGCCCTCGACCATGACCGATCCCGAACCAGTCACCCCGCGACCCGACCGCTCGCTCCCCCACTCGGAGCGGCTCCGCACGCTCGGGGCCGTGCGGCGCATCTTCGAGAGCGGCCAGAGCGGCTTCATCTTTCCGTTCCGCTACGTCTGGTTCGCCGAGGCCGACCCCGTGCCGTCGGTCGAGGTGCTCTTCTCGGTACCCAAAAAGTTCCACAAGCGGGCCAACCGCCGCAACCTGCTGCGCCGCCGCACCAAGGAGGCCTACCGGCTGCAAAAGCAAATCCTCCACGCCTCGGGCCGCGCCGTCAACCTCGATCTGGCACTTATCTACTCCTCGAAGGAAGCGCTTGCGTACAAACACATCCAACATGCCGTCCGCCGGATTCTGGAATCGGTCGTGGAGCAGCTTTAAACGGCTCTGCGCCCTGCCCCTGATCGTGCTGGTGCGCTTTTACCAGCTCTGCATCTCGCCCCTGACGCCCCCCTCGTGCCGCTTCACGCCGACCTGTTCGCAGTATGCGCTCGAAGCGCTGCGCCGGTACGGGCCAGTGAAAGGACTGTGGCTCACTCTGAAGCGGCTGGCGCGCTGCCATCCCTGGGGCGGCAGCGGCTACGACCCCGTTCCGTAACTATCTGTGCGGCCGGACAAAACGAAAACAGCCTGCTTCGGGCAGGCTGTCGTTGCGTCACTGTTTGGATTCTTCTCCGTTAACCGGGCGCAAAAGTAGTACCATTTTACCGATACCGCAAATCCGGTTCTAAACCTTAGCAGCATTTTTCATCCGACCCGCTTTCGCAGCGGTCGGAGCACTGCTCCGCCGCGGACTCCATTTCGAGCGTCGCATGACGGATGCCGGCCGCGGCAAGCAGCTCCTTGAGGCGACGCTTGGCCGGCTCGGGATGCGCCCCCTGTGCGAGCACGACATGGGCCGTCAACGCATTCTCGGTGGTGCTGATGGCCCAGACATGGATGTGGTGTACGGCTTCGACCCCCTCGACTGCGGTCATTTTCCGCTCCAGGTCGTCGATGCGGATGCCCCGGGGCACGCCGTCGAGCGACAGGCGCAGGCTGTCGCGCGTGAGCGACCACACCGAAGCGACGATCACCCCGGCGACCGCAAGGCCCACGACGGGATCGATCCAGGTCCACCCCGTCCAGCGGATGACGAGCCCCGAGACGAGCACACCGACCGAGACGAGCGCATCGGCGGCCATGTGCAGGTAGGCGCCCTTGACGTTGAGGTCGCGCTCCTTGTCCTTGAGGAACAACCAGGCCGTGAAGCCGTTGATGAGGACCCCGACGCCCGCCGTCCACGCAATCGCATCGCCCGCGACCGGCGCCGGATGCACCATGCGGCCGATGCTCTCGGCGACGATGACCCCCACGGCGACCAGGAGGATCACCGAGTTCAGAAGCGAGATGAGTACCGTGCTCTTCTTGTACCCGTAGGTATAGCGGGGCGTCGCGTGCGCCCGGGCCAGGCGGAACGCGAGCATGGCCAGCAAGAGGCCCGCCACGTCGGAGAGGTTGTGCCCGGCGTCGGACAGGAGGCCCATCGAGCCGTAGGCGATTCCCACGGCGAATTCGACCAGGACGAATCCGACGTTGAGCGCGATGCCCAGGATGAACGCCCGGTTGAGCGACGTGATGGCGTGGTCGTGGTGATGATGGTTGTGATCGTGTGTCATGGCGTCGGAATGGTGTCCTTGATGTCGGCCAGGTCGACCAGCTTGTTGACGATGGCGTAGATCGTCAGCCCCGCGGCCGAGTGAATCTGCAATTTCGAGGCGATGTTGCGCCGGTGGGTGATGACGGTGTGGGTCGAGATCGAGAGCACATCGGCGATCTGCTTGTTGGTCAACCCTTTGACCACACAGACGATAATCTCCTGCTCGCGGGCGCTCAGCGGCTCCTTGCGCGCAGCGGCGGCCCCGTCCACGGCCAGCCGCTCGACGGCCGGAATGAAAATCTCGTCCTCGACGGCGTTGTGCGACGCGAGTTCCTGCTCGCAGGTGAAAATATCGTACAGCACACCGTTCAGTTCATTGGTGCCGCCCGCGGGGTAATACTTGATGATGATGTTCTTCAACTCGCGCAGCCGCGCCTCGATCTGGTCGTGGTGGCGGCGAAAGACGTCGATCGAGTAGTCGGAACGCTTCTCGCCCGCCAGCAGCGCCTCGACATAGGGGAAAACGGTCTTCTCCTCGTAGGCCATGTGCTTGTGGACCTCGGCCACGTACTCGTCGAAATAGCGCATGATGGCCATCGAAACGTCGCTCAGGCTGCAATCGACCGCCTCGATCAGCTTGCGGCGGATGGCAGGCAGGCGGAAGTCGAGAAAGTAACGGTGGGAGTTTTGCAGGTAGTCGGTCAGCGCGCGCACCGACACCTCGTCCGAGCATCCGGCCGCGTTGCGGGGGTACAGGAGCAGGTTGACCACCGCCAGAAACGTGGCGGTATCGACCCGGTTTTCGGTACACACCTCCGCAATGGTTTTGTCGCCGAACCCCAGCGCGATGCCGAAGCGGCTCATCACCTGCAAGACCGGATAGCGGTCGCAGACCAGCTCGCACATGCGGTCGTCTCCGGTATAAGCTGTTTTATACATCTCTTTCTCTGTTCAAGCACCTCACGAAACGGTGCAAAGATACGCAATCAAGAAACAGGCCGCAATACCCAAATCGAGGTATCAGCGCCGGTCGATATCGACATAGGTCGTCTGGAGCAGGGTCCGTCCCACGTCGAAGAGCGCCGGGTTGGTGGCCGACAACTCCCGGTCGCTCGTGGCGTCCCACACGGCCTCGCCGTCGGCATCCACGACGCCGAACCCCTCGTTGAAGACATAGTAGCCGAACTTGCGGGGGGGGGACGGCGCGAAGAGGTCCTTGCTGTAATCGAAATCGTCGTGTGCGACCCCGAGCTGCGCGAGCACCGTGGCGCAGAGGTCGATCTGCGAGGCGTACTCCCCGACCGCGCGCGCAGCGGCCACGGCGCCGCCCGTCCAGATCATCGGAATGCGGTGGCGCAGAGGCGCATTGTAGGCCAGGTCGGCCGGATAGGGGAATCCGTGGTCGGCGACCAGCACCACCAGGAGGTTGTCCCACGCCGGCGAGGCGCGAAGCGTGTCGATCATGCGGCCCACGCACTCGTCCGTGAAAGCGAAAGCATTGAGTATCCGGTCGTCAACCCGGTCATAGGGCACCTCGAACGGCTTGTGGCTGCTCAGGGTCAGCAACCCCGCGAGGAACGGCTCCCCGGCGGCGTTCAACCGGATGACCTCCCGGGCGAAATAGTCGCACATCAGCGCATCGTCGTAGCCCCACGCACCCGGCGGCGTGTCGAACGAGAGGTCTTTCTGCCAGACGAGCCGCTGCCAGCCGGTCGCATACATGTAGGAGGACTGGTTGGTGAAATTCAGGTCGCCGCCGTAGTAGAAACTCGTGGCATAACCCTCGCGGCCGAGCGAACGGGCCAGCGAGGGGAGGCTGCGGCTCTTAGTGGGGAGTTTCATGATCGAGATGCGCGTCTGGGCCGGAAAACCGCTCAGAATGGCCACCTCGCCCCGGTCGGTGCGGAACGAGTTGGCAAAGAAATTCTCGAACCAAATTCCCTCGCGCTTCAGTTGCTGCATCCGGGGCATGACCGGTTCGCCCTCCGTCTGGGCGTCCATGATCGTGCGGGCGAAGCTCTCCAGAATCACGACCACCACATTGGGCCGCGTCGTGCGGAGCACCCGCTCGGTCGGCCCCGAAGCCGGGCCGTTGCCCCGGAGGGCGTCGAATTTCTCCGCGCGCTCGGCTTCGTCGAAGAAAGGATACTCCCGAGCATAATCGTTGCTGTTGCCCAGGCTCGAAAGAAACGAGAAGACCGGATTCGTGGCGGCATGGTTCAGAAACATGTCGGGGCTGAAATAGACTTTCGAGACGTTGGCCACCGAAGCCCCCACCCCGCCGCGGATGGCCAGAAAGTCCAGTCCGGCCAGCAACAGCATCCCCACCGTCCACGGCAGGGCGGCGCGCCACCGGAGCGTACGCGCATCGAAGAGCCTCATCGCGCGGCGGTAGACCCAGAAGATCACGAGGGCATAGACCGCACAGAGAAGCGTCTGACGCACCCCGAGCCAGAAATCGACGCTCGCCATCGCTTCGCGCGGGTCCGCGAGGTAGATCAAAAGGGTCGAGTCGAGCCGGAAACCCCAGTGCTCGTAGAGCGCGACGTCCACCGAGAAGATCGACGCCGTCAGCAGCGCCACCAGCGCGAAATAGCCGGTCAGCACCCCGCGCCAAACCCGCTCGGGCACGCGCACCCACAATGTGGTGAGGGTCATGAGCAGCGGCAGCGCGGTGACGTATCCCGCCACGGTCATGTCGAGCGCGAGGCCGTGCCAGACGACGCGCCACCACCCGCCTGCACCCGCCTCGGCGGCCTGCGAGGCATAGTAGGCCAGGAAAACGGGCTTCTGAACGGCCATCAGTACGACCGTCGCGGCGAAGACGGCCACTACGAATGCTATTTTTCTCTTCATCTCTTATAACAGGTCCGGCGGCCGCCGGAGCGCGCGCTCGAACGTGCGGGATATGCACCGCTTCGGGGTGTTCGGTCGTGCAGCCGGCAACGGGACTTCATGGCCCGTTCAGATGCTTTCGCCGGCCCCGCACTCCCGGTTTTTGCAGTATGCAACCGACGGAACTCCTCGAAGCCCGGAGGCTGAACAGCTCTCCTCGGCTCCCGATGGTTGCGGACGACCGATGCTTGCAGCGGCGAAACCGACCTTAAATTCTTAATTTTTAATTCTTAATTTTAAGGTCAAATCTTCTCTCCGTATGCCAGATCGCCCGCATCCCCGATACCGGGAACGATGTAGGAGCGCGAGGTCAGCTCCTCGTCGACGGCCGCGGCCCAGATGGTCGTGGTCTGGCGCGGCATGTTCTTCTCGACGTAGTCGATCCCCTGCTCCGAGGCGATCACGGCCGCCACGTGCGTGTGCGCCGGCGTGCCGCCTTTCTCGCACAAGGCGTTGTAGGCCAGCACGAGCGACGATCCGGTGGCCAGCATCGGGTCTACGAGCAGCAGGGTCTTGCCCTCCAGGTCGCCGCACGAGATGTACTCGACCTTGACCTTGAACTTGCCGTCTTTGGTGCTCTTGCGGTAGGCCGAGACAAAGGCGTTCTGGGCATCGTCGAAATAGTTGAGAAAACCCTGGTGGTAGGGCAGCCCGGCCCTGAGGATGGTGGCCACGACAACCCGATCGTCGATCATCTCGACCGTCGCCTCGCCCAGCGGCGTCTCCACCGTGCGGGGTTCGTAGGCGAAAGTTTTGGAGATTTCGTAGGCCGTGATCTCCCCGATCCGCTCCAGGTTGCGGCGGAAACGCATCGAATCCGTCTGGATCGATTTGTCGCGGATCTGGGCGATAAACTTGTTCAGTACGGTGTTCTGCTTGCTCAGGATGTGCAACGTCATAATGGGTGAGGTTTTGTGGTCAATAGAGGAAGTTGTTGAAAGGGTAGCGTCCGGCATGTATCTCGCGCACCATGCCGTAGAGGTCCTGGCGGAATTTCTCGATGTTGGTGCGCTCGCGGGCCGAGAGGAAGATCGAGGGGGTGTCGGTGTGTGCCATCCAACTCTTCTTCAGGTCGTCGAGCGAGCGGTTCTCGGGCGTCGGAGGCGTCAGATCGTCCTCGTCTTTCTTCACATAGGTATAGGCATCGACCTTGTTGAAGACCAGATAGACGGGTTTGTCGCCCGCGCCGATCTCCCGCAACGTCTCACTGACGACAGCGATCTGCTCCTCGAACTGCGGGTGCGAAATATCGACGACGTGGAGCAGCAGATCGGCTTCGCGCACCTCATCCAGGGTCGACTTGAACGACTCGATCAGCTCGGTGGGCAGTTTGCGGATGAACCCCACGGTGTCCGACAAAAGGAACGGCAGGTTGTCGAAAACCACCTTGCGCACCGTGGTGTCGAGCGTGGCGAAGAGCTTGTTTTCGGCGAAAACCTCGCTTTTGGAGAGGAGGTTCATCAGCGTCGACTTGCCCACATTGGTGTAGCCCACCAGCGCCACACGGACCAGTTGCCCGCGGTTGGAGCGCTGCACGGCCATCTGGCGGTCGATCTTCTTGAGGTCCTCTTTCAACTTGGCGATTCGGTTGCGGATGATGCGGCGGTCGGTCTCGATCTCCCGCTCGCCGGCACCGCCGCGGGTTCCCGTGCCGCCCCGCTGGCGTTCGAGGTGGGTCCACATGCCCGAGAGCCGCGGAAGCATGTACTCGTAATTGGCCAGCTGCACCTGCGTCTTGGCATAGGCCGTCTGGGCGCGGCTGAGAAAAATGTCGAGAATCAGCCGCGTGCGGTCGAGGATGCGGCAGGGCATCGCCTTTTCGATGTTGCGCGTCTGCGAGGGGGTGAGTTCGTCGTCGAAGATCACCACGTCGATCTGCTCGTCGCGGCAGTATTGCGCGATCTCTTCGAGTTTGCCCGGCCCCACATAGATGCGGGCCGAGGGCTGCGCCAGACGCTGCGTAAAGCGGCGTACGACCCCTATGTCGGCCGTGTCGGCCAGAAACTCCAGTTCGTCGAGGAACTCCTCGGTCTGGCGCGGTTCCTCCTGGTCGCGGACTACGGCCACCAGCACGGCACGCTCCCGTTCCGCAGGTGCGGCGGTTGCAGTATGCTTGTTGTTAATTTCTTCCAAAATTCGTCTTTTAAATGAGCGATATGGCTTGTCCGGCCTTTCGCGGCACCGAGGCCGCACCCGTCGAAGAGGGTGCAAACTCTATGCTATAAACGAGGGTATCCGCCCGAAAGCGAGATACCCTCAAAATACGACCGGCGGACGGAAAGTCTGCATGCGGCTGACACAATGAAAACGGCTGCATTGCGAGCGCTCCAGAAATCGGTTGACTCAGCGCGAAACTGGCCCGCTCTTTCCGGTGTTTGTCTTCCGCAGGAGTTGGCCGCCTCTTTCCGGTTTTTATCTTCCGCAAAAGCAGCTCTCTTTCCGGTTTTGTCTTCCGCAGAAGCTGGCCCCCTCTTTCTGTTTTTTTGTCTGCCACCGAAACTGGCCCGTCAAGAAAGCTGGCCCGTCCACACGGAATCGTCTGCCGCCCCTCCCGCCAGGGAGGAAACACCCCAGCCGGGGATCAGTTCTGCACGCGGAAATCGACGGGCAGCGTGTATTTCACGCGGACCACCTGGTTGCGCTGCTTGCCCGGCGTCCACCGCGGCGACTTGCTCAGCGTGGCGATGGCGGCCTCGGAGAGCGAACGGTCGGGGGTCTGAAGCACCTGGATGTTGGTCAGACGTCCGTCTTTCTCGATCACGAACGAGAGGACCACACGGCCCTGAATGCCGTTTTCGAGGGCGATCTGCGGGAACTTGACGTTGGTCTGAACCCAGTTGCGGAACGTGTTGAGGTCGCCGCCCTGGAACGAGGGCATGGTCTCGGCAATCAGGAACGGCTGGTCGTCCTCGACCACCTCCTCGGCCACCTCGACCTGCTGGATCACCTCCGTGTTCTCGTCGAACTCGGCGAAATCGACCTCGGTGGTGATCTTCGTGTCGTTGGTCACCACCTGCAACAGGTCGGCGATCACTTTGACCTCGACTTTCTTGGGAGGCTCGGGCGGCTTCTGGTCCTGACGCGTAATTTCGGTGATCTCCTCCTCGACGGGAGCGTAGTTCAGATCGACTTTCTCGATGCGGTGCTCCTTGGGCGTGTAGGCGAATGCGGCGATGACGAGTCCGAGCGCCACGATCAAACCGATTTCGAGCAGCAGACCCCGCTTGTTCTGCAAGTCTGCCTTGGGTGATTTCTTGATTTCCATCTATTTGAATTTTAATTGTTCTTAACTTTTCAAAAATCGCGTACCGATGCACTATGCACCACAAATATAGAGATAAAAATCCAAAAACGCACGCACGGGCGAAAAAATCTTTATTTTTTGGCTACTTTTGTTCCGCAGCAAACCACCCCGCACGATGGAAACGACCCCTCACGAAACATTATACGGCAAAAATCCGACCGAACTTACGGTCCTCTGCGACCGGATGGGACTGCCCCGCTTCGCGGCCCGGCAGCTCGCCCGCTGGCTCTACAAGCGCCATACCGAGGACCCGGCGCGGATGACCGACCTCGCGGCCGCCAACCGGGAGCGCCTTTCGGCGCAGTTCGCCCCGGCGCTCGCAGCCCCCGTCCGGGTCACGGAATCGGCGGACGGCACGCGCAAATACCTCTACGCCACCTCCGGGGGTCATTTCGTCGAAACGGCCTATATTCCCGACGGCGAGCGGGCCACGCTCTGCGTCTCGTCGCAGGCCGGGTGCCGCATGGGCTGCACGTTCTGCGCCACCGGGCGGCAGGGGTTGCAGCGCTCGCTCACGGCGGCCGAGATACTCAACCAGATCGTCTCGCTGCCCGAACGCGACCGTCTTACCAACCTGGTATTCATGGGCATGGGCGAACCGTTGGATAATACGGACAACGTGCTGCGCGCACTCGAAATCATCACCTCGGAGTGGGGGTTCGGCTGGTCGCCCACGCGCGTGACCGTCTCCACGGCGGGGGTCGTTCCCGAACTCGGGCGCCTGCTCGACGCCACGCGCGTCCACCTCGCCGTCAGCCTCCACAACCCGTTCCACGACGAGCGGGCGGCGATCATGCCCGTCGAGCGGGTCTGGCCCATCTCGGAGGTCGCCGCGATCCTCCGCCAGTACGATTTTACCCACCAGCGCCGCGTCTCGTTCGAATACATCCTGATGGAGGGGCTGAACGACACCCCGCGCCATGTGCGCGAACTCTGCCGGCTGCTGAACGGCATCCGCTGCCGCATCAACCTGATCCGCTTCCACCGCATCCCCGGTTCGCCCTACTACTCGCCCGCTCCGGAGGCGATGATCCGCTTCCGCGACGCGCTGACGGCCCGCGGCATCCAGACCACCATCCGCGCCTCGCGCGGCGAGGACATACAGGCCGCCTGCGGGCTGCTCAGCACCTCCGAATTGAATATGAAAAATTAAGAATTAAAAATTGCCTGCGGAGAGAAATTTGCAGCGAAGAGCGAAAAAAAGACCTATGAAAAAAGTGATCTTTATCCTCATGCTGGCTTTCGTTGTCAGCGCGGCGCAGGCCCAGGTGAAATTCGAAACCAAATCGACGGACGCCGTGCGCGAAATGGCCATCCGGGAGAACAAACTGGTCTTCATCGACCTCTATGCTTCGTGGTGCCCGCCGTGCCGGATGATGGAGCGGGATGTATTCTCGCGCCGCGATGTCGGGGAGTTCATGGACAAACGCTTTGTGGCGGCCAAGTACGACACCGACCAGCCGACCGGCCGGGAGCTCTTGAAACGCTACGGCAGCGGCGCCATCCCCCTCTACCTCGTATTCGACACCGCGGGCGAGCTGCTGGGCCGCATCCAGGGCGCCTCGGGCTCCGAGGAGTTCATGGAGAACCTGCGCACGATTATCGAGCGGCAGAAAGCCAGGCAGCAATAGCGAGCGGCCGGAGCCGAAACCGGCATCTCAGCCCGCCGCATGCGTGAAACTCCCGGAGCAAGACAAGCCGGGAGTTTTTATTATTGTGCAGTGCAGACGCCCCATCCGAAGCACGACGCAATGCGCTCCCGGGAGCGGCCGAACCACGCAGCGAGCCATGCAGGCGGCAGCATCACCGCGGCCCCTCCCGGAGAACCCGCTTTCGATTCAACGCCATTTCCCGCGACCGGAACGGATTACCGCGGGGTATAGACCACTTTCTTGGTCTCGAAAAACTCCTCCCCGAAGAAACGCGCGATTTCGTAGATGTACCAGCGTTTGCCCGTGGCGGCCAGTTCCTCGGCCAGTTCGCCGCCCTTGAGGTAGAGAATGCCGTTGGGAAGCGATCCTTTCCGCCCCCGCTCGATGCGGTTCCAGACCCAGCCGACGAACGCGGGCATGGCCGTCACGGCGCGCGAAACCACGTAGTCGAACCGCTCGGGAATCGACTCGACGCGCGCGCAGCGGGGCTCGATGTTCTGCAAGCCCAGCCCCTCGACCACCCCCTCGACCACGGTGATCTTTTTGCGGATCGAGTCCGCGGCCGTGAAATGCGCCTCGGGGAAGAGGATGGCCAGCGGCACCGAGGGGAAGCCGCCGCCGCACCCCACATCGAGGATCCGCGCTCCGGCCTCGAACGTGCAGACTTTCGCAATGGCCAGCGAATGCAGCACGTGCCTCAGGTACAACTGGTCGAAATCCTTGCGTGAGACGACGTTGATCCGGGCGTTCCACACGGCATAGAGGTCCCAGAGGGCTTCGAACTGCTGCCGCTGCCGCTCCGCAAGCTCCGGAAAATATTCGAGGATCAGATCACAGCGCATAAATTCTGAATTGTGAATTATGAATTTTGAATTTTAAAGCGTTCGTCGCTCCGGGCGATCAGGCGGCACATCTGCTCCCGGGCGCGGTGGATCTGCGTCTTGACCGTCCCGAGGGGCAGCCCCAGTTTGGCCGCGATCTCCTCGTAGGAGTACTCGTCGAAAAAGCGCATGACGATCAGCTGCCGGTAGCGGGGCGCGAGCGTCTGGAGGTAGTGCTCGATCTGGGTGCGCTGCTGGAGGTTGATGACGCTCTCCTCGGGTGTCGGGGCCGAGGAGGCGGGGGATGCGAATCGCTCGTCGATCGACAGGTCGTCCTGACGCCGGCGCACGTAGTCGATGAACGTATTGCGGGCGATGGTGTAGACCCACTGCCCGAAAGTGAACGAGGAGCTGTACCGGTGCAGGTTGATGTAGACCTTGATGAAAGTCTCCTGCAACAGGTCGTCGGCGTCGTTCGCACCGCCCAGACGCTGCACGAACAACCGCCGGATGGCGTCGCTGTACCGGTTGAAGAGGTATTCGAAAGCCAGGTCGTCGCCGGCAAGGACGCGTTCGACCAGCTGCCGGTCTTCGGCAACGATGTAGTCGGCTATCTCCATACGCGGTCGTCTTTGCGCATCAGCAGCACGCCCAGCACGAATGCCCACAGGGGGCTGAAAAGGTCGTAGAGGAAATAGAGGCGCACCAGACCGCCCTCGCCCAGCCGCCGGGCGATGCGGCGCACCTGCCACACCACCGCCGCATAGCGCACCAGAAGCAGCACGCCCGCCGCGATCTTGTACTCGAACGGCATGACCCAGAGGGCGCAGGCCGCCGCGGTGAAGAAGAGCACGCGCGACCAGAGCTCCCACTGGATGAAATTCCGCACCTCGATCGGATAGAAGCGAAACGCCGAGCCGTAGTAGCGCAGCTGCCCCATCCACCAGCCCAGGCCGCCCCACACCTTCTCGCGCAGCGTGGCCCGCGGCGAGAGGATGACGCTCACGTTGTCGCGCGTCATGACGCGCTGCATGAAGAGGTCGTCCTCGCCGATATTCATGTTGAGGTGGCTGAATCCGTTGGCACCGAAATAGACCTGCTTGGTGAAGCCCATGTTGTGCAGCGTGGCGCGGTAGGGGCGGCGGCGCACGGCGCGGGCGATCCAGTCGGCCGCGTGCATCATCCGCCAGGTGCGCATCATCCGGTTCGCAAAACCGCGCGTCCGCTCGACGCCGCAGTAGCCGACGACGATCTGTCCGCGCACGAACCCTTTGGCCATCAGCGAGAGCCAGCGGTCGGTCTGGGGCGCGGCGTCGGTCGAGGTGAAGACCAGGCACTCGCAGTGGGCCGACTTGATCCCCACGTTGAGGGCCATCTTGCGCGAGATCGGAAAGCGGGGGTCGAGGTGGATCTTGGTCGTGGTGATCTGCGGAAAGGAGTGCTTCAGGCGCGTGAGGTCCTCGTAAAAATCGTTGTCGCTGCCCACATAGACCAGCACGGTCTCGAAATCGGGGTAGTTCTGGGCGAGGATGAGCGGCAGCCGCTCCTCGATGAAGCCGTAATCCTCCGTAAAGAGCGGGATGATGACCGACACCGGGGGCTCGGCGTCGAGTACCGCCGGCCGGCGGTTGTTCTTGTAGGAGGCGATGCGGCCGTAGACGAAAATATAGTAGTAGAGCTGCACGCTCAGCAGAACGAGGAGCGCCCCCGCAAGGGCCGCGCCCTCCCAGCCGTAGCAGCGAAGAAACGTATCGAGAAATGGCATATCGGCGAAATATCGGCAAAGATAACAACAATTCAGAATTCAAAATTCAGAATTCGGAATTATTTGTCTAATTTTGCACGCATCGGCCGCCTTTGCGACGCTGCGGTCCGCACCGAACAGAGATGAGTTTGAATTTTACCGTCCGACATACCGACCCCGCGACCCGCGCCCGCGCAGGCGAGCTGACGACCGACCACGGCGTCGTTCCCACCCCGATCTTCATGCCCGTGGGCACCGCGGCCACGGTCAAGGGCATCTTCCACCGCGACCTGAGCAGCGAAGCGCATGCGCAGATCATCCTGGCGAACACCTACCACCTCTACCTGCGCCCCGGCATGGAGATCCTCGAACGCGCCGGAGGCGTCCACCGCTTCTCGACGTGGGAGGGCCCGATGCTCACCGACAGCGGCGGGTTCCAGGTCTTTTCGCTCGCGGCGTGCCGCAAGCTGAAAGAGGAGGGGTGCCATTTCCGCTCGCACATCGACGGCTCGAAACACCTCTTCACGCCCGAGAGCGTCGTCGACACCGAGCGCACGATCGGCGCCGACATCATGATGGCTTTTGACGAGTGCCCCCCGGGCGACGCCCCGCGCGAGTACGCCGCCGAATCCCTCGGCCTCACCGAGCGGTGGCTCGACCGCTGCTTCGACCGCTACCACCGGACCCGACCCAAATACGGCCACTACCAGGCCCTCTTCCCCATCGTGCAGGGCTGCACCTACCCCGACCTCAGGGCCCGGGCCGCGGAAAACGTCCTGCGGTACAATGCCGACGGCTACGCCATCGGGGGGCTGGCCGTGGGCGAACCGACGGAGGTGATGTACGAAATGATCGAGGTTGTCAACGACATTCTGCCGGAGGATCGTCCGCGTTACCTGATGGGCGTCGGAACGCCGGTGAACATCCTCGAGGCGATCGCCCGGGGCGTCGACATGTTCGACTGCGTGATGCCCACGCGCAACGGCCGCAACGGGCAGCTCTTCACGGCGGAGGGGATCATCAACATCCGCAACAAGAAGTGGGAGGACGATTTCTCGCCCCTCGACCCCGGGGGCACGGCTTACGTCGACACCCGCTACTCGAAAGCCTACCTGCACCACCTGGCGGTGTGCGGCGAGATGCTGGCGGCCCAGATCGCCTCGCTGCACAACATCGCGTTCTACCTGCGGCTGGTCGGCGCGGCGCGCGAGCACATCGCCGCGGGCGATTTCGGGGCGTGGAAAGCGATGATGGTCCAAAAACTCGTACGCAGACTCTAACGGACAGCCCGAAGATGATGAAGATGCAAAACTCGAAGACGGAGACGGCGATCAGCCTGCTGCTCATTTCGCTCCTGGCGACCGGTCTTTCATGCACGCATCGGGCACCCGCATCGGCCGAAACCGCGGGCGTCTGGGCCGATACCGACTGCGAGGTGCTCCGCACGGAGCGTTTTGCGCTGGTGTTCGAGCGGAGCGACAGCGTCATCGCGGCCTCTCTGATCCGCACGGAGGGCAACCACCCTTTCCTGCTGGGCAGGGCGGTGTTTTCAGCGGACGACTCCACCGTCGTGGAGCGGTATATCCTCCGAAACGACACGCTTCGGGCCGACCCAGGCACCGTGCTCTCCGACGGCCGGCTGCGCATCGCGGGCAGGAGCGGCGAGCGGCTGCTGGAAAAGATCGAACGGGTGCGCATCACCGAGCCCTACCAGATGCTGCACGCTTCGCCGCTGGAGAGGGGTACGTGCATCCAGCAGTGGAATCTGGGCACACGTCTCGAAGCGGACGCGCACGACATCCGTTTCGAAGCGGGTACGAACCGCCACAACTATGCGTTCTATATCCAGCCGGATTTCATCTACTGCCGGGCGGCTCGCCTGCGTTTCAACGACCGCGGGGGCCTGTTCGCACAGCACATCCGCCTGATGTCGAACTCCTGGGAGCAGACGGCCTGCATGGCCGGGGACAACCGGGCCGCAAGCGCCGCGCCGCTGGCGATCGACGACGCGAAATTCCTCCCCGACCGGTGCGTCTTTGACCGGGAGGGCATCTACTGGTCGTTCCTGCGCTTCGAGGGCGACACGGCCGTCGTGAACGGCTGCGGCGAATTGTACCGCTACGCCCGCCCGGCGGCGGACGGCGAGGCGCTGAGCGAGTGGATCGCATTCGAAAAATATTAACAATTACGAAAGAGTGTCCAGCACCGAACGAAAAACGCAATTCCGCTTTCCGGGATTCAAAATCCTGGACCGCTACATCCTGGGCAAGTTCCTGTCGACCTATTTCTTCGCCATCGCCATGATTATCGTGGTGGTGGTCTTGTTCGACTATGTAGAAAAGATCGACGATTTCACGGAGCTGCATGCTCCGCTCTCGGCCATCATCTTCGACTACTACCTCAATTTCATTCCGTTCTTCATCAACCAGTTCAGCGGCCTGTTCACTTTCATCGCCTGCATCTTCTTCACCTCGAAGATGGCCTACCAGACCGAGATCGTGGCCATGCTCTCGGGAGGCATGTCTTTCCGGCGGCTCATGTGGCCCTATTTCCTGGGGGCGCTCATCATCGGATCGCTCTCGCTGACGCTCAACCTCTGGCTCATCCCCCTCTCGCAGCGCCACATCGTCGCGTTCGAGTCGGAGTACATCAAACGGCGCCGAAACACCCAGTTCGACCGCCACATCTACCGCCAGATCGAACCGGGCACGTTCGCCTACATCCGCGGCTACCACGACAATTCGAAGCAGGCCTCGTTCTTCTCGCTCGAACACTACGACAGCGGCACGATGACCCACTCGCTCGAGGCCTCCGACGTCAAGTTCGACCCCGAGAGCAAGCGCTGGACCGCCCCGCGCTATACCATGCGCCAGTTCGATTCGCTCGGGACGGAGACGTTCGCCCAGTACCGCAACCTCGACACCCTGATCAACCTCGAGGTGACCGAACTGGGCCGCGTCAACGAGCTGATCCAGACCATGAACATCTCGCAGCTCAACGACTTCCTCGACCAGCAGCGGGCCAAGGGCTCCGACTCGATCAACATCATCGAGGTCGAGAAGCACGCCCGCTACGCCTATCCGCTTTCGACTTTCATCCTCACGCTGATCGGCGTCTCCCTCTCCTCGCGCAAGGTGCGCGGCGGCACGGGGCTGCACATCGGCATCGGCACGGCCCTCTGCTTCTCGTACATCCTCTTCAACCGCTTCTTCGAGGAGTTCGCCAAGAGCGGCACGCTCCCCCCCGGGCTGGCCGTCTGGCTCCCGAACCTGATCTACCTCGTCATCGCCGTCTACCTCTACCGCAAGGCGCCCAAATAACCTACGACCCATGCAGAAAGCCCCCTCCTCCTGGCAGCGGCTCCGCCGCAATCCGCTTCTGTGGAACCTTTTTCTGATCGCGCTGGCGATCCTCGCCGCGGCCGTCCTGGCCCACGTCTTGATGCAACTGGGCACGCGCCACGGCGCACGGCGCACGGTGCCCGATTTCTCGGGCATACCGCTGCCCGAAGCGCAGCGCATCGCCCGCAAGCACGACCTGAGGCTCCACATCAACGACTCGCTGTTCGTGCCGGCCTACGAGGGCGGCATCGTCCTGGACCAACTGCCCGAGGGCGGCGTCGAGGTCAAGCCCGGCCGCACGGTCTACATCACCATCAACTCGTACCGTCAGAAGATGGTTCCGGTGCCCTACGTGGCCGGCCGCTCGCTCCGCCAGGCCAAGAACATGCTCGAAATCGCGGGACTCGAAATCGGCGAGCTGGTCTACCGCGCCGACATGGCCACCAACTACGTCCTCGAGGAGTACCTCGGCGACCAGCCCGTCGCGCCGACCAGCCGCCTCGAAGCCGAGATGGGTTCGGGCATCACGCTCCACGTGGGTGTCGAGGGGGGCTATGGCACCACCGTGACGCCCCAGGTGGTCGGTTCGCCGCTGGCCGAAGCCAAGAGCCGCCTGTGGGAGTTGGGGCTCAACGTCGGGCGCATCGAGTTCGACCAAGGGATCAACCTCCTCAACCAGAAAGACGCCCGCGTCTACATCCAGACCCCCGCGGCCGAACGGCAGGCTGCGCTCGGGTCGCGGGTCGACATGCGGCTGACGCTCGACGAGCAGAAGATCGCCCGAAGCCGTGCCGAAGCCGAAAAGCAGGCCCGGGCGCTGGCCGAGGAGCGGCAGCGACTGGAGCAGGAGCGCGCCGACTCGCTCGCTCTCGAAGCGCTGGAGCGGGCCGCGAATCCCGACCAGAGCCAGCCGCAGGAACCCGCTGAGACCGACTCTTTCTTCGACTGATGGCCGACGAGCGTTATACCGAGGAGCCCGAACTGGACGACATTCCGGTCGAGGGGCAGGAGGACGACGAGGGCGCCGGGCTGTACGAGCATTTCGCCGTCACGGCCGACCGGGGACAGACGCCGCTCAGGCTCGACAAGTTCCTCACGGTCCGCATGGAGCACTGCTCGCGCAACCGCATCCAGGCCGCCGCCGACAGCGGGAACATCCTGGTCAACGGCCTCCCGGCCAAGTCGAGCTACAAGGTCAAGCCGCTGGACCGCATCCAGATCGTCATGCCCTACCCGCGGCGCGAGGTGGAGTTGACCCCCGAGCCCATCCCGCTCGACATCCCCTACGAGGACGACGACCTGCTTTTGGTCGACAAACCCGCCGGCATGGTCGTCCACCCCGGCCACGGCAACTACGAGCACACGCTGGTCAATGCGCTCATGTGGCACTTTCAGCAGCAGGGAATCCCCGCCGGGGAGCACTCCCGCGCGGGGCTGGTGCACCGCATCGACAAGAACACCTCGGGGCTGCTGGTCGTGGCCAAGAACGAGATCGCCCATGCGCGCCTGGCCAAACAGTTTTTCGACCACACCATCACGCGCCGCTACGTGGCGCTCGTCTGGGGCAACCTCTCGGAGGACGAGGGCACCGTCACGGGAAACATCGGCCGCAGTCCCCGCGACCGGCAGAAAATGCACGTCTTCGCCGACGGCTCCGACGGCAAGCACGCCGTCACGCACTGGCGGGTGCTGAGGCGTTACGGCTACGTCACGCTCGTCGAGTGCCGCCTCGAAACGGGCCGCACGCACCAGATCCGCGTCCACATGGCCTGGACGGGCCATCCGCTCTTCAACGACGAACGCTACGGAGGCGACCGCATCCTCAAGGGCACGACTTTCACCCGCTACCGGCAGTTCATCGAAAATTGCTTCTCGCTGCTGCCCCGCCAGGCGCTGCACGCCGCGTCGCTGGGCTTCGAACACCCCGCAACCCGCCGCGAAATGCGCTTCGAAAGCCCCCTCCCGGCCGATTTTCGGGCCCTGCTCGAAAAGTGGGAGGGGTATTCGAGTGAGGTGAAAGGTGAAAGGTGAAAAGTGAAAGGTAAAGATCTCGCTTTCACTATCGATAAACCAGACACCTCTGCCAACATCCGCTGCCCTCTTCGATTATAAATGTTTTTTCACCTTTCACCTTTTATGTTTCTCCCTACGACCATAAAAGAGGTCCGCGAGCGCGGATGGGACCAGCTGGACGTCATCCTCTTCTCGGGCGACGCCTACATCGACCACCCGGCCTTTGGGGCGGCGGTGATCGGCCGCCTCCTGGAAGCCGAGGGGTACCGTGTGGCCATCGTTCCGCAGCCCAACTGGCGGGACGACCTGCGGGATTTCCGCAAGCTGGGTGCCCCGCGGCTCTTCTTCGGCGTCACGGCCGGGGCGATGGACTCGCTGGTCAACCACTATACGGCCAACCTGCGCCTGAGGAGCAACGACGCCTACACCCCCGGCGGCAAGGCGGGCTTCCGGCCCGACCGCGCCACGACGGTCTATACGCAGATTCTCAAGCGGCTCTTTCCCCACGTCCCGGTGGTCGTGGGCGGTATCGAGGCGTCGCTGAGGCGGCTGACGCACTATGATTACTGGAGCGACTCTCTCCGCCCCTCGATCCTCGTCGAATCGGGTGCCGACCTGTTGATCTACGGCATGGGCGAGGGGGTCGTCCACGAGGTCGCGCGGGCCATGCACAACGGCTACAACGCCAAGCGGCTGCGCACCCTGCGTCAGGTGGCGTTCCTCGCCGACGCGGATTATGTCGCGCGGCTCGACCCCGCCGAGACCATCCGGCTGCACTCCCATGAGGAGTGTGTGCGCACACACCGCGCATTTTCCGAAAATTTCACCGTCATCGAGACCCAGAGCAACCTCCTCGAGCCGACTGCCACGCTCGTCGAACAGACTGCCGACCGCTACGTTGTCGTCACCCCGGCCCGCACTACGCTCACGACCGAGGAGCTCGACCACTCGTTCGACCTCCCCTACGAGCGGGCGCCCCACCCGCGCTACCGGGGCAAGGGCGACATGCCGGCCTGGGAGATGATCAAGCACTCGGTCAACATCCACCGCGGCTGCTTCGGCGGCTGCGCATTCTGCACCATCTCGGCCCACCAGGGCAAGTTCGTCCACTCGCGCAGCGAGCGCTCGATCCTCGAGGAGGTCCGCCGCATCGCCCGCATGCCCGATTTCAAGGGATACCTCTCCGACGTGGGAGCGCCCTCGGCCAACATGTACCGCATGGGCGGCCGCGACCGCACGCTGTGCGCGGCGTGCCGCCGTCCGTCGTGCCTCCACCCGGCCAAGTGCCCCAACCTGGACAACGACCACCGGCCGCTGCTGGCGCTCTACGAGAAGATACGGGCCGTGAAAGGGGTTAAAAAGGCCTTTGTCGGAAGCGGCATCCGCTACGACCTGTTCGACGATTCGCCCTACCTCGAAACCGTCGTCCGCCACCACACCTCGGGGCGGCTGAAAGTGGCACCCGAACACACCGAGGAGCGGGTGCTGAAGCTGATGCGCAAGCCTCCGTTCGCGCTTTTCGAGCGGCTCAACGCCGATTTCAAGGCCATCTGCCGCCGCGAGGGGCTTCCCTACCAGCTGATCCCCTATTTCATCTCCTCCCATCCGGGGTGCTCGGAGCGCGACATGCAGGCCTTGTCCGAAAAAGTGCTGGGCAAGCTCCATTTCACCCTCGAACAGGTGCAGGACCTCACGCCCACGCCCATGACCCTCTCGTCGGTGATGTTCTATACGGGCGAGAACCCCTACACGGGCGAACGGGTCTGCGTCGCCCGCTCGCAGGAGGAGAAGCGGCGGCAGAAAAGCTATTTCTTCGAACGGCCGAAACGGAAATAAGCCCCTTTAGAGCGGCAGGTGCTTCTCTACGGTGGTGCGCAGGCGTTCGCTGTCGAGGTGGGTATAGATCTCCGTGGTGAGAATGCTCTCGTGTCCGAGCAGCTCCTGCACCTGACGAATGCCCGCGCCCCCCTCTATGAGGTGCGTGGCGAACGAGTGGCGGAACGTGTGGGGGCTGACGCGCTTGTCGATCCCGGCCCGCTGCGCCGCCTGCCGCAGCAGCGTGAAGACCATCACGCGCGTCATCGGCTTGCCGCGGTTGTTCAGAAAGACCACTTGCTCGTCCGGCCGGTGCGGTTTGCGGTCTTCGAGGTAGCGCTGGATCTTCTCCCTCGCGGCACCGCTCAGGGGCACCGCCCGCTGCTTGTCGCCCTTGCCGATGACGCGCAGGAAACCCTCGCCGAAAAAGAGATCGCCCAGGCGCAGCGACGTCAGCTCCGAAACGCGCAGTCCGCACGAGTAGAGCACCTCGAGCATGGCACTGTCGCGTCGGCCCTTGACAGTCGAGTTGTCCACGACGGCGATGATGCGGTCGATCTCGGCCGTGGAGAGCACCTCGGGCAGGTGGCGCCGGCAGCGGGGCATGCTGACGAATTCGGCGGGGGAGGAGACGATCTCTTCGCCGAGGAGCAGAAAGTTGAAGAAACTGCGGATGCCGCTCAGGTAGCGGGCCTGGGAGCTCTGCTCGCGTCCGCGATCGTAGAGCCAGGCCAGGTAGCGTTCGATCATCGGCTGCCCGACCCGATGGGGCGGAATGTCCCACAGCCGCAGCACAAAGTGGGCGAACTGCCGCAGATCGCGCATGTAGGAGTCCACCGTATGCTGCGAAAGACGCTTCTCGAGCTTCAGATGCGTGCGGTAGCGTTTTCCCGCCTCTTCCCATTTTTTCGTATTTTCTGCCATTATCTTCCTCCCTTATCCGAAGATTATCCGTAACTTTGTAGAAACAAAGGTACGAAAATTTACATAATATGAATTACATCGCCCTCAACGTCGCCCTTTCGGAGGATGCGCAGGCCGAAATCCTGACGGCGTACCTGGCCGACTATCCGTTCGAGAGTTTCGAAAGCGAGCCGGGCATTCTCAAGGCCTACATCCCCGAGGAGCGGCTGTGCGACTGCAAAACGGAGGTGGACGACCTGCTCGCGCGCCACGGCGTCGCGGGCCGCTATGTGGCCATCGAGACGCAAAACTGGAATGCGCTGTGGGAGAGCAATTTTCCGCCCGTCGAGGTAGACGGGCGCCTCCGGATCCGCGCGCCGTTCCACGACCCGACACCCGAGGGCGGGATGGAGATCGTGGTGATGCCCAGGATGGCTTTCGGCACGGGCCACCACGCCACCACGCAGCTCATGGCGCGCGCCGTGCTCGACCTGGGGGTTGCCGGCCGCACGGGGCTCGACATGGGCAGCGGCACGGGCGTGCTGGCGATCGCCGCCCTGAAATGCGGCGCCGCGCACATGGACGCCGTGGACATCGACGACTGGGCCGACGCCAGCTGCCGCGAGAACGCGGCGCTGAACGGCGTTGCGGAGCGCATCACCGCGATCCGGGGCGACGCCGCGAGCATCGCGGGCCGCCGCTACGATTTCATCCTGGCCAACATCAACCGCAACATCCTCCTGGCCGACATGCCGGCCTATGCTGCGGCGCTGGCGCCGGGCGGCGATCTGGTGATGAGCGGCTTTCTCGAAGCCGACGTCGAACCCCTCACGCAGTGTGCGTCACGGCTGGGACTGAAGCGGGTGGAGGTCGCCGGGCTCGACGGGTGGATGCTCATCAAGGTGAAAGGTGAAAGGTGAAAAGTGAAAGGTAGGAGCCAGAGGCTGTTGCAGGTTATGCCGTGCGGATGCAAAGTCAAGCCGCCAAAAGCGGGTTAAAAGTGAAAGGTTCTCGATCCCCGAGCAACGTCGAGTGGTCGCAACAAAGTGAAAGGTGAAAAGTGAAAGGTGAAAGGTAGGAGCCAGAGGCTGTTTGCAGGTTATGCCGTGCGGATGCAAAGCCAAGCCGCTGAAAGCAGATGAAAGGCATTTTCGATCCCCGAGAATAGCGGCAGCTCGCCCTTGCTCGAGGCTCGGACTTGCCCCGCGAAATTGTGAATCCTGAATTCTGCATTTTGAATTGAAAAGCTACAAGGGGCGCGGAGTGGTCCTCCATACGCTCAAATACGGCGACTCGTCGCTGGTCGTCTACCTCCTGACCGACGTGGGAGGACGCCGCAGCTACCTGGTGCAGGGCGTGCGCAGCCGCAGCGGGCGGGGTTCGAAGATGGGACTCTTCCAGCCGATGTTCCCCGTGGAGTTCGAGGGGTTGCAATCATCGCGCTGCCAGCTGGACCGCTTCAAGGAGGTGCGGAGCGGATTTCTGTTGCAGGGGGTGCCGTTCGACGTGCGCAAATCGACCATGGCCCTCTTCATGGCAGAGGTTTTGTACCGCCTTGTCCGCGAGAGCGAGCCGAACGAGGGGCTTTTCGATTTCGTCTGGAACTCGGTCGGGGCGCTCGACGGCATGGAGGAGGGCGTGGCCAACTTCCACCTCTGGTTCCTGGCCAATCTGAGCCGCTTTCTGGGATTCCGCCCCGGGAACGACTACGCGCCCGGCGCGTGGTTCGACATCCGCGAGGGGCTGTATACGCCCGTGCGGCCCACCCACACGAGCGTCATGACGCAGGAGTGCGCCGGCATCCTCGAGCGGATGATGGCCTCCGACGTCCGCCAGCTGGACCGGATCGGGCTCAACCGCACGCAGCGGGTCGAGTTTCTGAACGCCGTGCTGGTCTACTACGGCTACCACCTCGACGCGATCAGCGCCGTGCAGTCGGTCCGCATACTAAGAGAGGTATTTTAACGTTAACTGTTTAAAGATGAAAGGAGAGGTGCTTATGAAAAAGATCACGACGGCTCTCGCCGCTCTCTGCGCGGCCCTGACGGTTGCGGCCCAGGAGCCGAAATTCGAGTTGCCGCAGCGGGATTCGACCCGCATGGCGGGCTTCCAGCTGCCCGATTCGCTGGCCCACCTGACCCCCTGGAAACCCGACTACCGGACCATGTCGCCGATCCAGTCCAAACCCAACGTCTCGATGACCTCGGTGGTGGTGATCCAGCGCGAAAACCTCCCGGCGCGGGTGACGGTGATCGACAACAACACCCTGCGTCTGGGCAGCCATTTCACCCTTTCGAACGGGCAGGCGTGGAACTGGAGTCCTTTCCCCGACGCCTACCTCGACGCCCGGACCCTCTCGTTCCCCATGCGGCGGTAAGGCCGCGCTTACGCTGGCACGAACGAATTACCCCTGCGACAAGCGCGTCGCAGGGGTCTCTTTTTATCTCCCCGTCAGACAGCGAATGCACGAGCGCCCGGTCAGAAGCATCGTCTCGTAATCCAGCCCCGAAATCACGACCAGCACCCCCTCCGTACAGGTCGAAAAAGGCGGTGTGTGCGCACACACCGAAGAAAACGGGGTGTTGCCGCCGGGTGAAAACGCGGGGTGCGATCCCCCTGCCGCACCGGCCGGCAGCGCGCGCAGCAGGTCGGGCAAAAAGGGCGGTGTGTGCGCACACATCCGCGAAAAGGCGGCGCGGTAGTCGGCCGGAAAACCGGGAACCAGCACCCCGGCATAGAACTCGGTCGCGGCCAGGCGGTCGGGCTCGGCGCACTGTGCGATGCGCAGGATGCTCCCGTCGGGCGCGAGTTCCACGAGCGGGTCGCGCAGCAGCCCATCCCCTGTCCAGAGGAGGTTAGAGGCTATCCGCCGCGGTGGCTGCACGGAAGAATTCATCGGCGAAGATGCGGATGTCGAGCTGCTCGTCGTAGAAGCGGCTCACGGCGTCGGCGGCCGTGGGGATGTAGCGGACAGTGAGGTCTGTCACCGTCACCGAGGGACGCTGCGGTTTGTCGACGAAATCGAGCAGGTCCAGCCTGAGACGGCAGTGGGTCGAATCGACCGTGAAGCGCCGCGAGAACGTCTCGGTGCGGTGGCGGCGCAGGGTCATGGTGTAGACGTTGGCGCGCGTGCTGTCCGAGCGGTCGAGCCACATGCGGCCGCGCAGCCCCCGCGTGTTGCGGTCGAGCGAGTCGACCCGGTAGGAGAAGCGCAGCTCGTACTCGCCCGGCCGCACGGGGAGCGAGAAGCTCAGGCGCGCCGTGTCGCGCAGCGAGCCGACGCGGATGAGCGAGTCCGAAAGCACGGTCTGCGTGTAGCGGCGGCGGGCCACGTTGTCGATCGTATCGAGGATCGCCACCTCGCGGTCGTAGTACTTGCCCTCGGCTTCGAGCAACACGATGGCCTGCTCGACGACATCGCCCAGGCGGGCGCTCTTGCGTTTGGAAAAGTTGCCGATGGTGTACTGCACGTCGTCGGTGGTGTAGCCGTAACTGGCGAAGATCGGCTCGTAGATGTTCAGCGAATCGAGCTTGAGGCTCCGGTTTCCCACATAGGCGTTGGCCAGGAAAGCGTCGTGGAAAATCTCGGCCAGCTCGCGGTCGGGAATGATCTTGTGGCGGGCGCATGCACCGGCCAGCAGCACGAGAAGCGCGAAGAGGAGCGTTCGTAAGGGGCGTTTCATGGCTATGCGTTCTTTTTTATCATGCTGTGTATCGTAAGTTCGGTCAACAGGGCGGCCACCAGGGCGAAACTCAGGAGCACGGCCCCCAGGTCGGAGGGGCGGAACTCGACGGGGTAGCTCTTCGTGAGGAACGTCTCGGCCGGAATCTCGATCAGGCCGAAATGCTGCTGCACGAGGCTGAGGCCGACCCCCAAAAGCACTCCCAGCGCGGCCCCCAAGGCGCAGATCAGGTAGCCCTCGCCTCGGAATGCGGCCCGGACGAGCCGTGTGTCGGCCCCCAGGGCGTGCAGCGTGCGGATGTCGAGGCGCTTCTCGACGATCAGCATCGACAGCGCCCCCACCACCGAGAACGACGCCACGACGAGGACCAGCAGGGCGATGAAGAAGATGCCCCACTTTTCGTAGGCCATGATCCGGTAGAACGAGGCCCTCAGTTCGTCGCGCGTGCGGACCCGGAACTCGTCGCCCGCAACGGCCGCAACCTCGCGGCGGACCCGCTCGGGATCGGCGTCGGGCGTCAGGCGCACGACCAGCGAGGAGACGCGGCCCGGATGGGCGAAGAGCTGCTGCGCCAGCCTGAGCGACGCGAGGACGTAGGTGCGCTCGGTCTCGAGGTCGAGCGTGAAGACCCCGCCCACGGGCTCGGTGCGGCGCGTGTAGTTGGCCATCGGAAGCAGCGACGAGAACGAGCCGCGCCGCACGGCGTAGAGGTTCACCTCGGCGTCGGCCAGCGAGCGGATGCCCAGCATGTAGGCCATCGACTGCCCGACGACGAGCCGCTCCAGGTCGCCCAGCCGGAGGCGCCACTCCCCCGCGGTGACTGCCTCTTCGAGCGGGAAGACGGCGGCATAGTTGTCGTCGGCGCCCCGCAGCGTGGCCGTGGCCTGCCGCCCGGCATGCTCCAGCAGCACGCTTTGCTCCAAAAGGAACGAGACGGCACCGACCCCCTCGATGCGGCCGAGGGCCGCCGTATCGAGCCGCGCGGCCTCGAACGTCTGCCCCGCGCGCGGGGAGAGCGTCAGGTCGGCGTCGAATGCCGTACAGGTCGCCCGTACCAGCGTCTCGAAGCCGTTGAAGACCGAGAGCAGGATAATCATCGCCGCCACGGGCATGGCCACGGCTACCACGCTCAGGCCCGAGATCAAGTTGACAACCGATCGGGACCGGGGCGAGAAGAGGTAGCGGCGGGCGAGGAGCAAGGCGAGCATTCCGAATCAAAAATCAAAAATCAAAAATTAAAAATTAAGAATTAAGAATTAAAAATTAGCGTAGCCGAGGAGTGCCGGGCAATGTATGTATACTGACAATAGGGATTCCGTATGCCCGTCCCGTAACAATCCCTCAATTTTTAATTCTTAATTCTTCATTTTTCATTTCTTCAAGGCTTCGTCGATGTGCTCGATATATTCCAGCGAGTCGTCCAGGAAGAACTGGATCTCGGGGATGTTCTTCACTTGGTTGCGCAGACGCTGGCCCAAGGCGCCGCGCAGGAAGCGGTTGTGCTGCTCGAGCTGCTGCATCGTCGCGCCGCTCCGCTCGAACGGGAAGACGCTCACATAGACTTTCGCATAGCTCAGATCGGGCGACATGCGCACGGCCGTGACGGTAATCAGCTCGCCCCGCACCAGGGGCGCGGCCTCTTTCTGGAAGATGTCGGCGATGTCTTTCTGTATCTGTTTGGCGATTTTCTGCTGGCGGTTGTTTTCCATAGTCGATTGGTTTTTAAAGTCCGTATTTGAACACTTCGCGGTTCTTCGGCCGTTTGGGCCGCGGTTTCCAGGCTTCGAACCCCTCCTTGTTGAAACGGTAGCTCAGCCCCACCGAGATGGTCAGGTTGTCGAGCGGCGAACGCAGGGGGGTGGCATAGAACGGGTTTTCGGGGCCGTCGGTGGCGTTGTCGTAGTATTTGTTGCGGTTGCGCACGATGTCCGAGTAGCCGAAATAGTAGCGCACGCGCACGTTGATCTCGAACTGCCGGACGAGCACCGCCACGCCGCCTCCGCCCGCCAGCCCGTAGCCCCAGCGGTTGTCGCGCGCGGTCTCGAAACGGTAGTCGCCCCGCTCGATGCGCTTCTGCTTGTCGGCGTCGAGGTACTCGTTCTCCCAGGTGGAGCTGAGGTTGTAGGAGAACGTGGCGGCGGCTTCGAGATAGACCCGCAGGCGGTGGCGCAGCATATAGACGTGGGGCTGCCAGACGACGGGAAGCACCACCGAGTTGATGTTGCGCGAATAGTAGAGGTAATCGCGTTTCTCGTCGACCTGCGAGGCGTTGGTGGCGAACGAGTAGCCCTGTTGCAGGAACTCCAGGTCGATGCCGAAGCCCCCCACGATGCGCTGCCGGCCGTAGTAGCGCCACGAGAGGCCGCCGCTGTACATGCCCCAGCGGGCACGGGTCTCCTGCGTGGGTTCGAAGCGGGCGCTGCCCATGCCGTAGCCGACGTTGAAGCCCAGGGTGTGCTGCGCCGAGGCGCTCCCGGCGAGCGCCAGCGCCGCAAAGAGCAGCAAAAGGGGAACTATCCTGCGTGGTATCATCCTTATCTGAAATTGCTGAACATGCCGCCCGTAGCGTTCATGCTGTTGTTGAAGCGTTGGTTCTCCTCCCGCTCATGGCGGTCGTCGCGTTTGGGACCCTCCTTGGCGCGCTTCTCCGCCTCGCGCCTGAGGCGCTGGGCCTCCCGCTCGTCGAGCATCCGCGTGAGCGACTCCATCGTCACGGGGGCGAACAGGCGCGTCATGTCCATCGTGAACTCGATCTCCCAGTTGGTCTTGGTGGCGAAAGTCTCTTCGCCCTGGTCGTTAGTGTAGATCTCGGCCCGCTCGGGCTGCCGCCGCTCGACCAGGTTGCCCGTGTCCCACTTGCCGTTGCCGTTGAGGTCCTCGATCACACGGAACTTGATCTCTCCGGCAGGCACGTAGTTGAACTGAATATCGCCCGGGGTGACGTCGCGCCGCTCCTGCTTGAGGGCGTTGCTGCCGTCGAGCAACTGCACGATGTACCGCGTGCTGTCGCGCCCCGTGACGTGAATCTTCACCGTGGCGAATTTCTCGGGGTCGTAGACCGTGTATTTACCCACGATCGAGTCGTTCTGAAAGCCCGCGACGTCCGTGACGGCGCCCTTGGGGATGGTCAGCGTGTATTCGCCTCCGGTCTGCCAGTCGGCGCGGATCTGCCAGCGGCGCAGAGAGGCGGTGTCGCGGACGAAATGGACCGGAACGTCCTCGATGGTCTTGTCGGGATGCGTCACCGTCAAAAGCGTGACCGCGGAGTCGATGCGCACCACGGGGTAGTCGAAATCGATCGACAGGTGGTTCTCGGGGTTGATCTCGCCTGTGAGCGGGAGTTTGTAGACGAACGGGTTGGGCTTCTCGGGCTCGGTCCACTCCTCGCCCGCGGCTTCGGCCTTGCGCCGTTCGCGTTCGAGCTTTTCCCGCTCTTTCTCCTGCTCCTTGGTCTCGACGAAGCGCCAGGCCAGTTTCAAGGGTTCGGTGACGGGTTGCAGCATGTTGAGCGTATCGTGCTTGTAGTAGGTGATCTCGCCCTTGATCGTGTCGGGCAGGGACGCCGCGGGAACGTCGAACCACAGGGCGATGGTGTCGCGGCCCACGGTCTGCGGGTCGACGATCACCCGCTCGGAGGGGATGCTGTCGAAGCGGATCCGTTCGATGCGCGGGCGGTTGGCCCCGAAATAGAGCATGGCCTGGTGCTGCCGGGGTCGGGCGGTCTCGGAGAGGAGCTGGCGGCGGAACGCCTTGTCGGTGAACATGCGCAGGTACAGCTGCGGCTCGGCCGAGACGTAGCGGCGCAGCGAGTCGTACCAGAGGGCGAAATCGGGCAGCTCGGCCGGGTTGTAGACCCCCTCCATGAAGCCCACCTGGTCGGTGCCCGGCTCGTAGGACTGGTTGTCGTTCTTGTCCTGGACGGCGTAGACGCGGTAGGGAATGGGCTTGAGGTTCTGGGCGATGAAGATGCCGTTGTTCTCGGCCCGGGCGATGACCGCCGGTTTGTACTTGAACACCGTGGAGTCGTACTCGGCTACGTTCTCGACCGAATCGGCCGGGAAGAACCAGATGAACGACTTGGAGACCGAGTCGGCCGTGTAGCTGTCGGCCGTGTAGCCCGAGAGGACCATCGAGTCGATCTCGGGACCGGTCGAGAAGACGTAGCGCATCGAGTAGAGCGGGTTGCCCTCGTTGTTGTCGCGGATGGCCGAGCCGAAATTCAGCGCATAGGTCGTGTTGGGCTCCAGCGTGTCGCGCAGTTGGACCACGATGCCCCGGCCGCGCAGGGTGACCGTAGGTTTCTTCTTCATCTGCGGCGAGGTGAAGAACTCCTTTTGCTGGTCCTTGAGCTGGACGAATTCGTCGAACTCGATGTAGATTTTGCCGTGGCCCGTGGTGGGACGGCCGGTCGTGAAATTGTCGGGCACCATCTGGACGATCACCGGCGGCAGCGTGTCGCGCGGACCGCCCGTGGGGGTCATCATGCTCGCGCAGCGCGAAAGGAACGCCGAGGCGAAGAGCAGCGCGACGCCCAGGCGCAGGGTGCGCACAATCGGTCTCTTTGTCGTGTTCATCGTCTGTACGTGCTTGCGGTTTGGGGCGGCTCGGGCTCCGCGGGTTCGGGTTCCAGAGCCGGGTCGACCACCAGCCAGCCATCCTCTTCGGTGTGCCACTGTTCGATCCAGATGCGGAAGAGGACCGGGAACGTCTGCGGTTCGCCGTCCAGGAGCACCTCCCTGCGGGTGTAGGCGTAGCGTTCGTGGGTGCGGTCGACGACCACGACCATCAGCTCCGCGGCGCTCACGGACATGACGTAGGCGTTGCGGTCGCCATCCTTGCGGGCCGTGAAGTTGGGCACGTCGCGTATCTGCGCGGGGTCGTTCTTCGAGGTGATCTTGCCTTTGAGAGCGTCCTCGTACGAGGCGATGTACCAGTAGGCCGTGTCGGCGGCGAACGCATAGGCCGTCACCGTCGGAACGGGGGCCGTATCGCCGCCCTCGGCGGACTGGAACTCCGGCACGATCGTGCACTCCACGTAGGTCGGCGGTTCGTAGAATTCGTTGAAGAAACTCCAGGCGCCGCTCTGGTAGCGGTTACCCGCTTTCCAAGGCTGGAACAGCAGCGAAACGGTGAGCTGCGGCAGGTTCTCGGGAATCGGCTGCTGGGTGTAGGCGTAGATGCGGTTCCCGGTATCGACCGCCAGCACCATCTGCGACGGCCGCACGAGGGGCATTTGCAACCACCCCACGGTGCCCTCCAGTTCGTAGGGCTCGGCCGTGGCGACGGGGTCGGAGCGCTTCTCGGAGGGGTTCTCCTTGGACGTGAGCACCCCCCGCAGGGCATCGTCGTAGGAGACGACGGTCCACAGCGTCGTGTCGACGTCGTAGGCGTAGGCCACGGCACCGGCGAGCGGCTGCTTGATGTCCCCCGAGACCCGCTCGACGAGCGGCTTGAGCACGTAGGTGGTCCGGTAGGAGACCTTCTTGAAGCACCCCGCGAGCAGCACGGCAGCAACTGCGACGATTAAGAATCTGGTCTTCAATTTTTAATTCTTAATTTTTAATTCTTAATTCTCTCAAAGCGTCGAGCATCTCGCCGACGGTCTGTCCCGTCAGCGGATGGCGGTGCGAACGCATGATCTCGGCGAGGGGCACCAGGGCGAACTCCCGCTCCGAAAGGAGCGGATGGGGCACGGTAAGCCGCTCAGTGGCGAGCACCTCGTCGTCGTAGAATGCGATGTCGATGTCGATCGGGCGTGCGGTATACCGCGCGCCCGTCGAGGCCTTTTCGACCGCCTCGGCGGCCCGGTTGCGTCCCAGCTCCCGCTCGATCTCCTGGCAGGCGTCGAGCACCTCCAAGGGCGAGAGGTCGGTCGAGACCTCCAGGGCCTGGTTCGAAAAGCGGTCGGCCGTCTCGAAGCCCCAAGCGTCGCTCTCGTAGCGGTGCGAACAGCGCAGCACGGCCCCGATGCGGGCGTTGATCAGCTGCTGGGCCGCTTGCAGGGTCCGTTTTACGTCCCCCGTATTTCCTCCGGTCAAAAGTGCCACACGTGCCATAAAATTACATCGGTTTTATCAGTTTGCTCACCGAAAGCGCAAAATGGGTGAATACGATGGTCGGGTTGCCGTTCTGCGTGATCTGCGCCGTGGCGCTCTCGATCTGCTGGATGAGCGGCTCGATATTCCCGGGACCGACGAACGGCGCAAATTTCGCGCAGAAAGCCAGCTCCTCGCCCCAAAGGTAGCTGATGCGGGGAATGCCGGCATGCAGCACGAAACTCTCGCGCAGCAGGCGGGCGGCATCGTGGAGCAGCGACCGCTGCTGTTCGCGCGCGAGTTGCGCGGCCTCCTCGGCCCAGCCCAGCAGTTCGAGGTGTTTGTCGTTGTAGCTCAGGCGCATCAGCGAACAGAACAGGTCGAAATTCTCCTTGCGCACGGCATCGCCCTCGCCCGCCACGAGGTGCCCCAGTTCGAGCAGGTCGCCCCCTGCGAGCCGCGCCATGTTGCGCGCCTGCACGGGGTCCGAAACGCCCTTTTCGACCGCCGCGCGCTCCAGCACCGAGGTCTCGATGCGCGGTACGGCGACCTCCTGCGTGCGCGAGAGGATCGTCGGCAGCAGCCGCTCGGACTGCTCCGAGACCAGGACGAACAGCGTCCGCTCCCACGGCTCCTCCAAAATCTTGAGGATCTTGTTCGAAGCCTCCTCGTTCATCGTCTCGGGCAGCCAGACCAGCATCGTCTTGTAGTCGGCCTCGAAACTCTTGAACGACAGTTTGCGAATGATCGCGTCGGCCTCGCGCGCCGAGATCATCCCCTTGAGCGTTCGGCCCAGGTCGAGCGCCTCGTACCACTGCCGGGGCGAGACGTAGCCGCCCCGCGCGGCGAACAAGGCGCGGAACTGCGGCAGAAATTCGTCGCTCAGCATCGCCTCGCCCGACTTTTTGCCCTGGCGGTTCACGGGGAAGACCAGGTGCAGGTCGGGATGCGCCAGCGCCGCGATCTGCCGGCAGTCGGGGCACTCGCCGCACGAGTCGCCGTTGGCACGGTGGCGGCAGCAGAGGTACTGCACGTAGGCCACGGCAAGCGCCAGCGCGCCCGAGCCGCCGAGCCCCGTGAAGAGCTGGGCATGGCTGATGCGCCCGGCTTCGACGCTCTGCGCCAGATGCCGTTTCAACTCCTCCTGTCCCGTTATGTCTGCAAATCTCATACTATTTCTTACGCTTGCGAATGGTCTGCCGCACGGCCACGGCCCCCAGCGCGGCGAAAACCAGCACCAGCAGGGTCGTGCGCACGCCTCCCCGCTCCAACTGGAGCGCCAGCACGCCGCCTACGAAGAGGGCGAAACTCACGAGCAGCACGGTCGCCTTTCCCCTCATCGCTCCCCTCTTTTCAGTACCGCCCGGAGCATGGCCCCGAGGTCGATCCGCTCGCGGTGCACCAGGTAGGCGACATAGCCCGCAAAGACCAATATATTAAACGCATAGCCGGCGATCTTATTGCCCGCCAGCACCGTGAACCACTCGGCGGCGAAAAATGCCGCAAGGGCCACGGCGACGAATTCGCCGATGCGCGGCCAGGCGTAGGGCGTGGGGAAAAACCGCCGGTTGAGCCACCAGCTCACCGCGACCATGACCGTTTCGCTCCCCAGGCGCGCCCAGGCCGCTCCGTAGTAGCCCCAGCGCGGAATGAGCCAGCCGCCGAAAGCCACGATGGCCGCCAGGCCCGCGCCCGTGACGACGATGGCCAGCCAGGTGCGCTCCTCGCGCTTGTACCAGAACGAGAGGTTGAGCCACACGCCCGTCAGCACGTTGGCCCCCAGCACGACGGGCAGGATGAAGATTCCCTCGCGGAAATCGCGCCCCACGATCAGCGCGAACAGGTCGCGGAACAGGGCGATGCCCAGAAAAATGACCATGGAGACCATGACGTAGTATTTCAGAGCGGCGGCGTTCATCTGCACGAAATCCGATTTACGGAAATTGGAGAGGAAGAACGGCTCGGCGGCCAGGCGATACATCTGGTAGAAGAGCATCATCACCACGGCGATCTTGGTGATCGCCCCGTAGACTCCCAGCTGCGCCCCGGCGTTCACGGGCGCCAGGGAGTAGATCATCAAGCGGTCGATGAATTCGTTGGCCGTACCCGCCAGTCCGCCGATCAGCAGCGGCAGCGAGTAGGCGAAGACCGCCGCGAGCAGCGCCCGGTCGATCCGGGGCAGGGTGCGGTCGACGGTGCAGAGGACCGCTCCCCACGTAACCACGCTGGCCGCGAGGTTGGCCACCAGGACCCACCCCACGCCGAAATCGGTCGAGAAGAGCCCCGCGGCGCCGAACGCCACAGCCAGCACCACGTTGAGCACCACGCTCAGGGCTTTCAGCCCCACGAACGTGAGGGCCCGCCCCTGCTCCCTCAACCGCGAAAAGGGGATGCAGCTCCACACGTCGAAGAGGATGATCGCCCCGACCCACACCACGTATTCCGGGTGCGCGACGTAATCGGGTCCCATCCACTGCGAAATGCCGTTGCGGAAGAGCAGGACCGCCCCGAAAAAGAGCGCCGCCGCCAGCGAGGTGATGCCCCACGTGGTGGCGAAGAGCCGGCGCTTGGCCGCCGCAACATCGCCCCCGGCCGCGTCGGCCTTGCCCGAAAAACGGAAATAGCTCGACTCCATGCCCATGGTCAGCAGGGTGAGCGCGAGCGGGATAAGGGCATAGACGTAGGTGACGATGCCGTAGGTCTCCTGCCCGAAAATGCGCGTGTAGTAGGGCGTGAGCAGATAGCTCAGGAACCGCACCGCAATGGTGCTGATGCCGTAGACAGCGGTTTGTTTGGCCAGTTTTTCGAGCATAACCCAACGGTAAGCCTGCAAAGATACAAATTTTAGCCGGAAAAGGCGACACGGTTTTTTTCTTTCCGGGAAAGAAAGCGCCGAACCGGGGAAAGTGGGGTGTACAGCCCGCCGTTCGCAGGGCCGACGGGTCTGTCGGAGGCGTTCGTTAAGCGGCCGCATGGACAATTCGCCCCTGCCGCATACAGCTGGCAGGGGCGAATTGCTACCCGGAGCAAGGGACAGCCTCTACTGTGCGCCAAGCGTCGTGAGGACCAGCGATGCCCGCTGCTCCTCGGAGACGGTCGATTTTACGGCGTTGGCGAACAGCGTCTGCAACTCCTGCGTGTCGAACGGTTCGGCCGAGCCGAAGAGCAGATAGACCGTATCGTCGTCGGAAAGTCCGGCGAAGACGAAGTGCTCGACCGCCAGCTCGGCATGGGGCGGTACGAGCATGTAGGGTTCGTCGCACGAATAACCCAGGTTGAAGCACAGCACCGGGAAATTGAGCCGCTCGGAGAGGGCCAGCACGTTGACATAGAGCGCCTCGGCACTGCGGTTCGACACCGCGAAATAGAAATCGCCGTCCCCGGTGGCGACTTTGCGCAGCACGAGCCGCTCGTCGGAGCCGACCGGGGGCCGGGCAATGGCTTCGCACAGCGAGGCATAGACCGATTCGGTCGTGCTGCCGTCGGCCATGCCGCGGTACGAAGCGCCGACCGACTCGTGCGTATACCCCTCGGCGGCATTCGAGGCCACCGAGCGGCGTATTTGCTCGTTCATCTGACCGGTGATCCGGTCGGCCCGGCGCTTGGCGCTGTTGATGATCTGGCCGACGCGCTGCTCGCCCGCTTCGGCGGAGTAGAAGATCCGGTTGGAGGTGTTGTCGATGATCCCCACGCGGGCCTCGGGGGCCAGCCGCAGTACGTCGATGGCCGAAATGCCGGCGCGCTTCGCGGCGGCGGTCCACCCCTGCGGGGTCTTCAGCTCCACGGTGCCTTCGATCTTGTAGACGGCATAGCGCCCCTGGGCTACCGCCGCTGCGGCGAAAAGCGAGCAGGCAAGAAGAACAAAAAACTTTTTCATATGCTTTTGAATTTACGTCTCCACATTTTACGAAACCACTCGCCGGCGCCCACCATGCCGAACCAGATGTCCGACGCCAACAGCCCGAGGGCAACCATCAGCAGGGGCTTGGCGAAATTGATGCAGATCCGGTGCGAGATGAAGAGGTGGCAGCCGCACAGCACCACCAGGTAGAGCAGCAGCAACTGAAGCAGCCGGATCACCAGTTCGCCGACATTCTTGTCGCGCAGCAGCACATCGGCCAGCACCATCAGAAAGCAGAGCGCGATGGCCACCGTCCAGTCAAATCCATTGCCCGTTTCGCGGATGTAGTCGCCGCGAAGAATCGTCGAAAGCGCATGCGCATGGAGCAGCACGCCGGGCATGCGCGCATCGGTCGGGGTCATGTGCCGGTCGTGCAGGTCGCGGACCGTACCGATCAACACGATTCGGTCGTGCAGCAGTTCGCGGCACGCGAGCACTTCCCCGGCTTCGACCACCTCGAATTCGCGCGAGGGGTAGGCGATCGTTTCGTAGGCATTGCCGCGGGCGGCGAGGCGGTCGAATGCGGCCGGATCGGCCTGCCGGGCGAGCACGGCGACGAAATTGAGCACCGTGTCCTGTGCACGGGGGAACAACGGCCGGAATTCGCGGATCGCACTGCGTGTGTCGCTGCCGGCCAGGTTGACGGCACCGAATTCGGCCGAAGAGACCCGGTCGTAGAAGAACGACCCCTTGCCGGAAGCGAACCGATCCGCCTCGGCCTCGTAGCGCAGATCGAGCGGCAGGACCAGCCGTTCGCACGCGCGGATCGCCCCGACGAGCCGCTCGTCGCTTTCGCCCATCGGGTAGTCGAAAAACACGTCGAGCCCGACGGCCCGCGGAGCGCAGAAATCGACCTGTTCGACCACCTCGGCGATCTCTTCGCGCGAACAGTCGTCGATGGCCACCACCACGATCCGACGGTCCAGCTCCCTTACGCCCCGGCCGTCGGCCACGATCTGGTAGAAATCCGAAATGCGGAAATCGCTCGCCTTTTCCATCGGTGCGAAATAGGAGATCGAGGAGATGTCGTACGCGACGGCGAACGAGATCAGAAAGGCCAGGACGGTGATGCCCACGGCCGTGGACACCCGGCCGACAGGCCATTTCATATCTTTGATCTTAACCACCGGATGCACTGTTACCGGGACAAATATAGCGATTTATTTGGATAAAAAGGACGAAATTCATATCTTTACTGACCCAACAAAACATCCCCCATGAAGAGAATTCTGCTCCTGCTTTCGGGATTGCTGCTCGCCGGCACGGCCCCGGCGCAGCACATCACCAACTACAACACGAAAATCGCCACGATCTACCACGGCAAACCCCGGACGCTGATCGAAATCGCCGAGGGACAGGGGGTCTGCATCACAGAGTTCGACACGGCAGGCCGCATCGTCTCGGAGAAGCTCGACAAGTACGACTACACGTTCAATTACCGCTGGACCGAATCGAAAATCGTCCTGACGGTGTGCGACGATGCCGGGAACAAGCTGAACACGCTCGAAATGGACTATGCGGAGGAGCCCGGGCGGCTATTCATCGACGGGGGCAAAATGGGAACCATCGAATTTCTGTTCAACGACAACGGCACGGTCGATCGGATCATCTCCAGCAAGAACGGGCAGCAGGGCGGTCTGCGGGCCCTGTACGAACCGGACGATCCGTACCGCTGCACCACGTTCGAAATAATGGTGAACGGGAAAGTCGCGGGAAAAGCCACCAACGAATATACGGAGGAGGACGAAGCGGGCAACCCCGTCGAGTGCATCCAAACTGCGAACGGAACCGCCTGCGCCATCCACCGCAAAATCACCTATTACGAGTAAAACTCCGCCGCCGATGAACGTACGTCTGCGAAAATCCGCACGCCTGCTGCTCGCCGCCTGGGCGCTTCTTTGCTTAGGGCCGCTGCGGGCCCAGACCGATCCCCAATCCGCACTGCGGAGGGCGGGCGATCTGGTCAGCATGGCCTACGAGCAGCTGATGCTCAAACGCGACTATGCCGGGGCGCGGCGCTCGTTCGAGGAGGCGGCCGCGATCTACAAGGCGCAGAACGGTCCGCAGGACAAACGGTACCTCGAAGCCATATACGGCCTGGCGGACGCCTGCGAGAAAGCGGGCGATCTCAGGGGGGCGCTCGAACACCTCGGGCTCTATGCCCGCTGCGCGACGCGCAACCCTACCCGTACCTACCTCCGGCTGGGGACCCTGCACCGCAAGGCCGGGAACCGCACGGAAGCGGCCAACAATTTCGGCGCCTGCATCGCGCTCTTCGAGCGCGACAGCGTGAGATGGAGCGCGGACGTTTCGAAAGCGTTCGACGAACTGGCCGACCTCCTTGATCAGACGGGCGACTATCCAGGGGCCCTCGAGACCTACCGCAAGCACCTCCGGCACATCGAACGCTTCGACGGGCGGGGACACAAATACGCCGTCGGGCTTACGAACATCGCCACGATCCTACATAAAAAGGGCGACGACCGCGAGGCGCTGCGCTGTTACGAAGAGGCGCTTGCGGCCATGCAGGAGGCGGGAACGCTCAACCGGGAGGGGCTGCCCTATGCCAACCTGATGAACAACATGGGCCTTTCCTATCAGGCGCTGGGCGATTATCGCCATGCGCGAAGATGCCTGACCGAAAGTCTCGGGCTCAAAAAGCGGCTTTTCGGGGAGATGCACCCCGAATACGCGGTGACGCTGAGCAACCTGGGCACGCTCTCGAAAGAGGAGGGCGATTACGAGGGAGCCATCGCCTGTTTCGAGCGCGCACGAACGATTTACGAAAAGCAAAGCGGACGCGAGACGGTCGAATACGCCCGGACGCTGGGCAATCTCGGAGCGACCTGCGATGCGGCGGGCCAATACGACCGGGCGCTCGCATACGGCGGGGAAGCGGCCGCGTTGTATGCCCGCCTGCTCGGCGAGAACCACCCCGAGTACGCTACGGCGCTCGACAACCTCGCTTCGGTCTACTCCGACAAGGGCGACTACGCCCGGGCGCTCGAAACCTACCGGCGCTCCCTGAAAGTCTATGCCGGCTCGCTGGGCGAACGACACCCCGATTACGCAGTTTGTCTGAACAACATCGCCACCGTGCACCATCGGTTGGGCGAACTGGACGAAGCCAAACGGCTCTTCACGCAGGCAGGCGACCTTTTGAGCCGCGCGCGAAACACCGAACACCCTCTCTATCTGGTCACGCTCAACAACCTGGCGGCGATCTACGCCGACGAGGGGGATTACGCCCAGGCCGTGAAATGCCAGCGACAGCGGCTCGACATCATCCGAAAGGTCTACGGCGAACAACACCCCGACTTTTTTCTGACGCTCAACAACCTGGGAAGCACCTACGCTTCGATGGGCGACTACCGGCAGGCATTCGAGTACCTCCACCGCAGCGAGGAGCTTCAGCGCACCTCCGGCCACGGGGAGACGGCCCTCCATGCCGCTACGCTGGGCAATATCGGCAACCTCTGCGAGCAGATCGGAGACTGGAGTGAAGCCGAAAAGTACTACACGCAATGCGCCGACCTCCGCCGACGCATCCAGGGCGCGGAACACCCCGACTACGCCCAAGTGCTCGGCAATCTGGCCGATCTTTGCGTCCGAAAAAACGAATTCGACCGGGCCGTCGAATACTACCGCCAGGCCCTCGACATCGTGCGGCAAGCGCTGGGGGAGAACCATCGGCAGTACGCGAACTTGCTGAACAATGCCGGAAGCATGTACAACGAGACGCAAAACCCGCAGCAGGGCGAAGCGCTGCTGCGGCGCGCGCTGGAAATATGTGAGAAAAATTCGCTGCAAACGACCTCGCTCTACGCCTCGGCACTGAACAACCTGGCTTACAACCACGCCTTGCGGGGCGAGACGCAGCAGGCGACGAACCTGTACGAGCGCAGCGCCGCCGCTTACGGCCGACTGCTCGGGCCGCACCACCCCAGCTACCTCACGGCCTGCAACAACATCGCCCAGACGGCCTTTGCGGCTGGCGATTACAAGCGGGCCAGGGAGTGTATGGAGTCGGTCTTCGAGGCCACGCGGGCCAACATGCGCAGCGATTTCGCTTTCCTGACCGGACGCGAAAGGGCCGGCTACTGGCACCAGCAGCAAACCACGATCGGCAATGTCTTCGCGCTCGGAGCCGGAGAGGTGGACGGCGGAACCGCAAAATTGATCTACGACGCTTCGCTGCTGAACAAGGGGCTGCTGCTCACGACCAGCCTCGAACTGGAGCGCATCGTGCGCGAGGCGAACGACCCCGAACTGACGGCCCGGTTCGAAGAGCTCGGGCGGCTCCATGCCCGGCTCGCCCGACTGCGGGCTGCGGCTGAAGAGCGCGTTTCGGACGGGGCGGCAGGCGGAACGGTTGCGGCTGCGGACTCGCTCCAGCAGATGATCGCGTCGCTCGAGCGCGCCATGCAGGCCCGCTCGCAGGCTTACGGCGACTACACGGCCCACACGGTGCTCGGCTGGCAGCAAGTGCGCGACCGGCTCGGCCCCGACGATACGGCCGTGGAGATCGTCAGCTACGGATACGTGACGGATACGCTTTATGACGCCGTCGTGCTGCGCAAGGGGTGGAAAGCGCCGCGCCACGTGCGACTCTTTTCGAAAGACGAACTGCGCGACCGGGGCATTTCGACAGCCGACATGCGGCTCTACGACGATCCGGCCCTGCTCACGGCCCGCCTCTGGAAACCGCTCGAACCCTACCTCTCGGCGAACGGCTCGGTCTACTTTGCCCCCTCGGGCGAACTGTACAATGTGGGAATCGAGTACCTGCCGCTCGACGATTCGGTGCGGATCGGCGACCGCTACGACCTGGTCCGGCTCTCGTCGACCCGCGAACTGGTGCGACGAAGCCCCGCCCCGGCCAAGCGCTCGGCCGCGCTGTTCGGGGGTCTGAACTACAATACGCCCGTCGACGAGATGGAGCTCTACGCCGCAGCCAGCGGCACGCGCGGCAGCGGCGACCGGTTCCGAACACCCGGCACCCGCGGAACGGTCTGGAGCTACCTGGGCGGCACGCGCCGCGAGGTGGAGCAGATCGAACGGCCGCTTACCGAGCGCGGCTACGCCACCGCGCTCATCACCGGCGACGAGGGCGTGGAGGAGCGCTTCAAGGCCCTCACGGGCAGCCGGACTGGGTTGATTCACATTGCCACACACGGCTTCTACCTCCCCGCGGAGCGCCCGGCGGCCGCCGGCGGCCGACCGGAGCCCGAAGAGGAGCAGCGTGCGCTCCGCCGCGCGGGGCTTTTGTTCGCCGGAGCGAACAACGCATGGCTCGGGCGCGCCCGGCTGTCGGACGAGATCGACGACGGCATCCTCACAGCCGCGGAGATTGCGCAGCTCGACCTGCGGGGCGCCGACCTGGTGGTCCTCTCCGCCTGCCAGACCGGATTGGGCGAGGTGACGGGCGAGGGGGTGTTCGGCCTGCAACGCGCTTTCAAGAAAGCCGGCGTGCAGACCCTTGTGATGAGTCTGTGGGAGGTAAGCGACCAGGCCACCAGCACCATGATGACCGCTTTCTACGAGCGGTTAGGCCAGGGGCTTTCCAAACGGGAAGCATTCCGGGCGGCACAGCAGGCGGTCCGGGAACAGTCGTTTCTCAAGGAGGGAAAGAGGTGCAGCGGCGAGGACCCCTATTTCTGGGCATCGTTCATCCTGCTCGACTGACCCGCGGCCAAGCCGATCCGCAAAGCACCGCAGGGGCAACCCTGCGGATGGAGTTTATAACCACTTTTTGTACTTGAAATACCAGATCGTCAGCCCCGAGCAGAAGAGCATCAGGGAGATGGCGAAGAGGTAGCCGGCGGGGACGACCCAGCCGTTGGGAAGCGTGAAATGCCAGTCCAACTCGGGCATGTACTTGAAATTCATCCCGTAGATCGAGGCGATGAGCGTCGCGGGCATGAAGATCACGGCGGCCACCGAGAAGATCTTGACGATCTCGTTCTGCTCGATGTTGATCAGGCCCAGCGCGGCGTCCTGGATGTAGTCGAGGCGCTGGAAGCTGAAATCGGCGTGGTTGATCAGCGAGTTGACGTCCTTGATCATCAGTTGCAGCCGCGGGTAGATGTCGTTGGGGAAGCGCTCCGAGCGCAGGATGCCCGAGAGGACGCGCTGGCGGTCGAAGATGTTTTCGCGCAGCGACATCGTGGACTCCTGCAGGGCGCTGATGCGGTGCAGCACCTCCTTGTCGATCGAGTCCTCGGAGTTGATGTCTTTCGACAGGGCCGCGACCTGCTTGGCGATCAGCTCCACCAGGTCGGCGTCGAAATCGATCCGCACCTCCAGGAGCGAGATGAAGACGTGGTAGCCCGTGGAGTAGCTGCGGTAGTTCATCTGCAGGCGCTTCTCCGTCTCGCGGAACGTGCGGAACTCGGCGCTGCGCACCGAAACCAGCACGCCCTCGTTCGAAATGATGAACGATACGGGCTCGACGATGAACGAGTCGCCCGTCGGGACGAAGAAATTGGAGTTGGAGATGATGGCGTTCTCGTTCTCGGAGTATTTCGAGGTGGACTCGATCTCCTCGACCTGCTGTTTGGTCTGGAGGCTGATCTCCATAAAGTTTTCGACGGCTTTCTGCTCCTTGATCGTGGGCAGCAGCATGTCGATCCACAGGATGTCGTCGTAGCCCAGTTCGTCGAAGAGCTTGGTGTCGGCATTGCGGATGATCTTGTTGTATTGCTTGAGGTAAATCGTAATCATGAAAAGGCTCTCTGTGTGGTTCGTAATCCGTTTGCGATAGAGAGGCGGACCGGCGGTCCGCTAACCTCTTCAGCCGGGATTGGCCCTCGGGGAGACCTTCAGACCCGAGTCCCAGAACTTTTGGAGCGCCCGGCGCTTCTGGTTGTCGAAAATGCAGTCGATGGCCGTCAGGTGGCCATAAGCGTCGAACGGCCTCCGGTCGTAACCGTATTCGACGACCGCTTCCCACACGTGTTCGAGCCCGTAGGTGAGCGCATGCTGCAACCATTCGGACAGGTCGGGATCGGTCTCGGCACGGGCGACCCAGACGGCATACGGCACGGGCTTCTTCGTCTCCAGCAGCACCGCGAGGGGCGCATCCTCCCCTGCAAAGAGCGGCCCGGCGGGCGAACCGGGTTCGTGCTCCAGGAGGAAATCGACCGCCCCGCGCCCCGCCAGGCTCAGGCAGTAGCCGGTCACCAGGCGCACGTCCGCCAGCGTCGGCACGACGTGGACCGGTACGAGGGCCAGGTCGGCCTCGTGACGAAGAAACTGCTCGGTGACGGCGGGGAAATCGGACAGGGACAGTTCGGCACGGAAACTACTTTCGTGCTGCACACCGTAGAGGAACGGTACCGTATCGAGATACGACACGGCGGCTATACGGGGAACTGTGACCATCATCCATAGGGGATAAAAACTACTGGTTCGTAGGGCAAAGTTACACAAAAATCGGTGTTTTTTCCACAATTTTCAAAAAAAACGCTCCGGGGTCTTGACAAGGGGGTATGCGATGTTGTATATTTGCCTCGCAATTCACACCGTGCGATGTACCGCACGCCAGTTATCGACAACTATCGCAGACTGATTCTCAGTCTTTTGTGAATTGTTTTCACCGTTTATCAACATTTTCTTGACCTGTTTTCAACAATTCGGCCGCAACGGGCCCTTGCGTCGTCCGCGCTGTTTGAAAACGCAAAACCTCACGACATGACATTCAGAGAGATTCCGCCCCAGCATGCGCCGCTGGGTGATGCACTGTACTACGCCGTCGGAAGCGACCGGGCGCAGACGTTCGAGGTCCGTATCCGCAGCGACTCGGGGGAGCTGCTGGGCGCCAAGCGCTTTGCGGGCGTGGCCGAAGCGCGGTTCGACCTGGCGCCCTACCTGCGCCGCATTGTCCGATTCACACCCGTCGCGGGCGGCACGGGGCCGGTGGCGGCCACAGGCCGCACGGTAACGGCCACGGCGGAGGCCGGGGAGCGGAGCGAGCAGGAAAGTACGGCGGCAGTCATGGAGGAGGCAAGTTCCGATGCCGACGAACTCCCCGGCGACGCGGTGCACGACCCGGATAGAGCAGCGGTCACAAAGAGCAGACCGGAGGGGCTGGAAAGCACCGCTCCAAAGACAATCACGAACAGAGTAGAGAGCGCCCCGGCGGAAGCGGGCGGCGAGGCGGCGAAAGCGGCTCCGAACGGACACGGAAGCACCGCTCCAAAGACAATCCCGGACGAACTGGATAGCACTCCGGCGGAAACGGACGGCGGGGAGGCGAACGAGGACCGTGTTTCGGAGGGGACCGCGGAGAGCCACAGCGAAAGCGCGTTGCGAAGCGCTGCGTCACATGCAGCGAGGAGCAAGGCGGAAAGCGGGACGGTGAGCGAAGAGGAGCACGGGGAGGAGCGCAAGACGGAAAGTATTGCTGCGACCTTCCAGCAGAGCAATACCGAAAGCGACACGGCGAAAAGCGGGTCGGTCACCGCCCTTGCGGCCCGTGCGGAACCGGACGGCTGGCACCTGCTGACAACCGCCCCGCAGCGCACCTTTCTGGCATGCGAGACCCCGGTTGCTGCGCCGGCGCTGCTGACGACCATCCCCCTCTGCCGGATGATCGGCCCGGCGGAATGCGACGAACTGACGCTGCTGACCGCCGGTCCGATCCGGGTGGCGGTCACGGCCCGAAGCCCCTACTCCGACACGGCCGAGGTACACCGCATCCAGTCGGCGGGGCTCCACCTCTTCCGGGTCGACCTCGGGGATTTCCCCGACGCCGAAACCCTTACGGTCGAGGCCGAAGCGTGCGGAACGGTATGCTACACCGTCGTGCCGCCGCCCGAGGGAGCGTGCCGCCTGGCCTGGCGCAGCCAAGCCGGCTCCATCGAGCACTACACCTTTCCGGTAGTGCTCGACACGACGGTCCGCGTGGTCCGGCAGCGCGCCACGAGCACCGGGGGAGCCGCCCGCTGGAAAGAGCGTACGACGACGCTCCGCTCGGCCTACGAGGTACGCGAGGTGCTCGAACCCCTCTCGGAAATCCTCTCGGCTCCGCAGGTCTGGCTCCTGCAAAACGGCAGTTACACCCCGGTGGAGGTCGCAAGCGACCAGGCGACCGTCCAGCGCCACGGCGCAATGAGCTTTCTGGAGATCGTCCTCCGCAGCAAAACCCGAACGCCATGGAACTGACCATCGACAACCGGCCCTGCGATCTGGGCGAGGGGACGATCGCCGTTCCGGGCTACGACGCGGCGAAATGCGCCGACATCGACGCCTGCCGCGAGGGGCGTTCGCTGCGGCTCACAATCCCCGCCACGGCGCGCAACGACGCCCTTTTGGCTTTCGCCCGCGATCCGCACGCCGCCGTGCGCTTCAATTCCACGGTCCACCGGGCGGAACTCAAAGCCGAGGGGGCCACTCTGCTGCGCGGCACGGTGCGGCTGCTTGCCGCTTCCGAGGCCGGCTACGCGCTCGAAATCCGCTCCGGCGGTGCCGGCTGGGCGCAGCAGGCGGCCCGGCGGATGCTCAATACCCTCGGGGTGGAATACGAGGCGGAGCTGACCCCGCTGACCATCTTCCGCAGCTGGACCGACTCGACGCCCGTGAAATTCTTTCCCATCCATCGCGACGCTTACCCCGGGCGAAACGCCCCCGAAGACCTGCTGCCCGCCGAGCGGCTGCTCTCGGTGGACGACTACCACCCTTTTCTGCACCTTGCGACGCTCATCGAAACTCTCTTCCGCGAAGCGGACTACCGCATCGAGAGCCGCTTTTTCCGGTCGGAGTTCTTCCGTTCGCTCTACATCAGCGGGGCCTACGCTTCGCACGACACGACGGCCATACAAGCCCGGATGGGGTTCTTCGCCCGCAGGCTGGGAGCAGTCTCGGCCACGGCCGACCAGGCGGGCCGCGTCTACGCCGACCCGGCAACGACCGAAAATTCGGTGGGAAATCTCCTCGAAACGGCCACGCCCCCGTCGGTCGATGCGGACGGCGAACCGATCCCAGAACTCTGCAACAACGGCAACTGCTTCCGCATCGAGCAGGGGCGCATCCTCTTCCGGCCCCCGACCGAGGTGAACGCGGGGTTCGAGTACTACCTCCGCTACACCACCGACCACCGCATCCTCAGCCGCACGCGGCTCGAGGGGTTCGATACCCTCTACCTCGGTCCGGGCGGCGAAATGCCTTTCTCGCTGGCCAACCGCTACGCGGACCGGCGCGAAGAGCTGGCACCGAACCGCAGCTACCTGGCGATCGTTTTCGACCACCGCGAGGGGGCGCAGTACCGCCTGACCTGCACCCTCGACGGTGCTGCCGGAAGCCTCTGGACCGCGTTCGCCGCCCGTACGGCGCAGGTCGCCTCGCCCGCCGGAGGAAGCGTCTCGGACCCGGTGCTGCAAGTCGCCGGGTCCGGCGGCTGGGCCGATTACGCCGGCGACTGGGCGCTCTACGACGGCTACATCGGCGAAACGGGACGCACGACGGTCGAGCTCAGGGTCCGCACGCCCGCCGAAACCGTCTCGGCGGACAACCCCAAAACATTCCACTCGATCTATTTCGCGGGGGCCGGCCCCGGAATGCGGCTTACCCTCCACAAGGAGTGTTCGCTGCGACCGCGCTTCCTACCCGGTCCGGGCTTCGGTTCGCGGATCGTCTTTGCCGACGTGGCGCGCCACCGCATGCGGCAGTCGGAGCTGCTCGAAGCCGCGGCCCACCTCTTCAACCTGCGTTTTTACACCGAGGAGGCGACCCGCACCGTGCGGATCGAACCGGCAGACGATTTCGCAGGCGCGGGAGCCGCCGCCGACTGGCGCGAAAAGAGCGACCTCTCGCAGCCTGCGCTCCTGGTCGACACCGCAGCGGAGGTCCACGAACTCCGTACGTGGGGCTATCAGGAGGGCGACGGCGCCGTCAGGCGCTTCGAAGCCCGGAACGACTGCCGGCTGGGTGCGTGGAGCCACCCGACCGCCTCCGCAGCGGCGCGGCTGGGCGAAAAAACGCGGCTCAACTCCCTCTTTTCTCCCACCCTCAGCGCGGCGGGTCACTACCTGAACGCCCCCTCGGCCTGCATCATGCAGGTCGGCGACCGCGACGCTGCCGAGGAGGAGGGCGCCGGGTTCACGCCCCGCATCGTCCGCTACCTGGGGATGCACCCCCTGCCCCGGGGCGAGCGCTGGGGCTACCCCTCCGACGGATCGGAGTATCCGCTCGCGGCGTTCCATTTCGCCGGGGATGCCCATGCGGAGCCATTCACGCTCTGCTTCGAGGACCGCGACGGCGCCCGGGGGCTTCACCGCTTCTACGACCGCCAGGTGCGGCAGGAGGAGTCGCGCGGCCGCATCGAACTCGCACTGCGCCTGGCTCCTCACGAGTTCGAAGCCCTCCTCGCTCCCGGGACCGGAGCGCCCGACATCCGCTCGGCCTTTTGCATCGACACCGGAGCCGGCTGCGTCCGCGCCACGCTCTGCACCGTCGGCGACTACGACCCCGAAGCAGCTTCCATCCGCTGCACGTTCGACCGCGCCTGCGAAGATTGAACGGCAAATCATTACAAACCAAAATCTTTAAAACCGAACGACATGAAATCCAGCATTCAAATCACCAACTCGGCCGAGGTGTGCCGCATCGACATCGAGGGCATCATCGGCGTCCCCGAAGAGTGGCAGTTCGACGAGCCGCAGGCGCGCGTGGCGACCTACGAAAAGTTCCGCGACACCGTGCGCCGCATCGGGCAGATCGAAGCCGCCGAAATCGAGGTCTCGATCCGCTCGACAGGCGGCGACGTGAACGACGCCCTGCTGATCCACGACGCTCTGCGCCAGTCGGGCGCCCGCATCACCACCCGCTGCTACGGCTACACCGCCTCGGCGGCCACGCTCATCGCGCAGGCCGCCTCGGAGGGGTGCCGCGAAATCTCCTCGAATGCCCTCTACCTGATCCACAACTCGGTCTGTGCCGCCGAGGGCAATGCCTCGGAGTTCTCCGCCAAGATCGAACTGCTCCGCTCGACCGACCGGCGCATCGCCGCCGTCTATGCCGCCCGCTCGGGCCGCGAGGCCGGGGAGTTCGAGGCCTTGATGGCGGAGAACAACGGCTGCGGCCGCTGGCTCTCGCCCGAGGAGGCCGTGGCGGCGGGGCTTGCCGACCGGGTGATCGAGGCCCCCGAACTCCCGGCCCCGGCCCTGACGCGGAACCTCGTGCGCGGCTGGGAGCGGCTGCTCGCCCGCGTAGGACTCCGACCGGGCGAAGAACTGCCGACCGACCGCAATATCCTGCATTTCCAGGAGGAGGAGCACTCCCGCCGCCGTGCGCTCGCCGCCGCGCAGCAGACGCTCCGGCAGATCGCACCTACCCGCACACGCCCCTGCGAGGACCCCTCGGTCAGCGATCCGGCGCCGACGCCCAACGAAGCGGCCTATGCCGCCGATGCACGGCTCTTCCGCAATTCATAATTATCGAATGTCGACACACGACCGGCGGTCTTGTCCGACAGCGGTTCCCCAGTTTATCGAGGGGGGGGGTCATTTTCTCTCTATCTGCGGACCGCAGCCAGCGGCGGCCGTAAGACGCCCGCTCTGTGGGCGGCAGGCGGTTCGGACGCTTTCGAGCCGGTGCTGCGCTCCCGATTTTGCACTCTTCCGCCCGGAGTGGCTGCGGACTGCCGCCGTTGGCGGCGAAACCTTTCACCTTTCCCTTTTCACCTTGCAATTTGTTAGCGACCCGTCGTCTGCCCCCGGGGAGGGAATCGGGGTATACGAAAATCGCTTCGGACCGAAATTCATTCGGAGGAGCTTTCCATCATCTCCCCGTTTTCAATTCTCAATTTTTCATTTTTAATTCTTACAAGCCATGTCATTTTTAGAAAACGCAAAACAGTACACCGGCAACGAGCTGGAAACCATCTTTTTCCGCCCCATGCTCACGGGCCCGTCGGCTCAGGAGCTGGGCGTGAGGGTACTCTACAACATGCCCGTTCCGACGACCATCCAGCTCTGGGACGGACAGCGCAACATCCTCCACAAATACGCCACGGCCGGGTGGAAAGGGGGCCAAGCAGCCACCAAGTACCAGAAAACGCTCTCGCTGAGCCGCGTCAAGGCCGAGCTGGGATTCTCCGCGGCCGACTATTTCTCGCTGGTCTTCGAAAAGATCGCGGCCCGCGCCGACGTCAACATGGACGACCTGACCGGCTCGGAACTCGAGCAGGCCGAAACGGCGCTCTTCAAGCAGGCCGTGGCCGAGAACATCCGCGCCACGATGTGGGTCGGCGACACCACGGCCTCGACGGGCTACAACACGTTCGACGGTTTTCTGAAGACCATCGTCGCCGCCGCGTCCGAAGAAAAGCTCTTCAACCTCCCCTACCAGGCGTCGCAGCTCGACAACCCCGAATTCCCGGTCGTGGTGTTCGACGAGTTGTGGCAAAACGCCGACAGCCGCGTTCAGGACATGAAAGCCGGGGGCCAGCTGGCTTATTTCGTCACCTCGGACCTCTACTACCTCTACGAGAAATACCTCGACTCGAAAGGCGCCGACGCGGCCTATTCGGGTGCAGTCGAGGGGCGGCCGGGGCTGGCCTACCACGGCATTCCGGTCGTCGACGTGCGGCTTCAGAACTACCTCCCGGGGACGGCGCTCCACCAGTCGTTCTGCCTCTTGACCGACCGCCGCAACCTCGTGCTGGCCGTCAACACGGCCGATTTCCCGGGCAACGAGGTTCGCATGTGGTACAACCCCGACCAGATGGAGAACCGCCAGCGCGCGGTGTTCATGGCCGGATGCGACGTGCTGGATGAGAACCTCGTAACCTACGCCTACCAGGCCTGACGCCCACCTCCCGCGGGAGCCGCAACCCTCCCGCGGGTTTTTTCACGAATAACCGAACAACCATGAAAAAGTACAAGACAACCGCCATCGGAGTTTCGAACCGCACCGACCCCTACATGACCCTCGGTGCGGGAAAGGTCCATAACGACCGCTTCTGGCGCTGGGGCGACGACAACCTCTTTCCGACGGCGCTGGCGCTGATGGCCCGCCGTTCGACCACCCACCGCCGGATCATCAACGACAAGGCAGACTACATCGCCGGCAAGGGGTTCGCTTGCGACCGCGAGCGGCAGCCCGAGCTGGACGCGTTCCTCGCCCGCGTGAACGGCGCCGACGAGAGCCTCAGGGAGGTGGTCGGCAAACTGGCTTTCGACAAGGCGCTCTTCGGCAATGCTTTTCTGGAGGTCGTGACCGACCCGCAGCACAGTCTGCTGGCACTCTACCACCAGGACGCTTCGCGCTGCCGCGTGGCCCGCGACTCGCAGCACATCCTGCTGCACCACGACTGGACCGCTTTCAAACCCTCCGAGGCGCGGACGCTGCCCCTTTACCCCCTTTTCGAGAAGCAGGGCGACGGAACCCTGCGCTCCGCGATCCACTACAAGGATTACGAACCCACGTTCGAGCACTACGGCGTGCCGCCCTACATCGCCGGCTTCGGCGTCTCGGCCATCGCCTGGAAGACCGACCGCTGGAACATTTCGCGGCTGGACAACTCGTTCCAGCTCTCGGGCGTCATGTTGCTCGACTCGACGACGGACAGCCCGGCCGAGGCCGAGCGGATCGTGCGGCTGGCCGAACAGAAATTCGCCGGCAACCCCGGGCAGGTCATGTTCGTGCTGCGCGACGGCGGCGAGGGCAGCGACGCCTCGCGCTTCATCCCCATCGATTCGCGCAGCGAGGGCGACTGGTACAAGCTGCACGAGCAGGCCGTCGCGGACATCGTCGTGGCCCACTCGTGGTTCCGGACCCTGAGCGGCCTGGACTACGCCGCGGGGTTCAGCGCCGAGCGCATCCTCAACGAGTACGAGGTGGCGCTCAATACGGTGATCCTCTCGGAGCAGGCCGAGCTGGTGGAGCCCATCCGCAGGCTGCTCACCGATGTTCGGGGCATCGACGCCTCGTCGCTGGCCATCGTCAACCGTCCGCCGACCCGCTCCAAACCCATCTACATGAAAGTCTGGGAAGCCCGCAAGGCCGACGGACTCGATTACGACCCCACAGATCCCCGGCAACAGGCTTTCCTGTCGGAGATCGCCAAGTACAACATCCGCAGCATCGAGTGAGCGGGTGCGGAACGCTCTCTTTGTCAATGATGCTCCGCAAGGATAACAATATTGATTACTTTTCACCTTTCACTTTTCACCTATGAACACCCTGATCTCACCCGCCCAGGCGATCTGCCTGGCATTTCCCGACGGAGAGTACCTCCCGGCCGGAACACTCACCGAAACGGACATCGCCGCAGCCGAGGAGCGCTGCATCGTTCCCGTGATCGGGCGGGCGCTTTACGAGAAGACGCTCTCCGGAGCCTGCGAGGAGCTGCGCCTGCGCTACCTCGCAGCTCCCACGGCGCTCTGCACCCGGCTGAGCGTACAGCCGCGGCTCGACATCCGCACGGGCCGCTGCGGTACCACGGCCCCACGGCCCGACGATGCGCAGCCGGCACCCGCCGACGCCCTCGCGCGCCTGCAAAAGCGGCTGCGCCAGCAAGCCACCGCCCTGCTGCGCCGCGCCACGGACTATCTCGAAACGCACGCCGGCGACTACCCCGTGTACGACCCCCGATGCAACATCCTCAACCGCTGCACGACCGATGGAGGCCTTGTACAGACTCGTTAGCGGCGCGGCGGCGGGAATCGCCGCGCTCTTCGCTCCGATCGGGCCGCTGGTGGCGTGCGCCGTGGCGTTCATCGGCATCGATTTCCTCTCGGGCGTAGCCGCCGGCCGGGCGGTGGCGCTGCGGGCGGGCCGCGCGTGGTATTTCGAGAGCTGCCAGGCGTGGCGCACGGTGCTCAAGCTCGGCCTGACGATCACGACCATCGGCATGGCGTGGCTGCTGGAGAACTGCGTGCTGGATTTCATGCACCTCGACCTCGCGCGGCTCTTCACTGGGTTCACGTGCGGCGTGGAGTTGTGGTCGTTCCTCGAAAACGCCGCGCAGCTCTCCGACGCACCGCTTTTCCGCTGGCTGAGGCGCTACGTGCGCAGGCGCATCTTTACAGAATTAAAAATTAGGAATTAAAAATTAAGAATTACCTTTCTATTTTCCTCCGCAGCCGGAGAAGAGGTATCGCAACGGCATCAGACAAACGATACCCACGGAAAGCCTGGACTCCCGATTTTTAATTCTTAATTTTTAATTGCTTATATTTGTTCCGTGCGACTTTCCCGACTTACCGAACGGCTCCAGCGAATGCCGATGCTGCGGATCGCCCTGCCCCTCGCGGCGGGGATCGCGTCGGCGGAGTACGCTTCGGCGCCCGCATGGCTGCTCGCGGCCGCTTTCGTCGTAACGGGGATTGTCGCCATGCTCTTCCGGTCGCAGACCGCGCTGCTGGCGCTGCTCGTGACCGCCGGTTTCGCCGCCGCACAACTGCGCCGAACGGAACCCGCCGTGCCCGTCGATGTCGGAACCCTTTTCGCCCTGCGGATCGAGGGCATTCCCTCCGACCGGGGCCGGTACACGCGCGCCGAGGCCGTCACCGAGGCGTGGCGCGACCCCGCCGGCGGGAGGTGGCATGCGGCCGGCGACCGCGTGGTCGTCTATGCCGACAGCCTCACGGTCCTCGAGGGCGGCGAGCGGCTCTACGTGCGGGGCACGATCCGCCCGTTCCGATCCAAGCTGGAAAGCTACCGCCGGCTGATGCTCCGGCGCTGCTTCGCCGGGACGCTCCGCCTCTCGGAAACGAGCATCTACCACCGTGCGGCCGAAGAGTCCCCGGTCCTGCACCGAAGCGCCGCGCAGCGGCTCGCCCGAGCGGGTCTCGGGGGCGATGCGGGTGCGGTGGTGCGGGCTATGACCGTGGGCGACCGGAGCGGCCTCGCGCCCGAACTGCGCCGGGCCTACGCCCGCAGCGGCATGTCGCACCTGTTGGCCGTTTCGGGCCTGCACACGGGGATCGTCTTTCTTTTGGTGAACCTCGCGCTCTGGTGGCTGCCGCTCCTCCGGCGCGGCCACGTGATGCGCAACGTGCTGGTCATCGCGGCGGTCTGGCTCTTTGTCGCCGCAGCGGGTTATCCGCCCAGCGCCGTCCGGGCCGCCGTCATGTGCACGCTGCTCCAGTTCGCGCTGGCCGCCGGCTCGGAATACGCCGGGCTGAATGCCCTGGGCGCAGCGGCCGCGGGGATGCTGCTGTGGAACCCGTCGTGGCTCGGCGACATCGGCTTCCAGCTCTCGTTCGTGGCCGTGGCGGCGATTCTGGCGTGGGGCGTTCCGCTTTGCAGGCGCTGCCGCACGCGGTTCAAAGCGCTAAACCTCGTGACCGACACCCTGGCTGTCGGCCTGACGGCCTCGCTGGCCACGGCGCCCCTCGTGAGCCACACGTTCGGGATCGTGCCGCTGGCGGGCGTCGTGCTCAACCCCGCGGTAATCCTGCTGGCGGCCGTGGTGGTGGCGAGCGGGCTGCTCTCGCTGCTGTTTCCGCCTCTGGGCGGGGTAGCCGTGGGTGTGGCGGCGCTGCTGAACACGCTGGCCGAACGGGTCGCGGCACTCCCGAACGGTGCGGCCGAATACACGCTCCCGGCAGCTGCAACGGCGGCGCTCTACCTCTTTTTCGCCCTCGCCACGGCGGCGGCATGGAGCCGCGAGCCGAAAAAAAGCGTATCTTTGCCCCGATGATCACCCAGGCCGAATACGAGCTGCTGTGCAGCGACGCCGTACGGCGTGCCGTGGCCGTTAACCGCGGCCGCGACCCGCTGGAGGTGGCGCTCGACCGCAGCGTGCCCCACGCGCGGATCGTGGCCACACAGGTCAAGTACCTCGCACGCGCCACCGTGAAACTCCCCGCATACGCCGCCGCGCAGTGCATCCTGCCCCCGCGGGCGTTCGAGCAGGCGTCGAGCGAAGCGTGCGCGGCGCACAAAATGCTCGAGGGCGACACGGTGCTCGACCTCACATGCGGCCTGGGCGTCGACGCCTGGTACCTGAGCCGCCGCTTCCGGCGCGTGGTGACGCTCGAACGCGACCCGGTCGTGGCCGCCGTCGCCCGCGAAAATTTCGCGCGCCTCGGGGCGGGAAACATCGAGGTGGTGACCGCCCCGGCCGAGGAGTACCTCCGCCGCCCCGGTCTGGAGTTCGACTGGATCTACGCCGACCCCGACCGCCGCTCGGCCGAGGGGCGCAAGCAGCTCCGGTTGGAAGCCTCGTCGCCCGACCTGTGCGCCCTGATGCCCCTCTTGCAGCGGGCATCGGAGCGGCTGTGCATCAAGTGTTCGCCCCTGTTCGATGTCGACGAGGCGCTCAGGCTCTTTCCTGCCAGCCGCGTCGAGGCGGTTTCGCTCGGGGACGAGTGCAAGGAGGTGGTGATCTACGCCGACGGCGCGGGCCCGCTCCTCACGGCCACGGCGCTCGGCCGCGGCTCCTATTCGGCTCCGCCCGACACGCCGGCTCCGCCCCTGCCCGCACGCTTCGACGCCGGGCACTACCGCTGGCTCGTACAGCCCGATGTGGCGTTGCAGAAGACCCGGCTGGCGCGACGCCACCTCTGGGGACAGGCCGACAGCTGGAGCGAAAACGGCTACGGATTCGCCCGGGAGGAGCCGCGGGAGGCGATTGGCAGGATATTCGCGGTCTCGAAGATCGAACCCTACGACCCCCGGCGGCTCCGGCGCGAGCTGAGCGGCGCGGGCGTCGAGCTGCTCAAACGCGACTTTCCGATAGACACCCCGACGCTGATGCGGCGGCTGGGCGTTCGCGCGGGCAATGAACAGCGGATCGCTTTTACCCGCATCGGAAACGAATACTGGACAATAAGGCTGCACGGGTAAACGGCGCTTCTTCAGCCCGGACGGGACACAAATACGAAAGCATGAAATTCAAGAGCATACTCACTTTCTTCACCGACACCATTTTCCGGCGCGACGCCAGCGAGTGGCACAACCCCGTCGTGAGGTGGTTCGTCGAGCAGTACAAACTGCTGTTCTACACCGCCCGCGGCCTGCTCGAACACGGCACCATCATCCGCTCGGCGGCCCTCACGTTCTACACGATCATGTCGCTGGTTCCGATCGTCGCGGTGGTCTTCGCCGTGGTCAAGGGGTTCGGGCTGGCCGACAAGCTGGTGGACAACCTCTACCGCCTGGTGCCCCAGTACCCCGACGTGGTGGATTACGTGGTCCAGTTCGCCGAGAAAGCCCTCGCCCGCACGCAGGGAGGCGTGGTGGCCGCCGTGGCGCTGGTAATGCTCTTCTGGGCCGTGATCCGGGTCTTCGGGTCGATCGAGAGCGCTTTCAACAACATCTGGGAGGTCAAGGTCGAGCGCAGCATCGCCCGCCAGTGGACCGACTATATCACGGTGGTGATGATCGTGCCGATCCTATGGATCGTGGCCAACGCAATGGGGAGCTATGCCGAGGAGCTCTTGGGCTTCGACGGCAGCTGGTTCTACAACCTGCTTTCGGACCTGGCGTCGATGGCGGTGATCTGGATCATGTTCACGTTCCTCTACATGGTCATTCCCAACGCCAAGGTGCACTTTCGCAGCGCCCTGATGGCAGGAATCGTCGCCGGCACGATCTTCCTCCTCTTCCAGTGGGGCTACGTCTACATCCAGCGGTGGATGACCTCCTACAACGCCATCTACGGCAGTTTCGCCGCGCTGCCGCTCTTTCTGATCTGGTTGCAGACCTCGTGGGAGATTCTGCTCTTCGGCGGCGAGCTGTCGTTCGCCTACCAGAACACCTCGCGCTACGGTCAGGAGCGCGAGTCGCTGCACATCAGCTACGACCAGCGCCGCAAAGTGCTGCTCGCGGTGATGCTCACGGTCGTCAGGCAGTTCCGCAACCGGGGCGGAGCCCTGTCGGCCGACGCGATCCGCGAAGAGCTGGAGCTGCCCACGCGCATCATCAACGACGTGCTGTTCCAACTGGTGCAGGCCGGGCAGCTGATCGCCGTGCGCCTCGACGACAGCGACCGCGACATGGCATTCGCCCCGGCGCACGACATCTCGACGATGACCGTCTACGGCGTACTGGAATCGGTCGAACGGGCGGGACAGACCGCGTTCGACCTCTCGCACACGCCCCAGCTGGCGCGCATCGACCGCGAACTGGAACAACTCAAGCTCGCGGCCCGCGAATCGCAGGACAATACGAAGCTGGTGGACTTGCTGTGATGGAATTAAAAATTGAGAATTAAAAATTAAGAATTTATGAATCAACAGCCTATTGATCACGATCGGAAGATCCCCAATTTTTAACTTTATTTTTTCATTTTCAATTATGAAAACAGTGGTGCTTATCGGCAGCGGCAACCTGGCCGAAGCGTTGGCCCGCGCCCTTGCGCGGAGCGGACCGGAACTGGTGCAGGTCTTCGCCCGCAACGCGGAACGGGGGCAGTTCGTAGCCCGGCTGGCCGGCGCCCGGTGGACCGACCGGGCGGAGGAATTGGCCGAGGCGGACCTCTACCTGCTGGCGGTGAGCGACCGGGCCGTGGCCGAGGTGGCGGCGGCGCTGCCCATCCCCCCGCAAGCCGTCGTGGCCCACACCGCGGGCAGCGTGCCCCTCGACGCGCTGCCGGCGACATTCGCGCGGCGGGCCGTGTTCTACCCGCTCCAGACCTTTACGCGGGGCCGCGAGGTCGATTTCCGGCGCATACCGATCTTCCTGGAGAGCTCCTCCGAAGCGCTGCGCTCCGAGTTGGAGGCGTTCGCGCTCCGGCTGAGCGACACGGTCTGCTGGGCCGACTCCGAACAACGGGCAAAGATTCACCTCGCGGGCGTCTTCGCCTGCAATTTCGCCAACCACATGTACGCCTTGGGAGAAAGCGTCGTCCGCGATGCGGGGCTCGGGTTCGACGTACTCAAACCCCTGATCGCCGAGACCGCGGCCAAAGCCCTCGACGCCTGCTCTCCGCGCGACGTGCAGACCGGACCCGCCGTGCGCGGCGACCTTGCCACGCAGGCGCGCCACGAGGCGATGCTTGCCGGAGAACCCCTGATGGAAACTATCTATTCAACTATAAGTCAAAGCATATGGGAAATTTCAAAGAAGATATAGCCCGCACCGAAGCCCTCGTCTTCGACGTGGACGGGGTGATGACCGACGGCGGGATCGTCCCCACGCCCGACGGGGATTTCATCCGCCGCTACAACGCCAAGGATGGCTACGCGCTGGGCTATGCGATCCGGATGGGCTACAAAATCTGCATCATCACGGGCGGGCGCGGCCGAACGCTCGAGAACCGGCTCCGGATGCTGGGCATCGACCGCTTCTACACCGACTGCATGGACAAGATCACGGTCCTGCGCAACTACATCCGGGAAGAGGGGTTGGACCCGCAGAACGTGATCTACATGGGCGACGACATCCCCGACCTGGAGTGCATGCGCGAGGTGGGCATTCCGGTCTGTCCGGCCGATGCGGCGTCCGAGGTGATCGAGGCGGCGCGCTACGTCTCGGAGTTCGACGGCGGCGCGGGCGCCGTGCGCGACATCGTCGAGCAGGTGCTGCGCGCCCGCGGCGACTGGGCCCGCAACTCGGACGGGGTCACGCCCTCGTCGCTGGCGGCGTCGAGGTAGAGCTCCGAACTCGACGAGGGTCGCAGGACAAGGTATTCCGTTCCTGATGGCAAGAAATGACCCAAGGTCGGACCATACGGTTCGACCTTGGGTCAAATAGTATCCGGGCGGAAACCGGACGGAGAGCGTCGTGGCCGTCTATCGCCTGTAACCTCCGCTTCTTAAGCCGGGGCGGGAATTGGATCGAAAGCCCCCATCCGACTATCGCCCCTTATGTCCCGCTTCATAAGGGGGCGGGACGGGAAACAGATGGAAAGCACTCGGTCCTCGAGTTGCCCCGTAACCCCCGCTGCTTAAGCGGGCGGAGCGGGAACCGGCACGTTAGCGTTTCATCCATCTATCGCCCCGTAGAACCCGCTTCTTAAGCGGGGGTTACCAGATGATGACGCGCTCCTCTTCGGGGAGGAACATGGCGCCGTCGGTGATTGCGAAAGCGTCGTAGAACGACTGGAGGTTGCGCAGCGTGGCGTTCACCCGCCACTTGCCAAGCGAGTGCACATCGAGTTTGGTCAGACGGGCGATCTCCGCGTCGCGGATATTCTGGGCCCAGAGCGTCGCGTAACCGAGGTAGAAGCGCTGGGCGTCGGTGAAGCCGTCGATCGGCGCGGGCGCGGGCTGGCCGTCGAGCGAGTTTTGGTAGGCGGTCCAGGAGACGCGCAGACCGCCCTGGTCGGCGATGTTTTCGCCCAGCGAGAGGGCGCCGTTGGCGTGGATAGCGGGTTGGTCGTCCTTGGCCGGGAGTACCTCGATGGCGTCGAACTGCTTCACGAGCACGTCGGTCTTGGTTTTGAACGCCTCGGCGTCGGCCTCGGTCCACCAGTTGTTCATGTTGCCGTCCTTGTCGAAATTGCGGCCCTGGTCGTCGAATCCGTGGGTCATTTCGTGGCCGATCACCACACCGATGGCGCCGTAGTTGACCGCATCGTCCGCGTCGGGGTTGTAGAACGGCGGCTGGAGAATGGCGGCCGGGAAGCAGATTTCGTTGGTCGTGGGGTTGTAGTAGGCGTTCACCGTCTGGGGCGACATGTGCCACTCGTCCTTGTCGACGGGTTTGCCGAGTTTCGAGATGTTGTCGGCCGTGTACCACGTGCTTGCGGCGACGATGTTGTCCCAGTAGCTCTTCGCGGGGTCGACGGCCAGCGTGGAGTAGTCCTTCCACTTGTCGGGATAGCCGATCTTCACGGTGAAAGCAGCGAGCTTCTCCTGGGCGCGGGCCTTGGTTTCGTCGGACATCCAGTCGAGCGCGGCGATGTGCTCCGAAAGAGCCTGCTGGAGGTTGCGTACCATGCCGACCATGCGGGTCTTGTCCTTTTCGGGGAAATACTTGGCCACGTACATTTCGCCGACTGCCTCCGAGAGGGTGTTGTTGGGCACCGACATGGCGCGCTTCCAGCGGGGTTTCTGCTCCTCGCGGCCCGACATGGCGCGGCCGAAGAAGTCGAACGACGCCTCGACGAAATCGTCGCTCAGGTAGGGCGCCGCGGCGTTGATGTACTGCGCCGCAAGGTAGTAGCGGAGGTCCTCCAGCGGGGCCGTTTTCAGCAGGTCGTTGGCGTTGGCGAGAGCCGAGGGGGTGGTGACGATGATCCGGTCGTAGTCGCCGATCCCGGTCCCGGCGTAGTAGGCCGGCCAGTCGATGGCGTCGTAGGTCTTCTCGAACGCGGCCTTGGGCGTGGGGTTGTACTGGGCGGGAATGTCGCGCAGCTGCACGTTCGACCAGTTCTTCTCCGCCAGGCGGGTTTCGACGGTCATGACGCCCTCGACGGCGCGGTCGATCTCCTCCTCGGGAACGCCCGAAAGGCGGAAGATACGCCCAAGGTAGGTCTTGTAGGCTTCGCGGAACGATTCGTTCTCGGGATCGAGGTAGTAGTCGCGGTCGCCCATCATCAGTCCCGGCTGCGAGGCGTAGAGGGCGTTCATATCGCTGTTCATCAGGTCGGTCTCGACCCCGATCCCGAAGAACGGATTGGCCACCGAGGCGTGCATGCGGGCGATCACGGGCGTAAGTTGCGCGCGGTCGCCGATGGCGAGGATCTCCCCGACGGCAGCGCGGATCGGTTCGGCGCCCTCGGCGTTCAGCCGCACGGAGTCGAGTCCCATCCGGTAGAGGTCGGCGATTTTCTGCTCGACGCTGCCCGGCTCGGCCCGGACGGCGGTCATGGAGGTGAACAGCTCGTTGATGCGCGTCTCGTTGTTGTCGCGCAGGATGTCGAACGAACCGTAGCGCGAATACTCGGGTTTGAGCGGGTTTGCGGCCTGCCAGCCGCCGGTGGCGTACTGGTAAAAGTCGGCGTTGGGGGCGACCGTGAGGTCCATGTTCGCCGGGTCGATGGCCGGCGATTTGGGGGTATTCTGACAACTTGCCATACAAGCGACTGCGGCTAAAATGATGATATGCCTCATAATTTTTAATTTTTGATTTTTCATTTTTAATTCGAAAAAGCCGCTTCTTGCGGGAAGCGGCTCATTCGTTACTCGCGGATAGCCGCTACGCCCGGCAGGTCGCCGAACTCGATGTATTCCAGGAGCGCGCCGCCGCCCGTGGAGATGTACGACACCTGATCGGCCAGCCCGAACTTGTTGATGCAGGCCACCGAGTCGCCGCCGCCGATCAGCGAGAAAGCGCCGTTCTTCGTCGCCTCGGCGATGGCCAGCGCCACCTCCTTGGAGCCGGTTGCGAACTTGTCGATCTCGAACACGCCCACCGGACCGTTCCAGAGGATCGTCTTGCAGCCGAGGATGTGGTCGCGGAACGCCTTTTTGCCCTCGGAACCGATGTCGAGGCCCTCCCAGCCGGCGGGAATGTCGTTGGCCGGAGCCTCCTTGGTATTGGCGTCGGCCGAGAATGCGTCGGCGATCAGCGCGTCGGGCGACATGACCAGCTCGACCCCTTTCTCCCTGGCCAGCGCGAGGATTTCCAAGGCTACGGGGAACATGTCCGGTTCGCAGATCGAATCGCCGACCTTGCCGCCCTGCGCGGCCGCGAACGTGTAGGTCATGCCGCCGCCGATGATGATCGAATCGACCTTTTCGATCAGCGCCTTGATCACGCCGATCTTCGAGGAGACTTTCGAGCCGCCGATGATGGCGCAGAACGGATGGGCCGGGGCCTGCATCAGGGTCGAGATGGCCTTGACCTCTTTCTCCATCAGGTAGCCGAACATCTTGTCGTTGGGGAAGCACTTGGCGATCAGGTAGGTGGAGGCGTGCTTGCGGTGCGCCGTGCCGAATGCGTCGTTGATGTAGCAGTCGGCCAGCGAGGCGAGCTTCTTGACAAACTCCTTTTGCGAACCCTCCTTGAGCGCTTTCTTGGCGGCCTCTTTCTCCTCCTTGGTGGCGTCCTCTTTCAGACCGCGCGGTTTGCCCTCCTCCTCGGCGTAGAAACGCAGGTTCTCGAGCAGCATCACCTCGCCGGACTTGAGAGCGGCGGCCATTTCGGCGGCTTTTCCGCCGATGCAGTCGCCGGCGAAGAGCACCTTGGTGCCGAGGTTTTTCTCGATGGCCGGAACGATCTGCTCGAGCGAGTATTTGGGATCGGGGTTCTTCTTGGGGCGTCCCATGTGCGACATGAGGATCACCGAACCGCCCTCGTCGAGCACCTTTCGGATGGTGGGGATGGCGGCGCGGATGCGGGTGTCGTCCGTCACCTCTCCCTTTTCGTTGAGGGGTACGTTGAAATCCACGCGGATGATGGCGCGCTTGCCCTTGAAATCGTAGTTGTCGATCGAAATCATAGCTCTTTGATTTTTAGTTATTTTGTTGAATTCGAATTTTCCGCCACAAATTTACGAAAATATTTCGACATGGTGTTATTCGCCTAACAGTTTTTACCACTCCCGGGCGAGCGGCACCCGGCGCGCGAGCTCCTCGAACTGGCGCCCCGCGACGCAGAGCCACACGGTGAGCGGCTCGCCGCCCTCCTCGGCGGGGAGGGTCAGTTGGGCGAAGCGCTTTCCCGTACGGCGCAGCCTCGCCTCCCTGCGTGCGCCCAGCCGCTGCGGAGCCGTGTCGCCTCCGTCGTCCTCCCAGTCGCGCTGGACGAGGACGATGCAGTCGCGCGTGAAAGCGACGAAGAGCCAGAAAACGCTGCGGGGCGAGAAATCGTCGCTCATGCTGCCGTTGAGCATCATCCGGTGCTCCACGGCCTGCCCCGTCACCTCCGCGATGGCACGGCACACGGCGGGTTCGGCCCGCTTCCAGGCCCGGCCGTTTCCCAGGTCGCGGCGCAGGGCCAAGAGGGCGGCGACGAGCGCAAAGATTCCGACCGCACCGCACAGGACGAGCATCAGTATTTGTACCGCACCCACTTGAGCAACTCCTTGAACGTGGGTTTCTTGCCGTACATGAAGATACCCACGCGGTAGATTTTCGCGGCGAACCACACCATCCCCGCGAACGAGGCGTAAAGGATCACGAGCGATAGCACGATTTCCCACAGCGGAATGCCGTAGGGGATGCGGGCCATCATCACCACGGGCGAGGTCAGGGGGATCATCGAGAACCAGAATGCCAGCTGCGAATCGGGATCCTGCATGACGGTCATCATCACCAGCAGCGCCAGGATGATCGGAATGGTGATGGGCGTCTGCAACTGCTGCGCGTCCTGGATGCTGTCAACGGCAGAACCCACGGCGGCGAACATGGCCGAATAGAGCAGGTAGCCGCCCAGTACAAACAGGAGGAGGAAGCCGAAGAGCTGGACGATGTAGCCCACGTCGGTCACGGCGGCCACGGCTTGCAGCATCTCGGGGCTCATGCCCGCGACGGCGGCGGCATCGGGCACTCCCTGCTGCATGGCCTGGGCGCTTTGCAGGACATCTGCGGGCATCAGCTGGGGAATGACGAGCGCCCCGACGCCGCAGATCAACAGGCCCCAGATCACCACCTGCACCACGGCGACCGAGGCCACGCCCAGAATCTTGCCGAGCATCAGGTCGAAAGGCCGCACCGAGGAGACCATCACCTCGAGCACGCGGTTGTTCTTCTCCTCGATCACCGACTGCATGACCATCGAGCCGTAGATCAACAGAAACATGTAAAGGATCATCCCAAGCACGAACCCCGCGGCCGTGGCGATCACCGACGAGCGGGCGTGCGACTCCTCCTCCTGCGACTCGTCGTTGCGGAAGGTCTGCATCGTGACGCGGGTCTTCACCTCGGAGAGGATCTGCTGGAGGTTGTCGATGTCGTAGGCGCGCAATTTTTCGGCTTCGAGGATGCGCTCGATCTGTCCGGTGATGTTCTCCTCGAGCGTGAGCGAGGAGGAGGAGTTGGCGTAGAGCTTGACATTCGCGGGGTTTTCGAGGATGTCGCCGCCGATGTAGAGCACCCCGAAATCGTCGGTGAGCTGCTTGCGGGCCTCGTCGGTCGAAAGGTCTGTCTGTCGGAACCGAACCTGCCCGTCGCTTTCGAGCCGCGGGGCCACCAGGCCGCTCTCGTCGATCACGGCGATCCGCTTCACGTCGCCGCGCGAGTAGCGCATGATGAGGGCCGGGGCGGCCATCAGGCCGATCATCAGCACGGGCATCAAAAGCGTGGTGATGATGAACGATTTTTTGCGGACGCGCTCGTTGAATTCGCGCCGGACGATAAGGAAGATGTTGGACATGACGGTAAAATTAGGAATTGAGAATTAAAAAATGATCCGAATGAAGGTGTTGGGTTCTCGATTTTTTAATTCTTAATTTTTCATTTTTAATTCGAAAGCGTGCCGTTTACGGCCCGGATGAAAATATCGTTCATCGAGGGGATGATCTCGCGGAACGAGCGCAGCTGGACGGCGTCGTTGACCAGAGCGATCACCTCCCGCACGGCGGCCGGGTCCGTGATGCGAAGCCTGAGCGTGTGGTAGGAAGCCTGCTCCTCGGAGCCGGGGAGGATTTCGCAGCGGCTTCCGAGGAGCCGGCGCAGCGCCGCGGCATCGCCGCGGCAGGCGATTTCGAAGATGTCGGAACCGTGGCGGCGGCGGATGTCGTCCACGCGGCCCGAGAGGATGTTGTGCGAGCGGTCGATCAGCGTGATGTGGTCGCAGATCTCCTCCACGGACGACATGTTGTGCGTCGAGAAGATGATCGTGGCGCCCTGGTCCCTCAGCCGCAGAATCTCCTCCTTGAGGATGTTGGCGTTGATGGGGTCGAAGCCCGAGAAAGGCTCGTCGAAGATCAGCAGTTCGGGCTCGTGCAGCACCGTGACGATAAACTGCACTTTCTGGGCCATGCCTTTCGAGAGCTCCTCGACTTTCTTGTCCCACCACCCCTCGATACCGAAGCGGACGAACCACTGCTTGAGCCGCCGGACGGCTTCGCGGCGCGAAAGGCCCTTGAGGCGGGCGAAGAAGAGGGCCTGCTCGCCCACTTTCATCTTCTTGTAGAGGCCCCGCTCTTCGGGCAGGTAGCCGATGCGGTAGATGTCCGCGGGGGCGATCGGGCGGCCGTCGAACAGCACGCGGCCGCTGTCGGGCGCCGTGATGCGGTTGATGATGCGGATCAGGGTGGTCTTGCCGGCGCCGTTGGGGCCCAGCAGTCCGTAGACCGAGCCGCGCGGAATGGCCAGCGAGACGTCGTCCAGCGCCGTGTGGTTGGCGTAACGCTTGGAAACGTGTTCAGCGGTGAGTAAATCCATGTCGCAACAAATTGGGTTTATCGGTTCGTTGTGGCGACAAATATAGGAACAAATTTTGAATATCAAAAAATATTTATCGTTTTTCGATAAATTCAAGCAAAAAAAAGCGGAGTCCTTTTCGTGGACCTCGCTTCGGGTGCTTGTGCGCAGCGCTACATCCACTCCACGTGGGCGGCGTCGCGGAAGAGCAGGTCGAGCGGGCGTACCAGCGAGGCGGCGTCCGCCGCGAAGAGGAACCGCACCTTGTCGACGGGCACCGTGAGGTAGACCGTCGAGGGGTAGCCGCCGATCGCGTCCACCTTGTCCAGAAGCGACCAGACGAAGATTTCGAACGGCATCTGTCCGGGCAGCAGTGTCAGCCCCGGAAAGTCGGTCTCGTAGCTGCGCGAGGAGGTGTCGGCCGGATGGGGCTTGAAGAAAATGTCGTACCCGTCGCCGTACCGCTCGACGATGCGGGCCACGTAGTCGCGCTGGATTTGCTCGCTGGCGGCCGAGGAGTGGCTGGTGCCGATGACGACGAGGTTTTTCTTGTCCGAGCTGTCGAACAGTGCCGCGAAACGGTCGTAGTCGAAGCCGGCCATGCGGTAGAACTGCTGCCGCGCGGACTGGGGAAGCGCCGAGAGCATGGCGTAGGGCTGCACGCTTTCGGTCTCCATCTGGGCGATCTTCTCCGCGAGGAACCCCTCGCGGGGTGCGAGCAGCGCTTCGTCCTGCAAGACGAGCCGGTAGCCGGGGCGGGTCGCAAGGGCGTAGGCCCAGGTCGGGGAGTCGAGGTCGGCCATCCCCGCACGGCTTGCGGGGAAGCGGCCGCCGTGGTCCCAGTCGAGGGCTTCAACCTCGGAGGCGTAACGCTCCCAGTTCGTCCGGGCGGTGGCCGGGTCGCCGAAATAGTCGTAGAAATTGTTGTAGGTCGCCGTGCCGTCGGAGAGCAGCGAAACTTTCACGCGCGAGGGGTCGATTCCCTGGGCCACGAACCAGTCGTAGCCGATGCGGCAGCGCAGGTCGTCTACATAGAGTCCGAACGTGGCCGTGGGGTCGGAGTTGTCGATTTCGCGGATGCGGCGCCTGAGGTCGGCCGCCACGCGGTCGATGTCGGCGTCGGTGGCGTTGGCCGTTGGGTCGGCGGCCCTAAGGACCGTGGCACAGGCCGGGAAAGCGGCCGGATCGAACGTCTGCGAACGGCCGTAAAAGACCCAGGAGGGCTTGTCCGCGGAGAGCAGATAGAGCCCGGCATAGAGCGTGGGCAGCGTGCCGAACGTGACGTAGAAATTGTAGTCGGTCTCGTCGTAGCCGGCCTGCGCGCCGCTCTGCGCGATGCGCAGCGAGGCGATTGCATCGCCCGTGGCGAAAGTCACCACGGTGCTGCGGGCCGCGCCCGGGTTGGCGTCCAGAGCCAGCTCGACGGTCGTCACACCCGCCTCGCCGCTATCGGGCGTGCAGGCGATCCAGCCGCTTCCGGCCGCGCGGGTGATGCGCCACGGCCCGGTGGAGGCGACCGTCAGCGTGCCGCTGCGGGAGAGGGCATCGAGCGAGAGGGAGCTTTCGCCGCCGTTGACCACGATTTTCGAGGGGTTCTCCTCCTCCGTACAGGCTGCGCCTCCGGCTGCAAGGGCGAGGAGCGCAGCGAACAGAATCCATTTTTTCATCTTCGCGTCTTTATACGCTTAGAGAACGGAAAAACGGCCGATTTACTGCGTAGGAGAGCAAAAAAAGACCGCAAGGTGTTCCCTGCGGCTTTATGACGTGCATCGTGCGGAGCCTCAGCCCCGCTTTTTTTTCATGCGCTCGAGGTGATCGATCAGCCCCAGCCGGAACGCCTCGCGGCGCGCACGCAGGTTGAGCCGCCACCCGTCCCAGCGGGTGTAGCGCTCGCGCTTCTCGGGGTAGATGTCGGGGATGGTGACGAGAATCCCCGTCTCCTCGACGCCGCCGAAATCGGGGTTCGAAACGGTGTCGAAGACCCGCATGGTGGGCGAGAGGTTCATGTAGGCGTTGATGAGCGGGGGGATGTTCTCGTTGAACTCGCGGACCTTCTGGATCAGGATGCGGTAGTTTTCCTGGTAGTTCGCGCCGGTGAACAACTGCTCGTAGTAAGGGTCGTCCAGATCGAGCGTCAGCGGGTGGATGCCCTCCACGAGCCCCTCGCGGTCGGGGAAATAGCGGCGCAGGAACCAGATCAGGGCGTTGCGCGCCACGGCCTTGTAGGTGGTGTACATGGTCACCTTGCCGAAGAGGTAGCGCGCCTCTGGGTTCAGCACGATCAGCGCCCCCAGCCCGTCCCAGAGGTTGTCCAAGGCATAGATGCTCTTGGCGTTGGCGCGCGCCTGGTAGGCCCGCTGCACGAACGAACGGCCCAGTTCGATGGTCCGGGGGAGGTATTTGCGGCGGAATTTCTCGCTGAAGCGGAAATAGTGCTCGGTCGAGAGGTGGCGGGGGTGGGACGAGGTGCAGACGATGAAGCGGTAGCCGCCGACGATCTCGTGGGCTGCGGGGTCCCAGACGATCAGCTGGTAGTAGCCGTCGCCCGCCAGGTCCTCCTCGTCGATGTCCACCTCCTGCCCCGTGCCGCCTCCGGCGCCGCGGAACGCCTCCTCGCGCAGCCGCCCGATTTCGCGCATGAGGGCGGGACACTCCGCGGCTGAAAAGATGTAGATTTCGTTCCCGGCCTTGTTCGTGTCGCGGGCCTTGCGCTCGGGCGTCAACTCCCCGAGGAGCAGGTCGCGCTCCACGGGCGGCAGGATGGGTTTCGGGGTTTTCTGTTGCATTGCGTCTGCAAAAATACCGTTTTTACCCGTTAATCGGCGATTCGCACAGCCTTTTTTCCAAAAAATAAGTCTTTCTGCGTACCTCCTCGGCCTGTTCGCGCAGCGAACCGAACCCTTGCAGGTCGGCCACGGCGATGGGTTCGCCCACCACGATGCGGAAATGCTTGCCCTTTTGCGAGAACATTTCGTGGGGCAGCCACAGCATCTCGATGTTGAATTTGATGCGCAGCCCTTTGCGGATGCGGTCGACGTTGTAGAAGAAATCGGACAGCCGCCCCTCGACGAACACCGGCACGATCTCGCGCTGCGACTGGTAGGCTTTCTTCAGAAAACTGGTCTTCCACTCCGTGTCGGTGATGCGGCCCTCGATGCGGCGCGAACAGAGCCCCGCCGGGAACGTCAGGATCGGCAGCTCGCCGAAGAACTCCTCGTCGAACTTGCGGGCGTAGTGGAGGTTCTGCGTGCCGTGCTTGTTGACCGGAATCCACAGCGGGCGCAGCGGTTCGACGTGCATCAAGAGGTCGTTGACCACCACGCGGGCGTCGCCGAAGCGGTCTATCAGCTTGTCGGCGAGCATCATGCCGTCCATGCCGCCGAACGGGTGGTTCGCCACGAAGAGGTAGCGGCCCCGCGGATCGAGCCGTTCGAGCCCCTCGACCGCGTAGGTGATGCCCCAGTCGCGGAAGCAGGCGCGGACGAACTCCTGCGGCGGCAGGTTCCAGTAATTGCGGAGGATGTGGTTGATGTCGGCTTCGTGCACCGTGCGGCGCAGCCAGGCGAGGACGAACCCGGGGACCCAGCGGGCCGCGCCGGGCGCTTTCTCCCGCAACACCGCTCCGATGTCTATTTCAGGCATAGTACGGTTCGAAAAATTATATCCGCAAATATAGATATTCTTTTTTGAAAAATCCCTAACTTTACCCCCAAATCGGCCCTTGTCCGCAATGAATATGACACAAAATCCTACCGCATACCATACGCCCGTACTGCTGGAAGAGTCTGTGGGGCTGCTCGGTATCGACCCCGCGGGCACCTACGCCGACCTTACGTTCGGCGGCGGGGGCCACTCGCGCCGCATCCTCGCGTCCCTGGGACCCGAAGGGCGGCTCTTCGGCTTCGATCAGGACCCCGACGCCCTGGCCAACCGGCCCGACGACGCGCGCTTCGTCTTCGTGGAGAGCAATTTCCGCTTTCTCAGGGGTGCGCTGCGCCTCCGGGGCGTCGAGGAGGTGGACGGCATACTGGCCGACCTGGGCGTCTCGTCACACCATTTCGACACCGTAGAACGGGGATTCTCGTTCCGCGGCGACGCCCCGCTCGACATGCGCATGAACCAGCGGGGCCGCGTGACGGCCGCCGAGGTGGTGAACGGCTACCCGGCCGACGAACTGACCCGCATTTTGGGCGACTGGGGCGAGGTCGATACGCCGTGGAAAGCGGCCAACTGCATCGTCCGCGCCCGCCAGGCCGCCCCGATCGACACCACGGTCCGGCTGGTCGAGGCCGTCGCGCCCTGCACCCCGAAAAAGGACGAGGCCAAATTCCTGACCAAGCTCTTCCAGGCCCTGCGCATCGAGGTCAACGGCGAGATGGAGGCGCTCAAGATGGCGCTGGAGCAGAGCCTAAAAGTTCTCAAACCCGGCGGGCGGCTGGTGGTGATCTCCTACCACTCGCTCGAAGACCGGCTGGTCAAGAATTTCCTGCGTAGCGGCAATTTCTCGGGTCGGGTCGAAAAGGATTTCTACGGCCGGTCCCAGACGCCTTTCGAACTGCTGACCCGCAAGGCCGTGGTCCCCTCGCCCGAAGAGCTCGAGCGTAACCCCCGTTCGCGCTCGGCCAAACTCCGGGCTGCCGTAAAACTGTAACTGCATGCTCCGAGACCACGAATTCGACCCCCTGACCCCCGAAGAGGAGACGCGCCGCCGCGAGGAGGAGGAGTTCTCGCGCCGCGTGCGGCGCGAGGTGCTGCGCATCGAGCGGGGCGAGGCCGACGAGGAGATCCGCGACGATCTGGAACGCGAGGCCGAGGAGCGGGCCGAAGCCGAGGAGCGCGCGCGGCGCGAACGCCGCCGCCGGTCGAGCACGCTGTGGCAGCTCGTCTCGGGCACGATCCTCGTGCGCGAGGGCGTGTCGCGCTACTACCCCTATATGCTTACCATCGCGGGCATGTTCTTTCTGAGCATCGTGGTGATGTTCTGGGCCCTGCACCTCGACATGCGCTACACGCGCCTCGAGCGCGAGGTGCAGAAGCTGCGCGAACGGTCGATCCGGCTCGAGCAGCAGCGCTACCGCCGCACGACCCACTCGGCCGTCCTGGAGGAGCTGCGCCGCCGCGGCATCGAACTCTACGACCCGCTCGCGCCGGGCGAGGTGATCGAAAACTAAGCGTCATGAAACGAGAGCGTTCGAAGATCAAAAGCGATATTCTGCTGCGCGTGAGGCTGCTCTACGTGCTCTTCTTCCTGGCCGCCGCCGTCGTGCTGGCACGGCTGGTGTGGGTGCAGCTCTTCAGTTCGGAGGTAGCCTACAACGCCCGGCGGCTCGAAAGCCGCATCTTCACCGAGGAGGTCATACCCGCCCAGCGGGGCAGCATCCTCGCGCGCGGAGGCGAACCGCTGGCCGCCTCGATCTTCCGCTACCAGCCCCTGTTCGATTTCGCCGCGCCGGGGCTCGACTCCCTGAAGACTTTCCACGAGCAGGCCGACTCACTCGCCAAATTGCTGGCGGCGTTCTTCGGCGACCGCCCCGCCTCGGAATACAGCCGCCGCATGCGGCAGGAGCACGCGCGCCGCTACCGCCTGGTCAACCCGCGCGACACCACGCTGCGCAACTCCGAGGGGTGGTTCCCGCGCCTGATGGACCGCCTGCGGGGCGAGGAGTTCACCACGCGCCGCATCTACGACACCATCCGCGACCACACGCCCGTCGGGATCTTCCCCCGCGAGGTGGATTACGCCGAGTGGGAGACGCTGCGCCGCTACCCGCTGCTGAACTGGAACATGGGCATGGTCTACCGCCTCTCGGAGCGCGACCAGCGCATCTACCCCCAGGGCGAACTGGGCCGCCGCACGATCGGGCTGACGGGCGACCGGGGCAACTACGGCATCGAGGCGGCCTACCGCGACGAGCTGGCCGGACGCGACGGCAAGGCGGTCCGCCAGCGCATCGCCCGCGGCTTCTACGGCCGCGTAGCGGGGGGCCACGAGGACCCCGTGGACGGGCTGAACGTGGTCACGACCCTCGATCTGGACTTGCAGGACGTCGCCGACAAGGCGCTCCGCCGCCAGCTGGCGGCCCAAAACGCCACGTGGGGCACCACGATCGTCATGGAGGTTGCGACGGGCGAGATTCTGGCTTTGGTCAATTTGGGCCGCACGGCCGACGGCAGCTACATCGAGCGCGAGAACTACGCCTTGGGGCGCAGCATGGAGCCGGGATCGACGTTCAAGCTGGCCACGATGCTGGCGCTTTTGGACGACGCCGGCATGTCGCCCGAGGTGACCTACGACACCCACAACGGCGACCCGGTGACGGTCGGTCCGGCCCGCAATATCCGCGACTCGCACCGCGGGGACAAAGTGATCGATTTCCGCCGCGCCGTGGCTTCGTCGTCGAACGTCTACTTTGCCAAGGCGGTCTGGGACCGCTACGGGATCACGGGCAAAAAACAGCAATACAGCGATTTTTTGCACAACGAGCTGCGGCTGGGCCAGACCGTCGGGCTGGAGCAGCTGGGCGAACGCGCACCGTCGATCACCACGGACTGGAAAGTTCCCGACCCGGGTGTGATGCTCGTCAAGATGGCTTACGGCTACCGCGTGCAGCTGGCGCCGATCCAGATGATTACCTTTTACAACGCAATCGCCAACGGCGGGCGGATGATCTCTCCGGTGCTGGTGCGCGAGCTCAGACGCGGCGACGAGGTCGAGGAGCGATTCGAATGCGAGACGCTTAAAAGTTCGATCTGCTCGCGGTCGACGCTCGAGGAGGTGCGGCGCTGCCTCGAAGCGGTGGCTTCGACGGGAACGGCAAGCGCCTTTTTCCGCGACACGCTGCGCCTGCGGGTTGCGGCCAAGACCGGCACGGCGCAGATCACCTCGGGCGAAAAAGGGCGCTACCTGGGTTCGATGGCGGCCTATTTCCCGGCCGACAATCCGCGCTACACCGTTCTGACCTCGATCGAAACCCGCGCGCAGCCCGGAAAGGCCTACTACGGCGGGCCGCTCGCCGGGCCCGTGGTCAAACGCCTGGTCGACTACATCTACGCCCGCAGCCACGACTGGTACGGCCGCGTCGAGACCGACGGCCCGCGCCGCTACCCCGACCGCATCAAGGGCGGTGCCATCGCCCAGGTGCGCCGCGTGGCCGACCGGCTCTCGCCCCGCGTCTCGTTCGACCGCCGCACGGGCTGGGGCCGCACGCGGGTGGACAGCCTCTCGCGGGTCGAGATAGCGGGTCTCGCGGACGAACCGGGCACGATGCCCGACGTACGGGGCATGGGCCTCAAGGATGCCCTCTTCGTGCTCGAAAGCCACGGCCTCGCGGTCCGCTTTACGGGCCAGGGGGCCGTCGTACAACAAAGCATCGCCGCCGGAACGCGCATCGCGCCGGGCTCGGCGGTCACGATAACACTCAGATAGATGAAAACGCTTTCCCGACTTTTGGAAAATACCCCCTGCGGGGAGTTGCACGGGCCGGCCGACGTGCCGGTCACGGCGCTCACGTTCGATTCGCGCACGGCGGGACCCGGAACATGCTTCTTCGCTGTGCGAGGCACGGCGGCCGACGGCCACCGCTTCATCCCCGCGGCCCTCGACCGGGGCGCCGCGGCCGTGGTCTGCGAGGAACTGCCCGCAGCGCTGCGGCCCGGCGTGGCCTATGTCGTCGTGCCCGACAGCCACGCCGCGCTGGCCGACCTTTCGGCGGCTTTCTACGACCACCCCTCCCGCGAGCTGAAGCTCGTGGGCGTGACGGGCACCAACGGCAAGACCACCACCGCCACGCTCCTCTACGACCTGGTGCGCGCGCTGGGCTACCGGGCCGGGCTGATCTCAACGGTGGTCTACCTCGTCGACGGCCGCGAAGAGGAAGCCACGCACACCACCCCCGATCCGATCCGGCTCAACGCCCTGCTGCGCGAAATGGCCGACGCCGGGTGCGCCTATTGCTTCATGGAGTGCTCGTCGCACGCCATCGCCCAGGACCGCATCCGGGGGCTCCGCTTCGCGGGCGGCATCTTCACCAACCTCACGCACGACCACCTCGACTACCACAAGACCTTCGCCGAGTACCTCCGGGCCAAGAAGCGCTTTTTCGACGCCCTGCCCCCGACGGCGTTCGCGCTGGTGAACATCGACGACCGCAACGGCCGGGTGATGGTGCAGAACACCGCGGCCGAGGTGAGCACCTGCTCGCTGCGGGCCCCGGCCGATTTCCGCTGCCGGATCGTAGAGACGCACCTCGACGGGATGCTGCTGCGCATCGGGCAGGACGAGGTGTGGGTCCCGCTCACCGGACGGTTCAACGCCGCCAACCTGCTCTCCGTCTACGGAGCCGCCGTGCTGCTGGGGCTCGACCGCCGCGAGGTGCTGCGTCTGATGAGCACGCTGCGTCCCGTGAGCGGGCGGTTCGAGGTGATCCGCGCCGCCGACGGCACGACAGCCGTGGTCGACTACGCCCACACGCCCGACGCGCTGGAGAACGTGCTGCGGACCATCGAAGAGCTGCGCACCCCGTCCCGGCAGCTCGTGGTCGTGTGCGGCTGCGGCGGCAACCGCGACCGCACCAAGCGCCCCGAAATGGCCGCCATCGCCGTCCGGTACGCCTCAACGGCGATCTTCACGGCGGACAACCCCCGCCACGAATCCCCCGAGGCGATCCTCGACGAGATGACCGCGGGGCTGGACCCCGCGGCGCGGTGCCTCAGGATCGCCGACCGCGCCGAGGCGATCCGCACGGCCGTGATGCTGGCCCGCCCGGGCGACCTGCTGCTCGTGGCCGGCAAGGGACACGAAACCTACCAGATCGTCGGGGACGAGAAACAGCATTTCGACGACAGGGAGGAGGTCCGAAAAAATTTCGAATTCCGCCATGAAAAATTAAAAATCAAGAATTAAAAATGGTGAAATACGTATAATCACCCCAAATCTGAATGCCCCGAATTCTTAATTTTTAATTCTTAATTCTTAATTAACTTATGCTGTACCATCTTTTCCGCTACCTCGACGAGGCCTACGACCTGCCCGGCTCGGGCATGTTCCAGTATATTTCGTTCCGCGCGGCGGCGGCCATCATCCTGGCCCTGTTGATCGTCATCATCTTCGGCCGCCCGATCATCGACTTTCTGCGCCGCCGGCAGATCGGCGAGGAGATCCGCGACCTGGGGCTCGACGGCCAGCTCTGCAAGCGCGGCACGCCGACCATGGGCGGGGTCATCATCCTGCTGGCTATTCTGGTCCCCACGCTCCTGTTCGGGCGGCTGGACAACGTCTACGTCCAGCTGATGCTCGTCTCGACCGTGTGGCTGGGGCTCATCGGCGGGCTGGACGACTACATCAAGGTGTTCCGACACCGGAAAGAGGGGCTCAAGGGGCGTTTCAAGATCGTCGGACAGGTCGGTCTGGGCATTATCGTCGGCACGACCATGTGGCTCTCGCCCGACATCGTGGTGCGCGAGAAATCGACACGCCCCGTCGAGACGCAGTATGTCGATGCGGACGGCACCGTCGTCGAACGCGTCCAGCGCAACGTGCTGCTCAGCTCCGAGGCGGTCAAGACAACCCAGACCACCATTCCGTTCATCAAGGACAACGAGTTCGACTACGGCTGGCTCACGGGCGGAAACACGCCGCTGACGTGGCTGCTCTACGTCGTGGTGGCGATTCTGGTCGTAACGGCCGTATCGAACGGCGCCAACCTCACGGACGGCCTCGACGGCCTGGCCACGGGGGTCTCGGTGCCGATCGTCGCGGTGCTGGGCGCCCTGGCCTACCTCTCGGGACATATCGTCTACGCCGACTACCTCAACATCATGTACATCCCGCTGAGCGGCGAACTGGTGGTCTTCGCCGCCGCGCTCGTGGGTGCGCTGGTGGGCTTTCTGTGGTACAACTCCTTTCCGGCGCAGATATTCATGGGCGACACGGGGTCGCTCTCGATCGGGGGCATCATCGCCGTCTTCGCGCTCTGCATCCGCAAGGAGCTGCTGCTGCCGCTGCTGTGCGGGGTTTTTCTGGTCGAAAGCTGCTCGGTGATGCTGCAAGTGAGCTGGTTCAAATACACCAAACGCCGCTACGGCGAGGGCCGGCGCATCCTCCTGATGTCGCCCATGCACCACCACTATCAGAAGAAAGGGCTGTTCGAAACCAAGATCGTCTCCCGCTTCTGGATCATCTCGCTGCTGCTGGCGGCCATTACGCTCGTAACGCTCAAGATACGCTAAAATACGTCGCCCTCGGGCGGCGGCAGTCCGGCCACCCAGGGCGGAGGAGTGTAAAATCGAGAGCGCACAACCGGCTTGAAAGCGGAAAGACCGTCTGCCGCCCTCAGAACGGGCGTCTTACGCCTGCCGCTGTCAGTGGCCTGCAAAAAGGCGGAATGTGATAAGCAGCACGGACTGCTTCGGAAAATTAAGAATTTTGAATTGTGCATTATGAATTGTGAATCCTCGGTCCGCCCCCGGCGGCGGAACAAACTCATCGTCGTGCTGGGCGGCGGAATCAGCGGCTACGGCTCGGCGATCCTGGCCCGCAAGGAGGGCTTCGACGTCCTGCTTTCGGACAGCGGCCGCATCGCCGACCGCTACCGCGAGCGGCTCGACGAGTGGCAGGTGCCCTACGAGGAGGGCGGCCACTCGATGGAGCGCATCCTCGCGGCCGCGGAGGTGGTCAAGTCGCCCGGCATTCCCGAAACGGCGCCCGTGGTGCGGGCCATCCGCGAGCGAGGCATTCCGGTGATTTCGGAGATCGAGTTCGCGGGCCGCTACATGGGCCGGGCCAAATGTATCTGCATCACCGGATCGAACGGCAAGACGACAACGACCTCGATGATCCACCGCATCCTTTCCGAAGCGGGCTACAACGTCGCCCTCGGGGGGAATATCGGCGAGAGCTTCGCCTGGTCGGTGGCCACGGGCAACTACGACTGGTACGTGCTGGAGCTGAGTTCGTTTCAGCTGGACGGCATGTACCGTTTCCGTGCGCACATCGGCGTTTTGACGAACATCACCCCCGACCACCTCGACCGCTACGACCATTCGTTTGCCAACTATGCGGCGGCCAAAATGCGCATTACGCAGAACCAGACCTCGCGCGACTGGTTCATCTGCTCGGGCGACGACGAGGCGATCTGGGAGCAGCTGCCGAAATACGACCTCAGGGCCCGCCTGCTGCCATTCGCAGCCCGGAACGCCGTGGCCGGCTCGGAGGGCGACGCATTCCTCATGGACGGCGTCTTCACCGCCTCGGCGGGCAAGGCGTCCGTCGAGATCGACACCGCAAAGATGCGGGTCGGCGGCTTGCACAACGCCTACAACGCCATGGCGGCTGCGCTGGCGGCCCTTGCGGCGGGAGTCGACCCCGACCAGATCCGCCGCTCGCTCTACGCTTTCGCACCCGTCGCGCACCGGCTCGAACCGGTGGCCGAGAAGCACGGCGTCGTGTGGATCAACGACTCGAAAGCCACCAACGTCGATTCGGTGTGGTACGCCCTCGAAAGCATGAAACGCCCCGTGGTTTGGATCGCCGGAGGTACGGACAAGGGCAACGACTACGGCCCGCTGAAAGCGTTTGCCCGCCAGAAAGTCCACACGCTCGTCTGCATGGGTGTGGACAACGCCAAGCTGGTGCGCGAGTTCTCGGGCGTGGTGCCCGAGGTCGTCTCGACCGGCTCGCTCGACGAGGCCCTCGCGGCGGCCCGTTCGGCGGCGCGGCCGGGCGACGCCGTGCTGCTCTCGCCCGCCTGCGCCAGTTTCGACCTCTTCCGCAACTACGAGGAGCGCGGCGAGCAGTTCCGCCGCTGGGTGATGGAAAACGCATAGGACCATGGAGCGGGACGAACAATACGCAGCATATGGCGAAGACGACCAGGCGGCCCGAACGGCACGCGACGCCGCGACGGCGCGACGGCGGGAGGCCGACCCCTTTACGGGAGGCGAGGCAAACGGGGAGTCCGGCGACTCCGGGAGCGATTCCGGCAGCGAAAACAACCCGGAAAAACCCCGCCTGCGTCTGTTCAACGGCGACCGCGTGCTGTGGATCATCATCACCGCACTGGCCGTGATCTCGGTGCTGGTGGTCTACTCCTCGACGGCCAAGATGGCCTACGACGCCCACACGGCCCGCACGACGGCCCATTTCCTGCGCCAGCAGGTGATGATCCTCGTGGTGAGCCTCGTCATCATGGTCGCCGTGCAGAAGATCGACTGCCGCATATACAACTATTTCGCCCGGCCCGTCTACCTCCTCTCGGTGCTCGCCACCGTGGCAGTCTATTTCATCGGCGCCACGACCAACGGAGCGGCGCGCTGGATTCCGCTCGGTCCATTCCAGTTCCAGCCCTCCGAGGCGCTCAAGGTCGCCACGGTGCTCTTTCTGGCCCAGCAGCTGGCCGCGCGGCAGTCGCGGATCGACAAGATACGCATCGTCCCCTCGCTGAAGTTCTGGAGCTGGCGCCGCTCGGCCGCCCAGCGCAAGATCTGGCGCGAGGGCACGTGGCCCATCCTGATGCCCGTCGTCGCGGCGTGTGCGGTGATCTTCCCGGCGCACACCTCCTCGGCCGTGCTGGTCTTTCTGGCTTCGTGGGTGATGATGCTCATCGGGCGGGTGCGCTTCGGCGAACTGCTGAAGCTCCTCGGACTGGCCGCCGCGGGTATCGTCGTCATCATGACCCTCAACCTGGGCCGCAGCGAGACCGCCGAGGGGCGCGTCTCGACCTGGATACACCTCTGGACCCGCTCGCAGACCGAAAAACCCATCGAGCACCTTACGGACACCGAGCGGTCGATGATCGCCATCTACAACGGCGGCATCCTCGGCCAGGGGGCCGGACAGAGCGCCATGCGCGTGGAGATGATCCATCCCGAGAGCGACTATGCCTACGCCTTTTTCGTCGAGGAGTACGGCATTATTCTCTCCGTGGCGCTGCTGATGCTCTACCTCTGGATCTTCTTCCGGGCCATCGAGATATTCCGGCGCTGCGGGACGGCCTTTCCGGGGCTGCTGGTGCTGGGGTTGGCACTGCTCATCACGTGCCAGGCCCTGCTGCATATCATGGTCACGGTGAATCTCATTCCCGAGACGGGCCAGACCCTGCCGCTCATTTCGCGCGGCGGCTCGTCGGTGCTCTTCACGACCATCGCCCTGGGGATGATCCTCAGCGTTAGCCGCCAGAACGACGAGCAGTCGCACGAACGGCCCCGCGGCGAGACGCTCTATGAGCGGTGATCGCGGCACGAAGCGTGTCCGAATAATCAGAAAATATAAATTTGAATTGCATGGACCCCATTCGACTGGACAAATACCTTTGGGCCGTGCGGGTTTTCAAGACCCGCAGCGACGCCGCGGAGGCCATCCGCAACAACAAGGTGACGGTGAACGACGCCACGGTCAAACCCTCGCGCGAGGTGCGGATCGGCGACCGGATCGCGGTGCGCCGCCAGCAGGTGACCTACTCCTACCGGGTGCTCGAACTGGTTTCGAGCCGCCAGCCGGCCAAGAACGTCCCCCTCTACTGCCTCGACATCACCCCGCAGGAGGAGCTGGACAAACTCAACGTCCCGCGCGAAACGCTCTTCATCCTGCGCGACCGCGGCACGGGCCGCCCCACCAAGAAAGAGCGCCGCGTGCTGGACGAGATGATGGAGGAGTTGCGCGACTGAATATTTTTAGGGATAGCGAACGCACAATTTCCGCCGTGTCGCGGTTCTCAAGGGCTTTTGCCGCCGCTTATTTTTTATTGAAGAAATTCATCGTCCGCTCGCAGCCTATGGCGACGAACGACCGGATGGCATCGCCGAAAAGCGTGAGCCGTTCGGGCAAGGCCCGCAGCTCCTCGTCCGACCAGCGGCCCAGGACGTACTCGACCTGATGCCCTTTGGGAAAGTCGCCGCCGATGCCGAAACGCAGACGCGCGTATTCCTCGGTCGAGAGCAGTTCCGTGATACTCTTCAGCCCGTTGTGTCCCCCGGCGCTCCCTTTGGGCCTGAGGCGCAGTGTGCCGAACGGCAGGGCGATGTCGTCCGAGACGACGAGCAGGTTTTCGTGCGGGATCTTCTCCGCCTCCATCCAGTAGCGCACGGCTTTCCCCGACAGATTCATGTAGGTCGAAGGCTTGAGCAGCACGAGCGTGCGTCCCTTGTATTTCAGCTGGGCCACGTCGCCGTAACGGACCGTGGTAAAAACAGTGTTGGACGCCTCTGCCAAGGCGTCCAACACGGCGAATCCGATGTTGTGTCGGGTCCCGGCGTATTCGGTGCCGATGTTGCCCAGACCAACAATGAGGTATTTCATACGTCGCTCGTTTATTTGGCGGCAGCGTCGGCGGCGCCGCGCGAAGCACGGGTCACACGGACGGCGCAGACGGCCGTCGTAGCCGGCGTGATGAATTTGAGGTTTTCGAACTGGAGATCGCCTACGAAAATGGTCTTGCCGACACCCAACTCGGTCACGTCGACGACCAGTTCGTCGGGCAGGTTCTCGGCCAGCGCGCTCACGGTCAGTTTACGTGCCGAAAGGGTCAGCTTGCCGCCGACTTTCACACCCTCGGCGTTCCCCGAAAGGCGTACCGGAATGGCGATCGAAACGGGTTTTCCGTCGACAACCCGGAAGAAATCGAGGTGCAGGATCTGCTCGCGGATGGGGTGGAACTGCGCTTCGCGCAGCACGGCTTTCTCGGTCCTGCCGCCGAAATCGAGCTCGACGATGTAGGAGTTAGGGGTGTAGATCAGGGATTTGATCTCGCGGGGGTCGACCGAGAAGCTGACCGTCTCGCCGTTGCCGCACAATACGCAGGGGATCATCTCCTGGCGGCGGACCGCCTTTGCTGCCTTTTTGCCGAACTCCTTGCGCTCGACGGCTTTTACAGAGATTGTTTTCATGGTAAAAATTTGTTTTATAAGTGTTACCTCGGGCGGTTCTCAACGCGGCCTCTGCGGACCGCATCCCATTTCCGCCTGTTTCGGGGGCAAAGGTAGGAAAAAATGAAGAATTAAGAATTAAAAATTAAAAATTAATGCGTCGGACCTGGATTGAGGAGCCAGCCCCATCCTAATTTTTAACTCTTAATTTTTCATTTTTAATTTTTGTTTCGCAGGTGCTTCTCCCACGCCCAGGCCGAAACGAGGGTCTCGTCGAGCGACCGCTCGGCCCGCCAGCCCAGTTCGGTGTTGGCCCGGGTCGGGTCGGCCCAGATGGCGATGATGTCGCCCGGGCGCCGATCGGCAATGCGGTAGTTGAGTTTCACGCCGTTGACCTCTTCGAACCGGCGGACCAGTTCGAGCACCGAGACGCCGCGTCCCGTACCGATATTGAAGACCTCGTAGGGCTGCTTGTTCCGGTTTTCGACCATGCGGCCGATGGCGGCCACGTGGGCCCGGGCCAGGTCCACCACGTCGATGTAGTCGCGGATGCACGACCCGTCGGGGGTCGGGTAGTCGTCTCCGTAAACCGAGAGGCATTCGCGGATGCCGGCGGCCGTCTGCGTGATGTAGGGCACCAGGTTCTGCGGCACGCCGCGCGGCAGTTCGCCGATCAGGGCCGAGGGGTGGGCGCCGATGGGATTGAAATAGCGCAGGGCGATCCCTTTCAGCCCCTCGCAAGCCGCAATCGCGTCGCGCAGCATATCCTCCGAAATCTGCTTGGTATTGCCGTAGGGCGAGGCGGCGGGCTTGCGGGGCGTCTGTTCGGTCACGGGCTGCTTGTCCGGCTCGCCGTAGACCGTACACGACGAGGAGAAGACGATGTTCGGCCGGCCGAATTCGCGCATCAGGTCGATCACGTTCATGAACGAAAGGAGGTTGTTGCGGTAGTACTCCATCGGCTTTGCGACCGACTCGCCCACGGCTTTCGAGGCAGCGAAATGGATCACCGAGTCGAACGCGTACTCGTCGAAGACCTTGCGCAGCGCTTCGCGGTCGCAGCAGTCGACCTCGACGAACGGAATCCGGGCACCCGTAATCCGGCGCACGCCCTCGACGGCCGAGAGGTCGCTGTTCGACAAGTTGTCCGCGATGACCACGTCGTAACCGGCCGCGACGAGTTCGACGGTCGTATGCGAGCCGATGTAACCGGCTCCGCCGCTGACCAAAACACACGATTTTTTCATTGTTCGGATTTTTATGTTGAGTTGCAAATATAGCGATAAAAATCGGTTTTAACCGAATTTTTCGCAGCCTGTTCGCGCCGCGCGGATAACAGATCGTAACCTCCTGTCGGAAAAAATCACGCGGAAAGTGGCTGTTTTCGGAAATAAATCGTATATTTGCTAACAGATTGACACATCCAAGCTGGAAATTCATCAAAAAATTAACGAAATATGTATACGAAAATCAAAGCGCACCTGCAACACGAGCTTCAGGAGATCGAAGCCGCGGGACTTTACAAGCGGGAGCGGATCATCACCTCGCCCCAACGGGCCGAGATCGAGGTCGGCGGACGCAAAGTACTGAATTTTTGTGCCAACAACTACCTGGGACTGTCGGATAATCCGCGGCTGATCGAAGCCGCGAAGCGCGCGATGGACGCCCGCGGTTACGGCATGTCGTCCGTGCGGTTCATCTGCGGCTGCCAGGACCTGCACAAGGAGCTGGAAAAAGCTATCGCCGACTATTTCGGCACCGAGGACACGATCCTCTACGCCGCCTGCTTCGACGCCAACGGCGGGGTCTTCGAACCGCTCTTCACCGAGGAGGACGCTATCATCTCCGACGCGCTGAACCACGCCTCGATCATCGACGGCGTCCGTTTGTGCAAGGCCGTGCGCTACCGCTACGCCAACGCCGACATGAACGACCTGGAGGAGTGTCTGAAAAAGGCGCAGGCACAGCGCTTCCGCATCATCTGCACCGACGGCGTATTTTCGATGGACGGCAACGCCGCGCCGCTGGACAAAATCTGCGCGCTGGCCGAAAAGTACGACGCCCTGGTCATGGTGGACGAGTGCCACTCGGCGGGTGTGCTGGGCCGCACGGGCCGCGGCATCACCGAACTCTATGACCTCAGGGGTCAGGTGGAGATTCTGACCGGCACGCTGGGCAAGGCGTTCGGCGGCGCCGTGGGCGGCTTCACGACGGGCCGCCGCGAGATCATCGAGATGCTGCGCCAGCGTTCGCGTCCCTACCTCTTCTCCAACTCGCTGCCGCCCGCCGTGGTCGGCGCCGGGATCGAGACGTTCCGGATGCTCACCGAGAGCCACGAGTTGCACGACCGCCTGGTGGCCAACGTCGCCCATTTCCGCGAAGGGATGCTCTCCGCTGGCTTCGACATCAAACCCACCCAGTCGGCCATCTGCGCCGTGATGCTCTACGACGCGCGCCTCTCGCAGGAGTTCGCCGCCAAGCTCCAGGACGAGGGCGTCTTCGTCACGGGATTCTACTACCCCGTGGTCCCCAAGGGCCAGGCGCGTATCCGCGTGCAGGTCTCGGCAGGCCACACCGTCGAACAACTCGACCGCTGCATCGCCGCTTTCACGAAAGTAGGAAAAAAAATCGACGTCATCAAATAATACCCGAAAAATGGCTAAAAACACACTGGACTCCATCGACCGCAAGATACTCCGTTTCCTTATCAAGAACGCCCGCATGCCCTTTCTGGAGATCGCCCGCGAATGCAACATCTCGGGCGCAGCCATCCACCAGCGCATCCGCAAGCTCGACGAGTCGGGCGTGATCCGCGGGTCGCGCCTCATTGTCGACCCCAAGATGATGGGGTTCGACGTCTGCGCCCACATCAGCATCACGCTCAAGGACCCGCAGCTGCTCAAACAAACCATCGAGCAGCTCAAAGAGATTCCCGAGATCGTCGAGGCGCATTTCATCACGGGCAAGGGCAATATCCTGGTCAAACTCTACTGCGTGGACAACGAGCACCTGATGCGCACCATCTTCGACGGCATCCTGCGCATCCAGGGCATCGCCACCACCGAGACCAACATCTCGTTGCAGGAGGCTTTCCAGCGGCAGGTGAACATCGATTTTATCGAGGAGTGATTCCCGATTTGTAAGCGGCGATTTCCGCACATCCCTCGAATGGGGCGAATGGAACGCCCCTGCCTTTCTTATTGGAAACCCAAAGCGCAGTAACTTTTTTAAAAAAAGTTACTGCGCTTTCTTCAGCCTTATCGAGCGGATCGGCTCCGGCGCCCCGCCGACCGGATGGCTCATTCGAAGGGCGGGATCGGGCAGCTCGTCCACACGCGACGGTAGAAGCCCGCACCTCGGGCCAGCTGTAATGGGACCCGAAACGCTCCGGATCGGAATGCGGGTTTCGCCCACGTTGTTCAACATCTTCACCTGCACCCGGCCGCTCATTTCGTGGCGGTAGATGACGAACGGGATATTGGCCGCCATCGGCGAGAGACGGAAGACAGGCCACCGCTCAGCGATCTGCTGCGGGTCCTCGTACCGGCCGTCGTAACCCTCGAAACGGAGCAGCGGCACAGGGCCACGATGTTGCCGTCGTGTCCGAAGCGCAGATCGGCGGCGGGTCCATCGCCTGCAACGACCCGGTCGGCCGGTCGAGCATCTCCTCGACGAGCACCTTGGCGTCGTATTGCGGAAAGCGGCGGTTGAGTGGCGAGGGACCGCGCGTGACGTTATACTCATAGTTGTCGCCACACTCAGCCAGTAGAGCTCGTCGGGCGGAAAGAGCGTCGGCGGCAACGGCCCGGTCGAACAGGTCCAGCAGATCGGTGTCTTCCCGGTCGTGGAGCAGCCACCGGGAGCCGTGGCGCCCGTAATGGCTGATATTGAACGGGGCGTAGCCCTCGGGAACGGGCGTGTACAGGGCGGGCGTTCCGGGTAGACGTAGTAGACTCCCCCGCCTTGTCGGGAATGGCGGCGATTTCGCGTCGCACTCCTGCACCGCGGTCGTCTGAACGACCGCGACCGAGAGGAGCAACAGCAATCGGCTGGAAGACCCGCTCTACACTATCTCCTACCACTTTCCGAAAACCCGTGGCGGAAACTCCCGAGGGGAACGCCGAGTGTCTGCAAACCATGTTCCGGGTGCGGGCTTCGGAGCCCTCTTGGGCGCTGATCGTCACCGTCACCGACCGTTTCGGCCGGGTCTATGCCCAAGCGATGGAGCGTCCCAAGGCGTTGTTCCACCTGCAAATGCGCTGATCCGGATTGGCGCTCAGCGCTTTTCGGGCGCCATGCCGAACGCCGTGAACTCGCTGACGCCGATCCGTACGCCCGGGGGCGCGCCGACGATCTCCAGCCTCAGGCGTCGTGCGGGCACGGCCCGAAAGGTCCGGTAGTCGATCAATAGGTCGGTCCGGTTGGCCGAGCAGTCCACCGCCGGGAGCCACGGACCGCCCTTGCGGGATTGATACAGCACCCGGTAGCGCACCGCGCCGGGCCGAATGCCCGCCCGGTGGTCGAGGTTGGGCTCGGCCCACAGGATACGCACTCCGGCCACGTCGTACGTGGCTTTGAGGTCGATCGTAAGCGTCGGAGCTGCATCTTCCGCCAACGGCTGCCACCACGAGCGGCAGTAGTCGTCGATGGCGTAGTCGGCCGTGCGCCCCGGCTCGCAGCTCGAAGCCCGGGCGATGGTGCGGACGCTGACGGGCAGCCACCGGGTCTCGTTGCCCAGCTCGGGGTGCGCCAGCACGCCCGGAGCGTGCTGCGGCAGATCGCGCGCCGGATAGCTGAAGAGCCGTCCCGCGCTGTCGATCCCGACGGGATAGAGACCGATGCGGCGCTCGAAAACGTGGTAGTTGCCCACCACCGAGGTTACGAATGCCCAGAGGGTGTTGCGGGGTCCGCGGACGATGCAGCCGTGCCCCGTGCCCGGCACCACGCCCGTGGTTTTGCGCAATACGGGGTTCGCCTCCTGGTAGGTGAAAGGCCCCAGCGGGGAGGCGCCCGTATAGGCGCCCAAGGCATAGGTCCCGTTGGCGGTCCCCGGTCCGGTGAAGGTCAGGTAGTAGCGGTCGCCGTGCCGGAACATCCAGACCCCCTCCATAAAGCTGCGCCGCGGATCCTCGTTGTACTCTCCGTAGCGTTCCCATTCCTGATCCGTGCGGGCCGCCGCCAACTCGCGGGGCGCGATCTCCATCCGCGTCGGGTCCTCCTCGCAAAGCCGCGTGCCCACCAGTTTGCCCCGGACATGGTAGTAGAGGTAGAGACGCCCTTCGTCCGAAAAGAGCATCGGATCGAAAATCCGGTCGTCGATGGCCTCGCCGCCGAGCGTTCGCACGGGCCCCAACGGCTGGAACGGTCCCAATGGGTCGTCGGCGACGTACAGTTGTGCGAAGCACCCCGTGAGGTAGAACCTGCCGCCATGTTCCGCCACGGTCGGAGCGTATCCGTCCCCGATCTGCTCGGGGGTGATCCGGTGCCGGGTCCAGCTTGTGAAATCCGTGCTTACATAGGCCATCGCCACGGAGGGGTACATGATCCACCGGCCCTTGTGGAAGAGGACCGACGGATCGGCCAGTTCGCGGAAATCCTGCACGCGCCCCTTGAGCCAGCGGTCCATCGAGGGGGAGGGGGAGGGTTTCTGCGTCCAGTTGCCCAGCGGGTAGTCGGGCAGCGGCAGCGGGTTGACGAAGGTTCGGGCGAGCGGTCCCGTCTGGCGATGCTGCGCCGATGCCGTCAAAGCGCAACAGACGAGCAGGGCCAGCAGGCAGGCGCTTCTCATCGCTGTTGCTCGCGGGCCGCTTTTTCGGCCTTTCTGACGACATCGTAACGCTCCGCGCCCAGAATCTCTGCGAGCCGCGCCCGGTACCGCTTGTCGATGCGGACCGCTTCGGCCTTGTCCCCGGCGCGGCGGGCTTCGGCCGTGCGGGTCTGGAACTCGCGGATTGCTTCGATAAGCTGCACGCGCTCGGCATCGGTTGCGGTTACGGCCCGAAGGATGGGGTCGAGCCGACGGGCGACGCTTTTTGAGGCGGAGGTCCGGCGCTTTTCGGCCAGCCGCAGCTCCCGGGCGGCCCGCTCGGCCCGCTCGACGGCCGCGTAACGCTCCGCGCCCAGAATCTCGGCGAGCTGCGCCCGGTACCGCTTGTCGATGCGGCCCGCTTCGGCCTTGTCCCCGGCGCGGCGGGCTTCGGCCGTGCGGGTCTGGAATTCGCTGATGGCTTCGATCAACTGCATCTTTTCCGCTTCAGTGATGGTTACGACCGTCTGGATGGGGTCGAGCCGCTCGCGAACGTTGTTCGGAATCTTCTGTGCGTGGAGTGCTGCGGCGGCAAGGAGGCCGGCCAGCAGGATCAGTGTCTTTTTCATGGTTTTATAGGTTATTTGTGCAGTGTTCCCGTGGCCGACCGCGCGACCGAGCCGTCGGGGCGGAGGGCCTCGAAACGGTATTCGAACCGGCTTGCGTCGTCGGGCAGTTCCACGGTATATTCGTAGGGGTATCCCGTCTTGTCCGTCACAGACCATTTGCCGTCGACGGCGTAGTGCAGGCGCGTGCGGACGAAACGGCTGTTGTCGGCCTCGTGCCATAGGTAGACGCTCCGCAGGCCCGCTCCGAAGTCGAGCACCACGGCGCGGTCCTTCTCGAAACCGACGGAGGTGTGGTTCGTGCGCCACTTTCCGGAGTCGGCGAGCAGTTTGTGCTGGAAGCGCGGCCGCACCTCGACCCCCTCGATCACCAGCGCCGTGATGCCCCGCCCGGCGAGGGGCACGGTGATGCGCCCCTCTCTCAGCGTCGCGCTGCCGGCGGGGCGGTTCTGTTTCCAGAGCCGGACACGATAGACTTCGGCCGGGTCCACGAACGAGGTGGCCGGGTCGAAAGAGAGCGTGGTTTCGATGGCCTCTTCGGACTGGTTGACCAGCGCCACGCAGAGTTTGCCGTTTCCATACGCGGCCAGGTAGTTGGCCTGCACGTCCGACGAGCAGATCATCCCCCGCGGCATGTAGGCCCGCACCCCTTTTTCGCCGTAGAACGTGCCCGGATGCGCGCCGTAGATGAAGCTGCGGCAGTAGGCATACCCCTCGGAGTACTCGACCGGAAAGTCGATCCGCCGCCCCGAAGCGTAGTAGACGTCCGAAAAGAGGTAGTCCCAGAGCATCGCCACGTGCGAGAGGGGGTGGTTGTAATGGATCGAGGTGTGGCCGTTGAGCTCGGCCTGCGGGCGCAGGGCGAAATCCGCGCGTTCGAAGGCATCGGTACGGCCCGCGTTGATGTGGTATCCCGGAAATCCCGCGTAGCGACCCACGACGGCCGAGCGGGCGATGTCGTGCAGGAAGCGGTCGCCTGTCAGCGCCGCGATGCGCATCATGAACGGCGCGTGGTGGGCCATGAAGATGGCCCGGTGGCCGGCGCTCGTGCCCGAGGATTCGGGCGTCAGGCCGATCTCCGACACTTTCCACGCCTCGACGTCCGCTTCGGGCAGGCGCATGTAGACGTACTTGGTCGAATCGCGGCGGTATCGGGGCACCACGCCGCCCCGATTGACGCGGACGGTGCCCTCGGGGATCACGGGTGTCATCCAGCAAAACTGCGCATAGTAGCGCGCCCCCTCGTGCGCCGCATCCAGATAGCGCCGATGGCCCGTCAGTTCATACATCCACAGCAGCTCCATCCACTGATTGGTAAACGAGGTCCAGAAGAACCATCCCAGCGAGAAGCGGTCGCTGTAATCGGTCTGCCTGCGCGCCACGCGCTCATCAAGGTAGCGATCGGCGTCGCGGACCGCCCGGACGAGGTATTCCCGCCGGCCCGTGGCGCAGTAGAGGGCCAGCGAGTTGAGCCAGCGATCCTCGTAGGAGAGGTAGTCCAGGTTCAGGCTGCGCACGGCTCCGGCATCGTAGAGCCGTCGGGCTTCGCTGAGGAAGTAATCCGAGCGGTCGCCCGAGTAGGTGTAGGCTGCCAGCAGGTCCGTCACGGGAACCCCGGGGCCGTTCAGGCGGCTGGAGGTGCCCTGCCCCTTTACCCGGTCGTTGGTCGAGAAGAGGAACCGCTCGCGCGAAAGTCCGTATTCGAGCATCGGGCGGGCCATGCGGCGGAAGATATGCTCGTCGTCCGTGAGGATGGCGGATTCGAGCGGATGGAGCCCCGAAATGTTCTTTACGGCACCCGGTACGTCGGTCGAGTAGTTGCAGCCGCGCAGCGAATCGATGAACATGGCGTGGGGGCTCAGGCAGTAGTCGATCATGTTCTCGATGGTGGCGTTGAGGTTGCAGACCGTGTTGCGGCGCAAGTCGCTGAAATGGCACACCTCGCGGGCGATCTGTTCGAAACAGGCGAGCAGCGGGGCGCGGCGCTGGTAGAGGTAGAATTCGAATGCGAAAGTTTCGCCCGCCCTCATCCGCGAGTCTCGGTTGCCCAGCACCGGAGCGAAGAGTATCGGCTGGGCGTCGCCCTCGCGGTTGCGGACCGTAACGCCGAATTGCGAGCTGCGGCTGTCGGGCGGGGTTTCGGTGAAAGGGATGTAGCGCGGATCGGCCACAACGGCGGTCGTGATGCCCCGGCGCGTCACCATCACGGCGGGTACCGACAGACGGAACGCCTCGGAGAGGAACGACCGGTTGGGAAAACGCTTCTCGCTCCATATATGCGCCTGCCAGATCTCGTCGGTCTGGTCGAGCGGATATGCCGGAGCCCCTGTGTACCCCACCGAGTACCAGCCCTCTCTGGTCGGCGTCAGCTCCATGCGTACCATTGGCAGACCGTGGGGCATGCGGCTGGCCGAGAGCGTGGTGCGGAGCGTGAACCGGGGCTGCGGTTCGAACTCCCAGACGATGCGGTCGCCCTCGTTGCGGGCGCTGCGGGCCGTGAGGCGGATGCAGGGCGCGGCCCGGAAATAGTCGGCCGTACGGTCCGGGCCATAGGCGCGGTCCGTTTCGGGGTCGTAGCCGTCCTCAACGTGCTGCGCGGGGTCGGCTACGAAGCGGTCGGGCCGGCCCCAGGTAGGGACATTGTAGAGCAGCCCCTGGGTCTGCCCCTCACTCGGACGGTAGCCGAAATCGCCGCGTCGCAGTTGCTTATCGGGGTTTTCGTCGCACGACAATACGGTGAATTCGGGTTTGTACTCCACGACGACGCCGTCGGCCGAGCGGATCCGGACCGTGGTGCCGTGCAGTTCGAGTACGTATTCCTGCGCGTGAGAGCAGGCTGCCGGCAGCAACAAGAGGAAGAGCGAAAGGATTTTCAGATTCATATCGGACGGTTTATGGGTTAGCGGATGTGGATGCCGAAGATCGCCGCCGGAACCTCCGTCGAGGGGCGTACGGCCCGGATGGTCAGCCGATCGGTCGTCAGCGGCCGCTCGGGTGTGCAGTGCACCACGGTCGCGTGGTTGTCCGCGACGTGCGCAACGGTGTGCCCCTCCCGGTCCAGGATGCGGAATTCGCGCAGGCAAAAGGGGACGATGTGCTCGGGATGGCCGTACTGCGACGACTCCATCGGATGATCGTAGTCGTTGTCCAGGTAGAGCGTGATCCGCTTCACGGTGCGGGGCGCGTCCCACACGAGCGTGAGCTCCGGGGCCTCCTCCGCTGGGTCGGCAGCCCAGGCGTTGGACGAAACGGTGGGACGGATATAGCCGTTGAGGAGATTTTCGGGACCGAAATCCTCGATGGCCGGGGCGATGCGCATGGCGATGTTGTGCCCCCCGGGCCGCCGCTCGGGACACCAGAACTCGAACTCCTCGAAGCCGCTCCCCGCGGGCGGGGTTTGCCGTCCGTGGTTGTTGACCTGGAGGTTGAAGCGGTTGAAGAGGGAGAGCACCCCCGTATACCGGAAATCGCTGGCGCCGATCTCGACCGCAGGGTTCGAGCGGAAGACGACGAAGCCGTACTGATCTTCCGGTACGCTCCGCTCGAAAGCGATGTCGACCTGTTGACGCCCCTCCGAGAGCCGGAGGATGCGGCGCTGAACGAGGCGATCCGGGGTGTAGTTGTGGGGGTTGCGTGCGACGTAAAGTTCCGCGGCGATTTCCGTGGGGGCGTCGGCTTTCAGCAGTACCCGGAACGAGTAGGCAGTCCCTTTTTTTAGGGGCAGCAGCTGGGCTGCGGAGTGATCCAGGCGAATCCAACGGCTGGAGAAAGGAATCAGACCGAGCGACAGGGACGACGAGGCGGCGATCCGGGCTTCGGCGGCCAGGTTGCCTTTGCGGGAGATCGGCACGAACGGAATACTCTGCCCCGCGAGGTTGAGCCGCTGCTGCAACTCCCGCATCCGGCGGGGTTCGAGCAGGTCGGCGGGGCGGCAGCGATGGGTGCGGCAGAGCGAGGCGGCCATGCCGACGGCCTGCCCGCCGTGGGCGGCCGTGGCCATCACGCGCGTGGAGCCGAATGCCACGTGCGAGGCGCTCATCAGACGGCCCGCCAGGAAGAGGTTGTCGATGTCGCGGCTCACGAAACAGCGGTAGGGTATGGAGTAGATGCCTTTGGAGTGGTACTGGTTGCAGCTCGGCAGCGGGGAATAGACCCCGTCGGCGGGGTGCAAATCGACGGCCCAGCCGCCGTACGAGACGGCGTCCTCGAACCGGGTTTGCTCCACGATGTCCTGCTGTCGGAGCATGTAGAGCCCTTCGAAGCGGCGGCTTTCGCGCTTTCCGGGGATGGTTCCGACCCACTCGAGGGTCATGTTTTCGGCTTCGGGGTACCTGCCCGAATTCTTGATATAGTCCCAGGCCCCGTAGACGATGCGCCATAACTCGTATTTGATCCGCTCGGTATCGTGCACGGTGTCGAGCTTGCCGCCGTATTCGAACCACCAGTAGTTGCAGCCCCACTGATCGGGGCGGATGTTGCGGTATTTGGGGATGACGGAGATCTCCCTGAGCGCAAAGTCCGGAGCCGTGAACCGCACGGGCCGGTCGGTGAACCGGGTGTAGAAATAGATGGTGTGGCCGAGCAGTTCGCCGTATTGCTCCGAGGGGGAAAATCCCTCGCCGAAGAGTTGCCGGTCCTCGGCGCCGAAGCGGTAGGAGGCTCCGCAGAGGTAGGCCACGATCCCGTCGCCCGAAGCGTCGCAGAAGAGCGGCGCCGCGACCCGGTAGCGGGTGGCATTCTGCGGGTTGAACGCCTCCACCGAGGCGATCGTGCGCCCGTCCGATTTGCACGCGTCGGTCACGACGGTATTGAGCAGCAGCCGGATGTTTTTCTCGGCGAGCACCTTGTCCAGCAGCAGGGCGTCCAGCAACACGGGATTTCCCTCGCGGTTGCGGTACATGTTCTCGACCAGTATTTCGTCGATCACGCCCCCTTCGCGGGCCCACCGATTGTTGTTTCCCATGTGGGAGGTGGCGCCGAGCACCCACAGCCGCACCTCGCTCGATGCGTTGCCGCCCAGCACGGGCCGGTCCTGGATCAGTACGACCCGCGTGCCGCCGCGTGCCGCGGTGATGGCCGCCGCGACGCCCGTCATGCCGCCCCCGACGACGACCAGGTCGGCGTCGATCCGTTCGCAGCGCACCTCGCGGCCTTTCGTTTCCGCTGTTCCGATAATCATAAACGGTTTTGTTTCGGTTTGTTCCTGTAATATATCACGGCTCCGGCCGCAGCCAGTGCGGCTCCCGTGCCGCATACGACCCCCTGTCCCGAGGATGCGGCCGCGCCCAGCGCGACGATGGCCGCTCCGGCCAGCAGGATACCTGCACCCGCCACGCGCAGGCTGTATGCGTTCTCGCGTTGCGATTCGGCGCGTTGCGTGGCGTCGGCACAGGGCGCATCCCGGCGGGCGGCTCGGTATTCGAGGTACCGCTGCGAGACGCTTCCCCGGCCGATCGCCCTCAGTTCGCAGAGCGCCAGCGCCGCGAACGGGAATCCGACGCCGAGGATCATCTCTTCGGCCCGCGTGAGCGAGAAGCCGAAGAGCGGGGGAGCGCCGAACTTGAAGAAGAGGTTGACCGCAAGGCTCAGCCCCGTCACGCCGAGCACCGTGCGGCCCGTCTGCCGGCGCGAGAAGAGCGACCAGACCACGGGCAGGTAGAGCGGTACTCCGGTCAGCGCCCCGACGCTGATGACCACGTTCACCACGCCGCCCATCCGGGGAATCAGCAGCGCGACCGCAACGGCCAGCACGCCGAACGCGATGGTCGAGGCGCGGGCCGTCCGCACCAGCGTGCGCTCGCCCGATCGGGGTCTGAGCCGTTTGAAAATGTCGTTCGTAAAGACCGCCGCCGAAATGTTGAGCGTGGCATTGAGCGAACTGGCCGTGGCGAAGATCATGCCTCCGAGCATCAGCCCCAGCAGCCCCGCGGGCAGCGCCTCGCGGCACATCAACAGGTAGGCGCCCTCGTCGTTCAGCCCGCTCAGCGTGGGATCGACCGCATAATAGATCATCGGGGGCAGCATCCACAGAACGGGGCTCAGGGTGTAGAGCGCTCCGAACAGACAACCCGCTTTCCGGGCGCTGCGGGGGTCCCGGACGGTCGTGTAGCGCTGGACATAGGCCCAGTTTCCGCCCAGAAAGATCGTGTTGTAAATCCCGAAAGCGATCATGAAATCCCAGGAGTACTCCTCGTTGGTCAGGTCGAAAAAGGTGTCGGGCACCTTGTCCTGAAATCCGGCCACGCCGCCCACCTCGTCGAATGCCAGCGGCACGACGATCGCCACCGCGGCGAAGAGGATGACGAATTGCAGCACGTCGGTTACCACCACGGCCCTCAGACCGCCCACCGTAACGTAGAGGATGCTGATGCCGCCGATGAGCAGGATGCACGCCTCGAGCGGCAGGCTCGTCGATACTTCGAGGATTTTGCCTACGGGGTAGAGGAACGATCCGGTGGTGAACAGGGATACGGCAAGGAACAGCAGCGTGTAGGTTTTCTGCACCCCGAGTCCGAGGCGGGCCGCAATGTATTCGGCGGCTGTGAGCGCCCCGGTCCGACGCCAGCGCGGGGCGATCAGAAGCCCCACGATGAGCCCGGCCGCGCACATCGTCCACTGGATCGTGACGGCCACCCAGCCCGAGGAGTAAGCGATCGAACCCCACACGACGAACGTTCCGGCCGAGAAGAAACCCATGAAGAGCGACAACCCGGCCATGCCCCACGGCACGGCGCCGCCGGCCGAGAAGAAATTTTTCATCGTCCGGCCGCTTCGGGCGAAGAGCAGCCCGGCGCAGAGGATGCCTGCGGTGAAGAGCGAGATGGCAATGTAATCGAGTGTCTGCATGGTTCAGGGTTTTGGGGATAGGGGTTCCCGGCTCAGGGTGTGGACCGGGCCCTCGATCTGGCGGCTGTCCGCGTCCACCAGGAAAAAGCGGTATTCGAAACGGGAGGCTCCGTCGGGCAGCGGAACGGAAAATTCGAACGGGAACGAGCTGTCCAGCCGGTCGCTCCACTCTCCGCCGTCGATGCGGTAGCGCAGGGCCGCGCGCCGGTACTGCCCGGCCGAGGAGGCCACATAGGCGAAGACGCGTTTTTGCAGGGCGCCTGCATTGAGGAGCATGGCCCGGCCGCAAGGCCCTTTCGCATAGTCGTGCGCCCACGCTTCGGTGCGTCCGAGCAGCTGCTCCTGGAATTCCACGCGCAACTCGGCGCCCTCGACGGCAAGGGCCGTCACCCCGTCGCCCGAGACCTCGATCTCGAATTCGCCGTCGCGCACCGTCACCGTGCCGGCCGGCCGGTTGTCGCGCCACAGACGGGCCCGGGTGCCGGAGGGAATGCGGACACGACGGTCGTCGAGCCGGACGGTCGCGACGACCTTTTCGGGACTTTGATTCGCAAAGGCCAGGTAGAGCCGCTCGCGTCCCGAGCGGGCCGCGAGGTAGTTGAGCTGCGGATCGGAACAGGCCGCGAGCCTGCGGGGCATCCACAGCGTCGCCTTTTGCCCGTAGAAAGTGCCCGGACGGTGTCCGTAGATGCGGCAGCCGAGGTTGGCGAAGGCCTCCACGGCAATGGCGGGGAAGCGGACGGCGCCGCCCGTGCGGACCTCGACGTCGGTGACGAGCCAGTCCAGCACGATCGAAATGTGGGGCCACACGTGGTTGTAGTGCATCGAATTGACATTCATCGACGCATGGGTGCGCAGCGGAAAGTCGGGCTTCTCGTAGGCCGTCGTGCGGGCCGTGTTGATGTGGTAGCCCGGGAAATTGGCGTAGCGGCCCACGGCGGCCCAGTTGGCGATGCGTTCGAGGAAGCGGTCGTCGGTCTTGTCGGCGATGCGGCGCATCGGGGCCGCGTGGTGGGCCGGGAATACGGCGCGGTGGCTGTAAGCGGTCGAGCCGCACTCGGCGTGCAGGCCGATTTCGGAGAGCCGCCACGCAGCGACGCGTTCTTCTTCGACGCGCATCGGCTCGCCCCACGGTTTCTGCTTGGGCGCAACGCCTCCGGCGTTGACCGTCACCTCCCCCTCGGGGATGGCCGGACACATCCAGATGAACTGCGCGTAGCGGCGGGCGCCGTAGCGGGCCGCTTCGAGGTATCGCTTCTCACCGGTGGCTTCGTAGAGGTCGTAGAGGTCGGGAAATTTGGGCGAAAGCTGGGTCCAGAAACTCGATGCGTTCTGGTGCTTGTAGTCGAACCGGTCCTGCACCGCGTCTACCGCCTCCAGGAGGTATCTATCCGCGCCGCGTTGCGCTTCGGCGAGGCATTTCCGCTGCCCGGTGGCCCGGTAGAGGGCCAGCTGGCCGCGCCAGTAGCGTTCGTGGGCGGGATTCGACCCCAGGCCCTTCTCCCGCTGCATCTCGCGGATCAGAAACGGCGACTGCGCCCCGGTGACTTCGTAGATCGCAGCCGCCTCGGAGGGCGGCATGACGGGTCTTCCCAGCGTGCTGGAGGGCACCTGCCGGTCGGCGCCCGTCCGGGGTTCCAGCGCGAAAAGCAGGCTTTCGCGCGAGAGCATGAATTCGTACATGGGCAGAAAGCGCCGTTCGTAGATGGCTTCGTTGTCGGTCACCAGGGCGATATTCAGGGGGTTGAGCGCCGAGGTGTTCTTGACCGCGCGCTTCACGTCGGTTTCGTACGAGCACCCTTTCAGCTCCTCGACGAACCAGCTGTAATGGCTCATGCCGTAGTCGATCATGTTGTCGAGCGTGGCGTTGAGGCTCCCCGTGGCATTGGTGCGCCGGTAACGGGCAAGACCGTAGAGGTGGAGTGCGAGGTCTTCGTGCAGGGCCGTCATGGAGCAGGGAGCAGCGAAGAGCCGCAGGCGGAACGTACAGGTGTCGCCGGCTTCGAAAAGGGACTCCTTGGCTCCGGGAACCGGGGCCCAGATCATCGGGCGGGCCTCGCCCGCGGCGTCGCGCAGCGCCACGCCGAAGCGCATCGTGCGGAAAGTAGGCAGCGGCTCGAACGGAAAATCGGCCGGGTCGGCGACGACGCCATAGCTCAGCCCGCCCGCCGTCACGGCTGCCAGGGGCATCGAGCAGAGGTGGTCGGGCGTAAGATAGGACTTGCCCGGAAAGCGCTTCTGGGTCCATACCAGCGGCTGCCACACCTCCTCCGCGTCGGCTGGTCGGATGGCGGGAGCTCCGCAGTAACCCACCGAGTAGCTGCCTCGGCGCCGGACATGGTACCGGTAGCCGATGCGCGGTTCGGTGTCGCCCGCGGGGAGTTCCAGAGAGGCGGTCAGTTGTCCCGTTTCCGTGGCGCGGAACCGGAAAATGGCCCTGCCGGGCAGCAGGTCCACCCGTTCGAGTTCCTGCCGCTCGGGCGTTCCGAGCCGGAAGAGGTCTGTTTCGGCGCCCCAGGCGCAAGTGCGGTAGTTTAGATTGTCGATCGTGCCCTGCTTCTCGATGCGCCGCATGGTGCATCGGGGCGCTTTTTCGTAGCGGAGGATCCGGAAATCGGGCCGGAACGCGACGCTGCGCAGCGAGGCCTTGTGGCGCAGGTCAATCCGGCCGTCGGCGAATACCTCGGCCTCGTAGCGGTCGTTCGCGTAGCGGCCCTGTCCGGCGGCCGGGAGAAGCGTCGTCGCCGCGAGCAGGGCGGTGCAGAGGATGCGAAGAGGTTGCATGGGCGCGTCAGTATCCGGGGTTTTGAGGCATGGGGTTGGTCTGGATCTCGATGGCCGGAACGGGCCACAGGTAGCCCTTTGCGGCGTTGAACGTGCGCTTCATGAAGAGCACCTTTTCGTAGCGGGTGGTGATGTCGTCCGGATCGGTGTCGTCGGTGACCTTCCTTATGGCATAGCAGTCCCCCAAAGCCTCGGGACCGATCTCCCAGCGGCGGATGTCCGAGTAGCGGAGCCCCTCGAGCGGGAACTCCACGCGGCGTTCGCGGCGGATCGCCTCCCGCAGTTCTTCGAGCGTGAGCCGGCGGCCCGCGAATCGCTCCTCGGCCTCAGCGACGGTCGGCATCCGCACGTCGCCCCGCTGGCGGATGCGGTCGACCAGCCCGGTCACCTCGTCGTAATCGTACTCCCCTTTTTCGACCAGCGCCTCGGCGAGCATCAGCAACACGTCGGCGTAGCGGATGAGCGGAAAGTCCACCTCGTCGTTGCGGTGTATCTTGTCGGGATTGGCGGCGTCGTCTACGAATTTCTGCGCCTTGTACCCCGTGTGCGAGGTCCCCGACATGTCCGCCACGGCGTCCACCTTGACGGTGTAGAGCAGCCGCGGGTCGCGGTTGGCGTAGGGCGCCGTATCGGTATAGCCGGAGAGCGGGTCGTCGTAGCGGCGCCCGTCGGTCATGCGGTACTCCTCGACCAGATTGTGGGCGATCTGAAAGGCGCCGTAGGCCGAGAGTTTGGTCCAGAAGATTCCCGAAAGCCCTTCGGAATCCTTTCCGGCGACGTACTGCTGGGTGAGGATATACTCTTTATTGGTCTTCTCGACGGCCGGCGTAAAGAGTTCGCGGTAGCTGGGATGCAGGTCGTAGACACCCAGTCCGATGACCTCGCGGCACGCCTCGACGGCCCAGTCCCACCGCTTGTTGTAGAGGCAGATGCGGGCCTTGAGCGCCAGGGCTGCGCCCTGCGTGACGCGGCCGTGGTCCGCGGGATTTCTGTATGTCTTCGGCAAGTCGCCGACGGCGTTGTCCAGGTCCATGAGGATGTTCATCATCACGGTCTGCCGGTCCACGCGGGGGCTGATCCGCTTCTTCAGCCCTTCGGGTTCGGTGCGGAAAGGGACGTCGCCGTAGAAGTCGATCAGATCGGCGTAGAAATAGGCGCGCAGCACGAGCGCCTCGGCAATGTAGCGGGCCCGGAGGGACGCGTCGTCGAAATGCACCCCGGGGGCGTAGGCGATGACTGTGTTGGCCCTCAGGATGCCCTCGTAGTTGCGCGACCATTTGTCGAGCGTGTATTTCATGTCCGAGGGGGTCTGCTCCATTTTCCAGATCAGCAGTTCCCCGTAACCGGGGTCGTTGCAGTAGGCGTCGTCGCCCATGAAATCCTGACAAAAGGGCTGGTTGCGGTCGAGGATCAGCGCCCGGTAGGTGCCGTTCAGCGCGTTGAGAATGTCTTTTTCGAGCCGGATGTCACCGGGGGTCATGATTCCGTCCGGGTCGCGGTCCAGAAAGTCGGAGCAGCTTCCCAGGCCCGAGAGGGCCAGACAGAGAAGCGGTATCGAGAGTGCTTTTTTCATCGGTTCTGAGTTTTAAAAGGTAACGGACAGGCCGCCCGAGATGCTTTTGATGAGCGGGTAGGCCCCTACGGTGTGGTTGTCGACGGCCCGTTCGGGGTCGAAATCCTTGGGGAAAGAGGTGAACGTCAGCAGATTCTCGCCCGTGACGTAGATACGCAGGTCGCGCAGGCGGATCTTCCGCAGCCAGGCTCCGGTGAAAGTATATCCCAGCTGGATGTTCTTCAGCCGCAGGTAGGCCGCGTTGTGCATGTCGTACGAGGAGATGATCGCCAGCCGCTGCTTGTCGGCGTGCAGGGCGCGGTAGTGCGGGGTTTGCTCGGTCCAGCGCTCGCGGACGAACGACCGGAATATCTGGCCCGTGAAAGCTGTCGTGGCGGGCGCCGAATTCTGGAGGTAGGCCAGTGCGCGCCCCTGCCCCTGGGCCAGCAGCTGAAAATCGAAATTCTTCCAGTTGCCCCCGATGTTGAAAGCGAACGTGAGGTCCGAGCGTCCGCGGCCCAGCCGCACGATGTCGTCGGTAGTGATCTCGTTGTCGCCGTCCCGGTCCTCTAACAGCAGGTCGCCCGGGCGGGGATTGGCGTGCAGCGTGGTGGTCGTGCGGCCCGGCTTGAGCGCGTATCGGCGCTCCATGTGGGGGATAGCGGGGTCGCTGTCGTTCTGCCACGTGAAATCGTCCACCTGGTACAGTCCGATACATCGGTAACCGTAGAGCGACTGCATGGGATAACCCACCTCGGAGCGGACCGAACCGTCGGTGGTGTGCCACTGGTCGCGGTTGCTGCCCAGGTCGATGACCTTGTTCTCGACCCAGGCGAGGTTGCCGCCCACCGTGAGGCGCAATTTGTTGCGGAAGCGTTTGGTGTAGCTCAGCGAAACCTCGATGCCGCGGTTGCGCATGCGGCCGACGTTCTGGGGCGCGCCGTTGGTTCCGGTTCCCAGCGAGACGACGGGGTAGAGTCGTCCGAGCATGTCGCTGACGTCTTTCCGGAAGATGTCCGCCGAGAAAGAGAAAGCGTTCAGAAAGTCGAAATCCAGACCGATGTTCGCCTGCTCGACCGTCTCCCACGAGGTGAATGGGTTGGAGAGCAGGGTGATGGCCGAGCCGTCCACCTGCGTGCCTCCGAACGAGTAATACTCCTGCGAACTCATCCGGTCGGTGAACGTGTAGGCGCTGCCGATGTTGTCGTTGCCCAGCCGGCCGTACGAGGCGCGCAGCTTGAGGTTGTCGATCCACGCGACCTCCTTGAGGAACCGCTCCTGCGAGACGCGCCAAGCCGCGGCCGCCGAGGGGAACCAGCCGAAGCGGCGCCCACGGGCGAAGCGCGAAGAGCCGTCGCGGCCGAGGTTCAGCTCCACCAGGTATCGGTTGTCGAACTCGTAGGAAAGGCGGCCGAAGAGCGAGATGGCGGCGTACTCCGACGCGGAGGCCGCCACGGTCAGCGTGTTGGGGTCGCCATAGGAGATCAGCGGGGCGTTCTTCTTGAGGTCCATCACTTTCACCTGATTCCAGTCGGAACAGGTTTCGCGCATTTCGTAGCCGACCAGCAGGTCGATGTCGTGGCGTCCGAACCGCCCCTTGTAGCCGGCTGTGGCGTTGAACGTGCGGCGTTTGTTCCAGTCGGCCCGCTCGGTCAGCTCGGAGCGCTTCAGCGTTCCGGTCGTCACCTCGGCGTTGGCGCTCTGCTCGTACGAGGGGATGTATTTGGTCAGCCGGATGCGTGAATTGCGCTGGTTGTACAGAGCTTTGAGCGTCAGTCCCTTGACAGGCGTCAGCGTGGCGGTGAAAGTGCTGTTCAGGTCGGAGTAGCGCCGGTCGTTGCCGCCGCCCAGCTCCTCGATGGCGTAGAATGCGGCTCCCGCGCCGTAGATGTTGCGCCCGCCCTCGGTGGATTTGAAATGGAGGATGGGACGGTTGGCCACGTAGCGGTTGATGATCGTATTGGCGGCCTGGGCTTCGTGCGAACTGGTCTCGTAGCCGCTCACCAGGGCGCCGATCTTGAGCTTCTTGTCGAAGAACAGGACGTTCATCTTCAGGCGGTAGTCGAGTTTGTCGGCCCGCGTCGAGAAGACCACGCCGTCCTGATCGCGGTAGCCTGTCGAGAAAGAGAAATCGTAGCGTTCGCCCGCACCCGAGACATTCACGTAATGGGTCTGCATCATTCCGGTCTCAAAGAGCAGTTTTTTCCAGTCCACGGGCTGGCGCGTCTTCATCTCACGGTCGATCCACTGCTGGCGGGTCGCCTCGGTGTACTTGGGTTTGAGCCCCGTGTTGAGGAACGCCTCGTTGGCCAGGTCGATATACTGCACCGGATCGTCGACCAGCTCCGGCAGACGGGTTGCGAAATGCGCCGAGACGCTTCCCGAGTAGTTGATCTCGATCCCTTTGCGGCCGGTCCTGGTCTCGATGATGATGACGCCCGCCGCGGCGCGGTTGCCGTAGATGGCCGCCGACGAGGCGTCTTTCAGAACCGAAACGCTCTTTATGTCGCGCGGGTTGACCCGGTTGATGTCGCTTTCCACGCCGTCCACGATCACCAGCGGCGAACTGTTGTTGTCGATCGACGAGATGCCGCGGATGCGGATCTCCAGGGCGTCGGCACCCGGTTGTCCCGAGTTCTGGATCATCTGTATGCCTGCGGCCTTGCCTTGCAGCAGCATGTCGGTGGAGCTGACCGCGCGCATGGCGGCGTCGGTCACCGAGAGGTTCTGCACGGCGCCCGTGGCATTGGCCTTGGTCTTGCTGCCGTAGCCGATGGCGATCACCTCGTCGATGGGATTGGCGGCCTCCGTGAGTTGAATGTCCACATGCGTGCGGGTACCGAGGGTGATGGTACGGGCCAGGTAGCCTACGAACGAAACGTCGATGCGGTCTCTGCTTTCCGGGATGCGGATCGTGAATTTGCCTTCGGAGTCGGTGGTGGTTCCCTGAACGGTTCCCGCGACGACGATCGTGGCTCCGACCAGCGGGCGGTCCGACTCGTCGGTCACCGTTCCCGTGACGGTCCGGGCGGCCTGCGGGGCCGCGGATGCGCCCCACAAGGCCATGAACAGGCATATAAGGAGTATATTTTTCATCTTTTTCGAGGAATTAGTCTTTGATACATCTCACGGGCGAGCCTACGGCGCGCTGGATTCCGCTGATGCGGTACTGGTGCTTGGCCTTGTCGACCCGCATCGGATAGCCGTTGGCTGCCGTCTGGGCGCTGTTGGTCCAAAGTATGGCCCAGGTGCCGGCCTTGGTGAGCGAACCGTTCGCGTAGGCCCGGTCGCCGGCGCAGGGCAGGAAATAGGGGGCTTCGGAAAGCGTCTGGCCGATACCGGCGGCGGTGTTCACGCCGTTGAAGACAATCGTTTCGGTCCCCGATGCGGCCATCATCAGCTGGTGCAGCTCCATGACCGTCGGCACGCGGTAGCCGTAGGGGCAGGGATTGTTGGCCTGCGCGGGATCGTCCAAGGGTGCGTGGCAGGTGAGGTTCCCGTAGTGGGTCGCGTAGCTGGCCAGCGAGGAGGAGACCGAAAAGGTCTTACCGCCCCAGAGACCGCCAGCTGAGATTTTGTCGGTGCTCCAGTCGCCCTTGAAGACGATGAAATCGGCGTGGCCGGCATCCTCGCGGCTCGCGGCCTGCTCGGTACGCGTGCCCGTTGCTGGGGTGCCCAGGGGGTAGCCCTCCTCGTCGAGGGTCCAGACGATCTTCTCGTGCCCGTCGGCCTTGCGCGACCACTGGAACAGCGATCCGAACGCCTCGTGGTCGTCGGACGCGACGGCGCGGCGGCGCGCCCCGAGGTTGCGGTCGAGCCACGTCTGGGTGGTCGTGCCGGCGGGGTTTCCCTCCTCGTCGAGCACCGGAACCGTGATCGTAACCGGTTCGTAGACTATCTTGTAATAGTCGTCGGCGTAGATCGTGCCCACCGAGTCGTAGTTGCGGTCCTTGATGGCCGTGCCGGGCACGGACACGCGGCAAGCGGCGAAGGCGTCGCCCCCGTCGACGGCCGAAGCGCGCACGGTCGCCGTGCCGCCGCCCACGATGCGTACGCATCCGTCGGCATCGACCTGCACCACGAACGGATCATCCGAACTCCACGCCAGTAGGGGCATGGTCGGCTCGGCGGGCCGGATCGTGGCGACCAGTTGCAGGGGCGGGTCGGCGATCGACGAGAAATCGTGTTCGCTGTGGTCGAGGGAGATTGCGGTGATGGGCACCTCGGCAATGTATTTGGTGACGGTGAGCCGCACCACAGCGCGCTTGCCCCCGTCGTGCGCCACGGCGCCGAGGATCGTTTCACCCTCCGTGAGGGCCGTCACCAGTCCCGTTTCCGAGACCGAGGCGATTTCGGGGTGTGCACTGAACCAGGAGAACTCCCTGTCGGCTGCATTTTCCGGAAAGACGGTGGCTTCCAACTGGAAGGTCCGCGTGCGGATGAGCGTCATCCGGTTGCCCGGGGTGTTGAGGGAGATGGATTCGACGCGGATCGTGCCGGCACCCTCTTCCGTCGGGCTCTCATCGCACCCAGCACAGATGAGCCCGGTCGCAAGGAGACAAAACAAATAGCGGGAAAGGTTTTTCATGGCAAGGGGTTTAGGTTTGTAGTGCGAACGGTCGGGCGGATACGCCGTTCGGGCGGTCCGAAACAAATATAAGGGATAAAAAAGGATGATCGGACGCCTTTCGGGCGAAAAATCGCCGGGAACGCGCCCGGGAACGTTCCCGGTAATTTATCTCCGTTTCCCCGTCGGTTCGGCGCTCCGAATCGTTATTTTTGTTGGGAGCCCGGATAGCGGGTCCCGAACCGAAACCCATGCCGCCCATGAACACGCTCAAAACTTTTCTGCTCGGCCTGAGCCTGAGCCTGGCCCTCCCGATCGCGGCACGACCGCTGTCGGAACAGACCTTCCGCTCGCCCGGGCGCGAATACGGACCGATGACCTGGTGGCACTGGATCAACGGAAACGTCACGCGCGAGGGCATCCGCAAGGACCTTTGCGCCATGCACCGGGTCGGCATCCGCGGCGTACAGCTCTTCAATACGCACATCTACCTGCCCCGCGGTCCCGTGGAGTTCGCCTCCGAAGAGTGGTTCGGTCTGGTAAGGTATGCCGTGGAGGTGTGCGACTCGCTGGGATTGAAGTTCACGACCATGACCGGCGCCGGGTGGTCCGGCAGCGGCGGCCCCTGGATTACACCCGAGCGGGCCATGAAGAAGCTCGTATGGGCCGAAACGACGGTTGCGGGCGGGCAGGCGGAGTTGCAACTGCCCGTGCCGATGAGGGTCGGCGGCTTCTACCGCGACGTGGCGGTTCTGGCTGTGCCGGCGCGCTATGCCGCCGGGCGGATCGAGGAGCTCGAATCGAAGATTCTGATGAAGAACGGCGCCATGCTCCGCACCCCTTTCCGGCCGGAGCCCTCGGAGACCATCCCCCGGGACAGCGTCCTCGACCTCACGGCTTCGACGGACGCTTCGGGGTGGCTGCGCTGCCGAATACCCGACGGCAGCTGGACGGTGATCCGTTTCGGCTACACGCTGACGGGCAAGAAATCCCACCCGGCGGCCTACGGCGGCGAGGGGTACGAAGTGAACAAACTCGATGCCGACGACGCGGACTTTCAGTTCGAACAGCTTTTGGGGCGGCTCTTTGCCGCCACGGAGCCCTATCTGGGCAATACCTTCGAGGGCATCCTCTTCGACAGCTACGAGGCACACTTTTCCAACTGGACGAAGCGTCTGCCCGAGGAGTTCCGCAGGCTCAACGGCTACGACTTCATGCCCTGGCTGCCCCTCTTCACGGGCCGCTACGTGGGTTCGCACCGCGAAAGCGAGCAGGTGCTTCATGACCTGCGCAAACTGCTCGACAGCCTGCTGACCGAGTGTTTCTACGGCACCATGCAGCGGCGCGTCCGCGAGCGGGGGATGGTGGTTTACGCCGAGGCGCAGGGTGGACCCGTTCCCGCGTGCGCGATGGACCGGGTGGACGTGCCGATGAACGAATTCTGGAATCCGGATACCCGTCCGCGCCTGACCAAACTGAAGCTGACCGCCTCGCAGGCCGATTTCCGGGGGCGCCGCATCGTGGCCGCCGAGGCGTTCACCTCCAAACCCGAGCACGGCCGCTGGCAGAACACGCCCCGCACGATGAAGCGTCCGGGCGACCTGGCCTTCGCAGGGGGCGTCAACCGGTTCTGCTTCCACACCTATGCCCACCAGCCGGCGGACTGTGCCGCTCCGGGCTTCACGCTGGGCCGTTACGGCACTCTTTTCGGGCGGCTTTCGACCTGGTGGGAGTACGCCGGGGAGTGGATAACCTACCTCACCCGCAGCCAATACCTGCTTCAACAGGGACGGACCGTGGCCGACGTCTGCTTTCTGATGCATGACGATGTCCGCTACAACTTTCCGGCGGACATGGTCCGCCTGCCCGCAGGGTACGATTACCGCATCGCTTTCCCGGCGGATATGGCCGGGGCCCGCTTCCGCGACGGGGAGGTGCGCTTCGCGTCGGGCCTCTCGTCGCGTCTGATCGTATTAGCAGATAACGGGTGCATGGACCTCGGGACGCTGGAGACCCTGCACCGGCTGGTGGCCGGCGGCGCGTTGCTGCTGGGTCCACCGCCCGCCACGGTGCCCTCGCGCAGGGAGGCGCAACGGCTCGACCAGGCCCGATACGACCGTCTGGTCGCCGATCTGTGGGGCGGACTGGACGGCTGCACCGTGCGCGAAAAGCGGTTCGGCAAGGGGCGGGTTTTCCGCGGCATGACCGCTGCCGAGGCGATCTCCCGCGCTGCGCTTCGTCCCGACATCGATTTCGGTACGCCGACCGACGGGGCGATTTACCACCTCCATCGTTCGGCTCCGGGCGCGGAGATCTACTACCTGACCAACCAGTCGGACAAACCGTTCCACCTGCGTGCCCTGTTCCGCGTCGCGGGGCTGCAACCCGAACTGTGGGACCCGCTGACCGGCGAGGTGTCGCCGGCGCGCGTGACGCATACCGACAGCCGGGGTGTCGGGGTTGAGCTTGTGCTGGAACCGGCCCGAGCCCTGTTCGTCGTCTTTCGCAAGCCGCTTCCGGCTGACCGGAAAGCGTACTCCCGGGCCGCTGCGGAGCCGTATCCCGTGCGCACGCTGCCCGTCGAGGGCCCCTGGACGATTCTTTTTGCCGATCGCAGGCAGCGAGCCGCCGATACGACCGTTTCGGAGCTGACCTCCTGGCATCGGAGCGACGACTGCCGGATGCGCTACTATTCGGGAACGGCCGTTTATACCACCGGATTCGAGGTTCCGGCCGACCTCCTCGCGGGCGGGGAGCGTGTTCTTCTCGACTTGGGCGAGGTGTGCGACATCGCGCGCGTGGAGCTGAACGGCCGCGACCTGGGCACGGTCTGGACGCCGCCCTTTAGTCTGGACGTGACCGGGGCGCTTCGCAGCGGCCGCAACAGGCTGAAAGTAAGCGTAGCCAATACCTGGATCAACCGCCTGATCGGCGACGAGCAACTGCCGGAGGACCTTGCGTACGAAACCGCGGGCACCAAGTTCACCGCGGGGCGTCTGACCGCGCTGCCCGAGTGGCTCTATTCGGGGGCGCAGCCGGCCGATCGACGCCGCATCGCCTTTACCACGTGGAAGCACTACGCGGCCTCGTCACCGCTCGTGCCCTCGGGCCTGCTGGGACCCGTCCGGCTGACGGTCTGCCGAAAACGCTGAAGCGCGGGTGGGGGTGCGGTCGTGTCGGAGCGAAAAAGTCTTTTCCGGCGGGGACCGGAATTTGCACGGACGGAACTTTTTTGCTAATTTTATCGGGGATACGGTCGTGGCGGCGCACTTTTTGCGACGGTCGGTACGGATCGCATTTTCCACCTGAATAGGATGAAACCGGTTACAATCAAGGATATTGCCAAACGGCTCAATATCTCCACCTCGACGGTGTCGCGTGCCCTCGCCGACCGGTGGGATGTGAATCCCGAGACGCGCCGTGCCGTGCTGGAGATGGCCGAGCAGCTCCACTACAAGCCGAATCTGATCTCGCTGGGACTGCGTTCGAACCAGTCCTTTTCGATCGGCGTCATCATTCCGGAATTCGTCAATTCGTTTTTCGCCGAAGTAATTAACGGCATCAACAGCGTATTGGTGGCCAATAATTACCAGGTGCTCATCTGCCAGTCGAACGAGTCGTGGGAGACGGAAAAAAGCAATATCCGGTTTCTCGAATCGCGGTGTGTGGACGGATTTCTGGTCTCCGTGTCGGACGACAGGGCCAACTGCGACTATTTTCGGGCACTGATCGAAAAGGGCGTTCCGGTAGTCTTCTTCAATCGGGTCTGCGACGAAGCGGATGCCCCCGAGGTCATCATCGACGACCGCCGCTGGGCGTTCGAAGCCACCGACCACCTGATCCGCGAGGGGTGCCGGCGGATCGTCCATCTGACCGGTCCCGACAACCTCTCCGTCTCGATCCTGCGCAAGGCGGGTTACCTGGATGCGCTTGCGGCGCACGGGATTGAGGCCGAGGAGTCGCTGATCGTTCCGGCCGGCCTCTTTCTGGAGGACGGCGCCGCCGCGGCGATGAAGATTCTGGCGATGGAGGAGCGTCCCGACGGCCTGTTCGCCATCACCGATCCGGTAGCCATCGGGGCCATGAAAACGCTCAGGAAGCGGGGTGTGCGAATCCCCGAAGAGATCGCCGTGGTCGGTTTTTCGGAGTCGCCCATGGCCGCGATCGTCGAGCCCGAGCTGACGAGCGTCGAACAGCCGACGTTCGAAATCGGGGCGGCCGCTGCCCGGATTCTGCTCGAATGGCTGCACGAGGGTGCCATGCCCCGCCGCTCCCGGAAGGTAGTGATCGACGCTTCGCTCAACATCCGCGAATCGTCGCTGCGGGCTGCCGCCGCCCGAAGCGGCGAATAATCCGAAGCACAAAGCACAGCCAACTCTCTTGAAAAGACATCTCCCCCTTTCTCCCGGCAAAAAATACTCCGCCCCTTGCGGGACGGAGTACAGGCAAACAACTGTTTAACTAAAATTTCCGGATTATTCGGCCGAGGAGTTCGAGCCGGCATCGCTCTTCTCGCTGCCTTCGCTCGTGTTCTCGCCGTCGGTCTTCTCCTCTTTCTGCTCCTCCTTCTGCGGCTCCTGGGGAGTCGTCTGTTCGGTCGAATCGGGGGCATCGGTCTTCTCGGGCTGCTGTGCGCATGCCATTGCTCCACCTACCATCAGCAGCAGGGCTGCCATCGTTACCATCATCTTTTTCATAGCTTTGAATTTTAAAAAAAGGTTTGACTTCATTTTGTCTGCGGCCGCTTCGTGCAACCGTTCTGACCGAATAAAGTTCAAGCCTTGTGCCATGCGACCGACGACACCATTATCTTATTGATAATCAGCGATTGGCATAAAACCGGACTGTGTGGAAAAGTGTGGAACGACGGGGTGCGGTGGGGAAAAATTCCACAACGGAACTGTGGAACGGCGCTACTCTATGCCGTAGAGGCGGAGTTTGTTGTAGAGGGTCTTGCGGTCGACGCCCAGCAGCTTGGCCGCCTGCGACTTGTTGCCGCGGGCAGCGGCCAGGGCCCGGCGGATGCGCTCCTGTTCGCTCTCGGGATCGTGCAGCGGGCGGGTGTCGGTCGTGCCGCTGCCGTCGGTGATCTCGCCCGGCAGGTCGGCCGGGGTGATGTATTCGCCCGCCGCAAGCAGCGTGGCGGAGGTAACGGCATTTTTCATCTGCCGCAGGTTGCCCGGCCAGTCGTAGCGGCTCATGGCTCGGGAGGCTGCGGCGTCGAAGCCCACGATCCGCTTGTCCAGCTGGCGGTTGGCCCCATCGAGAAAGAAATCGGCGAAGAGCGGAATGTCCTCGCGCATTTCACGCAGCGAGGGCATGCGGAGCGTGAATTCGTTGATGCGGTGGAAGAGGTCCGCACGAAACGCGCCGCGCGCGATAGCGGCTTCGAGGTCCTCGTTGGTGGCCGCCACCAGGCGGATGTCCACCGGTATCTCGCGCGTGCTCCCCACGCGGCGGATGCGCCGCTCTTGCAAGGCGCGCAGCAGCTGCACCTGCGTCTCGTAGGTGAGGTTGCCCACCTCGTCCAGAAAGAGCGTGCCGCCGTTGGCCGCTTCGAACGCCCCCGTCTTGTCCGCGAGCGCTCCGGTGAACGACCCCTTGACGTGGCCGAAGAACTCCGAGGCGGCCAGTTCGCGCGAGATGGCACCGCAGTCGACCGCCACGAACGGCCGCCCGGCGCGCTTGCTGGAGTGGTGGATAAGTTGGGCGATGTGTTCCTTGCCGGTGCCGCTGGCGCCGTTGACCAGAACCGACATGTCGGTCGGGGCGACCAGCCGGACGTATTCGTAGAGCCTGCGCGCCGCATCGCTGCGGCCCTCGATGTAACTGAGCGGAGCGGCCGGGGCGGCGGGTCGGGCCTTGGCCGGAACGGCGGCAGGGCGGGAAGCGGGCTCATCGGAGGTGTTGCGGGAGGACTCCGCGGCGGGTGCGTCGAGCGCCTCGCGGATCTTTCGTAGCAGTTCGTCGGGATTGACGGGCTTGGCCACATAGTCGCGGGCACCGAGTTTCATGCTGCGCACGGCGTTCTGAATCTCGGCATAGCTCGTCATGACGATCACCGGCGTGGCGATCCCTTCCGAAGCCATCCATTGCAAAAGGGCGATCCCGTCCTCGTCGGGCAGACGCATGTCGCTCAGAACAAGCGAAAAGGTCTCTCGGGAGAGCACCGTGCGGGCCGCCGCGACGCTGGCAGCAGTCTGGACGTCGAAACCACGCTTCGTTAGCCAGGTGCGCAGCATAAGCGCAAAGGTCACGTCGTCGTCTACGATCACTATTTTTTCGGTGTCCATCACGGCAAAGATACCTTTTTTTGCGCTTCGGCGATCAGTTTGCGGATATTTTCGGCCGCCCGGCGAAGCTCGCGGCAAAACGCTTCGTCGGGTTCGCCGCACTGCTCCGCCCGTCGAAGGACGGCGGCGATCTCCGCGGCCCCGAGCATGGTGAAGATCGGCACCATCTTGTGCGCCACGGCTCGCAGTGCCGCGCCGTCGCGGGCGGCCAGGGCCTCCTCGAGCCGGTCGCAGTTGGCGGCGCTCTGCTCGGCGAACGAGCGCAGGATGCCCGCGGCGGCCTCCGCATCGTCGCCCGCATAGGCCGTCAGCGCACCGAAATCGGGGCCGGCGGCAGGAGCAGGCGGCGCGGGTTCCGGCGCCCGGCCGCACACGGCGGCGAGCAATGCGGTCAGTTCGCTGTATGTGAATGGCTTGCGAAGCCTTGCGGCGAACTCACCGCCGACCTCCTCGCGGGCCGAAACGGCCGCAACGGGCAGCTGCGGATCGACCTTGCGCACCGCTTCGAGGACGGCGAATCCGTCCGCCGAGGGCATTTGAATATCGGTCAGCACCAGGTCGAAGCGCCCCTCGGAAACCACCCTGCCCACATATTCGGGATACTGGCAGCAGACGGCTTCGGCGCCCGCTCGGCGGCACAGGGCAGCGGTCATTTCAAGCTGCAACGGGTCGTCGTCCACGATCAGCACGCGCACGCCTTTCGCCAGTTCACCGGCAGGCGTACGCTCCGCTTCGCCGACCGGTACCGAGACCGTGAAGCGACTCCCCTCGCCGGGGCGGCTTTCGAGCCAGATCGTGCCCCGCAGCAGCTTGACGAGCCGGTCGACGATCGAAAGCCCCAATCCGAAGCCGTCGACCCCCTGCGCCGAATCGAGCCGCACGAACTCCTCGAAGATACGCTCCCGCTCCGCACGGGAGATGCCGCGGCCCGTATCGCGGACCGAGAAGACAAGCCGTCCCTCGTTAAGTTCCGCCCGCAGCGTAACAGACCCGCTGTCGGTGAATTTCAAGGCATTCGAGGTGAGGTTGTCGGCGATCTGCCGGATGCGGAACGCATCGCCCCGCACCTCGCGGCGGGCCGATTCATCCACCTCGAGTCGCAGTTCGATCCCCTTGGCGGCAGCCGTTGCGGCGAACGCCGCACGGATGGTCTCGAACAGCCGTGCCGGGTCGAACGCCACCTCGTGCAGTTCGACCTTGTTGATGTCGAGGCGGTAGAAATCGAGCAGGCTGTCGACCAGCGTCAGCAGGTGCTCGGACGAGCTGCGCATGTTATCGAGGTAGAGCTGCTCGCGCCGGCCCGGGTCGAGCCTTGCGAGCAGGTCGATATACCCCATCACCGATCCCAGCGGGGCCTTGATGTCGTGGGTGATAGCCAGCATCAGCTTTTCGCGCGCCGCGAGCAGCGCCTCTTTGTCGCGGTTGAGCGTCTCAAGCTCGCGGCGATAGCGGTTGCCGCGGTTGATGTCGCGCCACAAGATGGCCACGAACACGAGGACGAGCACCACGGCCGCGACGGCGATCGCGCCGAGCATCCGCGACGAACGGCGGCGGATGGCTTCGGTGCGGCCGATACGCCCCATGAGGTAGGCCGTCTCCTCGGCTTCGAAGTCGCGGATCAGGCGGTAGATCTTGTCGTTGACCAGTTCGTTGCTGTATCTGAGCCGGACTCCCTCGTTCCAGGCCCGCTCGTAGATGCCCAGCCGCTCGCGCGTCACGCTGTCCTGCAAGGCCTGGAGCACCACGGCGATGGTATCTTTCACGGCGTCGGGGGAAACGGCCGCGACCACCTCGCGGCGCGAGATCAAGAGGCTCGAATCCTCTTTCGGAGGGCTGAAAAGATCGGCTACACGGCGGAAAAACCGCCGCTTGGCGCGCGGCACGGCCAGCGTGTCCTGCCGGACGACCTGCGGCGAGACGGAGCGCACGCGGGTCGTATCGTCCAGCGAGTCAGTAGGGTCGATCAGCTGGCGGATGTTCTTGTCCAAAAGGCTCGCCGTACCGGCCGAGCGGATCGTGCTCCGCAGGCTCCTCGTGCGCCGCTCCTTGTCCGTCAGGAGCCGCCCGATACTGTCGAGCCGCATCCGTTGCAGTGAATCCGCGCTGCCCGAGAGGCTCCCGAGCGAGTCGAGACACGCGCGCACCTTTTGCAATTCGCGCTTGTAGGGCGTCTCGTAGGAGCGGTATCCGGCGATCATCAGCTGCCCGTAGCCCTCGGCCTGGTAGAGGTGGTAGAGGGTCTGGTTGATGGTGTTGCGCTTGAGCTGCAATAGGGCGTAGGTGGCGTCGGGCGTGGAGAAACGGACCACCGCCCGGTAGACGTTGCCCACCGAGAGGATGCAGACCGCGATCAGGATCGCATAGCCCGCCACGATCTTCGTCTTGACGAATTTCGACTCTTTCACTGCCCGAAAATTCTATTTCATGCCCGAAATATAACGAAAAAGCCCGGGATGCAGGTACGCTCCCGGGACAATTTTTTCGATTGCACACTCAATAGAACGTCCCTTTGGGTGCGAAGATGGCGTAGCCGAAATTGAATGTGAGGTACATGTTCTTCCAGTTGCGCAGGTCGTACTTGGTAAGAGCCAGGCTCACCGGTCCGATGGGCGTATGGTAGACCAGCGACGCCTCGGCGATGAAATGCCAGCGCTCGTCCTGGAATCCCTGCACCGTCTCGGGAATAAACGACCGCCGCTCGCGGAACATGGTGTAGAATCCGGTTCTGAAGAAGAAATTGGGCATGAGGTCGAACGTCGGCATGACGCCCCCGGCCACGAAGCGCTCGGCCCGAAAATCGGGCATGTAGATCATCTGCGCATGGGGGATGGGCGCATAGGCCGGCAGGGACATGAGCGTCGCGCCGCCCGTGGTGAATGCGGGGTGGTTTGTAAAGACGGCATCGACATTGAATCCGAACGAGAACCAGCTGCACCGGGGCATGTCGAAATACTTGTCCCACGTGAAACGCCCGCCGAACCAGCTGCGCGTGGTGCGTGAAACGAATCCGCCGGCGTCGTAGGGGCGGTACTTGTCGCGTCCGGTGACGAAGATCGCCGACAGCCGCACGTCGGAGCCGCGGCGCGGGTAGAGGAACTTGTCGAGGGTGTTTCGCGCCACCTCGGCCTTGAGGGCGAAGAACGAGTAGCGCGAATGGTCGGTATCGTCGGCGAAGAGGTCGCCGGAGTCGTAGTGGTAGTTGACATGCCCGCCGTTGGCGCGCAGCGAGAAGAGGCTGCGGTGGGTGAGCGAGATACCCGCAGCGAGTGAGAAGAAACTCTCGCTGTTCTTGACCTCGGCCGTGTTGTCGATGCGCGTGACGTTGCCGAACGATCCGTGCCGCAGGTTGCGGACCGAGAAATTGTAGGAGTAGTCCAGAAAGAGCGGTTCGCGCAGGTAGAAATCCGTGCGGCCGCCCAGCGCACCCCACGTATAGATGGGACCCAGGTAGAGATCGGCCCCCAGCTGCTGCGCCACGCGCCCGGTGGTCTGGTAGTTGACACCGATGTAGGCCTGGTTGAAAGCCGTCGAGGAGACGTTGCCGCCCAGGGTGATCTTGAAATTGGGTTTGGTGTGGAACTGCGCCTCGAACCGATAGCGTTCGCGCACGCTGTCGTAGGAGACCGCGGGAAAATCCATCGTGTAGTCGCCGCCCGCAAGCACGCCGAAGAGGTTGTCGCGCAGTTCGGAAAACCCCATCGGCCGCTGGTGCCCGGGCGTGCGGCGGTCCACCCGCACGAAATCGCGGATGTAGGCCTGCTGGCGCGGATTGAGCCCCTCGAGTTTGTAGTCGTTGAAGATCAGCGGCGGCCACTCGGCGCGGAACTTTTCGCGCCGGGCGGCGTACTGTTCGGGGGTCCACCGCCGCGAGGTGCGCTTGAGAATCTCCGGCATTTGCGCCACGGCGTCGACGTAGCCCGCATCCATGATGGCCGTGGCCTGGTCGAAATCGAGCATCCCGGCATGGACCGCACGCCGGATCGTCACGCTGCGGTCCGCCGGCAGCGTGTAATCGGTCTCGTGCATGGCGAGCATAAAGGCCTGATCGAGAATGTTGCTCTGAGGTCCCGGCGGGGTATTGCCCTCGGTGCAGATCGAACCGACGATCAGGTCGGGATTGAAATCGGCATCGAGCGGTTTCCACGGAAAATTGTCGTAAATACCCCCGTCGTAAAGGAGCATCGAATCGACTTTCATAGGCTTGAATACCAATGGAATCGACATGGAGGACCGGACCGCCTCGCTCAGATCGCCCTCGCGGATGACCACCGCCCGGCGGTGGTTCATGTCGCTGGCTACGCAGAGAAACGGCACCATCAGGCGGTCGAAATCGCCTTTCGCGGCAGCCGTGGCCGGGGCGAACAGTTCGACCAGCGCCATGTCGATCTGCGTCGAGGAGATCAGGTTGGTGGGGATGCGGAATTTCGCCTCGGGATTTCCCAGGTCCAGGCGCAGGTTGATGAACGAGGGGTTGTGTCCCACCTGGCGGTAGTAGGGCATGTAGCGGTTGGGGTCGATACGCCCCGAAACCCACTCCCGGACCACGCCGGAATCGACGATCCGCCGCATTTCGGCCGGGGAGTAGCCGGCGGCGTACATGGCCGCGATGATCGATCCCATCGAGGTGCCGGCCACGTAGTCGATCGGTACGCCGTACTCCTCGAGCGCCTCCAGCACACCGATGTGGTAGAGCCCCTTGGCCCCGCCGCCGCTCATTACCACCCCCACGCTCCCGGGCTGCGCGGCCGAAACGTCGCGGGCGAAAACGGCCGCAGCCACCAGCACGCAGGCCAGAAATGAAAGGGATTTACGCAACATATACCGAATTTTTTATAACTTTGCGTGTTAAACGCGATTGCTCAAAAGTAGGGAAAAAGGCTAAACATTCAAAATATGACCGACAAAATCAATGAACTTCTCCGACGTGTCGAAGAGTTCAAACCCAAAGCGGCGGCCGAAATCGAGGAGTTCCGCATCCGCATCCTCGGCAAAAAGGGCGAATTGACCGCCCTGATGGAGGAGTTCAAAACGGTGGCTCCGGAGCTCAAACGCGAACTGGGCCAGCAGCTTAACCGTCTCAAAAACGAAGCCACGGCGCGTATTGCGGCCCTGAGGGAACAAATGCAGAACTGCGCGGCGGACGATACGGCCCTTTCGGGCGACCTGACCCGCCCCGGCTCGGCCGAACAGTTGGGGTCGCGCCACCCCATTTCGCTCGTCAAGAACCGGATCGTCGAGGTCTTTTCCAGATTGGGATATACCGTGGCCGACGGTCCTGAGATCGAGGACGACTGGCACGTCTTCTCGGCGCTCAATTTCCCGCCCGAGCACCCCGCACGCGACATGCAGGACACGTTCTTCATCGAAAAGAATCCGGACATCCTGCTGCGCACGCACACCTCGTCGATCCAGGTCCGCACGATGGAGCAGCAAAAGCCCCCGATCCGCGTGATCTGCCCGGGCCGCGTCTTCCGCAACGAGGCGATCTCCTACCGCGCTCACTGCATCTTCCACCAGATTGAGGGGCTCTACATCGACGAGGGGGTCTCGTTCGCCGACATGAAGCAGTCGCTCCTCTATTTCGCCAAGGAGATTTTCGGGGAGCAGACAGCCATCCGCATGCGCCCCTCCTATTTCCCGTTCACCGAACCGTCGGCCGAGGTCGACGTCTCGTGCAACCTCTGCGGCGGCAAGGGGTGTCCGGTCTGCAAGGGCACGGGGTGGCTGGAGATCATGGGCTGCGGCATGGTGGACCCCAACGTACTGAAAGCAAACAACATCGACCCCGAAAAATACAGCGGATTCGCCTTCGGCATGGGGATTGAGCGGGTAGCCATGCTCCTGTACGGGGTGAAGGACCTCAGGCTCTATTTCGAGAACGACGTGCGGTTCCTCCACCAGTTCGACCAGGCACTCTGACACACAACCTCATGAAACGCACCGCTGCGATCTTCGCCCTCTGCCTCGTGCTCTTCTCCACGGCTTTCGTCGCGGGGAAAGGGCCCGCACGGACGACCGGATTTCCCGATTCGCTGCGCAGCGTCTACCTCTACACCGAAGGGATCAAACAGAACGCCATTGCGGGCGACTCGCTCCGGGCCAAAGAGTTCTTCCTCGAAGCGGTGCGCCGCGATTCGGCCTACGCCCCGGCCTGGTACGAACTGGCCGCCGGAGGCTGGTTCGAGCCCGCCGAAGCCGTCGAAATGGCCCGCCGCGCCTACCGGCTCGATACCGCGAACAAGTGGTACCACCAGTTCTACGGCCAGACGCTGCTTTTGGCGGAGCGCTACGGCGAGGCGTTGCAGGTCTTCCGCGACCTCCGGGAGCGGGACCCCAAGAATCCCGATACCTACCGCATTCTGGCCGCGCTTTACGACCAGGCGCAAATGCCCTTTTCAGCCATCGCCACGCTCGATTCGGCCGAGCTGCGCTTCGGCCGCATTCCGCTCCTGAGCGCCATGAAGCGGCGGATGCTGGTGGCCACGAACCAGCTGGACAAGGCCATCGACGAAGCCCGCGCGCTGGTCGAAACCGACCCCTACGAGGACCGGCACCACGTAGTGCTGGCCGACCTCTACGCCCTGGCCAAGCAGGATTCGCTGGCGCTCGGGGAGTACGACCGCGCCTTGCAAATCGACTCGACCAACCTGGCGACGCTCGGCTCGCTGGCCGATTTCTACAACAGCCGCCACGACTACCGGGCATTGTTGAACGTGACCAAGCGCATGTTCCTCGTCGACGCCATGCCGCTCGAGGCCAAGGTAGATCGGTTCGAACAACTCACGGCCGACACACGCTTCTACCGCGAATTCTATTTCCAGCTCAACGACCTGGCCTCGACGCTGGCCATCCGCTACCCCCGCGACCGGCGCGTGGTGGAGCTCTACGCCAACCACCTGATCGCCTCGGGCGAGCTGGACGAGGCACTTGCACTCTACAAACTGCATCTGGGGGACACACCGCCCGTGGAGAGCTACTACCGCTCGGTGATCGACATCGAGAGCTATCTGAAGCGTCCCGACTCGGTCGACCGCTATGTCACCCGGGCTCTGGAGTTGTTCCCCGGAAAGGCGGAGTTCCACCTAGCCAAGGGCAACGTGCTCAATTACACCGGACAGTACGACGACGCCATCGAGGCCTACAAGCGCTCGCTGCGCCATGCGGCGACGGATTCGCTGCGCAGCGTCGTCTGGGGCCTGATCGGCGACACGTGGCACCGGCAGGCCGAAGCCACCGAGGGCCACAAGCGGCGCAAGGCCGTGGCCGAAAGCTACAAAGCCTACGACCGGAGCCTGTGCTACCAGGCAGACAACACGCTGGTTCTGAACAACTACGCCTATTTTTTGGCCGTCGAGGGCCGCGACCTGGAGCGGGCGCTCGAAATGTCGAGCCGCGTGGTGGCGCTCACGGACAACAACCCCACCTACCTCGACACCCACGCCTGGGTGCTCTTCCGCCTGGGCCGCACGGCCGAAGCCCGCAAGATCATGCAGCAGGCCGTGTCGCTCGACACGCAGCAAAGTCCCGAGTTGCTCCTGCATTACGGCGACATTCTCGACGCCTTGGGTGAGCGCTTCCTCGCGGAGGTCTATTGGCGCAAGGCCCTCGAAAAAGGGTACGACGCCTCCGAAATCGCACGCCGGATCGAAAGCGGCAAAAAAGAGTAATCCCGGCCGATGAAACCCCTCTGCACGATACTGACCCTCGCATTCCTGCTGCTTTCGTGGCCTGCACCGGCGCAGCACGACAGCCGCATCGAGGAGCAAAAGCGCGTCATTGCGGCCCTCGAAAAGCGGATCGCCGACCAGGAGCAGGAGATTTCGAAGCTCAAGAAGGGCCGCACCGCGACCGAAGAGCGCGTGAAACGCCTGGCGCGGCAGATCGACTCGCGCAACCAGCTGCTCGAAGAGACCGAGAAACAGGCCCGCCTGCTGCGCGAGGAGATCGCCCGCGCGGACAGCGTGGCCGGGGACCTCACGGCGGCCCTCGACCGCAACCGCACGCAATACGCCGTCCTGGTGCGCGAGGCCTATCGCAATTACCGCCACCACAACTACCTCACCTACCTCTTTTCGTCGCGCAATTTTCAGGACGTGGCCCGGCGGATCGCCTCGCTGCGCGAAATGGCCTCGGCACGCGAACGCAAACTGCGCGACATCGACTCGCTCAAGGGGCAGGTCGCACGCGAAAAGGAGCTGCTCGACAACCGCAAGCGGTCGCTCGATTCGGTGACGCGGAAAGTGTCGGCCCAGAAGCTGAGTCTGCAACGCGACGCCCGCAACGCCCGCGCCAGCATCCGCCAGCTCTCCCAAAAGGAGAAAACGGCCCTCCAGCGCAAAATCTCGCAGGAGCAACAGTTGGACGTAGCCATCGGCGAACTGCGCAAACTCACGCGCGGCAACACGGCCGGCGCGTCGTTCTCGTCGAAAACCACCGGGTTGCGGCTCCCCGTAACGGCCGGGCGCGTGAAGCGCTACAAGGAGAACATGGCCGAGATCACGGGTCCCAAGGGGGCGCACGTCGTCTCGATCTACGAGGGCAAGGTGGTCGACATCAAGCGCAACCGCATTACCAACAAATACGACGTTTACGTGGCGCACGGTGACTATATCACCTCATACGCCAACCTGGGGACGATCTGCATCGAGAAAGGCCAGAAAGTGGCAAGAAACGCGCAACTGGGCACCATCGGTTCGGCGGTCAACATCCTCACGATGGAGACCGAGTACAAACTCGTGTTCGGCATCTACCCGCCCGATCCGGCGCAGAAATTGCGGGCCGAAAACTGTTTCCGCAAATAATCGAACAACGCATGGCTGTACATTACTATACGGACGACTGCACCTACCGCCTGCCGCAGAAACGGCTGACCGCCCGGTGGCTCCACGAGGTGGCGGCAGCCGAGGGGTACACGCTCACGGAGGTCAACTACATCTTCTGCTCGGCCCGGCGGCTGTTGGAGATGAACCGCCAATACCTCGGCCACGACTACTATACGGACGTCATTACGTTCGATTACAGCGACCGCAAGGGCGCCCGGGAGATTGCGGGCGATATATTCATCGACGTCGAGACCGTGGCGGACAACGCACGCCGCTACGGCGCCACGCGCCTCGGGGAGATGCGCAGGGTGGTGGTCCACGGGGTGCTGCACCTCTGTGGCCAGGGCGACAAGACGCCCCGCACGAATGCACAGATGCACCGCAAGGAGGATAAGTACCTGAAATTCTGGGAGAAAGCATGACACTCGACTACGACATCATCGTGATCGGCGCGGGACACGCCGGATGCGAAGCCGCCTCAGCCGCCGCGCGGCTCGGGTCACGCACGCTGCTGCTGACGATGGACATGTCGAAGATGGCCGCCATGTCGTGCAATCCGGCCGTCGGAGGTGTGGCCAAAGGGCAGATAGTCAGAGAGATAGATGCTTTGGGAGGCCAAATGGGCCGCATTACCGACCGCACTGCCATCCAGTTCCGGATGCTCAACCGCTCGAAAGGCGCGGCCATGTGGAGTCCCCGGGCGCAATGCGACAAGACGCGCTTTTCGGAGGAGTGGCGGCACACGCTGGAAAACACGCTGAACCTCTACATCTGGCAGGACGCAGCCGAGGAACTGCTTTTCGAGACGGTTCCGGAAGCGGATCCGGTAGCGGGAGCAGGATCGGAGTGGGCTTCAAGAACAGCTTCGGGAGCAGCTTCGGGACGACGGCGGATACGGGGCGTACGCACCCGCATGGGTGTCGAGTTTTCGTGCCGCGCCGTCGTGCTGACGGCGGGAACTTTCCTCGACGGCAGGATGCACTGCGGCACCGCACAGGCCGAGGGCGGCCGCGCGGGCGATGCCGCGTCCCACGGGCTGACGGCCTGTTTGCAGGCTGTCGGATTCGAAACGGGACGCATGAAGACCGGAACCCCGGCGCGGCTCGATGCACGGACCATCGATTTCGAGGCTTTGGAACCGCAATACGGCGATGAAAATCCGGCCAAATTTTCGTTTTCGCCCGATACCGAACCGGTCCGGGAGCAGTTGCCGTGCTTTCTGGTATACACCTCGCCGGAGGTCCACGAAACGCTGCGCGGCGGCTTTGCGGACTCGCCGCTCTTCAACGGCACGATCCGCGGCATAGGACCGCGCTATTGTCCCTCGATCGAGGACAAACTGCACACTTTTGCCGACAAGGAGCAGCATCAGCTATTCCTCGAACCCGAGGGCCGCTCGACCAACGAATACTACCTCAACGGCTTCTCTTCGTCGCTACCGTGGAATGTACAGTGGGAAGCGTTGCATAAAATTCGCGGATTCGAAGACTTGCATATATTCCGTCCCGGATATGCAATCGAATACGACTATTTTCCGCCCACGCAACTCCATCATACGCTCGAAACCAAGCACGTCTCGGGTCTCTATTTTGCCGGCCAGGTCAACGGAACCACTGGCTACGAGGAGGCCGCAGCACAAGGGCTGCTGGCGGGAATCAATGCGCACCGCTTCCTGGCAGGGAAGGAGCCGGTCGTCTTGAAACGCGACGAAGCCTATATCGGCGTACTGATCGACGACCTGGTTACGAAAGGGGTCGACGAACCCTACCGCATGTTCACCTCGCGCGCCGAATACCGGATTTTGCTTCGGCAGGACAATGCCGATATGCGGTTGACCCCGCTCGGTCACGAAATCGGTCTCGTGTCGCATGAACAATACGCATATTTCGTCCAAAAAAAATCGTCCGTAGAATCGCTTATTTCGTTCGCACGCCGGCAGAGCATCAGAGCAGCCGAAATTAACGACTACCTGAAATCGATCGATTCGGAGCCGTTGACGCAGGGTCGCAAGCTGTCGGACATCCTGATGCGGAACAATGTCACGTTCGAGACACTCCGGCCGGTGCTTCCGCAACTCGACGAATTCGTCCAGACAAACGCGATAAGTGCCGAGGCCATCGAGGAGGCGGAAATTCAAATCAAATACCGCGGCTACATCGAGCGGGAAAAATTCATCGCCGAAAAGCTGCATCGTCTGGAAAGCATCCGCATTCCCGATGATTTCGATTTTCACTCCATGAATTCGCTCACAATCGAAGCCCGCCAAAAACTTTCGCGTATCCGCCCAACCACCATCGGCCAGGCATCGCACATCCCCGGCGTCTCCCCGGCCGACATCAACGTGCTGATCGTAAAATTCGGCCGGTAGGATAGCGTTCCACGTGGAACAATCCTGCGAATTTCGTTCCACGTGGAACACAGAACCAATAAACAATTGGGAATCAAAGAGGTAATCGCAATAAGAAAGAAAGCAAGACGCACCGACTGGCCACCCTCCGTCGAACATCTACTGCCTCAACAAGCATCAGGTTCCGGAACCCGTTTTCCGGCAGACATGCGGCTCTCAGACGGCTCACAACCGCAATTTGCAATCATAGCATACCTTTTTGTTACATACGAATACCGTTCGGAGCAAGGTTCCCGCTTACATTTGCACTACACCAAACACACGATCCGATGAAAAAGATAACCCGCCGCGATTTCATCCGTTCCGCCGGAATAGCCGCAGCCATCGGGGTGATAGACCCGCTGCAACTGGCCGCTACGGAGCGTTCGGAACGCACCAAAAAGGACGGCAGCCGCAAACTCGACCCTATCGAAACCGACGTTCTCGTGATCGGCGCTGGCCCGTCGGGGGTGCCCGCAGCCATCGCCGCGGCACGCGAGGGCGCCCGCGTAGTGCTGTTGGAAGAGGACCTGGTTCCGGGAGGAGCCCCCGTGGACATGTACGTCGCCATGTTGTGCGGCACGCCCCGCGTAGGGATCTTCCGGGAGATGATCCAGCTGCTCAATCGCAACTACACCACGACCGGAGCCGCCCGTCCCGATTTCGGGGTCGACGGCACGAACAAACGCAACCACTGGTACCTGCCCTCGTCCTACGTGCTGGCCATCCACGAAATGCTCGCCCGGGAAAAGAACATCACCCTCCTGTGCGGGGCGCGCGTAAACGAACTGATCGTCCGGGCGAAAGGCAACCGCACCCGTGTCGTCGGCGCCGCTGTCGATCGGGGCGGATTCCGGCAGGAGGTATTCGCAACGATGACCGTCGACGCAACGGGAACGGGGCTGATCGGTGAACTGGCCGGGGCTCCGGTCATGTACGGACGCGACGGACGGGCGGCATTCGGCGAAGCGATCGGCAAGGAAGCGCCCGAAAGCAGGGTGCAGTCCTGCACCTGGCAGTTCATTACGCAGGCGCTGGTCCCGGGAGCGCTGCTCCCGTGGGAGAAGCTGCGCTGGAAAGGGATGGTCGAGGACAACCACGGCTGGCTCCGTCAACCGGACGTCGCCCGGGCCGGAGGATTGTATCTCCATTGGGGCGGTCGTTTCGAATGCAGGGACACGCGCGATCCGGTGGAACTGGCCGCCACGCAGGCCGAAGCGCTCGAATCCCTGAGGAACGACTTTGCGGAGTACCGCAAGGCCGGCTACCAGGTTCACCTCGCCCCGAAAATCGGCGTTCGGGAGGTTCGGCGCATCCGAGGGGAGTACGTCCTCACGGTCCAACACCTCAAACAGGGACTGTTCCCGGAGGATACGGTAGCCTGGTGCAACTACGGGATAGACGCCTGGGGCGAACACATCAAGAAAGAGGATGCCCGCGTCAAGTCGTACGGTATTCCCTACCGTTCGCTGCTGCCGCTCGAAGTCGAAGGGCTGCTCGTCGCCGGACGGAGCATCAGCGGTTCGCATCTGGCCATGAGCTCCTACCGCGTGCAGCCTATCGTCGCCAGCATCGGGCAGGCGGCCGGTACGGCTGCGGCGATAGCGGCACTCCGCAGCATCTCGGCCCGCGACATCGAAATCGCGGAATTGACCGGAAAACTCGAAAAGGCCGGTCTTTTCGACGCCAAAATTCGCAGAAAATAGCATGGACAGGCGTTCATTTCTGAAAAACGCTGCCATCGGCGCAGCCCTGGCGACGCTTCCCGCAGGTGGCGAAATCTTAGCACGGAAGCGGGAAAAGAGCCCTTTCGAACCCAGAGGCAAGGGCTTCCGGCTTGCAGAAAACGAGATCGTGCTCTTCACGGGCGACTCGATCACCGACGGCAGCCGGGAACGGAAATACTACCGTCTGGCCAACCACATCCGGGCCCTCGGAAACGGATACGTGCAGTTGACGGCGACCCGGCTGAACTACCTTTTCCCGGAGAAAAACCTCAAAATCTACAACACGGGGATAAACGGAGATACGGTCCCAAAGCTCGCAGCGCGGCTGGAAACAGACTGTATCAAGCTGAAACCCAGCGTAATAAGTATACTGCTGGGTGTCAACGATTTCAACGTATCGTTCTCGGCAACGGGCCGGGGCGACCCCGCGGGTTTCGAGCGTCGATACCGCGACCTTCTCACCCGCATCCGGGAGGCGCTGCCCGGCGTGCGGTTCATCCTCGGCGAGCCCTATGCCCTCAAAGGCTCGCGCGACAAAATCGACGCCTAGTATCCCGAATTCGAAAGCTATCCCCGCGTAGTACGCCGCCTGGCCGAAGAGTTCGACGCCGCCTTCATTCCCTACCGGCAAATTTATGCCGAGGCGGCCGCCGAAGCTCCGCCGCGCCATTTCTCGACCGACGGCGTGCATCCCTCGCTGGCCGGGGTGCGGCTGATGTGCGACGGCTGGCTGTCCTACGTCAATCCCCTGTAACCATGATTTCACGAAGAAAATTCCTCCGAACCGCCTCCCTGGCGTCGCTGGCGCTGTTCGTCGCTCCGCAACTCGCCGCCCGCATCCGAAAGAGCGGACAGCCCCGGCTGCAACTCCGCAAAGACGACTGCATCCTCTTTTACGGCGATTCGATCACAGACGGCAACCGCAACCGGGAAAACGGGGGTGTCTCGAAACCCGACGCTCTGGGAGGCGGATACGTCCTCTCGGTCTCATCGTCGCTGGCGTGCCGCTACCCGAAGATGGGGTTCCGCTTCTGGAACCGCGGCATCAACGGCAACAAGACGTTCCAAATGACGGCCCGGCTGGACAAAGACTGCCTCGGACTGCGTTACAAACCGACGGTTGTCTCCGTCCTGACGGGCATCAACGACTATTCGCTCTCGCTGGCTCGCACCGGCAAGGGCGATCCCGAAAAGTACGAAACGGACCTGCGCGAACTGCTCACACGTATCCGGGAGGGGCTACCTGGCGTGCGGCTGATCGTCATGGAGCCCTATGCCATAGCCGGAATCCGCGAGAAGACCGACAGTTTCCTGCCGGGATTCCGTGCCTATCAGCCCGTAACGAAACGGGTAGCCGGGGAGTTCGAAGCCGTATTCGTTCCGCTTCAGGAGCATTTCGACCGGGCGGGGGAGCGCTACGGCAAAAAGAAATTTTCGGCCGACGGCGTCCACCCTTTCTCCGCCGGAATCGAACTGATCGCCCGGGCCTGGCTCGACGCAGTGGAGGTCGCCGAAGAGTAGTTCAAACAGAACCGTATTAAGGAAAGAGAACCCGAATGATCTGGGTTCTCTTTTTAGTATACCTTTTTGAAATCATAAGAGACGGCGGCTAAGGATGCGAAAGTTACTTTTGCATTGCCAACCAGTCCGAACGGACTACCGACCGACCAGAAAAATGGCTATCCGAAGATTCGAAAACAACCCCCTGGTGCAACCGGCCGACGTTGCACCCCTTTTGCCCGGCATGAAGACCGAGTGCCTGCTCAATCCGGGCGCATTTCGCTTCGCCGGCAAGACCTGGCTGCTGTTGCGCGTGGCCGAACGTCCCGAACAGCGGCCGGGTGTCGTGTCGTTCCCGGTCCTCGAAAACGGCGCGGCGCGGATCGTGGAGATCGACGCCTCGGACCCCGAACTCGACCTTTCGGACCCGCGCGTTGTCCGCTACCGCGGCGCCGACTACCTGACCACGCTGTCCCACCTGCGGCTCCTGTGCAGCGAAGATGGCATCCGTTTCCGCGACCCGGGACCCGAATACGGGCCGATCACGGGCCAGGGAGAGTACGAATCGTACGGCATCGAAGATTGCCGCGTCTGCCGCATCTTCGAAACCTTTTACCTGACCTACACGGCCGTGTCGCCGCACGGGGTGGGGGTGGGGATGATCTCCACCCGCGACTGGCGCACGTTCCGGCGTCACGGACTGATCCTGCCCCCGCACAACAAGGATTGCGCGCTGTTCGACCGCCCCATCGGCGACAGGCACTACCTGCTGCACCGTCCCAGCAGCCCCGAACTGGGCGGCAATTACATCTGGCTGGCCGAATCTCGGGACCTGCTGCATTGGGGCAACCACCGCTGTATCGCCCATACGCGCCCCGGCATGTGGGACGAAGCCAGGGTAGGGGCCGGAGCCCAACCGATCCTCACCCCGGAGGGGTGGCTGGAGATCTACCACGGCGCCGACCGCAACAACCGCTACGCCCTCGGCGCGCTGCTGCTCGACCGCGACGACCCGGCGCGCGTAGTGGCCCGCTCCGTACGACCCGTCATGGAACCGGAAACGTCGTACGAACGCTCGGGCTTCTTCGGCGAGGTGATCTTCACCAACGGACACCTGGTGGACGGCGACCGCCTGACCCTCTATTACGGCGCTTCGGACCGGGTGGTTTGCGGGGCCGAGCTCTCCGTCTCCGAAATACTCGCAACACTCCAATAAAGCACCCATGCAACACCTCCTACTCATCCTCCCATTTCTTTCAGTCCTGTTCGCGGGCTGTACGCCGCACCATCCTCCGGTCGAACAGCGCACCGTGGAGCGCATCGAGACCATGCCCTCGGCACCCGAAAGGTTCCGACTGGCCGACTGGCGGCAGATCGCCCTCGACCTGGACCGCTACCTCTACGATTTCGACGCCCGCGGAGAGGACCTGCCCCTCATCTGGCTCGACAGCGCGCAGCGCAACGTGCCGATCGTCTCCTACGGCCTTTATACGGCGCTGGGCGACCGCAGGCAGGGTCCCGACCGCAACAACGGCGAGCACCACGAGGCCATCGGCGTGCTCGGCTCGATCTACGGCGCGACGCTCGCGGGGATCGACAAAAGCCGGCAGCAGGGGATGAACTGGGTGCGGATGTGCCAGAACTATTTCAATTCGGCGACGGGGTGGAATATCGTGATGAACAACACATGCCCCGAAGCGGGCGCGCTCGGAGGCGGATACGGACGCGATTTCTGGTACGACATCTTTCCCAACATGCTCTTCTACGCCATCGGCGGGCACTATCCCGACGTCGAGGGGGTGGACCCGATCATGCGCACGGTGGCCGAACGATTCACGGCGGCCGATTCGGTCATCATGCACACGGTGGGCAGCTACCGCATGCGGGAATTCGATTTCGGACGCATGCAGCCCGGCAACCGCGAACGGATGGTGCAGAGCGACGCGGCGGCGGGCTTCGCCTACGTCCTCTACGGCGCCTGGTGCAAATACGGCGATCCGCGCTACCTGCGGGCCGCACAGTCGGCGATGAATGCGCTGAATGCCGAGACCGCAAGTCCGTTCTACGAGGTCATCATGCCCTTTGCCGTCTATTTGGCCGCCCGGATGAACGCCGAGCAGGGAACCGCCTACGACGTGGCCAAGTTCCTCGACTGGACGTTCGACGGGCAATCCGCAGCGCGGCCCGGCTGGGGCGTGCTGACGGGACGCTTCGGCTCCTACGCCGTGGACGGGCTCTGCGGCAGCGTATCGGAAGAGTACGCTTTCGCCATGAACACCTTTGCGCTGATGTGGCCTTTGCTGCCCGCCGTCCGCTACGACCAGTCGTTCGCCCGGGCCGTGGGCCGCTGGGCCGTCAATGCCGTGGGCAATGCCCGCTATTTCTATCCGCAGTACGTCGAACCGTCCAACCAGTCGCTCACCGACCCGTCGCCCGCACGCGGGGTGATCGCCTACGAGGGATTCCGCCGCTACGACAAATACGCAGACCCCCGCCTGCGGGGCGTCGAGGGCATCGCCACGGGCGACGGCCCCCAATGGGTCGCGGGCAACCCGCAGCACTCCATGCTGAGCATCTACGGCTCGGCCTATGCGGGCATCTTCGGCGCCACAGTGCGGCCCACCAACATCGAGAAGATCCTGCAACTCGACTGCACGGCCACCGACCTCTTCGCCCGAGCCTATCCAACCTACCTCTACTACAACCCCTACGGGGAGCGCAAATCGGTCCGCATCGACCTCGGCAGCGAAACCTGCGACCTCTACGACATCGTGTCGCGCAGCTACCTCTGCCGCGGAAAGTCCGGGGTCCAGTATTTCGACCTTGCGCCCGACACGGCCCGGGTCGTGGTCCTGCTGCCCGCGGGCGGGCGGCGCAGCATCCGGAACGGGGTGCTGTACGTGGACCGGATCGCCGTGGATTTCCGCCTCTGAAAGCGACAACCCGAAAAACTACCGATATGGACAGAAGAGACTTTATCAAAAAACTGGGCGTGGGCGTCGCGGCTGCGAGCGTCCTGAGCCCCGCATTCGTCTTCGCGGACGAATCGGCGGAGCGCGGAAACAGCGTCTCGTCGATGCCCGACCTGGAGGCCGATGTGATCGTGGTCGGCGCCGGAGCCTCGGGTATTCCCGCAGCCATTGCCGCCGCCCGGGCCGGAGCCAAGGTGATCCTGCTCGAACAGGACATGACACCCGGAGGCGCACCCGTGAACATGTATGTCTCGATGCTCTGCGGCGGTCCCCGCGTGGGTATCTACCGCGAAATGGCGCAGACGCTCGATGCGGAGTATACCCTTTCGGGCGCTCCGAAACCCGATTTCGGCCCGGACGGCGCCAACGGCAAGAACCACTGGTACCTGCCCTCGTCTTTCATGCTGGTCGTGAGCCGGATGATCGCCGCCGAGAAGAACATCCGCCTGCTGTGCGGTGCGCGCGTCTGCGGGCTGGTGCTCTCCGAAAAGGGAAGCCGCAACACCGTGCGGGGCGTGAAGATCGACCGCATGGGCGCCACGCAGACCATCCGCGCCCGGGTCACGGTCGACGCCACGGGCACGGGCGAGATCGGCTGGCGCGCCGGCGCGCCCGTCCTCTACGGCCGCGACGGACGGGCGGCTTTCGGCGAGCGGATCGGAGCGGAGCTGCCCGACGACAAGGTGCAGCGCTGCACGTGGATGTACGTCAGCCAGCGTCTCCGGCCAGACGCGGTGCTGCCGTGGAGCCGCCTCAAGTCGCGCGGGCTGGTCGAGGATGACCTGAACACCTGGGTGCGCGAACAGCACGTCGAACGCCGCGCGGGCATCTACCTCCACTGGGGCGCCACGACCGTCTGCGAGGATACGCGCGATCCGGTCGCCATCGCCCAGGCGCAGCGCAACTGCCTGAAGACGCTGCTCCCCGACGCCCGGACGCTGCACGAAGCCGGATTCCAGATGCACCTGGCGCCCAAGCTCGGCATCCGCGAGAGCCGCCGCATCCGGGGCGAATACGTATTGACGGCCAACGACATGCGGGACGGAAACTACCCCGACGACACCATCGCCTACACCAGTTACGGGCTGGACGCCTGGGGCGAGAACATCCCCAAGGATCAGCGCGCGACCAAGCCCCACGGCATTCCCTACCGCTGCCTCGTTCCGCTCGGCGTGGAGGGGTTGCTGATGGCGGGGAAGAGCATCAGCGGGACCCACCTGGCCGCCAGCGGCTACCGCGTACAGCCCGTCGTGGCCAGCATCGGCCAGGCGGCCGGGACCGCGGCGGCCCTGGCTGCCGGGCGCCGCTGCCGGGTGCGCGACGTCGACATCCGGGCCCTCCGGGCGAGTCTCGACAAACAGGGCCTCTTCATCCAAAAGCAAGAATAGCCGACCATGAACAACCTGAAACGCTTTATCCCGCTCCTGCTGCTGTCCGGCGCGGCACTGACCGCCGCCTGCGACGACGGCGAACTGGAACTCGACCAGCGCACGGCGACCGTAGGGTTCGAAACGAGCCGCATAGAGATCGAACAAAGCACCGAAGAGCAGATCCCGCTGGTTATCCGGGCCTCGAAAGGGAGCATGCTGAAAGCCTACACCGTCTATGTCGAGGTCGAGGACCCCGAAGCGTGGATCGGCGACGTTTGCACCGTCGCCAATCCGGTTTACAAGACCGCTGACCCCGAAAACGGCGATTACACGACCGTCTACACCGCCAACATGGGCGAGGGAACTCTCAAAACGGGGCTGCTTCTCACGGCCGGCGTCCACAGCAGCGAGGACCGCGACCGCGAACTGACGTTCCGCATCGTCGAAGACCCGCTCGGAGGCGCCTATCCCAACGGCAACCCGTACTACCGGGTCGGCTCGCAACGGAGCATCCGCGTGCTGCTCAAAAAAACGGAACCCTAAAAATTCACGAACATGGTCAAACTCCATACGCTTCTACTCGCTGCATGCACGCTCCTGTGTCTGCACGCCTCGGCACAGACCGCGAGTGTCTCCGGAAAGGTCGAAGACGCCGACGGCAACCCCGTGGCCGGGGCGTCGGTTCTGGCCGACGGCACGACCACGGGCACCACGACCGATCGTGCGGGCCGCTACCGCATCCGGCCCGGGAAGGCCCAGTCGCTCACTTTCTCGTTCCTGGGGCTGGAGACCCGCACGGTGCGGATCAACGGCCGCACGCGGATCGACGTGCGCATGGCCGAGGACCGCAAACTGATCGAGGAGGTGGTCGTGAATGTAGGCTACGGCCAGGCTCCGCGCAGCAGCATCACGGGCGCCATCGCCTCGATTCGGGCCGAAAACATGGAGGGGCAGCAGATGCTCTCTATCGACCAGGGTCTCCAGGGTCGCATCAGCGGCGTGCAGATCACCCAGTCGGACGCTTCGCCTGGCGGCGGTCTGAGCTTCCTGATCCGCGGCAGCAACTCCCTGATCGGCGGCACCGAACCGCTCTATGTGGTGGACGGCTTCCCCATCGAAGGCGGCAACACCGAGATCGAAGCCCCGACGGGCAACGGCAATCCGCCCCAGAACCTGCTGAATTTCCTCAACCCCTCCGACATCGCTTCGATCGAGGTGCTCAAGGACGCCGCCTCGACGGCCATTTACGGCGCCCGGGGAGCCAACGGCGTGGTCATCATCACCACCAAAAAAGGCTATGCGCGGCAGACCCGGGTTACCGTCAGCAACACCTGTTCGTTCGGACGGCCGCTTCGCCGCGCCGATCCCTGCGACGCCTACGATTTCGCCTGGTTCGCCAACATGCGCAAGATCGTGCAGGATGTCTACTACGGCGGGAAAAGCTACGAAGAGACCGTCGCCGCGCTGCCTTACCGCGGGTCGTGGAGCAGCGACGGCACCTACAAGGCCTCGCCCGAAGACTACCGCAACGGCACGGTCATGTCGACCGATTGGGTGGACGTGGTGACCCGCACAGGATTCTACAACAAAACCATGCTCTCGGTGACGGGAGGCAGCGACCGCGTGAACTACTACATCAGCGGCGGATACGACCGGTGCGACGGCATCGTGATCGGCTCGGATTTCCAGCGCTACTCGTTCAGCGCCAACATCGACGCCAAACCGGGCCGCCGTTGGACGCTCGCCAATTCGGCCAAACTCTCTTACTCCTACGGCAAGGTGGGGCAGACGGGGCTGCTGAACGGCGAGAACCGGGGCGTATTGATGGCGGCCTACATGTACAACCCGACGACCCTGATGGGGCAGACGCTTTTCGACGAGGAGTACGGGGTGGTCCGCGAAAGCGACAACCCCTACATCCAGGCCATGCGGTTCAAGGACCGCAACTCGACGATCACGGCCATCGAAAACCTCACGGTCAAGTACCGGATCGCTCCGGGCCTCACGCTCGAGGTCAACGGCGGGGTCAACTACACGCGCAACGTCAAAGACATGTATTACCCCCTGTCCACCAAGCGCGGCTCGACGCAGGGCAACGGACGCGCGTTCTTCGGCTGGAGGGAGAGCGTCAACCTGCTGAACAACTACGTCGTGACCTACAACCGCAAGTTCGGCCGCCACGACCTGACGGCCACCGGAGCCTACGAGATGCAGTACTACACCAGCCGCAGTTTCAACTCCTCGGTCTACGGCTTTCTGAACGACCTTACGGAAAACTACAATTTCGGGGCGGCCACCAACTACTACAAACCCTCCTCGGGCCAGTATGCGCGCGCCTCGGCGTCGCTGGTCGTGCGCGGGGTCTACAACTACGACAACCGCTACATCTTCAACGCCTCGCTGCGCGCCGACGGCGACACCCGCTTCGGCAAAAACAACAAGTGGGGCTATTTCCCCTCGGCGGGCTTCGCCTGGCGGCTTATCAACGAGCCGTTCTTCGACGTGCCGCTCTTTTCGGATTTCAAGGTCCGCGCCTCGTGGGGCGTGACGGGCAACTCGAGCCTGGGGGTTTACAAGTCCCTCGCGCTGGTAGGCACGCAGGAGGTCGCATTCGGCGACAGCGTCTACGTGGGCTATGCCCATGCGAACATCCCCAACCCCGATCTGAGGTGGGAGAAAACCGACCAGTACAACGTGGGCCTGGACATTGCCCTGTTCCGCAACCGCCTCGCGTTCACGGCCGACATCTACCAGAAAGACACCCGCGACCTGTTGCAGAACCTCCAGCTGGCTCCCAGCACGGGGTACGGCTCGCGCGTGAGGAACCTCGGCCACCTGCGCAACCGCGGCGTGGAGCTGAGCCTGAAAGGGGTGCTCCTGCGCTCCAAGAAGATCTACTGGGACCTCGCGGCCAACTGGTACACGAACACCTCGGAGATGGTCTCGCTGGGCGACATCGACGAATACCGCGTCGAGATCGTCAATTCGTGGAGCCCGTTCCGGATCGCTCCGGGTGCCCGGCTGGGCGAGATCTACGGCTACAAGGTCTCGCACATCATCAAGACCCCCGAGCAGCAGGCCGCTGCGGCCATCGACAACCCCAACAAGGGGATCGGCAACTACGACTACGAAAAGGACGCCGCGGGGTACATGAAGGAGCAGGTGATCGGCAAGACGACCCCCGATTTCTGCTACGGCTTCTCCACGACGTTCCGTTACCGGGGCTTCACGCTGAGTGCCAATTTCTCGGGCAGCGTGGGCAACGACCTGATCAACGTGCAGCAGCAGATCCAGCTCAACCGCACCCAGACCCACAAACGGGCGCTCTACAATTTCTGGATTCCCGAAATCCGCAACTCCGAGGGCGAGGTGATGATTCCCGACAACGGCAAGGAGGGGCTGTGTCTGTGGTATCCGGCCAGCAGCGCGCACGACATCAGCAAGCTGGTGGACCGCTACATCGAGGACGGCTCCTATTTCAAGATGAACAACCTCTCGATCGCCTATTCGTGGAAACCGCGCAAGATCAAATGGATCGGCGAGGTCAGGCCGTCGCTGTCCATCGACAACGTGTTCTGCATCACCGACTATTCGGGCGTCAACCCCGAGACGAGCCTCTACGGGCAGAATCCCGTCACGCGGGGCGTCGCCTACTACGAATATCCCATGACCCGGACTTTCTCCATAGGACTGAGCATCACTTTCAAATAACCAAGCCATGAAACTGAAAATACTGTCCGCCCTGTTTGCGGCGCTGGCTCTCTCCGCGTGTTTCGACCTGGATGAGACGACCTACTCCGACCTGCGGGTAAGCGACATCTACAAAACCCAGTCCGACGCCGACGCTTCTCTCGCGGGCATTTACGCCAACATGCTCAGCAGCAGCATCTACTCCCTGCCGGGTATGTTGGGTAACACCACCTCCACAGCCGACACGCGGTTCGTCTACGTCGTCTCGGGCGGAATCCACACGCAGACCTCCCATCTGGAGGATTACTGGGCCACCAACTACGCCCTGGTGCGCAAGGCCAACGAGGTGATCGCCAATCTGTGGCGTTCGCCCCTCGACGAGGAGGTGAAATTGCCCAACATCGCCGAAGCCATGGCGCTGAGGGCCTACGGCTATTTCCGCCTGGTGCGTTTCTGGGGCGATGTTCCATTCCGCCTGGCCGAGTGCGACCACTGGGTCTCGACTTTCCGCCTGACGCCCATGGCCGACATCTACCGCTTTCTCATCGCCGACCTGGAGTGGGCGCTGCCCCATCTCTGGCAGCCGGGCGTCAAGCCGCGGGGGCGGCTCGACCACGCGGGGGCGCGCATGATCCTCTCGGACATCTACCTCACGTGCGCCTCCTCGGCGCGGGCCTACGACCCGGCGACGAGCGCCCGGGCGCTGAAGCCCTATTTCGCGGCTTTCGACGGCGAAAAGGAGGCTTTCTGGAGCCGGGTCAAGGAGTTGACCGCCGAGGTCATGCAAAGCGACTATTACGCCCTGGAGACCGCGGACTGGACCCGTCTTTGGGGCTACTCCCCGACGCTCGACGCTCGCACGAACCGCGAACACATCTGGACCTCGCAGGTGGTGCCGGGGGTGCTGGGCAGCAAGACCCTCTTCAAGTATACGCCCACCTACTCGGAGTACTGCCCCGGGCAGAGCGTGGGCGAGCAGTTCATGACCTACGACTGGGCCGCCTCGTTCGACCGCCGCGACATCCGTTTCCGCGAGGGCGTGATCTGGGAGTACCGCGACAAGCGCTACGCCCCGCATACCAACGGAAACACCTACATCGAGGTGTGGATGCGCGATCTGGACGACGAACACCGCGAAGTAGCCAAGGGCACAGTCCGTACCGAGGGCAAGAACGTCTGGCGCTACAACTCCTACCAGCGGCTCCAGACCAAAAAGTTCTACGATACGACCTACACCGTAACCAACAACACCATCGGTCCGGCTATCCAGATGCCCTACTACCGCATGGCCGAAGCGTACCTCTTCCACGCCGAGGCCGAAAACGAACTGAACAGCTGCACGCAGCAGGCCGTGGATCACATCAACGCCATCCGCCGCCGCGCCGGTGTGGACCTCTACGCCGCCGGGCAGTTCAGCCGCGAGCAGCTGCGCGAACGGATCATCGATGAGCGCGAATGGGAGTTCGCCATGGAGGGCAAGGACATCTTCACCCTCATGCGCTGCGGAGTCCTCGAAGAGCGCTGCGCAGGCAAGGAGGTCGCCTGGAACGGTGTGGAGGGCGTCGTCGGCAATCCCCGTCCCCGCACGGCCGACAACTACTGGCTGCCCTATCCCCATGCCGAGCGCATCACCAACTACGAACTGCGCGACGCCGTGCGCATGCACTACGACCGATAAATTCGAAAACGACTCAGCCATGCGAAAACTTATCTGGATTATCCTCGCAGCCGCAGCCGCGGCCTGCAACGACAGCGGCGACGAACTCGACCAGCAGCAGCCCCTCGTCGTGAGAACCTCCGCCGAGGTAATCGGCATTACCGACCGCAGCGCCGTGGTAAGCGCCGTGCTGACGGGTGACGTCGCGGAGATTACCGCGCGCGGCGTATATTACTCCGCCGAAGCGGATTTCGCCGTCACCGAAACGACGCCCCGCTCCGACGCGGCCTCGCTGGCGGGCACCTCTTTCACCGCCGTTCTCTCGGGACTGGAAGCCCGAACACGCTACTACGCACGGGCTTACGCCCTCTCGGACGACGGGCCGGTGCTGGGCAATGAAATCGAATTCACCTCGGCCTCTCCCTCGGACGACGAAGCCCTGCCGGTGCTGGGCGAAATCGCGGTCGGCGAGATCGAACCCACCCGGGCCGCGGTCAGTTGCTCGGTGGTCGCGGGCCCGGGGCTTGGCGAGCGGGGCGTCTGCTACTCCACGACCGAAAACCCGACCGTCGACGATGCACGAGTAGCCGACACCCAGACTGGGCTCGGCGCATTCACGGTCCCGGTAGCCGGGCTGACGGACAAGACCGCCTACTACGTCCGCGCCTATGCGGTGAACGCCGCCGGCACGGCCTACTCCACGCAGACCCGCTTCACGGCCCGCTTCGTCCCGAAAGAGCCGAAAGTGGAATTCGCTGATAAGAGCGTGTCCGAGATCGGTTTCACCGGCGGCACCATCGCCATCCGCATCACCGACAACGGCGGCGAAGAGCCCGCCGAGTTCGGCGTCTACTACGGCACCGACCCCGCGGCCGTCGAGACGAAATTCGCCGAGACGACCCGCACGCCCGATGCAGAGGGGCTGGTGAGGGTGACGCTGAACGGATTGGAAGAGAATACCCCCTACTACCTGCGCGCGTTCGCCGCGAACAGCACCGGTACGGGCCTCTCGGAGCAGGTGGTGCGCTTCCATACGGCCATCGACGGCGGAGGCGGGCTGATCTACCACGTGCTGCCGCCCCTGCGTGTCACCATCGGCGGGGTATCGACCTCGCTGGAGTTCCTCGACCGCAACCTGGGGGCCGAACGTGTCGCCACGGGGATCCATGACCACCTCTCCTACGGCTGGATGTTCCAGTGGGGACGCCGCGCCGACGGCCACCAGCAGGTCGAGTGGAGCTCGCCGACCAAAGGCGCATTCCGGCTGGGCACGGCGCCCAATGCCCAGGCTCCTCAAGACCGTACCACGGCCGACGACACCCCCTTCTACCTCAAGGGGCAGAGCACGGTGGACTGGGTGCGCGATCCCAACCAGGCCACGGCCGAAGATTACAGCCTCAACTGTTACTGGGCCGCCAAGCGCGAGGACCCCGCCTACGCCTCGGGCGGCACGAACAACCCCTGTCCGCGCGGGTTCCGCATACCGACGGCGACCGAGTGGACGGCCGTGACGGCGCTGGTCGGTAAAACCGCGGCGGCCGAAGACGTTTTCGCCCTGCTGGCGATTCCGGCCGCCGGGTACGTCACCTCGGCGGGGGTCTTCACGGGTGCCGGCGCTACGGGCAAGGGCATCAAGACCTACCTCTGGGCATCCGACTCGGGCACGGGCCGGGACGTCACCAACAACAAGGACGAAAAATACGGCGGATACGTCATGTTCACCACAGGCAAGGCCGTTCGCGCCATGGACAAGGCGGCGGCGCTCTCGGTACGCTGCGTCCGCATCCGCGAAGAATCGAAACGATGAAAAAGAGACTCACCCTTTCTGCGGCCATGTTCTGTGCGGCGCCTTTCGGGGCGGCCGCGCAGCCGCAAACGCCTCAAATCCCGATTGCGCTGGTGGAGCGTATGCCCGACCTGCCCTCCCCCTACAAGATCAAGGACTGGCGCGCCATCGCCTGCGAGCAGGACCGCCTGCTCTACAATTTCGACGCCCGCGGGGCGCTCCTGCCCCTGGGTTGGTGGGACGACAGCGGCTACAATTTCCGGGGCCGTGCTTTCGGCATCGCCAGCTACGTGGGGCAGACGCGCAGTCGGCGCGCTTCCTACGTCTACGAATCGCTGCCCGTGATGGGATCGATCATCGGAGCTACGCTGGCCGGCATCGACAAGAGCGACCAGCGAGGCGTGGACTACGTCTCGATGATACGCCAGTTCTACACGCGCCGCAGCGGGCTGAACCTTATCCAGAACTCACCCAACCGGACACGCACGGGCGAAAGTTTCTGGTACGAGATCTTTCCGGGCATGGCTTTCAGCATGATCTGCGACCTCTATCCCGACAACCGGGAGCTCTCCTCGCTGATGCTCTCCAACGCCGGCAAATGGCTCGAAGCCGTCCGTGCGCTGAGCCGCGGCCGCGACTATCCCGATTTCGACTGGACGGGCTACGATTTCGAAACCGGCGCGGGCCGCTACAACGGCCGCTGGCGCGAGCCGGACGCCGCTGCGGGCGTGGCGTGGCTGGAGTACGCCGCCTGGCGGCGCAGCGGGGACGAAAAGTTCCTCGCCGGCGCGCTGGCCTGCCTGCGCTTTCTCGACGAGCGCGATGCCGCCGAGGGTCCCTATTACGAGATCATGCTGCCCTGGGGGGCCTGTCTGGCCGTCCGGCTCAACGCCGAGCGGGGCACCGCTTTCGACGAGCGGAAGATGCTCGCGTGGTGTTTCGACGGCCACAACACGGACCGCGACGGCTGGGGCGTGGTGGCCGACCGCTGGAACGGCTACGACGTGCACGGACTGGTCGGGCAGAAGAAATACGAGGGGTACGCCTTTGCTATGAACACCTTTTCGCAGATCGCCGCCCTCGTGCCGGTAGTGAAATACAACGCCGCCTATTCGCACGCGATCGCCAAGTGGGTGCTCAACGCCGTCAACGCCGCGCGGCTCTTCTATGCCGACGAGCATCCCCGCAACCGCCAGACCAGTGCGCTGTGGCAGGGCGACCCGGCGCATGCGATCTGTTACGAGGGGCTGCGCAGTTCGCTCCGGGGCAATCGTTTCGAGCCGTTCCTCGGCGTGCTCGCCCCCGAGGGGCCCTATGCCGTGGGCGACCACCTCAAGAACTACCAGTCCTACACCGACCTGTGTCCCTACGGTTCGGCTTGGTCGGGCATGCTGGCGGGTATCGTGCAGACGACCGACGTGGAGGGCATTCTTCAGCTGGACTGCAACGCCACCGACTTTTTCGGCGACCGCTCGCTGCCGCACTACCTCGTGTTCAACCCCCACCCCGAAAACCGGCTGGTCGCGGTGAAGCTCCCCCAGACGGCCTCGGACCTCTACGACCTGGTGTCGGGTCGCTACGTGGCCCGCAACGTGACGGAGACCGTGCGACTGGATATGGCCGGCCGACAGACGCTCAACCTGGTGTGCATCCCCGCGGGCAGGAAACTCCGGCGAACGGCAGGCCGTCTGGCAGTAGGCCAAAGTATCGTCGATTATCGTCAGAAATGTGAAAAAAACAATGAATAGCCCTTTCTCCGCCACCGAAGCCAAGCGCCCGGCAAAGGGACTGTTCGGGCGCCTCAGCAGTGAATACGCCCATTTCCGGGCCGCACCTCTCAACATGCGCGTGCTGCTTGTGACCAACATGCTTTATTCGTTCGTCCTGCCCGTCGTGGAGCTCTTCATCGGAGCTTACATCATGCGCAACAGCAGCGACACGGTGCTTGTGGTCTCGTTCCAGCTGGCGCTGTACAGCGGCATTCCCCTGACCTTTCTGCTGAACGGCTATCTGCTCCGCCGCATCCCCATCGCCTGGCTCTATTCGTTCGGCATGCTGCTCAGCGGCGTATCGATGGCGATGATGATGTCGCTGAGCGAGCTGGATTTCGCGGGTATCGTCTGCGCCGGCCTGGTGATGGGACTCTCCTACGGCTTTTTCTGGGCCAACCGCGACTTTCTGGCCCTGAGCTCGACCGACGACTCGAACCGCAACTACTATTACGGTCTGGAGAGCTTCTTCTACACGCTTTCGGGCGTGGTGGTTCCCTATACCGTCGGCGCATTCATCGCCTCCAACGGCTCCGCGGAGGCGGTCAACACGGCCTACCGCATGGTGACGGGCCTGGTTTTCGCCATTACGGTCGCCGCCTCGGCAGCGGTCTTCCGCGGTCGCTTCGTCAACCCCGAAAACCGCCGTTTCGTCTACCGGCATTTCGAGCGGCTGTGGTGGAGAATGATGGCGCTCGCGGCACTCAAGGGTATCGCCCAAGGATACATCGTCACGGCTCCGGCCATGCTCGTCCTGTCGCTGGCCGGGAACGAGGACACGCTCGGCACGGTCCAGTCCCTCGGTGCGATCCTCTCGGCCGCCTTGCTCTACCTGTTGGGGCGCTTCTCGGCGCCGCGTCACCGGTTGGGAATCTTCTCAGCCGGACTGCTCCTTTTCGCGCTCGGCGGGGTTCTCAACGCCGCGCTCTACTCCCCCGCGGGGGTCATGCTCTTCCTGTTGTGTCTGGTGATCGGACGGCCGCTGATGGATCTGGCCTATTTCCCCATCCAGCTGCGCGTGATCGACCGGGTGGCCGCCCGCGAAAAACGCAATCCGTTCACCTATATTTTCGTCCACGAACTGGGTCTCTACCTGGGTCGGTTCACGGGCTGCGGCCTCTTCCTCGTGTTCGCACTCCTCGTGTCGTCCGATTTCGCCCTGCGCTACGCCCTCGTGGTTATCGGCCTGGCACAACTGGTTTCGATCCCCGTGGCCAGCGGCATTCTCCGCAGATCGGAATAGAACAAAAAGGCCGAAAAGTAGGATTTCCGATTGCAATTCGTTACCTTTATCCTCGATGATCCCGCTACACTCGCTCCCCAGACTGATTCTGACCGCATGGACGCTTCTGCCCGCAACCGCGTTCGCGGCGGATGTGCGCTCGCTTTGCATCACCAACGCCGACGGACTTTCGAACAGCTCGGTGACCACGATCCTCGAAGACTCGCACCACACGGTCTGGCTGGGCACCTGGGACGGACTCAACGCTTTCAACGGCCGGGACATGCGAACCTACAAATACGATCCGTCCGACGAAAACAGCCTGAGCAACAACGTCATCCGCGAAATCATCGAGCAACGGCCCGGCACGGTATGGGTCGCCACCGACAACGGTGTGAACCGCCTCGACCTCCTGAACGACCGTATCTCCCGCTTCCATTTCGGCTACGATTCGGCCAACCCCCTGCCCGAACACTCGTTCCTGCTGGCACGGACCGGGGACGGCACGCTCTTCTGTGCCGTCCGCCAATACGGCCTGGCCTACTACGAAGAGGCCGAACAACGTTTCGTCGCTCTCAACCTGCCGGGCATCGACCTGTTCGAGATCGACGGGATGCTGGCTGCGGGCAACCGGCTGTGGCTGCTCGACGCCTCAGGCCGCCTCCATGCCATTCCGGTCGGCCGCGACCGCAACGGCAAGATCGTTCTCGGCGCGGCCGCGGAGGCTTCCGGCGCGCACGGCCGCTACCGGGCGCTCTACGACGGTGCGGGGAGCCACCTGATCGCCGCCGAAGCGGATTCGATCTGCCTGTTAGACCCCCAGTCGGGCGCCTGCGTGCGGCGCATTGTGCGCCATGCGGCCCCCGGATGCGGCGATTTGACCGCCGTGGCCGAGAGCGACAGCACGCTGCTGGCCGCGTTTTCCCTCGGCGGCGTCTACCGCTACTCCCCGGCCGGGGAGAGGTGGACGGCGGTCGAATTCCTCCAGGGAAAAGCCGTGCTGGCCCTGCGCCGCTGTTCGCAGCAAACCCTCTGGGCAGGCACCGACGGCGAGGGGGTCGTGGTGCAATACCCCCGGCACCGCAATTTCGGAGTGGTTTACAACCGCCAGATGCAGGGCCGCCGCAACAGCCCCGTCCGCTGCTTCTGCACCGGTCCCGACGGTGTTCTCTGGGTCGGCACCAAGGGCGACGGCATCTTCCGCTTCGGCGACCGCTTCGAACCCCTGCCCGCAAGAAGCCGGATCACGACCGCCGACGGACTTTCGAACAATTCGGTCTACTGCCTGATCGAAGGGCTGCGGGGCGACCTGCTGGCCGGTACCGACGGGCAGGGAGTGGACGTCTGCTCGGGCGACGGGGAGCGCACGGCGCCCCTCGACATTTCGCTGCTGACGCGCAACGGCGACACGTTCGGTTCCGTGTACAGCCTCTACCTCGACCGGGACCGGAAAATCCTCTGGGCCGGAACGAGCGGATTCGGACTGGTGCGCATGCACCTGGAAACGACCTCCCGAGGCTACCGGGTCACCGAGTACAGGAAATACCTGTACGATCCCGAAGAACGCTTTTCGATCGGCAACAACACCATCTACGCGATCCTGCCCGCCGCCGACGGCCGCAGCCTGTGGATCGGAACGCGCGGGGGCGGTCTGAACCGGCTCGACCCGGCCGAAGAGCGCTTCACGTGTTATCCGCACCACATCTCCGACCCCGCCACGCCGAGCAGCAACGACATCCTCTCGCTGGCCACGGATCGGAACGGTACGCTGTGGGTGGGAACCGGCTACGGACTCAACCGCATGGAGCCGGACGGCTCGTTCACCCGCTTCACCGAACAGGACGGTCTGCCGGACAACACCATCCACGGCATCCTTCCCGACGGGCAGGGCGCCGTGTGGGTCTCGACGAACCGCGGCGTCAGCCGCCTGCACCCCGGTACCGGCCGGACGGTGAACTATACGATGGACGACGAATTGCAGAACAACGAATTTTCGGACGGCGCCGCCTACCGCGCTCCCGACGGAACGTTCTACCTGGGCGGCATCAGCGGCTTCAACCATTTCGTTCCCGACCGCATACGGGAACGCTCCTTTTCGCCCCGGATCGGGATCACCGATTTTCGGATCTTCAACGAGCGCATTCCCGGCTACAACGATTACTATTTCCGCAAGCCGGGCAACGGCGTGGTGCTCGATCACGACCAGCGTTTTTTCAGCATCGGATTCGTCGCCTCGGACCTCGTCGACAACCGCAACTGCGAATACGCCTACCGCCTCGAGGGATTCGACCGCGACTGGGTGACGGCGACCCGGCAGGGCACGGCCGTCTTCACCAACGTGCCGCCGGGCCGCTACACGTTCCGCGTGCGGAGCACCAACAGCGACAAAATCTGGTGCGACAACGAGTTCTCGTTCCCCCTGCTGATCCGCCACCCGTGGTGGGCGCGGTGGTGGGCATTCGGACTTTACGCACTGCTGGGAACCCTGATCGGCTACATCGTCTACCGGATCGTCCGCAACCACCTCTCGCTGAACAAGGCGCTCTTCCTGGAACGGCTCTCGCAACAGCGGCAGCAGGAGATACACGAAGCCAAACTGCGCTTCTTCACCAACATCGCCCACGAGTTCTGCACGCCCCTGACCCTGATATACAGTCCGTGCGAAAAACTGCTCGAAGAGGGCGGCCTGGACGACAACTCCGCCAAATACGTGCGCATCATCCGCTCAAACGCCGCGCGGATGCAGGGCCTGATCTCCGAACTGATGGATTTCCGCAAGGTCGAAACCGGGCACCGCGTACTGCATTTCGAGCGGATCGACCTCCACGAACTGGTCTGCTGCGTGGCGGACAATTTCGCCGAACTGAACCGGGAAAACGGCATCGACTTTTCGCTCGATTTCCCGTCCGATCATCCGATCGCGGTCAGCGACCGCGACTGCCTCGAAAAGATCGTGTTCAACCTGATCTCCAACGCCTACAAATACACTCCTTTGGGCGGATCTATCTCCGTAGGAATCCGCAGCGAAGCGGCCGACACGATCCTTACGGTGACCAACACCGGCAAAGGCATCCGCCCCGAAGAGCTGGAGACGGTGTTCGACCGCTTCAAGATGCTCGATAATTTCGAGCGCCAGGTTTCGCGCGGCAACGTGGTCCGCACGGGCATCGGCCTGGCTCTGACCAAAGGGCTGGTCACCCTGCTGGGCGGCACGATCCGTGTCGAGAGCGAGGTCGGCCGCCGCACGGTCTTCACCGTCTGTCTGCCCGAGGCGGCCCCGTCGGAAACGTCGGAAACGTCGGAAGCGGATGAGCAGCCGCCCGAACCGGCTCCGCTGCCCGAAGGCACCCGCACGCTGCTCATCGTCGACGACGAAGCGGAGATCCGCGACCTCGTAGCCGATCTCTTCCGCGACCGTTATGCCGTGTTGCAGGCCGCCGACGGACGCCAGGCGATCGAGGTGATGAAGCGGCAGCGGCCCGACGTGATCCTGTGCGACATCATCATGCCCGCGATGAATGGTCCCGAACTGGTGAAAGAGCTGAAATCCAATCCGTTCACGGCCAGCATTCCCATCGTCTTCCTCACCTCGAAAGTCTCGCTGGCCGACCACATTTCGGGTTACGATCTGGGCGTCGAAGCCTACATCCCCAAACCGTTCCATCCCAGGCACTTGCAGTCGGTCGTCAACCGGCTCATCTCCAGCCGGGAATCGCTGCGCGACTACTACAATTCGCCGCTGGCGCAAACCGACCTCTACAACGGCAGCTACCTCCCGGAGAAAGACAAGAATTTCCTCGTGCAGCTCAACCGGACCATCGAGGAAAATCTGGAAAACGAATCCCTCGATCTGGCCCATATCGCCTCGACGCTGGCCGTCAGCCGGATGCAGCTCTACCGCCGGATCAAGGAGTTGACCGGATCATCGCCCAGCGAGTACATCCGCTGCGTAAAACTCAACCGGGCGGCCCACCTGCTGCGCACGACCGAACTGACCGTGCAGGAGATCATGTACCGCTCGGGATTCAACAACAAGTCCTATTTCTACCGCGAATTCACGCAAAAATTCGCCTCCTCGCCCAAGGAGTACCGCAACAAAACAACGGAGGGCTGACGCTGGTCAGCCCTCCGTTTACGTTGCCCGTCTCGTTCAGAGCACGACCGTACACCACCCGTGCCGGTCTTCGGCCCGGCCGTACTGAATATCCTGCAAGCGGGTATAGAGTTCCATCGAGACCTTGCCTACCTCCGGGCCGTATTCGTAAACGGCGTTGGTCTGCATGTCGAAAATCTTGCCGATCGGCGTGATGACGGCTGCCGTGCCGCAGCCGCCGCACTCCTCGAACGTGGGCAGCTCCTCGACGGGAATCTTGCGATCCTCGACCTCCAGCCCCATGTCGCGGGCCAGCTGCCTGAGGCTCATGTTCGTGATCGACGGAAGCACCGACGGCGATTTGGGAGTAATGTATTTACCCTCCTTGATACCGAAGAAATTGCAGGCGCCGCACTCCTCGATGTATTTGTGCTCGGCGGCGTCGAGGTACATGACGTTCGAATAGCCCAGGTTGTGCGCTTTCTCTCCCGACAAGAGGCTGGCTGCATAGTTTCCGCCCACTTTCACATCGCCCGTTCCGTGCGGTGCCGCACGATCCTGTTCGCGGTCGATTGCCACCGGCATGGGCTTGATTCCCGTCTTGAAATAGGCTCCCACGGGCGAGCAATAGACGATCAGCAGCGCATCCTTGGCGGGTTTCACGCCCAGGCCGGCCGTCGTGCCGAACATGACCGGCCGCAGGTAGAGCGACGCTCCGGTGCCGTAGGGCGGGATATAACGTTCGTTGCGGCGCACCACCTCCTTGCAGGCTTCGACCACCATTTCGACGGTCGGAACCGGCAGACAGAGCCGTTCGGCCGAAGAGATCAGCCGCCGCGCATTGTCCTCGACGCGGAAGAGACGCACCTTGCCGTCCACGCCCCGAAAGGCTTTCAATCCCTCGAACAACTCGATGCCGTAGTGCAGGCACGAAGCCGACATGTGCATTCGGATGTACTCGTCGTCGGTGATCTCCATTTCGCTCCACTTGCCGTCGGTAAAGGTAAAGCGTGCATTGACGTCCGTCTTGCGGTAATCGAAGCCCAAGGCGCCCCAATCGATGTTTTCCATATTTTTAGCAGTTAATTGGTTTAAAATCTATCCCACAATCGCTCCGTTGCAGGTCTTCTCGTTCGGTTCCAGCAGACGCAGTTTTCCCGCAGCGTCTTCTGCCATAAGGATCATGCCCCGCGAAAGCGTGCCTTTCAACTCGCGGGGCTCCAGATTCACCAGCACGAGCACCTGGCGCCCGATGAGTTCTTCGGGCGTGAAATGTTCGGCGATACCCGAGACGATTTCGCGGCGGTCGATACCCGTATCGACCACCAGTTTGAGCAGTTTCTTGGTCTTGGCTACCTTTTCAGCAGAGAGGATCGTCGAAACGCGAATGTCCATCTTCTGAAAATCGTCGAATGAAACGCTCTCTTTCTGGGCTTCGATTTGTTGAACAGTCTCCGCAGCTTCATTCGCGGCTTTCGTCGCAGCCAGTTTGTCCAACTGGCGCCGGATCACGTCGTCCTCGATCTTTTCGAACAGGAGCTCCGGCTCGCCGATCCGGTGCCCGGCCGGCACCAGGTCGAGGCCGCCCAGCCGCTCCCAGCCGAACCGGTCGAGGGAGAGCATCCGCATGATTTTCGCCGCCGAGAAAGGCATGAACGGCTCGATGGCAATGGCCGTATTGGCGGTAATCTGCAAGGCGGTATAGAGGATGGTCTTCACCCGTTCGGGATCCGTTTTGACCGCTTTCCACGGCTCGGTGTCCGCGAGGTACTTGTTGCCGATGCGGGCGATGGTCATGGCGTCTTTCAGTGCCTCGCGGAAATGATAGTTCTCGATATTGTTCTCCAGTGACCCTTTCACGGCAGCCATTTCGGCCACTGTCGCGCGGTCGTAGTCGTTCATCCGACCGCAGGCAGGGACCTCGCCGTCGTAATATTTTTTCGTGAGCACCAGCGCCCGGTTGACGAAATTGCCCAGCACGGCGACCAGTTCGTTGTTGTTGCGGGCCTGAAAATCTTTCCACGTGAAGTCGTTGTCCTTGGTCTCGGGCGCATTGGCCGTAAGGACATAGCGCAGGACATCCTCCTTGCCGGGAAACTCCTCGAGGTACTCATGCAGCCAGACGGCCCAGTTGCGCGAGGTCGAAATCTTGTCGCCCTCTAAGTTCAGGAACTCGTTGGCAGGCACGTTTTCCGGGAGGATATAGTCGCCGTGCGCCCGCAGCATCGACGGGAAGACGATGCAGTGGAAGACGATGTTGTCTTTGCCGATAAAGTGGACCATCTTCGTGTCCCCGGATTTCCAGTAGAGCTCCCAGTCGGGCGTCAGGTCTTTCGTAGCGGATATATAGCCGATCGGCGCGTCGAACCAGACATAGAGGACCTTGCCCTCGGCCCCTTCGACCGGCACGGGAATTCCCCAGTCCAGGTCGCGGCTGACGGCGCGCGGCTGCAAGCCCCCGTCGAGCCAGCTCTTGCACTGGCCGTAGACGTTGGATTTCCACTCCTTGTGTCCCTCCAGTATCCATTGGCGCAGGAATTCCTCGTACTCGTCCAGCGGCAGGTACCAGTGTTTCGTTTCGCGTTTGACGGGTACCGAGCCCGAGACGGCGCTGTGCGGGGCGATCAGTTCGTCGGGCGAGAGGGTCGATCCGCACTGCTCGCACTGGTCGCCGTAGGCGCGTTCGTTGCCGCAGCGGGGGCAGGTGCCCACGATATAGCGGTCGGCCAGAAAGGTTCCGGCCTCCTCGTCGAAGAACTGCATCGAGGTACGCTCGATGAACTTGCCCTCGTCGTAGAGTTTTCGGAAAAAGGCGGACGCAGTTTCGGCGTGCGTTGCGGAGGTGGTGCGCGAATAGATGTCGAACGAGATACCCAGCCCCTCGAACGATTTACGGATGATTTCGTGGTAGCGGTCGACGATCTGCTGGGGCGTGAGGCCCTCCTTGCGGGCTTTGATGGTGATGGGTACGCCGTGCTCGTCGGAGCCGCAGACCCATAGTACGTCGCGGCCCCTGAGCCGCAGGTAACGGGCGTAAATGTCCGAGGGTATGTACACTCCCGCCAGATGGCCGATATGGACCGGTCCGTTGGCATAGGGCAGTGCCGAGGTGATGAGGTAGCGTTTGAACTCTTTTGCCATAGATGCTTGCAATCTGCTAATTTTCTGTCAAAATTAGTAATTTTAAACGAAAAGGAAAGCAAACGCCGCGAAAATGTTTCCATTCATCACCTGCGGCTCTCCTGTAAAACGAAAAGGCGCACCCTCGGGGCACGCCTTTCCAAGTAGTGAATCCGGCAGGTCAGTCGATCTGCATCTCCTCGAGCAGCCACCCGGCTCCGGCGAACTTGTCGATGATAAAGAGCACGTAACGAATGTCCACCGAGATCGTGCGCTGCAACTGAGCCTCGAACGCCACGTCGCCCGACATGGCTTCCCAGTTGCCGTCGAACGCCAGGCCGATCAGTTCGCCGCGGGCATTCAGTACGGGCGATCCGGAGTTGCCGCCCGTGATGTCGCAGTCGGCCAGAAAACAGGTCGGCAGTTCGCCCCGCTCGTTGGCATAACGGCCGAAATCGCCCGCGGCATAAAGTTCCTTGAGCTTCTCGGGCACGGTGAATTCCGTCGGGTTCTGCGGATCCTCTTTCTCCATTACGCCCTTGAGCGTGGTGTAGTAATTGTAGCGGATTCCGTCCGCCGGATCGTACGGAAGCACGCGGCCGTAGGTCAGGCGCAGCGTGAAATTGGCGTCCGACGCCCACGCCTTGTCGGGCTGCTGCAACATCAGTCCGGCCACGTACTTGCGGGCACCCTGGCGGTATTTCTCGGCAAACGGCTTGCGCGCTTCGTTCAGAGCCGTGTATTTCTCCATCACCGACCGGGCCAGCGCCACGGCGGGATCGGCTGCCACTTTTTCGGGCGAATAATCATCCAGCAGGGCCATGACCTGCTCTTCGGAGGCGAAAACCGAGTTGTCGAAGAGGTAGTCGACATAAGCGTCCGTGTCGCCTCCGAACTCCCGGTCTACGATCTCGGTGTAGAACGAGGGCAGCTCGCGCATGTTCTCGCGGGCGATGCGCAGCATCCGCTTGGCTACCTTGCGGTCGGTCGGGGCGTTGTAATCCTTGTACCACTCCGCCAGGCTCTTCCTGGCCTTTTCCACATCCTTTATTTCGGTCTTGACCTCCGATTTGGTCAGAAAACTGCGCGCGGGTGAGAGTATCTCGACCGCTGCGAGGAACGCTTCGGAGAGGTACTGCCGGGCTGCATCGGGTGCCGCCATTCCCTCGACGGCCTCGCGGATCAGCGGCAGGGCGTCGACATACTCCTCTTCGGGCAGCGTGTTCCGCTCGGCCCAGCTCTGGAAAGCCGCCTCCTGCTCCTTTTTGCGCTCCACGACACCCAACTTGCGGATGCCGCGCGACATGCCGATCGAGTTCTTCCAGTAGTTCGACGAACGGGCGTATTTCGAGGCGTACTGGATGCGCACCTTGTCGCTTCGCTGCATGTCCTCTTTCAGAATCGCCTGCCGCTCGCCGCGAATGGAGATGCGCTGCGGGTTGGCCACGTCGAGCATGTTCTGAAGCTCGTAGGAGGTGGCGAAGCGGCTGGTCGATCCGGGAAATCCCATAATCATAGCAAAGTCGCCCTCGCGGTATCCGTCGAGCGAAACCTTGAGGAACTTGTCGGCCCGGTAAGGGCGGTTTTCGGGCGAGTAGGCGGCGGGCTTGTTGTCGGGTCCGGCATAGACGCGAAAGACCGAGAAATCGCCCGTATGACGCGGCCACATCCAGTTGTCGGTGTCGCCGCCGAACTTGCCGATCGAGGAGGGCGGCGTGCCGACCAGACGCACGTCGTCGAAGCGTTCGATGACGAATGCGAAGAACTGGTTGCCCTCGAAGAACGACTCGATCTCCACCAGCATGCCCGGATTCTCCTCCTTAATCTTTTCGGTCAGCGCCTTTCGGTTCTCCCCAGTGATCCGCTCGTACTCCTCCTGCCCGGCCGTCGCGGGCACGTTGCCCAGTATGTCGGGCGTCACGTCGCTGATCTTGCGGATAAAGCGCACCGAGAGCCCCGGAGCGGGAATCTCCTCGGCCTGCGACATGGCCCAGAATCCGTTCTTGAGGTAGTCGTGCTCCACGGACGAAAGCTCCTGAATCGAACCGTAGCCGCAGTGGTGGTTGGTCAGCAACAACCCTTCGGGCGAGACGATCTCTCCCGTGCAGCCTCCGCCGAAGATGACGACGGCATCCTTGAGCGAGGAGCGGTTGAGGCTGTAAATCTCCTCGGCCGAAAGCTTGCAGCCCCGCTCCTTCATCTGTTTGATATTCATTTTCTGGAGGTAGGGCAGCATCCACATCCCCTCGTCCGCGGCCGCGGTCCAGCAAATGCTTGCCGCGGCAAAAAGTAAAAAAAGTTTTTTCATTGCTCGATTTTGGTTTTTCTGTTTTCGACAGACATAGCCGTCTGCGCAATTAAAAATTATGAATTACAAATATACGATTTATTTATCAAAAATTTTCCTCTTCATGCCCGTACAAACAAATTATCATTTTTGTAAATTTGTTATGAAAAATACTTTTTGTTTAACCTATAAATTTTTTAGTTATGAAACGATTAGTTATTATTTTGATTGCTGTTTTGTGCTCTTTCCTTTTGAGCTGTAACAAAACCTCAGAAACTCAATGTACTGATTTTGACTTACAAGAAAAGGCAACCTCCAGTGTACTCTTAAAAGGACTGGATAAATTCAATTATGATTTATCTACAAAAAGGAATATCCCTCGAATCTACGATTATAAATCCGACAGTATTAATCATGTCAACGTAACAAGGATCAACTGGAGACAATTTTGGCTTGCGGACGCTGCAGGGGCATGGCAAGGCGGCAGATCAGGTTTTACCTATGGTTGTGCGTTTTCTCCGAGTGGGGCAATTGCCGGAGCGATTGTCGGTGGTCTTTTATGCGGGGCTATTTCCTCCGGAATCGATTATTGGGTTCAACGGGCTCCCAGAATGGAAAGTTCTCTTATCAATGATTTGGTACAATCTAATGAGATTTTTAATCCAGAAATTCTATATAATCTTTATACTGAAATTACCGAAAAAAAATCTATCACTTTAAAAGAAATAGATGATTCAAATACAATTTCCATAAAAATTGATACAATATATCATGTAGTTGGAAAAGCACATAATGTACTATTAGAAAAATTAATAGAAACTAAGGATAGTCTCAAAAAAATAACTCCCTCATCTAAAATTAATCGTAGAACTTTGTCTGCTAATGATTATACAGATAATTCTACATCATTCTATATAGATGATATAAATATATTTCAAAATGATTTTAGTGCTCAAATGGTATCCTCAGAAATTTTTAAAAGAGATTTTTCTTCTCTCGTTAAAGAGCAAATCCAAAAGAGTGAAAGTGGTATTTTATTTGATGAAGCAAATTCCATATCTGAATATGTTATGAATTTATTTTTAGAAGCTTCCCTCTTCTATACCAATGAGGCAAATGATATTGATAAAATCGTAAATTATTATTATAACACTATCAAACCAAGTACAGAACTCTCTGAAGAAGAAAAAACCGCCTTATATATAGGGATGGTTGTTGCATCTTACAGTTCTAAATATTGGGAAAAATGCGAAAACTGATAGCTCTCATCTTCCAAGATAAATGGTTCAACCTGGCCGTCGTTGCACTCTTCGTTTCGCTGATCGTCTCCCTTTTTTTGAAGACAGACAGCACGGCCGAATGGATCGCCTCCGCAGTCGGGTTCGGGATGCTGAGCTTTATGATCTTGCGCGCGCTCTTTCTCGCATGGAGCATGCGCAAAAACGTCTTACACAAGGAAGAAAAACCGAATCGGGTTCGTTCCTTGTACCGCATTCAGGATGCACTTTTTCTCTTGTTTCTCCTCTGCTCGGTGCTGCTTCTGATCTGGAAATACATTTAACCCGTAAAAAACGCAGGGATTTCGACGGATGAAATCCCTGCGTTTCTTTCTGCCTCTTCCGGCCGGGTCCCCTACTTGACGGCGATCATGTTCCTTATCGACCGCTCGGCCCGGCGGCGCACCTCCTCGTCGAGCACCACCTCGGGGCTTTCGTTTTCCAGGCACGCGGCGATATTTTCCAGCGTAACCATCTTCATGTAGCGGCAGTTGTTGCAGGCGCAGGTCTCGTCGTCGGGCGGCGCCGGGATGAATACCTTTTCGGGGTAGCGCCGCTTCATCTCAGCGAGGATGCCCGCCTCGGTAACGACGATAAACTCCCGGGCTTCGCTCGCCCCGCACCAGTCGAGGATCGCCGCCGTGGAGCCCACGAAATCGGCTACGTCGAGGATATAGGCCCGGCACTCGGGGTGTGCGACGACGCGGGCCAGGGGATGCTGCTTTTTAAGCGCCAGGAGTTTTTCGAGCGAGAACTCCTCGTGCACGTGGCAGGCGCCGTCCCAGAGGACCATATTCCGCCGCCCGGTGAGCTTCTGAATGTAGGACCCGAGGTTGCGGTCCGGGGCGAAGATCACGGGCTGATCCTTAGGAATGGACTGCACGACTTTCATCGCGTTGGACGAGGTGCAGCAAATATCGGTCAGGGCTTTGACGCCTACCGTGGTGTTGACGTAGGAGACCACCTTGTAGCCGGGATAGCGGGCTTTGAAAGCCGCGAAATCCCGGGCGTCGCACGATTCGGCCAGCGAGCAGCCTGCCTCGGGGCAGGGGAGGAGCACTTTCTTGTCCGGGCAGAGCACCTTGGCGGTCTCGGCCATGAAATTGACCCCCGCAAAGAGAATGATCGGAGCATCGACCTTTTGCGCCTGAACCGAGAGGGCCAGCGAGTCACCCAGGAAATCGGCGACGGCCTGCACCTCGGGCAAGGTATAATAGTGCGCCAGGATGACGGCCCGCTTTTCGCGTTTGAGTCGTTCGATGCGGCGGACGAGCTGCGCGGAGTTATCGACTTTCATCTTTTATTTTTTATTCCTTTAAATAATTTAAATAAAGAAAGAATAGAAATAATGGCTGTTGACAGTGTTCACAACTCGGGGTGTGAAAAGGTTATCAACACGAATTCTTTTTTCCTTTTATATCTTTAATTTCTAAAGCTATATAAATCAATAATTTAATATAACAATAAACAGTTGTTCACAATGTTTGCGCGCTTTTCGACAGCCGGGAATTTTGAACAACGTATTGCGTTTTCGGGATCGGGTCGGGAGGAATAAGTCGGCACAACTTTTTTTGGTTTTCGGAAAATCTTGTATATACCCGCGGTCGATCGTCGAATGCAAGGCTTTTCTTTCAAAAGTTATCCCCGGTTATCATCCCGTTATCAACACTTTTTCCGCTGACTTATCATCAACCTTTCACCACTTTCGACACGATCTTGTCGGCAATATCACGGTACCACGTCTCCACGCGCGGATCGATGCCTGCGGCGGGATGCCCCTCGTCTGCCCCCTCCATGATCGACTGCACCAGGGGTATTTCACCCAGAAAATCGACTCCGTTCTCCTCGGCGAAGCGGCGGGCACCCCCCTTGCCGAACAAGTAGTACCGGTTTTGGGGCAACTCGGCGGGGGTAAACCACGCCATGTTCTCGACGATACCGGCCACGGGGATCGAGACGTTCTCGTTGCGGAACATTTCGACGCCGCGCCGCACGTCGGCCACGGCGACCTGCTGGGGCGTGGAGACGATCACCGCGGCGTCGATCTTCAGCTCGCCGATGATCGAGAGGTGGATGTCGCCCGTGCCGGGTGGCAGGTCGACCAAAAGGAAATCGAGCGCGCCCCACCGGGTCTGGTGGATCATCTGTTTCAGGGCGCTCACGGCCATCGCACCGCGCCACAGCAGCGCGTCGTCCGGCTTGATGAAGAAGCCGATCGACATGATCCGCACGTCCATCGACTCAGCCGGCACGATGCGGTCCGCACCCTGCTCCTGCACGGCGTCGGGCAGGTACCCCTCGACGCCGAACATGCGGGGTTGCGAGGGGCCGTAAATGTCGGCATCGAGCACGCCGACGCGGAATCCCCGGTTGCGCAGCGCAATGGCCAGGTTGGCCGTGACGGTCGATTTGCCGACACCCCCCTTGCCCGAGGCAATGGCCACCACATGCGCAATATCGCCTGTCGTGGTCCGGGTCTTGGGCTCGGGCCGCGGGGCCGCGCCGCCCTCCTTGACCACGACGAGCACCTCGTCGCCGGGAAATTCCCGCCTCAGCAACTCTTCCACGGCGTTCTTGATCTTCACGGCGAACGGATCGCGCGTCTTCGAGAACCGCAGCACGATGGTGACCTTTCCCGACGCGGCCGCCACGTGCTCCACGAAACCGCTCTCGATGAGATTGCGCTCCGTCTCCGGATGAACGACCGAAGCCAACAAGTGTTTTATCTTCTCTTCCATCATTCGAATTTTTCCATGCGATGCGCCTGCGTGGTGCATCCTCGGCAAAGATAACGCTATTTTCAGAGAAATAATATAGGGTGCAAGGATGAATTTATCGAAAAACGATAAATTTTATTTGTTTTTCATAAGAATGTTCGTATATTTGTGCATCGATTGAGACAAACACGTAAAAAATAGCGTACCATGAATTTCGTAAAAACATTTCTCGCCGGATTGCTCGCCTTCGTGGTGGGGACGTTCGTCGTATTTTTTCTCTGGATCGTCCTGCTGCTGGGAATCGCCGGGTCGATGGAGCAGCGCGTCGCGGTGCATCCGCGGTCGATTCTCAAGATCGACTTTTCGGAGATGGTGACCGATGCACCCGCGACCGATCCGCTGGCGGGCATCGACCTCTTCACGCTGCAAACCACCCCCCAACTCCATCTTCTCAAGGCGCTCAGGGCCATCGAGACCGCCAAGGAGGACGACCGCATCGACGGCATCTACCTGCGCATGAACGGCTCGGGCGGCATCGGAGGCTGGGCCATCGCCGAGGAGCTGCGCCAAGCCATCGCCGATTTCAAAGAGAGCGGCAAATTCGTCGTCTCCTACAACGAGACCTATTCGCAGGGACAGTACTACCTGGCCTCGGTCTCCGACCTGATCTGCATGCAGCCCGAGGGCGGAATGGACTGGTCGGGTCTCTCGTTCGACCTGATGTTCTACAAGGGGCTGCTCGACAAACTCGACCTGAAAGCCGAGGTTTTCCGCCCCACGGCCTGCAAATACAAGAGCGCCGTAGAGCCCTATATCCTCACCAAAATGTCCGATGCCAACCGGCAGCAGATGCAGGAGCTGGTCGACTCCATGTGGGGAACCGTCGCCGGCGAGGTGGCCGAGGCGCGCGGGTTCGACCTTGCCACGCTCGACCGCATCACCGACCGGCTGGAAGCCACGCTGCCCGAAGAGGCATTGCAACTGGGGTTCGTGGACAGCCTCGTCTATGAGGACCAGATGAAAGAGGTCTTGGCCGATCTGGGCGCCGAGCCCGACAGCGAGGGGGAATACCGCTTCGTTACCCTGGGTGAATACGCCGCGCAGGCGGCTTACGACCTGAAGCACATCGCTTCCGATCAGGTCGCCGTGGTCTATGCCGACGGTCAGATCGTCGACGGCGAGGGCTCGGGCCCCGAGATTTACGGCAACACGCTGGCGCGCACCATCGCCTCCGTGCGCGACGACGAAAAGGTCAAGGCGGTGGTGCTGCGCGTCAACTCGCCGGGCGGCAGCGCGCTAGCTTCGGACGTGATCTGGCGCGAGGTCGAACTGCTCCGGGCCGAGAAGCCGGTCATCGTTTCGATGGGCTCTTATGCCGCCAGCGGCGGGTACTACATCTCCTGTCCCGCCGACGCGATCGTGGCCGACCGGCTGACGCTCACCGGTTCGATCGGTGTCTTCGGCATGTACATCGATCCGTTCGACGCCTTGAAAAACAAACTGGGGATCACTTTCGACGGTGTGAAGAGCAACACCTCGGCCGGCATGGGCGCCTCCTCGCCCCTTACCCCCTTGCAGCGGGCGGTTATCATGCGGGGGGTCGACAAGGTCTACACCACCTTTACCGACTACGTGGCCGAGGGGAGGAACCTCCCCATCGACAAGGTGCTCGACATTGCCGGCGGCCGCGTCTGGTCGGGCGGTGATGCACTCGGAATCGGTCTGATCGACTCCTACGGCGGGCTGAAGACGGCCATCGCCGTAGCCGTCGACAAGGCCGGGTTGGGCGACGATTACCACGTGGTCGAGGTCACCGAGATGCCCTCGGGACTGGCGGCGATCCTCGCGTCGCTCAACATGAGCGTCCGCGAAGCATTCGTCCGTTCGGAGCTGGGGCTGATGATGAAAGAGTACCGGCAGGTGCGCGAGGCCATGCGGCAACAGGGCGTGCTGATGTACTCTCCCTATAAAATGGAGCAGCCCTGACTCCGGCTGACCCGAAGCGCGAAGCGTCCCGAATTTCGGGACGCTTCTTTTATCACCCCTGCGGGCCGTTCTGTTCCCTGCGGCCCGAATCATGCACGATACGGGCCAAGAAAAACGGGCAAATGCTTTCCCCGTACCGCATTTATCCATATCTTTGCTCCCATGGCAATAATCAGACTGACTAAAGAGTTTACGTTCGAGGCGGCGCACGCGCTGGAGGGATACGACGGGCCGTGCCGCGAGATTCACGGACACTCCTACCGCCTTTTCGTCACGGTCAAGGGCCGCCCCTCGGCCGACGAGGCGGACCCCAAGTGCGGCATGGTCCTCGATTTCGGGCTTTTGAAACGGATCGTGCAGGAGGAGATCGTCTCGCATTTCGACCACGCCCTGGTGCTGCGCAACACGGCGGATACGGCGTTGCGCGAGGTGCTCCGCGAGCGGTTCCGCAACATCGTGGAGGTCGCATACCAACCGACATGCGAGCACATGCTCGCCGACTTTGCCGACCGCATCCGGCGCCGCCTGCCTGCCGGCGTGACGCTGCATTCGCTGCGCCTGCACGAAACCGCGACCTCCTACGCCGAGTGGTTTGCGGAGGACAACGGAAATTTAGAATTAAAAACTTCCGACTTGCGGGAGAAAGCCTCTTCCGGGAGAGGGGACTTGAGGTGGAGTCCACATTGCAAACGCCGCCGAAGGCGATGAAAACGGCGGTCAGCTGTTTTCTCACCGAGAAGATAACGACGCACTCAACAATATGAAAAAACTCTTTCTGGTCGATGCCTACGCATTGATATTCAAGTACTACTACGCCTTTCTGGGGCGTCCCATGCGCAACCGCGCGGGCATGAACACCTCCGTGGTCTTCGGCTTCGTCAAGTTCCTGCGCGACATCCAGAAGCGCGAACACCCCGACCTGCTGGGCGTGGCGTTCGACCCCAAGGGCGGCAGTTTCCGCCGCGAAATCTTCCCCGAGTACAAGGCCAACCGCTCCGAGACGCCCGAGGACATCCTCCTCTCGATTCCTTATGTCAAACGGGTGCTCGAAGCCATGTGCATCCCGATCCTCGAGGTCGAGGGTTACGAGGCCGACGACGTGATCGGCACCCTCTCGCAGAAAGGCGTGGAAGCCGGATACGATGTCTTTATGGTCACTCCCGACAAGGACTACGGCCAGCTGGTGCGCGACCACTGCCGGATCTACAAGCAGAAAGGGGCCGACGGCGCGATCGAGATCGTGGACCGCGAAGCGATCCGCGAGAAGTACGGAATCGACGATCCGCAGCTCGTGCGGGACATACTCGCCCTGTGGGGCGACTCCTCGGACAACATTCCGGGCGTGCCCGGCATCGGCGAGAAGAGCGCCTGCAAACTGGTTCAGACGTGGGGAACGGTGGAGAACATGCTGGAGAACGCCGACCGGATTCCCGGCAAGCAGGGCGAGAAGATCGCCGCATGGGGCGAGAAACTGCGGCTGGCCAAAACCCTCACCACGATCTGCCTCGACGTGCCCATTCCGTTCCGCGAGGAGGACCTGACGGTCTGCGAGCCGCATATCGACCAGCTCAAGGCCCTCTTCGCCGAACTGGATTTCAAAGTCTTCATGAACGACCTTTCGAACCGTGCTCCGGCCGAACAGCTGCCCGACGGGCCCAGGCAAGGCGCGCAGACGCAGTTGGCCGACATGGCCCGCGCCAAGTCCGCGGCGGCGAAAAAGGCCGCGATGGTGGGGCAAGGCGATCTCTTTGCCGGACCCGCCGAGCCCGCAGCGGTCCCGGAGGAGATAGTCGTCGAGGAGTTGCAGGCCGAGGCCGATACGCTTCGGCTCCAGACCGCGCAGACCACGCCCCACGACTACCGGCTGGTGGAGAGCGCCGAACAACTGCGCGACGTGGTGGCCGAGATCGCGCGGCACGACGAATTCTGCTTCGACACCGAGACCACCGGGTTCGACATTTTCAACGACCGCATCGTCGGCATGTCGCTCTCCGTGGCGCCGCACGAGGCGTGGTACGTGCCTTTCACCGAGGAGAATACCGCCCGATACACCGAAATCCTGCGACCGCTCTTCGAGGATGAGCGGATCGCCAAGATCGGTCAGAACATCAAGTTCGACCTGATGGTGCTCCGGCGGCTGGGCCTTTCGATCCGGGGGCGCAAGTACGACACGATGATCCTCCACTACCTCATCGACCCCGAGTCGCGTCACAACATGAACGCCCTCGCCGAGAAATACCTCAACTATAAGCCCATCGAGATCGAAACCCTCATCGGCAAAGGCTCCCGGCAACTGACGATGGATTTGGTAAGTCTCGAGCGCTGCAAGGAGTACGCCGCCGAGGATGCAGACATTACGTTGCAGCTCAAGCGGGTGCTCTACCCGATGATCGAGCGGATCGGGCTCGAGCACCTCTATTTCCGGATCGAGGAGCCGATGATCGAGGTGCTGGCCGACATCGAAATGGCGGGCGTTGCGATCGACTCGGCGGCGCTGGCCGAATACGCCGTCGAGCTGAGCCGCAAGTTGCAGGAGCTGGAGGCGGAGATACGGCGCGAGGCGGCCGAACCGGCGTTGAACATCAACTCGGCCCGTCAGTTGGGCGAGGTGCTGTTCGGCAGAATGCGCATCGCCGAGAAGCCCAAAATGACCCGCACCAAGCAGTTCTGCACCGACGAGGACTACCTCCAGTCGTTCGCCCACAAGCACCGGATCGTCGATCTGATCCTCGAATACCGGGGGTTGAAAAAACTCCTCTCGACCTATGTGGAGGCGCTGCCCCAACTGGTCAACCGCACGACGGGACGCATCCACACCTCGTTCAACCAGGCCGTGACGGCTACCGGGCGGCTCTCGTCGACCAACCCCAACTTGCAGAACATCCCCGTGCGCGAGGAGATGGGCCGCCGCATCCGCCGTGCGTTCATCCCCTCGGACGACGACCACCTGCTGCTCTCGGCCGATTACAGCCAGGTCGAGCTGCGCCTGATGGCCCACCTCTCGGGCGACGAATCGCTCATCGCGGCATTCGAGCACGGCGAAGACATCCACGCGGCCACGGCGGCGAGGCTCTTCGGCAAAGCCTTGGAGGAGGTAAGTTCCGAGGAGCGGCGCCGGGCGAAGACGGCCAATTTCGGTATCATCTACGGCATTTCGGCGTTCGGACTGAGCCAGCGGCTCGAAATTCCGCGCAAGGAGGCGCGCGAGATCATCGACGGCTATTTCGCCTCCTACCCCAAGGTGAAAGAGTACATGGAACAGGTGGTCGAAAAGGCCAAAACCGAGGGCTTCGTCTCGACGATCTTCGGCCGCCGCCGCTACCTCAACGACATCGACTCGCGCAACGCCGTGGCCCGGGGGCTGGCCGAACGCAACGCCGTGAACGCCCCGATCCAGGGCTCGGCGGCCGACATCATGAAGATCGCCATGATCGAGGTGCACCGCCGCTTTCAGTCCGATGGCATCCGTTCGCGTGTGATCCTTCAGGTGCACGACGAACTGGTCGTGGATATGCTCCGCTCGGAGCAGGATCAGGTCGTGCGGATCGTCACCGAGGCGATGGAACACGCCGCCGACCTGAAGGTGCGCCTTGCGGTCGATTATGGTATCGGAACGAACTGGCTCGAGGCCCACTGACCGTCGACCGCACGCGCGTAACGCAATCGGCCCGATGCTTGGACATCGGGCCGATTGTTATTTGAGTGAGAAGAGCAGCTCGAACCGCCACGGTCGGGCGTGGACGACGTATTTCTCCAGCGGTTTCGGGCCGCAACTCTCGTTCCCGATCGGCGCCATCCGGTGATTTACACTGAATACAACTGTCTTGCGCGGTTGTAGTTTGTCGGTGTGACGCGCCTGGGCGATCTCCATGTTCCGGAATCGCTTAACCGCAATTTGCAGCGGTTCGGAACCCAAGACCTGCACGCCGTGCCCCGCCGCGTCGCGCAGCGCAGCATGGCGCACGGCGTATTTGTTGCCGTTCTCCTGCGGATAGCTGTAATTCATCCACTGCTCGTCGACGGTTCCGCTCCACAGACCGTACCGGGCTCCGTCCTGCCGGTCGCAATAGGCTTCCCAGGGCCCTTTGCCGTACCACTCGAATCGACGGAACCGCTCGGCCAGCTCCAGGTCGTAGCCCACCCGGGCGACCTCGGGAACCTCACCTGCGGGTCGTACGTCGGCCGAGAGCAGGATTTCTCCCCGGTCGTTGAACGTGTAGGTCTCCGCGACATCGAACGCCACGGTCTCCGATCCGGCAAGCCGGTAGCGGGTTTCGACAACGAACCGGTCGTCGGACCACCGACCGTAGACCGTATCGACGCGGCGCTTCATGGCGTGAAAGCCCGCCTCGGCCCAGAGGCGGGTGAGGCGTCCGCCCCGGGCGTCGGGATAGAACCGGCCGTCGATGAAATGGCCGATACGTCCCGTCCCGTCATTGTCGATCGGCGCACGCCAGAAATCGAGTGCGGGACCGTCGACCACGACCGCTTCGCCCGCGGCGTCATGCGCCGTGCCGATCTTGCCCCGCAGCTTGTCGAAACGGATCTCGAAGCCGCCGCTGCGGATCACGATCTCGTCCCCGGCCTCCCGCACGCGGGGTCTTCCGGGTTCGAGCCGTGTAGACGCTGCGAAATTCCACGGCCGGAGGATGAATTGCTCCCAGGCGATCCGGTACCCGGCCTCGCACCAGGCGGTCGGCTCCGTCCGGTGCGCGGAGAGCAGGAGCACGTACTCCTTGTCCGGCTCCATGTCGAACTCCCCGACCGGAAGTTGCACGCTCCCCCGCTGCCGGGGAGCCAGCTTGAGCTGCGGCAGAATGCCGTGCCTGATTTCGACGCCGTTCTCCAGCAGCGACCAGCCGATCCGGAAATCGTCCAATGGGGTGAAGAAAAACTTGTTCCACAACCCGATGCGCCCCTGTTCCAGCTCTTCGGCGTAGAACTCGATGCTCTGGTAGACCTTTCTGACCTCGTTGAGTTTCGAGGAGCGTTCCGAGAGGTCGGGCGCGACGATTCCGTTGTTGCAAAAGTTGGAGTCGTTGGGCGTGTCCCCGAAATCGCCTCCGTAGGCCCAGAAATAGGCTCCGCCCGGTTTGTTGCACTCCGCAAGGGCGTAGGCGCGCAGCCGGGACGGGATCGTCAGGCCGTAGATCGAGTGGTCTGCCGCACACATGACCACCCCCTGATCGACCCAGTCCCAGATTGCGCCGCCCGAAATGCGGTCGTACTTGTCGAACTCCGTCCAGTAATCTTTCAGATTCCCCATGCCGTTGCCCATCGCGTGGGCGTATTCGTTTATCATAATCGGCCTGGGGTCCTCCGCCTCGGCCAGGATCGAAATCTGGTCGGCCGAATGGTAGCGTCCAGAAACGTTCGGCCGGGCGCTGCGCCATACGCCCCCGCCGAGCACGTCGCACGAGATTGGGTCGTTCGAGAAGTGGTAGTGCGTGAAGCGGGTCGGGTCCAGCTCCTTTGCGGCCCGGTGCATGGCCTCCATGTTGGTTCCGTTGTCGCTTTCGTTGCCCAGCGACCACTGCACCACCGACGGGTGGTTCTTGTCCCGTTCCACCATGCGGACCATCCGCTCGACGTGCGCCGACCTCCACGCCGTGTCGCGGGCCGGCGTTCCCTCGCGGTAGCCGAACCCGTGCGCTTCGCAGTTCGCCTCGTCGATCACCATCAGGCCGTATTCGTCGCAGAGGTCGTAGAAGCAATCGGCGGCCGGCATGTGTGCCGTGCGGACCGTGTTGATGTTGTTCCGCTTCATGGTCAGGACCTCTTGCAGCACCCGCTCCGGGGTCACGGTCTTGCACCCGAACGGGTCCGTCTCGACCCGGCAGACGCCTTTCATCTTGACGGGCTGACCGTTCAGGAGAAAGCATTTGTCGCGGATCTCCAGTTTCCGGAAGCCCGTGCGGGTGCTGATAACGTCGAGCACGTCGCCCGCGAGGTTCTTCAGCGCCACGACGACCGTGTACAACGCGGGATTCTCGTCGGACCATTTCTCGGGGCGCTTCACGTTGAGGTGGGTGACCGCGGTTTTCCGCGCTCCCGGGGCCAGCAGGCCCGTTCCGACGATCGAGCTGTTCACGACACGGCCGCAGAAAAGCAGCCGGGTTTCGACCGACCGGAATGCGGCCGCCTGTGCGCGGTTGTCGACCTCGACCTCGATCCGCAAGCTCCCGTCCTCGTAACGGGCGTCCAGGTCGGGCTGGACGAAAACATCGGAAATGTAGGTCTTTGGCGTTGCGAACAACACGACGTCGCGCAGCATGCCGCTGACGCGCCATCCGTCCTGGTCTTCGAGGTAGGAGCCGTCGCTCCAGCGGAAAACCTGCACGGCGACCGAATTGGAGCCCGCGTTCAGAAAGGGCGTGATGTCGAACTCCGAGGGCAGAAAGGAGTCCTCGGCGTAGCCTACCCGGTGGCCGTTGATCCAGAGGTAGTATGCCGACGAAACGCCGTTGAAACGGATGAACACCTGCCGGCCGGCCCACTCCGCGGGCAGGTCGAACGACCGGCGGTACGAACCTACCGGGCTGCCGTTGTCGCCCAGGCCGCGGATAAAGGGCGGGTTGCGCTCGAACGGGTACTTGATGTTGGTGTAGATGGGGGTTCCGAAACCCTGCATCTCCCACGGTCCCGGGACCTCGATGGTGTCCCAGGCGGAGGGGTCGAAACCGGCGGCCTCGAACCCCGTCGGACGATCCGCGGCCTCGTGCACGTAGCGGAATTTCCAAGGTCCGTTTAGGCTCATCTCCCAGCGCGTGGGGCTGCCGTATTTAGAGGCTTCGGCGATGGAGGTATAATGCGAGAAAGTGGCCCGCATGGGTTCGCGGCCCAAGCCGCTGACCGCGGGGTTCTCCCAGTCGGCGGGCTGGGCCGCCGACCGGGAGATAAGCAACAGCAGAAGGAGCGTCGTTGTTATTTTCATGTGTAGAGCGTGTTCAGTTTCCGTATGGATAGACCTCGGAAAGGCTGGTGATGGAGTCGGGCCGGTGGCTTGAGGTGATGAGCAGCAACAGGTAGCGGCCCGACGTGCGCGTCACGTTGAAGATCTGGGGCACGGCCTCGGCTTTCATCTGTACGGCGGCGATCTTTTTCCACGAGTCGATTCCGGCCAGCGCCTCCTGCATCTTTTCCACCTCGGTGATGCTTTCCAGCCCCGCGAGCGGTGCGAGGTCGCTGCCCATGTAGAGTTCGACGTCTTTCGAGGCAAAGTTTTTCTGCCGCTGGATCAGTTCGACCTGTTCGATCAGATGGGGCGCAAGCATGTCGATCACCAGGTAGTGCGGAGGCGGTACCTTGGTCGGCTTCCACTGCGAGTGCCAGTAGGAGGCCACATCGCCGTCGAGAATGGCCTGGGGATAGCCGTAGGGGAAATACTTGTTGTCGGCGCCCGATTCGGCCGGCTCGTAGGTATTGTAGAGCACAACCTCCCAGCCGGTGCGGTCGAGCTTCGCCCCCGACCAGATGTCGATCCGGATGCAGTAGAGCGAGTTCGGGTCGACCGCGAACCGCGAGCTGCTCTTCAACCGCACGGGCAGCATGTACTGGCCCGGTCGGGCGATCTTCTCCTTTTCGATTTGGAGGAGGAACGAGGCGTCGGTGCGGCCCGCCTTGATCGTGCTCTGCGGCTGGAGCGAGTAGCAGTCGCTCGCAAGCAACTCGTAGGAGGTCGATTCCCGGGCGTTGTACTGCGCCACGTACTCCTCGTCTACCCGGAGTTCCAAATCGACGTCCCAGCGGTTCTCCTCAAGGCCGAGCAGCGCCTCGAGCGAGAGACGAATGTCCTTTTGCAGCGCGCCGTTGTCCACGAAATTTACGTCTTTCACCCCGTCCGCAAATGCGATCGTGACCTCCCGGACGCGGGGTTTCAACACCACCAGCGACCGCTCTTCGTTGATCCGGGCCGAGGACTGGCGGATTTTCAGCGGCAGCACGGCGTTGTCGGCGACCGAGCGCAGGAGCTCCAGGTCGAAATCGATCCGGATATTCCGGCTCAGGTCGTCGTATCCGCCCGAGAAGAAGAACTCCCGCTCCCCGATCGCGTAGACGTCGGGGTGGATGAGGACGAAATCATGCCCCGTCTGCCGGTTGTAGGCGTCCAGCTCCTCGGGGGTCAGCACGCCGATGCGCGCCGAGACGGGCTCTTTCCGAATTCCCGACTTGCAGATTGCCAGCGAAAAGGAGCCGTCGGGGTCGCCGGTGTCCAGGTAGTCGATCTGCCGGACGGGGTCGCCGAGGAAATAGACTTTCGAGGGGACGGTATCCTTGTCGGCCATATCTATGATCTGCTCCTCGCAGGCGCACAGAGTGAGCGCGCACACCAGCGGGAAGATGGTTTTTTTCGCATTCATGTTCTAAATTTTGAAAAGTCTACCAATCGGGGTTCTGAACCATCGCGCTGTTGCGGTCGATCTCGTGCTGCGGAATGGGAAACAGGTACATTTTCTTTTCGAAGACCCGGTTCTCGACGACGGTTCGCTTGTAGAAATCCTCCGCGCCGAAACCGCCCGCGGCCGCGATGTTCATGCCGTACAGCGGGCCGTTGTCTCCGTACATGCGCCGGTCCGCGGGGTGCGCCGGGTCGATCTTGTCGGAGAGGAGCCGGCGGCGGGTCGTGAAATAGCGGTCGCCCTCGAAACAGAGCTCCACCTGGCGCTCGCGCAGGATGTATTCGAGCTGCCGCTCCCTATTGCCGCGTATCTCGGGATAGGTCTTGAAGATGCTCTCGAGGCCTGCCCGGTCCCGGATCAGGTCCCAGTATTTCCGGATGTCGGGATTCGCCGGATCGAATTCGTTGAGCGCCTCGATGTAGTTGAGGTAAATCCCGGCCAGCCGGATGTAGGTGCCCTGTCGCCAGGCACTGTGCTGGCTGCGGTAGGGGTTGCTGTCGTAGTTGATGTATTTGAGCAGCGTGTAACCCGTGGTCGAGTGGTCGGCGCTGCCGGAGCCGCTCATCCCGTCGCTGTAAAACTCGGCCCGGCCCCACCCGTCGCGGTTCGCGGAGGACGAAAAGAGGTTGCGGTCCTCCGGCGCGACCTGCGGCACGGGGCGTCCGTTGTAGAGGATCGCCGCATAGAAGCGCGCTTCGCGGTTGGCGTACATGTTGCGTTCGCCCACGCGGTGGCCCCAGCAGTTGCGTTTGCGGATTTCGCTCACCTGGTCGTTCGTCCACGCGGGGTGGGGCGCGGCGGCGAATCCGCTTTCGACATATCCTGAGGCCGGGTCGTCGATGGTGCGTCCGTTCGCCATGAAAAAGGCGTCCACGGCGCGCTGCGACGGGGCCAGTCCGCTGTAACCGCCCGGGCGGGGCGTCGCGTGGCGCTCGACGTTGTTGAAATTGCCTTTGGTGGTTCCCCACAGGTATTCGCAGTTCCACTTGACCAGATGAACCCCCTGCACCGAGCGGAACGGATTGAACACGCCGTCGTTGTTCTCGTCGTTGCGGTAGAGGCGCACGGCCTGCTCTCCGGTCAGGCTCTCGGCCGCCCGGATCACGGCCAGGGCCGCGTCGGCGGCATCCCGCCATCGCTGCTCGCTGTATTGCGTGTCGGCGAGGGGCGTGCCGTCGGGGTTGACGAAATCCGCGTAGTCGGCATTGCCGTTCCACTGCGGGCTGGCGGCCATGAGCAGCACCTCGGACTTGACGGCCAGGCAGGCCAGCTTGTCGGGCTTGCCCATCCACGTCGGGTTGGTCGCCCGCCACGAAAGGGGCAGGTCGGTCCGGGCCTCGTCCATCATCCGGCAGATATACTCCACGCATTGCCCGTAGGGCGTGCGCGCGAGAGTGAACTTGTCCTGCCAGTCCATCTCGTTTTCTACCAGCACGAACGGGCCGTACTGGCGCAGCAGCAACCAGTAGTAGTAGCCTCTGAGGAATTTGGCTTCGGCCACGTATTGCTGTTTGAGGTTGTAGGGCAGCTCGTAGCACTTGTCGATGTTGTTCTCCAAGACGAACGAGGCCCGGATGGATTTGTAGCAGGCGTTCCAAATATCGTAGTAGTCGGTGGTCGGATTCCAGTTCCCGACGTTGATGCTGGTGGGATAGTACCGGTCCCACACGATGTCGAGTTCGTCCGAAGCGGCGACCCAGGGCACGTCGCTCCACATCATGCAGGCGGGTTCGGGCAGGCTGGCGTAGATATTATAGAGGAATTTTTCAGTCTCTTTCTGACTCTTCCACACCATGTCCATGGTCTTCTGGTCATCGGGCATCTTGTCGAGAAAATCGCAGGAGGCCGCCACCAGCCCCATTGCCGCGAGGAGGATTTTAAAAATATCGGATCGGTTCATTTTTTTCACTTTTAGAAATTCACGCGCACACCGAAATTGAATTTGCGCTGCAACGGATAGGCGTCGCCCCGGCCCTTGCCCAGCTCGGGGTCCCACATCTTGAACTTGGAGAAGAGGGCCAGGTTGGAGCCGTGGAAATAGACCCTGAGGCCCTGCATCCGGAGTGCTTTCAACACTTTCTCGGGGAAATTGTATCCGATTTCGAGATCGGCCAGCCTCAGGAAACTGCCGTCGTACTGCCATTTGGTCGAAGCGCGGTAGTTGTTTTCGGTGTTGCCGATGCTCAGACGCGGGTAGAACGCATCCTGGCGCGGATTTTCGACCGTCCACCTGTCGAGCGCCTCCCGGAAGAGGTTGCCCCGGTCGCCGCCCTCCTTGAACGGGACGAAACCCTCGCCGCCCAGCATGTAGCTCACCCGGGCCTGTCCGCGGAAGAACAGCGCCAGATCGAGCCCCTTGAATCCGATCTGGAAGCCGAAACCGTACAGCAGCTCCGGCATGGTCGGGTGACCGATTGCCACCTCGTCGTAGGAATCGACTACCCCGTCTCCATTGACATCGAGATACTTGACGTCCCCCGGGCGGACCTGCCCGAACAGCTGCGCGGGGCTGGCGTCGATCTCCTCCTGGCTCTCGAAATAGCCCAGGGCGATCAGGCCGAAAGGCTGGCCGTACCGCTTGCCCGTCCGGTTCAGATAGGGGTATTTCCAGGCCGGTTCGTCCTGGAAGACGACCTTGTTGCGCGCGTAGGTCGCATTGGCGTAGACCCTCAGCGAAAGGTTCCGGAACGCGTGGTTGAATTCGAGCGTTCCGTCTACACCCCAGTTGGTCATCTCGCCGATGTTGGCGAACGGCTGGCTGTTGAGACCCAGAATGCCGGGAAGCGAGGCCCGTTGGACGAGAATGTCGGTCCGCCGCTCGCGGAAGTAGTCCACCTCGAGGGTGAGCTTGCGGAAAAACTCGGCCTGGAAGCCGACATTGGCTTTCATCCCTTTTTCCCAAGTCAGCCCCATCACGCCCTCGCGGTTCTCGCCCGTGCCGCCGTAACCGGTCGGGTCGTAGCCGAAACTGTAACTGCCCAGGCCGCTGCCCACCAGCGTCAGGTAGGCGTAGCGCTGGTTGTTGGGCAGGGCCTCCGAACCGACCAGCCCCACCGAGCCCTTGAATTTCAAGAGGGAGATCACGTCGGCGATACGGCCCGTTTTCCAGAATTTCTCCTCCGAGATGAGGTAGCCGACGGCCCCGGCGGGGAAGATGCCGAACCGCTCCCCTTTGGGAAAGTTCTCCGAGCCGTTGTAACCCAGGTTGAACTCGACGAAATACCGCAGGTCGTAGTTGTAGGTGGCCCGGAACGCCAACCCCTGCTTGCGATAGGGCAGCGACGAGATGGCGTCGTTGGCACTTTTGCGCAGGTCGCGCTGGTAGTACATGGCCATCAGACCGATGTTGTGGTTGCGGGCGATCTTGCGGTCGTAGTTGACCTGGGCCTTGAACTCCATGGCCCGGTCGCTGTACAGCGCCTTGTCGAAACCCAAGTATTCGTCTCCGATCACGGTCTGGACGAGCTCCAGCTCCCCGGTCTCGGGATTGCGGCCGTTGGCCAGGTAGTAGGAGTCCTTTTTGTGGCGGTTGATCTTGGTCTCGTTGTAGGCGTCGAACGAGAAAGCCACGTTGGCCTTGAGTCCCTCGAGCGCGGGGGCGATCTTGCCGAAATCCTGCGTCAGCCGCACCTGTCCCAGAAGCTGATTTTTGTATTCGGTCGTGTAACCTGATCCCATGAGCCGTTCGACGGGATTCTCGACCGTTCCCGACTTGATGCCCGCCCAGACGTAGCGGGTGGTGCCGTCCTCGTTCTGTCCGTAGGGATAGCGCACGGGCAGCGAGACCGGATTGGCCACATAGGCTTTGGCATAGAGGGACGAGTTGGAGATACCCGGATAGTGGCCGTCGATCACGTAACCGCCCAGCTCGATGTCCAGTAGGGTCGATTTGGTGACCGAGACACCGACGTTCGTGCGGAAATTGTAGCGCTGTACCTTGATGTTCGAGGAGTATTCGCTGCGGGGATTCTCGCGGTAGTTGCCCGTCTCGCGCAGGTTGCCGAACGAGACGAAATAGCGGGCCACCTGGCCGCCGCCGCTCACGTTGAGGGTGATCTGGTGGTTGCTGGAGGTGTCCTTGTAGATCTCGTCCAGCCAGTCCACGTCGGGGTAGAGATAGGGATCGGTTCCGAGGCGCGTGGCTTCGATCCGCTCGGGCGAGAAGACCTGGCTGCCGGCCGCTTCGTTGTAGAGGTTCATGTAGTCGACGCCGCCGAGCAGCTGCGGAACCCGCGTGAGGGTGCTGATTCCGTACTCCATCTTCAGGTCGATCCGCGGTTTGCGGGAGACCTCGCCCCGGCGGGTGGTGATTACGACCACGCCGTTGGCGGCCCGCACGCCGTACACGGCCGTGGCGGAGGCGTCCTTGAGGATCGAGACGCTCTCGATCTCCTCGGGGTTGATGTTGGCCATCGCCTCGTCGCGCTCCACGCCGTCCACCAGCACCAGCGGCGTCTTGTTGCCGCCGAACGTCGACAAGCCCCGAATCCAGAAATCGGAGTTGTCGTAGCCCGGTTCGCCCGAGCGCTGCACGGCCACCACGCCGGCCAGCCGTCCGGCCAGCGCGTTGGTCAGCGACCGGGCGGGCGTCTTCAGATCGGCCACGTCGATCGTGGTGACGGCTCCGATCACGCTGGCCCGGGCCTGGTGTCCCATACCCACGACGACCAGTTCCTCGATCTGCTGAACCTCCTCGCGCATCACCACGTCGAGCGTCAGGGAGCGGGGCACCCGTTGCTGTTGGGTGGTGAATCCCAGAAACCGAAAGGTGAGCATTTCATCCGCAGCCGCGTCGATCGCATAGTACCCTTCGGCATCCGACAGCGTGCCCCGCTGCGTTCCCTCGACGGTGACGGTCACCGCCACCAGAGGCTGGCCCTGGGCGTTGAGTATCTTTCCTTTCACCTGCCCCGTTGCGGGTCCGGTATCCGTGATTTCGGCGCTCGCCACGGCCGTCCATAGCAGCATCACGAGTGAAGCCAGCATCCGGCCGGAAAGCGAAACCCGCTGCCGAAAACGGCATGTAGCGTAAGTTTTCATTCGCATAAGTAGGGTTTAGTAGTTTGTCAGGGAGGACCGCGGAACGGCAGATTCTCTGCCGCCGGAGGGTCAGTTCGCCGGTGCGAAATAAGAGTTGTAATCTTTGGTAACGTTTCTTATCCAGTAGACGCGGCCGTACGGGTCGGTGATCTTCACGCTTTTTTTCGAAGCCTCGCTCCGGGGTTTTACCCGGTACAGCTCGCCGATGGTGACCGGTTCGGGCTTGTAGGAGGCGTCCCAAATATGGGGCAGCCACTCGTTGATCGAGAAGTCGTAGCCCTTGAAGCGAACCATCTCGGCCGAGAATGCGTCGTCCTCCCACAGTTCGACCCTCCAGTCGGGGTTGCTGTTCCAGACGTTGCAGTAGACGTACTGCCTGGCCTGCGGGTCGGAATTCCAGCCGGCGAATTTCGTCTGGTCGTACAGACGCGCCTGCACCTCTTCGTCGTAGCCGGCCGATTTGTAGACCCCCTCTTTGATGGTATTTCCCTCGACCAAATACTTTCCGTAACCGATCGGAGTTCCGTCGATGCAGATCGAACCGTACCAGTACATGCCGCAGGCGGCTCCGGTGACGTGCTCCACGATCCCGCCGAAATCGTCGTGCACGAGCGTGAAGTTGGTGTGCGTGTGGCCCGAGAAGATGTGGGCTTCGTCGAATTCGGCCAGCAACGTCAGCAGTTCTGCGCGTTTGGTAAAGGTGGGCCGGTTGCGGACCGGGCCGTGCAGGCAGACGACGAGCAGTTTGTCTTTGGGCACATACGAGAGGTCCTGCCGGAGCCACTCGATCTGCTCGGCGTTGAGGTCCACGTCGTAGCCGCTCTCCTTGTCCTGGATGTCGTCGAGGATGACGAAATGGGCGCTGCCGTAGTTGAACGAGTAGTTGACCGGGGTGTAGTATCGCTCGAAAGCGCGCAGCGTGCTGACGTAGTAGTTCGTCTTGTCCGCGTCGCGCCAGTCGCGGTCGTGGTTGCCGATCACGTGGAAACAGGGCGCGTCGAGCCGCGAGAAAACGGTAGCGATCTGCTCGAACATGTCCGGATTCCAGTCGCACACGTCGCCGAGCGTGATGGCGAACGCGGGAAGCGTCTCTTGGGAGAGGTTGTCGTTCAGGTCGAGCAGAATCTCGTCGGTGAAGCGGGCCATCTGCTGGCGCGTCTTGATCTGCGGGTCTCCGATGGGGTAAAAGAGGAAAGAGCGGGGCGCTCCTCCCTCCAGGCGCTCGAGGGTGAAATCCTCGCGCAGCACCTTATTCTGCGCGTTGTCGATGGGGCGGAAGAAATCGGGAATCTGATTCTCCTTGACTCCGATTCTGCAATCGGCCGGATAACTGAGAATGACGTTGCGGGCGTTGCGGTTGCGCGTGAGCTGATAGATGCCCTGTTCGTCGGTGGCCGTACACGAATAGCCGTCCGTTACGACCACGCCCGCGGCCGGCTCGCCGTCCGCATACGCGATTTTCCCGACCAGATTCCGGTCCTTTTCCACCTCGATGTCCGTCGGGGTATCGCTTCCGCCGCCCGGTTTTTCTCCCGCTTGGGGTTTGTCCGCCGAGCAGCCTGCAAATGCCGCCAGCAGAAAAATCATTGCTGCTAATGTTCGCATAATCGTATCTATTATTTATTTCGTAAACACGTTGTCCGCCTCTTCCAGCGCGTTCGCTGCGATCCGGCCTCCGTAGATGTAGCGGGAGTAATTCTCGGGAGTGAGCACCTCGGCCGCCGAGACGCCCAGGTCGTCGGCCGCCGGGTCGTAGGTGCCCACGGCACCCTGCACCACGCAGTTGCGGATGGCCGTGGGACCGTCGGCCGAGGCCCATCCGCAGATCGCCCCCTTGCGGCCCTCTCCCGCGGCGTCTCCCAGGATGGTGCCGGTATTGGTGCACCCGTCGACCGTCGCGTTGCTCTTGTCGAGGTAGCCGACGATTCCGCCGAATCCGCCCGCCCGGTCGGCACCGATCTTGGGATTCGTCCCTCCGTAGACGATACGCCCGCTGTTGGTGCAACCCCGGATGGTCGCACCGCGGTAGGTCCGGGCGACGATTCCGCCGATGTGCGTGACATCCAGGGCGTTGAAAAGTGCCTGCACGTGGCCCGAATTCGTACACGCTTCGACCGTACACCCCTGCGCCTCGCCGACGATCCCGCCGCCGTAGGCTTTCTGGGTATTGTTTATGTCCAGATCGCCCGTGTTGGAGCACTGCTTCACGGTTGTGGTCGCGGACTTGTTGACGCCGACGATTCCGCCCACGTGAAAAGCCTTGTTGGAGGTGAGCACCGAGGTCAGTTTCCCGCTGTTCGTGCAGCCCGAGACCGTTCCTTCTGCCTGCGCCTCGATGCACCCTGCGATGCCGCCCAGCTGGGAGGTGCTCGTCGTGGCCGTTGCGTGGAGGTCTCCCACGTTGTGGCAATCGGCTATCTCGAAAGGCACGCTGCCCATTTTGAGAAATCCTGCGATTCCGGCGACCGTCACGGGCTTGTTCGCCTCGACGCGCGCTTCGACCGTGAGGTCGGAGTAGTTGCGGCAGTCCCGCATTTCGATCCGCTGCGTGCCGGTTCCGTTCTCGGCCCGGCCAACGATGCCGCCCGTTTCGTATTCGGAGGTGGGGTCCGGGGCCGAAGCCAGGACGAATTCCCCGCGGTTGATGCAATCCGTAAACGCGACGCCCCGGACATAGCCTGCGATCCCTCCCACACGCGCATAGTGGGGATTGGCTTCGACGCCGATCCGGGCCGCAGGGTCGTTGGTACACGCTGAGAAAGCGGCGTCGGATGCGAAGCCCGCGATGCCGCCGATGCGCATGCTCAGCCGGGCCTGTGCCGCCGAGGCGCTGTTTTCGCACGCGATGCTGCCGCGGTTGGTGCAGCCGGTTACGGCGACTCCGGCTTCGACACTCCCCGCAATGCCGCCCAGATCGATGAACTGTCCGCTGCGCGTGCAGGGGATGTTTCCGCTTACCGAGACCGTTCCGGCGTGGGTGCAGCCCTCGATTCGGAGCGAGACCGTTTCGCTGCCGGATCGGGTCAGGCCCAGCAGTCCGCCGACCGACTCCGAGCCGGGTCCTGCGTTCACGGTCGCCATGCTCGTGCAGCTCTCCAGACCGCCCTCCTGCGCCACGGCGGCGAACGCGCCGATTTTGGTGCCGCTTTCGGCGGACTCGGGTGCTGTGGTCCGGGTCGATTCGAAGAGGCAGCCGGTGCCCAGCGTCAGGTTTCGGATCGTGCCTTTCAGCACGGCGATCATTCCGACCCGCTCCTCGCCGACTTTGCACACAAGGTTCGAGATCATTTTCCCGCCTCCGTCAAGCGTTCCGGAAAATTCGGGCATGGGTGTCCACCCGCTTCCGGTCATGTCGATGTCTCGGCGGAGCACCACCTCGCCCGTGGGGTTTTTCCACTGGCCGCCGTTGGCCGGCCCTTGGGCGAATGCGATCAAATCCTCGGGGTAGAACAACCCCTCGGACCGCGCCCGCGTCGAGATTTTCAACTCCGGGGTTGATTCCGACAACCCGATCGGCGACCGGGCCCGGACCCTGAAGACATACGCGGTCTCGACGTCGAGCAATCCGATTACCGCCTCCGTCGCTTCGGTTTCGAGCGTGACGAACGCCTCATCCGTTTCGCGCTTGTAGGAAAGGAGGTAATCCGAGGCTCCTGGGACGGGGTCCCAGGCCACCGCGATGCGGGTCGACGAAACGGCGTCTAAGACCGTTCGCAAGCCGGCAGGCATATCCGGCAGGGCGGGCGCCAGGGTCGTAACCGTGATCTCGGGAGACCAGTCGGAGTTGTTTTCGACCGCTCCGAAAGCATTTGCCCTTATCTTGAACCGGTATTCGGTCTCGAGTCGGAGACCCGTCACGATCGTTTCGGTCTCGAAACACTCCTTTTCGTAGAAATTGCTTCGGTCGACAGGGGCGTAGGCTACTGTGTAACCGGCTACCGCGTCGGACGCTGCGGCGTCCCATTGCAGGCGCACGGAGGTTTGTGCAATGGTTTGCTCGTCTACGCGGAAGTGTTGCGGAACGCTCAATTTCGCGTTGACGCTGTCGGGGTCCTGGTCGCAGGACGCTGCCGATGCTGCGATGGCAAGCAGGCAAAGGATATTCGATTTTTTCATGCGCATAGCGGTTAGCGGTCGATTCGGTTTTTCACAAATTTATTCCGTAATCGGACAAGGAGGTGCGGGGTGAATGGAAAAAAGTAGCTTTTCGAATTCTGTAATATACTATTTACCAATGTTCTACTACATGAATGCGGTCCGAAAAGAGTAGCATACAGAGGAGGGTAACATCTACGGCTGGGATTATCAGGCGGTAGCGGATGGTAGCTTCGGTTCTCTTCAGACAACCTACTTTTTTCGAACAGGCAGGAGTTTTCAACCCACTGATAAATAGCGTATTAAATTCTCCTGCGGCTACAATTTTCGTTTAAACCGTTTCCGGCCGGCCAGAAAGGGATAAATTTGTACGACCCGAAATAGCAGCGGGAAAACGATCCGAATGAAAAAACTGGTCTTTCTTCTTATTTTTATAGGGCGGTTCGCCGTCGGGCAGCCGATTCATGTGTCCTCCTACAATGTCCGCTATGCCAATGCGGCCGACGAGCAGCACGGCAACGGATGGAACCGGCGCTGTGCCCCGATCTGCGATCTGATCGCCTACGAAGCGTTCGATCTGGTCGGGATGCAGGAGGTGCTCAAAAACCAGCTGGACGACCTGATGGCTCGCCTTTCGAGCGACTACGCTTGCATCGGCGGAGGCCGCGACGACGGGAAAACCGCGGGTGAATATGCTCCGATCCTCTACCGCAAGGAGCGCTTCGACCTGCTCGATTCGGGGCTTTTCTGGCTGTCGCAGACGCCCGACCGTCCGAGCGTGGGCTGGGACGCGAAATACCCACGGATATGCACCTGGGTCCGGTTGCGGGATAGGACCTCGGGAAAGACGCTGTTCTTCCTCAATACCCATTTCGACCACGTCGGCGAGAACGCCCGCCTGGAGAGCGCCCGCCTGCTCGCGGGATGGATCGAACGGCACGGGAAAGGGGGCGCAGTGGTGCTGACCGGCGATTTCAATGTCGACCAGCGGAGCCCGAGCTACCGGGAGCTGCTGAAAGCGGGCGTTTTGAGCGATTCCTACCAGGTCGCATCCGTCCGTATGGCCCCCAACGGCACGGTCAACGGGTTCGATCCCGGCAAATGGAGCGATCGGCGGATCGACCACGTACTGGTCACCCCGGGCGTCGAGGTGCTTCGCTACGGCCTGCTGACCGATGTCTATTGGGCGTCCGATTCGTCGGGAAGCCCTGTGGTCCGCACGCTCTCCGACCACTATCCGGTCAGTGTCTATCTGCAAATTCCGTAACCAATCCAAATACCGAAGAGATGAAAATCGCAATCACAGCCCTTGCGGCAATCGCCAGTTTTGTTTCGTGCGCACCGCGGAACAACGGCACGGAGAGGCTTTTCGAGACAGACAACCCCCGGGTGAACGAAGCCTGGGAGCTGGCCGAAAAGACCGTTCGCTACAACATCCGCGACAGCATCCTGGCTGCCGGAGCCGATTACGGCGGAGAGTGGACACGCGACGTGGCCATCAATACGTGGAACGGAACGGACCTCTTCATCCCCGAGGTGATGGAGCGTTCGCTCTGGCACGTAACCGAAGAGCGGCAGACCATCGGCCACCAATACTGGGACAAGATCATCTGGGTCCAGGGGGCGTGGTATCACTACCTGCTTACGCGCGACCGCGAATTTCTCGCTCAGGCGTATGCCTGCGGGGCACGCACGATCGAGCAACTCGAAGCCACGGCTTTCGATCGGGAGTACGGCCTCTTTACCGGCTCGTCGGTATTCAACGACGGCATTTCTGCGTTCGAGGAGCCGATCTACGATCCCGCCCGGTCCGATCTTTCGGGCGTGATGCGGCACCATACTCATGGGATCAAGTGTCTGAGCACGAATTGTGTCTACTACATGGCCTACCGGGCGCTCGACGGGATGCACCGGGTGCTGCACGGAACCGACCACGAAGCGTATGCAGACCGGGCCGAAGCGCTGCGCCTGAGAATCCGCAGCCATTTCTACAATCCGCGCGGAAAACTGTTCTACGCCATCGACGAGCAGGGCGGCGTTCACCGGCACCAGGAAGCGCTGGGCAATGCCTTTGCAATCCTTTCTGGCGTAATAACGCCCGAGGAGGGGCACTACACGCTGATCCGCAACGAGACGACCCCGTTCGGGGTGCCCTCCGTCACGCCGATCTTCAAGCGGTTTTCGTTGGAGCGCCCCGGCCGTCACAACCGGCTGATCTGGCCGTTCGTCAACGCATTCTATGCCCGGGCGGCGCTGCTGACGGGGGATCGGGACATTTTCGAACATGAACTGAACGCCATGGCCGCGCTGGCGCTCGACGAGGACAAGGGGAATTACAACTTTTACGAGATTTTCGATCCCCGGACCGGCAAACCGGAGGGCGGGAATCAGGCCGGACGCGACCGGTGGCACTCCCGCCGGCACCAAACTTGGTCGGCGACGGGATACATGTCGATGATCCTCTACGGCGTCTGCGGCCTGCATCCCGGACCGGAGGGGATGGAGTTCCGGCCCTACCTGCCGCGCGGAATCAACCGCCTTTCGATCAACGGGTTGAAATACGGCGGCATGGTGCTCGATCTCCACCTGCAAGGCGATGGCGACCATATCGAGGAGGTCCGCATCGACGGCGCGCGAACGGCGCGCGCTTTCCTGCCCGCGGACGGGACGGGGCGCCGACGGATCGAAATACGGGTGAGCAGGCCCCGATTCCCGTAAGCTGCTTATGCTTCGGTTTCGGGTTGGTCCGTACCGGTGCGAATGCTCCCGATTTGCCGGACCATTTTTTCGAAATCCTCCCGTGAGACGACCGCCCGGTTGCGTGCTTTCGTGCGGTAGTTGTAGACGGTGCTGAGCGAGCAGCGCAGGAACGAGGCGATCTTCGCGCTGTCCGTAATGCCCAGCCGCAAGAGGGCATAGATGCGCAGTTCGCGGTTGAGCAGTTCGCCCGAGCGGGGTACGATCCGTTCGCCGGGTTCGAGCAGCGAGTTGAAATCGGTCACGAAATTGGGGTAGAGACCGAGGAAGATGCGGTCGAAATGGCGGTAGAGCTCCTCCGTTTCGTTCCTGGCGAATTCATCGGATTTCAATTTCGCGTAGAGTTCGTTCATCTGCCGGTTCATGGCCAGCCTGTTCAACTGTTTGCGATAGCTCTCGAAATGGTCGATGTGGTCCGAATGCAGGTCGAAGAACTGGGTGATGTATCGCTCCTTGACGATGTTCGACTCCGTCAGCAGGTTGTTGATCTCGCTAATCTCGCGGTTCTGCCGGGTCAGTTCGTCGTTGTTTTCGGACAACCGCTCCTTGATCCGCGAAAGTTTTTTCATCTGCCTGAGAATCTGGACCACCAGGAGCAGCAGGCAGAGCAGCAGCAGGCTGATAAAGACCGAGTACCGTTGCAGCCGCTGCTTTGCGGCGGCCTCCTTGTCCCGGAACGAGGCGTTGATCATCGAGTAGAAACTCGACATTTGGGTCGTTCGGAGCTGGGCGCCGCCGAAAACGGCGTCCTCGATGGCGGACTGGGCATATCTGAACGCCCGTTTATAGGCCCCCTCGTTGAAATAGATCAGCGCCAGATTCTGAAGCGCCGAGGTCTCCCTGTTCGCGCACCGCAGGTCGGTAATGGCCGAAATGGTGTAGTATTTGCGGACCAGTTCGGGCCGGTTCATGCGCTGGTAGAGTTTGGCCATCTGGTGGGTCGAACTGGCATATTCCGGGGTATCTTCGGGCGTTCGGGCAAGCAGCTCGGTCAGCAATTTTTCGGCCTCGAGGCAGTCGGCCGTTCGGCCCGTGCCCATCAGCTGCGTGATGCGGTTCGAGCAGTAAGTACGGGAGAGCGGGTCGGCTGTCCTGAGCAGCGAATCGCGCAGTGCGTCCTTGATCGGATCGAATTTCTCCTGCGAGCTGGCCAGGCCGTAATGGTCGTAGAACTGGATCGAGGCTTCGTAGTATCTGCTTTTCAGATCGCGGGGCAGCCGCGCGGGGTCGATCGATTCGAGCAGGGCTTTCGACTCGATGTATTTTCCCGAAAACGAGTACAACGGAGCCAGCCGCAGCAGCGATTCATCGATTTTGAGCCGCGAGCCGAGCCGGCGTGCGATTTCGAGGTTGCGCTCGACATAGACCACCGCCGAGTCGAGGTTGTATTTGCGGTACTGGTCGTAGAGCCGGGAGTTGATCTCATACTCCTGCTCGGGGCGCAGCAAACTTACCCCGAACATTTTTTTCACCTCTTCGATGCGTTCTTCTTTCCTGCGGGCGAAGAGCTCCTTGTTTTCGATGAGGTAATCCAGCGAGGCGGTCAAGTCATCCGGATGGTCGCTGTGGCATCCGATGGGGCCGAGCGGACAGAGTGTCAGGAGGATGAGCAGGAGTTGAATTCGCGCGATCATTGTCGGGTTCGTGTTTGACTCTTTAAAGATACCAACAATTTTGCAGACGACGCCCTTTCGGAGCGGATAATTTGTTTTCGGTACGTTCCGGGCGCAGTTATTCGGATCGGATTCGCTATCTTTGTATCGTGTTGCCGGGGGCTTGCGAAATCCCTTTCTGGCACAATTGTGGTTGGTTAAGTCAAAAAAATCTTTTATGATCGAAACACCTTATCGGGCGGAAGCGTCGCGTTACGACGCGGGCATGCTCTACCGGCGTGCCGGGCGCAGCGGAGTCCGGTTGCCCGCCTTATCGCTGGGCATGTGGCACAATTTCGGCGGCGAACAACCTTTCTCCCGGATGCAGCAGATGGTCCATTTCGCTTTCGACCGGGGCGTGACCCATTTCGACCTGGCGAACAACTACGGTCCCCCGAACGGTGCGGCCGAGGCGAATTTCGGGCGGCTTGTGGAGCGCTCGCTGCGCCCCTACCGCGACGAACTGTTCGTGGCCACCAAGGCCGGTTACGACATGTGGCCCGGACCCTACGGCAACTGGGGGTCGCGCAAATATCTCGTCTCGAGCCTCGACCAGAGCCTGCGGCGCATGAAACTCGATTATGTGGATGTCTTCTACTCCCACCGTTACGATCCCGAAACACCCCTCGAGGAGACGCTTCAAACCCTGGTCGATCTGGTCCGTGCGGGCAAGGCGCTCTATGCCGGCATCTCGCGTTATCCGCTCGAAGCGGCGCGCTTCGCATTCCGCTACCTTTCGGAGCGGGATGTTCCCTGCCTCGTGTTCCAGGACAAGTACAACCTGTTCGACCGGCAGGTCGAGAATTCGGGGGTGCTCAAACTGGCCGCCGGCTCGGGCGCCGGCTTCGTCGCCTTTTCGCCGCTGGCCCAGGGGCTGCTGACTGACCGTTATCTCGACGGCATCCCGGCCGATTCACGCATGGCGGCGGGCGGTTCGCTGCGGCGCGAAATACTCACCGAAGCCCTCCTGAATCGTATCCGCGGATTGAACGGGATCGCCCGGCAGCGGGGCCAGACCCTTGCGCAAATGGCGCTGGCGTGGCTCGTGAACGACGAGCGCGTCACCTCGGTTCTGGTCGGCGCCAGCTCCACGGCCCAGCTCGCCGACAACCTGCGGGCGCTGGAAAATACCGCTTTCACAGCCGATGAACTCCTTGCCATCGACCGCCTGTCGAAAGCGTGACGCCGCGAAAGATCGAACCGAAAACCGCAGGCCGGAAAGCCTGCGGTTTTTTCGTTATCTGCGGAGCCGGTAGCTGCCGTCCGAAAAGTCGATCTCGTCGAGCGTCAGCGTGCGCGGGTCGTCGTAGATGCGCCGCACGGCGGCTGCCGAGTCGAGGTCGTCGGTCTGCTGGCCGTTGATGAAATAGCCCCAGACCATAAACCACGACCAGTCGGGCTGGTCCCAGTAAGCAGCCGGATCGGGCAGCTGTCCCACCTCGCCCAGCGCGATGAGTTTGCCTTGGGCCAGCGCCCGCAGCTCGTCGTGGTGCGAGGGCTTGTAGTCGCGGTGGTAGACATCCGCGGCCAGCACGTCGACATACTCCGGCCCGGGAAAATAGTCGGCGTAGGGACCCGCTTCGTCGCCCGGCGTGTCGCGCGGGGCGTTGGTGTTCCAGACCCACAGCAGGTTGTCTAATCCGTGTACGCGGGTGAGGTAGTCGTAGGTCATGATCCACAGTTTCTTGAACCCGTTTTCACCCGGCCTGTTGCACCACCAGAACCAGACGCCGTTCATCTCGTGGTAGGGGCGCCACAGCACGGGGATACGCGCGTCGCGCAACTGCACGAGGTAGGGAATCACGGTGTCCATCTGGGCTTTCCACTGTTGGTTGAGGGGCGTGCCGTCCGTGGTCAGCTCGTTCCATACCGTGTCGGAGGGGCGGTTCTGCCACGTCCAGATCGACGCACCGTTGCAGTCGTTGCACTCCGAGGGGAAACAGCAGTGCCACATCAGCGTGATGATCCGCCCCTCGGCGTGCCGCGCCCTGATCTCTTCGACGAGCCCCTGCCGGAGCTCCTCGGTCGTGCGGCCCGTCGTCCGGCATTCGCCCCAGGGGGCGGTCAGGTTCATCGGACCGCAATGGTGGTAGTCGCGGATATTTTCGCCCAGGGCGTTGAAACTCAGGTCGCAGCCCCATACGACGGGTCGCTTGCCCGTTATTTCGTACACGACCCGGTCGTAGCGCGCGGGGTCGCTGATGAAATTGTGCTGTCCCGCGAGGGTGTACTCTCCGCGGATCGAGTAGAGGAACTGCAACAACTGGCGCGCTTCGGGCGACGCCGCGGGGTTCACGGGAGCGATTCCCGGATCGGCGGAGGAGCAGGCGCACAGAGCCGCTGCCGCCATCAGGCTGAAAAATCGTCGCATGGTTCGGTTATTTTACGGTTACGCCTTTGGGCATTCGGTACATCGGGGGCAGGTCCTCTTCGAATACGGTCCACGGATCGGCGTGGAAGCGTTTGAAATCGTCGGCCGAAGCGTCGGCCAGATAGGGGCCGAAAGCGTGCCGGGGGTTGTCGTTGCGCCACGCCACGACCATCGCGCACCGCTCTCCGCGCAGCGCCGGCAGCACGTCGCGGGTCCAGTAGTCGGCCGGGTGGTTGTTCTCCAGCCCCGTCTCGGTCACACCGACGGGTTTGCCCAGCCGTTCCGAGACCTCGCCAAGCGCCCGGACGTTCTCGACGAACGCCTCGGGGTTGCGGCCGTGGTAACAGTCGATACCCACGAAATCGACCCACTCGTCACCCGGCCAGCGGTAAAGAATGCGGCCCACGGGGTCGTCGTAAACGGCGTCCATCTGCGGCGAAATGGCATAGATGACATGGTGAATGCCTTTCGTGTCGCGCAGGTAGCTGACGATGAAGCGCCAGAATGCGACGAACTCTTCGTCCGACGCGGCCGAGCGGCCCCACCAGTTCCAGGTCTGGGTGTGCTCGTGCAGGGGTCTGAAGATCACAGGGATGGGGCGGCCCTTGTCGTCGACCATTTTGCGCAACGCTTCGGCCACGCCGTCGAGCCGGGCCTTGTATTTGCGGTTCATGGGCGACCCCTCGGCGAGGATCTCTCCGACCACGGGCGTGTTGTCCCACGCCGTGCCCACGGGGTATTTCGTGCCGGGACCCTCGGTCAGGGGGTTGCTCTGGTGCCAGACGAGCATCGAGACGCCCCCGCGCCGGTAAGCCTGGCGGATGAATTCGATCTTGCGGTCGTCGATACCCGCCATGTCGAGGCTGTATACCGCCGGGTGGGTGCCGACGAGGTCCTTGACATCGGATCGGTCGTCGTCGCCCCGCCAGCCGATGCCGTACGAGGGGTAGTCGTGGTGGCCGAACATTACGCCCCGGAAGCCCATGCACCAGAGGTTGGCGTAGAGCGCGCGGGTTTCGGGTGTTGCTTGCGGATCGACCATCTTCAAGGTGGTCTTCGCGGGGGCTTCGAGCCGCTTGCCGGCGGCCAGGGAGCCCGTGCAGAACGGGAGCAGCAAGAGGAAGAGTGTGATACGTTTCATGGTTTGAGGTTTGTTTGGGGGTTAGCGGAAGATGCGTTGGGCGAATTCATGAAGCTGCATCCGCCAGAACTGCCATTCGTGGCCGCGGGGCGCGTCGTGGAACTCGAAGCGCACGCCGCGCCGGCGGAGCTCCTCCGTGGTGTCGAGGTGCCCGGCGTAGCGAGGGTCTTTCGTGCCGCAGGCGATCCACAGCAGCGCCAGTTCGCGGTTGATGCGCGCCGGGTCGTCGATCGCCCCGATTCCGTAGCGGGCGTAGTCGAACGGTCCGTCGCTCAGAATGCCCGCGCTGAACTGGCCGATCGCCGAGAAACGGTCGAGGTTGCGCAGCCCGATGACGAAAGCCTGTCCGCCGCCCATCGAAAGCCCCGCGATGGCGCGGCGGCGTTTGTCCCGGAAAACGCGGTAGCGCTTCTCGATCAGCGGGATCACGTCGCGGAGCAGCTCCTCCTCCAGTGCGGCAATCCCCTCGGGCGTGCTGCCGCCGGCCCACGAGCCGTCTGTCAGACCGTTGGTCATTACCACGTACATGGGTACGGCCTTGCCCGCAGCGATCAGGTTGTCGAGGATCACGGCGGCGCGGCCGTCCGCGATCCAGCTTCGTTCGCTGTCGCCCCCGCCGTGCCGCAGGTAGAGAACCGGGAAGCGCCGCGCGGGGTGTTCGACGGCGGCCCGGGGAACGTAGACCAGCGCTGAGCGCTGCCGACGCAGCGGCGTCGAGCGGTATGCGAGGGTGTGGACCTCGCCTGCCGGAGCGCCGCATACCTCGTCGAAGCGGGGTTTTCCGGTGCCGGGAACCTCCACGACGCTGCCGTACACGGTAGTCCCGGCCTTGATCGCTGGGTTCACGGGGTCGATGGTCTCGAAGCCGTCGATGCGGAAGCGGTATTGGTAAACGCCGGGTTCGACCGGACCGATCGTCACGTTCCACACGCCCGACGTGTCGCGCTGCATGGGCGCTTCCGTCACCTCCCACTCGTCGAAGAGCAGCACGACCTCACGGGCCTGCGGAGCCCGGAGCCGGAACGTGATCGCAGCGTCGTCGCGGACTACGGGCGAGAAAGGCGGCTCGGCGGGCTTCCACCACCCCGCGGTTGAAAACGGGGCCGGCTCGTGTGCCGCGACCGGCAGCGCCGCCGTCAGCAGTGCCGCGCAGACGAAGAGCTGCTTCAGGCGTCCCATACGAAAGTGGCTGCGGCGCCCGGCTCGAGCGGCAGCTCGGCGAAGCGTCCGTTGTACTGGATCGAGATGCTGCGGCGCGACCAGGAGTCGTTGGCCACTACCAGCACGATGTGCCCGTCGGGAGTGCGGAAAGCCACGTTGGGCGCTACTCCCGACCGCTCGGCGACGTTGGCGCGGAAAACGCCGGGACGCTGCTCGTCCTCGTCGAGCACGATGCTGCGGTCCGCGGGCTCCGTCGAGGCGATGCGCACCGACCCCGGACGCACGAATTTCGATGCGTGGGCGACGACCCAATAGGCCAGGTTGCGCTCTGTCCGGTCGCCGTCGATGGTCACGGCGCCCTGGCACATCGAGCAGCCGCCGTTGTCGGTATGCGGGTCGTTGTCCGGATCGGCGGCCAGGTTCCAGAGCACGACGTTGCGGCTCCAGTTGCGCGTGATGCCGATCACGAGGCGCTCGACCGCCTGGGCGATGTCGATCCGGGGCTGTCCGGGACGCTCGGTGGTCATCTGCTCGGTGAAATAGATCTCCTTGTCGGGACGCGCTTCGTGGACATAGCTCATGGCGCTCAGGTCGCCGCGGTAGTGGTGAAAGGCGGCTCCCGCTATGTACTTGGCGGCTTCGGGGTCGTTGTAGACTGCCAGCGCGTAGTCGGGTCGGTCGCAGTTGTGGTCGAAGACGACGATCTTGGTCGAAAGTCCCGCGTCGCGGAATTTGGGTCCCAGGTGGTCGCGGACGAATGCGGCCTGCTGGTTTGCGAACCAGTACATGCTGGGGGTGTTGCGCGAATTGAGGGGTTCGTTCTGCACCGTCACGGCGTCGATCTCGATGCCGCGGTCGCGCATCGCCTCGACGTAGCGCACGAAATAGTCGGCATAGACGCCGTAGCACGCCTCGCGCAGCTGGCCGCCGCGCACGTCGCCGTTGGTCTTCATCCACGCCGGAGCCGACCAGGGCGAACTGAGAACCTGTATGTCGGGGGCGATCTCCAGGATTTCGCGCATCACCGGAACCACGTCCCGCAGGTCCTGTGCCAGCGAAAAGTGCGCCAGGGGGAAATCCTCCCCGCCCGCGGGCATGTCGTCGTAGGAAAAGACGAAGCTGTTGAGGTCCGAGGCGCCGAGCGTGAGGCGGATGCAGCTGATTCCGATTCCCCGTTCGGGGTCGAAGAGCTCCTCGAGAAGCGCCCGGCGGGCCGGGGCGGACATGGCCGCGAGGTGCTGGGCGCTGCCGCCCGTGAGGGCGAATCCGAAGCCGTCGAGACGCTGGTATCGCTGCCGCGGATCGACGACGATGCAGTGGGCGCGTCCCGAACGGCGGTCGGAGAATTCGACGGTCTCCGACTGCTCGGCGAAGAGCTCCGAGCGGTCGGGGCGCGTGAGAAAAGTGCGGACGGTCTGTGCCGGAGCCGCCGCTCCTAAGAGCGTTGCGAGGGATAGCAGCAGGAATTTTTTCATTGGGTGCAGGGGTTAGTCGTGAAATGCCCGCCGGGCCGTGCGGTCGGGGTCCTCCGCCGCGCGGCAGCGGGTGTCGAAGATCATCGTCTCGCCCCGCTCGGGGGTGTAGCGGGGCCAGCGGGGCAGGGCGCCGCAGTTGGGGTCGCCCGTGCGCATGAAATGCAGCAGGGCGTCGGCCATGCGCCGGGACAGCCGGCGGGGCTCGCGGCCGCCTCCCGTGTGGGTGACCATGCGGTCGGTGTTCAAGAGCCAGAACGAGATGTCGAGGCAGTGGAAAGCGCGGTGGCGGCCGTTGAAGAGGGGCGACTGCCAGCCGAACCACGCCATGTAGACCGGCGACCGCTGGCAGCATTTGGCGTCTGCGGTCTGGACGACGCCCTGTCGGTTGGAGGCGATCAGCGCCCAGATTTCGATCGGGCGCAGCGCCGGGAAAGCCGCGGCATAGGCTGCGACGATCCGTTCGGCCCGCGGGCCGTACTGCGGTGCGAGCCGCTGCACGACCTCTTCGAGGGTGATTTCCTCCAGTTCGGGGTCGTCGCGGTCGGGGTTCCATTCGTGGAAAGTGGATGAGAGCAGCATCGGCACGTCCGACCCCACGGTGCGGTTTTCGTCCTTGAAGAACGTTCCTCGCGGAATCACCTCGCCGTCGGCCACCGGGGCGAAGCCGCTCCGATAGCCCGGATTTGCCGCCGCCATCCGCTGCCGGGCCCGGTCGGCCAGCGCGAGGTAACGCTCCCAGGGGATCGTTTGCAGCGAGTCGGCCTCGGCGGCAGAGAGCCCAGCTTCGTCCAGGATCGCCGCACCGAGCCGGCGAGCATACTCCGCATCGTTGGCTCTGAGCGAATTACCGCTCAGTGCCACGGCTTTGTGGAAGAGCCCTTCGGCCGCCGGCATGGCGCACAGCAGGCAGACTTTCGAGCCGCCGCCCGACTGCCCCATGATCGTCACGTTCGCAGGGTCGCCCCCGAACTGCGCGATGTTGTGTTGCACCCACTCGAGCGCCGCCACGAGGTCCAGCATTCCGGCATTGCCCGAGTGGCGGTATTTCTCGCCCGCGGCCGAGAGGTCCGTGAATCCGAGCGCCCCCAGGCGGTGGTTCACCGAGCAGAAAACGATGTCGCCGTAGCGGGCGATGTGCTCGCCGTCGTAGCCGTCCTGCTCGATGCCGTTGCCCTGGGTGAATCCGCCGCCGTGGAGCCACACCAGCACCGGACGGCGCTTCCCGTCTCCGAGGCCCGGGGTCCAGACGTTGAGCCTGAGGCAATCTTCGTCCATCAGGTCGTAGTTCCAGTGGTCGACGAACATGGAGTAGGATTCGGGCCGTCGGTCGTAGAACGGCTGCGGCGAGGAGGCCCCGTAAGCCACCGCGGGCCGCACTGCGTGCCAGGGCTGCGGCGGACGCGGCGGCAGGAAGCGGTTTTCGCCGCCCGTGTCGTCGCCGTAGGGAATGCCGCGGAACGAGTAGACGCCCCGCAGCAGAAATCCCCGGACGGGGCCGTACTGCGTCGCGGCTTCGGCGATCCCCTCGCCGATGAAAAGCTGTTGTTCCGAGGGGTTTTTACACCGTGTTTCGCCGCGGAGCGGACCGGTGCTCAGAAGCCAGAGCCCGGTCAAAAGGGCTGCCGTTCTTCGGAAAGCGTTGCTGGATAGGTTCATTTCGGTTAAAATAATATAAGCGGTAGGCAGGAAAAGCGAACGCTTCGGTTCGTTTTCAAAATTACACATTCCGTACGCGAGTCAGTTATACTTTTTTAATCGAATATGATGCTATTTTACCCCATTCTCCCCGGAAGACCCCTATTGCGAATCGGGCATTCGATTTCTGTATGAAGAAATTAGAGTCTTCGAATCCGCATGTATATAATATACATAGGTATGCGAGGCGATAGTGTTTTTTTGCTGCTCGAAATATTTGCCTATCTTTGTGATACCAACCCGCCTAAAACCACGCATATGGAGATTCTGCGCGAAAGCACGCCGCTGACCGACAACGACTGCTTCATGATCTTTTCCCGGAAAAAAAGTTGTTTCGATTTTCCGCTCCACACACACAAGGAGATGGAGCTGAATCTGGTAATGCAGGCCGCCGGGGCTTCGCGCGTGATCGGCAACCACGTGGGGACGATCTCCGACCTCGAACTGGTCCTCGTGAGCGGCGACACGCCCCACGCCTGGTTCACCGACCGCTGCCAGTCGCACGACATCCTCGAGATCACGCTCCAGTTCAGTCCCGACCTGATCGACGGGAAATTCCTCAACCGCAACCCGATGGCTGCCCTCAAACAACTCTTCGAAGAGGCCCGGCGAGGCGTCCTCTTTACGGAGGAGACCGCACGGGAGGTCGCACCCCGCATCCGCGAACTCTACGAGCAGGGTTCGGCCGGCGGCATGAAGCCCGTACTGGATATGTTGATGATCCTCAACACGCTTTCGCTGACCGAGGAGCGCCGCCTCTTGTCCGACCCCACGTTCGTCCAAAAGACGATGAAATCGCACTCGGCACGGCTGGAGACGGTCTTCGCCTACATGAACCAGCATTTCAACCGCCAGATTTCGCTCTCGGAGGTCGCTTCCGTGGTGAGCATGTCCGACGTCTCGTTCAGCCGCTTCATCAAAAAGGTCACGGGTCAGAGCTTCGTGGACACCCTTACGGAGATCCGTCTGGGCCACGTGGCGCGCATGCTTATCGACACCGACATGACCATCGCCGAGATCGCTTTCTGCTGCGGGTTCAACAACATGGCCAATTTCAACCGCATCTTCAAGCGCAGGAAAGGCATGCCGCCCCACCGGTTCCGGACGCTCTTCATTCCCAAGAAAATCTACGTCTGAGGCAGCCGGTTCAAAGAATGTTCCGTTAGGGTGCTATAAGCATCGGTTTTGGTTAAAAACGTATTAAACGGGCATGCAGGTTTTGTCTAATTTTGCATAGGTGGACCAGCGTACGCTCTTTCCCGGCCAAACCCCGCTGCCGGAGGAGGGTGCCGACGGACACGGCAACTAACCTAAACAACCAAAACCTATGCAAAAAACTATCCTCTTTTTTCTGTGCGCTTTGCTGGGGAGTGCGCTTGCGGGATGCTACGAGAACGACTCGTCGGGTCCCGACATGGTCGATCCCTGGCTGCGCGAGCGCACGCCGCTCAACCTGCGGCTCGAAAGCCAGATCGGCGCGGCGGTCATCACCGACGACTGGCGGGACGATGCACACGGCCGTATCCGCGTACAACTCGTCACGGGCGGCATCAGCGACCTGAAGCGGGTGAAAGTCGTGGCCATCGACCTGCAATACAACGCCACGGCCTCGATCCGTGAGGGCAGCACGCTCGACATGAGCACCGGGGAGGGCACGTTCGTGGTGACAGCCGAGAACGGCGAGACCCGCCAATACTCCGTTTCCTACGATCCGTTCCGCGAACCGCTCGAGGGGGTCTATGTTTTCGATCCCGTCGGCGGCATTCTCGACGGCAGCGCTCCCAAGAGCTCGTTGGTTTTGGTCGGCGGCTGGGACGGGGCGGTGGTCATGTCCACGGTCATGGACAAGTCGTGGCACTGGGGTAACGGTTACACCCCGGCCGACGAAGAGGACAACACGGTCAGCTTCCAACTGGCAAGGGTCGACGAGACTTCGGGCGTAAGCTACGGCACGACGCTCAACTTGCCGGGACCCGACGGCAAATACGCCAACTACCTCTTCCAGAACAACCCCCAAAAGGACGTCAACGCTTTCTACCGGATCATTCCCAAGGGCAGGAGCCGCTGGTCGAAAGGCGACGACGGCATGATCGTCTTCTATGCCTGGGACGATACTCAGTACGCCGAACCGCTCTTCAAGGTGGGGCAGCTCGAGGCGGGCAGCTACGATTTCTGGGGCAAGACCGTTTCAGTGCCGCACTTGTCGTTCTACCGCTCGTTCCCCGGGCCCTACGACTGGATCGACAACAACTGGCCCGACGACCGCTGGTTCGTGCACAACATCCGCAACACGTTCTACCTGATGAAAAAGTCGTCCGACGCTCCGCTGGAGGACCACGACGAGTTGTTGAAAAACGAATACTAATCCGAAACGCCATGTTTTTGCATTCCATTCCGATACAGTGGCGGCGTATGCCCTACCTGTTGACAGCGTGCGCCCTCCTCTCGCTGGCAGGCATTTCCTGCGGCGGCAGCGACATCGAAATCCCCCCCCCCACCGGCTTCCGGGGGCGGTCAGGACAATCCGGGAGGGGGCGATAAACCCGATCCCGAACCCGATCCAGGCCCCGATCCCGAGCCCGAAACGGTCCGTCTGAAGCTGATCGATCCGGCCGCGACGGACCAGACCCGCGCCCTCTTCTCGAACCTCTGGGCCATTGCCTCCCGGGGTTTCATGTTCGGTCACCACGACGACCTCTGGTACGGCCGCTACTGGTACGACGAGCCCGGCGGCTCCGACACCAAAGCCGTCGCCGGCGACTACCCGGCCGTCTTCAGCGTCGATCTGGCCACGGTCATGGACGAGCGTTCCGCCTACGAATCCGACCGAAAGGAGAACGCCATCCGCCGCCGCGTGATGCTCGAAGCCTACGAGCGCGGCGAGGTGATCGTCGCCTGCTGCCACCTCGACAATCCCCTCACGGGCGGCGACTCGTGGGACAACTCCTCGACGGGCGTCGTGCGTGCGATTCTCGATCCCGCAAGCGCCGTACACGCCACCTATCTGGGGTGGCTCGACCGCCTGGCCGATTTCGCCCTCGATCTGAGGGCCTCCGACGGCACGCCCGTTCCTATCGTTTTCCGTCCCTATCACGAACATACCCAGGAGTGGTCCTGGTGGGGTGCCAAGTGCACCACCGAGCAGGAGTTCATCGACCTGTGGCGCATGACCGTGCGTTACCTGCGCGATACGCGCGGGGTGCACAACCTCCTCTACGCCCTCTCCCCGCAGATGGACTCGGAGTACGCCGACGCCCGAGGCCGCCTGCTCTTTCGCTGGCCCGGCGACGAGTGGGTCGATTTTCTGGGCATGGACTGCTACCACGGGCTCAACACCGCGGCTTTCCGCTCCAATCTGAAAGCCCTCACGCAACTCTCGCGCGAGAAGAAAAAACCGTGCGGCGTCACCGAGACGGGGCAGGAGTCTTTCACCAAGGCCGACTACTGGACTCAGTGCATCCTCGCGCCGCTGATGACCCAGCGCGTGTCGATGGTCGTTATGTGGCGCAACAAGTACGTCGCGGACGAATCCGACAAGCATTTCTATTCGGTCTATCCGGGCCATGTTTCCGAAGCGGATTTCCGGGCCATGTATGCGCGGCCGCGGTCGTTGTTCAGCGGCGACCTGCCCGACATGTACCGCCCGGCCGACCACGTGACGGTCGAATGATCCTCCCAAGCAAAAACCTAAAACAACTAATCCTATGGTAAGATTCTTCAAAACGTCCCTGCTCTGCGCTCTTTTGATCGCCCTGGGATGCGTCGCACCCCGGCGGGCGGCGGCGCAGACGCGGGAGGTCGGCGGAACGGTGCAGGATGAGAAAGGAACCGCATTACCGGGTGTCACGATCCTCGTGAAAGGAACGGCGAACGGAACCGTCTCGACGGCCGACGGCAGCTATTCGATCCGGGTCGCGCCGGGCGACGAACTCGAATTCTCGTTCATCGGCTACGCATCGCGGACGGTGACGGTCACGACGCAAACCGTCATCGACGTCACCTTGCAGGAGCAGTCGCTCGTGGCCGAAGAGGTCGTCGTGACGGCCTATGCGGTGCAGAAAAAGGTGAACGTCACGGGTTCGATCTCCCAGGTCAAGGGTACCGATCTGGTCTCCACCCCCGTGGCGAACATTTCCAACGCCCTGATCGGCAACTCCCCGGGCGTGAGTGGCCTGCAAAGCTCCGGCGAACCGGGACACAACGCCGCCAATATCCGCGTGCGCGGCGTCTCGACCTACGGATCGGCCAGTCCCTTGATCGTCATCGACGGCGTGGAGCAGCCTTCGGAGCAGGCCATGGCCGAGCTGAACTCGATGGATGCCAACGAAATACAGGGCATCAGCGTCCTCAAAGACGCCTCTTCGACGGCCGTCTACGGCATCCGCGGCGCCAACGGCGTGATTATCGTTACCACCCGCCGTGGCAACACGGGCACCCCGACGGTCAATTTCTCGATGAACTACGGCTTCACGCGCGCATCGAACATCCAGAAAGGCACTTCCTCCTACGAGTACGCCCTTTTGCGCAACGAGGCCATCCGCAACGACCAGCGCAGTTTCGCCGGCACGGAGAGCCTTTCGACCTATATCTTCGACGACTACGACCTCTGGAAATTCAGGAACAATCGCGACTATACGCCCGTCGAGGTGGATGCCAAGGCCAACCTCTCGCCCGAGAAACGCGCCCTGCTCAAGAACCAGCCCGCGCTCTACTACGCCAACCGCGACCTCTACAAGGAGATGTTCGACCGCACGGCGCCCCAGATGCAGGTCAACCTCAACGTGGCGGGTGGTACGCAGCGCGTCAAGTATTTCGTCTCGTTCGGCTATTTCTCGCAGGAGGGCATCACGCGCGACGTGCACTACCACGATGCCAATACCGGGTCGAAATTCGACCGCTACAATTTCCGGTCGAATTTCGATATTTCGGTAGCCAGGAACTGGAAGATTTCGATCAACACCGCAGGTCAGTTCGGTCAGACGCAGGGACTGGGCAGCGACCAGGACCCCTACGACCTTTCGGCCCGTTACAAGGGCATCATGCAGTATATCTACGACGGAAATCCCTTCATCTCTCCGGGCATGATCGAGGGTCGGCTGGTCGAAGGCTTCGCCGGTACGGCGGGTTCCGAGCAGAACCCGCTGGCCGTCAAGACCGGCAGTCAGCTGGGGGCTCAGAACGCCGTGGTCAGCTTGCTGCGCGCGGGTACGAACACGATCTTCAACTCGCTTTTGGACAACACCATCAAGCTGGAACATACGATGGACTACCTCCTGCACGGCCTGCGCATCTACGGCACGGTCAACTACCAGGACAACTACAACCGCATCGTCAAGTACAAGCCCTCGATCCCGACCTACTCGGTGCAGCGCAACCCCGAGGACCCGACCGTTTTGGACTTTTTCGGCGGCGGCATGGGGGCCGGCTCGTTCAACTCGTGGGGTTACAGCAATTGGAACAAGCTCTACCTCGATGCGGGCATCGACTGGCAGGCCGGATTCAACGGACATAACGTTTCGGCGCTCCTGCTGGCCAAGGCTTCGCGCTACACGATGCCGGGCGACTCGTACAACGTTCCTTCGGGGGTCATGGGCTTCGTGGGCCGCGTAACTTACAACTACAAGGACCGCTACATGGCCGAGTTCAACGTGGGTTACAACGGCACGGAGCAGTTCGCCGAGGGGCGCCGCTTCGGCTGGTTCCCCGCCTTTTCGGTGGGCTGGGTCCCCACGGCCGAGAAGTTCATCCCCCGCAACGACTACCTCACGTTCCTGAAGATCCGCGCCTCTTACGGCCAGGTCGGCAACGACCAGCTGGGCGGCAACCGCCGCTTCTACTACCTGCCGAACACCTACAACCTCAACCAGGGCGGCTACTGGCTGGGTAATGCCGACGGATCGTCCCCGAACCCCTACTGGGCGGGTGCCACCGAGGGTGTGATCGGCAATCCCGACATCACCTGGGAGCGGGCCGAGAAATACGACGTGGGTATCGAGGCGCGCTTCTTTGGTGACCGGCTGTCGCTGGTGGCCGACTGGTTCCGCGAGGATCGCCGCAATATCCTCACCACGCTGGGTACGATTCCGGCCATCTACGGCGTAAGTTCCGACAAGGTACCGCCCGTAAATGTCGGCATCACCGAGAACCAGGGCTACGAAATCCAACTTTCGTGGGAGGACCGCATCGGCAACTGGCGCTACTCGCTGAGCGGCGACGTAAGCTACTCGCGCAACCGGATCGTATTCAAGGCCGAGGCCGCCAATCCCTACCCGTGGATGAACCAGACCGGCTTCTCGATCGGGCAGCGCTTCGGACTGGTCAGCGACGGTTTCTTCAACACCAACGAGGAGCTTTCGAACCGTCCCTACAACACCTATACGGCCAACCGGGCCACGCTGGGCGACATTCGTTACGTCGATCTGAACGGCGACGGTCTGATCGACAACAAGGACCGCGCGCCGATCGGCTATCCCAACTACCCCGAGTACCATTTCAACGTCAAGGCGTCGGTGGGGTGGAAGGGTTTCGACCTGAGGGTCCTCTTCATCGGCTCGGCCAACGGCTCCTACTACCTCAACAGCGGTTACACGATGCCCTTCTTCAAGCGTGCCGGCAATGCCTGGAAATGGATGTACGACGGACGCTGGACGGCCGAGCGCTATGCCGCGGGTCAAAAGATCACCTTCCCGCGCATGACTTTCGACACGACCTCGTCGGACAACAACTACCTGGTGAGCGATTTCTGGATGAAATCGAGCAACTATTTCAAGATCAAGAATATCGAGGTAGGCTACACGTTCGACATGACCCGCGGGCGGCTGGCTCGCAGCCGCATCCGCTCGCTGAGGGTCTATTTCAACGCCAACAACGTCTATACGTTCCGAAACGAGCTGACCGACATCGGTATCGACCCCGAGGGCACCGACGGAAGTACCTATATTTATCCGCTGACGAGTGTTTTCAGCTTCGGTGTCAACCTGAAATTCTAATCCGGAGAAGACTATGAAAAAGTTCCTTATTTCAATTTTGATAACGGTGTCGTTCGGGCTGGCCGCCTGCCAGGATACCTTCCTGCAAATGCCCGACACGACCGGCACGGTCGATCTGGACGAGGTTTACGGTTCGGCCAAGAACGCGCGCAGCGCCCTGATGACCTGCTACCGCGAAGCGCTGATCCACGGCCTTCCGGGTGGCTGGGGCGTCGGTCACGGCACGCTGGGCGCCATCAGCGGTGAGATTTCGCGCGGCTATTCGTGGCACGGCACCTACACGATCTCGCAGTCGGGTCTCGATGTGAACGGCACGGATGGCTCCGATGCCGGAGCCGACCATTTCGGCAACAACTGGGCCTATATCCGCCATTGCTTCACCGTGCGCGAGAACATCGACCGCGTTCCCGACATGAGCGCCGAGGAGAAGGGGTGGATCAAGGCCGAGGCCACGGCATTGGTTGCCTACCGCTACATGGGCATGTTCTACCGCTACGGCGGCATGCCCATTGTCCGCAGCTCATTCTCCAACCCCGCCGACCCGGGTGTCTCTGCAGGCCGGGCCTCGTTGCAGGAGACCCTCGACTACATTCTCGAACTCTGCCAGGCGGCTTACGACGCGCTCCCCGAGGGCGACTGGGCCGCGGCCGACGCGGGACGCATGACCCGTGGCGCGGTGCTGGCCATCGAGGCCCGCACGCTGCTCTTCGCCGCGCGGCCCCTGTTCAACTCCGCGACTCCCTACCTGAGCGGCGGACACGACAACCTGGTCTGCTTCGGAACCCGATCCGAAGAGCGCTGGCAGAAGGCGGTCGATGCCAACGAAGCCGTGCTGAGGTGGGCTGCGGAGAACGGCTACGCCCTGATCGACACGGGCGGCGCCGGCACGGGCAATCCCAATCCCCATGCGTTCGACGACTACGCCACGGCGACCTCGACCCCCGCGAATCGGGAGGTGCTCCTGGCCTACAAGTGCGACGAGACGAACCACTGGAACTGGCCCGGAAGCGCCATCTTCTACTACAACAACTACTCGCCTGTCTGGACCAACAACCGCTGGGACACCGACGTTAGCGGGGTGCTGACCAATTTCCTGGAACTCTACTACAAAGCCGACGGTACGGAACTCAGCTGGGCTGCGGTCGGCGAACCGGCGCCCCGCCCGGCCGAGGAGTGGCTGCAAAACATCGAGCAGATCGAACCGCGCGCCAAGGCCGACAACATCTTCATGGGCTTCGATGCCTTCAACAACGCGGGTCATTCGAGCTGGTCGGCGAACAACTGGGGCCGACAGACCTCCAATGCGGGGAAAAAGACCGCTTTCCCGGCGGCTATCGAGACCGGAAAGGGGTGTGCCGCTCCGACCAAATTCTACTACAAGGCCGGCACGCGCGTCTGGTTCGAGTTCCCCCTGTTCCGCCTGGCCGAGACCTACCTGAACCTTGCGGAGGCCTACAACGAGCTGGGCAACGCCTCCAAGGCGCTCGAAAACCTCAACCGGGTACACAACCGGGCGGGTCTTCCGGCTATCCGCCAGACCGATCAGGCCGCACTGCGGCAGATCATCCGCCGCGAACGGGCCATCGAACTCTACCGCGAAAACCACCGCTACTACGACGTCAAGCACTGGAAAGACGAACGCATCGGCGACGGCATCCTCGGCGGCGACATGCGCGAGTTGCAGTTCAAGATCCGCGAGGACCACTCGGGCAGCTTCAACCTCGCCTCGGGCATCGAGTCGTGGTGGGATGCGGTGACCTATACCGCCTACTGGAATCCGAGAATGTTCCTCGAGCCCATTCCGCAGTCGGAGATCAACAAAGGCACGCTGGCCCAAAATCCGGGCTATTAGTCCCGACGGTTTTTCCCTAAAACAATCACGATTATGAAGAAACTTATCATCATAGCGCTGCTCCTTTCGGGGATCGCCCTGCCGGGCGCCGCCACGGCGGCCGGGACGACGGAGACCGGGGCTGCCGCCGACACGCTTCTCCCGGCCGGCCCGGCGGTTCCGGGAGCGCTTTTCACCACCTCCCGCAACCGCACGACGGGGGCTCTTTCGACCGCCGCCGGCGAGACCCTGCGACGGAACACGGCGCCCAACCTCACCAACAGCCTGGCCGGTCAGCTGGAGGGGCTGACGCTCTTCCAGGGCTCGGGCGAACCGGGCAACGACCTGGCGTCGTGGCTCATCCGCGGCATCGGCTCCTACGGCAACGCCGGTTACAATTCGGCCAAAATCTTCGTCGACGGCTTCGAGGTCAATGCCGGCTACATCGCCTACCTCTCGCCCCAGGAGATCGAGCGCGTCTCGGTGCTCCGCGACGGTGCGGCGCTCGCGCTCTTCGGCGAGCGGGGCGCCAACGGCGTCTTGTGGATCGAAACCAAACGGGGCCGGATCGGTCCTGCCACCGTGAGCGCTTCGGTGCGCTTCGGGTTGCAGCAGGCCACGGCGCTGGCCGAACCGCTCGACTCCTACGGCTACGCTTCGCTCTACAACCAGGCCGTCAGCAACGACCAGGGCCGCTGGGCCCCGGCCTACGACGAAAAGCAGCTCGAAGCCTACCGCAACGGCTCGGGGACCAACGTGAACTGGAAAGACGAAGCGCTGCGCGACGCGGGCTATACGATCGACGGCGACGTGGCATTCCGCGGCGGCAGCCGGGTGGCGCGCTACAACGTCATGCTCAACTACCTCAACCAGCAGGGGCTGTACGACGTCAAGAACAGCGACGCGCGGTCGAACCGCACTTACGAGCGCTACAACCTGCGGGCGAACCTCGATTTCACGCTCTTCAAGTTCATCGACGCGCGCGTCGACCTGGGAGGCCGCATCGAGCGGGGCAAGCGGCCCAACATCTCGACCGACGACCTCTTCTACAACATGGCCCGCTACCCGGCGAACATCTACGAAATCTGGGACGACGCCGAGCGGACCCGCTGGTCGGGCACCTCGGTCTACAACAGCAACCCCGTGGCGTCGCTCAACGCCCTGGGGTGGCGGCAGACCCAGTCGCGGGTGTTGCAGGGCAATTTCAGCCTGACCGAGCGGCTCGATTTCATCACCCCCGGGCTCTACCTGATCGAAGCCTTTTCGTTCAACACCTACACCAAGAGCGGCTACTCCAAGACGCGCAACTACGCCCGCTACCACAACGGCGTGCGAACCACTACCGACGAGGACACCTCGCTCCAGGCGAGCGGGTACGGATCGGATGGCATGGAGGACTGGAAGCAGGGGCGCATCACGCTGGGCTACGACCGCACGCTGGGCCGCCACGCCCTGACGGGAGCCGTCGATTTCCACCTCTCGGCCTACAACGGCGACGGCTATTTCTCCTATAAATACCGCTATGCCAACCTCAACGGGCGCTTCAACTACGCCTACGACGACCGCTACGTGGCCGAGTTCGGCTTCTCCTATTTCGGCAACGACGCCTTCGCCCCGGGCAACCAGTGGGCGTTCTACCCCTCGGTCTCCGCGGCCTGGGTCCTCTCGAACGAGGCCTTTCTCAGGAATTCGAAGACGCTGAACCTCCTCAAGCTGCGCCTCTCGTACGGCCGGAGCGGGTTCGCCGACTCGGGCGCCACGGGCGTGCTGTCGAATTTCTCTTCCAACGGCCGCTACCTCTTCAAGGACTACTACACCGACTCCTACGTCGGGTCGTTCTACATGGGCGCCGGCGAGGGGGTCTGGCAGAGTTCGCTGGTGCACATGTTCCTCTCCAACCCCGGCCTCCATGCCGAGAAGAGCAGCAAGTACAACGTCGGCATCGACGCCGAACTCTTCGGCAACCGCCTGCGGCTCTCGGCCGACGCCTTTCTGGACAAGCGCACCGACATCCTTACGCTCGACAACTCGATGATGGGCTACTACGGCAAGAACTATTCGTTCGAGAACATCGGCCGCATGACCAACCGCGGATTCGAGGCCTCGCTCGTCTGGACCGACCAGCGCGCCCGCTGGGGGTACTCGGTCAACGGATCGGTCTCGTTCAACCGCAACAAGATCGACTACATGGCCGAGGTGGCCCCCGCCTACGACTACAACGCCCAGACGGGCCGTCCCTACGGCACGCTGATCGGCCTGGTGGCCGACGGGTTCTACGACGTGGACGATTTCGAGGCCGACGGCTCGCTCCGCGAGGGGCTTCCGCAGCCCATGTTCGGCTCGGTGCAGCCGGGCGACATCCGCTACCTCGACCTCGACCGCAGCGGCTTCGTCGACCAGAACGACATCACGAAGATCGGCAAGTCGCCCTACCCCGAGTGGACCTACTCGCTGGGCGCGGCGTTCAACTACCGCGGCTTCGATGTGAGCTTCCTCCTGCAGGGCATCGCCGGGGCGTCATTCAACCTGCTCGACAACGCCGTGCAGACCCGTGCTTTCGTCGACAACGGCAATGCCTACCCGCTGGCACGCGGCGCCTGGGCCTACTACCCCGACCAGGGAATCGACACGCGCGCCACGGCGACCTACCCGCGTCTGACGACCCAGAGCAACGAGAACAACTACCGGCTCAGTTCGTTCTGGGTCCGCAGCCGCAATTTCCTGCGTGTGCGCCACATCGAGGTGGGCTACAATTTCCATTATCATGCCGGGCTCCGTGCGGCGGGCATCTCCAACCTGCGCATCTACCTCAATGTGACCAATCCGTTCACGGTGAGCAAGCTCCTGTCCGATTACGACCTCGATCCCGAGCTGCTCTCCTACCGTTATCCGGCGCTCAAATCCTACAATGTCGGCGTAAGCCTCACCTTCTAACCTGACTACGATGAAATCCAACAACCTGTTCCATTCGTTCCTCGTCGCGGCGCTCCTTGCGGGGGGCACCTCGTGCAGCGAATTTCTCGATACGAGTCTCGATCAGAACGAAACCGGCGAGTCGATCGAGACGACGCGCGGCACGCTGTGGAAATTCGGCAACGCGTTCTATACGCCCCTTTCGAACGGCTTTACGGCGCTCGATTCCAACCTCTTCGCCGCCGCTACCGACGAGGCGCAGCAGACGCGCGTGCAGAGCGACGCGAGCTATTTCAACAAGGGCGTGCTCAACGCCAACCTCAATCCGCTGTCGGGCAACTACACCGACTGCTACGAGGGCATCCGCGCAGCCAATTTCTTCCTCGATTATACCTCCGACGGCAAAGGCGAGAAGATGGTGGGCATGAACCGCGACACGATCAACGACCGGCCCAACTACCTCAAGGACCTCGCTTCGCTGCACTGGTACCAGGCCGAAGCGCACGTGGCCCGGGCGTGGTACTACGCCGAGCTTATCAAGCAGTACGGAGGCGTTCCGATCGTCGAAACCCCCTATGCCGCGGGGCGTTTCGTCGCCCGCTCCTCTTACGAGGAGGTGGTCGAATACATCGTCCGCGAGATCGACGACTGCAAGGACCGGCTGGCCGTGGACTGGAGCGATTACTCCGAGCGTAGCGGGCGCTTCACATTGGGGGCCGCCCTGGCCGTCAAGGCCCGCGTGCTGCTCTACGCCGCCTCGCCCCTGCACAACCCGCAGAACGACCGCACAAAGTGGGAGCGCGCCGCCGCGGCCGCCTGGGAGATCATCTCGCACCCCGATCTCGATTACGCCCTCGATGGGGACTACGGCGCCTATTTCCGGGGCAACCGTTCGCTGTCGAGCCCCGAGACGATCTATGTCGTGCGGCGCGATCAGTCCAATTCGCTCGAACGCAACAACTACCCCGTCGCCACGCCGGGCGGAGGATCGGGCGTCACGCCCACGCAAAACCTCGTCGAGGCCTACGAATATGTCGGCGACCCCGTCCCGGGCGATCCTTACGCCAACCGGGACCCGCGTCTTGCGGCCAGCGTGGTGACCAACGGCTCGACGTGGAACGGCCGCGTCATCGACCAGGCCCCGGGCGGTTCGGACGACCGGTCGGCCCCGAACGCCAGCAAGACGGGTTATTACCTCAAGAAGTTCCTGACCGACGAATTGAACCTCACGCAGGACGCCAAGGCGCAGCACAACTGGGTTGCCTACCGCTACGCCGAGGTGCTGCTCAACTACGCCGAAGCGATGAACGAAGCCTACGGACCCGTCGCGGCTCCGGGCGACTACACCCTCACGGCGCTCGATGCGCTGCAACTTGTCCGCGACCGCGCGAGCCTCGCTCTCGAACCCGTCACGACCACCGACCGCGACGAACTGCGCAAGGCCATCAAGCACGAACGCTTCGTCGAACTGGCTTTCGAGGATCACCGTTACTGGGACCTGCTGCGCTGGAAGGATGCCCTGGAGGTGCTCAACCGTCCCGTGCGCGGGGTCGAGGTCCGTAAGACCGCCGACGGATGGAGCTATACCGAGATCACGGTGGCCTCCCGCACCTTCCTCGAACGCAACTATTACATGCCATTCACCCGCTCGGAGGTGGTCAATTCGAACAACACGCTCCGGCAGAACCCCGGGTATTAAATCTACAAGAAGATGAAAAACAAACTCATACTGCTCTTCGCAGCCCTCTGCACGCTGGCCTTTGCGGCCTGCGAGGGCGATGGCGATGCCGATTACGGATTCGGCAAGATCTACATGCCCCAGGCCGTCTCGACCGGGGGACTGAACAACTCCTACGCCGTACCCTCGGGCGGCGGCGAGGACACCCGCAATTTCCGCATCGAGCGCGGCACGGTCCGGGTGATCCTGGGCGTCATGCGCTCGGGCAAGCTCTCCGACAGGCGGGGTTACACGGTCGAGGTCTACACCTCCGACGAGGATACGGCGGCAGCCGTGGCTGCTTATGGCGGCGAGGCGATGCCCGCGGGACTTTGCAGGCTGCCCGACGCGGTCTCGGTACCCGAAGGCCGGGCGGGCGGAACGTTCTACCTCGACATTCCCGTCTCGGCCCTTTCCGGGCCCGAATATGCCGGGCGAAAGTTCGTCATCTCGGTGGGCATCCGCAACCCTTCGGCCTGGGAGCTGGCCGCGACGGGTACCCGCACGGCCGTGATCCTGGATGTCGATGCCCTGAAAGCCCTGCTCTGATCTTGAAAAACCTAAAATCATGAAAAAGACGATTTCAGCCCTTCTCCTGCTTCTGGGCGCAGCGTGCGCGCAGGCGCAGATCCACTCGGTCGAACCCTCTACGACCACATCCCGGCTCTACGAGCGGACCGATTTTGTGATCCGCCTGACCGCCCGCTACTCCAACGCCTACCTCCAGGAGGAGGTGGCGCTCGACATGCTCGTCACCACCCCTTCGGGCCGGGAGCGGCTGCTGCCCTGCTACTGGGTCGAGGGTGCTGCGGGTACCGCGTCGCGCTGGGAAGCGCGCTTCACGCCGCAGCAGCGCGGAAGCTACACCTGCCGTTTCCGCCTGACTGAGGCCGGACGGGAGACCTCCCTTTCCGAGCCCGTCCGTCTCGACGTAGGGGAGGAGGCCGTATCCCGCGGCATCCTTCATACACGCGACTACTGGACACTCTCTTACGACGACGGCACTCCGTTCCGGGGAGTAGCCGAGAACATCTGCTGGGAGTCGCGTGCCAACGACGATTCGCGCTATTTCAAGGCGCTTCACGAACGGCACGACACCTACAATTACGACTGCCTGCTTCCGCTCTTCGCCCGCAGCGGCGGCAATTTCATTCGCGTGTGGATGTGCGGCTGGAACTTCCCGATCGACCGGCAGCGGGATTTCAACAATCCGCGCTACACCCCGTCCGAAGCCTACTACAACCCCAGCGCCATCGCGCGGATGGATCATTTCATCGACCTGTGCGAGCGGCTGGGCATCCACGCCATGCTCTGCATGGGTCAGGGCGACGTGGCCGCCGACCGCGCATTCTTCACCGGAGAGCCCCAGGCGCGCCGCTACATGAACCGGTTGCGCTACATCGTCGCCCGCTGGGGGTACAGTCCGGCCATCGGCATGTGGGAGTTCTTCAACGAGATCGACAACATCCAGTACCGCGATGCCGCGAATCCCATCCCCTCGGCCGAGATCGTCGCGTGGCACGACCGCATGAGCCGCTACCTCAGAAGCATCGACCCCTATGACCACCCCGTCACCACCTCCATCTCGCACCGCGACCTGGAGGGGTTGAACGCCGTCGAGGGGATCGACATCAACCAGAAGCACATCTACCGCAACACGGGGGCTATTCCGGCCGAGATCCTTCGCTACGAGAATCGCTACGGCAAACCCTACGTCATCGGAGAGTTCGGCTACGAGTGGGACTGGTCGAAGAATTTCGACGATTTCGGCGACGAGATGGACCGCGATTTTCGCCGCGGTCTCTGGTACGGACTCTTCTCGCCCACGCCCCTCACGCCGATGAGCTGGTGGTGGGAGTATTTCGAACACCGCGGCATGATGCCCTATTTCCGGGGCGTTCGCGCCGTTTCCGACCGCATGCTTTCAGACGGCAGCGGCTCGTTCGAACAGCTGAGCGTCGCCTGCCAGCCCGTCGAGGCGATGGGCGTACGGTGCGGTCAGAGCGTCTGGGTCTATGTGCGCAACAACTCGGCCGAGCCGAAGCAGTCGCTCGAGGTGACGGTCAATACCGGGTGCACCGGCTCCCAGGCGATCGAAGCGTTCGATCCCGAGACCTGCTCCTGGTCGTCTGAGGGCGAATTGCAGACCCCCGGGCGCTTCGTACTCGGCGGTGTCGCACTCGAACCCTGGGCCGAACGCATCTACCGCTTCACCCCCAAAACTCCCGCGTCGTGATGAAACTGCTTTGCTGCATGCTGCTTGCCGCCCTTGCCGCCGCTGGCGCCCAAACCTCCGCACAGGAGTCGCCGCGGCCCCTCGTCCCCACCAATTTCGGCCTGGTCAGCCCCCAGCCCGCCGCCGAGCTGCCGCAGTCGGCGACCCCGCCCCAGGTCGCTGTCCCGAAACCCCGGCGGGCGGTCCGCTCGCGCCTTACGCCCGCGGGACCCGCCGCATGGGAACTCTCCGAGGGATGGGAACTGGCCCCGGACGACCGCCTGGTTGCTGCCGGGGGTTCGCTTTTCGACCCCGGGTACGATACCTCGTCGTGGTACGACGCCGTGGTCCCCGGCACGGTCCTCACCTCGCTGGTCGCGGCGGGCGTCTATCCCGATCCCTACTACGGATTGAACAACCTCTCGATCCCCGACACGCTCTGCCGTACCGAGTGGTGGTACCGCATCCGCTTCGACCGGCCCGAGGGTGCTGCGGGACGCCGCGCCTGGCTCTGTTTCGAGGGGATCAACTACCGCGCCGACGTGTGGCTCAACGGTCGCCGGCTGGGCCGCATCGACGGCGCTTTCGCCCGCGGCGTGTTCGACGCCACGGAGCTGCTCGAAGCCGCGAACGTGCTGGCCGTGAAGATCTGCCCGCCCCACAATCCGGGCATTCCCCACGAGCAGTCGCGGGCTGCGGGACGCGGACCCAACGGCGGTCAGCTGTGTCTCGACGGCCCGACCTTCATCAGCTCCGAGGGGTGGGACTGGATTCCGGGCATCCGCGACCGCAACATCGGCATCTGGCAGGGCGTGCGCCTCGAATACACGGGCGAGGTGACCCTCCACGACCCGCAGGTCATCACCAACCTGCCGCTTCCCGACACCTCGCGGGCCGAGCTGACCGTCCGCGCCCGGCTTACCAACCACGCCAGCGAACCTCGGCGGGTGCTCCTGCGCGGCACGATAGACAAAGAGCGCAGCTTCGAACTGCCGGTCGCACTGGCCGCGGGCGAAAGCCGCACGGTGAGCTGCTCGGCGGCCGAATGTCCGGCCCTTGCGATCGCCTCTCCGCGCCTTTGGTGGCCCAATGGCTACGGCGCGCAGGAGCTCTACACGCTGCAACTCGAGGTGGATGAGCATGGCGCCTGTTCCGATACGGAACGGGTGCGCTTCGGCATCCGCGAACTGAGCTACGAGCTGAGTGTCGATGCCCCCTCGGGCGAGGAGCTGCGCATCGACTTTCATCCGACCGACGACCTGCGGGACGGCACGATGCCCTTCGACACGTTCCACCGCCGTCCGGTGGGTGACGGGGTGGTCGTGCCGGCGCTCAAGAAGGAGACTGACGCCTCGCGCCTGCGCCGGATCGAACGCGACGGAGCCGCTCCCTACATGGTGATTCGCTGCAACGGCCGAAGGATCTTCTGCCGCGGTGGCAACTGGGGCATGGACGACGGCATGAAGCGAGTTTCGCGCGAACGGCTGGAACCTGCCATGCGGCTGCACCGCGACGAGGGGTTCAACATGGTCCGCAACTGGACGGGCGAATCGACCGAGGAGATTTTCTATACCCTCTGCGATGAGTACGGTCTTTTGGTGTGGAACGACTTTTGGCTCTCGACCGAGGGCTACAACCAGAACGTGAACGACGAGGAGCTTTTCATGGCCAATGCGCGCGAGACGGTGCGTCGCTTCCGCAACCACCCCTCGCTGGCCGTGTGGTGCCCGCGCAACGAGGGTTATGCCACCCCGACGCTCGAACCGCGGTTGCAGGAACTGATCGCCCGCGAAGACGGCACCCGCTATTACAGTCCCAATTCGCGCTACATGAATCTGCGCCCGAGCGGGCCGTGGCACTATCTGGAGGATGCCTCGGCCTATTTCCGCGACCTGGCTCACGGCTTCTCCACCGAACTGGGCACCCCCTCGGCGCCGACGGCCGAGACCATGCGCAAATTCATCCCCGAGGCCGACCGCTGGCCCGTGAGCGACACATGGTACTACCACGACCTTCATTTCGGCCTTCCCGAGTATTGCCAGGCGGTCGATCGGCTCTACGGCAAAGCCACCTCGCTCGACGATTTCTGCCGCAAGGTCCAGCTCATCAACTACGACAGCCACCGGGCCATGCTCGAAGCGTGGAACAGCCGCATGTGGAACTCCGCCTCGGGCGTGCTGCTCTGGATGAGCCACCCGGCCTGGCCGAGTCTCGAATGGCAGACCTATTCGTGGGATTTCGAGACCCACGGCTCCTACTACGGCTGCCGCAAGGCGTGCGAACCGGTCCACATCCAGCTCAACGCCGACGACTCCCGGGTCGTGGTGGTCAATACCACGCTCGAAACCCTCGCGGGCGCCAAAGCGGTCGTCACGACCTATACGCCCGACGGCAAGCGCCTCGCGCGCCGCACGGCCGCTGTGGGGCGCATCGCCGCCAACGGACTGACTCCGGTGCTGCATCTCGACCCGGCCGCGGAGGCCGACGGTGCATGCCGCCTCGTGCGGCTCGAGTTGTTCGTGCGCGGGAGACGTGTTTCGCTCAATGACTACCTCCTGAGCCCCGACCGCGATTTTAAGGCCCTCGACCGGGTCGCTCCGGCCCGGCTCCGGGCGCGCCGTCTGGCCGCGGATCGCAAGGACGGGCGCGTCGTAATGCGCTTCGAGGTCTCGAACCCCTCATCGGAAACGGCGCTGGCCGTGAAGTTCAACGTCCGCGATCCGGAAAGCGGCGCTGCGATTCTTCCGGCGTATATCTCCGAGGGCTACATCCACCTGCTTCCGGGCGAACGGCGCACGGTCGAGGCCGAATACACGGCCCCGGGGCGCGCGGTGCTCACGGCCGAGGGCTACAACGTCGCGCGGCAGACCTTGCTGGAGCTCTGACCGCAGTACATTAACCGAAAAAAGCCGGGAAGCAACAGCTTCCCGGCTTTTAAATTTTCTGCCGCATTAGGTCGTTCACCGAGTGCCACCGGAGCGCCCGGCGCAGCGCGTGGGCCGACAACGAGGTTTCGACGCGCACCGTGAGCGGCTGCCCGGGCAGGAGGGTCAGCGCGTTGTCCGCGAAGACGGTTTGTTCATCGTCCGTCTCCAGCCACAAACCCCGCACGAGCACCGGCGAGCGGAGCGTCAGCAAGACTCCGCCATTCACCTCCGATACGGTGATTTCCGGTTCGGCTGCGGTGTATTCGTACCGGTTGGGAGAGACCGGGTAAAAACAGTTTCGGGCGATGACCGAGCCCTTTTCGCGCAGTTCGGCCACGACGAAGAAGCGATGCAGCTCCTCGCAGGCCCCTAATTCCGCAAGCTCCACGATGGCCCCATCCGTCACCCCGTCCGCCGCGACGTGCACTGGGTGACGCATTTGGCCGAGGGTTCGGCCGTCCGGAGTCATGGCCGTGAGCACCAGCTCGACGTTGAGGGCCGCCGTGCGGTCGGAGACCACGCGGAACGTGACGCGCCCCTCTTCTGTAAAGGGGGAGACGATCACCTCGGCGAACGCGCGTGCGGCGGCGTATTGCACCATCTTCCAGTGGCCATACCAGTCCAGCGAGGACCACGAAGCCGCCGGCCAGCAATCGTTGATCTGCCAGTAGAGCGAGCCCATGCAGTAGGGTTTGGCCCGGCGGTGGGCTTCAATCCCTGCCCTCACGGCTTCGGCCTGCATCACTTGGGTGGCGTAGACAAAGTCCTCCAGCTGGCGAGGCACCCTCAGGTAGCGCTCCAAGTATTTGCGCATCTGGTTGTCCCCGTAGTGGGGGTCGCGCGTCGCATCGTCGCGGGCCCGCTGGTGGCTCAGCATCGCTTCGGAGCCGATGTAGAGTTGGTCGGGCGGGATGCAGCTTTCGAGCGTCCGCATCGCGGGGTAGGATTGGAAGCCGTACTCGCTCATGAAGCGCCCCGTGCTCTCGGTCCGGTCGAACTCCTCGATCCAGCCTCCTTTCCATACCGACCAGAAATGCACGTCGCCCTCCCCGTAGCCGATTCCGTTGTAGCCCGTCGAGGGCGAGGTGGGGTGGTAGTAGCGCTCCGGGTCCTCCTCTTCGAGGACGTGGGGAATGGTGCGATAGAAGAGTTCATGCAGTTCCGCCCTGTAGATGCGGTCCTGCGAAGGGCTGAGCGTGCGGTTCCAGCCCCAGGCGTAGTAGGAGATTTCGTTCTCGTTGTTGCCGTTCCACAGGGCGATCGAGGGGTGGTTGCGCAGCCGCCGCACGTTGTCGCGCACCTCGCAGGCGACGTTCTTCAGGTAGGCTTCGTCGCCGGGGAACATGCCGCAGGCGAACATCATGTCCTGCCACACCAGCACCCCGTAGCGGTCGCAGAGGTCGTAGAAACGGTCGTCCTCATAGATTCCGCCGCCCCAGACGCGGAGCATGTTCATGTGGGAAGCGGCCGCCGCCTGCACGATCCGCTTGTAGACATCCCCGGTCGTACGGGTCGGAAAGTTGTCTGTCGGAATGTAGTTGGCGCCTTTCATGAAGATCGGGCGGCCGTTCAGCCGGACGTAAAACGAGCGGCCCCCGGCATCCTTCTCGCGGACGATCTCCACCGTGCGAATCCCCGTGCGGACCGTGTCGGCGGCTGCACACGAGTCGTCGGCAACCTCCACCGCGAAATCATAGAGCGGCTGTTCGCCCGCGCCGTTGCACCACCACAGCCGGGCGTCGGGCACGCGGAAATCCATCGCTACGCGGTTTTCGCCCGCGCGGAGCCCGACCTCCACGGTCGTCGTGCGCCCCTGGCAGCGGACCGTGAAGCGGCCCGCTCCGGCCCGGTCAGAGAGAACCAGGCATTCTGCGTGCATATCGGCCCAGCGCCGGCAGCAGGCGGGCAGGCGACGGGTGGTGATCCGCGTCGACGCGATCCGCAGGCCGCTCCACGCTTCGATCCCGACGCTGCGCCAGATACCCGTCGTAATCAGCCGCGGCCCCCAGTCCCAGCCGTAGTTGTACCCCGCCTTGCGGGCGTAGGGGCTGAGCCAAATGTCGCTCTGGTCGTTGTTGGGCCACGCCATCCGCCGCACCGGTGCGTCGAGGTACTTGGGCATATCCTCGCGGAAGACGGAGCGGAATGCGAGCCGGATTTCGTTCTCTCCGGACCGCAGATGGGGTTTCAGGTCGAAACGCCACGTGCGGTGCATGTTTTCGCACCGACCTATCCGGCAGCCGTTGACCCACACGTCGGCATAGGTGTCGACCCCTTTCAGGACCAGTTCGACATGCTCCTCGCCGAGCAGCTCTTCGCCTGCGCGGAACGTGCGGCGGTACTCCCAATCCTTTTCGCCGATCCATTGCAAATGTTTCTCGTTCACGCCGTAAAAGGGGTCGGGAATGTGGCCCAGGGCCATTAGGTCGGTGTGCACGCACCCCGGCACCGTCGCCGGGAGCCACTCCGCGGCATTCGCCTGCCGGAACTGCCACGCCCCATCGAGGGACAAGTGTGCGGCCCGTGCCGGAAGCGTCAGTAGGAGCGCTGCGGCACACGCGATTCGAATTTTTTTCATGGTTCGTTAATTTTCGGAAAAGAGAGCCGCGATTTCCAGACACATCCGCCCGTTGTGGTAGGGGCATTTCCAGAATCCGGCCTTGTCGTCGGTGCGGTTGACCGTGCCGTCGGGCAGGATGCTCCACCACCAATCGCCCCTTTCGCGGTCGACGAGGTGCGTGCGGATATAGTCCCAGGTTGCGAGCGCCGCATCGAGCGCCTCGCGGCGGCCGTGGTAGCGGTAGAGGTACGAGAGCCCCACCACGCACTCGGCCTGCACCCACCAGTGGCGTTCGCAGTCGGTCGTGCCGTCGGCGCGGCGTTCGTAGATCAGACTCCCGTCCGGCCGGTACCCCTCCATCGCCGCGTCGGCGATCCGGGCGCAGCTGCTGCGCGTGCGTTCGTACAACGCCGGGTCGCCGACCGCCGAGGCGGCCTCCAGCAGCAGCCACGATGCCTCGATGTCGTGCCCGTAGGAGTGGCAGCCCGCCTCGATCGGCCGCCACTCTTCGTCGAAGAAGAGCCCCAGGTGGCCGCTCCGGGCATCGACGATGTGCCGGAGGAAGATTGCGACCAGGTTGCGCGTCTGCCGCCGCAACTGCTCGTCGGGCCATGCGCGCAGCAGGTTGGTGTAGGCTTCGAGGATGTGCAGGTGGGTGTTCATCGTGCGGTTCACATTGGCCTCCTTGTCGCTCAGCCTGACGTCGCCCAGCGCCGTCCAGTCCCTCGCCGCAGCCTCCGCGTACCCGTTGTGAACGGGGTCGTAGGCGTACCGCTCGATGGTGCGGTAGAGTTCGACGGCTTGCAGCAGCGAGCGTTCGTCGCCCGTGGCCCGGGCGTATTCGCTCAGTCCGTAGAGGGCGAAAGCCAGGGCATAAAACTGCTTTTTGGTCTCCCGCGGCCGGCCGTCGGCCTCCACCGACCAGTAGACCCCGCCCTTAACGGGGTCGAGAAAGCGGTCGACGAGGTAATCCCGCGCGGCGGTCGCCTGCGCGAGGTACTCCGGGCGACCCGTCACGCGGCAGGCCGCCGCAAAGGTCCACAGGATGCGGCCCGCGAGGATCGCGCTGCGAGGGGCGTCGGCTATGAGTTCGTTCGTGCCGGTCATGCGACCGTAGAATCCGCCGTGCGGGTCGGCCATCCGGTTGCTCCAGAAAGGGAGTATGTTCGTGTGGAGCTCCTCCAAAAGTTCCTGCCGGAGTCGTTGTTCGGGGTTCATGAGATCATTGTTCGACAGCCCGTCGGAGGGCCAGTTTTTCACCGATTTCGCGCATGCGCCGCTCGCCGAGCGGGTAGAGGACCACCAGCACGGCGGCCAGGGCGCATCCGGCCGCGGGCAGCCAGCTCATCAGCATCCTCAGGCCCAGGATCGCCTGGCCGTTCTGCGCAGCACCGGCGGTGGTGTCGTAGCCGTAGGATGCCAGCAGCCAGAGGATCAAGGCACTGCCGAAAGCGCCCCCGAATTTCTGGGCCATCGACGACGAGGAGAAGATCAGCCCCGTCGAGCCGTGGCCGTGGCGCAGCTCGGAGTAGTCGGCCACGTCGGCGAACATGCTCCACAACAGCGGAAAGGTGACCCCCGCCGCGGCCGAGACGACCACTTGCAGCGCCACCATCGTCCAACAGCCGGCCGTGGTCGCCGGGACGAAGAAGAAAGCGGCGCTCAGCAGGCCCGATACGACCATCGCCCAGAGGTAGGTCATCCGTTTCCCGAGCCGCCGCGAAAGGGGCACGGCCAGCACCACGCCGGCCATGTTGGCGACCTCGCCCACGGCCAGGAACGCCCCGCACGTGAGGATCATCGAGCCGCCCAGTGCATTGTCTGTGCCCACATAGTCCTTGAAGAAATAGGCCGCCGCCCCGCCGCGGATCGAGTTGAAGAGCAGCGCCGCGACCGCCACGCCCAGCAGCAGCCACCACGGACCGTTCGCGGCCAGCGCCCTGAGGTCGCGTGCCACGGAGCGTCCGCCCGGGGTCGCATCCTCCGCCGGCACGACCCGTTCGCGCGTCAGCCGGAAGCACAGGAGGAACAGCCCCGCGCAGATCGCCGCGATCACGACCATGGCCCAAAACCACCCTCGCGCCGCCCCTCCGGAATCGCGCCCCGTGAAGAGGTTGCACAGCGGTTCGAAGAGCGCCAGCGCCAGGAAGCTGCCGCCGTAGGCGAAGAACATCCGGTAGGAGGAGAAGACCGTGCGTTCGCGCGAATCGTCCGTCACCACCCCCAGCATGGCCCCGTAGGGGACATTGATCGCCGTGTAGACGGTCATCATCAGGAGGTAGGTTGAGTAGGCCCACACCAGTTTGCCCGTCTCGCCCCAGGCCGGGGTGGTGAACGTGAGGATGCCAGCCGCGGCGAACGGCAGGGCCATCCAGAGCAGGTAGGGGCGGTAGCGGCCCCAGCGCGAGCGGGTGCGGTCGGCCAGCAGCCCCATCATGGGGTCCGACACCGCATCCCAGAGTTTGGTCACGAGCAGCAGCACGGCGGCGTGCTCCAGGCCGAGGCCGAAGATGTTCGAGTAGAAGAACGGGAGGTAGTAGGAAAAAATCTTCCAAAACATGCTCGACGACATGTCGCCCAGTCCGTACCCGATCTTCTCGGAGAGGGGTGCGCGTGTCATCGGCTGAGGTTTTTGTCGATCAGGCGGCGTAGTTTTTCGACGCTGCTGGCCGAGGTGTAGCCGTCGGGCGGGGTGTTGAGGCAGTAGTCCACGAGCCGCTCCACGGTCGAGGCGGCCACGTGCATGCGCGTATCGCTCGAAGCGTAGTAGATCAGCACACGGCCGTCGTCGTCCGCGATCCAGCCGTTCGAGAAGAGAACGTTCGACACGTCGCCCGTGCGCTCCTCGCCCACGGGGCCCATCAGCATCCCGGCGGGTTCGGCCAGCGGCACCCAGGGACGGTCGAGTTCGGTCATGTAGAGGTAGAGGACGTAACGCAGCCCGGCGGCGCAGGCCCTCACGCCGTGGGCCAGGTGGAGCCACCCGGCCGGGGTGCGGAGCGGATGGGGTCCCTCGCCGTTCTTCACCTCCTTGATGGTGTGGTAGCGGCGGAAATTGATGATCCGCTCGCGGGTGATCCGGGCGCGGGCGATGTCGTCGACGAGCGCCCAGCCGATTCCCCCGCCGTTTCCCGTGTCGATGAATCCGTCCTGGGGACGGGTGTAGAGGGCGTATTTCCCCTCGACGAACTCGGGGTGGAGCACCACGTTCCGTTGCTGGCTGGGGCTTTCGAGGTCGGGCAGGCGCTCCCACGTTACGAGGTCCCGCGTGCGGGCGATCCCCGCCGAGGCCACGGCCGACGAGAGGTCGCCGCGCGGCGCCGCCGGGTCCTTGCGTTCGACGCAGAAAATGCCGTAGATCCAGCCGTCCTCGTGGGCCGTCAGCCGCATGTCGTAGATGTTGGTGGCCGGCTCGCCGTACTCGGGCATGGTGACGGGGTAGTCCCAAAACCGGAAATTGTCGATCCCGTTATCGGATTCGGCCACCGCGAAGAACGATTTGCGGTCCGAGCCCTCGACGCGGGCCACGACGAGGTATCTGCCGTCGAGCCGGATCGCCCCGGAGTTCATCACGGCGTTCATCCCGATCCGCTCCATGCAGTAGGGGTTGTCCCGGGGGTCGAAATCGTAGCGCCAGTGGAGGGGCGTATGCTCGGCCGTGAGGATCGGATTGCGGTAACGGGTGTAGATGCCGTTGTAGTGCTCCGACGGGGTGTTTTTGCGGGTCAGGAGTTCTTCGTGCCGGTCTTTGAGCCGGCGGAGCGTTTGCTCGAAAGGGGTCATGCGGATGGTGTTGAAAGGGGTTCGTATCAGTGCTTGGGAGCGGGGGTTCCGGAGACGAAGATCGTCCGGTCGAGGTCGTGGAAACGCTTGAAATCCGCTTCGGAGGGGTGTCCGGGGCAGGGGGCGTAGTAGTGCCCGGGCTTCACGGTTTGCGGGGCGTTGCGCCAGACGAGCGCATACGCCGGGCGGTGTTCCCCGATGCCCGCGAGCAGCACGGAGGTCCACCAGTCGGCAGTCGGTATCCCCTCCTGTCCCGTCTCGGTGAGAGCGTAAGGTTTTCCGTTCTTGGCGGCGATCCGCGCCATCACTCCGAGCGACTTGTCGAGCCGAGCCTTGAATCCGGCTGCATCGCCCGCGTGGTAGGCGTCGAGTCCCAGCACATCCACCCATGCGTCGCCCGGGTAGCGTTCGAGGTACTCGTGCTCGTCCTCCACCGAGGAGGGCGAGTAGACGGTAAGACATTCTACGCCGCGTTCGCGCAGCCGCGCGACGGTCATCTTCCACAGCGAACGGTACTCCTCGGGCGTGCAAAGTCCCTCGCCCCACCAGAACCAGCTGCCCGTATGCTCGTGCCAGGGGCGGAAAAGCACCGGCACGACGCTCCCGTCCGGTGTCCGGAGCGAGTTGAGAAAATCGGCCGCGAGGTCGATCCAACCCAGAAATTCGGCGTGTTTCTTTCCTCCGGGCAGCACCGCGCGGACCGTGTTCGGATCGCTCACGTCCCAGGCGTCGCCGCCCGTGAGGGGGTTGCGGGGGTGCCAGCTCAGGGTGGTCACGCCGCCCCGTTCGTGGTGGCGCACGATCTCGCGCCGCATCGTGTCGAAAGGCACCCCGTCGAGGTTGCGCCCCGTGCGGAGTTCGATCTCTCCCAGGTCGCAGCCCAGGACGGCCGGATACGACCCGCAGCACGCCTCGACGTCGCAGCGGCCGGGTTCATAGGCCCAATGGCATCCGTAGAAAGGGAAATCCTGCTGTCCGAAGAGCACTTTGCCCTCGGCCGCGACCTTGCGCAGCCGCCCCAGCAACGCCTCCGGGCTGCGGTTTCCGGCCGGAGCGTCGAGGGCCCGCGTGTAGCGGTCGAGCGTGCGGTTCGTCTGGGCGATCTGGTCGGGAATGCCGTGGTCGCAGTCGAAGACCGAATAGAGCCCCTGCTCCTCCTGCGCCGGGTCGTTGCAGTAGGCATCCCCCACCTGCCAGCGCAGGTGCAGGGGCCGGGCCTCGCCGCCCCAGCCCCAGAAATTGCAGCCGGCCAGGATGTCGCCCGCGGCGGCGCTGCGCACCACGTGGTCGAACACCAGCCGGTAGTAGGCTTCGCGTGCCGTTGTGGGCGAGCCCGGCTCGAAGCGGAATCCGTCGCGCGGGTAGCCGAACTCCTCGATCACGAGCGGCTTTCGCAGCTCGCGGGCGATCTCGGCGTGCTGGCGGATGTATTCGTCGGTATTCCTGCAGGCGGTCGGAAGGTCCTCCTCGACCCCCTCCTTGCGAATCCAACTCCAGTTGTAGGGCCAGATGTGGATCGTCGTGTAGTCGATCTCGGGCAGGGCGTGGATGCGCCGCCAGAGTTCGATGTCGCGTTCGCACCCCACCTCGCCCTCGCTGCCGGTCGAAACCAGGTGGTTGGGGTCGAGCTGCTTGATGAGTTTGGCCGTCCGCGAAACCCACTCGTAAAAGCGCTCCTTATTAGCCTCGGAAAAGGCCCGCGGTTCGTTGGCCAGCTGCCACGAGAAGATCGCCGGATCGTCGCGGTAAGGGCGTCCGGTGTAGCGGTTGGTTCGGGTGACGATATGGCGTATGTGATTTTTCAGCATTATTTTGCAGCTGTCCGCGGCCTCCGCTTCGTGGAACTGCGCCACGTAGTCGACGAATGTCTGCCACGTCACCTCGCGCGGGATGGGGTAGGTTCCGCGGCCGCTCCACTCGAGGTACTGGCAGTAGCCGCCGCTCCACTCCCACGCGTTGGTCAGGTAGAGCACAGCGTGCATCCGGCGTTTTCCGAGCTGGGCCATCAAATAGTCCAGCCCGTCGAGCGCCCGGTCGTCGTAGACCCCCGGTGCTGTTTGCAGGATGGGTTCCACTTTCGAGACCACGCCCGTGTTGCCGTCCGATCCGACGAGGATTCTGAGGTTGCTGATTCCCAGTGCTTTCAGGCTGTCCAGCTCTCGACACAGCCGGTCGCGGTCGCAGTTGGGACCCTCGGTGGCCATCAGGGCGCCGTACCAGAAATTGGTGCCCACGTAGTAGGCCGGGGCACCCGTGAAATGTCCGTTTTCGACGCGGACGAATGCGGGCTGTCGGGTAGTGCATCCGTTCGTACAGAGTGCGAGGGCTGCCACGATCGGTGTGATGAGGTGTTTCATTCGGGGTCGGGTTTTAGGTTATGCAAAGATACGTCGCCGAACGGTTGCGTAAAAGTAGTATTTTAACATTCCCTTGTACTTTTTTGTTTTTTCGGCCGCTTTCCGCTCGGGGCCGATTCTGTCCGGCGTCGGGAAACAATCCGATTCTGATCGGATCGTATTATCCCCGAACGCTTCTTTCGACCTACCTTTACCATCGCACCCTTTCAATCTTTCGTCTATGCGATTTTCCCTTGTCCGAATCGCGCTTTGGGCGTGCCTTTGCGCCGCAACGGCCGCCCTTGCCTCTGCCGGGGCTGAAACCCGGTCCGCTTCGTTGGCCGCGCAGGCCGAGCCCCTCCCGGCGGCCCTCGTGCTCACCGACCGCATCGTCGTCGACCGCTATGCGGGTTGCGGCGTCGAGTGGGACCCCTACGAGGTCCACGACGCTTCGGGCGGCTTCTCCGACGCCGACCGAAAAAGGTTGACCGACCGCCTGGAGTTCATGCGGCCCCGGCTGGTCCGCGTGATGACCAACATCGCCTCGCACCTCGATCCGGCGGGCCGCTTCGATCCCGCGCGCACCCCGGACGATCTGCACCTGATCCTCGGGTTCTGCCAGTCGCACGGCGCGACGGTTCTCCTGGGTGACTGGGGCGGCGGGGTTGTCGACCGCGCCGCGGGGCGCGTCCGCGCGGAGCGGATCGACCGCTGCGGCGAACTGGTGAGCTACCTGGTCGATACGTGCGGCTACGACTGCATCCGCTATTTCAACCTGGTCAACGAACCCAACGGCTGGTGGTCCGCGACGGACGGAGATTATGCCCTCTGGCTCCGGGCCGCCCGGACGATGGAGGACGCGCTGCGTCGTCGCGGCCTGGGGAGGCGCGTGACGCTCGCGGGGCCCGACGTGGCGGTCTGGACCCCGGCCGAGACGCCCTGGGTGAGCGACTGCGCCCGCGACCTGGGTGATGCCGTCGGTCTCTGGGACATCCACACCTACCCCTCCAAGGTGCAGGTCAACTCCGGCGAATACTCCCGTCTGCTTGCCGCCTACCGCACCGCGGCGCCCGCCGGCGCGCCGATGATCCTGGGCGAGCTGGGGCTCAAGTTCGTCGATCCGCGCGACTCCCTGCTCGCCGCCGAAAACGACCGCCGCATCGCCGCCGATCCCTGGGCTTCGCCCTCCGACTCCCAATTCTTCGTCTTCGATACCGGGTACGGCACCGACATCGCCGACGCCGTGATGCAGAGTGCCGCATGCGGCTACGCGGGCTGCGTCGTGTGGATGCTCGACGATGCCATGCACCTGTGCGAGCCGGGCAAGTTGAAGACCTGGGGTTTCTGGAATATCCTCGGCGAGGAGCGCTACGGCGCCGACCGCGAGCGCATCCGGCCGTGGTACTACGCCGTGTCGCTCCTGTGCCGCTACTTTCCGCCCCGGATGCGGATTCTCGCCTCGGAGGTCACGGGGGCCGAGGGGGTGCGTTCGATGTTCGGCCGCTCGGCGGAGGGCACGACGCTGGCGCTGTCAACACGCGCAGCGACCGGGCGGTCGAGGTGACGCTCCGCGGCCCGGTCGCGGGCCTTGCGGAGCTGGCGCGCTTCACCTACGGCGCGCGGCTCCGGCTCGACGGCGAACGACTGCTGCCCGATCGGCGGGGAATCGCGTTGCGCGAGGGCAGCCGAATCCGGCTCGAACCGGAGACGATGCTGCTCTTCACCTCGGTGGAGTAGTCTCTGCGAAAAGCGCCCGCTCTTCGGGTTGAGAGCGGGCGTCGGCATCAGAGCGGTTTCTGACCTATGTAAAAGACATATCCGTAGTGCGATCCGTACCGGTCGTAATGCGCCGCCTCTTCGGCCAGCAGGCGGGCGAACCGTTCGGTTGTCGGCGTGTGCCCCTGCTCGGCCAGAAAGTGCGGAATGCGGGCGGCTGCCGGGAGCAGGTAGTGCTCCGTCCAGCACGCCGAGGGCAGGATGAAATGGGCCAGCGGACGGTACCCGGTTTTTTCGAGTATACGCACCTTGTTGGATATGAGGTCTATGTCCAGAAAATTGTCCTGGATGTACTGCGTGACGGGCAGGTTTTCGGACCCGAGCCAGGAACACTCCGTCACGGCGATCGTACCCCCGGGCCTGAGGAAGCGGCGCCACGCGGTCAGTCCCCGCTCGAAACCGATGTTGTAGATCGAACCCTCGGCCCAGATCAGGTCGAACGACTCCTCTTCGAACCGCAGGTCGTCCATCGAAGCCACCGTTCCCGTGACCTTTTCGGCCAATCCGGCCCGCGCCATCCGCTCCCGGAGCCCCGCGATCATCTCCGGCAGCAGATCGATGGCCGTGATCGTTCCGCCGAGGTGCCGGGCGAGCACCGCCGTCTGCCGGCCGGTTCCGCAGCCGATGTCGGCGATGCGGCGTACGGAGCCCGCGTCGGGGATGAATTGGAGTGCCCGCAGCGTCTGTTCGTTGCTGCCGGGGCCCTGGCGGTCGAGCCCCGCGAAGAAATCGGCGATGAGTTTGAGATCGAATTCGTGTATCGGTTCGTGTTTTTTCTTATTCATGGTATGGGATATGTGCCGCTCTTTCGCGGCGTTTGAAAAAATGAATTTTCAGCCCGAACGGGATCGTTCGGGCAGGCTGGAGAGACGGAATCCGGAACGGGCCGGATTCCTACAATGCCGTATCCTTTTTAATCATCCACAGGTTTTGGTTCTGCAAGGTAATAAGAATTCCGGTCAATGCAAAACGCCGGACCTTTTTGAGGTCCGGCGTCGTGACAGCGAGTCGGAATCGTCAGAACGAGACACCTACGCGGATGCCGAAGTTGTTGAGGTTGTTGACCGAGTAGGTCAGCACGTCGCCCGAATTGGTAGCGTAGCTGTAATAGAGCGCCACGTGGAATCCCAGGCGGTAGTCGGGCCGCGGGAAGATCGAGACGCCCACCTCGGGCGAGAGGTAGAAGCCCCACGTGTCGGTGTACTGCTTGACCACATAATAATAGGAGGAGAACTCGGCCCAGCAGGCGCCTAATTTCAGCCCGGCATAGGGTTGGAAAATACTATCTTTGAGCCAGTTGTAACGTCCCGTCACGCCGAACGGCAGTTGGAACGTGGCGTGCTTCTGGTTGGTCGTCAGCGCCGAGCCGCTGCCCAGGTCGAGCGTGCGGCGCGAGATGGACTCCAGGTTGGTCTGGTAGGAGATGAAAGGACCTACGGCGATCTCGGGGGTGACGAAATAGCCGCCTTCGAAGTTCATGCCCCAGCCCGATGCTTTCTGGGCGAAATCGCCTCCCAGCGGCACGTTCACCTGCCAGTCGATGTTGATGTAACTGTTGGGGAAGAGTTGCGCCTGAGCCGGGCGAACAAAGGCCAGCACGGCGGCCGCAAGGGCGATAGTCCTGATATATGTCGATTTTTTCATGATTCGGTCGGTATTTTTCGGTTAGACTATTTTTTCAGATAGGGCGACTGCACGAACGCCTGCTTGACGCCCTCCAACGTCCGTTGCAGGTTGAGCTCCTCATTCGAGGTCAGCAGGCCGCCGATGAAGCTGTCCCAGATTACCGGGAGTTTCTTGCCCGTCTCCTGGTCGGCTTCGAGGTCGATCATCTCCAGGAGCAGCGACCCGGCCGTGTAGCCGTAGTAGACGCGGTAGGGATAGTGCCAGCCGATCCAGTCGCCCCAGTAGCCGGGGGCCCAGTAATAAGGGTAGTACCACCACCAGTAGGGGTTGTCGTAGCCGACGAAATAGGTCACCTGCCGCACGTAGCTCAGCTGGAGGCCCGCATCGGCCGCCTCCTTGTCGTCGGTGCGCGAGTAGCCCGCGGCGTTCATCTGTCCGACCACCGTGTTGACGATCTCGATGGCGTCGGCGTCTTTCCAGTACTCCGTCTTGTCGCTGTTTCCGATAATCAGGATGCTGTCGGGAATGTAATAGGTGTCCAGCGCGGCGAAATCGGTGCCGTCGTCGTGGGCCGTGTAGACCAGGTAATCTTTGTGCAGGCCCGAGGTCGAGGGCTCTTTCTGGCACGCGCTGACCGCCACCGTCAGGAGCGCGATCGCAAGGATGTGGATTTTTTTAACGGTCATGATCTTGAAATTTTTGGTTTTGCTCTCGGTTGCATCCTACCAAATTCCGTTCCTCGACCGGACTGCAAAGGGCTGGTCGCCCGATCTGCTTATAATAAGAACGTTTTTGAAACACGAAAAAACCGGCGCACTTCCGCAGAAGCCGCCGGTTTTTACCCTGCGCGCTAAGAATCAGAATCCAAAAGCCTTGCCGTCGCTTACGCAGATCAGCGGACGCCCGGCGGCAAATGCCGCGGCGATCTCGGCCTCGCCCTTGGCGATCCGGCAGCGGGCCACGTCGGGGTTCCCGACGTCGGTCACGCGCAGCCGGCCGACTTTCTGGCGGGTCATAACCCCGCCGACGGGCACCTCCTCGTACACCAGGAAGAGGTCCCCCTGCTTGACCCCGATCCGGGTTCCGCTGTGGACGTAGAGGTCGCGCACGCGCCCCTTGCGGTCCGGCGGGCAGAGTTCGAGAATCGTGGTTTCGAACTTGAAATTGCGGTCGATATAGTATTCTATCTGCCCGCGGATGCGCTCAAGCGCGGCCCGGTCGGCCGTTTCGGCTACGGGAGCCGTGGCGGTTAGTTCGAACATCTGGTCGGGCAGGCGCTCGCCCAGCTTGAGGTCCAGGGCCGAAAGTACGACGCGGAACGTCGAGCGGAAGCCCGGCCGGGGCGGTTTCTTGGGGTCCGTGGCCGGCAGTTCGGCGTGGGCGAACCGGTAGTCCGCCAGCGTTCCCGACACGAGGTAGCGGGCGCCCGTCGCGGCGGCTTCGGGGGCCCGCATTTCGAAAAAGGCGGTCTGGTCGGCCGCTGCGGTCTCGGGGGTCGTTACCCCGCTGCCCGGCACCGCGGACATCAGTTCGCGCACCGTTTCGGCGTCGATCACCTCGTGGCGTCCGCGGGCGGCGAATCCTTCTCCGACCAGCGTGCGCAGCGCTTCGACATAGGGCACCGGCACGTTCCGCACGCGCAGGAAGAGATCGACGACCAGCCGCTCCTTTTCGGGCGCGGGGAGGGACGTCTGAGCCGGGGATGCGGCGGCCAGCAGGAGCGCCACGCAGCTTGCTAAGAGGCTTTTTTTCATCTGAAAAGGGTTTTTCGTGCAGGAAAGATACGAAAAATTACGCTCCCTGCCGCATGCGGGCTGCGGAACCCGCCCGGCAGGCGGACGATTTTGTATAGTTCCCGTTGCATTTCTGCATTTTTATTCTATCTTTGTTCCGACAAGTTATTAAAAAACCGTTGATTATGAGCCGTTACGACGATTATTCCCGCGAAGAGCTGATCCGCAGAATCGAAGAGTTGGAGTCGCAGGCCGCACCGGCTGCCGGAAACCGCTTCCGGGACCGCTACGCCCGCAAGATTCTCGATTCCCTGCCCGACATGCTCACCGTGCTCGACCGCAAGGGGACGATGGTCGAACTGGTCTCGTCCGAAGAGACCAACCACGTGGGCGTTCCGAGCGACCGAATCATCGGCCAGGACATCCGCACGGTGCTCTCGCCCGAGGCGTGCCGCAACGTGCGCAACAACCTCGAAAACGTCTTCGCCACGGGCTGCGGCTCCTCGTCCCACCACGACATCACGCTCGACGGCTGCACGCGCAACTACGAGAACCGCATCATGCCGCTCGACGAACGCTTCGCGCTCTGCATCTGCCGCGACATCACCGAGACCGAGGTGGCCAAACGCGAGCTGGAGATGGTCAAATAAGCGCTCAACAACGTCGAGGAGGAGATTTACGCCTGCGACTTGGACGGGACGATGGAGTACGCCAACGAGCAGTTCCGCGTGCGTCACGGCGTGCACGACGACCTTTCGCAGCACAAGGTCTACGAATACTGGACCTACAAGGGCTCCCGTCCCCAATGGGAGGAGCGGCTCGAAAAGATCCGCCGCGACAACGGCACGCACAAATACACAATCCGCATCAAGGACGACGAGGGACAGAGCGAGGCGTGGGACATCGTATCCTACATCATCTACGACCATTTCAAGGAGCGGGAGATCGTCTGGTTCTTCGCCCGCAACGTCTCGGTGCGCATCCGCCACGAGAACAAGGTCAAGGAGATGAACTCGATTCTGGACAGCATCCTGAACAACATTCCGGTCTATCTCTTCGTCAAGGACCCCGGCAACGGGTTCCGCTACCTCTATTGGAACCGGGCGTTCGAGGAGTTTTCGCACATTCCGGCTTCGCGGGCGCTCGGCCACACCGACAGTGAGATATTCCCCAGCGAGAAGGATGCCGAGCGCTTCCGCCGCGACGATTTGGAACTGCTGCGCACGGGCGAGCGCATGACCTTTATCGAGGAGTACGTCACGGCCACCGGCGAGACGCGCATCGTCAACACCTGCAAATCGCTCGTCCCGGTCGAGAACCGGCTGCCGCTCATCATCGGCGTTTCGTGGGACATCACCGACATGAAGAATGCCGAACTGGAGATCGTCGAGGCGCGCATCCGGGCCGAGGAGTCGGACAAGCTCAAGTCGGCGTTCCTGGCGAACATGAGCCACGAAATCCGCACGCCGCTCAACGCCATCGTCGGCTTCTCGAAGCTGGTCGGCGAGGCCGAAACCGTGGAGGAGAAGCAGCAGTTCGCCGAGATCATCGACACCAATTCGGAGCTGCTGCTGCAACTGATCAACGACATCCTAGACATCTCGAAAATCGAGGCCGGCACGCTCGAATTCCGCCCCCGGCCGATGGACCTCAACGAACTGTGCCGCGCCCAGTACGAGGTTCACAAGAACCGCCTCAAGGAGGGTGTCGAACTGGTTTTCGAGCAGCGATACGAACGCGCGGAGATCGTCTGCGACTACAACCGCCTTGCGCAGGTAGTGACCAACCTGTTGAACAACGCCTCGAAATTCACCGAGCGGGGAGAAATCCGCTTCGGCTTCGAATTGCGGAACGACCGCGTAGAGTTCAGTGTGGCGGATACGGGCTGCGGCATTCCCGCCGAAAAGGTTAAGGCGATCTTCGCGCGCTTCGTCAAGCTCAACGACTTTGCCGCCGGTACGGGGCTGGGGCTTGCCATCACGAAGATGATCGTCGAACGCATGGACGGCGTGATCGACGTCGAGTCCGAGGAGGGACGCGGTACGCGCTTCTTCTTCTCGATCCCGACCGTCCAACGGCAGCGGAGCGAAAAAGAGGAGGTCCCGGCACCCGGAACATCGGCCGGTTGCACGTCCTGGAAGCTGCTCGTGGCCGAAGATTCGGATTCCAATTACCGGTTGATCGAAGCGGTTCTGAGCCGCCGTTTCCGGCTCGTGCGGGCCCTGACGGGCGCCGAGGCGGTCTCCCTGTTCGAGCGGGAGCGGCCCGATGCCGTGCTGATGGACATCCGCATGCCCGTCATGGACGGGCTGGAGGCCACGCGGCGCATCCGGCAGCTCTCGGCCGAGGTCCCTGTCATCGCCATGTCGACCTATACGTTCGGCAACGAGATCGAGAACGCCCGCCAGGCCGGCTGCAACGAATTCCTGACCAAACCCCTCTCGCAGTATTCGCTCAACAAGGCGTTGAATTCCTGCCTGGTAGACCTTAAATAGATCGATTCACAATTCATATTCGATTCCCGAGCCCGGTCGAGGGTCGCAGACAATAGCCCTCCCCAAGCCCAGCCGAGGGGTCGCAATCAAGGTGAAAGGTGAAGTGTGAAAAGTGAAATGTGCCCACGAAACCAGAACAATGACGAGGTGCTAACTCACTCGTCCTCGATCCCCGAGCTCGGTCGGGGGGGGCGTAATAATTTGCCATTACGCGCGCTACCAAATGTCATTCCGAACGCATGTGAGGAATCTTCCGCTTCCTGTCTTGTCCGCGCCGCCTTTGGCGGCGGCTGTCCGCAGCCACCCGGGCGGAGGACTGCACTCAGCTCTTTGGCTTCGAGCATTCCTCCGCTGGCTGCGAACTGCAAATAAAGTGAAAGGTGAGAAATAAAGCGCAGGCGGGAATGCCCGGAACTCGACCCCCGAGTGCAGTCGAGGGATCGCAGTTACAGCCGCCGCCCGGAACGACAGACCGCCTAAGCCGCCTTTCCCGCGAAATTATGAATTGTGAATTGCTGCGCTACCTGTATCGGTGCGAGATGAGGGTCATGAACTCTTCGCGGGTGCGGTGGTCCGAGAGGAAAATGCCCGTGAAAGCCGAGGTGGTGGTCGCCGACTGCTGCTTCTCGATCCCCCGCATCTGCATGCACATGTGGCTGGCCTCGATCACCACGGCCACCCCCATCGGGTTGAGCGCCTCCTGGATGCAGTCGCGTATCTCGACAGTCAGCCGCTCCTGCACCTGCAACCGCCGGGCGTAGCACTCCACCACGCGGGCGACTTTCGAGAGCCCCGTGATGTAGCCATTGGGAATGTAGGCCACGTGCGCCTTGCCGTAAAACGGCAGCATGTGGTGCTCGCAGAGCGAGTAGAGTTCGATGTCCTTGACGAGCACCATCTGCTTGTACTCCTCGCGGAAAGTCGCGGAGCGGACGATCTCGAGCGGGTTCTCCTCGTAGCCTTTCGTCAGGAACGACATGGCCTTGGCCACCCGTTCGGGGGTTTTCATGAGCCCCTCGCGTGCGGGGTCCTCCCCCAACAGGCGCAGTATTTCGCGGTAATGGCCCATCAGGGCCTCGACGGTCTTCGGGTCGAACCGCTCCTCCTTGTTGTAGTTGCAGCTTTTCTCTTCCATAAGTCGGGCAAAGGTAGCCTATTTTTCCATCGCAAGCAAGTACCCGGCCAGCTTGCGCACGGCGCGGGCGCGGTGCGAGGTGGCGTTCTTTTCGGCGGTGGTCATCTGGGCGAACGTGCGGTCGCAGCCGTCGGGGACGAACAGCGGGTCGTACCCGAACCCCTCGTCTCCGGTTTCGTGCTCGATGATATGCCCCTCGACCACCCCCTCGAAGAGGTGCTCTTCACTGCCCAGGATCAGGGATATGACCGTCCGGAAACGTGCGCGGCGGTTCCCGCAGCCGGCCAGGTTGCGCAGGAGCAGCCGGTTGTTGGCCGCGAAATCGTGCCCGTCGGTGGCGTAGCGCGCCGAATGGACGCCCGGAGCGCCTCCGAGCGCCTCGACCTCCAGCCCCGTGTCGTCGGCAAAGCAATCCATGCCGGTGCGGTCGTAAAGGTAGCGCGCTTTCTGCGAAGCGTTGCCCTCAAGTGTGGGCTGCGTCTCGGGAATCTCCTCCGTCACGCCGCAGTCGCGCGGTGTCACCAGCTGCCAAGCGTCGCCCAGCTCGGCCCGGACCTCGGCGAGCTTGTGGGCGTTGTTGGTTGCGAAGAGCAGTTTCCTCATTTTACAGCCTCCATTTTTTCGAGTTTGTCGTCCAGGTCGATCTTGTCGATGATGGTTTTGACCAGCGTGTCCATCTCCGTGCCGGGCGAGTAGTCGGCCGGGCAGACGTGGCTCACGCGGTTGTCGTGGATGAGCGACGCCATCTCGCGGCGGGCCCCTTTCTGATCGGGGTTGTAGACGGCGATCGAGTGGCCCCCCGAATTCTTCACCAGCCGCATGCAGGGAATGTCGGTCGTGCCGTCGCCCACATAGATCATGTGCTTGAACGGCACGGGCCGCTCGTTTTCGGGGATGTAGCGGTTGACCATTTTCGAGTCGAAGACCGACTCGACGCCCTTGTTGATCTTGAAGATGAACTGCGTCTTGTTGGTGTAGTTCACCGCCACGGCGGGCCAGAACGCGATGCCGTCCACGTCGTAGAGGAACGAGCAGGCGTAAATCTTGCGGAATTCGTGGGCGATCTCCGTACCCTCGATGATCTCTTTCAGCCCCGACGAATTGATGTAGTGCAGGATGCGGATGCCGCGCTCGGCGCCGTAGGCGTTGATGCGGCCGAACCACTCGCTCACCCCCTTGTAGAGCGTCACGCGGCGCCCCGACTCCTGGAACGCTTCGCGCCGGAGCGACAAGCCTTTCGATTTGGCCTCCTGGATCATGCGGGCCATGTAGGTCAGCACCATGTCGGCGTCCTGATCCTCGGCCAGCTTGTTGGCCTCGGTCCAGAACTCCTTGTTGCTCTTGCCCACGGCCGGGATGAAATCGTACTCCTGCATGTTTCCGGGCGAGAGCGTGCCGTCGAAATCGTAGATCAGGGCTATGGTGAATCGGTAGTCCATCGTTTTTGCGCTTTAAGTTTTCCGTATAAACGCAGCCCCGTTCGTTTTATGCGGGCGTCTGCGGGAATTTCAAGTAAAGATAACGTTTTTTCACTATTTTTGCAAGCATAGAACCAAAACGAAAAAAGGGATGGAGTTCAAAGAGTTGATCGAAAAGCGGCGTTCGATCCGCAAATTCTCGGACCGCGCTGTTCCGCGCGAGGTCGTGGAGCGCATCCTGCGCCTGACCCTGCCGGCCCCCTCATCGCGCAACAGCCGTTCGACGCGCCTTTTGGTCGTGGACGATCCGGCTTCGGTGGCCCGCATGGCGCCGATGCGCGACTACGGCTCGGGCTTTCTCAAAGGCGCACCGCTGGCCATTGTCGTCCTGGGCGACACGGCCGCGAGCGACCTGTGGCGCGTGAATGCGGCCATCTCGGCCACCGTGCTGCAACTGGCCTGCGTCGACGAGGGGCTGGCCTCGTGCTGGGTCCATGTCGACGGGCGGCCCCGCCTCAAGGCGGAGCCCGACGGGGAGCAGGCCGCCGACTACCTGAGGGAGTTCCTGCCCATCCCCGCCGGATGCGAACCCCTGTGCGCCGTGGCGATCGGCTACTCCGATTTCACGCCCGCGCCGCTGCCGCCCGCAGACGACGAGGGGCGCATTATCCGCCTCGGATAGCCGCTCCCTCCTGACGCAATCGCCCCTGCCGCAACGAGCGTGGCAGGGGCGATTCCATCAGAGGGAGACCTCAGATCAGCGTCAGCCGCTTGCGGAGCATGTCGAGAATCTGCGCCCTGAGTTGCGAGGCGTTGATCGGCTTGGGCATGTAGCCGTCGAAACCGCTCGACATGACTTTCTGTTCGTCCGAGGCGTAAGCGAATGCCGTCACCGCCACGATGGGCACGTCGGCCGAAATGCGCCGGATTTCGGCCGTGGCCTCGTAGCCGTTCATCACGGGCATGTTGAGGTCCATCAGCACGATATGCGGACGGTGCTTGCGGAAGAGCTCGACGGCCTCCTGCCCGTTCCAGGCGTGCAGCAGCCGGTAGTCGCGCCCGAGGATCGACTCGAAAAGGCGGTAGTTGCTCTCGTTGTCCTCGGCGATGAGGATGGTGAGCTTGTCGCGTTCGACCTTTAGGGGCGGCAGCGTCTGCTCCTCCTCCGGTTCGGTCTCGCCCGCCACGTAGGGCAGCGTGAACCAGAACGTCGCGCCCTGGCCCTCATCGGATTCGACGCCGATCCGCCCGCCGAGGTGTTCGACGATCGTGCGGCAGATCGACAGACCCAGTCCGGTGCCCTGCTTGAAGCTGTTGAGCTTGACGAAGCGGTCGAAAACCTGGTCCTTGCGGTCGGCGGGGATGCCGCAGCCCGTGTCGGTGACCCAGAAATAGAGTTCTGCCGTTTTCCTCCCCCGTCGTTCGTAGCCGAAGCGGATCGAGCCCTCGTGCGTGAATTTGGCGGCATTGGTCAACAGGTTGATGAGCACCTGCGCCAGGCGGTTGCGGTCGGTGAGGATGCAGCACTCCGCGGCGGGCTGTTCGAACGTGAGTTCGACGCCCTCGCGGACTTTCAGCCCCACGGTGTCCTTGCTCTCGTTCATCAGGGCGTTCAGATCGAACGAGGTGTGGACGAACTCCAGCGTACCGGCCTCGATCTTCGACAGGTCGAGGATGTCGCCGATGAGTTGCAAGAGGAGGGCGTTGTTGTTCTCGATGATCGAGACGTACTCCTGTTTCTCCTGCTGCTCCTCGGTGTTGGCCAGAATCTCCGAAAAGCCGACGATGGCGTTCAGCGGCGTGCGGATTTCGTGGCTCATGTTGGCCAGGAAAGCCGATTTGAGGCGGTTCGACTCCTCGGCGCGGTCGCGGGCCGAGAGCAGCTCCTGCTCCATCTGCTTGCGCTGGGTGATGACCAGCGACGAACCCACGATCGTGAGCGGCCGGCCGTCGCGGTCGCGCGTCTCCACGCCGGCCTGCACCTCGACCCACTCCGTGCGCGGACGCGACCCGCTCTCGATCCGGATGCGGTACTGTTCGCGGAACTTGGGCGACGAGCCGTCGATCAGCCGGTCGTAGGCGCTGCGCACCCGGTCGCGGTCCTCCTCGACCACCTTGCCGAAATAGCGCTCTTCGGAGATGGCGTGCTGCATGTGCTCCTGCTCCTCGTGGCTGGCCGGATCACGCATCTGGTTGGAGTCGAAATAGATGGTGTGGTTTGCGAGGTCCCATTTCCACGGTACGATGTCGGCCACGTCGAGGGCCATGGCCAGTTTGCGGTTGATCGAGGCGAGCTTGTTCTGCGCCTTGTGCAGGGCCGTTCCGTCGAGGCAGAAGATGTCGATGCAGTCGTCGTTGTACGACCGGCTGACGATCACCTCGAAAAACATGTCCAGCTTGTCGTAGTAGAACGGATAGGTGATGGTCCGGTTCTCGGTCAGCACGAGGCGGACCATGTGCAGGAATTCGTTTTTCTGCTCGGGCAGCAGCTCCCCGATGGTTTTGCCGATGATCCGTTCGCGCTGAAAGAACATCCGCTCGAAATGGGCGTTCACGTCCGAGAACCGCGTGTCCGAGGGGTTTCCGTCCGCATCGAAGAGCACCTGTTCCTGGATGTAGATGATCGGCATGCGGTTGAAGAGGTTGAAATAGCGGGCCTGGCTCTCCGACTCGCGCTTGCGGGCCTCCTCGATGTTGTGCATCGCGCGGATGCGCCATTGCTGGAAAAGGATGAAGAGGAACATGAGCACGCCGCCCGCCACGATGGGCCACTTGTAGCGTTCGAGCGTCGAGGCGGGTTTGTTCAGAAAGACCGAGTTCGACGGGCAGGTGTTGGTCGAGAGTCCTTTGCGCACGAGCGTCGGGTAGTTGAAGATCGGATGCGCCGAGGTCGGAACATAGAACGGAATGTCGCGCGGCTGTTCGCCCGCGAGCACGGCGTCGATGGTCTCGAGGATGCGGTGCGAGACGTTGCTGTCGTCGTAGGCGTAGCTGCCCACCAGTCCGCCGGTGCTCAATCCGGTGGATGTGAGCGAGAAAATGGGCGCCTCGACGCTGGCGATCACGCGGTAGGAGTCGGTGACGGGGAGGTCGCTGCCGCTGATCTTCTTGACGAAATGCCACGAGGAGAACAGCACGCCCGTGGTGCGGTTGTCGAGCGTATTGAGCGAATCGAGCAGCGCCTCGGTGGACATCTTTTCGGCTGAGTAGAAGCGGTAGTGGAGGTGGCGGTATTCGCGTGCGAGGAGTTCCCGCAGGTCGTAATCGGCCTGCTGGTTGATGTAGCGGCCGTCGCCGACGAAGACCAGCGAGTCCATGCCGGGGATCATGCGCTGCATCAGTTCGATGTTCTGTCGCAGGTAGAAAGGCGACTGGATAAGCGTCAGGTTGTCCGTGGCAGCCTTGTCGTAGAGCGGTTCACGCTCCTCGCGGGTGATGGCGCGGCGCTTGAGGTAGGCCTCGGCCGGACCGATGTAGTCCATCTCCGAGCAGTAGATCAACGGTGCATCGGGCCAGGTCTCCTTGAGAAAATCGCGCAGCACGGCGATCGGTGCTCCCAGCAGCACCAGCATCCGGGGCGGGTTTTTGCCGTATTCGCGCTCCAGCATCCGCTCGAAATCGCGGAGTTTGATCTCATCGTTTTGGTCGCCCCGCATCAGGAGCATGTTCATGTTTTCGGTATAGACCTCCAGGTTGTCGATCCCCTCGATGTGGGTCACGATGTCGTTGACGATGTTGCGGCTCCACGACGACGATTCGGTGTAGGTGTTCAGAATAAGGATGTAGTCGCGTCTGTCGCCTGGAGGGCTGCTGGTGGCCTGGGAGAACGGATGGGCCACCAGGCAGCTGAAAAACATGGTCCACAGCACGATGTGGATCGAAATACGAATCGGTTTCTTCAAGAATCTCATGGCTCGGGTCGGTGCTGCCGCACCGGAGGTGCGGATAAGGGGGAGAGCCCGCCGGGGCGGGTTCTTCCCCCGGTTGGGTTTATCTGTTCAGTACGGGTTTTATATCCTTGATGCGCAGCTGGGTGGTCACCGTGCCGCGGTAGTGGTTCTCGACGATCTGGTAGCAGACATCCACCGGACGGCCCGAGCGCACCCACTCGTAGTGCGTCGGCTGCTGAAAGGCGATGGCCTGGATCGTCGTGTTGGGCTTCTGCCGCTGCATCAGGTCCATGCGCAGGTGTTCGCACTCCATGCCCACCAGCTTGGCGTCGCCGTGGTTGCTCACCCCGTAGGTGGCGAACACGGGCGCCGCATTGCCCGGCCCGAACGGCTGGAAGCGGCCCAGGTCCTTGCGGAACTGGGGCGTGATGTCGGAGAAGAGCAGTTCGCTGTCCACCTCGACCTGCGGGATGAGCATCTGGGGGTCGATGTTCTCCTCGACGAAGCGGTTGAAGCGGCGCGTGAACTCCGTGACGTTCTCCGGGCGCATCGTCAGCCCCGCGGCATACATGTGTCCGCCGAAATTTTCCAGCAGGTCCGAGCACGACTCGACGGCCTGATAGAGGTCGAATCCCGGCACCGAACGCGCCGAGCCGGTCACGAAGCCGTTGGACATGGTGAGCACCACCGTGGGGCGGTAGTAGGTCTCGATCAGGCGCGAGGCCACGATCCCCACGATGCCTTTCATCCACCTGGGGTTGTAGACCACGGTGCTCTTGAGCTGCTTCATCTCGGGGTTGCACTCGATGTAGCTGTGCGCCTCCTGCGTTACGGAGCGGTCGATCGACTTGCGGTCCTGGTTGTAGGCGTCGATCACCGAGCCGAACTCCTCGGCCACGCGCTCGTTGCCCTCGATCAAGAGCTCCACGGCGGCGTGTCCGCCCGAGGGCGAGGCGTTCTCGTCGTTCTCGTCCATGCGCATGCGTCCGGCGGCGTTGATGCGCGGCCCGATCTTGAAAACGATGTCGTCGATGGTGATGCAATGCTTGTCCAGGCCGCAGATCTTGATGATTGACAGCAGCCCTTTCGACGGCTCGCGGTTGAGACTTTTCAGTCCGTAATGGGCCAGAATGCGGTTTTCGTCGACCAGCGGCACGATGTCCGAGGCGATCGATACGACCAGCAAATCCAGGAGACCCTGAATCTCGTCGAACGGAATGCCGTGTTTCTGGGCATAGGCCTGGACCAGTTTGAATCCCACGCCGCAGCCCGACAGTTCGTCGAACGGGTAGGAGCAGTCGACCCGCTTGGGGTCCAGAACGGCTACGGCGCGGGGAATCTCCTCGGCCGGGAGGTGGTGGTCGCAGATGATGAAATCCACGCCTTTCTGTTTCGCATAGACGACCTTTTCCGTGGCCTTGATCCCGCAGTCCAGGGCGATGATCAGCCCGACGCCCTTGCGGGCCGCCAGGTCGATCCCCTTGACCGAGATGCCGTACCCTTCGGTATAGCGGTCGGGAATGTAGAAGATCAGGTTTTTGTGCCCGATCTGGCGCAGAAACTTGTAAACCAGCGCGACGGCCGTGCAGCCGTCCACGTCGTAGTCGCCGTAGACCATGATCTTCTCCTGGTTCGCAACGGCGCGTTCGACCCGCTCGACCGCCTTGTCCATGTCCTTCATCAGGAACGGATCGTGGAGGTCCGAGAGGGCGGGTTTAAAGAATTTCTCCGCCTTTTCTACCGTGTCTATGCCTCGCTGTACGAGCAGGTTCGCCAGCACGGGCGAGATCCTCAGCCGGGTGGCGAGCTTCGCCACCGCCACGGAATCGCCCTGCGGTTTGACTACCCATCGTTTTTCTACAGGCATACGAATTATTATTTATTTTTTTTAACATTTAATTTTCCTTTTTCGTCTCTTTACTATTCCGCCTCGGCCCTCTTTCGGAAAGGAACGCGTTTACGGCTTCTTCAGTTTTTGCCGTCGCGGGGCTGCTCCCTTGCGATGGTTCCGGTCGCCCTCCGGGTCTTGCTGGAGGGCGTGGCCGCCTCTCGTCCCAGCGCGTTTTCCGGTCCGGGCGGCTACTGGGCGGGTGCTTCTATCCGGCACCGCAGCGCGGCAGCCAGTTCTTCGATGACTGCGCGCTTGACCTCCTGCATCGGGACCGTCCGGCCCGTTTCGCGCCGGATCGAGGTGACCCCGCGGTCGGTGAATCCGCAGGGGTTGATGCGCGTGAACCATGCGAGGTCGGTCGAGACGTTCAGCGCGAATCCGTGCATGGTGACATAACGCGACGCGCGGACGCCTATTGCGCAAATCTTGCGCGGCGCGGGCCCCTCGGAGTCGATCCAGACCCCCGAAGCACCGGCGACGCGGCCCGCGCCTATGCCGTATCGGGCCACCGTGCGGATCACGGCCTCTTCGAGCGCCTCGATGTACTCCCGCAGCCCCAGCCCCAACCGCTCGAGATCGAGGATCGGGTAGCAAACCAACTGCCCGGGACCGTGGAACGTGATGTCGCCGCCGCGGTCTATGTGAAAGAACTGTGCGCCGAGCGCTTCGAGCGCCTGGCGGCTTATGAGCAGGTTCTCCGCCCGCCCGCTCTTGCCGAGCGTGTAGACCGGGGGGTGCTCCACCAGCAAAACCGTGCCGGCTTCGTCCCAGTTCTCCGTCTGCGAACCCTCGGGGTCCGCGCCGGATGCCTGCACCGCCCGGCTGCCGCCCTGTTCGGGGTCCTCGGCGGCTCCGTGCGTCCGCCTGCCGGGATGCTGGGGCGCTGCCGGACAGGAGGGCCTTTTTCGGGTCAGGAGCGCGTCGAACAGCGTTTGCTGCAACGCGCGGCAGGAGGCGTAGTCCATCCGGCCGAGGTCCCGGCAGCGGGCTCTCATCCGCGCGGGGCTTTAAGGCTTTCGAGCGCCTCGTGCGCCCGGTACGACGAGCGGACCATCGGTGCGCTTGCGCAGTAGGCGAAACCCATCTCGAGGGCTTTCTCCCGGTACCATTCGAATTTCTCGGGAGCGACATACGCCGCTACGGGGTAGTGCTCGAGGGTGGGACGGAGGTATTGACCCAGCGTGACGATGCGCACCCCCGCCCGGTAGAGGTCCGCCAGGGTTTCGATCACCTCGTCGTCCGTTTCGCCCAGGCCGACCATCAGGCCGCTCTTGGTGGCTGCGCCCTGAGCCGAGAGGTAGCGCAGCGTCTCCAGACTGGTGCGATAACGGGCCCGCGAGCGGACGGCGGGGGTCAGCCGTTCGACGGTTTCGATGTTGTGCCCGACCACGTCGGGTTGCGACGCGACCACCACGTCCAAGAGGTCGGGGCGTGCGTCCAGATCGGGAATAAGGAGCTCGATTGCGGCGTCGGGATTCTCCTTGCGGATCGCCTCCACGGTGCGGGCCCAGTGTGCGGCCCCGCCGTCCGGGAGGTCGTCGCGCGTGACGGAGGTGACGACGACATACCTCAGTTTCATCAGGCGTACACTCTCTGCAACCCGGAGGGGCTCTTCGGGGTCGGGGGCTGAAGGACGCCCCGTCTGCGTTGCGCAGAAGCGGCAGCCGCGTGTACAGATGTCACCCAGAATCAGGAAAGTCGCTGTCCGCCGGCTCCAGCATTCGGCCTGGTTGGGACAGCGGCCGCTGCTGCAAATCGTGTGTAAAGCGTGTTTATCGACGATGTGCCGAACCTCGGCGTATTGCGGGGTGCGGTGGAGTCGGATCTTCAGCCATCCGGGTTTTTTGAGTGCATCTACCTGGTCATATAACTTCGGCATTTAAGTTCATTATTTTCCATATTGATGCAAAAATAGAAAAAATTATTGACAATTCCCCGTTATTCTTCAATTATTGTTTTCGCCGAGGGGCGTCGATTTCGCAGCACGGTGTGTACGAACGGTTTGGAATTTCACGAATTTTTCTCTACCTTTGCATCCGTAAAGTCGCTCCGTATGTTTTCCGTTCTGTATCGGAGCCGTTTGCCGAATCGTATGTGACTCTAAATCTTTTGTTTCTGCTTTTTTGAAAATCTCCGGCGTCCTCGCAGGACCGCTTCGACGGGATTGTTGTGCCCGTCCCGTTCCTTGACAGCTGCGACGGACCCGGAGCCGATGTTTCACTTTCAAAAAAATGCAGTGATGAAAGAATCCGAAATTCGCAGGACGCACTACCGTCTTGCAGCGCGGCTGCGCGGAAACAAACTCGAACTGGACCCCGAGGTCCGCTTCCGGTTGCAGCAGGCCGCTTATGAGCGCATACGCGCGATCCGTCGTCGCGGCGGCAACGCCGACCGGACGGCTTTCGATGAGAGCATCGAGTGGGAGCGGCTGGGCGATTTCCTCCTGGCCGCCGGCGCGAAACCCGGTGCGGCAAGGGCCTGGCGCGAAGCGATCCTGAGCTGTCTCGACGGGACGCAGTACGATTACGGCCGCGAGAGCTTCCCCTGCCGCGTGTTGCGCCTGCGCTTCTTCGCGGTGCTCGACAAGGCTTTGGCTTGCTGCGGCGGCGATCCGCTCCTCCGAAGCCTCGTTTGCGACGAACCGCTGATCCGCGCCGAATATGCGCGGATGCGACCCGAGACGGTCGGATGACCGACAAAAAAGAAGAATCCCGATACCTGGCAGTATCGGGATTCTCTGGTTAGGTTAGTTAGGTTAATGAGAGTGGGAGGACCCCACGTTTTGTAGTACAAAGGTAAATCGAATTTTAGTTAAATCCAAATATTTTGTAACATTTTTGTCGAATAATCACTTTTTCGCTAATAGATTGTAATTAAAATTTTTTAATTACGGATCTGTTCCTAAGTTTTTGATTAAAGCGCTTCGCGGATTTCGCTCTTCTCGCGGGCCGGCGTTTTCTTCTCGGTGCCCAGCGAGGTGATGTGTCGGTTGCGGTAGGTCGCGGGCGTCATCTGGTACTCTTTCTTGAAGAGTTTGATGAAATGCGAGGTGTTCGGGAACGTGCATTCGTTGCCGATCTCGGAGATCGATTTCGAGGTCGAGATCAGCAGCAGGCGCGAGTGCATCAGCCGCTGGCGGATGTACCACTTGTGGGGCGGCATCTGGAAATGGCGGCGAAACTCTTTCTTGAACGAGGTGAGCGAACGGTTGGTCAGCTTCGACAGCTCCTCGATCGAAATCTCCTTGAAGATGTGGTCGTAGACGATCTGCTCGAAATTCTCCTTGGCCGCATCGACCGTGCTCAGCAGCTTGCTCTTGATGCAGCAGTCTTCGTGCGAGGCCAGGAGGTAGATCAGTTCGGTCATCTTGATGTTCTCGGCCGTCTCGTCGTGGTGGAAATCTTCGTCGCGCAGGTAGTTGTTGGTGTTGGAGAAAAAGTTGCGCACCGAGTTCCACCCGGGCATGGACACGTGGGCGCGGTTGCGGCAGTTTTCGCACGAATGTTCGTTCGAAATGTTCAGCCCGTAGGTAATATTCAGATGGAGCAGGATGCGCTGGAGGTCTTCGGGCGTGTAGTAGAAGAGTATCTGTTCGAAAGGCTGGCCGTTCTCGGGAAAGTTCTCGATGTAGTGGTGGCCGATACCCAGGTAGAAGATGTCTCCCTTGCTGAGTGTCTGACGCTTGTCGCCGTCGTAAATGTACTTCGTTCCGCGGAGGATGAAGCCGATTGCATAGCGCGAAAGCGTCTGCGTTTGAATTCCGTTGTGAAGCGTCTCCACGTACTTCACGATCATCGGCTGCTGAGCCGACGAGAAAATAGATCTGTGCATTGTTTAATTGTAATTTAAGTTTTTCTGAACAAACAGTTGCGTCACTTTTTGTTCATCCCCAAATATACAATTAAAACTTATAATTCTAAAATAAAAAATGGCCACAAGGGGTATAAAAAGCCTTTTGAGCCTTATGATAGTATCATTTGGACTAAATAACTTATTGCACAAAGATGTTGAAACCCGTCGCAGCAAGCAACACGAGGTAGAGAGCCAGCGCGATCGAGGGCCGGATGCGGACGAAAAACAGGGGCAGCAGCAGGGCTGCGGGGACGGCGGCCAGGGCGTAGAGTGCCGGCGTCGCTGCGGGGCCGCAAAGTGCAGCGGCGCTCAGCAGCAGCACACCTATATTAAATAGGAGCAGGAACCGGGGCTTGCTGCCGGCGGCATAGAGGTCCGTCAGGAAAAAGAGCAGCGCCACGACGGTGAGCAGCGCTATGCCCCCGAGCAGGAAGAGCCCGGGGAGCGGCGTATGGCGGAAGAGTTGGAGGGGTGTTCCCTCGGTAAAGAGCTGTACAAGCGCCTCCACCGGGGCGAAAAAAGTGCCTCCGGAGCCCCAGTTGAGGTAGCAGAGGGTGGCCGCGGGCAGCACAAGACCTGCCAGCGAGACGACGCTTTCGCGGATCGTGCGGCGGAAGAGCAGCACGGCCAGCGGCAGCGCCAGCAGCAGCGGTGCGGCGGCGGGCATTACCAGGACCAGCAGACTCAGGTAGAGCGCGGCCCGGAAAATGCCGTCGAACCCGTAGCCGTTGCGGAACGAGCGGCAAAAATTCTTTATCGAGAGGGCCATGAGAGCCGAGGCGGTATAGGCCGCGAGGTAATGGCTGTCGGCTGCGATTCCGCAGGCCGCCACGGCGTAGAGCGGAATGGAGAGGCAGGTTCCGACCGTGTAGAGATTGTATCGGACCGAAAGCCGTCCCGTACACATACCGGCGAAGAGGATCAGGTAGCCGCCGATCAGGTGCGCCCAGACCGGACTGGCATTTTGAAACCGGAAGAGCAGCGTGGCGAGCGGCGGGATGCGGAGCCCCTCGACGGCGTCCGGTGCCAGGCTCGTACTCGCATCGGTGCTCTCGAAGAGTGCATCGAGCGCGGCGCGTGCATCCACACGGCACATGGCCGCGACGGCGATTGCGGCGAGGGTGAGAAAAGCCGGGACGAGCGGCTGGCGGGCGATGTCGAATTTCATGGTAAGTGGCTGCTCGACGCAAAAGTAGCGAAAAAAGCCGGAACGGGACCAAATAATTCGTAACTTTGTACACGATGCTGGAGACCCGGAGCCGATACGACCTGCTCGAAGCGGGCTGCGACGAGGCGGGACGCGGATGTCTCGCCGGACCCGTCTTTGCCGCGGCAGTCATTCTGCCGCCCGATTTCCACCACCCGCTGCTCAACGATTCGAAGCAGATGACCGCGCGCAACCGCGACCGGCTGCGCGCGGTGATCGAGCGGGAATCCGTTGCGTGGGCCGTGGAAGCCGTCTCGGCCGAGCGCATCGACCGGATCAATATTCTCAATGCCTCGTTCGAAGCGATGGCGCAGGCCGTTCTGCGGCTCGATCCGCAGCCGGAATTTCTGGTGATCGACGGTAACCGTTTCCGCTCGCAACTCGGAATGCCCTATTGTTGCGTCGTGCAGGGTGACGGCAAATACGCCGATATTGCGGCCGCCTCGGTGCTGGCCAAGACGCACCGCGACGAGTACATGGTCCGCCTGGCCGACGAATATCCCCACTACGGCTGGTTGCAGAACAAGGGATACCCCACCCGCCAGCACCGCCTCGCCATCCGCGAATACGGCCTCACACCCCACCACCGCCTGACGTTCAACCACGAGATCGACCAGTTGGAGCTGGCCTTTTAGCCCGAATGACCGGGTTTGCGGGAATTTCCTTTGTTGTTTTGGTTGCGAACAGCGTAATGGCGCTTCCTCGTAAATAGGGGTCCGCTCCGGCCACAAAAAAAGGGCCTGCCCGGGGCCGCCATCACGGCGCCGGGTAGGCCTTTGAACTATTTGGACGAGGGATTCGGAACCTCCTGCGCGGTTGTCCGTCCGAAGCGACAGTTTCTTAAGCCGAAGCCGCAAGACCGAGGGTTTCACCGTGTACACGACTTCCGTTCATCGTGCACAACCTGCGGCTTGTCGGAGGAGAAGAGGG